>JAXLXV010000079.1:0-1099 GCA_046327745.1 Gemmatimonadaceae bacterium | reverse complement strand
ATCCGTGGCAGTGGAGTTGAGCGGACCGCGCACCGGCCGCGTCACGACGTACTCGCCTTCCGACTTGTATTTCCCGCGGACGTCTTGGTAGACCAGGATATACCCCGCGCGAAAGAGCGGGCGACTGACGATGCGTGACTCGAAGATCGACACGTTGTAAGGGGTCCGCTCCATGACCATGGGAGCGCCCTTGGCGCCCTTGGGCACGAACCAGACGGTGTACAGCCTGACCCCGTCTCGCATCGGGATCATCGCCTCGTGTCTGGCGTAGTCCTGCTCGGCAGCTTGAACCGAGAACTGCTTCGGGACGTCGCCGACGGTCGCTTGGGCGTCAGCCGCGGGCGCGGCCGCCGAGGCGCACGCCATGGCCAGTGCCATCAAGGCGAGACCGTCGCGGCAACGAACACGGAGTCGATGGAGCATTGGCCTGCAAGCCGGCATGGGAAGGCATGAAGTGGTCACGAATTCTCCATGCGTCGCAGGAGGGATGCAAGGACTGGTAATGTGTGTTATGGTTGCCATAAGTCTTGCTTATGGTGAACCATGGCGCTCGAACTCGACCTCATTCGCACCTTTGTCGCCATCGTCGAACACAAGTCGTTCAGTCAGGCGGCGGGCCGGCTTGGCGTGACGCAGGCGGCGGTCAGCCTGCAGGTCAAGCGATTGGAAGGCGAGCTAGGGCAGCAGCTGCTCCACCGCACACCACGTGGTGTAACGCTGACCCCCCACGGCACCCGCCTGCTGACTCACGCGCATCGGATCCTTCGCTGTCACGATGAAGCGGTCGCGGACCTTTCGGGACGCGGACTCGCTGGCACGCTGCGCTTCGGGTGCCCCGACGACTATGCCACGGTGTTTCTGCCACCACTACTGCGCGGGTTTGCGACGGAGCATCCGCAAGTGCACGTGGAGGTCGTGTGCGCTTCCACGCCACCGTTGCTCGACCGGCTTCGCGCGCACCAGCTGGATCTCGCGCTCATCTCGTTGCCCGAAACGGACCGGAGCGGACAAATCATCAGGTATGAGCCGTTTGTGTGGGTCGCGGCTCCGGGATCGACGGCGTTCGAACAGACGCCGGTGCGGCTTGCCGTCTCTGACC
>JAXLXV010000078.1:0-1118 GCA_046327745.1 Gemmatimonadaceae bacterium | reverse complement strand
TCAAAGTCGCGGGCGATACCTGGGTAGCGGTCATTGCCGACCAGCTTGTAGCCCGAATTCACGTTGGGGCTTCCGATGATGACGACGTTGTAGCTCTTCCCACCATCGTTCACCTGCATGGTCCATGTGGTGCACCCCTTGGTGTGCCCGGGTGTGAGATGCGCGACCAAAACCGCGCCGCCGAGTTTAACCTGGTCGCCGTCGTGGAGCACACGGTCGACCTTCGTCGAACGGTAGAGCGTTGCGGTGTCCTTCGCGTACTGAAAGTCAGTCGCGCCGCCGGATTCAACCACCGGAACGTCGGCGTCCATCACCATGTACTGGGCCCCGGTCATCTCCGTGATCATCGCGCTGCCGGCGTCGTGGTCCCAGTGCGCGTGACTGATCAGGAGGATCTTGATGTCGCCGAACTTGAATCCCAGCTTCTCGACACTCTCCTTTATCATCGGCACATTGGCTTCCAGGTCACTGTTGATCAGGATGTGACCCTGCGGTGTCGTGATCAGGTAGTTCGCGAGTCCCTTGCTGCCGACGTAATACAGGTTCGTGGCGATTCGGAATGGCGGAAAGGGGGTTGTCCAGTCGTTGTTCTGTGCGCCCACCGGGGATGAGAGGATCACACCGCAAAGGAGCGTCAACCGCGCGGCGCGCGTCATTGTTCGGGGTCGTCTCGTCGGCACCAGCACGTTGTTTCGTCTCCTTCAACAGGAAGTTGTTCGGCCGCAACGATGGAATTCTCCGCACCAAAACGCAACCAAGGACACCCTATGTTCGGTCTCTCCCGCGCACTGCTGATGCTTGTCGCCGCACTCGTGGTCGTCACGCCTGACGACACGGTCGCGCAATCGCCGCGAGCGGTGGAGGTTGGAACGGCGCGTGGGGTGGCAGGTGCAAAGGTCCGCGGGGCATTGAACCCGATCGAGGAGGCAGACGGAACCCCCCTTTCCCTTCCGGTTGTCGTCGTGACCGGGACGCGCCCGGGCCCGCTCGTCTGGGTGCAGGCGCTGACGCACGGCGACGAATTCGGCGGGGCGCGCGCGCTGCAGCAAGTACTCGCCGCCCTTGACCCTAACGAGATGAGCGGAACCGTTGTAGCTGCGATGGTGGCGAATACCGCT
>JAXLXV010000077.1:0-1150 GCA_046327745.1 Gemmatimonadaceae bacterium | reverse complement strand
ACGGGCAACCTGCGCGCCCCAATGTATGTCGGCGACTATCGGCCACCGTTCGATCCTGATCAACCCACGTTGTTCACGATGTACGTGCCTTTTCCGAAGCGGAGCTTACCGCTCGAGGAACAGGGCAAGGCCGGACGACGCGAGATGTACGCGACGAGTTATCGCGACTACGAACGACAAATCCGTAAGCAACTCGTGACGTTGTTCGGGAACGCTGGGTTTGATCCGCGACGCGACATTGCTGGGATCATCCTGAATCGCTGGGGACACGCGTACATCAACGCCGGACCGGGATTCTTCTTTGGCCGTGATGGCCGGCCGGCGCCGAGTGACGTCATCAGGACCCCAGTTGGTCAGGTGGCGTTTGCGCATTCCGAACTCTCTGGACACCAGACGCACACGTTGGCCGGTGAGGAGGGCACGCGCGCGGCTCGTCAGGTGCTGGCCATGCTGGCAGGCGGCGGGTGACGCCCCTCATTGACCGCCTAACGCACGTGACCGTTCAACACGTGATCTGATCGCGCCCGCTCGTGGACGGAGCCCCTCGAGTCTCCGTCTGTGTTGTTGACCACTGCGATATGGTCGACTCCGCCAGGTGCTACGGATGAGCGTGGCGAGTAGGCGACATCACACCCATGACAACACTCACCACGTACATTGTGGCCCCATTAGATGCGCCACATGGCGGTGGCGCGTCGTCTGCTCATTCCTGTCGATTCCATGTCTCGTACACTTACCTGCCTGATGGCGGCTTTCCTGGTCGCCTGTCAGACGGAAACTCCTTTCGCGCCCGCGCGACCTAACGACGCGCGCTCCCTAACGCCTGAACAGGTCCAAGCCTCCCCGACGGGGTCCGCGCTCCCCGCGTGCACCATCTACTGGGCCAACGCCGTCAACGGTCGTTGGGACGATCCCACCAAGTGGTCGACTGGTGCTGTGCCCGGATCGAATGACAGTGCGTGCCTGAACGCCTCTGGGACCTACACGGTGACGCTGGCAACGCCCATTGCGGTGAAGGCAGTGAAGATCGGTATCGGCGGCTCGAACGCCACCTTGCGGGCTAACGACACGGTCCTGGACTACCTGTTGCCCAGCGATGGGATCTATGTCGGCCCGACGGGGACGCTGTCAGTCGACGGCTGCGGGCTGA
>JAXLXV010000076.1:0-1180 GCA_046327745.1 Gemmatimonadaceae bacterium | reverse complement strand
CGACGACGATCAGCCACAACGTCCAGTTCGCGATCTTGAACGACCACAGTGGCTTCTTCAGCAGGAACGGCAGCAGGAAGGTGAACGCGCCGAACACCATGAGGTACGACGATCCGAAGATGCCCACGAGGGGGTGGGCCGTCAACATGGCGAAGTAGCGCTTCGGATAGAGGAACCCGAGCTGGTCCACCTGGTTGATCCGCATGAGCATGCCCTCGATCACGGCGAACGCGTAGTAGATCGAGGAGAAGATGACGTACTTCAGCGTCAGCTTCTGCATCGGTGTGAGGGTCTCGGGCTTGAAGGAGTGCTTGTTCCCGTCGAGCAGGGTCTCGGTGAACGTCATTGCGCCGCTCCTTCTGCGAGCTGGTTGGTGGCCGAGTCGTTGTCCTTGCAACCGGTCACGCTGACCGCGTCCTTGACGACCATGTGGTAGCCCTTCGGGCCCGAGTACTCCGTCGAGCGGATGGTGTAGAGGCCATTGGCATCGAACGTCCACACCAGGTCGTTCGCGTGTCCGGGCACGACCTGCATCTGCATGACCATCGAGTTGTTGTCACGGAACAGGCCGAATCCGTAGGTCAGATCGTCACTGGTCACGCTGAACTTCACGCGTTCGCCGCACGGCACGTCGATGCGTTCGGAAGGCAGGGTGAACCGGTGGTCTCCCACCGAGATCTTGTAGGTGCGGTCGGCCGCGACGGGGGCGGCCTTCAGGTCGTCCTTGACCCAGGGGATGGTGTTGTAGGTGATGACGTGCAAGGAGACGCCGATCAGGACCAACAGGCCGACGAAGGAATAGAACAACGTCGGCTTGACTGCCGGGTCGGCGCCGGCGGGGCGGGTCACGCGCAACGCGAACCACCCCACGACGGCGATGATCGCCAGGCAGTAGCAGGTGTACATGATCGTCTGGCCCCAGAGCACGGTGTTGGAGTCGACCATGGAGGTGCCTCATCAAGGGGGACCCACGGGCGGGGTCTCTACCCACTCCACGCTAAAAAGGACGGAATCCTCCAAACCACCGACAACTCGTTCTCGTAGGTCACACCCGTCGGCGCCGCCGACGCGGAACCTCGGCTCCGCAGCAGGCATACTCGTCCTCGCGATGTCTTCCTCACCACCACCCGATCCCGCCGCGCTGCCGACCGTGGCGCTCGTGACGCTGGGCTGTGCTCGC
>JAXLXV010000075.1:0-1196 GCA_046327745.1 Gemmatimonadaceae bacterium | reverse complement strand
TCGCATCTCCCAGAAGTCGCGCGGTTCGTCAGGCTGACGCGGTTCCAGGCGAACCATAGTGGCTGGCAGGTCGGCATCTCGATCGTAACCGAGTCGCCGCACAGTCACCGGCGTCATCCCCTCAACAAAGATGATGAACTCGTCCACGACTGTCCACCAGCGTTCATCGTCGTCTTCCAACTGGTCCCCGATCTCATGCGAATAGTACAGCGTGCGGCCATTGACGTCTGGCGGCGGAGCGACGGCCCCAGGCGGGTAAGCCACCTCGAAACGGGAAAGAGAGCCATCGGCGAGTCGCGCTTGGATCGCGCCATGGATTGACATATAAGTCAACGTGCCTCGAATAGCAAGCCGCGCAAGGGCGGGCAAGTAGCCAGCCCTACGCTGTGGGTCGGGACCGGGATTTCGATGTTCTGATAATTATGCTTGACACTCAGGCAATAATTTCATACTGCTCCAGCATGAACACGTTGCCGGAAGCGAAGCGCGTCCAAATCCTCTCGATGCTTTGCGAGGGCGTGTCCATGCGGTCGATCTCCCGCGTGGTGGACGTCTCGATCAACACCGTGGCTCGCTACCTCATTCTAGCCGGCGAGGCATGCGCCGCGTTCCATGACCGCACCGTGCGCGATGTCCATTCGAAGCGCGTGCAGTGCGACGAAATCTGGTCCTTCTGCGGGATGAAGGAGAAGACCGCGAAGGCCAAGGGCGAGGAGCGGCCCGACGGCGTGGGCGACGTGTGGACGTGGACGGCGATTGACGCCGACTCGAAGCTGATCATCGGCTGGTTCGTGGGCGATCGGGATGCTGGTTGCGCGTCCGAGTTCATGGACGACGTGGCCGGTCGCATTCATGGGCGCGTGCAGCTCACCACCGACGGGCACAAGGCGTACTTGGACGCCGTGGACTACGCCTTCGGTGGTGCGGTCGACTACGCGATGCTGGTCAAGCTGTACGGGGCTGAGCCGGCCAAGGAAGCGCGCTACTCACCGGCCACCTGCATCGGGACGAAGCGCGAAACGGTCCTCGGCAACCCGGACCCCGCGCACGTCTCCACGAGCTACATCGAGCGGAGCAACCTCACGCTTCGGATGGCGAACCGCCGGTTCACCCGGCTCACGAACGCCTTCTCGAAGAAGCTCGCGAACCACTGCCACATGATCGCGCTCTACACCGTCTGGTACAACTTCGTGAAG
>JAXLXV010000074.1:0-1280 GCA_046327745.1 Gemmatimonadaceae bacterium | reverse complement strand
TCGACGTTGAGGAACCACGCTGCGATCAGCGAGAGCGTTTGGTGGTGATGCCAGCCGCCCCAACTGCGAACCTCATAGTCGGCCAGGCCCGCCTCGCTCTTGCCCCGCTGCAGACACTCCTCAATGCGATGCTCGGCCTTGGCCACGCGGGCCAGGTCGGCGGGCGACGTACTCGGGGAGGCGTTGCTGAGATAGAAGTCGTACTTCCAACCGCCGGCGGCCTCGGGCGTGCGAACGATCACCAGCAATTCCTCGGGGCCCACGCGCCGCTGCTCCGTCTTGGCTTGCACCCGCCAGGAAACGACCTCCACGCACAAGGGACCCTTCTCGCCGTCGCGGACGTTGACCGCTTGCCAAGCGCCGGCCGGCAAGTCGTCGCGCCAATGGTCGACCCGCGTGAAGGGCGCCCGACGCCGCGGTGCGGCTTCGTCCGCCTGCGCGGGGACCGACTCCAAGTCGCGAATCAGCGTATTCGACGGCACAGCCAGCAGGTATTGTTCCTTGCGGGCCCGCAATTCCCGGCGAAAGGCGCTGCTGCGGCCCATCTCGTCGTCTCCCGCGATCCAGGCGTGAGGCAGCAGATGCCCCATCTCATCGAGCATCGACAGGCAGAGCGCGTGCCGGGTCTGAAAGCGGACCTCGCGGGGCACGTGGCACTTCTGGCGACGCTTCCGGTCCCGGGCCCACTGCCGCGGCAAGTACAGCCGCACGTTCACCAAGGCGTGCTCCTCTGGCGACACATAACCCAGGTACACGCCCACCTGGCAGTTCTCGACTTTCCCCAAGCGGCCGCACCACTGCCGCTGCACGCCGACGGACTCCGTGCCTTTCTTCGGGAAGGCGCTGGGGTCAAACACGATCACGCCGTCCGGGCGACCCAGGTCGCGTCCGACTTGCGTCGCCAGCTCCAGCAGCAGCGGACGATGATCCCACCGGGACTCGCCCAGGAAATACTGCATCTCCTGGCGTTCCTGATCGCAGCGATACGCGATCGACTCGGCGTTCTTCCGTTCCACGTCCGAAAGCAGACCGCCGATGAAGTCGGCCGCCCGCGTCCGCTGCTTGGCCTGCACCAGCGTGCGGACAAACGGCGCCGTGAACTTCGCAAGGCGCTCGCTCACTCCCGCGAACAGCCCGGGCTCCACCTGCGCTTCTGCGATCAATTCGTGCTTCCGCTGCAAAAACCTGGCGTCCATGCCAATCTCCTTTCGTGGCCTCCCAGCGAACGGAAATTAGCATAGCCAAAGACGTTAACTTCTGTTAGAGATGTCTTGGACAGT
>JAXLXV010000073.1:0-1326 GCA_046327745.1 Gemmatimonadaceae bacterium | reverse complement strand
GAACGCGATTCGCTTACGAAATAGTTCCTCCTTGATTGAGTCAATTCCGCGTATGTAGCGGGGGACACGTACTAGACGCATCTCGCTCCTTGTTTGTTCCTCACTGCCCTTTTCGCAACGTGAAAGCAACTTTGCGAGGGAGCCGCTCGCCGGGCGCGGTTGAGCCGTCTCATGGGTGGCTCCCATGCCGATTGATTGTAGGACGGTAGGCGACTCCCTCGCCGCAGGGTGTCAGTACCCGTATACTGCAAAGACTCATCGGGGGGAGCTGAGAAGTTGCATCAAATCCGTTGACGTGCCGCTGACGCGGACGTGATGATGGTTTTTGCGCCGTTTCATGGGGGAAACCCCTATGAAACCGCGTTATGTCGTCGTATGATTCCTCGGCGTGTCCCGCGTCGAGGCGACGATCGCAACGTCGGTAAGTACATGATGACCCTCGGGGGTCAAAAGGCAGGGGGCCTTAACGATGGACGTAACCTTACGCGCTCTGAAATCCCACCTGGTCTTGCTGGCCGCGGTTGCGGCGGTGCTCTTTGGAGCCTCGCTCACCCGCACCACCCAGGCCGCACCAGCGGGCGACTGCCTCGCGCCGAACCCGGCGCTGGCACCGACCCAGTTCGAGTTCCTGTTCGGAACGGTGGCCGAGGTCAACGGGACGGATTTCCCGTGCGGCGAAGCGATCACGATGACGTGGCAGGGATCGACCGGCGGCGTCAACGTCCCGGGCGCGTATGCCCAGCATTCGCTCACCACGGCCGGCGACGGCACCGTGACAGATGCGCTGCTTCTGAGCACGTTTGCCGAGACGTGGACCGTCACGGCGGCGCGGGAGTCGGACGGGGCGGTGCTCGCGAGCACGACATTCACGGATCCGGTGGTGACGTACTCCAACGTTCAGGGCGAACGCAATCCCGGGACGTACCAAAACGGAAACACGTTCACGTACGCCGAGGGCGACAAGATCAATTTCCGCTTCCTCGGAACGTGCACGAGCGGCGCCGGAAACTGTGACAGCACCGTCAAGGTGCGGTTCAAGAAGGTCGACTCCTGCACCCCCTTCTTCGCGAACTATTTCGGACTTGGCGAATGGGGCGGTGGTTTTCCGTCCGGGGTCGAGGCCCTCACCGGAAACACTCCGACGGTGTCCGCGGGGTCTGTTACGAATAACGGCAGCGACTGGGAAGTCACGTTGACCGTGACCTGGAATGACTCCGTCAATTCGACTGCGTACTTCCACTACACCCTCATGCTTTCCGACGTGGCTGGCGACTGCAACGGGGCGTCTCAGCAGACATACCTCGCGTCCGGCACGAACTCCACCAT
>JAXLXV010000072.1:0-1341 GCA_046327745.1 Gemmatimonadaceae bacterium | reverse complement strand
CTCTACGTCCTCCGCAACGTCACGACCGACGCGAGCTTCACCGAGCTGTTCCTGGACGGTACGAGCAGCCGCATCACGGTCGAGCAGAACCAGACGAAGGCCTTCGACATCCTGCTGGTCGGCCGCTCCGACGGGGGCCAGGTCGGCGTGTACACGTGGCAGGGATACATCACGCGGTTCGGAATCGTGACGACGCTTTCTCCCCTATTTCCCACCGTCGTGCACGAGGACGCCGCGGCCTGGAACCCACAGGTCTCGATCGGAAGCGGTACGCTCCGTCTCGTCGTGGCTGGGGAGGTCGGGAAGACGATCCGCTGGGTGGCGAACGTGCGAACGGCTGAGGTGACCTTCCCCTGAAGAGCCCCCACGAGCCTGCCGCTGGAGTCGTAACCCGACCCCGCTCGCGCGAGCATCCGGGCACACCGTCGCATGCTCGCGCATCTCGACGGCGGTGCGCTAGAAATCGCTCCCGATTGCGATGTCGCCGTCGAACTCTCCGGGGGCGGTCGCCACGGCCGCGGTGAAGGTCTGCAGCCCGAGCCCCGTAAACCCGAAGTTGTAGAAGACGCGCGTGTCGTTCGGCTCGATCACTGCGGCCAGCAACTCACCGCGCCCATTGATCTCGATCCCCGTCGGCGCATGAAAGAGGTCCCCAGGGGGCGGCGGCAACAGGTCCCAGATTGCAAATGCGCCGCAGCTCACGTGGTACGCGAACAGCCGATTCCCCTGCCAGGGTTGGTTCGGTGCCACAGCGAAGATCGGGTCGGAGCCGGGTGCAAGCCCTGCCGCGAGCAGAGGATCGAAGTGATGTTCCGCGTATCAACGCAATCTCCTTGCGGGGGCCAGGAGGGCGATGGTATGCAAGCGGCCATGCTAGTCATTGTGCATGGCGCGTCCGATGATCCCGATGATTTCGCGGATGGTTGCCCATCTTGAGCTTGACTTCGTGGGGGCACCGTCGAGGCCGGCGCCTGGCGAGTACGAAGAGCGCGCGGTCGACGACCAAGGCATCGGGGTGCCGGGGAGCGGAGCCTGCCCGGCGCCGTGACTCGTGCGGCCTACTGGAAGGCCCAGACCGCCAGCAGGGCGTGACGATAGCTGGGGTGCACCGGGGGCTTGCGGGCGCGGGCTTTGCTGCGCAGCGCTGCGACGCGTTCGGAAAAGAACCAGGTCTTGAAGTCGACGAATCTCGATCCTCTCCACGGGCAACGTCTTCTCCGGCGCGGAGCGTGCGGCGGTCCCCGGACGGGGGCCACGTGCCTGGGCTCGGAAGGGGGCCCAGCTCGAGTTGCGGGACAAACCCGGGCCAGGTCTCCCGGGCTGACTCCGGTGACAGTAGCC
>JAXLXV010000071.1:0-1345 GCA_046327745.1 Gemmatimonadaceae bacterium | reverse complement strand
CGTGTGGCCAAGGCGGCGATCATCAGCGCCGTGCCGCCGCTAATGGTGAAGACACCGGCCAATCCGGGCGGCCTGCCCAAGGAGGTGTTCGACGGGTTTCAGGCGCAGCTCGCCGCCAACCGCGCGAACTTCTACTACGACATCGCATCCGGACCGTTCTACGGCTACAACAGGCCCGGCGCGAAACCGTCGCAGGCCGTCATCTGGAATTGGTGGCGCCAGGGCATGATGGGCGGCGCCAAGCCCCACTCCGACGGCATCGTCGCCTTTTCCCAGACCGACTTCACCGAGGACCTGAAGAAGATCACGGTGCCGGTGCTGGTGATGCATGGCGACGACGACCAGATCGTGCCCTATGCCGACTCGGGGCCGCTGTCGGCCAAGCTGCTGAAGAACGGCACCCTGAAGACCTACAAGGGCTTTCCGCATGGGATGCCGACCACGGAGGCCGAGACCATCAACGCCGACCTGCTCGCCTTCATCCGCGACTAAGCAGGGATTCATGGATTGGGGCACACTTACACTGTCATTCCCGCGAAAGCGGGAATCCAGGGCCACCGCTCCGTCGCTTGCCCTGGACCCCCGCTTTCGCGGGGGTGACAAACTCGAGTGTGGCACCTTCAAGTAAACCCTGCTTAGGAGCCGGCGCGCCGATCATGCCGCAACCATCTAACCGAGAGGGAAAAGCCCGATGCCTCGCATGAAGCGTACGGAAAAGGGATTGCTGACACCCGACAATTGCGTCGTCACGTTCATCGACTTCCAGCCGCAGATGCTGTTCGGAGTCGCCAATTTCGACCGGCAGGCGATCATCAACAACGTCGTCGCGCTGTCGAAGGCGACGCGGGTGTTCGACGTGCCGGTGGTGCTGTCGACGGTCGAGACCAAGAGCTTCAGCGGCAACATGTGGCCGCAGGTCCTGGCCGTATTTCCCGGGCAGCCGCTGATAGAGCGATCGAGCATGAACTCGTGGGACGACAAGAACTTCGTCGCCGCCGTCGAGAAGACTGGCAAGAAGAAGATCGTGCTGGCCGGCCTGTGGACGGAGACCTGCGTCGCGCTGCCGACCATCCAGGCCATCCATGACGGCTACGAGGTCTATGTCGTCGAGGACTGCTGCGGCGACATCAGCCAGCTCTCCCACGACAACGCCATGAAGCGTGTGATCCAGGCCGGCGCCAAGCCCGTCACGGCGCTCTCCACCATGCTCGAATGGCAGCGCGACTGGGCTCAGCGCGACACCTACGACGCCATCATGGACATCGTGAAGACCCATTGCGGCGCCTATGGCATGGGCGTGGAGTATGCCTACACGATGGTGCACGGCGCGCCGGCGACGAAGGTC
>JAXLXV010000070.1:0-1409 GCA_046327745.1 Gemmatimonadaceae bacterium | reverse complement strand
GAAGAACGCGGCGACCTACACGTACGACAACGCCGACGAGCTGACCTCGGACGGGACGAACGCCTATACCTACGACGCCAACGGCAACCAGATCACGCGGGGCGCCGACACGTTCACCTCGGACCACGAGAACCGGCTCACGCAGTCGGTGGTGGGTGGGGTGACCTCCAGCAGCGTGTACTACGGCAATGGGGTCAGGCGGAGTCACACCGTGAACGGCGTGACGACGACGTACGTGTACGACGTGGCCTCGAAGCTCCCGCTGGTGCTGCAGGACGGGACGAGCACGCTGGTGTACGGCCTCGACCTGATTTCGAGCACGGACGGCGGTGGCAACCAGACCTACTTCTCGACGGATGGCTTGGGGTCTACGACGGACCTGACGAACGGCGCTGGCGCGGTCACCGATACCTACTCGTACGACGTGTTCGGGGCCGTCCTCGCGCGCACCGGCACCAACGCGAGCCCCTGGAAGTTCACCGGCGAGCAGGAAGACGGTGCCTCGGGCGACTCGGGGTACTACTTCCTGAGGGCTCGGTACCTCGACCTAGGGACCGGGCGCTTCATCTCGAAGGACCCGATCGAGTTCGACCAGCGGTACGGGTATGCGAGCGGCAATCCGGTGCTGTGGACGGACCGCAATGGGATGTGCGGTGAGGCGTGCGGATCGTATGGGCCAGCGCCGATTGGCAACCCCATGATCGGTGCAGGAGTCCTGTTCAATCTTGGGCCATCCAGTGTGTACGCCTTCGGCTATCGTGGACTTGGTCTCGGTGGGGATGGAGTCGTCTGGGGTGGACCGGGCTCTTATCCGGGGCACAATGGTCAGGATATTGGAGCGCCATTAGGGACGAATGTAACGGCGATTCGTTCTGGGATCGTCAAGGAAGTCGTCATCGGCTCGGTGTATGAGGGCGGCGAGGGTGAAACTTCCACCCGTGTTGTTATCGAGCATCCGGGCGGATGGCGTACAGCGTATGTTCACATGGACGGGGTTCCCGTCAACCTACGGGCTGGTCAATATGTGTCGCAAGGCGAGAGTCTCGGCGGCGCAAGCTGCATTGGGCACTGCAGAGGCAATCACCTGCACCTCGAATTGCAGGATCCGTCCGGTCAGTACCAGTCGCCACTCGCATGGCCAATGGTCAGCAGTCCCGGCATCTTGCACGTGCCCACGTGGCCCGACGGGCGAAGTCGTTGAACTCTGGGTGGCCGCCTAGCCGGAGAGGGACATTCCTTCGCGAACTTGCCTTCGGTCGGCGGGGCGCCGCAGCGGCATTCTGCTTTGCCATCGCCATGTTGGGCTGCGAGCGGGCACCGGAAGCTCCAGGGCGCGGACCCACGCTGGAGCAGCGCTCGCCTTCGCCAACCGCCGTGACTCCGACGGCGCTGGACGGTGTGGGCGCAGC
>JAXLXV010000007.1:0-749814 GCA_046327745.1 Gemmatimonadaceae bacterium | reverse complement strand
CTTCTGCTCGCCGCCGCCTCCGCACGCCATGATTGCCAGTGTGGTGACGGCGACCGCCGCCGTAGAGAGAAAGGAAGATCGACGCATGAGCGAGTGACTCCGTGGAGAGAACAGGAAAGAACGAGTCCGGCGTTGGTATGACAAGGGGCGTAAGGTACCGCTTAAAAGTCCTTTCGCTTGAACGCGCGTAGCGCAAACAGGCCGGGGACGAGCATCCAGAACAACAAGCCGGTCAAGGCCAGCAGCGTGCCAGTCCCACCGCCGAGCGTTCGGGCGAAGATCGCTCCCGTGTAGCCCATGAGCGCCGACACGTCAAAGCGCAGCACCAGCAGCACGCGCGCAAGGTCAATGGGGTTCAGGAAGGTCAGGGCCAACATCGGGCCTTCCAAGGGATAGTCGGCAAAGGCCACGGTGACGGCCAGCACGATACCATCGTAGACGATCGTCAGGAGCAACCATACCCCCAGCGCCACGCCCAGCCCTCGTAAGCGGTCCTCTACCAGGCCACCGATCAACACGGCCATCGCCCCAAAGATGGCCGTCAGCGCCACCCCGGCCACCAGCATCAACGCCAGGGGAACGACCGTCTCCGATGTAATGGCCCGGTGGAGCGTGAGCGGCACGGTCACTCCGGCGGCGAACGCCGCCGACAGTGGCAACACGAGCCCGGCGAAGAGTCCGTGGTACAGCGAATTCCGCTGCACCGGTTGTGTGAGCAGCAATTCCGTGAATTCGCGGGAGCTGTGCCAATAGATGGTGCCGAAGACGATCGTCACCAGCGGAATGAGCAGCAGCACGACATTCATGAGGGACAGCAATGCCCGCGGGGCGCTGCCACCCAGCCGCAACAAGACATCGCTGACGACGAAAAAGAAAAGGGCATAGCCGATGACCCAGCGATTCCTTGCCACATTCGCCAGCTCAAAACGCACGATCTTGGCAATGGTCTTCATGCGCGCGCCTTTCGTCCGGTGATGGACAGGACCGGTGTCGACGTTGGGGCCGGTGAGCTTCGCATCAGGTGCGCAATCGCTCGTTCGAGGGTGGCCTCGCCCGTGCTCTCCTTGAGGGCGCGTTGCGTGCCGGTGAACCGGACACGCCCGTCGAGCAGGAAGATGATGCGGTCGGAAAGCTCCTCGAGTTCGCTCAGGACGTGCGACGTGATGATGAACGTACGTCCGTTGCTTCGCTCGCGTAGCATCTTGTCCTTCAGCGTCGAGCTGGAGATGGGATCCAGTCCGGCGGTGGGTTCGTCCAGGATCAAGAGGTCGGGGCGGAAGAGGAATGCAACGGCGGCGTTGACGCGTTGGCGCATGCCGCCAGACAGGGTGCGCAGGGGCGCCCGCATGACGGCGTCCAGCTGAAACAGCTCGACGAGTTCCTCGTCCCGTGGAACGTGAGCGCCACGAAGATCGGTCAGCATCGCCAGGACATCGTGCGCGCACAGGTTCTCCGGGTAGCGCGCAATCTGCGGCATATACCCGATGCGCCCGCGATACTCCGATGCGCCGTTGATCCGATGTCCGTCGAAGCTGACGGTGCCGGCATCCGGGCGCACGAGGCCGAGAATAATCTTGTTGAAGGTCGTTTTGCCGGAGGCGTTGGGGCCGACGATCGCCGTAATACGGCCGCCCTCGACGTCCAGGTCTACGCCTTGCAGCACGTTCAGGCGGCCGTACGACTTCGTGACTCCGCGTGCCTCGATCATGGCCGATCCTCCCGGCGGGCCGTGGTGACGGCCGGTTGCTGCATGAGTGGTCGCTGGTCCACCAAGCCCTCGGGCGTCAGCACCGGCATCACCCGCTCAACGAGATCGAGCGCGTCCACCAAGATGCTCCGCAAGAGAATCATGGCCGGCGGCGACTGCTCCACGATCAGGGCGAAGAGTCGCACCGGAGCGTGCGCCACGTCCCCATGTCCATCATGATTCAGGTCGTAGCCGCGATACCGATCCCAGTAGTTCTCGTCGAACGTGCTGAACGCCTGCCGGGAATTCGTACCGACGTCAAAGGTATTCCCAAGGAAGGTATTGCGCGTCAGCCGGTTGTCCTGCGCCGACGCCAAGAGCTTCAGAGCCCACCCGTTTTCCGAAAATAGGTTGCCGCTGACGGCGTTCCTGTTCGAATCCTCCAAGTACAACCCGATCGAATTCGAGCGAAAGGTGTTCTCGCGCACTTCACTGTCACTGATGTCCTTGAGCAGCAGTCCGTAGGCCGCGCTACCCCAGTTGTGCTCGAATTGGTTGCCAAGCATGTGCACGCGATGCGAGTACATGACGGCGACTCCCGAGCCATTTTCCCGGTACGTGTTTCGCTCGTAGCGGCAGTCGTCCGAGAACATGAAGTGCATGCCGTACCGCTGGTTGTGCCGGCTGGTGTTGTCGTGGACGACGGCACGCGTCACGAATTCGAAGTAGATGCCGTCGCGATGCTGCTCCACGACGTTCCCGGCGATCTCGGGGCGTTCACTCTGCCACACCTGAATGCCGTTGCCCTGCAGGGTCTGGGAAACGCCCGTGCCGACCACCGTGTTGTCCCGCACCACGCAGTCTTTGGTGCTGGCCAGGTAGATGCCGAACAGGTTGCCCTCGGATCGCACGTGCTCAATGTGGCAGTTGCGTGCGCCGCTCACTCGAATGCCAGCGCGGTCCTCCGTCTGGCTCAACCCCGTGTTGCGCACCACGATGTTCCGAATCGTCACGCTATCGGCCACGACCTCCACCACCGTGTGCGCGCCGTCCCCGTCGAAGATGGCGGCGTCCTCACCAACCAAGGTGAGTCGCTTGTCGATGCGCAGGGCCCCTTCGTGATACGTGCCGGGAGCCACGGTGATCGTCGTCCCGGGTTGGGCGGCGGCTACCGCGTCGCGCACCGTGCGATAAGGGCCACTCGGTTGGACGCGAAGCGTCTGGGCGCCCACCGGGCGCGGCATGGCGCTGACCAGGATGGCTGCCAAAGACGCGGCCACGCAAGGGATGACCCGACACATCCTAGGAACCACCGCCAAACGTTGCGGCTGACGGCGACGTCGCTGTAGGGTGGCTCTCCGGAATTCCCTGGGCCCGAATAAAGGCGACCACCTCGTCCCAGCGAAGCACCTCACCGCCGTAGCGCGTGGCCAGCGCCGCCGGTGCCAGGGATGGAGCAAAAGCCGTGATGGAACGGCCCATTGGCGAGTGCAGCGTGCCTCCCTTCACGAACAGCGCCGTTCTCGCGTCCACAAGATTCCCGGTCGAGAAGTCCGCCACCCAGACCCCCTTGTCCTGCTGGGCGAGTGGCGAAGTGAGCATCCATGAGGCCGCGCATTCTACGGCGTCAAACACGTACACGCGACCCGTGTGGGCGACGACCTCCGCTCCATATCGAACATCGGCGACACCCATGCGACAGAAGTCGCAGGCGTCCGTTCCTGCCACCAGGGGCCTCGGACCGCCACCACAACCTATCGCCAGAAGTGCACTGGCGAGCCATCCGAGGCCCTTCACGGCACGCATCCTCAGGCAACGAGCGAAACGGCCCTGGGACTTGCTGCTTCCACGCGAAGCGCCGATCCTCGCGGCCGGCGATCCGACAAAACAACCATCACACCGAGCCCTAACGCCACGATCGCAGCCCATCCCCCCGCGGCCGGGAACGACGAGGCCGTGAAGTTCAGGAGCTGGCGTGAGCCGATCAGTGGTGGCTGATAGTTCATCCCGGGCACCTTAATGATGGCGTTTTCCGTGTCGAGATTATGACCGTAGTCATACTCCCAGCGGTAGAAATCCGCGAGGCCCGCCACGGCGGCCGCGAGGTAGACGCCTACCCACAGGCGCGCCAAGGCGCGACGGCCCAGTCCAGCAGCCACCAGCCCTAAAGCCACCAGCACGCCCACGCCAATCGGCATCAGCCGCAACTCTGGAATCGACTCGGGGATGATGCGCTTCATCCCGATGTAATGGTTCAGGTTGTTGATGTTGTCCAGATCGTTCGGCTTGACGCCGGCGATCGTGTTTAGCCAAATCCGCATCCCAAGCCCTTCGGGATACTGGGGCGCCTGCAGCGTCACAGACCACAGCGGCAGGAGATAAGTCGCTGCCAGCAGCAACGCCGCGATCGTCAGCAGCACGCGGGAGCGCATGGTCAACGTCATGGGACAGCCTCGAACTCAAGAGAAAAAGTAAAAGCGGGGCGACAGGCGTCGCCCCGCCAGGTCCATCACTACTTCGCGGCGACCTGAGCCGGCTTGCCAACCGAGAAGGCGATTGGCGTGCTGCTGCCGGCGGGACTCACGCGAACATACCCCTGCATTTCCTGGTGCAGCGCCGAGCAGAAGTCGGTGCAGTAGAACGGATAGACGCCCGGCTGTTTCGGTACCCACTTCAGCGTGCGGGTCTGACCCGGCATGACCAGCAACTCGGCGTCGGTGGTCGTTCCCATGGCGGCGAAGCCATGTGGCACGTCCCAGTCTTGTTCCAGGTTCGTGACATGGAAGAGCACCGTGTCGCCAACCTGCACGCCCTGGATGTTGTCCGGCGCGAAGTGGCTGCGGATCGCGGTCATCTTCACATGAATCGTCTTCCCCTGACGCATCACGTTCATCTCGCTCTCGGCCCGGGCGACAAACGGGTGCTTGTTATCCGTCAGCTTGAAGAACTTGAGTTGCTTGTCCTTGATCAGCTTGGCGTCGATCGCCTGTGCATAGTGCGGCTCGCCGATGGTCGGGAAGTCGAGCAACAGCTTCATCTTCGGGCCCGAGATGTCGTACAGCTGCGCCGACTGCGTGAGCTCCGGCCCCGTGGGCAAGTAGCGGTCCTTCGTGATTTTGTTCATCGCGATGACGTACTTGCCGTACGGCTGTCGGGTGTCGCCACCGGGGACCAGCAGGTGCCCGATCGAGTAGTAGGTCGGTACGCGATCCACGACTTGGCAACCCGGCAACGTGTACTTCACGATTTCAGAGGTGATGAAGACGGAGGTGTAGGCGTTGCCCTTGCCGTCGAACTCCGTGTGCAGCGGACCAAGTCCCGGGTTCTGCACTTCGCAGAACATCGTGGCTTCGTAGTTGATGACCGGGATGCCGTCCACTTCCTTGTCGAACTTCTTGTCAGCAATGGCCTTTTGGAACTTCGTAAACGAGTGCACCGGAATGGCCGTGGCGAGCTTGCCGCCGCCGACGATGTACTCACCGGTTGGGTCGACGTCGACGCCGTGCGGCGACTTTGGCGTCGGCAGGTAGTACACGCTGCCTGGGCAGGCACTCGGCGTGATCACCTTCACCGCACTCTTCTTCTCTGACGTCGCCGTGTGGGTGTTGACGTCGTAGTAGTTGTGGAAGTAGTTCGCCGGCATCGCCGTCGCCTTTCCACCGGCCACGCACTTCTCCAGCTCCTTCCAGTTCAACGCGATGATGTAGTCCTTGTCGTTCTTGGACGCGTTGACTTCCAGCTTGGTGTATGCCTGCTCGGTGTTGTAGCTGGTGAAGAACACCCAGCCATGGGACGGGCCCTTGCCCGGGCGACCCAGGTCATAGTCGAACCCTGGCACCAGGACTTGGAACGACACGTCCATCTTCCCGGCTTCGTCTGCCTTCACAAAGGAGATGGTGCCCTTGAATTCCTTGGCGAAATCGGCGATGGCCACGTCCTTCTGCGGAATCGGCACGCTAAAGCGCGTGGCACCGATCACGTACTCGCTGTTCTGCGTGGTGAATGGCGACCCATGGTTGCCGCCGGTGTTCGGCACTTCCAACGTCTCGATGGTCTCAAAGGTGCTGAGGTCGATTCGCGCAAAACGCGGCGTGTTGTTGGCATTGATGAACAGCCAGCGTCCGTCGTGTTTGCCGTCCGTCATGGACAACGAAGGATGGTGCGTATCATCCCATGGCACGAAGCCATGTGACGTCTGCAACATGGCCCGGGTTTCCTCGTTGTAGCCGTAGCCGTTCTCTGCATTCTGAGAGAACACCGGAATCACTTTCAGCAGGCGCCCGGAGGGCAGGCCGTACACACCAACCTGGCCAGAGAAGCCGCCCGACATGAACGCGTAGAATTCGTCGTAGGTGCCGGGCGGCACATACACGCGTGACGGCGCATCACTGGCTCCAGCGCCAGCGGCCTTGGTGGATGGTGCGCATGCGTACGTGTAGAAGGCGGCGAGGAGAGCCACTCCAGCACCGGCCAGCGCTCCGGATCTGCGAGTGAGCGACATAGAGGGTGACCTCAGGGCTATGAAACTGATTGATGAGTGGGACGGCGACGGCGCATTGCGGGGTGCAACGCGACGACGCACGAAAGCTTCGTTTCAGTTGCAACATTGGGATGTGGGGGAATTCGGGATTGTTTGTCGAGGCTTTTCTGAAGAAACGTCGGGAAATGCCTGACGGCGGACACAGGATTGCATGGCGATGCTATCTCCAGCGACGCCATAAAGGATTTCTCACTCGCACGGCGTCGAAAGGAGCTAACTGTGCGTTTGACCCGTTTCTCCGACAACGCCCTGCGATGCCTGATGTTCCTTGGGCTCTCTGACAAGCCGATTTCAACGGTCGGCGAGATTGCGCGGCGTATGTCGATGTCCGAAGACCACCTGTTGAAGGTGATCAAGCGGCTGTCCCAGTTGGGCTATGTGCAAACGATCCGCGGAAGAAACGGCGGGTTGCGCCTGGCGCGTTCGCCGGAAGAGATCAACATCGCGGACGTCATCCGCTCCACCGAGGAGAACCTGGCGATCGTGCCGTGCCTGGATGGCACGGACGCACCATGCCCGATCTCGTCGGTCTGTCAGCTCTCCAATGCCGTGGATGAGGCGTTAAACGCCTTCTTCACCACGCTCAAGCGATTCACGCTCGCGGACATGTGCCGAGACCGTGGTGAGCTGCAACGCGTGTTGGCGAGCGCCAACAGTCACGGACGCACCAACGGGAAGCAACTGGCGGTAGCCGCCGTCGGGTAAGGCCGCGGCGAAGGCGCCGCGGCCAACCAGCAGACGCCCCCCTACTGGTATTGGATGTAGAGCGGGCGCGGAAAGAGGGCGAGCACGTCTGATGGAGACATCAAGGCGTGCCCGCTCTTTGTGTCATTATGGTAGAACAGCTTAAACCCGGTGTACTGCACGGGCTCGCTGTACACGTAGTTCACGTACGAGCCCTTCTTTAAGAAGGGCGGGCCCCACCCGTCCATATTGATCACGACCTGCACGCGGGGGTCGAGCGTGATCTTGCTGGCGTTGGTCAGCATGGGCCGAGTGAAGCGGTGAACGACCAACACCTTCGGCGGCAGTTTGTACTTGTCCACCAGGCCCGCCAGCCACTCCTTGGCGTAATTCACGTCGCGCGCATCGTATGTCCCAATACGTTTGCCCGGCGCATGTCCCGTCTTCATGGAGAATTCGGGGTCAATGCCCAGGTGGACGTTCGGTCGCGACAGGTACTTCTCCAGCCTGGGCAACTCCGCCTGCAGGGTGGAGTGCGCCACCTGGATGTCCAGGAAGAGCAGCGCGTTCCGCTTTTGGGCCCAACCATAGACCTTCTCGATGAGGTCATCGCCCATCCGCGCGCGCCACATGCCGTCGGAACCGGCGCTCCCCTGCGCCACGACCGCGATGAGGTGGAGGGCAGGTATCACCGGTGTTGAGGAATCCGCCTTCGTCCACGCGGATACCTCGCGGTCTAGCCGCCGTAACATCTCGTCCGGCTCTACCTCTCCCAGAATCCCCATGCGCTTGGACAGGGGGTTTCCGTAGTAGGCGACAATCCGTTTGGCGGGAAGAATGGAGCCAGGCAGCACGTCCGGCATCTTCACCGGCCACACCTTCGGCTTGGGAGCCGGAGGGGTGGTATCGCGCTTGGCCTTGGCCTTGGGTACCGACTTTCGTGTGGTGCTAGTCCGCTTCTGTTTCTTCGTGGACTGCTGCGTTTGACGACTGTGCGTGTCGGCGACGGGGACGGCGGCCAACGGCGCGGCCGATGTCAGCGCCAGACAGGCTAGCGCGACGGCACGGAGGGCGGGGAAAGACCTAGGCATCCGCGCACCTTAGTCGGCCACTATCAAGGAAGCAAGCGCACGCGACGAACACTGGGGCGGACCATGCGTTAGGCACGGCGCGACCTCCGGCAACTGCGACGCCGATCACATGCCGCCGTCGCCGGAATTGCACGGTGTCACGCGAGCCCTGGCCAAGCAGCCGGAAGTCGGCGACGCGGCGGAAAAAAGCGCCGGGCCGCAGGAGGCATCGACCGGATTTCATGGGTACGAAGTGCCGCATGGAGATCCACGACGACCACAAAACGCTGAGGTGTAGCACGGTGGCGCAACAACTCCGGTCGCCGGCGTTTTCACTGTCACGCGCGATGCGCTGGAGCGTCCTTACGGCGTGAAGATTCTCGTCCTCAATTGCCACGAAGCGTGGGTACACCAGTTGGGCATTCTCGATGCAGAACTGGACATCGTGGTGGGCCTGAGTGGCCGATACACGAGCGGGTGGGACACGCGCATGCGACCAGTGCCGGCGAATGCCCGGCTCACGACGCTGCCCGAGGTACTTGCCAAAGGCGCTCGCTATGACTGCGTCGTAAACCACAACATCACGGACCTGCTGGATACCAAGTCGATTGCGGCGCCCAAGCTTCTGGTGTTGCACGAGACGCTGGAAGGGCGCATGGCGCAGCAGGACGCTGATTTTGACCCCAGAGACATGCGCGCGACGTTGAACACGTACCTGGCCAGCGTCGGCGGTCATGCAATCGCCATCTCGCGAATGAAGGCGCGTAGTTGGGGAGTGACGCACGCGATCGTACAGAA
Organism: Gemmatimonadaceae bacterium; assembly: GCA_046327745.1. Classification (GTDB taxonomy): domain Bacteria; phylum Gemmatimonadota; class Gemmatimonadetes; order Gemmatimonadales; family Gemmatimonadaceae; genus JABAQJ01. The sequence goes on along the minus strand of JAXLXV010000007.1, from coordinate 741,035 downwards.
CTCGGCGGACCCCGAAGCGTATAGCGAGCACACCGGCGAACTGGCGTGCGGGCTGCGCGTGGCGAACCACATTACGTCCAAGCGCGTGTTTCTGGCCTGGGACTTTCACGAAGCCGCCTTGGCCGGCGTGCCAATGAAGCTGGTCGGTCACAACCCCGACATGCCTAACGTCGAGGCGGCGGAAAGCTGGGATGCCCTGAAGCAGGAGTTCGCGCGTCATCGGTTCTACGTCCACACGGCGGATCCGCGGTACGAAGACGGATTCAACATGTCGACATTGGAGGCGATGGCCGCTGGCCTCCCCGTGCTCACCAACCGACACCCCACGACGATCGTGGAGCATGGTCGAACCGGGTACATCTGCGACACCCCCGAGGAGATGCGCCGTCGAGCCGATGAATTGCTCGCCGACCCGGACCTTGCCAAGGAAATGGGAGAGCGCGGCCAGTACCTCATTCGCACCACGTACTCGCCCATGCGATTCAAGGTGGAATTCACGCGCGCCATCGGCGAGGCCAAGAAGAAGTGGTCACGGCGCGCCCGAGTGGCGGTCTAGCACGCCATCGCCAAGGCGCGCCGGTCGCGCCCCTTAGGCTTCAAGTCCTCTACAGACGTTACGCGGCGAATCGGAGCGAAGGGAGCCCGCCACGGACGTAGCCAGTGCGGATATCGCGACGTATTGTCACACTCCGCACGATTCCGCGCCCCTTCAACCGATTGCCGCATGCTACTCGTTCCGAGTTACCGCCTGCTCCGGCGCGTCCTTCTGCTCACGACTGCCATAGCGGGCGGTGCATGTCTGCACGCACTGCGCGCGCAGGACGTGCAGGGAGACTACATCGCCCGGCAGGTCACCTTTGGCTCTGGCGAAACGCTGGGCGAGGTGAAGTTGCACTACACGACGTTAGGCAGGCCGCGCCGGGATGCGCAGGGCGTGGTGCGGAATGCGGTGCTCATCCTCCATGGGACGGGCGGCACAGGGCGCGGATTTCTCTCCGCCACGTACGGTGGCGAGCTGTTCGCCAGCGGCAAGCTGCTGGACACGGCGCGCTACTACATCATCCTGCCAGACAACATCGGTCACGGCGGATCCAGCAAGCCCAGTGATGGACTGCGGATGAAGTTCCCGAAGTATTCGTACGACGACATGGTTCAGCTGCAACATCGTTTGCTCACGGAGGGGTTGGGAGTCAACCACCTGCGGCTGGTGATGGGGACCTCCATGGGGTGCATGCACGCCTGGGTGTGGGTGGAGCGCTACCCGCAGTTTGCCGACGGCGCGGCGCCACTCGCTTGTGCGCCCACGGCCATTGCCGGACGGAACCGCATGATGCGCCGGATGATCATGGACTTCATTCGCGACGACCCGGAGTGGATGAACGGCGAGTACAGCACCCAACCCCGCGGACTGCGCGCCGCCCAAGGGATGCTCTTCATGATGACCAGCGCTCCGCTGGTTCAGCAGCGACAGGCTCCTACACGCGCCGCCGCTGACTCACTCATCCGCCGGTACATCGACACCCGCGCAGCTGCAACAGACGCCAACGACATGTTGTACTACTTCGACGCGTCGCGCGACTACGATCCTTCGAGCCAACTGGCGCAGATCACCACGCCGGTGCTGGCGATCAACTCGGCGGACGACGCCGTGAACCCGCCAGAATTGGGCCTCATGGAGAAGCTGATCCCGCAGGTGAAGGGCGCGAAATACATCCTGATTCCGATCTCCGAACAGACCCGCGGCCACGGGACGCACTCCATTCCCGCCATCTGGGGGAAGTACTTGAAGGAGTTTTTGGACGGCCTTCCCGAGCGGTAGGGTCGTGAACGGCACGCCCGGGAAGTCCCGCTCCTAGAACGGTGAATCCTGTCTAAGTGCCTAGCGGGCAATGGAATTGGCGTCGCACGGCGGACGGATTGGGAGCGGGGAGCGCGTCTGACGCGCTGGTCTGAAGGCGCCCCTGGAGGCGTGGGGCGCCTAGCCGCAGAAGGGGACAAGGGTCAGGCCCGACTCCATGACCCATCCCATGCAGACTCGTCTGTATGGAGATGCCCCTCCGACGCCGTTTCCTCAGGGTCACCGTGCTTGTCGCCGCCTTGGCAGCGACCGGATGCGCGCGCCTGCTCCCGTCCCAATCGCCCTCCAGCGCCACGGCCCGCCCAGACTCGGCGCTGTCAGTCGCTGCCTTCGACACCGTCTGGCGCCTGATTCGCGACACGCACTACGACCGGGCCCTGAAGGGGTTGGATTGGAATGCTATCGGCGCGGAGATCCGCCCTCGTGTGGAGCGGGCGCGATCGGTCGCCGACGTACGAACCGCTCTGACAGACCTCATCTCCAGGCTCGGTGACTCGCACTACGGCATCATTCCCGCCGAGGCCATTGCCGGCGCGGATTCGGGGCACGCGGGCAGTCACGAGTACGGTGATCTGGGCATGGAGGTGCGGCTGGTGTCCGGCGCGATGGTGGTGACTCACGTGGATGCTGACGGAGCCGCGGCGCGCGCTGGGATTGCCACAGGATGGATCGTGGAGCGGGTGGACTCCCTGGATATTCCCGCGATCCTGCGCGGTGTGGCGCACACGGCGGGGAACTTCGAGCGTCGGCTCGCCGGCGTATACGCGGCGTTGGCGGTCCAGCGACGGTTCGCAGGAGAAGAAGGGAGTGGCGTTCACCTGACGGTGCGGGATCCCAGCGACCGAAAGATGCAGCTGACGGTGAGTCGGGAGGCCTCCACGGCGCAGATCGTTCGGCTTGGAAACCTGCCGCCGATCGTGGCGCAGCTGTCCACCGAGCGATTCCTAGATCCTGACGGTTGCGTGGGCCTGATCCGGTTCTCGAGCTGGATGCCGGTGTTGGCTGCCCCGTTCGAGCGGGCGGTGCGGGAGTTCCGCGGTTGCCGGGGGATCATCTTGGACTTGCGTGGCAACTTGGGCGGCGTGGCGGCCATGGTGATGGGAACGTCTGGCTGGTTCATGTCGCGAGAGGACACGTTAGGCATCCTGCGCACGCGGGACACCGAGTTGCGCTACGTCTCCATTCCCCAGCACGCTTCTGGGGACGGACGGCGTGTTGACCCGTACGCGGGGGCGCTGGCGCTGCTTGTCGATGGCCATTCTGCCTCCACGTCGGAAATGTTCGCGGCGGGTCTTCAGGACGCGGGCCGGGCGCGTGTGTTCGGGGATACGACGGCGGGGCAGGCCCTGCCCGCCACGTTGTATCGACTCCCCAACCAGGACGTTTTGATGTACGCGGTGGCCGACTTTGTCACCAAGCGGGGAACCCGGCTGGACCGACGCGGGGTGATTCCCGACGAGGTCGTGCCCGTGCGGCGCCCGGATCTCATTGCCGGACGGGACCTTGCCCTCCAGTCCGCCATCCGCTGGATCCGGACGGACCGGGCCCGGGCGAATACTCCGTAACCTTCACTCGCCCGGCACGTACTAAATTCCGTGGCGCGGCGTGCTTCGCCAGCCCAAATCGACGGCGGGCTCGCCCGCTCTCATCCACTGGAGATCGACATGCAACAGCTGTCTTCGCGCGTGCATCGCGCGATTCGTACGTCGCTGTTTGTTGTAGCTGCAATGGCGCCCGCGGTCATGCGCGGCCAGACGCTGCCGGCAGCCAAGGACCTGATCGCGAAGTATGTCGCGGCGACCGGTGCTGAAAGTTGGAAGGCCCATAAGTCGTCGCGCATGAAGGCGACGATGGACATGCCAGCGGCCGGCATCAGCGCCAACATGGAAATACTGCACATCTACCCCAATATCATCTTCACCAAGGTCGACATCCCGGGCATGGGCTCGATGACCTCGGGATTTGACGGCACCTCGGCGTGGAGCGTGAATCCGATGACCGGACCGCGCGTGGCCGAGGGGGCCGAACTGGAAGCGATGCGTCAGGAAGCGGATCCTGCCGCCAGCTACACCCGTACGTCGCCCGATATCGCCAGCTCCGAGACCGTGGAGAAGACCACCATGGGCGGCCAGGAGTGCTATAAGGTCAAGCACACCTGGAAGTCAGGCCGCGTGTCGTACGATTGCTTCTCCGTCGCCGATGGCCTGCTGGTGGCCACGCAGACCAAGCAGCAGAGCCCGATGGGGGAGATCGAGGTTGTGGCGACCCTTTCCGGCTACAAGGATTTTGGCGGGATGAAGCGGCCCACCTCCATGACGCAGGAGATGATGGGTCAGCAGCAGGTCATCACCATCTCGTCGTGGGAGTGGGACAACGTGGACGCCAAGGAGATGGAAATCCCGGAGCAGATCAAGGCCATGCTCGCCAAGAAGCCGTAGGCGTTTTCTTTTGTTTGGTCGACGCGGCCGATTCGGACTTCCGGGTCGGCCGCGTTGACATCCTGATGTTCCCGCCTGTCCACTGATCACTGCCGAACGCCGACGCTGCATGACCGTGCTGAAGAAACCGTTGATCTACTGGCCGTTGCTCTCCGTGTTCGTGCTGGCGGATTGCACTTCCAAACGCCTGATCGTGGAACGGCTGCAGGTGCCCCATGTGCCCCATGATGTCATTGGGGAATCCGTGCGATTCACACTGGCGTACAACACGGGCGCCGCGTTTTCCACGTCGCTGGGTCCGTATTCCCGGTACATCTTTGGCGTCCTCGCCGCGGCCGTCCTCGTTGTGCTCTTCGACCTCTATCGCAAGGCGGACGTGAAGGACCGGCTGCAGGTGGTTGGCCTGGCCCTGGTGTCCGCCGGTGCGTTAGGCAACCTGATTGACCGGTTGCGCTGGTCTCGGGGCGTGGTGGACTTCATTGACATCGGGACCACCAGCTGGCGCTTCTGGACGTTCAACGTGGCGGATGCGTGCGTGACGGTCGGCGCGATCCTGCTGGGGCTCGCCCTGATTCGCGCCGACCGGGCCCAGCGCCTGACCGGCGCCGGCCCAACGCCCTAGTTCGCCTTCGGCAGCGGTTTCTTCGGCCCCATCAGGAAGTCCACGGCCACGTTCGTCATCGCCCGGACGCCGGGAAGCAGCGCGCCTTCATCGGCGAAGAACCGCGGAGAGTGGTTCGGATAGATCTTGGACGGATCCTGCCCCCTGGGCGTGACGCCGAGGAAGAAGAACATCCCCGGCACCTTCTTCTGGTAGTAGGAGAAGTCCTCCGACGTGGTGGTCAGCTCGCCAACTCCGGCTTGGTCTTCACCGACGACGCGCTTGAGCGTGGGCGCCATGCGTTCGACGAGTGCCGGATCGTTGTAGGTGACGAGGCCCGCCTTCCCGACCATCTCCAGACGCGCACTCCCGCCGGCCCCTGCAGCAATCGACTCGGCGGTTCGCTTCATTCGGTCGTGGATGTCCGCCAGCATATCGTCATTGAAGGTGCGAATGGTGCCGGAAATTTCCACACTGTCGGGAATGATGTTCTGCCGTACGCCGCCACGAATCATGCCGATCGTCAGGACGGCGGGTGAGGTGATCAGGTTCTCCTGTCGGCTGATGATCGTCTGAAAGCCAAGGATGATCTGGGCGGCAATGACGATCGGGTCGACGCCGTTCCAGGGAAGGGCTCCGTGGGTCTGCTTCCCTTTGACCACCATCCGATACGTTTCGCCGCTGGCCATCAGTGGTCCCGAGCGGTAAACGATCTTTCCAACTTCATACGGGAAGACGTGCAGGCCGAATACGGCGTCGACCTTGGGATTCTCCAGTACCCCTTCCTTGATCATCATCTCGGCGCCTCCCTCCTCGCCGATCGGTGCCCCCTCTTCTGCCGGTTGGAAGATGAACTTCACGGTGCCGGCCAGTTCGCTGCGCATTCCTGCCAGCACTTCGGCAGTGCCCATGAGGATGGCCACGTGATTGTCATGTCCGCAGGCATGCATCACGCTGACTTCCTGGCCATTGAAGACTCCCTTCGCCAGTGACTTGAACGGCAAGTCGACCTCTTCCTTCACGGGCAGGGCGTCCATGTCCGCGCGCAGGGCGACCACCGGGCCGGGTTTGCCCCCCCGCAGAATGCCGATGACGCCAGTGTGCGCGACCTCGGTTTGCACCTCGATGCCTAACGATCGCAGATGATCGGCGACCAGCTTGGCGGTCCGCTTTTCGTTGTTGCTCAGTTCCGGATGCTCGTGAATATCCCGCCTCCACGCTACCACTTTCGGTTCCACCGCCTTGGCACGCCGGTCGATGTCGTCGTAGACCTTTTGTGGGACTTGGGCCCTGACGGTCGTCCCAAGGATTGGGACGAGAATCAGCGTGGCGAGGCAAGGCAACTGACGTAGGCGGGCTCGATGACGGGTCATGGGCAAGTCAGCGGGGCGAAGGGAATCGAGGGCGGCGGCCCCAGCGGCGGGGCTCGGTGAAGAATTGAAATGAGGAGCCGATAATACAACAGAGGAGTGAAGCTGGACCCTCAGCAGGGTCCAGCGCTAGCGGTATCGCCCTAGCCTCCGCACAAACGACCGCGTCCGCATGCTCGATCAAAGCGCACCAATCCACGATCCCACGGTAGCGGACGGTCCCTCGGTCGAGGCAATGCGCCGAGCGATGGACAGTCTAGGATGCGGTGTGCTGGTCCACGATGCCGATGGGCATCTCACGCAGTGGAATCCCACCGCCGAACGACTGCTGGGATTGGGGATCCTGGACGGGGCCGGGGCGCCGCAATTGCTCTTTGCGGACGGCACAGCGCTCACGCCTTCCGAGCATCCCGCCCGCGTGACGCTGGCGACAGGCACGCCGATTTCGGGAGCGACGGTGGGTGTGCAACATGGCGACGGGCGCCTCACGTGGCTCTCGGTACACACCTCCGTCCTTCGCGATCAACCCGGAGATCCCGCCAAGGGTGTGGTGACCACGCTTGTTGACGTGACGGAATCGCGTCGCATGCACGAGGAACTCGAGCGTCTTTCGCTGGTGGCGCGGCGCACGGGAGAAGCCGTGATCATCGCCAATGGAGCTGGCGAGGTGGATTGGGTCAACGACGCGTTCACGCGTTTGTACGGATGGTCGCTCGCCGAAATGATTGGAACACGTCCGGGAGCGCGGTTACAGGGGCCAGAGACCAACCCCGAGACGATCGTCGCCATGCGACAAGCCATTCGGAATGGCGAGTCGTGGATGGGTGAGATCCTGAACTATCGGAAAGACGGTACCCCGCTGTGGTTGGAGCTGGCGATCACCCCAGTCCTGGATGAGCGCTACCGCATTACGCACTTTGTATCCCTCGCCCACGACATTACCGCACGCCGGCATGGCGCGCGGCGCCTGAACCAGCTGTCGGCGGCGGTGGGGGCGACCGAGGACGGGATTGCGATCGTCGATTCCTTCCAGGAATTCAAGTTCGTCAACGACGCCTACGCCAACCTGTTCGGATATGACCGGGGCGAAGACTTGCAGGGGAAGTCCTGGCGCAAGCTCTTCGATGAGGTCCAGCTCCAACGCTTCGACGACGTCGTGCTGCCGAACCTGTGGGCCGGCGACCGCTGGCGCGGAGAGGTCCTGGGACGCAACCGTACCGGCGAGACCTTTCCGGCGGAGATCGCGATCACGCTGCTTCCCGGCGGGAGCATGGTCAGCGTGGTGCGGGACATTACTGAACGAAAGACTCGTGAGGCGGAACAGGCGCGACTGATCGCGATTCTGGAGGCGACGCCTGACCTGGTCGCGATCAGCTCAGCGGACGGATCGGTCCCCTATGTGAATCGCGCCGGCCGACGGATGCTGGGCATCGGTGACGCGAATGCCGGGGCGTTACGTCTGGACGACTTGTTTCCCGACTGGGCGCGCGACGTGGTGCGCGAGATTGGCATTCCGACGGCCGAAGACCATGGCGTCTGGAGCGGCGAGACTGCCCTGCGGCGTCGCGACGCGACCGAAGTCCCCGTGTCGCAAGTCATCGTCGCACATCGCAACGCGCATGGAGACGTGGAATACCATTCGACGATCATGCGCGACATTACCGAGCGCAAAGAAGCGGAGGACGCGCTCCGTCGTATGTCGCTCCAGGATCAACTCACGCAGTTGTACAATCGACGCGGGTTCTTCCTGCTGGCGCAGCAGGCGCTGAACGCCGCGCGCAAAAACCCGGGCCACTGCATCCTGCTCTACTTCGACTTGAACGACTTCAAGGCGATCAACGACACGCACGGACACAAGGTTGGCGACGAGGCCCTGAAGGAAGTCGCCGAAATCCTCGGGGAAACCTTCCGGGACAGCGATGTACTGGGGCGTCTTGGTGGCGATGAGTTCGTGGCGCTGGCCGTGAATTGCCTAGATCCCTCGGGCGACGTGTTGCTACATCGACTCGACGAGCGATTAGCGGCCCACAACGCCCTGCCGGACCGAACGTTCAAGCTGTCGATCGGGCGTGGGCTGGCGCGCTTCGACCTGGAGAATCCGAAAAACCTCCAGCAGTTGCTCGATCAGGCCGACCTGCAGCTGTACGAAGACAAGCGCGTTCGTAAGGCAGCTCGGGCCGTGGTCGCAGCTTCCGTTCCGCGCGACTAAGCGCCTACAACGTGCTGGTGCCGTCGGGCGTCAGCACACGCGCCGCCAAGGCATCGATCGCTACGGCATCCAGCTTGGTGGCTCGTTCCCGGTTCAGTATCGCGAGTGCGGCGTCTGGCGTCATGCCCGCCCGGTAGGGACGATTGGCCGTGAGGGCCTCGTACATGTCGGCCACCACCAAGGAACGCGATGCCGCGTCCAGCGCGTCACGGCGCAGGCCCCAAGGATAGCCCGAGCCATCCAGCTTTTCGTGATGGGTGGCCGCCTGACGAGCAAACGACGCAAAGGCGGAAATGCGCGACAGAATGTCCCATGTGTACAGCGGATGCTTGTCCACCGCCGCGCGCTCACTAGCATCGAGCGGGCCATTCTTGTCCAGGATGCGGTTCGACACACCCAGCTTGCCGATGTCATGCAGGAGTCCCGCCAGCCGCAACTGTCGTAGCGCGGCGTGATCAAACCCCAAGCCTTCACCAATCGTGCTGGCGTACATCGCCACGTTCGAGGAATGCTTGTAGGTATACGGCGACTTGGCGTCGATCACGTCGGCGAACGCGAGGGCCACCTGGTCCAGCCCCGCGTCGTCGAGCAGTCGCAGGCGACGCCCCGGCTCCAGCGCGAGCACCTCGCGTTCTACCTCGGGAGTCACCATGGCGCCCCACCACCCCGCGTCGTGCCGCCAGTCCAGCACGCGATCCACCAAGTCGGGATCAAACCAGCGTCCCGCCCGATCCTGCAGCACCTGCATGGCGCTATCCACACCGCCGGTCGCAAGGAAGACTTCCGCGGTCTGGGCGATATTGAGAATACGGGACAACAACGGGATCTCGTCACCGCGCTGCCCGTCCGGATAGCCATGGCCGTTCCAATGTTCGTCCAGGGAGCGGATCGCTTCGGCCGTTGCATCTGGAAAGCCGAGTCGCCGCGCGATATCGGCGCCACGCTCGCACCGGGCGCTGATGATGTCCTTGGTCATGTTCTCCTGACGCGCGATGCCCAGGAAGAACTGCATCCGAGACCACAGCGGGCGGCTCAACCCTGCGTTGCGCCATGTCTCCACCGCCAGGTGCATCCGATCGTCCCAGTCCACCACCTTCATCCGCGGCTTCACCTGCTGGTCATCGCTGCCAAAGAGGGCGGCCATACGCGATGCATTGGACGAGCATCCCGCATCCTTCAGTAGCAGCGCATAGTACAGGGCCGCGAGGTGCTCCTCATCCAGGCCAACGTCCTGACCCAGACGCATGCCGATGACACAGGCGCGTACGGAATGGCCTAACGGCTGGCCTTCCGTCAGGTCCAGAGCCCGAGACAGGGCGGAGAGCACCTCCGACATCTGGACGGCCGTAGCGGAAGCCGGTGTGGTGCCGAGCGATGGGGCGGCGGGAAGCATGGTATCCGAGAGACGACACCCCTGCGCCTGCGGCAACGCCGCCTCGGCTCAAAAGGGCTCACCTTGGCCCGCTCCCCGTTGCCTCGTCTGGCAAAGGGGATGGATAGGCCCGTTCCCTTATGGGTCGTGCGGCGTGAATCAGTCGCGGACGGAGTTGCTCAGCCGCCGCCTCGCGATGTTCACCAGCACTTCTTCCAGCACACCCTTGGAAGTACAAAGGACCGATTGCGCGTTGCTTCCGGCCATGTCCTGCCCACTCCCGGCCACGGCCACCTGAATCTCCGAAGGATCGCCTGCTTGCGGGGTTATCCAGCTGGCGACGACTAGGGTGAGCCGGTACACGTTGGCGTTGACGCCATTGAAGCCTTGGCCACAGTCCAGGTACTTCGACAAGGGCACTTTCTTGAGCTCACTTCGCACCTGAAATCGCTCGGCCACCACGATGCCGACTTTGGAGTCCTTGAAGTCCATCGGAATGCCAAGTGAATCGTAGGCCGCCACGAGTGCGCCAAGGATGGCGACGCGTTCTCCCATGATCTTGAAGGGCCGCGCCAACGTGTCCATCAGGACGGGTTGTGAAACCGCCGCGATGCCGGCGCGCAGTCCAGGCCCCGTGTTCTGCGCTGGTGTCACCTGAAAGGGGAGCACGGCTCCCATGGCCACCAACGAGGCGAGAATGTGCGCGCGCATGCCAACCTCCCCTGTGAATTGCCTAACGTGGGCCCTGGGCCGCCTTGCTCAGTACGGCCTCACGATCTTCCGGTGACACCACGCGGCCGTTGGCGATCACGGTGTGAATCCGTGTGGTATTGCGGATATCGAGCAGTGGATTCGCTTCCAGCAGCACGAGGTCGGCGATTTTTCCCGGCGCCACGGTTCCCAGGGAGTCCGTGGCGTGGAAGAAACGCGCTGGTTCGAGCGTCGCGCTCCGCAACGCTTCGGCCGGAGTAAAGCCGATGCCGACAAACGACGCGAGTTCATCGTGCAAGGAGAACCCGGGGTAGATGTACGGATTGGACAAGTCGGTTCCGGGGAGGAACCGTACCCCCGTCGCGTGCAACAGTTTCGCGATTTCGAGTTGGCGCTCGTACACGCGTTTGCGGGCTGCCCAATCGGCGGGCGTCAGCATCCGGAATCGGAAATCGTTCTTTGGATTCCACATGCCGGCGAACATCTTGGGCACGTATTTCAGGCGAGGGTCTTGGGCCAGCGTGGTGTCGTCCAGGTACGCCACCGAGTGCAGGACGGCAAGCGTCGGGACCATCCATGTCCCGTTCTTCATAAAGCGCTTCGCCAGCGCCGTGCACCGCGGCGCACTGTAGGTGTCCACAAGGGTCGTCGCCTGCGCGCGCCCGACTACGCCGGCCGAGTCCCATCCCTTGGGTGAGGCCACGGCCGCAGTGTACTGGGCAAGCAGCTCGTCTTCCCGCGAGCTGCAGGCCTGGGCAATCTGTTGCAGGTGCTCAATCGTCAGCATGCCGGCATCCGACGCCTCGCCGGCGCCGACGAGCGACGGCACGTGTCCGGCGAACGCGGCGTGACGTTTCTTGGCCTCGTCAGCTACAGCGAAGAACTCGTCGCGCGTGAGCCTGCTGTACACCTTGATGAACGCTGCCCCCTTGTCCAGCAACGAATCGACGGCGCGACGCGCCTCGTCGGCGGAGCCAACGCCAACCGACCCGGGCCAAATGGCTGGCTTACCGTCCAGAATGTGGCCCGACCCAATCACGCGCGGGCCCATGATGTCTCCGCGTTGCACCAGCGCGCGCGATGAGTCCATCCACTCCACGTGCGAGAACATCTCGCGTACACCGGTGACACCCTGAACCACGAGCAGCGGAAGGAACAGGCGATCCAGCCCGGGTGTGGTGGCGTGGACATGCATGTCCCACAGGCCTGGGATCAGGAACTTCCCCTGGCCGTCGATCACGCGAGCGCCGTCTGCGTACTTGGCGCTGGCCGCCGGCTGCACCGATTGGATTCGGTTGCCCTGCAACACCACGGTGCGATCGGCCACCACTCGTCCAGCCGAGACGTCGACGACGTTCACGTGGGTGATGGCGACCGGCCGCAGTCCAAGTCCCTGCGCCCCGGCGCTGCTTGTCGCCGCGGCGATAAGCAGCAAATACACACGTCCAGCGCCCTTCATGAGATGCCTCGGGTGAAACGACGTTTTGCCTAACGGTCCTCATTGGCGCGGCGCGCCCGGTTGCCTGGACCAATACCCAAGGTATCACCTCCCTGCAACAGAATCACCTGCTTCAAGGTGTCTGTTGGCACTTTCAGGGCGTACAGGGCGCACTCCCGCACGGCGTCGGTGCCGGCAGCGTGCGGTTGGCGAAGGCACCGCCAGTACGGAAAGAATGGCGTGAGTGGGTCTGGCCAACGAACCGGTTCCCACCGGTCGCTGTCCGCCACAAAACCATCGACCACACGGCCGCTGGTGCGGAGCTTCAGGTATGGCGATGGGTGTGGCGTGCAAAATGGGGCGTCCCAGCAGAGGTTGTTGCTGGTGGGGACGACCACCTTCAGGCCGGAATTCGTGGTGTAGCGCAGCAACCGAGAACTCCCCATGGGATGCATCCCGTGATCGGGACCCGGCCGTGTGGCCAGTCCGCCGAGCATCGTGGACCGGCCGATCCAGGCAATGCGCTCGTACATCTTGGCCGGAGCGAATATCGCTTGCACCAGCACCAGCGTACCAAACACCACTGTGAAGTTGCGGGCAATCTTGCCTGCTCGCCGTGCACGCTCGGCGTCATCCAACGCGCGAGCGCCATAGGCAAGGCCCATCGTGGTACAAGCCACGATCCACAGCGAGCCGACAGCAAAGCGCGGGTGCGGCGCGACGGCGAACCAGAAGGCCAGGCCCACGGCTGGCGCCACGTACAACGTCCATGGGGCTATCACGCGTGGGGACGCGGTGAGTGACGACCCCCGCGCGCGCCACCACATCAAGCCGGCGATAATCGTGAGCAGGATCGGCAGCAGCAACATCACGCCGTCCTGCGGGTTCATGCCCAAGCCTTTCACCCAGAACCGGAACCAATTGCCATCCACTGGAATGTCATGCTGCAGGAGCATGCGCGCGCTGAACGTGACCCAATCCGCTTCACTGAGCGTTTGCTCCAGCGGAACGCGCCAAGGCACCGGCATAGCAAGGAGGGTGCTGGGATACAACGGGTATCCACTCAGCACGACGCCTCGCGCCATCCATGAGATCACCAGCAGGACGGGGACCAAGAGTGAGGGCAGCAGGCGGCGCCACGCACTGCCAATCAGGCGACGGAACGTCCATGCCGTCACCAGAGCGATGGAGAATCCGATGACGGCCGCGCTCAGCTTCAACGTGACGGACGCCGCGGTGAGCATGGCGAGGATCGCCAGACGCCAGTGGCTGTTGGCTTCTCCGTCTCCGCCATCGTGCGCGGTGCGGATCAACAACTCTCCGCAGGCCAGCAGCACCAGCCCGACCGGGAGGTCGGTGTCCAGACTGCTGGGTTCGTGCGCCAGCGTGGCAAACAGCATGAGCAGAAACATCGTGGCGGCATAGGCGTCGGCGGCGACGGCAGTGGGATTGGGTTGCACCAATCGTCGGATAGCGCCTAACGCATGCAGAAGCACAGGAATGAGCAGCACACCAGCAACCACGTGGTACGTGCGTCCGTGTAAGGGACCCACGTTCAGCAGGGCACCGACCAGCAGACTAGAGGAGTTGAACGCGAGTCGGCCGTGGAGGTTGCCCAAGCCGGGAATGATGCGGTGGGCGTTCGTCCAGACGATGGTAGGGATGTGATACGCGCCGCCGTCGAAGTTGGAGACGGGACCCAGCGCCATATTGGCCATCCACAACACCATCACGGCACCGATGGCGTGCACCCACGTCGGGCGTGTGGCCCGGATCAGGGTCAGTTCGGCCCGGACCCATGCACGCGACGTCAGCAGCCCCGCACCGCCTAGGGCCAACGCCGCGGCCAGCGTCAGTCCATCGATCGGGCGTACGAAGTGCCACAGCTGCAACAATAGCAGCGTCAGCGCGTACCCCGTCCAGAAGGTGTAGAACGGCGGTAAGGTAGCGAGTTGGCGAAAGAACAGGCCTTGGTATAGGCGACCAAGGCCAAGCAGGGCGGCGATGGTGATCGTCCAGAGGGCGAGAATAGCCCCGTGGGCCACCAGGTACTCGAGGGTCAACATGCCGAGGGAGTGCAGATGGTCCGCAAACGCCTAACGCCGTCGGATGAACTTTCCTCCGCCAAAGTCGCGTCCCTTGGCCGGTGCCCTGGGGCGCAACTTGCCGTCCGGACCCTTCACCAGCGAGTCCAGCAAGACCTTCAGGCGCTGGAGGTCGGCTTGTCGTTCCGGACGCGGCGCGAGGTTCTCCTTTTCCCAAAGATCCGTTGACAGGTCAAACAGCTGGTCTTTCTGCTGCGCATCAAGGATGTAGTGCAGGCTTCCGTCCACCACGCCGTACATGTGCCCGTCGTTGGCGCTCCAGGGGGGAAGGTTGCCGGTCTTCTTCTTTTCTACCGTCATGACGACAGGGTGCGCCGGCGCACGTGACGCCGAGTCGCCGACGTATCGGGCCATCGACACACTGGGGAAGGGCTGCTCGGCGGCCCCCGTCAGGTCCATCACGGTAGCTGGAATGTCGCGAATACTTACCGGTTCCCACACCCGCACCCCCGCCGGGATACGCTTCGGGTACACGACCACCATGGGCACCAGGGTGCTGGTGGTGTGCAGTGTGAGCGAGTGCGCGACCAGGGATGGATCATGCTCGCCAAACTCCTCGCCATGATCTGCCGTGACAATGACGACGGTACTATCGAGGAGGTGCATCGCCTGCAGGCGATCCAGAAGGTCCTTCAGTTGGGTGTCGAGATAACGGATGCCCTCGTCGTAGACATCTCGTGTTTCCTTCAGCTCCGTCGGTGAGTACGGTCGGGGGAGCTCGTCGTGCCAGTAGCGCGCGCCGTGCGCCGCAAAGAGGGTGTCGAAGGGGGCCGGCGGCAGATATGGCTCGTGCGCGTCAAAGTAGTTCAGGAAGGCGAAGAACGGCCGATCCCCGCGGCGCCCCAGCCAAGAGATGAGCGCGTTGTTCACGTCGCTGGCGCGTCGACGGACCAGTTCGCGATGGTCGCCGCGGGCGAGGGCGATCTCGGTCCACGTCGACTTGGCCAGCCACCAGGTACTGATGATGGTACCTAACGACATTGCCGGCAGCGCATCCCAGGTCGTGAAGCCGCGGGCCACGCCAAAGTCCGGCTGCAACCAGTATGGATTTCCGACAAAGCCGCCCGTGGCATAGCCCCGTTTGTCCAGCGCCTCGGATATCAACACCTGCGACTCGTCCAGCGGCTGGCGATGTCCGGTGGTCATCTCCTGTGGATTGCGTCCCGTCAGCATGCTGGCGTGCGAAGGGAGCGACCATGGTGCGGTGGTGAACGCCCGTTCGAACACTGCCCCGCGCTGGGCAAACGCCGCGAGTTCGGGTGTGGTGGCGCGATCGTAGCCGTACAGTGAGAGATCGAAGTGCCGCACCGCATCCCAGACGATCACCAGCACGTTCGGCGAAGGCGCGGCGGCAGGAGGCAGCGCCGCCATCGCCCGAGATTCCGAGGTCCGGCGCCAGATCGGGATGGCTGCCGCGTACAGCACCAACACTCCGGCCATCCACAGGGCCATGCGGGGAACTCGGCGTGCCAGGAAGGCCGGGCGCTTCTCCACTAGCCGGGCGGTAACCACGGCAATGCCGATCGCCAGCACCAACGCCGCGTACCAGGCCACCCCCAGACGCATCGATCGCACAAAGCTGTAGATCGCGAGCGCGACAAAGACGGCAAAGGCCACGGAGGCCAGCGGCCGACGGGTGACACGCGCCAGTGGAGTTCCCACGGCCACCAGCAGCAGACCCACCAGCAGCAACGACCCCGTCGCCGCCAGCGGCGCCATCCAGAACAACTCCAGTGGTGCCAGTCCCCCCGTCGGAAGGTGCAACAAGGCCGAGCCGACTTTGATGACCGCTCCCTCCATCAGTCCGGCTAGGATCCCGACCCACGCCGCGGCAAAAAACACATGGGAGCGACTGGGCGCGGTTGTGGTCGTCGGCGAGGCGGTGGAAGAACCGGGAGCGGTGGGTCGATCAGTCATCAGGAAACGCCGTAGGTGAAATCCGACCTAACCAAGGCAGAAATCGGGCCGTGACGTCGGGGTCGCACCCGACGTCGGCCAAAGATGGCACACGGCGTGCTAATTTCCAACGCCACTGAGACTTAAGAGGGCTGTCCCCAGCCGCGCGGGGCGCTTGCCTTGTGCCCGTCCTGCCTAACACGACGTGTGGGCGCTCACTATTGTTGAATGGCCGCGCACCCAAGTGCGGAGGCGCGCGCTGGTGGACGCGACGACGGGCGGCGCCAGTGCGAAAGGCGACTTACGCATCAGGAGAACGTGTGAACGCTCGCATGCGATACGGTGTGATTGGCTGCACGATGTTGGCGACCGCGGCCTTAGGATGCCGCAAGGCCAAGGTCCCAGCAGAGGCCCCGGTGGTCGTCCAAAACTTTGTGTTGTCGGTGACGCCCGTGACGGGGACGTTTGCGAACGCCGCGAACAACACGTGGACATCGGCGGCCCCACTTCCTGCGCCGCGCGCGCATAACGCGACGGTGGCTGCCGGTGGCGTCGTGTACGTGATCGGCGGGCGTGATGCGTCCGGCGCGGCCACGGCGACGACGTATGCCTTTGATCCGGCGAGCAACCAGTGGTCGACGCGTGCCGCGCTGCCGCATCCTCGGGTGAACGCCACCGCCGCGGCGACCCGTCAAGGCGACGTCTACTTGTTTGGCGGGACGGACGACACGGGCGCCAACGCGCGCACCATCCTTCGTTATGCAGCGGCAGCGGATCGATGGGAGGATGCAGGGGAACTTCCGATCGCCGGCGGCTGCGGTGGCGCGGCCGCGGTCTCCGACACGTTCTACGTGTTCGTCGGTTGCGACGCCGATCGGAAGGTCGCGCGACATTGGTTTCGCTATCTGCCG
This sequence comes from Gemmatimonadaceae bacterium, assembly GCA_046327745.1. Taxonomy (GTDB): domain Bacteria; phylum Gemmatimonadota; class Gemmatimonadetes; order Gemmatimonadales; family Gemmatimonadaceae; genus JABAQJ01. The sequence continues at coordinate 724,126 of JAXLXV010000007.1, read as the reverse complement.
GATCGCCGGCAGGTGGACTCCCTGACGCCGCCAGCCGGCGAGCATGCCGACGGCGCACTACTGGCGGTGCGGGGGGAGCTCCTGCTGATGGGGGGGCACGATGCAACTGGCGGAGCAACCGCCACGGTCGAGCGATACCTGGTGGAAAAAGGGGTGTGGGAGCCGGCCAGGCCACTCTCGTCCGCGCGCGACGGCTTGGGCGCATCTCTGGTGAACCAGAGCATCTTCGTAGCTGGCGGGAAGGGAGGGACGGGACAGCAGGTTGAGTACGCGGATCCCGTGCGTGAGGGCTGGGTCCGGCGCGCGCCACTGCCGGCCGAGCGGGCGTATGCGAGTGTGGCCGGCATAGGCCGGTTGGTTGTTGTGGCCGGCGGGGAGGACCGCGCGGGAACTGCCCAAGCATCGGTGGCCGTGTTCGTCCACGGTGACTATTGGTTGCGGGCGCCTTCCGTACCATCAGCGCGCGACGCCGCCGTCTCCGCGACGCTGGATGGGAAGATCTATGTGATTGGGGGCTTTCTCGCGCGCACCGGTCTGGTGACCACCAACGAGGCGTTCGACATCGCGACGTCTACGTGGGAAACGCGGGCGCCCCTCCCGGCCGCGCGCGGACACGCGATGGCCGCGGTGGCGAACGGACGTCTGTACGTCTTCGGTGGGAACGCTCCCGGTGAGGATCCCGCGCCCACGGCGACCGTGTATGCGTATGATCCGCAGGCCAACGCCTGGGAGCCCAAGGCGGCAATGCCGACGGCGACCAACGGCGGCGCGGCGGTGACCATCGACGGCATGATCTATGTGAGCATGGGAGACGATAGTCGCACGGTGTTTGTCTACGACCCGGCGAAGGATAGCTGGCGCACGTTGCCCAAGGCGCCCGCCGGCACACGGGCAGCGGTGGGGACTGGTGTTGGTGGAAAGTTGTATCTGGCGGGCGGAAACGGATGGCTGCGGTTCGCTCAGGACAAGGTGAGTGTCTACGATCCCGGGAGTGGAAGCTGGAGCCGCGGCCCGGCCCTTCCCACGGCCACCCGATTTGCCGGCGCCGGATCCACGTCGGCCGCCGTCTATGTGTTCGGCGGCATCCACAACCTCAAGTCCGCGCTCTCGCTCACCCAGCGGCTCGACGTCGCTGCCGGGACCTGGCACGAAGTCGCGTCCATGCCCGCGGCTGCCTACTCAACGTCCGCTGTTGAGGCTGGCGGAGCGTTCTATGTGATCGGTGGCAAGAACGCCGCGGATCGTGTCACCAGTGCCGTGTACGCATACATCCCGTAACGCGCCCTAGGTCGTCGCCAAGTCGGGTGTTGGCTTGTCGACGACCGCGGCAACGGGGTGACGTCGTCTGCGCCGGGCAATCATCGCCGGCACCACGAACATCGCGCCAATCGTTCCCGCCACGGTGCCCCCCGCGGTGGCCAGCGCAATCGCACCAAACAGCGAGTCGGTATCCGTGCCAATAGCCAGCGGCAGGAGGGACGCCAACGACGTCAGCGTGATCAGCACGATCATGCCGGCCCGGTCCAGCGACGCGCGAATGACATCCGCGCCGCCAAGGGCCAAGCCTTGCGCTCGGCGCCGGCGTCGTCGCTCCACGGCGCCGTCGATGAGCAGGATCGCCTGGTGCACCGCCAGCCCCACCACCAGGATCACCCCCACGGCCGCCTCGCGCGTGAACGTGGCCTTGGCTACCCAGAAGGCGAGCATCACGCCGCCTAACGCGACGGGCAGGCTCAAGAACACCATCGCCGCCGCCCAAACCGAGTCGAACACCAACGCCACGGTCAAGACCACCAGCACAATGCCAATGGCAAACACCAGCCAAAGCCCTTTTTCGCTCTCATCGGGCTCATAAAAGCCAAAGCCCGTCTCCTCCACGGTGTAGCCGGCGGGCACCGTGATGGACTTCATGAACGCGTCCTGCGTCCGACGGGCCAGCTTGGCGGGCCCGCGGAAATCATAGCTCACGATGCGCAGGTACTGTTGATCCTGACGGGCAATGTTTCCGAGCGACTCCCGCTCGTCCACGCGGGCAATGGCGTCCAGTCGCACCCCTTCGCCGGTCGCCGTCGGCACGATGGTCTCGCGCAGCTCATCCAGTGAACGCTCGCGTGACCCTTCCGCCTTCACGGTCACGGCGATCTCGTCACCGCCAATCTCCAACAACTGCCGTCCCACCGCGCCGCGGACCTCCCGAGCGATGGCTTCTGCCAGGGCGGTCGCGGTGACGCCATGCCGAGCCAGCGCATCGCGATCTGGAGAGATCGTCACCGCAAAGGTCTTCTCCCGCCCGAAGAACGATGACGTCGAAATGTTCACGTCGCGCACTCGGGTAATGCCTTCCAGCCGCTGCTTCAGGTCGTTGGCAATGCGTTCGGTGCCGGCAAATGAGTAGCCGAGGATCCGGATACGAAATGACGCGGCCCCCGCGCCACCAAAGCCTGACGAGAAACCCGGCCCGTTGCCTCGCACACTCGCCGACACGCCGCCAATCAGCGCGGCCCGCTGAATGAGTTCTTCCTCGATTTGCTGCGGGATCATCGAGTACTCGGCGTCACGGCGGAAGATGACCTGCATGCCGGCGCCAAAGGTCCCGAAACTCTGGGCCACTACGCGCTCAACCCCTTCGCGTCGCACGGCGATGTTCTCCAGTTCGCGCATGGCAACATCGAGTGACGCCGGGTCCGACCCTCGCGGAAAGGACAGCGACGCCTGGATGTTCGTTCGCTGATCGCCAAAGCCACTGAAGGAGAATCGTGGCACGCGCTTCACGAACACCCAGGTTAGCGCCGCAAGAGTGGCCACCGTCATGACCATCGTGACCCAGCGCCAGCGGACCAGCGGGATCAGCACCTTGGCGTAGGCACGTCGCGAGCGAGGCCATCTGGCTTCGTGTACGCGATGGCCAGCGGCCAACGACGGGACCATCACCAAGGACGAGATGATCGAGCACCCTAACGCGAGTGCGAAGGCGGCCGCGAAGGGCACGAAGGCGGCGCGCGCGTCGCCCTGTAAGTAGAGGAAGGGAAAGAGCACCACCGCCGTCGTCATGGTGGCGCCGAGGATTGCCGGCGCAATACGCCGTGCGGCCCCAGCGCGCCCTTCGACCGTGTCGGGCGCGGTGCCTAACCGCTCGGCGACCACCAGGCCGTCCTGCACCAGAATGCCCACGCCCATGGCCAGCCCTGCCAAGGTCAGCATGTTGGCCGGGATGTTCAGCAGGTACAACCCCAGCGAAGTCCCCGCCACCGCCAGCGTGGCGCTCCCCATGACCAGCGCGACCGCGCGCGCATCGTGGAGCATGAAGGCAATCACCAACAGCACGGCCACAAAGGCGATGGCGCCGCGTATCAACAGGTCGCGAAGCTCCTTGGCCAGCTCGATGCTGTCGTCAGAGACCGCGCCGATCGTCACGCGCGGGGGCAGGTGGGCCTGCAGGTCCTTGGCGACTGCGCGCAGTCGCTCCGCGGTTTTGATCGCGTCGGCGCCGGCCAATCGCGACACCGCCAGCGCGATCGCCGGCTGCCCATCGATGCGAAAGAAGAAGCCGCGGGTGTCTTCGTCCGGCCGGACGTTGGCGAGCTCCCCGAGCTTGAAGATGCGGCCCCCCGGTCCCACCACCGGAAGCCGGTTCAATTCCTCTATCGCACCCGGCTGGTCGCGCAGGGCCACACTTCGCTCAGAACTACCCCGACGCTCCAGCCCTAACGAGCGCACCATGCGGGCATCACGCAGCGCCTCACCGATCCGGTCGGGCGACATGCCCAATTGGCGTAGGAAGCGTGGGTCGTAGCTGACCGTGACGCCGAGTTCCGTGCCTCCGCGAACATCAATGCCGGCCACGCCTTCAATCGCGGAGAGACGCGGTTCGATCTCGTCGTCTGCCAACTTCTGCAGGGCTCCCGCTGTGTACGGTCCGGAGAGGGTGAACCGTATGAGGGGCTCTTCCTCCAGTTCGGCAGGGACATAGTTGGAGACGCGCGGCGGGGAGACTCCCACGGGCAGGTCGGGGCGCAGCAGCTCCAACCTTTCAAGGATGGCCAGACGGGCGATCTGGACGTCCGTCTTGGGTTCCAGCTCGATCGTCAGGTTGGCGCCGTCTTCCGTGGATTCACTACTGGTGCGCTTCACCCCTCGCACACTCTGCACGGCCGCTTCGATCGGCGAGGCCAGGTACATCTCCGAGAGTTCGGCCGATGCACCAGGCCAGGACGCCGTGATTTCCAGACGCGGCAACTCCACCGACGTCTTGGTGGCCAGGGATAGCCGGGTGAAGGCCACTACGCCGCCTAACAACACGACCGAGCTGGCGGCCCAGACCACGGCCGGTCGGCGGACAGCCCAACCGATCATGCGGGCGCCCTCACACTCGCGCGCGGGGTCGTCGCAGATGCTGCCGCCCGACGCTCCTTTCGCCGCTCCAGCGCGGCGTAGGCGGTGGGCAGCAGGAAGAACGTCACGAGCAGCGCACTCACCGATCCGCCGATCACTCCCGCGGCCAGCGGTTGGTACAGGGCGCCACCGCTCCCCCAGCCAAATACCATCGGGAGCACGCCGGTCACCGTGGTCAGGGATGTCATGGCGATCGCCCGCAACCGCTGGTGCCCACCGAGCATGATGGACTCCTCGATACTATGGCCGAGTTCTCGATAGCGTCGAATGGCGTCTAGCTTCACCACGGCTTCGTTGTCGGCCATGCCGATCATGACCACGATGCCGATCAGCGAGACGGCATTGATGCTCTGGCCTGTCATCCACAGGAAGATCAAGCCGCCGGCGGCGGCCAGCGGTACCGTCAGCATCACCACCAGCGGGACGGTGAACGATGCGAACTCTCCAGCCAGCACCAGAAAGACCAGGGCCACGCTCAACACCGCGACCAAGGTCAATTCCTGAGTCGTCCGCTGCTGTTCGGCGTTGGCCCCGCTCACGGCCCACGTGATCCCTGCCGGGAGGTTCAACGACGCCATGGCGGTTTGCACGGCATCGGTGGCACCGCTCGTCCCACCGGCCTTCACCAGACCTTCCACCACGACGACCGGTCGCTGCCCCACTCGGACGATTTCCACCGGAGCCCTCGTTTCCCGCACGTCCACCAGCTGCGAGACGGGAACGCCCTGGATCGGCGTGGCCAAGGCGGCTTGCAGATCCTCGTTCGCCGAACCGGCAAAACGCACCGCGATCGGTGTGCGACGGTCTGTTTCACGCAGCTCACTGGCCGACACGCCGCCCAGGCCGCCGGCGATGGCGTTCGCGACTGCGTTCAGCTGCAGGCCGCGCTGGGCAATGCGGTCACGGGCAAAGGCGACCTCCACCACCGGTTGCCGCCCTTGGTTGGCGTCCCGCACATCCGTCAGCTCGGCCACCGTGCGCATGCGGGCACGAGCGCTGTCCGCCCATCGCTCGGCGTCTTCCAGTAGGCGGGCGCTCACCTCCACTCGCACCAACCGTCCTTCCCGGCCGATCAGACTGCCGAACTCGGACGAGCCCGCCAGGTCCAACGCTAGGGCCCCGCGAGCCAGATCGGGGAGCGCGCTCCGCAATCGCTCGGCGAATACCGCGGCGCGAGCCCCGGGCGGGACCGGGATAATCAGTTGTCCGGTCGAGGAGGACCCCGGCTCCGCGCCGGCGAGGACCTCCTCATCGGTGGCTACGCCCAAGCGGCTGTAGATGCCCCGGGCACCTAACGACCTCGCTGCTGCCTCGAGCCGCGCGCCTTGGCGGACGGTCTCCTCGATCGCCGTTCCCTCTGGCAGGTGCAACGTTGCCACTACCTCACCCTCGTCAATCTGGGGCAGGATCTCGCGTGGCAGGCGGCTGGTTACGGCGATCGTCGCGACAATGGTGAGCAGCGTGACGCCAAACACGGGCCAGGGGTTCTTGAGGGACCACGCCATCCCCTGTTCGTACAGGTGCGCGCTGCGGGCGCCGAGACGCTCCAGTAGCGAGCCTTGGTCATATGCTTTTGGAGGCGGCAGTGGCGCGTCGGCGCGGCCACGACGTCCCACCACCATCACCGGCATCAGTGTCAGCGCCAGGATCAACGAGGCACCCACCGACATCACCACCGACAGCGACAAGTCACGGAAGAGTGCCGCCGCCAAGCCGCGAACGAAGATGATCGGGCCAAACACCAGCAGGGTGGTGAGGGTGCCGGCGATGAGTGGCCCAGAGACCTCTTCCGTAGCCAGAATGGTCGCCTCGCGAAGGGTGTAGCCTTCCTCACGCTTCCGTGCCGCTGCCTCGGCGACGACAATGGCGTTGTCCACCAGCAGGCCCACCCCCAGAGCCAGCCCACCTAACGAAAGCACATTGACCGTCACCCCAAGGGCCTGGAGGATCACCAGCGCCAATAGCACAGACAACGGCACCATGAGGGCAATAGCCAGCGACATCCGCCAGTCCCGCAGGAAGACCAGGATGACCAGCAGTGACAAGGCGCCGCCCAACCAGATTTCCTGACCCAGGTTGGAGAGTGCGTCGATGACGAAGTCGGCCTGTGCCGCCACCATGCGCAGCTTGGCGTCCGGGAACTCCTTCCCCAGCTGGTCCACCACACGTTGCAGCTCTCGGGTGACGGCAACGGTGTTGGATCCGGCGTCCTTGTACACCACCAGACCCACCGCCCGCTCGCCATCGAAGCGGGTCATCGTCTTGGGATCGGCCGTGGTGGTCGTGATCGTGGCGAGATCGCGGAGCTTGATCCCGGCGCTGGGTGGACCGACCGGGGTGTCGGCGATCTCGTCCGCCGAGCGAAACTCCGTGAGCGTGCGCACGGAGAAGCGAAACTGTCCGCGTCGGATCGTGCCGCCGATCCCCGTGGCGTTGGCAGCACGCACGGCGACGGCCACGTCTTCCGGGGTCAGGCCCAAGGCCCTCATGCGCGCCGGATCCACTTCGATGCGTATTTCGTCTTCCGGAGCACCGACCACGGCCACGCTGGACACGCCGGCGATCTGTTCGAGCCGCCGGGCGTGGACTTCCTGCGCGGTGTGGGCCAGTTGCCGTAAGTCTGTCTGCGTGGTGAGCGCTAAGACGGCGATCGGGCGCTCCCCAGGGTCGCTGGTGAGCAGTGTGGGCCGATCGGCGCGTTCGGGAAGGCGGCTGCGCGCGTTATCCAGTCGCTCACGGACGTTGAGGAGCGTGGTCTGCATGTCCGTCCCCCACGCGAACCTCAACGTGGTGGTGGCCTCACCGTTTCGGCTGACGGAACGCAGCTCCACCAACCCCGGGGTGGCGGCGATCGCCTCCTCCAGGGGTTCGGCGACGAATCGCGAGACTTCCTCGGCCGCGGCGCCTTCATACAGGGTGCGCACGGTCAGCACCGGTAGCGTCACGTCTGGCAGGAGCGACACCGGAAGTCGCCCTAACGAGACGGACCCCAGCAGGCAGATGCCGAGCGTGGCGGCAACAGTGGTGACGGGCCGAGCGACGGCGCGAGAGACGATAGACACGAGGAGTCGGTGTGCGCCGGCGGTTGCGTATGGCGAGCGACTGGCCGTGCGGCCCGTCGATCGTCCGGCAGCGCCAGCGATGCCTCAGGGTTTCTTGGCTACGGGTTTGGCGTTGGCGTCAGCCGCCTCGGTCAACGTCGTGGCCTGGACGACCTTCACCGGCGCATCGTGTGTGAGCGTGAGATGGCCCTCCACAATGACATCGTCGCCAGCTTCCACGGGGATCACCCCCGTCGTACTGTCAGGCAGGATTTCTGTCTCCACACCGTTGGACCTGCCGGGGGTCACGTAGACCCATTTGGCCCGGGCATCCTTCACCACAAAGACCAAGGGTCGTCCGTCGCGTTCGATGATGGCGCGAGCCGGCACCAAGCGGCGATTCGTGAGGCGCTGGGCCTCCAGCCGCACGTCGGCGTACATCCCGGGGCGCAAGATGCCGCCGCCGGGAACACGCACGTAGGCGCGGCCCGAGCGCGTGACCGTATCAATCATCGGCAGCACGGCTGTGACACGCCCCGTCACATGCCGATCGGGTGCGGCGGCACTGCTCACGATGGCCTGTCCTCCTTCCTTGATGAGAGGCAGGTCGTGCTCCAGGACAGCGGCCTCGATGCGTAGCTCGTTCAAGTTCACGACGCGCGTGACCGGCTCTCCGGCCTGGACGCGCTCGCCAGGCGCAACGTCGACGCGGTCGACCATGCCGTCGAAGGGGGAAACGATTGTGGCGCGCTCGCGATCGAGTTTGGCTCGTTCCAGCCGCACGCGAGCCGTCTGGAGACCCGAGCGGGTCAGGGCAATGCGCCGCTGGTCCGGCGAGGGCGGCTTCCCCGTGACGATCGAATCGGGGACGATGGCATCGGCGTACCGCACTTCCGCCTCGGCCACCGCGGCGTCCGCCTCCTCCACCGCCAGCTTGAACGGTCGCTCATCGTAGGTGACGAGCGACTGCCCCTGTTTCACGCGATCGCCAGGGTGCACCAGGACCTTGTCGATCGTGCCCGCGACCTCGGCCTTGAGACTGGCCTCCCCATCCGAACGAACTTGGCCGGTGGTAGCAACACTGATGACGAGGTCACCGTTCCGCGCCGGCGACGCGCTGACGGGGAGGGACAGGGAGGAGCTTGAGGCGGTGGCATCGCTGGAATCCGCCTTGGCCGAATCTGTGCCCTTCGCACTCGAGCTGGTGGTGCATGCATTCGCGGCCAGTGCGAGCAGGGCGATGGCGATATGGCAACGACGGCGCGTCAAAAGCATCGATGGAATACGTGAGGGGAGCCCAACTACGACGTTTGTCGGACAAGGGGGCGAAAGGGTTTACTCTAACCGTTCGGGACCGCAGATCGTCGGCTCACGTCGGGGGAGGATGGCTTCGGGTCGGCCTCACCGTGCCGCGCCACGCGCGCCATTTGGCGAGCAAGACTGGCCGGCTGGAGAATGCATGTTCCTTCACAGACTGCGCAACCTGTGCGTGTTGTCAGCGCCTCCTATGACCGCGGAGTGAGGAGAAGTGATTGATTCGCTCGTTATGGTCGCATTCCGTAAATTCTCTGAACAGGTGAGGCGCCACAGTACTCGACAGCGGCGTGTTCGACGCGCGCACCGGGTGACCCTTGCTACGGCAGCGCAAAACGCACTGCTGATCGAGGCATCGTGCGCCCCGTGGCGTGAATCGTTGCCAGCAAATCCACTTGACTGCACTGTCCGTTAGCGTACGATGTCGTTAAGCAACACGAACCTGCGGGAGCTTGTAGAGAACCGCATCGCTCGGTCAGTCTCGATAAGCCGGATAAGCTCCGACGGAGGGTGTTTCGCATGCGATCCATCCTGGTCCACGCGGCAGGCCTGGCTGCGTTAGCGCAGGCTCTTCAGGGGGGCGGGCCGCCTAACAACACCACCACGTTGTCATTGTGGCACGTCGTCGCGAACCCCCTACTGGAAATCGGAGGCGCGGACGAGGGCGGCCACCGGCAGTTCAATCGCATCCGTGGCCTGATGCGACTGAACACCTCCACCATCGTGGTCGCCGATGGCGCATCATCCGAGCTTCGCTATTTCGACGTCACCGGAACATACCTCAAGACGGCCTCGAGATTCGGTTCCGGCCCGGGGGAGGTCAACGGTTTCGATGGAGCGTTTGCGCTGGACGACACCGTGTATGCGTTCGACGAGCGCGGGCCGATGCATGTGTACGACGCACAGGCACATTTTGTTAGGCGGCTTGATGTGCGCGCCCTCGGCGAGACCTCGGGACGAACGTTTGGGTGGCCACGAGGCGTCCTGCGCGGGGGGGCCGTCGTGGGTGTTCGCCGTGGCTACACGAACAGGATGGTGTTGGAGCTTGCGGCGGACTCGGAGGAGATCGTCGTTGTCAGCGATGGAGCGTCGGGAGGCCGAATAGTAACTCGGTTCCCTCGCTCGCCAGTGTTTCAACATGCCAGCGATCGCGTGCCCCGCCTGTTAGGCTTCGGACCCCTGACGCGCCTCGCCGTCTTTCCACGCGAACTATGCGCCGCGCACTCTTCGCAGTATCGCATCGTGTGTCAGGACGACGCCGGGCATCCCACCCGGACGATCGTTCGCGCCACGGTTCCTATTCAGGTGACGCCTGCCATGCGAGACACCTTTCGTCACGACATGAGTGGTGCCCTTCCCGGTGGCGGGTCCCGCTATCCGCCGGAAGCGCGTGCGTATCGCGAAGAGGCAGCTCGAACGGAAGCATTCGCCGACGTCCTCCCAGCATTCGGCCGCTTGGTTGCAGCTCGCACCGGCGAGCTCTGGGTAAGCGACAGTCGACCGGAGGACAGCATGGTCGGATTTCAGGCCGCGGCACCAACAGCCACGAGCCATTGGCGCGTGTTCGGCCCGAAGGGCGTTGAAGTTGGCGACGTGACGTTGCCAGCGCGCTTCTTCCTGTACGACGCCGGCACGGACTGGGTCCTGGGCGTGAGCCGTGACGACGATGATGTCGAACGCGTCGTGATGCTCCGATTGGTGCGTTAGGCGTCGGAATCCTCAGCCGCTTTGCTTGCGAACGAACAGCATCGTACGCATGCGCCGCCCTTGGGGACCCGCCGGAGCCTATTTGCCGCCCACCGACCCAGCGCGCGCAGACGTCACGTACAGCTCGATCCCGTCTAGCACCCGCTGCAGGCCAAAATCAAAGGACGCCTGCATGTTGCGCGGAGGCCCCTCAGTCGGTGCCGTCAGGATCGACGCGAACGCCGGAAAGCGCGGATCCCCGATCGCGCGGCCGAGGTCTGCTCCCACCGCCGCCGCCCACTGCTGCTCAGTGATCCCACGAGCGCGGGCGCGGGCCAGGGAAATGGACGTGTCGGACGCGCCCCGCGCGTATCCGTCAACGACGCTGATCATCTGACCGATGTCTTCACCACGCAGGCCCGCGCGCGAGAGCGGGGACGCCAACGCCTCCAACCAAGAGAGCCAATTGGGTCCATGTGGCGCGGCCACAAAGGGCAGCTCCGCCAGCCATGGCCGCCCGCACAGCATGTCGCGCTTGGCATGCGCCCAACGAACCACCTCGTCTCGCCACGCACCAGAGGTGTCCGGCGGTTGAGGAGGTTGCCCCATGCCTGCGTCGATGACGGCGTCGTACAGCGCCTCCTTATTCGGGAAATAGCGATACACGGCCATAGTCGTTAGGCCGAGCCGGGAGGAGAGCGCCTGCATGGTCACCGCCGACAGCCCGCCTTCCTGGTCGGCGATCTCCATGGCGGCACGCACCACATCATCCGGCGTAAACGCGGCGCGTGGCCCCCGCGACCCCGGCGCGCGATCCTCCCACAAGAGCTGACTGCGGCGCTGCATGTCGGCGTCCGGCCGAATGGCGGCGCTCATGACGTCGGAATGCGTGAGCACGCCCGCGGGAGGGGCGGTGGCGGTGGTACCCTCAGGCTTTTGCGACAGCCCCCTCGTCGGCGCGGGGCTACCACTGCGAGTTCTTGGCTTCGCACCGGATTTTCGAGCGGACATCCTGGTTCCGTGAGCGCTGTGTTGACAAAGCTGAAACTGTGTATATCATACACTCATACTGTGTATGTAGTACACTAATACACGGTGCGCCGAAACGTAAGACCGATCTTCACTCGCAGCCCGAGGAAACGACCATGTGCACCACTTGCCTCTCTTCGACCGCTCGTCGCATCGTGCCGACCGCTGGCGTCGCGGTTCTTCTCATGATTGGATCCCGCGCGGCCGCCCAAGACGTTCCGTCCAGCAATCGGTCCTGGGAGATTCGCGTACCCAGCGGCGCCTTGCTGGGCACGGGCGTCCAACGCGACCATATCAAGGATGCGCGGCTGACGGCGGTCCAGTTTTCATACCTGGTCCGGCCGCGTCTGGCGCTCACCGGTACCTTTGGCTGGGCGCGGAGCCGTGACTTGGCGGGTGATGGCACCGAGAAGGTGGATGTCTTCACGTCGGATCTTGGGATTGAGGCGCGGAGCCGCCGTTGGTTCGAAGGGGGTCCAGTCGCGGTCAGCGCGTTTCTGGGGGGTGGCGCAGGCGCTCGCAGCTACAACTATTCCTCGCTGGACGTAGCGGCCAAGAATAACGTGGCGGGGTACGCGGCACTGGGGGGCGAAGTGGGCATGGGGCGTGTCGGGTTGCGCCTGGAAGCCAGAAACTACCTGACGGGGTTTAAGCCGCTGATGGGCGCTGGGCGGGCCGACAGGCGCAACGACGTGGTGGTGATGGGCGCACTCAGCTTCAACCGTCGTACCTCAGGAGCTCGCTGATGACACGATCACGTACGGATTGGCTCGTGCCGGTGGCCCTGATCTCCCTGAGTCTTGTGCCAGCCGTCGCTGGCACGGCACGACTCACGCAACTCGCCAGCGGCGAAGCGACCCCCAACACGGCGCGCTTCTTCGACTCTCCGGTTCCAGTGGTGCTGCACATTGTCGCCGCGCTACTCTATAGCCTCCTCGGCGCCTTTCAGTTCTCGCCGGGCTTTCGTCGGAGGCATCGTGGCTGGCATCGCTTGGCGGGACGTATACTCCTTCCCTGCGCCATGGTCGTGGCGCTCTCTGGCCTGTGGATGACGCTCACCTATCCTTGGCCCGCCGGTGACGGCGAGGTTCTGTACGCCGAGCGACTGGCGTTCGGTACCGCCATGCTGCTGGCCGTGGCGCTTGGCGCTGCAGCCCTTCTCCGACGGCGATACGCCGAGCATGGGGATTGGATGATGCGCGCTTATGCGATTGGTTTGGGGGCCGGCACGCAGGTCCTGACACATCTCCCCTGGTTCATTCTGGCGGACGGGCCGCCAAGCGAGACGCCGCGTGCCGTCATGATGGGGCTGGGCTGGACGATCAATGTGGCCGTGGCCGAGTGGATCATCCGCCGTCCGGCGCGACACGTCACGCCGCGTTTGGTACCGGTACGATGATGAACCTGGTTGCGGTCGTGATCATCGGCATTGGGGCTTCCCTGTGCATCGATCTCTGGGCGTTGCTGCTGCGCGCCGGGTTCGGCGTTCGCTCGCTCGACTACTGTCTGCTTGGTCGCTGGGCCCTGCACATGACCGAGGGAACGTTCAGGCATGAGCACATTGCCAAGTCATCGGCCAAGCGGGGTGAATGCCTGGCCGGTTGGGCTGCACACCTCTCGATCGGTGTGGGATTCGCTTGGCTCTTCGTGCGTCTGATGCCTGACGAGTGGTTGCAACATCCCACGCTGCTTCCCGCGCTGGTCTTTGGCGTGGCGACGGTCGTCGTTCCGTTCCTAACGATTCAGCCAGGGATTGGCTTAGGATGGGCGTCGTCGCGCGTTCCGCATCCGGCCCGGGCGCGCCTCAAGAGCGTGATGACGCATGCGGTGTTCGGATGCGGACTGTATGTATGGGCGTACCTGATGCGCGGGCTGACGGCGTGACCGCGGCGGAGATGGCATGGCTGGGAAGCCCGCCTACCGCAACCGCCGGCCGCAGCCAGCTAGTCGCACGGCGCATTTTTCCAGTACATCGCGTGCGTCGTGATGAAATTGAACAACGCGCTGCCCACGGCGTCGCCACAGGTGTTCACGCCGTTCGCCCGCCAGCTGTTCGTGTTCGGCAAGGTCGGGAGAAAGACAATGGTGGGCGTCGTGCGCATCGTGAATCCCTTCTGGAATCCGGCGTTGTCCACCCAGCCGACCGCGCGGTTCTTGTTGGACAGCCCCAGTGGCATGCCGATGACCCCCGGCAGCTTAAACATTCCACTCGGCTTGTAACCGAACGCCGGATAGATCGAGGGTATCGGATTTCCGTACTGCCCAACGACAAAGCCCCCGGCGTTGACGTCGTAGCCCCACGAGTCGAACTGACCGGGGATCGTCTTCAGGTCCAGAAACGCCCCCGTCGGCGACCAACGCCCGGCGGTCGGTACGCCGGACTTGTCGACGAATCCCGTGATGTACCCGTTCGAAGAGATCGCCACCGCCGAGCTACCGTCGTAGCCGGCGGGGTGAATGTTCGAGAATACGCCGGCGGCGTCCACGACGAAGGCGTGCGAACCAGCTGGCACAATGATGTCATTCACGAACGTGCCGACGACCTGGCCGGCGTTGTTGATGTCCGTCACGGTCACGGAGCGTGTCCCAGGGGGACCAACGATCATCTGGAAGCCTCCGGCACTCGTCCAGCGCCAGCCGCGCGGCTCCGGGCCAGGAAAGAACCCCCAGGCCGTCCCAGCCACCTCGCCGTTGTCATTGATCGCGTAGGCAACAGCCGACGTTGCCCCGGCCGGAACCCCGATGATTTGCCCGCCGCCCACCGACGGCGCGTTAAAGATCGTCGCCTGACCGTCATTCCCTGGGCCGCGGTCGTAGCTCACCCCCGCACTGCGTCCAGCCGTGTTGATGTTGAACGCCTCTGAGTTCGCCGGCATGCCGGGGCCGGTCAGGTGGAGGTCCGTGGGCGTGAAGCTGGCAACCCCTGCGTCTTCCGAGGCAACGGCCGCGCCAAACAGGTCCATCCTCGTTAGGCCGGCGGCCGTCGATGTTGGGTCAGTGCAGGCGAGCGCTAGGAGCAGGGGCGCAAGAGCGGCGATGGGGCGGTCGATCAATCGAACGCGGGCAACGACTGTGTCCTTCATGGGGGGCTCCGCTGATGGTCTGTTACGTCCGGCGTATATGAAGGACTCGCATGCAGCTTATCGCAAGGTGTGTGGGAACGTCACAACAGTCACGACTTGTCGCCCTCACCGGGCGACGTTCAACAGGGAACGCTCATGAACAACCGGGACTTCTGGAACACTCGTTATGCCGCTACGCCGTTTGTATACGGGACCGAACCGAATGCGTTCCTGGTCGAGCACCGTGATATGCTCCGTTCGCCTGTCCTATCGATTTGCGAAGGAGAGGGTCGGAACGCGGTCTATCTGGCGGAGAGCGGGTTGGAGGTCCTTGGCGTTGACCTCTCTGAGGTTGCGCTGAAGAAGGCAGATGCGTTGGCGCGATCGCGCGGCGTGGTGATCACCACGAGCCTCGCTGACCTGACGACGTACGAGCCACGTCCGAATCACTACGGCGCGGTGGTTTCGATCTGGGCCCACCTACCAAGTTCCGTTCGCCACCGGCTGTATCCGCTGCTGGAGCGGGCGCTGACTCCCGGTGGGATTCTGCTGCTCGAGTCCTACTCCGAGTCGCAGCTGGAGAAAGACACGGGTGGTCCCAAGGATGCCGACATGCTCATGACCGTGGAGAAGGTGCGGCGGGAGTTTCCGACACTCGAGCCCGTCCTTCTGCGCGAGACCGAGCGCGAGGTGCATGAAGGGGGCGGTCACTCGGGAATGTCTTCGGTCGTACAGTTCATCGGCCGGCGACCTGATACGCGATGAGGATCGCCGGCCAGTGATCACACCTCGAGGTGATCGCCTTCGCGAGCGGACATGACGTAGAGCACGGGCATCAGGAAGACGCTGATCAGCAGGCGGGAGAACAATCCGCCCACGATCACCATGGCAAAGGGTCGCTGGGAGTCCGATCCAACTCCGGTTGAGAACGCCGCGGGGAGCAGTCCTAACGCGGCCACCAGCGCCGTCATCATGATCGGCCGGAGCCGAAGCACGGCGGCCTCGCGCGTCGCGTCGGCAATGCTTCGCCCCGACAGCCGCAACTCGTTGGCATACGAGATGTAGACCACGGCCGTTTGCACGGACACGCCAAACAATGCCAAGAAGCCGATGCCCGATGACACGGAGAAGGGGGTCCCCGAGGTCACGAGAGCCAATAGGCCGCCTAACGGCGCCGACAGCAGCACGCCGGCGACGGTGATGAGCGGGAAGGTGAAGTTATGGTACAGCGAGAACAGCAGCAGCAGGATCACGACAATGGTGATCGGCAGGATGAATCGCAGCTGCGCTCGGGAGGCGGTATACTCCTCATACTCACCCCCCCACACGACGCGATACCCGGTCGGCAACTTCACCGCCTCGGTCACTGCGGCTTGCGCTTCCTGCACGGCGCTAGCCAAGTCACGCCCCTCCACGGAATACTGGATGCCGATGTACCGGGAGTTGTTCTGCCGGTAGATGAAGGAGGCCCCCTTCTGTTCCTGGACCGTCGCCAGCTCGCGCAGTGGCACCTGATCACCGGTCGGTGTCGACAGCAGGATGTTGCCGATCTGCTCCGGCGTTTCCCGATACCGCGGTGCGAGCCTCACCACCAGGTCGAACAGCTCCTCGCCTTGAACGACTTGGGTCGCCGAGGTACCGCCCACGGCCGCCTCGATGACCGCGTTGACGTCCGCCACGCTCAACCCGTACCGGGCAATCCTCGCCCGGTTCACTTCCAACGTTAGGCTCGGCTGACCTAGTTCCTGAACCAATGTGACGTGAGTGATGCCCCGGATGCCGTCGAGCACGCGCTTCACGTCCTTGCCACGCGCCTCGAGCACCGCGAGGTCGCGGCCGAAGACTTTCACGTCCAAGGCGCTCTTGAGGCCGGTCTCCGCCTCATCAACCGCGTCCTCCGCGGGCTGCGTGTAGTTGAACGTCACGCCGGGAAATGCGCGCAACTTCTCATGGACGGCGTTGATGAACCCGGCCTTGGTGCGATACGACCCCGTCCACTCGCGATACGGCTTGAGGCCCACGAAGAACTCGGCGTTGTAAAAGCCGATGGGATCGCTGCCCTCATCGTCGCGCCCATGTTCCGATGCCACGACCGTGACCTCGGGGAACGATTGCAGCATGGCGCGCACCTGCGGGACAATCTTGGATGACTCCTCAAACGAGATGGTATATGGCATGGTGGCGCGCACCCACAGCGCCCCCTCATCCAGCTTGGGCATGAACTCCGCCCCGATGAATGGGATCAGAGCCAAGGAGACGGCAAAGAGGCCCAGACAGATGCCGAGGATGGTCTTACGGTGCGCCAAGGCCCAATCGAGGTGACGCTCGTAGATCGCGCGCACACGCTCATAGACCGGATTCACGCGCTCCGTCACGCCGCGGCGGAGGACCCAGACGCACAACACGGGAACCACCGTCAGCGTCAACACCAGGGCGCCGATGAGGGCGAAAATGGTGGTATCAGCCATAGGAGCGAACAGTCGTCCGGATGGTCCGGTGAGCACATAGATCGGCAGGAAGCCGGCGACAATGACGGCGATTGCGTAGACGATCGGCCGGTCCACCTCGGCGGCGGCGTCGGCAATGACCTCGCGTATGTTGTAGCTGGTACCATGCCGCTTGGCCAACTGTCGATGGATGTTCTCCACCATGACCACGGCGCCATCGACCAGAATTCCGAAATCGATAGCCCCGATCGACAGCAGGTTTGCGGGAATGTTCTTGAGATCCAGGCAGATGAACGCGAACATCAGCGCCAACGGAATGGTGACCGCGACGATGAGTCCGGACCGGATATCATATAGGAAGAAGATCAGGACCACGACCACCAGCAGGATACCACGCAACAAGTTCTCTTCGACCGTTCGCGTGGTCAGCTCCACCAAGTCACTGCGGTCATAGAAGGGGCGGATCTTCACGTCCTTGGGCAGGATGCGCTCATTCAGTTCCGCGGTCTTGGCCTGCACGCGCTTGAGCACCGTCTGCGCCTGCTCGCCGGTGCGCATGAGCACGATCCCTTCCACGGCATCATTGACGCCGTTGAAGCCGAACTGACCCAGGCGCGGCGCGTGGCCGATCTCAACCGATGCGACGTCTTTGACCAGGACGGGCGTGGCGTTGCGAACCGCGAGCACCACGTTGCCGATGTCTTCCAGCGTGGCGACTCGGCCCAACCCGCGCACGTAGTAGAACTGGCCGCCCTCGGAATAGAAGCCTCCACCCGCATTGCTGTTGTTGGCGCCTAGCGCGTCGACCACTTCAGTCACCGACAGTCCGGCGCTGGCGACGCGAATGGGATCGAGCACCACATGGTACTCCATCGTCTCGCCGCCAAGCCCCGCCAGGTCTGCCACGCCCGGGACGGCCTTGTATTGGCGCGAGACCACCCAGTCGTTGATGACCTTCAGCTCCATCGCCGACCGATCCGGGCTTTCCATGACGTAGCGGTAAACAAGCCCCGACGGGGACACCAACGGGGCGACGTCTGGCGTAACGCCGTCAGGAAGCGACGCACCGGGAATCCGCTCGAAGACCTGCTGACGGGCGAAATACGGCTCGGTGGCGTCTTCGAACGACAAGGTGATGGACGACAAGCCATACAGCGAAATCGAACGCACGAATTTCACGTTCGGCACGCCGTTCAGCTCTGTTTCCAGCGGCACGGTGATCTCGCGTTCGACTTCTTCGGCGGCGTGGCCCGGCCACTGGCTGACGATGTGCACCAGAGGAGGCGAGAGGTCGGGATATGCGTCCACGGGAAGGCGCGTGAACGACCAGACCCCGAGTCCGCCGAGCACCAGCGCGAACAGCACGACCAGGAGCGGCTCGTTGAGCGATGCGGTGACCAGCCGGTGAATCAGGGACCGCGTGTCCTTGGCTGGGGCCCCAGCGGGGGCGTCCATGGTGTCGCTCACTGGCTCTCCGCGAACTGAATGAAGAGCGCGCCGTCGGAAACGACCTTTTCACCAGCCGTCAGCCCCGACGTGATCTCGTACTGCATACCGGAGCGGCCGCCTAGGGTCACACGACGTCGCGCGTAGCCACCGTTTGCCACGCCGACGAAAACGAAGGGAAGGTTCTCCTCATCACGCATGACGGCCGCGGCGGGGAGCAGGATGCCACGGCGGTCGGTGTTGGCGTGAATGCGCACGCGAACGAACATGTCGCGCTTGAGGAGTTCCCCCGTGTTCGGCACGACGATGCGCACTTGGGTCGCCTTGGACGCGGGGTCGACCAGCGCCGCAACGTAGTCGACGCGTCCGCGCAGTGGTGTGGTGGAGGCATCGGTCAGCACCTCGACCACCTCGCCAGCTTGAACCACGGCCAGGTCGCTCTCAAAAATGCTCGCCATCACCCACACGGTGGAGAGATCGGCCACGGTGAACGTCGGCGAACCACCAGCCTGCAGCAATTGCCCGGGCGATACCAGCTTTTCGACCACCGTTCCATCGAGGGGCGACCGGATGCCTGCCTCCAGAGGTCCGGTCGACTGTCCGTCGCGTACGGCGGCAATGGTCGCGCTGTCGACACCTAACGACCGAAGGGCCTCCGTGGCGGCGTCTACGTCGGCCGTGGCAGCGGCAGCGTCTGCCTGTGATTGCTCGAGTTCCCGGCGCGACAGGGCGTCGTTCTTGAACAGGGCTTCGTTCTGGGTCAGGATGCGCTGACTGTTGCGTGAGGCGGCGTCGGTCTTCCTGAACTCAGCGACGGCCGACGCGAAATCGGGGGAGGCGACGGTGGCCAGCAGCTGTCCGCGCCGGACGCGCGCCCCGGGGTTCACAAGGATGCGCGCGACGGGTCCGGAGATGGGCGCCAGCACCTGGGTGGAGTGATCGCCGTTGAACATGACGGTCGCCGTCGCCTCCAACGTCGGTCGGTATTTCGACTCCGCCACCGTTTGCAGCACGATGCGCGAGCGTTGCGCCTCGTCCAGGGTGAACGCCTTGGGCTGATCGGCGCTCGCGGTGACGGACGCCGGATGCTCGGCGGTCACCTGCCTGGCCTGCGAGCCTTCGCAGGCGTTCATCATGATCACGGCGGCGCTGAAGATCGCCGTCCGGTGGAGTATGCTTCGGCGGGCGGCGCAGCTATTCACGGGCGCCTCCTGTGGCGATGGAGTCGAGGGGGGCGCCGATGGCTCGCTCCAGGTCTGACCTGGCGGAGCTGGCGGCGGCAAGAGCGTCGGCGAACTGTGATTCGGCATCGAGCAAGGTGCGTCGCGCATCGAGCACGTCGAGCGCTGAGAAGCCGCCGAGCCCGTATCCGACGGACGCGACACGGAAGGCCTCTCGGGCCGCGGGAAGCAATTCGTCGCGCAAGTAGATCACTTGTCGCAGCGACGTCACCGCGGCGGCATACGCTCCTCGCACGTCCTGGCCGATCGCTGCTTGCAGGTCACGGTACGAGGCGGCGAGTTCGCGTTCGCGCGCCCGTGTTTCCGCGAGTTCGCCCTTCGTGTGATTCCAGAAGAGCACCGGAAACGGTAGGGAGATGCCAGTGGAGAAGAGGAAGCCTCCGGACTGCGCGTAGTCGCGGTTGGCGGCGACGAACAAGTCGGGGAGCCAGAACTCGCGCGCCAGGTTCGTCGAGGCATTGGCGCCGCGCTGCTGCGCGGCCAGGTCCGACAGTTCGGGCCGCGCGCGGAGCGCTCGTGCCTCCAGCACATCCAGGTCGGGCACCGGTTGGGGCACACTCAGCGAGTCGACGGTGACGATCGCGGTGCCTAACGGTTGGCCGAGCAGTCGGTTCAAGGCGGCTTCGGCATTGGCGATATCACGTTCGTTCGCGATGAGCGCATTGTCCGCCTGTGCCAGGTCGACACGCGCGCGAATGACGTCCAGCCGGGCCACGGTGCCGGCGTCGAAGCGGGTCTGGGCCTTCTGCAGGAACTCCGCAGCGAGCGCACGCCCTTCGGTCAGGTCCTGACGATGTCGGCGTGTGACCAGGAGGGAGTCATAGCTTCGCGCCGTTGCGGCTGCCACCTGCTGACGAAGCAGCGTGAACTGAAAGTCGAAGGACTGCACTTCGGCGGTGGCGACCGTGTTGCGCAGGCGGAACTTATCGGGGAAGGGGACGCCGAGGCTGACCCCGAGGTTCTTCCCGCCCGGTGTCCCAAGGAATCGCGTTGCATCATCACGAGACGCCGAGATCTGAGGATCGGGGACGGCGATCGACTGGACGCGACGGGCGCGAGCTTGCGTGGACTGCTCGCGCGCGACCTCGAGTTGTGGATTGTGTGCCAGCGACTGCGCGATGGCCTCGTTGCGCGTCACGCGCAATGAGTCATTGAGTCGGCTGGGCGATGCTTGTTGAGCCTGCACGGCACTGGCAGACGTGGCCAGCGCGCACAGCATGTCTTTCATGCGCATGCGGTTCCCCGGTGAAGTGGCACAACGGCCTGCCGAACGTCACAGACGTTCGCGGCCGCCGGCGGCTACCTGTCAGACGGGGACCGGCGGTGCGCGGGAGAGGTAGGGGAGTTGGAGGTCTGGCGACGAAATGGCGGACTGCTGAGCGGCGCCACAGGTGCACTTCGTCTCGGTCAGCTCCAACGGATCGTGCGGCCGGACGGGCGTGGCGTGAATCGTCGTGGCCGCGCAGAACGCACAGTTCGCTTCGGCGTGCGAATAGTGACGCCGTTCGTTCTGGGACTCGACATGGTCCTTCGCCCCAATCCCACCGCGCGCCTCAACGAGGGGCGTGGCCACCACCACGGCCTGGGTGGCCAACATGGCGACGGACACCAGTAACCGGAGCCATCGCTGGGGGAGAGATCGAAGGACGTGCATGGACGTAAAGTACGCGAGGAGCGTGCCGAACGCTGGTGTTAGGAGACTTCGAAGCCCACGAGACTGACCCAACTTGGGCCAGACCTGCGTTCTGAAGCAAGCCGGAGGTACGGCGCACGGAATGGCGCAGGACGCCGGACGGAATGCAAGAACACTCATCCTGGTTAAACCCTAGATAAACGCTCGCCGTGCGGCGGCTCACGGCGCGTTGCAGCGACCGCTGGCATTTCATCCCTCGGGGCGTGTTTCTCGCCAGGGCCGGCGAGACATCCGCTGGCCCGAAGTGCCGGTCAACGCCGACGAGGTCAGCGGCTGGCCCATCAGGTGTGGTGCGCGGACCGCACCTTGCCGGCTTGAAGCCGGCCACAGGATGTTGCATGCCCGTCGCCAGTGGGCGGCGGCCCACGTTATGGAGCGAGCAAAGAGATGCGGAGTGTTGGACAGAGACGACGACGCGTAATGCTGGCGGTGCTGGCGATCACGATCGGGAATAGGACCTCGTTGAAGGCGCAACATGCCCATGATGAGGCGGAGTTGGGTCGGGTGGCATTTGCCGTCAGCTGCACCCCAGCGGCCCAGTCGCAGTTTACCAATGCCGTGGCCTTGCTGCATCACATGACGTATCCACAGGCGCGCGCCGAATTCGCCCGGGTATCGGCGACGGATCCGAAATGTGCGATGGCCCATTGGGGTGTGGCCATGACGCTCTTTCAGCCGCTGTGGCCGACGCGCCCCCGTCCGGATGAGCTGCAACGAGGCTGGGACGAGGTGCAGCAGGCGATGGCGCTCCAGCCGCCGACGGCGCGCGAACAGTCCTTTGTCCGTTCTGCGGCGGCGTTCTTTCAGGATCCAGCCGCAACCGACTATTGGGCGCGGATTCGTCGATGGGAGGAGGCCCAGGACAGTACGTATCGCGCGTTCCCCAACGATCCTGAAGCCGCCGTGTTCTACGCACTCGCCCACCTGGCCACCACGCCGGGCAACGCGATCACGCGAGATCACGCCGATCGCGCGGCCGCCATTCTGCTGGGTGTGTACGATCGCAATCCCGAACATCCGGGCGCCATGCACTACCTCGTGCACGCCAACGACGTCCCCGGGCGCGAGAAGGACCTGCTGGAGATCACGCGCAAGTACGCGCGCGTCGCGCCGCGGAATCCACACGCGTTGCACATGCCGACCCACATCTTCACGCGGCTTGGTGATTGGGACGCGGTGGTCAAGGGGAATCTCCTCGCGGCCGCCGCCGCGCTCGAGCAACCGGCCGGCGACAAGGAACAATTCGTCTGGGACGAGTTTCCGCATGCCATCGAATACCTCATTTATGCCAAGCTGCAGCAAGGCGCCGACGACGAAGCCGCGCTTCAGCTACAACGGTTGCTGAGTACGCCCAACTTGGAACCGACGTTCAAGACGGCGTTCCACCTGGCGTCGTCACAAGCGCGATTCGCACTCGAACGTAGGGCCTGGGATGAGGCGGCCCGTCTTACGCCGCGCACGCCTCCCAGTCTTGCCTGGGACAAGTTCGCGTGGCCGGAAGCCATCGCCCAGTTTGCCCGCGGTCTGGGCGCGGCCCATATCGGTCAGGTGGACGTGGCCACGAGCGCCGCGGATCGACTCGCCGCCTTGGAGTCGGCGGCCCGTTCGTCGGGTGAGGAATTGTTTGCGCGGAACATCAGCATGCTATCGTTGGAGCTGCACGGGTGGTTGGCGCACGTAGCCGGGCAACGCGACTCGAGCGTCCAGCTGCTACGACAGGCCGCCGCCCTTGAGGGGTCCACCCCGAAGCACGCCGTCACGCCAGGGCCGACGCTCCCAGCGCAGGAACTGCTAGGGGACCTGCTGTTGGAGCAACAACAACCGGCGGCGGCCTTGGACGCGTATCGCGCATCGTTGCAGGCGTACCCGCAACGATTCAACAGCTTGTTCGGCGCGGCACGCGCCGCACAGGCGTTAGGCGATACGAGCGCGGCGCGGGAATACTATCGGTCGCTCGTCGACATCGCGGGCGCTGGGACGCGGCCAGCGCTGCAGGAGGCCCGGGCATTCCTTCGCGGTTGAGCAACTTGGCGTCCCCGGGCATTCCATCGGGGTTGAACAACAGGCGTCCCACTGGAGGGATGCCGAACGCGGTTGCACCACGCGGGATCTCACAGGAGGCCCGCGAATTCCTTCGCGGTTGAACTACGCCGGACCCCCACGCACCACGCGCCTGGTGACGGAGAGCTGACCGACGTGACGCATGGCGTGTTCCGCGCCATGCACCAGACAGCCAATGACCGTGGATGGCAGCTGTGCACGACCCACACCGCGAAAATCGCCGAGGGTATTGACGTCGACGGTCCGCAGTTCGGCCAGTGCGGCTTCGACACGTGCGGAGAGGGCGTCGAGGACGCCGGGAACGTCGGCAGTGCGGAGCATGGCACCTTCTCCGCCGATCGCCGCCAGCTGCTCCTGTGAGAGCAGCTCACCACGCGCGTACGTGAACAATCGATCGATCACCCCAGTCATGTGCCTCACGTGGAATGCGGCAGAGGCGACGCCGGCGGGGCGGCTGTTCCATTCTTCCTCGGTCAAACCCTCCACCATCTCGCCGACACTTTCCCGGACCTGAAGGAGAATGTGGGCGACGGGTTGTAGGACCGCGGGAATGCCCTCCACGGGACCTCGCTGCCAAACCTCAGTGCGTGCCATGGTCTCTCTGGTAAGGAATGCCAGAGAAGATGCCCGGCCGACGTACGGGACGACAATGGGTTCTGTCTTAGCCGATCCGTAATGCTTCGACCGGGTCGACGCGCGACGCCCGCCGCGCGGGAATCCAGCTCGCCAACATGGCTACCGCGCCAAGCAGGGCGACAATCCCTACGTACGTGATGGGGTCCGAAGGGGTGATGTCGTACAGGAGGGATCCGAGCACACGCGTCAGCGCCAACGCGGCCATGAGACCGACCACGGTGCCGATTGCCGCCAGCCACAACCCCTCGCCAATTACCAGCCGCAACACCCCGCGTCGGTCGGCACCCAGCGCCATCCGTATCCCGATCTCCCTGGTTCGTTGAACCACCGCGAAGGACATCACACCGTAGATACCAATCACCGCCAAGGCCAAGGCCGTTCCCCCGAACAGCGCGAACAAGATCGCCGTCAGCCGTGCCTGAGCCGTTGCGGCGACCACCCGCGACGCCATGCTGCGCACATCGTAGCTGGGATACCGAGGGGAGAGCGCGGTCACCACCTTCTGGGCCGCTGCCGAAACGCTCGTCGGCTCGACCGTGGTCCTGAGCAGCACCATCATGTTGGAACGCGGTGATTGCTCGTAGGAGATGTAGACGTCGGGCACCGGCAGGGAGTCGATCGTTCCATAGCGTACGTCACCCGCCACGCCGACGACGGTCGCCCCTTCGTGAAATCCGCCCTGATAGACCGCGACTCGGCTGCCGATGGGGTCAGCGTTAGGCCAGTACTTCTTGGCTGCGGCCTCGCTAATGACCACGACCTTTGGCGCCCCCACGCGATCGGCATCGGTGAACAGGCGTCCACGCTTCAGCGGCACGCGCATGGTGGAGAACCAGGTCGGCGTCACGAAGTGGACGCCAATGCCCGGTTCGGTACCTTGCGGTGCGCGGGGCCGATCGGGGAAGGTGATGATCGTGACGTTGCAGCCGCCATTCAGCGGCGGGCAGTCGGTGAGAGCGGCCTGTTGCACCCCGGGAATGCCGCCGAGGCGTTCGAGCAGCACGGAATAAAATCCTGGCATTGAGTCGCGCGGGACTTCCGTGGGAGATATCGTCAGCCGCATGGTGAGCAGCTGGCTGGCATCGAAGCCGGGATTCACCTCCAGCCGGTTCTTGAGGCTTCGGATCAACAGGCCGGCGCCCACCAGCAGCACCAAGGCCATGGCGATTTCGGTGACGACCAGGAGGCGACGACTCGTGATGTGTTTCGCGCTGCCGCCGGCGCGCGCTCCGTCACCGACCTGGCGCAGCTGGCTCTGGAGCGGGGCGTTGGTCGACTGCAGGGCGGGGGCCAGCCCAAAGAGGATGCCGACCACCAAGGCCACCGCCAGCGTGAACGCGAGCGCCGGCAGGTCCAACCGGATGTCCGCGAAGGCGACCAAACCCAAGCCGGCCAGATTCTGCGCCTGTAGGGTGGTCTGCGAGTTCGCCAAAGCCAGCGCGCGGGTTCCCACGGCCGCCACCGCCAACGAGGCCATGCCGCCCACCAAGGACAGCAGGACACTTTCCGTCAGTAGCAACTGTACGAGCCGTCGCCGTCCGGCGCCGATTGCCAGTCGTACGGCGATCTCTCGCTTGCGGGAGGCCGATCGACCCAGCAGCAAGTTGGCAAGGTTGACGCACGCGATAAGCAGGACCAACCCCACGGCCCCCGCCAGGATAAACAGCGAGCGACGAATGGTCGGTGCAACCCGTGTGTCGTCCAGTGGTCGCGCGCCGGCACCCCACGGCGCGCTGGCGCCGGACCCGATCTGGTTCGCGCCCATCGGCGTTGCTTCATACACGCGTTTGCCAAGGAGCGCCGCCTCACTCCGAGCGGCCGCCACGGTGGCGCCAGGCTTAAGACGCGCAATTAAGGAAAACTGAAGCGACCACGGTTCCGACAACTCCTCGACGTCGCGCGTGGTGATCGGCACCAGCACCTCCGCCCTTCCGGAGAGGCCGCGAAAGGTCGGTGGCAGGACGCCGACGACCTCATAGGGCTTGCCAAGGATGTCCACCGTGCGTCCGATCGTCCCGGGGTCGCTGTTGTAGCGGCGCGACCAGAGCGCGTGGCTGATCACGACCATGCGCGGCGCCCCACCGTGCGCATCCTCGTCGCGCGGAAAGTCCTGCCCCGTAGGGACCCGAACGCCAAGGGTGGACAGGTAACGGGCACTGACCAACTCGCCGTAGACGCGCTCCGAGATCCCATCCGTCAGCGTGAACTGGTCATCGGCCCACAATGCCATGTCGGAAAACGAGTGCTGCGCGTCGCGATAAATGACGAACTTCGGCCACGACCACGGGGCGTACTGGTTGTCCGAGCTCCCGGGATCACCAGGGCCGGTCTGGTACACCTCCATCAATCGCTCCGGCTCGCGCACGGGGAGGGGCCGGAGGATGAGCGCATTGACCGCCGAAAAAATGGCCGTGTTGGCGCCGATGCCGACGGCGAGCGTAAGGACGGCCACCATCGTGAACGCGGGTCGATTGAGCAGCCCGCGGGCCGCGTACTTCGTGTCTTGGGCGATTTCCGAGAAACGTTCCCGCATTGCCATGGGAGGCTCCGGCCGAGTCGGTGGCGCGTGGGATCAGAGAGACTGCCTGCTTAGTCTCACCAAGCGAGATGCAGGTTTACTTGGCATCCGGTGACGTGCCTGGGCCGGAATTCGGGGGCGTTGGAAGCCTGCACGCCCCGCACGCGTTCGGCGTCACATGGGGTGCGTACTTGGGCGCCGTGGTGCACGTGTGAACCGACAGGTCAAACCAACCTCGACCGTGCATCACCAAGCGGCAAATGGAGCCAGTCGCGGAGGGGTATCTGTGGGCGCCATTCGCCTGCCAGCCGCCCCTCCTTGTCGGGGTTTGCGGCTGAACGTTGAGCCGCCTCCTGACAGCGTTGCAGCTCTAGGCGAGTACACTGTAGTCTCGCAGTCCTACAAGCCTGCGTACTCTAGCGGGAGGTCAAAAATGACTCGGCAACATCTCACTTTGGCGCTCTGCGTGGCCGGCATCTTCGGTTGCGTCGATCGTTCGGCACCCACTGCGTTCGATCCCCTCGCGAGCGAGGCGGTACAGGGTGGAGCTCCCTTCTTCGACCACTTCGTGGCCATGGGAACCTCCATCAGTATGGGAAACGTCTCCAGCGGGATCGTGTCGATCTCGCAGCAGGAGTCGTGGGTCGCGCAGCTGAGTCGGCGCGCGGGACATCCCATGACACTGCCGCTGATTGCGAGTCCCGGTTGCCCGGCGCCCTTCGCGACGCCGCTCGTGAATTTCAAGCGGAGTTCTGGCGAATCGATAACGCTTCCATCCGACCAGCTGCAATGCGGGTCGCTGATGCCGGACATCTTCCTGCCCGCGCAGAACGTGGCGATTTCAGGTGCAACAACGGGTGATGCGCTAGCGACCACGCCGCAGAAGAAGAAGGACCTGTACGGTCAACGCTTGTACGCCCTCGTCCTGCCGCCGAATACCACGCAAGTCGGAGCCATGCGCATGCAGCAGCCGACCTTCGTGTCCGTGGAATTTGGAGCCAATGAGGTACTCGGTGCCCAGTCGGGTGTGGCGATTCCAGGCGCGACGCTCGTTCCCTTTGCGGTATGGGCACCCCAATTTCACGCGCTGGTGGATACGGTAGCGATGTTCGCCAAGAAGGGGTTGGTCGTCGGCCTGGTACACGACGTCGGCGATTTCCCCGGGATGCGACGCGGCGATGAGATCTGGCGCGATCGCGCCACGCTGTTGACCGTATTCAACGTTGCCGTGAACGCGGACTGCATGAACAGCGTCAACCTCATGGCGGTGAACTTCAAGGTCACGGCCACTGTTGGGGCAGGGCTCATCAACAAGCAGAATGGCCTGCCGCCGGTGCCGCTCTCTTGCGCCGATGGTGGCTTTGGTGCCGTGGACTACATTCTCACGCCGTCCGAGGCTTCGGTCGTGAACGGGCTGATGGCGCAAATGAATGCAGAGGTCATCAACACCGCCGTTCAACAAGGGTGGGCGCACTTTGAGCTGGAAGCGCTTTACGGACGCCCAAATCTCAAGGCAAGGTATAGCGCCTTTGAGCAAATGATGTCCGCGCATCCCTATGGGGCGTTGATCTCGAACGACGGCATTCACCCGAGTCCTGCTGGGTACAAGATCCTCGCAGACGCGGCCGCCGAGGCGTTACGGGCCACCTATCGCCTGAACATTCCCTCTTCGCCGGCCGTCGCCGTCAAGTAGCGTCCATTTGGTCGCGGCCTCGATCGAGCATTGATCTGAGGCGCACACACTGGCCTGGCCGCAGTGGCGCGGTCAGGCCAGTGTGCATGGTGCCGCGTTAGGCGACGAGTCCGGTTCGCCAGGCCCAGGGGCGTCCATCGGCAAGACGCCGCCGATGCACTAAGCACCCCGACGGCTGGCGGCCAGCCATCACCCCGACTCGTGGGACCTGCGCTTGACCCGCCGCGCAACCGTCGGTTAGCCTGTTGCAGCGGTTCAGTGGACATCTCCCGGAAGGAGCGCCGAGTGCTTGCAACACAAGTGCGGCAGAAGGACAGCGTCTACTACTTCGTGGCGTACCCCGCCGAGGACCTCCTGAACAAGGTCCGGTTCATCAGCCGGTTCTACGGGGACGGAGAACAGATCGCTCCGGACAAGGCGCCGGCTGCCGAGGATGAGATTGCGGCCTTCATTTCCCGCGTCGAGCGTTCGGATGCCGCCTTCCAACGGCAGATGTCCAAGGCCAAGGTGAGCGCCATTCGTAATTTCTACGAGACGGCGGAAAGCCAGCCGCCAATCCCCGCCGCGATCCTGCTCTTCACGCACGAGCGGTTGGGTTTTGACCGACTGGGCCAAATGGAGAGCGTCGGCAACCTGCAGGAACCGCGTGGCAAATTCCTGGTGATCGACGGTCAGCACCGACTGGCGGCACTCCAGTTCTACCTGCACTCGCATCCCAAGGAAGCAGCGTCGATCCACGTGCCTTGCGTGATCTTCGATGGCAAGCAGGAGAACTTCGCTGCCGAGATGTTCGTGATCATCAACTCGACGCCGACACGCATCAACAAGAGCCACTTGGTGGACTTGTACGAGCGCGTGTCGTACGTCTCACCCGACAAGAAATTCGCGGCGCGCGTCGTGGACCTGCTGTACAGCTCGGACGACAGCCCCCTGCAATACCGCATCAACCGGTTAGGCGGGCGCAGCCAGCAGCAGAAGTGGATTCTGCAGGCGGAGTTGTTCAACGAGATCCACCGCTGGGTGATGTCGGACTGGAAGCGACTGGAACGCGCCGGCACGGAGCGCAAACATGCCGAGCGGTTCTATGAAGTCGTGCGCGACTTCCTGAAGGCGGCGGCGCGCGCGTGGGGCGACGGGTGGGGAAGTAGCGAGCATTTCGTGACGGCATCGGTGACCCTAAAGGCGATGCTGCGTGTTGCAGCTGACTTGGCGGCGGCCGATGCCGAGCCCGCGGCAGACCGTGTGGCGCGCTGGTCCCGACGCCTGGCGCCGTGGTCAGAGATGGTGCGCCAATTTCGCACCGAAGGCTTCTACGAACGCTTTCCAGCCAAGGGGCAGGTGGAGCGAGTGGTGCGTATCGAAAAGGAGTTGGCCCGAGCAGCGGGCATTGAGGTCATCATGAAAAAGAAGGGCGGACGCGCGAGTGGGTGAGGTGCGCCAGGAACGCTGAGCGAGAATCACCGCAGAAGATCCAGACGGCTCCCCCCCAAGCTTCCCACATCTTCACCGGAGTGGATGGTATGACGCGTTGCGCCCTGGCGTTCAGTCTCGCACTCGGTCTGATCGGCACCCAAGCCAGCGCGCAGTCGGTTGCCACTGATCGTCCCAATATCATCGTGATATTTCCGGACAACCTCGGCTGGGGAGAAGTCGGTGCGTATGGAAGCGTTCGCGGCGTACCCACGCCGAACATCGACAGCATCGCAGCGCAGGGCGCGCGGCTGGACAACTTCAACGTTGAGTTTTCCTGCACGGTGTCGCGAACGGCGCTGCTGACGGGGCGGTACGCGATTCGAGCTGGCTCCACGCAACCCACGGGCATCACGCTGTGGGAGGTCACTATCGCCGAGGCGCTCAAGTCGATTGGGTATGCCACGGCCCTGTTTGGCAAATGGCATCTCGGTGGAGACAACTGGATCCAGCACCGCACGCCTATTGATCAGGGTTTCGACGAGTGGTACGGCATTCCCAATACGAGCAACGAAGCGCAGTTCACGACGGCGCCGGGTTACGATCCCAAGACGAGCTATACGCCCTACATCTGGGAGCAGACGGCGGGCGCGGATCCAAAGAAGGTCGCCGTGTTTGACCTGGACACCCGCCGTCAGGTCGATCGCGAGGCGGCGCACCGCAGCGTCGATTTCATGCAACGAAACGTCCAGGCGAAGCGTCCGTTCTTCCTGTACTACCCGATGACGCAGATCCACTTCCCGACACTCTCGCATCCCGATTTTGTCGGCAAGACGGGCGCCGGTGACATCGGCGACGCGATGGCGGATGTGGACTACAACGTCGGCATCGTGCTCGACGCGCTCAAGCGCCTGCACATCGAGCGCAACACGATGGTTTGGTGGTGCACGGACAACGGACCCGAAGGGCGACGACCGTGGCGCGGCACGTCCGGTCCCTGGCGCGGTTTCTATAACTCGGTGATGGAGGGTGGCATCCGTACGCCATGCGTGGTGCGCTGGCCGGGCCACATCCCACGCGGACAGAAGCTCAACGAGATTGTCAGCGAAATGGACGTCTTCCCGACGATTGCAGCTGCGGTGGGAGCGCCGCAGCTGGTTCCGCAGGACCGGGCGATTGACGGAGTCAGTGTGCTTCCCTTGCTGGAAGGCCGCACAGCCAAGTCACCGCGAGAGAGCATCCTGTATTTCACGGGGAACGCGGTGCGCGCCGTGAAGTGGCACGACTGGAAGTTCCACTATGCGTTCATGCCCGAGCCGCGCGTGACCGAGCCACCACTCATGCGGCTGTTTAACCTGCGGGCAGATCCGAAGGAAGAAACGGACCTGAAGGACGCCAACCCCTGGGCACCTGGGTTGTTCGACAAGTTGGTGGCAGACTTTGACCAAAGCACGCAACGCTATCCGAACGTCCCGATCGGCGCGAAGGACCCCTACCAACCCGCGCGCAAGGAATAGAAGCGCGCGGGCTTGCTCCGACGTGTGGCACAGCGTGCAAGAAATCCGGCGTGTGCCACAGAGACGCTACTTTCTGTGGTAGATCGTGCGCGTCAACAGCGCCTGGGCGCCGAGAATTCCCGGGCGCTTGGTCTCGATCACGAGGGTGTTGGCTCCCTCCATATGGAGGGCTTGTCGCACGTCGACCGGGACCGACTGTCCACGAGAATCCGTCGGTCCGGCAAACTGCGTGGTGATGATCAACGTGTCGCCCGCCCACGACGCTCGCGAACGCAGGTGCGACTCGGAGTTGCCGAGCATCAGCCCGTTGGTGGTCGATGAACCGTCGAGGGCGAAGGTCCAGTGGATCGGTGGCTGCAGGTCGTAGGCTGAGAACACCTGATACTCGACCGTGAGGTGGTCGGCGGTCTGCTGAATAGTGAGCGGTGAGCTCCACCCGCTCCCCGGTGTGCCCTGACGGAAGGACGCGTCGCCTGTCGCCGCGACGCCGGCAGTGTTGGCGCTCGGATCCGCGGCCTCCGTCCACACCCCAGAGAAGTTTGGTAGGGGTGCGTTAGGCACGAACACCACGAACGCGCCAAGGGCAATGCGAGCACGGTGACTGGGCATTGTCTATTTGCTGCTCCCTTGTGCCTTGCGCAACCCGTCGATGGCGCGCTGGTGGCCGGGTTTGAGGGCGATTGCCCGCCCGAACGTGGTGCGCGCACTGGCCGAGTCGCGCCGTGCGAGCTGGAGGTCGCCGAGTGCGACCAAGGCGTGCGGGCTCGTCGGGTACAACTCGGCGTTCATGGCGAGCAGTGCCAGAGCCTTTGTCGAGTCACGGGACAGCTCGATCTGTCCCAGCATGTCGACCATGCTCTCTGGCGGCTTGACCTGATAACCAAGCAATGCGGAAACGTGGGTGAAGTGCTCAGCGATGTACGCAGGCCGGTCTAGGCTCATCAGTAGATTCGACTTGTATCCGTCAAAGATGAAATGCAACGCATCATACTCGGCGATCATCGGCACGGAGCCATGATCGTCGCCGGCGTAGTATTTGTACGCGTATCGAACACCAGATCGATTGTACGCTTCAAGAATGCTGTTGAACTGGACGATGGATGCGTAGTGGATATTCGCCGTGGTATCGTCCGGGCTGATGGTGTTTGCCTGCGCGACGAATAGGGAGCGGCCGGCCGGCGCGGGGCGACTGAACGCCTCCTTGGCGCGCCGGAGCAGCAACCGATCGTCCCACCAGAGACTAGGATCGATGGCCACGTACGCATTGAACGTCTCGGGGATCGTGTACAACGCCTGAATGGTCGTGATCCCACCTAACGAGTGGCCGACAAAGACGCGATACGGGGCGGTTCGGTACGCGGAGTCGATGTGGGGAATGAGTTCGGTCTTGATGAAGCCGAGGAAGTTGGTCATGCCCCCACTGGCGCCAAAGGCGGGCGTTGGGCTGTTGTCAGGTCCTCGCGTCGCGTGCGTGGGCGTCATGTCGCGCATGCGATTGGTGTTTGGGATCGCCACCACGATCATTTCCGGCACCACGAACGTGCCGTTCACGCCAGTGCCCAGGATCTGGAGCAGCCCAGTCACTGAATGAAAGTGCGCGTCGCCGTCCAACAGATAGAGAACAGGGTAAGCGCGCGGGAGATACGTCGTATCCCGGTAGGACGGCGGCGTGTAGACGAGGTACGGCCGCTTCTCCTTGAGCGTCGCTGACCACAGCGTGTCTGTCCGACCGATCGTGATGGCACCCGGCGCGGCGGGGGCCTGCGCGTGCACACAGAACGGCACGGCGAAGAGCAGAGCAACGCGAAGTGACCGAGACATGTTCAGCGGGTTTGGGGACGTGAAGACAATGCGCAACGCGCGACGCGTTGTCTATGCGGTCCAGGGAGCGGGCCACGCAGGCGTGCTGGGCAGAGAGCGTCATGGGACCGACGAAGGACTCTCGACAGCGCGGCCATTCCCTGCAAGATTCGCAGGACCTCAACTCCCCCTGCAGGCGAGGACCCCATGCGCCACGCGTTCGCCGCCATCGGTCTCTTCCTCGTACTCGGCACTCCCACGTTGGACGCGCAGGTGAAGTCCGATCCGCCGCGGCGTCCCTTCTTGTTCAAGGATGCACGCGGAGAACTCGCGGCCGCACGCGCGCGAGGTGACACCAGTGTCACGCTGGTGATAGCGTCCATGCCCGGCGCCAACGCCCGCGCCGCCTTGCTCATCACACAACTCGGCGGGTCGATCCGGTATCGTGACGACGATGTGGATTACCTGCGCGCCAGAGTGCCGGTGGAGCAGGTGGATCGCATCGTCGGCCATGCGGCGATCCACAGTGTGGACGTATCCATCAGCCGGTCGACGCGCGCCTTCGGGTTGGCGAACGAACCGGGAAGCGCTGGGGCACCTAACGTGGGCACACTGCCGAGTGACGCACCGTGGGCTGATACCACCAAGCGATCGTGGCCACCCCGGTTACCGGAGACGCCGTTGGAGGATCGCTACGATCCCCTCACGGACATGGGCGCGATTGAATGGCGCAAGGCCAACCCGACGTACGATGGACGCGGTGCAACCGTCGCGATCATCGATCAGTCGCTCGACGCGCTGCTTCCTGAGCTGCAGGTGGCCACGACCATCGATGGCAAGCCGACGCGTAAGATCATCGGCTACCAGACTGCCGTGGACATTGACGATGAGGACGACGGGCAATGGTTGCGTATGAAGGACACGGTGGCCGCCGCCGACGGTCACTTCACGTACTCGGGCCAGACCTACACGGCGCCGGCCCCAGGCACGTATCGGATCGCGCTCCTTGATGAGGCGGTCTTTGACTCGCTGAACCGCGCCGGCATCGAGAAAGACATCAATCGCGACGGCAATCCCAAGGGATCGAGCCGGCTCTTCGCCGTGCTGTGGAATGAATCGACGAACGATGTGTGGGTCGATACCGATCAGGACAAGAATTTCACCAACGAGATGGCGTACACGGACTACGCGACACGCCCGGAGTTCGGCGTCATCGGCAAGGACAACCCGGCGACACCGGTGCGCGAGAGCGTGAGCTTTGCCGTGCAGATTGACAAGCCACGGAAACTGGTCGCGTTGAACTTGGGTGTGGCCAGCCATGCCTCCCTGGTAGTTGGAGCTGCCGTGGCCAGCAAGGGAACATCCGGGCGATTCAACGGGGTCGCTCCGGGAGCACAGCTGGTGAACATGGCCGAAGGAGGGGCAGCCTACGGGCAGACCGAAGCGGTGATTCGCGCCATGAAGCATCCCGCCGTCGACGTCATCTTCATGGAGCAGAGTTCTGTCATTGCGCGAAACTATCTGCTCTTTGATGGTCGCTTGGTCCCCACGGTGATCTATGGACGTCTGATCGCGAAATACGGGAAGGCGCTGGTGATTCCCACGCACAACTACGCCGTGCTGGCCGCCATCGACGACTACGCGCTGGCCCCGGGAGCGATCTCCGTCGGCGCCCACGAGAGCAAAGCGAACTTCTTCGCCAACCACGGCGTGCGCGTTGAACACGATGACAACTTGCTGGTGACCGGGGGCTACGGCCCCATGGGCAACGGCGCGTTGAAGCCGGACATCATCGCTCCGTCGAACTACGTCAGCACCGGACGCGGATTTCTTGAAGGCACGGCTATACCCGGGTTGATGCAGCTGCCGCCCGGCTACAACATCGCGGGTGGCACGTCAACGGCGACGCCGACCACGGCGGGCGCGGTGGCCCTGTTAGTCAGCGCCGCCAAGCAGGCGGGGGTGAAGTACGATCCGTATCGCCTGCGGCAGGCGCTGATGACATCCGGGCGATGGGTTCCGCATTTGGAGGCGAACAAGCAGGGGAACGGCGTTGTGAACATTGCCGGGGCGTGGGACGCGCTGCGTGCCATGGATACCGCCTCTACGATCACGATTACCAGCAGTGGAAGCGTGAAGCACGCGGTCAGCGCGCTGCTTTCAACGCCCGACCAGGGAGTTGGTCTCTTTGAGCGCGAGGGATGGAATTCGGGTGATCGCGGTGAACGGACGATCACCTTCACTCGCACCAGCGGCCCAAAGGGCCCGCTGACCTTTGCGGTCGCGTGGGAGGGGAACGACGGGACGTATGCCTCGGCGTCGTCCGTGACCCTGCCGTTGAACACACCGGTGCCGGTGCCCGTCACCGTGGCCCCGCAGACCACAGGCGTCCATGCGGCGATTGTCACGCTCGACACGCCGGGCCACCCCGGCGTCGAGTACCGCACCATGGCCACGATCGTGGCGGCCGATACGCTGACGTTCGGCAACAGCTATCGATCCGAGCGCAAGGTGGAGGTTCCTCGACCCGGCATGACGCACCTGTACTATCGCGTGCCTAACGGGGTCACGGCACTGCGCCTGGACATTGACGCACCCAAACGCCGGGTCTCCGTGTCCGTCATGCGTCCAGACACGCGCAACGTCACCGGCCTCGGGAGCGGATTTGGACCGCCGAGTGGTCCGGCCAAGGCCACCTACGCCGTGCGTGATCCCGTGCCGGGGGTGTGGGAGGTTCGGTTGCAGGACGTTGAAGACACGCGAACGTTCGATTGGGAGCAGGCGAAGAAGGCGGAGCCCGTGCCGCCGACGCCGGTGACGGTCACCGTGACCGCGCTGGGAGCTGACGTGACTGTTGCATCTGGCGACCCCAACGGCGTCGCAGCGGAAGGCAATAGCTCCTTTGAGGTGCAGCTGACGAACCGGCTCGGTGCCTTTCCGGGGGCGGCGGTGAGTGCCGCGGCGGGCAGCGTTCGGCGGGACCGACCCACGCTCAAGGCATTGGAACAAAAGGTCTACGACATTGACGTTCCGCCAGGGTCAACGATGCTGGTCGCACGGGCACAAGGCATGTCCGACGCGGCCGCGGACGTCGACATGTACCTCTTTGACTGCACCGGCAAGGAGTGCGTGGCGTCCCGCGCCGACGGGGATCTTCGCGGCGACGAATCGGTGACGGTGATGAACCCTGCGGCGGGGAAGTGGAAAGTCGTGGTGGATGGCGCGGTGGCGGGTAGCACGGGTGTGGTCTTCGACTACGAAGACGTCGTATTGAACCCGGCGTATGGATTTGTGGGCGTGACTGATCAACCCCAAGAGCGCGCCGCGGGCGCAAACTGGTCCACGAAGGTGAACGCCTGGATTTCGGGCAACGTGCCGTCGGGGCGAAATCCATATGCCGGTGTGGTGGTTCAGGCGCAGCCCAAAGGCGCCGAGTCATTCATCGTCGCCATCCGCGAGCTGAAAGGCGGCGTGACACGCGCATCCGGCTCCTCTGGACCGCGCTAAGAATCGCCAGCTCGGGCGGAGCAGCGCGTAGATTTCGCTGCTCCGCATCGTCGACGGTCCATGTTGCCATGGTGCTCGGGCGACGTCTATTGTGCGCGGCGTCGCGCACATCGACGTTAGGGCACGCGTGTCTTGCGCGGCACTGACCGCTACTCCTTCATAATAGGATGCTATCTCGGAACTCCCTGCCGCGCGTCCTGTGCGCCGGAATGCTCAGCGTCTTTGGCGCATCCGCCGCCGTGGCCCAACAGGGATCGACCGAAGTCCGTCGGCTGACACGCCAAGAGGCGATCACGGCGGCACTCGGCCGCGGGCTGCGCGTGGCGACGGCCCGCGCCGATGTGTCGGCGGCCATGGCGGGAGAGGCAGCCGCCCGGGCAATCCCGAATCCGGTGCTTACCTCGGAATACACGA
The DNA here is from genome assembly GCA_046327745.1 of Gemmatimonadaceae bacterium. Lineage (GTDB taxonomy): Bacteria > Gemmatimonadota > Gemmatimonadetes > Gemmatimonadales > Gemmatimonadaceae > JABAQJ01. Next base: position 687,219 of record JAXLXV010000007.1, on the reverse strand, counting down.
AGGACACTCCGCAGTATCACCTGTCGATGGAGTGGCCCATCGACCTCCCTTGGCAACGCGCGCGGCGCATCGGGAGCGCCACAGCACTTCGATCAGCGGCACGATACCGTCTGATGTTCGAGCAGGCGGGAGCGTCGCTGGACGCTGACACGACATACACACACGCGCTGGTAGCGCGCGCAAAGGCCGACCTTTCCCGAGGCAACGCCGCGGCAGCAGACACCTTGCTGCGCTTCGCCCGCGCGCGTCAGCAGGCCGGTGATGCGGCTGAACTGGAAGTCCGGATCGCCGAGATCTTCGCGGGGCAACAGGCCAACCTTGCAGCCAGCGACTCGGTTGAGCTGGACTCGCGGCTCCTGGATCTCCAACTCGTCATGGGTGAGCCGGGAGACCAGGTCGCCATAACGTTGGCTGACTCACTGGGTGACCCCCCGGCAACTGACGCGGTGGCGGCCAATGGACCAACGTTGTTGCTGGCGGCTGCCCAGCAGTTACTCCATGCGACGGAGTTGGCGGTTCGTCTGGAGCGATCGAGCGTCTGGCAGGCGCCGAGCCTTGTGACCGGCTTCGACACGCACGATCCTGGCGGACAGCGCGGTGCCTTGCCGGTACTTGGGCTTTCCCTTCCGCTCCCGTTGTTGAATCGCAATCGCGGCGGCATTGCCCTGGCCGAAGCCGAACGAGAGCGAGCGCAGGCGCAGCTGTCCCTGGTGCGCGTGGAGACGTCGTTGGAGTTGGCGCGGGTGCGTCGCGAACGCCGCGGGGCGCTGACCCGGCTGGACCGTGATCGTGCCCTGCTGGTCTCCGCCGATCGGGTGGCGTCCATGTCCCTCACGGCCTATCGCGAGGGTGCTGCGACGCTGGCCAGTGTGCTCGAGGCGCAGCGCAATGCCCGAGACGTGCGTGCGCAGTACCTGGATGATCTTGCCGCCGCTTGGATTACCGCAGGACGCGAGCGCGCGCTTTCCCTCACTGCCCCGGACCAACCTCTCCCATGAGCGCCCTTGTGATGACCTACCGACGCTCCGCCCTTCTCCTGCTCTTTCTGGCCTGCGGGCGGGGGGACGAGCCGGAGTCCGAGGCCGCCGTTCAGCCCGAAGTCACGGTTGGTGTAGGCGTGGCGGCGGTGGGCTCGTTTCGCGAAGTGGTCACCGCTATCGGCACGGTGGCGGCCCGGCCCGGCCATGTCGCAGCGTTAGGCGCTCCGGCTTCCGCGCGCGTGGCGCGCGTGCTGGTCGCGGTCGGTGACCGGGTGAAGGCTGGCGCGACCCTCATCGAATTCGAGCAGGCGCCCTTTGCCGCCTCGCTGCGCAGCGCCGAGGCGCAATTGACCGCGGCGCAGAATGCGCGGGACCGGGCGCAGCGGCTGGTACAAGAAGGGATCATGTCACGCCGCGAGTTGGAACTGGCGGAGTCGGAACTGGAGCAGGCGCGCGCGAACGTCGTGGTAGCCAAGCGGGCGAGTGATCTGTCGGTACTGCAGGCTCCATTCGCGGGGGTGGTGACGCGTATGGATGCCGTACTGAGTTCGACGGTAGAGGCCAATCAGGCGTTGGTCGAGGTGGCTGATCCGTCGGTGCTGGACGTGGTGCTGCGGGTGTCGCCGGGTGATGCGGCCCGGTTGCGATCCGGTGCCTCGGTCACGCTGACCTCGGGGGAAGGCGGAAGTGGCGAGTCGTTAGGTACGTTGGCGATCGCCGACATTGGTGGTGCCGTGGACACGGCCACCCGCGCCGTGATCGTGCGCGCTCGTGGCGGCGGCCTCAAGCGACCCCTACGCATCGGCGAAACGGTCTACGGTGCCATCGCCGTCGGCACCCGTGCGCATGCGGTGACCGTTCCTGCCTCGGCGCTGGTTCCGGAGGGCGACGGTTATCGCGTGTTCGTGGTGGACACTTCGAACGTGGCCCACGTGCAGGAAGTGAGCGTGGGCGCGCGCGCCGATTCAGTCGTTGAAATCCTCGAGGGGTTGAAGGGGGGTGAGCGGATTGTCACCTACGGGGCCTTTGGGGTCTCCGATTCCTCGAAGGTCGTGCAGGTCAAGAAATGAGGGCGCCTGGCCGAGGGTCGTTGTTTGCAGCGGTCTCTGAGCATCGCCGCTTTGTGTATTTGGCGGTGGCGTTGGCGGCCGCCGCTGGCATTTGGCTGGCCTTCCGTTTGCCGTCGGCGATTTACCCCGAGCTGGTCTTTCCGCGCATCACCATCGTCGCCGAGGGGTCGTCGTTAGGTGCTCGACAGGTCGTCTTTCGCATCACGCGGCCCATCGAAGAAGCGGTGAGCCTGGTGCCTGGGGTGACGCGAGTGCGCTCGAAGTCCATTCGCGGCTCCAGCGAGATCAACATCAACTTCATGCCTCGCACCGACATGGTCGTGGCACTGCAGATGGTGCAAGCGCGTGTGAACGAGGTGCGTGGTGACCTGCCTGCCGATGTGGACATTCAGGTCGAACGCCTGACGCCGCAGCTCTTTCCGATCTTGTCGTACAATCTGGAGGGTGGTGACGCGGCGACGCTGCACGACATCGCCCGGTACCAGATCCGTCCCATCCTCTCGCGCATTCCCGGTGTGGGTCGTGTCGACGTTATGGGGAGCGACGTACGGGAGATCGAGGTGGTGGCGGATCCGGGGCGTCTTGCCGCACAGGGGCTCACGTACGAGGACCTGGCGACGGCCATCAAGGCGTCCACGACCGTCGATGCGGTCGGACGGCTGCCACAGGACTACAAGCAGTACCTGATCGTCACCGCGGTAGAGCCGCATTCTGCCGAAGACATCGGGAACCTGGTGGTAGGGCACGGACTTCGCGTGCGTGACCTGGCCACGGTCACCCCCGGCACGGAGGATCACGTCCGCGTCATTGCCGGAGATGGTCGCCCCGCGGCGCTGATCAATGTCACGCGGCAGATCGGCGGTAATACGCTCGCCATCGCCGCGGCCGTTGATTCCGTCGCACGCGAGGTCCAGAAGTCGCTGCCGTCGGGGGTGCACCTCAAACCGTTGTACGATCAGGCGTCGCTGGTGCGAGACGCAGTGCGCTCTGTTCGCGACGCCATGCTCATTGGCGCGGTGCTCGCCATTGTCGTGCTCCTGCTCTTCCTGCGCCACGTTCGGATAACCGCCATCAGTGCGTCGAGCATTCCTCTGACGCTGTGCATTACGGTGTTGGTGATGTACCTGGCGGGGCAGACGTTTAACCTGATGACACTGGGCGCCATGGCCATCGCCATCGGGCTGGTCATCGACGATGCCGTGGTGATCACCGAGAATATCGTGCGCCACTTGCGTCTGACTGCCGATCGCTCCGTGGCCATTCGTGACGCCGTCCAGGAGCTGATCTGGCCAGTCACCTCGTCGACGCTGACGACCGTGGTGGTGTTCCTGCCTCTGGGACTGCTGCAGGGCGTGGTGGGCCAGTTCTTTCGTGCGCTCTCCATTACCCTGGCCATCGCCGTGCTGGTGTCGCTCGGGCTAGCGCTGACCATCATCCCGCTGATGAGCGAGCAGTACCTGACGGCGCGTGACGAGGAGCGCGAGGGTGCTGGCTCCGGCGCCCTGGTTCGTATCGGGATGTGGATCGATCGGTTGTCTGAGCGCTACGCCACGGCCTTGGGCACGTCGCTGCAACGACCGGGGATCATGGGGCTGGCGGCGGTGCTCCTGCTGGTGCTTGGCCTCGGTGCCTATCGAGTAGTGGGAACCGGCTTCCTGCCTGAGATGGATGAGGGGGCCTTTGTACTCGACTATGTCTCGCCAGGTGGAACAGCCATCGACGAAACAGATCGCATGCTGCGAGTGGTCGAGCGCACGCTGGCATCCACCCCGGAAATTCAGGGAACGTCGCGCCGCACTGGCGCAGAACTTGGCCTCTTTGCCACTGCGCAGAACTCGGGCGACTTGGTGGCGCGACTCACTCCGCGGCGTGATCGCGATCGCTCGATCTTCGAGGTAATCGACGACGTGCGTGTGAAGCTGGAGAAGGCGCTGCCGCGACTTCGAATCGAATTCGTGCAAATTTTGGCCGACGTCATTGGCGATGTGGAAGGGGTGGCGCGCCCCGTCGAGATCCGACTGTACGGGGCGGACCTGAAGGGCCTGGAGACGTACGCGGAGTCGGTGAGTGAGGAGATGGAGAAGGTCCAGGGCCTAGAGGACTTCTTCAATGGCGTCAGCGAGCCGTCCGCTGAAATGCTCATGCACATCAACTTGGCAGAGACCAATCGTGCTGGCGTGACGCCAGAACAAGTGGGAGCCGCGGTGAGCGGAGCGTTGTTAGGCGCTAGCGCCGGTGAAATCCGACTTGACGATCGGGCGATCAATGTCCGCGTTCGGGCGCCGGACTCGGTGCGCTACAATGGCCGGCGGTTGGCATCGCTGCCTGTGGTCAGCACGTCGGGGGTGATTCCACTGGGCACCTTGGCTTCGTTCGAGCCTGTTGACGCCCGGGCGGAACTGCTGCGTGAGAACCAACAGCAGATGATTGAAATGACCGCGGACGTGAGCGGGCGCGCTCTGGGCGACGTGATGGCTGACATACGAGGCGTGCTGGCCAAGCACCCGGTGCCCACCGGCATCCGACTCGAGTTCGGCGGTCAGGATCGCAGTCAGCGTGAGGCGTTTGCCGCTTTGCTGCTGGTCCTCGGCCTGGCCACGGCCAGCGTGGTGGCGGTGATGGTCCTGCAGTTCCGGTCTTTTGTGGAGCCGTTTGTTGTGCTACTGGCAGCTCCCCTTTCGTTCGGCGGCGCGATGGCGATGTTGCTCCTGACGGGGACGCCCCTCAACGTATCCAGCTTCATGGGCCTGATTCTATTGGTCGGGCTCATCGTCAAGAACGGCATCATCCTGCTCGATTTTACACGGCACAAAATGTTGACGGAGGGCATGCCCCTGGAGGGCGCCATCCGCGAGGCCGCGCGCATCAGGTTGCGTCCGATCCTCATGACCACGTTGTGCACGCTCTTTGGCCTGTTTCCCCTGGCGCTCGGCTTGGGAGCCGGCTCGGAGTTGCAACGACCGTTGGCGCTGGCGGTGATCGGCGGCTTGGCCCTCTCGACCCCGATCACCCTGTTTGTAGTGCCGACACTGCTCGTGGCCATTCGCGGCAGGAGCTACACACTCAGGCAGGAACCGCTGACGGGCGAACTCTGAGGCGATACTTTGGATTCGTAGCAGGCAACGCGGCTAGCGGTGGACCGCCGAGACACCGAAGCATGCTCGGCTCTTGACCAAATGGGGGCAACGATGACCAAGCTCGGACTTGTATTGCTGGTTGCTGTGACGGCCCTGCCACTTGCCGCGCAACAAGCGAAGTCAAAATCGAATGCGCCCCATCCCGCTGCGACGATTTCCAAGGACTCAGCACGAACCGTCGCGCTCGCGCACGTTCCGGGCGGGAAAGTCAGTCAGGCCGAGTTGGAGAAGGAGGACGGACGGCTCCTGTGGTCTTTCGACCTCAAGGTCGCCGGCCGCCCCGGCGTCGAGGAAGTGCAGGTGGATGCGTTGACCGGCGCCTTCATCAAACAAGAGCATGAATCGCCGGCGGCCGAAGCAAAGGAGCGTTCGGCCGAGAAGGCGAAGAAGAAGCCGGCCCCCTAACGCGCGACGATCAACAGGGTAAACGACCCAGCGACCATTGGCGGTCTGGGTCGCGGATTCTCGGCGGTGGCCGCGGGGGCCTGGCCGTATTCCGCGGCGACCGTATAGAAGCGGTGCGTGGACGGGTCCACCGTGATCGTGCGGGCGCTGCGCTGCGTCTTGAGCGTTTGTGCCACGCGATATCGGTCACCGCCCTCATGGTGCACCACCGTCATCGTGCCCTCGCCATTTGAGCTGACGGCAATCTCTCGCTCGGCATCATAGGCGACGCCATCGCATCCCGCGCCAATCGGCAGCGTGGCCACGATCTTCCCGTCGTCCGTGTTCACCACGACCATGACCTTGCTCCCACACACCGAGAACAATCGGTGGCGGGCACGGTCGAGCTGCAGGCCAGTCGGCTCCTCGCATCCGGCCAGCGCCCAACGCTTCAGGACGGTCATGGCCTTCGTATCCACCACCGCGATTTCACCGGTGTCCTCGATGTTCACATACAGCTTGCCAGCGCCGTCGACCTGGGGAAACTCGGGCTTGCCGCCTAACGGGATGGTCCCGACCACCGCATTGGTCGTCGCGTCAATCACCGTCGCGTTCGATCCACCACCGTTGAACGTGAACACACGCTGGCTGAAGGCGTCGTAGGCGATGGCGTCCGGGTTTCGCCCAGTCACTTTCACGTTCGCCACGGTGGCTAGGGACGACAGGTCAAACACGGTGACCGACGTGTCCCGCCCGTTACTGATGAACCCACGGCCGAGATCGCGGGCAATGGCAACGCCATGAACGCCGGGGGTCTTTGGGACTTCGCCCACGAGGGAGTCGTGCTCGGTGTCGACGACCAGCACGCGGGAAGCGTGGGTGACGTAGAGTCGATGGGCGGCGGCATCCACGGTCAGGTAGTCCCAGCCCTCATCGCCCGGCAAGGTCACGCGCTTAACGACCTGCAACTCCTGCCCAGATAAGGGCATGGTCAGCATCGCAGGGGCGAGGATCGAGATCGAAATCAGGTGACGGAGCAGGCGCATGGGGCTTGGGGAAGATGGTGGAGCACGTCTTCGGCACACGGTCGCGAATCCGGCCACGCACAAGGTACTCGATTAACCTGTCACGAAGGTTAATCGAGTCGTCGACCGCCGCGCTCCGGACGTGCCGTGCGTAATTTCTCTGTCCTTACCACCCGTGTATCCAAGAGCGTTCGCATGATTCGCGCATCTCTCATCCCACTCTTGCTCATACCCGTACTCGCCGCCGCCCAGGATTCATCCAAGTGGCCCGAGCGAGCCGTCCGTCGCGACATCCCAATGACGAATACCATCCGGCGCGCCTTTGCCGCCGGGACGCGCGACTCAACAGGCCGGCCGGGACGGAACTACTGGCAACTCCGCACGGACTACACGATCGAGGCCCGATTGGACCCGACCACATCGCGCATCAGTGGACATGAGTCCGTCGTCATCCATAACGGCAGTCCGGACACCTTGAGGCAGATCGGATTCCGGCTCGACCCCAATCACTTCCTGTTCACGAGCCCGCGCGCGCTTCCGTGGGTGCCGGCCGAGGAAACGGACGGGATGGTGATTTCCCGCCTGGTGGTGGATGGCCTGGCCGCCGACTTGGGCGTTCCGGGCGTCGGCACGCCGGCCGCCACGCCGCCAGCTACACCAACGGTGGCCAACTCGAAGTCCACGGCCGCCAAGGTGAATGTTCCCTATTGGGTGTTGCCGAAGGGATCGACGACGATCGAGGTCGACTGGAGCTTCAAGGTGCCAGGGGGGCCCGGTCAGGGGCACCGCATGACCATGCGCTGGGGCGATACCCTGTACCAACCGACCCAGTGGTATCCGCGTGTCCAGGTGTACGACGACCTGCGCGGCTGGGATCCTGAGGTGTACCTGGGACCGTCGGAGTTCTACAACAACTTCGGTCGCTTCGACGTGAAGATCGACGTACCCGGGGGGTGGATCGTGAGTGGAACGGGGGTGCTGCAGAATCCCACCGAGGTGTTGACCGAGGCGGCACGGGAGCGGCTAGCCCACGTGCTCGAGTCGGACAGTATCAGGACCATTGTTGGCCCTGACGAGGAAGGCCCGGGGAAGGCGACGATGCCTGGCGATCGGCTCGTGTGGCATTTTGTTGCTGATACGGTGAACGATTTTGCCTGGGCGACCGCGCGGCACTACGTGTACAAGGCGACGCGGGCGACGATTCCCGGACGTGGCCCCGTGCCGATCCACATGGTGTACCTGCCGGGACGGGCGACCGCGTATGCCAACGCCGGCCCTCTGGCTCGTCACGCCCTCGAGTTCTACTCCCGGCTGTGGTTTCCCTATTCGTTCCCGCAACTCACGCTGCAGGACGGGCCCAGCGCGGGGATGGAGTATCCCATGGTGATCAACTCCAACCAGGGAGCGGCAGACCATGAGACCGGCCATCAATGGTGGCCGATGACCGTCAGCAACAACGAAACCTGGTACGGGTGGATGGACGAAGGATTCAACCAGTACATGAATGTCTTGTCGGCCGCAGACCGGGACGCCAAGCCGGCCAACTTCGATGGCATGGGCCAGTCGTATGGGCGCACCAGCGGCAACGAGTCCGAGCCGCCGATGATGTGGAACGCGAACTACGATGGGCCAGGCTTTTACGGTTTTACCACGTACGCCAAGACCCCGCTCATGCTTTCCATGCTCGGTGGCATTGTGGGCGATACGGCCGTCCAGCGGGCCCAGAGTGAATGGGGAAAGGCGTGGATGTTCAAGCATCCATCGCCGTGGGACTACATGTTCTTCATGAATCACGCGCTGAAGCGCGACCTGGGATGGTTCTGGTATTACTGGTTGTTCACAACGGAGAGCGTGGACGGATCGATCCGGTCGGTCACGACCACCGGCACGCGCACGCAGGTCACGGTGCGGCAGGACGGCCAGATGCCGTCACCGGTGGTCCTCAAGGTGCAGTTTGAGCCGACGGGGCCGGCCGTGCGCCAGATTCCCCAGGCGCGGATGCTCGACAGCGCCACGGCGCTGGTGACGTGGCCCGTCGACGTATGGTTTGGCGGAGCACGCACGTTCGTGGCCAGCATGGACTTTGGCCGCCGCAAGATCGCGCGCATCGTGTTGGATCCGGGGTGCCGGTTCCCTGACCGCGATCCGAGCGACAACATGTGGCCGAGGACCGCTGCGCCCGCCTCCACGCCAGGCGCAGCTGGTCCGGCGCGGAACGCGGGCTGCGCACCGTAACGCTCCGTCGCGTGTCGCCGGTTGACCTCGTAGCGGCCTTGGTTCTTGGGATCGGACTGCCGGCGTACGGCTACTTTGTCGGCTGGCCGGCCTTCCAGCGCCGTCTGGCGGAACATCCGCACACCGCGCGGCTGCGAGAATATCGGATCACGCTGTTCCTGCAGTGGCTGCTGGGGGTCGCGGTGCTCGTGATCGTCGTCAACAGCGGCCGCCCGTTGGCCGATCTCAGGCTGGTATGGCCCACAGGTGTGTGGGCCGCGCTCGCCGGGTTGATCACCGTCGCACTGGCCACCCTCTTCTATCGGCAGGTGCAATCCATTCGCCGCAGCGACGCGGTCCGTGAGCGCATTCGGGCTCAAACGCAGGACCTGGCAGCCGTCCTGCCACACACGCGGGAAGAGCTGCGGTGGTTCTACGCGTTGTCGCTGACGGCTGGCGTGTGCGAGGAACTTCTCTATCGCGGCTATTTACCAGCGGTGCTTGCCCCGTGGCTGACTTGGTGGGGCGCTGCCTTGCTCGCGCTCGTCGCCTTTGGACTCGGCCACGCCTACCAAGGGCGCGCTGGTGTCCTCAAGACCACCGTTGCCGGAGCGTTCTTTGTCGGTGTGGTGGCGCTTACTGGCTCACTGGTGCCGGCCATGGCCCTGCACGCGCTGGTTGATATTGGCTCGGGGGCGAGTGTCGGCGCCGCCTACTTCCTGGATCGCGAGACGTAGCCCACCGGAGCGACGGGGGCGGGGGAGAGGCGGTGCGCCTGACGAGCGTTGCACGCGCGACCCGGCCCGCCACCTCGCTCCGCCCCCGCCAGAGTTACGGCATCTTGTAGCGTTGCAGGTGCAACAAGTCGTCATCATCGCGACGCGACAGGTAGACCACCCCGTTCCCGAAGCCAATCACTCGTGTCTTCTGCGGGCAGACGACCTTCTCTACCAACTTTCCGGTGCCATCGACGATGTCGTAGGTCGGTGCATCGCCGGCATTCGTGGTGCGACGCACCCACAGGTGACCATCCGGGGCTACGAGCGCTGGGTCTTGGAGAAACGGAGGCATCACATCCGGCCAGTCGGTGCGCTCCTCTTCATCCCGCATGGGCACCATCTGCGCAGACCGCTGGCCGTTGTTCATCGTCACCGCCATGCCGAAGGCATTCTTCCGCGACTCCTTGTACTCGGCCTTGTGGGCCGCGGTGACCTTCAGTTTCTGGTACGCAATGGGCGATCCCACCGTCTTCTGACCCGTCGGCGAATACCACTCGACGTGGTAGTCGGCGGCGCGCACGACTGCTACGCGACCGTCAGGAGCAACAGCGTAGGCGTCCTGCGGAGAAAAGGGATTCCCGCCACCGATGCGCACGTTCATGTTGCCGCGGCCGCCGGTGACCTGCGCGTTGTTCTTGGGCAAGGCGAGAAAGGCCACGGTGTCCACCTTCTTGAGCGCCGGCCGCCAGCGCACGATCGCCGACGAGTCCGAGGACTTGGGGCCGTTCTCGGTCATCATGATGCCGGGCGTCGAGTAATACAGACCGCCGCGGCCATCCGCCTGACGAGGCAGTCCGCCCATCATGATCATGCCGCCACGACCACCCCCACCGGCCCCAGGCATCTCCAGGAACCCACCAAGCTTCCCGTTAGGCTCCACCACCAGCAGCCGATTGTTCACGACGTCAGCGATGGCGGTCGAATCGCCACTCAGGGCCAAGGCGCGCTGTGGCAGCCCGTACTCGCCGGGTCCACCGCCTTCGCGTCCAAGCTTGGCGCCGTTTCCAGTCTTGAGATCAATGACCTGGACTGTCTTCTCGCGCGCATCCACGGCGATGACGCGGCCGTCCTTCAGCTCGCGTACGCCTTCCAGAATCGTGAATGGCTCGCTGTACTCGGCGTCGGGCTTGGTGAGGGTCTTTGTCACGGCCTGCAAGGCGCTGCCGCCTACCTTGAGCGCGCCCGCCGCGGCGAACACCGCCGCCAATCGGTACATGGGGGACATGAAGAGCTCCAAAAACGACCTGACGACCGCGGCCGCCCGGTTGAGGGGTTGGACGACGAAGGGGGAAAGGTACGCCCGGTTAGTCGCCCTCGACGCTCAAAGGGTTTACGACGGTTGTCGGAGATCGCCGCAAGCTACTTCAGGCGCGTTGCTTTGCCGCCCTTCACACCGACGACATGCAGGGCCCCTAGCCCCTGCGCTTCCAGGCCTCGTAGCGCTCGATTTCCGCGTCCAGTTCCTTAAACGCTTCCGACGCCCGGAACCGCGTGTACAGCTGCTCCTGCGTGCGGATCTGGTCCATGAGCTTCTTGGCCACTTCGCCGGTGGGCAGTTCCATGAGTACGAAAGCGCGGTACACCCCGCCCTCGACACGCATGCTCTGCTGCTTCGTGCGGCTGCCGTACAGGACCTGACTCACGGTCGACTTGTAGACCTGGGTGTACTGGTCCAACAGTTGGGATCCCGCGTCGCGGCCCACTTCCTCAGAGAAGCGCTTGTTAAGGGATGCGTACTTGACCTCGAGCTGTTGGGCGATGTTGTTCCGTCCCTCGGCTTCGGCCTTGTTGATGGCGATTTGGAGATCGCGAGAAACCGCCGTGGCCGGCCCATAGAGATACTTGTCGTCCGTTGGTGGCTTGGCGAACCAACCCGGCAAGTTCTTCAGGACCTCCTTGCTGGGCACGGGCGCGGTATCCGCGGCGGGCTTCGGGTGACTGCAGCCCACGGCCGTGGCGGCGAGGAGGAGAACGGAGAATCGGCGCATAGCTGGTCCTGACGAGAAGGTGGACTTCCCTAGGGAGTTTCGGCCGGCGTGAGGCGGGCTTGAGCCGAGGGACGGGGTGCTCGTCAGAAATCCGTATGCTGCGGCTGGGCGGTGCATCCGCCTTGCGCATAGCAGGGATGTCCGCGACTACCTTCGGACGTCCACGACTGCGCTCGCCATGGTGCGCTGCTCCATCGGGATGGCCGACAGCCACCGTTGCAAGGCCAAGGCGGTGGCCCCAACAAATGGCGACACGGGGCCGCGGGTTGCGATGGCCAGCACCAGCTCGCGGCGCGCCTCTCGGCCTTCGGGCAGCGTTGCACGCAGGCGGAGGCCGCTGCGGCGCCATTCATCGGTCGGGAAGGTCGCCTCGACGCCCGCCTTCAGCGCCGTGCGCGACACGTACTCGTTAGGGAACAGGACCGTCACCGAGTCATCGGCAAGGATCAGCAGCGTTAGCTCGGCATCTCGATTGGTGCTGACGGTAGCCACGAGTTCGTCGTTGTCGGCGGGTCGACGGGAGCGCACCTCCAGGACGGTGGTGTTGAGCGACAACGTGATGCGGAAGGCAGGATCCGGGTTGCCAATTTCGTGCGCCACGCTGGCCCGGAGTCGCAGTCGCAGGTACACCTGTGAGCCGAGTTCGGGATGTCGGGTCGTGATCCACTCTTCGTCGAGGATGACGTAGTCCACGACACGGCCGCGCGCGTCCAGCTGCACCACAGAAATGAAATCGTCGCGCAACGAACCGTTCTTCTCTTCCTTCACGGCCATCGTTCCCGACTGCACTTGGACGCCGGCCACCCGGCGTACGGCTTCGGCCAAGGCCCCTTCAATGGCGCGGCGACGGACGTCGGCTTGCGTCAGGTCCGGAGTCAGGAGCGCGCGGTACTCCACGGTCGTCGTATCGACCACGGACGCCTGGGCGTTCTGCGCTCGCGTGGACGTCGCGGCCGCGGCCAGGCCGGCGCTCACGATGAACAGCCCCGTTAGGCGGCGTCCGCGCATGCTAAGGACGCGCCCCGGCGCCTGGAACGTGCGATACCACCAGCGAGCGTTCTCGGGCGATGGTCAAGGGTTGTTGCTCACGGTCATGCCTGGCCGCTCCCGCTCGCACTTCCTTCGCGAGAAAGGCGTTCAGCTCCTCCACCGTGATCGCGCCATTGCGATCGGCGTCCGCGGCGCCACGCAGGCCGCGGAAGAACTCGTACGAGAAGAGCCCGTGCTGCTGATCGGGGAGATCGTTGGCCACTTGCGACCCTTGGGCGGCGGCAAAGACCGCCATGCCGTTCCGCAGTAGTGCTGGGTGCTCGATGGACACGACGACCGGACGTGCCCCATCGGCGATCGCCACGCCGCCACGAGAGACGCCCGAGAAGCAGGCATCGATCACCACGATGATCCGTCGGGCCTTAAGCGTGCCGAGGGCTTCGTATACCTCCGACAGCTGCAAGGCGGTTTCCTTGGTGTAGTCGGCGTCGCCGTCAAAGGGGAGGAGCAGGGGCGACCGGTCGGCTCCTGCGGCGCCGTGGCCGGCGAAGTACACCACGACGTCGCTCTGCGGCGTCACGCGGCGCGCCAGCCATCCGCTGGCACTGAATGCCTTGCGAAATTCGGCCTGTGTGGCGTCGCCGTCCATACGCATCAGGATATGATCGGCGTCATTGGGAATCCCAAAGACCGAGGTCGCGTACCGGCGCATAGTCGACGCGTCGCGGGCGGCAAAGCGGGCGCGGGGGAGGGAACGGTAGTAGTCGATGCCGAAGATGACGGCGACCGCATCTGGGTTGAGCGGTGCGCGCTCTGCAAATGGCGCATCGACATCTGTTCCTTCGCGCGGTCCCGCTGCGGACCCGGGAAGTGGTGCTGCCTCTGCCTCCGTCACTGGCCTGCCCGTTAGGCGTAGTGGGACATTGATTGTGGCCAACGATTGGCCACGTCCATCACGCACCAGCAGTCGAACGGAGGTCGATTCCGCGCGGGCGTTCGTGTACAGCGTGAATCGAACATCCACACTATCACCCGGCTTGATCCGCGGGAGTTGGTAGCGGGGCGGCGTCCCAGCCATGGCAAACACATCGCGGCCCAGCACCAGCGAAGCCGACGCCTCGACGGCATCGGCGGCGCCAACGTTGGCCAGGCGGACGCGAACGTCGACAAGCTCTCTGGGTGAAACGCGACCATCCCCTGACTGGTCGGCCTGTTCGATGACCACGGGTACCAGCTGCGGGGCACGCGAAGACACGACGGACAGTTCGACGCGGGTCTCTGGATTTACGGCGAATCCATTGAGTTCGCGCGCGCCACCGATCAGGACCACTCGGTTGCTAAGCAACCAGGTTGGGAAACGGACGGCCACCTCGCGGGTGGCGGTGGCACCGGGTGCGAGGCTGGCGATGGTCGGCGCCCATACCACGTTGGCGGTTTCTCCACCCGCTGCGGTAATGAGCGCATACGGCTCGATCGTGTACGCCGTTCCGGCTCCGTCATTGCGAAAGGTAAAGGTGACGATATTGGAAGCGTCCGCCCGCCGCGCGGCCAGCGTCGTGTCCTTCAGGGCAATGGCCAGCGTTAGGTGGGGGGCGGCGACCGTATCGCCGGGCGCCCGTTCATGCGGCCGCCCCAGTGAATCCCGGGGCGCTTCGGCGAGCGTGCGATCAAGGTCGGCTACGGGCAGGCGTCGGTCGGGGTCGGTCCAGCCGACCACCGCGCGCCGCGCCGCGTCCAGCACGATCGTGGCACGTCCGTAGGCCCAACGCTCCGTCCCTTTGTCGAGTGCGGCGGCGCGTGGCTGGCCCAGAAGTCGAAGAACGTCAGCCGCGCTGCTCCCAACGAATAGCGAACGCGTGGCCGTTGGGGGCCCGCCGCCCATCGCGATAGCGCGCAACTCGTGATGAGGATCGTCCCACGCAATCACCCGGAGCGTTGAGGTCGCGAAGCGTACCGACCCCTGGTCCCAAGTCCAGATCTCCGCCCCGAGCGACGTCAGTCGCTCAATGACCGCCGGTGGGGGGCCAGCTCGCCGGACAGCATCCGCACTGTCGCCGATCGCAAACGACCGACCCGTCATGGGAATCCGCGGCTGCGGGGAAGCCGAGGATGTCACAGCAAGGAGTGAGGCGGTGACGGCAGTTAGGCTGCGAAGCGACATGCACTTAACCGAGGCGGTGAGGAATGGACACGCTTCCTTGGAGAGTATCGGCCACGTTCCGGCCTCCGGGAGTTCCATATGAGGAGGGCCAACACCCGACGTACCACGGGGCAATCGCGGACGGCGCGACGGCACTAGGTGGAGTGATTCTTGGCTAGCAGTGGGACGACGTTCCGTCCGAGAGGGTGATATGCGTCGACTCGATCGAATAGTCGTAGGGATCGACTTCACGGAGCCCTCGATGGATGCGCTGCGATGGTCGACGACGCATCTGGCACCGGACGGGCGTCAGATGCTGGCTCACGTCGTGGAGCCTGCTGAAGGACCCGGCTTTCTGGTCCCCCCACAGAATCTGGCAAATATCGGAGACGCCGTAGCGGTTGCAGCTAGCGGCACCCGACTTCGTGAGGTCGCCCGTGACTTTCCTGGCGCGCTATCGACGCACGTGCTAGTGGGCCTGCCGAGCGAAGAGCTGGTGCGGTTTGCGCGGCGGGAAGGGGCGGGTCTTGTCGTCGTGGGTGCGTGCGGAGAGTCCCGGCCTGACAAAGAGTGGCTGGGGAGCACTGCCGAACGGCTTGCCGGCGCGGCCCCACCGCCCGTACTGATCGTCCGTCGGGCTCCCACCGGCCCGCCGCGTCAGATACTAGTTGCCGTCGATGACGCCGCAATCACGCGTACGGTGTTGAGCTGGGCCGCATTTCTTTCCGAACGGTTTGCGGCGGAGCTCACACTCCTCCATGTGCTGCCGAATGCGGCAATAACCCACGTGGCGTCCCTCGCTGCGGCCACCTCGCGCGAGGTAGGTGCCTCCGAGCGTGAGGTCGAGCACGCGCTAATCACCGAGGGCGCGCGATGGCTGGAGTCGATGGCGTTGGCAGGGGCGAACCCTCAGGCGGTCAGGACTGATATCCGATTTGGGCGAGCCGGTGATGTGATCATAGAGCGGGCCAGCGCGCTGCCCGCGCATCTGCTCGTAATCGGTCGTCATGGTCGCACCGCCATACATCCGACGCGCCTCGGCCGGACGGTCCGCTCCGTGCTGCACGGTGCTACGTGTCCCGTCCTGGTGGTTGGGGCTGACGAGTGACTTGTGTTGAACAACGATACAAGAGGACCTGCCGGCGCTACGGCGCGCGCCGCAACCGCTGAAACCAGCAGGCGCTCGCCGTCGGCCGAGTTGGGACGCGAGTCGGCGCACGGATGGTACACGCTCGCGCCCGATCAGGTGGTGTCGGCACTGGACACGGACGAGGGTCAGGGACTTTCGGCGGCTGAGGTGAAGCTGCGGTTTATGCAGCACGGACCGAACGAGTTGGCTGACATTCGCCGCCGCCATCCACTACGGATTCTCATTGGACAGTTCAGCGACATGATGGTGCTGGTGTTGATTGCCGCTGCAGGGATCGCCGCTGCCCTCGGTGAGCCGCAGGACGTTGCCGCGATTGTGGCGATCATTTCACTCAACGCAGTCCTCGGGTTCAGCCAGGAGTTTCGCGCCGAGCGTGCTATGGAAGCCCTCAAGGCGTTAGGCGCGCCGTCGGCACGCGTGCGTCGTGATGGCGAGGAGCAGACCATTCCCGCGACCGGGCTGGTTCCCGGCGACATCGTCCGACTCGAGGCAGGGAACGTCATTCCGGCGGACCTGCGTCTGATCGAGGTCGCCAGACTGGGCGTTGACGAAGCGTCACTCACGGGAGAATCACAGGTGGTAAGCAAGTCGGTGCATGCCATTGCGCACCGCGATTTGCCGCTCGCGGATCAGCTCAACATGGCGTACAAAGGAACCGTGGTGGCGTCAGGTCGGGGCGTGGGTGTCGTCATCGCCACGGGAATGCGCACGGAATTGGGCCGGATCGCGTCGCTTCTCGCTAATGAGCCAGCCGTCAGCTCACCGTTGCAGGTGAGGCTGGCGAGATTCGGTCGATACATGGCGGCGGCAGTCGTGGCGCTCTGCGTGGTGATCTTTGTGACCGGCCTTCTCCGTGGCGAACCAGCGACGCTCATGTTCATGACGGCGTTGAGTCTGGCGGTGGCCGCGATTCCGGAATCGCTGCCAGCTGTGGTGACCGTATCCCTGGCCCTTGGCGCTCGAAAGATGGCTCGCCAGCAAGCGCTCATCCGCCGGCTCTCAGCCGTCGAAACCCTGGGCTCCGTGACCTACATCTGCACCGATAAGACGGGAACGCTCACCGAGAATCGGATGTCAGTGCAATCGGTCGTCCCGTATGGTGCGACGGCTCGGGCACCTCCCACTCCCCACGCCCCCCCTTCTGAGGGCCTCGTCGAGGAGATGTTCGTGGCCATGGCGCTCGGTACGGATGCTGTGGAGCGCGCCGACGGCTCACTGAGTGGCGACCCCACCGAGATGGCCCTGCATCGACACGCGGCGTTCGCTGGCTTCGCGCCGGCTCGCCTAGCCGCGCGATTTCCGCGCGTCGGCGAAGTTCCGTTCTCTTCTGACCGCGCGCGCATGACGACGATCCATCGCGATGTTTCCACGGGTCGATTCATCGCGTACGTGAAGGGTGCCCCCGAGCGCGTCATCGCGCGCTGTCGCGCCGTCCCCGGCGCCGGAGCACCGCTCGACGTCGAAGGCCAGCTGGCCAGAGCGGAAGGGATGGCGCGGACCGGCATGCGTGTCCTTGCCTTCGCCGATCGGGAGTTGGACGAACTACCTAACGATTACGAAGACGTTGAACATTCGTTGCGATGGCTCGGCCTGGTTGGATTGCTCGACCCCCCGCGGCCAGAGGTGCTTGCCGCGGTGCGCGATTGCCAGACTGCAGGAATTCGGGTGGTGATGATCACGGGTGACCACCCGTCAACGGCACTTGCAGTCGCGAGGCATCTGGGGATCGCCGCGGAGAACGACCCGATCCTTACTGGGGATTCCCTGGCGCGCATGTCGCCCGAGACTTTGGAGCGCGCCGTTGGGGAGGCGAGGGTGTTTGCGCGAGTCGTTCCGGAAGACAAGATCCGCGTGGTGAAGGCGTTGCAGTGCAGGGGTGAGTTTGTCGCCGTCACGGGCGACGGCGTGAACGACGCTCCGGCGCTACGTCGAGCGGATATTGGCATTGCGATGGGCCGCGCCGGTACCGATGTGGCGCGCGAAGCGGCGCACATGGTGCTCCTGGACGACAACTTCGCGACCATCGTGAAGGCGGTGCGCGAGGGACGTCGCATTTACGATAACATACGGCGCTTCGTGCGCTACAGTCTGTCCACGAATGCGGGCGAAATCTGGACGCTGTTCGTCGCGCCGTTGTTGGGGCTGCCCCTGCCACTTCTGCCGATCCACATTCTCTGGATGAACCTCGTCACCGACGGGCTGCCCGGGTTGGCGCTGGCGGCGGAGCCTGCAGGGGAGGATGTTATCCGGCGGCCGCCGAGGTCGCCCCGAGAGAGCATCTTTGCCCAGGGACTGTGGCAACACGCGGTTTGGGTTGGGTTGTTGATGGCCGGGCTGGCCCTCGGGACCCAGGCGTGGAGCCTGTACATCGGCGACTCGCACTGGCAGAGCATGACGTTCACGGTGCTGACCTTGTCGCAGCTGGCGCACGTGATGGCGATTCGTTCCGAGCACCAGTCGCTCGCCACATTGGGCCTGCTCTCGAACCGGCCGTTGCTGTATACGGTCGGGATGACCATAGCGTTGCAACTGTCGATTCTGTACGTCACGCCCTTGAACCGCGTCTTCCAGACGGTTCCCTTGACGCTGGGCGAGTTTGCGATCTGCTGCGCACTGGCGTCGGTTGTGCTAGTCGCCGTCGAGATCGAGAAGGTGATGATCCGGCGCGGGTGGCTTCGGCGCCAAGCGTCCACCTGAACGACCCGCATCGCTAGCGTGTTCGGCGCACGCTCGGGTAAAGGTAGCGGCGACACGCAGTGCGTTGGCGCCAACGTCGCGGGGCGCGTTCCCGCCGCGTCTCGGCGCGCTCGATTGCGTCGCTGCTACCGGATGGCCTCTGCCAGCTTCAACACCTCGCTGGACACCCGCGGATATTTCAACTTCAGCGCGCGCAACCGCGCGTTGATGGTCTCCGTGATCATCAGGTTGCGCGTGGACTTATGGTTGGCCGGCACCACATACCAAGGCGCCCACGGCGTCGAGCACTTCTGCAAGGCGTCGCGATAGGCCTTCGTATAATCGTCCCAGAGGGCGCGATCCTTCAGGTCGCCCTCCCGGAACTTCCAGTTCTTCGTGGGATCGGCCAGTCGCTCTCGAAAGCGCTCGGCCTGCTCCTCGCGCGAGATGTGCAGGAAGAACTTCAGGATGATCACGTTATTCTGGCTCAGGTGCTTCTCGAACGCGTTGATCTGGTCAAAGCGTTGCGCCCAGACCTCGCGAGGAACCAGTTCTTTGACTCGCACCACCAGCACGTCTTCGTAGTGCGACCGATTGAAGATGCCGATCGTGCCGCGCTCGGGGATCGCCTTATGCACGCGCCATAGGTAGTCGTGGGACAGCTCTTCTTCCGTGGGCACCTTGAACGGCTTTACGCTGCACCCCAGTGGATTGCAGGCGTCGAACACATGCTTGATGGTGCTGTCTTTTCCCGCGGCGTCCCGGCCCTGAAGCACCACGAGCACCGCATAGCGCCGATCGGCATACAGGAGTTGTTGCAGCTCACCAAGTTCGGCGACGGCGTCATCCAGTTGCGCACGAAGTTTGTCATTGCGTGGAACAGACTTCGGCGCCTTGGCGTCGCCATCGGAGAGACGGAGTTTGTCCTTGGAGCGAACCGGAGCGAGCATGGGTGTTTGGTCGGAAGAAGGGCGATAAGAAACAGACGTAGCCGGGCCGCATGACACGGCCACAGATTATGCCCTCTGTGTCACCCGAACAGGAGGGGCAGACTGTCCGTGGGCTGGCTTTACTTCACGAATGTCGCGATTCACGTGCTGGCGGCCACCGTCTGGATTGGCGGGAATCTCTTCCTGGCCCTCGTTGGCGCCCCCGTGCTGCGGACGGTGGAGCCCAGCGCCCTGCGGACGCAGCTGTTCAACGCTATTGGGATGCGTTTTCGTTATGTCGGATGGGCGTCGGTTGTCGTGCTTCTCGTGACGGGCGTTGTCGCGCTGTGGCAGCGGGGATGGCTGCGTCGCGAGCTTCTCCTGAATCCCCCCTTCTGGAGCACGCCGACCGGCATGGCCCTCGGCTGGAAACTGGCCGGCGTGGCCGTGATGCTGGTGCTGAGTGCCATGCACGATCTGCTGCTGTCACCGGACCGGGCGCGGACGCTGGATAGCACGCCGGGCGGATCGCGAGTGCGACGTCGGCTGATCCTGTTGGCCCGTGCCGGAACGCTGGTCGCTGTGCTGGTGGTAGGAGCCGCTGTGCGTCTGGCGCGCAGCTGACGGTTGGTCACCTTCAACGGAGACGCTGTGCCTCGTCACGTTCGTTTCGCGATTCTTGCGCTTGCCCTGAGCGTCAGCTCAACCGCCGCCTACGGTCAGCTGCGACAGTCCGCCGACAACTTCAACATGTGGTTCTCATACTACGGAGAACTGGAGTTGGCCGGGCGGTGGGGGATGATTTACGATCTTTCGATGCGTCGCTCCGGTCCCGTGGACGAGCTGGCCGCGCTCTTTGCCCGTGCCGGCGTGACCTACGCGATTCACCCGAACGTTCGGGTGGCCGCTGGAATCAACCGCTCCGAGACGTGGCCGTACGGCGACGTGCCGATCGCATATCGGACACCGGAACGCCGCCTGTGGGAGCAGCTGCAGCTTACCCACAGCGCCGGCCGAGTGTCCTTTTCTCATCGCTATCGACTCGAACAGCGATGGCAGGGCCACAAGGACCCGCCTAGCGACGACGTCACCAACTGGGTCCGGACCAGTCGATTTCGGTACCAGGTGAAGGCCACGGTACCGTTCCAGGGAAAGACTCTCGATCCACACGAGTTCTATGGCACGGTGGCCGACGAGCTGTTCATCAACTTCGGCTCCAACATCCAGTACAACGTGTACGACCAAAACCGCGCCGCACTCTCCCTCGGCTATCGCTTGAACAAGTCGCTGCGGTTGGAAGCGGGATATATGGAGCAGCTGTCACTCAAGTCGAGCGGGAAACAGTTGGAAGACAACCACACGATCATCTTCTCGATGTACACGAACTTCTCGCTCAAGAAGCAGAAATGATGGCAGCCTTCGCTCGTGACGGGTACCGAGGTTCGCGGCTGGCGCTCGCATCGTTTATGCTGACGGCCGGCCTTCTGGCCTCGGGACGCTTGAGTGCCCAGCAGGACGCCAAGTCGCCGATTCCCCTCGTACAGCGCCTGTTCGAGGCCGTACGGCCGCGGTTGAATGGTGACACCGCTAAGGCGACGGTGGCATTCGTCGAGCAGCGCTGGCGTTTGCCCGGGAACAAGGGATTCGACGAGAGCATTGACCGTGTGATTGCAGCCTTGCGGCGCTCCGGGTACGTCGACGAATCGCAGGCGACACCTTCCGATCGCCTCACGTATCGGGTGGAGACTCATCCGCTGCGCGGTCCCACGTGGGAGCCCGATTCGGCGAGCCTGACGATTGTTGGAGAGGCTGCACCGCTGCTGCGGTTTGCGGACAATCGGAACATGCTCACGATCAACTCCTTCTCGACGCCGCCGGGCGGTCTCGAGGGCGAGGTGATCGAATGGAAGTCGCTGGCGGACACGGCGCGCAGTCCAGCGGACCTGCGAGGGCGAATCGTCTACGCCGACATGCCGATTGCGCGGCTGTTCCAAGCCGCTGTGCAACGACGACATGCGGCAGGTGTCATTGCGTACAACCTGCCGCCGTACACCCATCCCGAAAAGCACGCACACTCGATCCAGTTTACAAGCATTCCGTACGACACGGTGTCGCGGTCGTTCGGCGTACTCCTGTCGGCCGACGCCCGCGACCGGCTGCACGCGGCGATGGCGCGGGGGCCCGTTCGGGTTCGGGTGATGGCGGCGGCGCGGAGCTGGAACTCGGTGGAGCGAACGGTCATCGCCGAAGCGAAGGGGAGCAAAGCACCTAACGAGCGATTCGTGCTCAGCGCGCACGTCCAGGAACCAGGCGCCAACGACAATGCCTCTGGCGTGGGCGCTCTGGTGGAGATGGCACGAGTCCTGGCCGACCTCGTCCGCGAGAAGCGCGCCGACCCGGGGCGCACCATCACCATGCTGTGGGGGAACGAGATCCAAGCGCCACAGCGATACCTGGAAGAGAATCCCGAGCGGACACGTCTGGTCAAATGGGGGATGAGCCTGGATATGGTGGGCGAAAACACGGCCATTACCGGCGGCAGCTTCCTGATCGAGAAGATGCCTGACCCGTCGGCGGTGTGGACGCGCGGTGAAGATCACCACACGGAGTGGGGAGGTTCACCAATCGCGCTCAGTGAAGTGCGGCCCCATTACTACAATGACTTCGTGATCAATCGCTGTCGCGAGCAGGGGCGCGCGACCAACTGGAAGGTGGACGCCAATCCCTATGAAGGGGGCAGTGATCACGTCCCGTTCCTCCGCGCTCAAAAGCCCGGCTTACTGATGTGGCATTTCACTGACGAGTTCTATCACACCGATCAGGACCGTTTGGACAAGGTGTCGGCGTCGGAGCTGGCCAATGTCGGCACCTGTGCGCTGGTGGCCTCATTGACACTCACGTCGGCAGATGGTGGCACGGCCCGGGCGATTGTGCGTGACGTGGAGGAGAGCGGCATGCGCCGGCTGGACCGCGAGTTGAAGCTGTCGCAGGAGGCGTTGGCGGCTGGTGGAAAGGTTGCGGACGAAGCGGCGATCCTGACGGCGTGGGGGCAGTACTACCGCGACGCCCTGAAGGCAACGGACGACATTGAAGTTGGTGGCACATCGGATCTCACCAAGGGTGAGATCGTGGCTGCGGTCGCGCGGATGGAGCAAGCACTGCGCGAACGCCTGGCACTCATAGGCAAGCCAAGTTGACGTTTTCGATTTCACCCGAGCGATACGCGCAAGCGACGACGTTCCACGATTACGTGGCGTCGGCGCAGAAGAACGCCGAGTTGTGGGCTGGACTGTATCGCACGATGCAGGTGCCTGACGAGTTCGTGGCGCGCGCCGTCGCTGTGCCGGGGCGCTGGCACCTGCTGGTATTGAGCGAAGACTGGTGCGGCGACGCGTTCAACAGCGTGCCGTCGGTAGCGAAGCTGGTGGAGTGCGTGCCCACGCTGGACCTGCGCATTCTGGCGCGCGACCAGAACCCGGACATCATGGACGCGCACCTAACGAACGGGACGCGGTCCATTCCGGTGGTCATGCTCCTGGACGAACAGTTTCAGGAGCAGGGTTGGTGGGGTCCCCGGCCGTCGGCCTTGCAGCGATGGATGCTCGAGGAAGGACTGCAACTGCCCAAGGACGAGCGAAACAAGCTCAAGCGCCAGTGGTATGCGCGGGACCGCGGACGGACCCTCCTGGACGAAATCGTGAGCATGCTCGAGCGGGCCGGCGCCCGTGGGGCGGTCCCGGCTGGCCAAGGGTAGGGGCAAGGGGTGTCGCCCGGCGGTCGAGCGGTTAATTTCTAAGCGCTGCTCGGCTCGGTCCGAGCCCACTTACTGCATTCGAGGCCGAAATGGCGGATCGCCGGATTGAAGGCAACTTCTCGCAAGGCTGGGGGGTAGCGGCCTTCATCACCCTGCTCGCGGTAGGGGCTTTTACCCTCGCGGGTGTTATCAAGAAGTCGACCTACCACTCGCCTAACGACACTATGGCGCCGGCGGCTTCGGCGGAGTCGCATTAGGCTCTCCCGGACAGCGGACGCCGCGTTCAGGCGGTGAACCTTCGAGGGACGCGGTGCCCCGGGTGCCGTCCTCATGCCGTTGGGATCCTGACCATGATGTATCGCTGCGTAGCGCTTGCCGCCCTGCTGGTTCCACTCGCCCTTCCCGCGCAGATCATGCCGGCGCGTGTCATACGCCGGGGCGGGGAGGTGGCCATGTCCGATGGGGAACCCATTTCGTTCTTTCTCGAGCACAGCCGAGAGATTGAGCTGACGGATGCCCAGCGGGACACCATGATGTCCATTCGACGCCGGCTGCGCGTGCAAAACCAGCCGTGGACGCGGCAGCTGGATTCGTTGCGCGACGCCCTCGGAATCGACCTCGAGTCGCGGGGTCGCATCAGTGACAAGGATCGGGAGCGCTTTGAGCGTTTCCAGAAGCTCTCGGCTCCCATCACGGACTCCATGCGGGTCAACAACGATGCGGCACGCGGCGAGGCCTGGGCGCTGCTCGTCGACAATCAGCGCCGGAAGGTCGACTCGCTCGTCAAGGAAGACCGTGAGGGTCGGGGTCGCGATCGACGCGGTCCGCCCCGCCAGCCGGACTCCTGACCCACACGGCGATCCCGATCTGACCAACGCTCCCATCGCCAAGGCGCAGCGAACCGGGATGGCCGCCACACGCACAGGCCCCGAGGGGGAAGTGCCGCGCAGGCGGCCACGAGTCACCCCCCTCAGAGTACGAAGGATCAGGGCCGCGCTGCGATTCTCCGCGCTAACGGTCGTGGGGTTAGGGGCGATCGCCGGAGTGGCCACCCTGCTGTATCTGAACCGCGGTGATGCGGAAGGGTCGGCCCGCCTGGCCAACCGCGAGATTGACCTGCTCGTGCCAAAGGGCGAAGTCGTTGAGCGCCGCGTGGTGGTTCAGCGTCGTCGGTGGTACGACTACTTTCGGGTCACGCATGGCGTGCTCGCGGCCACGGACCGCCGGCTGATGTACGTCGGCATTCCCCCGGAGGACTTGCTACCACGCGAGCGTGAACCGTTGGAGCTGGACCAGTTCATCCTACCGTACGACCGATCCATCGATATCTCCCGCACCCGTGGATTCCCTGGCACGCTCCAAGGCGTACGGTTGTCGTCAGGGAATCGGAACGTCGTCCTTGGGGTGACAGCACTCAACATACCCCGCTTGGATTCCACCCTCGCGGTCGTGACGCGTCGCCTAGGCGAGATACGGGCCGCCGCTGACGCCGAGCGAAAGGCGGTGGAGGCCGCTACGGCGGCTTCGAGGAGAGCCATATACCACCTGGTGCAGCCCGGTGAGGCCTTGGCTTCCATCGCCACGCGATACGGTACCGTCGTCGACTCCCTCCGCGTCTGGAATCAACTCACGACCGATCGCATTTCCGCCGGCAAGCGATTGCTCGTCAGGCCTGCCCAATGATCGAACACCGATTGACCACCTCGCGCCGTGCGCGCTATTACTCGTTAGGTGGCGGCGAGTCTGTCACCAGCGTCTGGATCGTCTGCCACGGATTCGGACAACTGGCCTCCACGTTTCTTCAGGCGTTCGACGGCGTGGCCACGGCCGAACGGATCGTCGTGGCACCGGAAGCGCTGAATCGGTTCTACCTGACCACGGACGCGGATGGGTCGCACGCGGCGGCTCGTGTCGGCACCACGTGGATGACGCGCGAGGACCGCGACGCCGAAATTGCCGACTACGTCGACTTTCTGGATGCAGTCTATA
This sequence comes from Gemmatimonadaceae bacterium, assembly GCA_046327745.1. GTDB lineage: Bacteria > Gemmatimonadota > Gemmatimonadetes > Gemmatimonadales > Gemmatimonadaceae > JABAQJ01. Next base: position 662,014 of record JAXLXV010000007.1, on the reverse strand, counting down.
GGCAGACGGTTCCCGCCAATGCGATGGTCACAGTCCTTGGTTTTTCACAGGGAGCAGCGACGGCGGCGCGCTGGGTGGGACTCGGAACCTCCATGGTGCATCGGTTGGTGCTGTGGGCCGGTCAGCTTCCACCGGATATCGACACCGGAGCGCTGCGGGCCAAACTCACGGGCTCCGTGGCCCTTGTGTGCGGCGATGAGGATGAACACCGCCCCTGGGTGCAACTGGAGAGCGGGCGTGCCCGGTTGCAGGCGACGGGGCTTCAGGTCCAAGAGCACGCCTTCAAGGGCGGCCATCGGCTGGATCGCGATACGCTCGCTGAGTTGGCCCGCAGCTAATCGCCTCGCCGGCGGAACCGGTCAATCTCCCGGCGATCCTTCTTGCTAGGTTTTCCGTGAAAGGCGGAAGGGCCGATTGCCTTCATCTGTAGCGCCAGCGCTTCGCGCGCCGAGCGACTCTCGGGAAGCTCCTCGTACATAGTGGCCGCGACCGTCCCCGATCCACGTTGCTCAGTTAAGCGACGCACCACGACGGCGTGCGAGTACGGTGGCTTTCGGACGGTGATACGGTCGCCGACGTGCACTTGCCGGGCTCGTTTCGCGCGTTCGTCGTTGACATCCACCTTACCGCCGTCAATCGCTTCGGCCGCTAGGGATCGCGTTTTGAAGAACCGCGCGGCCCACAGCCACTTGTCCAACCGCTCGGCGTCGATTGGTTGAGCCCCCTGAGACATCGCTTGCCCTCATTTTCGTGAGATACATCACCACGTAATCGGTTGCTGGACTAGAAATTTGACGAGCACAACGGGACGATGCGATGGGTGGTCCGTGCCGGTCCACGGCCGGCATGGCATGCGGGGAACACTCGAAGGAGTTCTCATTGTTCCACGATCATCAACCCGAACACTCTGCTCGGGCTGCCGATACAGTTTCCCGCCCAGCGAACGCGAGTGCCTCGGCGGAGCGTCGATTTCGCGCGTTGGTCGAGTACGCCTCCGACGCCATTGTCCTCCTGAGCCCTGACGGGGCGCTGCGGTATGTGAATCCAGCGAGTCGACATGTGCTGGGTTATCCATCCGATGAGCTGATCGGCAGCAATCTGTTCACTTACGTCCATGAAGACGACCGCGATGCCTTGGCAACGGCTGTTCAGTCCGTTGTATCCGGTGGACGCGGACACCATGTGGACATAGCCTTTCGCAGCCAGACGCGGGCCGGTTACTGGCGACTGCACGACGCCACGTTGCAGAACCTGATCGATGAGCCGGATGTTGCAGCGATTGCGCTCACCGCGCGCCCGTTCGACAGCGCCGAGGATGTGTTGGAGCGCTTGAATCAGACGCAACGCATCGAAGGCATTGCGCGTCTGGCCGGCGGCGTGGCCCACGACTACAACAACCTGCTCACGGTCGTTACCGCCAACGCCCAGATGCTGCTGGGGTCCACCGACCTCGATGCCGAGAGCCGTGCGGCGATCGAGGATATCGAGGTTGCAGCTGGAAGGGCCGCGGACCTCACCCGTCAACTTCTGGCGTTCAGCCGTCAACAGATTTTACGATTGGAGCCGGTCGCCTTGGACGCCCAGCTGCAAGAGTTGGCACCACGGATTCAGGCGCTGGCCGGTCCCGGGATCCAAGTGGTCATTGACGCCGAAAGTGGCGGGTGCACGGTGCTCGCCGATGACCGACAGCTGCAATACGTGATCCTCAATCTGGCGCAGAACGCGCGCGAGGCGATGCCCGGTGGCGGCCACCTGCGCATCGAGTGTGTGCCGCTCACGCTCACCGCCGAACAAGCCGCGCGCCATGCCCCCATGACCCCCGGTGCGTATGTGCGGCTTCGCGTCTCTGATACTGGAGTGGGCATGGACGCCGCGACCAGGGCGCGGGCCTTCGAGCCATTCTTCACTACCAAGGAACGCGGGAAAGGCACCGGACTCGGTCTGGCGATGGCTTACGGCATCGTGAAGCAATTGGGAGGCTTCATCTGGGTCGATTCCGTGCCGGGAGCGGGGAGCGCGTTCACCGTGTATTTGCCGACCGCTTCTGTCGACGACACGACCCGTCGAATCGACCGACCAACGCCGTCCAGTAGCCCGGCCGTGCGCGCTCGCGTCCTAGTGGTCGAGGACGAGGAGTTGGTGCGCCGAATGACGCAACGCACGTTGGAGCGGGTGGGATATCAGGTGACCGTGGCCCGAAGTGCCGAAGAAGCGTTGGATCTGGTGCGCGGCGGCATGCCGAACCTGGACCTGCTGCTCACTGACATCGTCATGCCGGGAATGAATGGTCGGGATCTGGCCCGCACCATCGCGACGGAGCGTCCAGGCACGCGCGTGCTACTGATGTCCGGTTACGCCCACTTCCGAGCACTGTTCGAGCGCCAGGCGGATGACACCCCGTTCCTGCAGAAGCCCTTCACGGTTGAACAACTGCTGTCGCGCGTTCGCGAGGTGCTTGCGGCCGCCGTCGCTGTTCCCTGAAACAACCGCACCAATCCGTCCACCGTCGGCCGCCGTAGTCTGGTTGAGCATCTCATTCACCCAGAACGCCGCGTCGATGTTCTCCCCCCATGTCCCCCTCCCATACGACAGTCAGAGCGCGACACGAGCGCGACGTTTGCGCGCAGGCGCCTGAGTCCACCGATGTCAGGGAGAAACGGGGCATTGTTGCGTCACGGCGGTGGGGGAGCCAAGTTGGGAGCGCAACCTTCTTTCGACCACAGCACACGATGGCGATGACGCCCGCGCCACCAACGGCCGCACCACCGGAACACGCGCTGGTCTCCCGGCTGATCGCGGGCGACGAGCGTGCGCTCGGCGAATTGTACGATCGGTTCGGTGGCATGGCGTATTCCCTCGCCTGTGCGATCGTGCCGGACGCCGCCGATGCGGAAGAAGTCGTGGCCGAGGCGTTTGCGCAGATGTGGCGCTCGGCGACGTCCTTCGATCCATCGCGCGGCAACGTCATGGCGTGGCTGACGATGATCGTGCGCTCCCGTGCCTTGGACCTGGTGCGATCACAGCGTCGTCGGGCGCGCGCCTTGGACGAAGCGGTGTCAATGAGCGACGAAAGCGAAGCGCCGGGCATGTCCACCGGGATCCGCGAGGCGGATCGTGGCGTGGAGCTGTCGGAAGCCCAGGTGCTGGTGCGCCGCTCGCTGGCGTCCCTGCCGGTGCCGCAACGCACCGTACTGGAGTTGGCGTACTTCGGTGGATTGTCTCAGAGCGAGATCGCCGAGCGTTTGAATGAACCGTTAGGCACCGTGAAGACGCGCATGCGCGCCGGCATGGAGAAATTGCGGCAGCAACTTCGGCCTTTGATGGAGATGCCGTCGTGATTCCCAATGACAGGATGGAACAGGCGACGGCCTACGTGCTCGGGGCATTGGAGGACGAAGAACGCCTGTCGTTTGAGCTGGCACTCCATGACTCCTCGGAGTTGCAGCGCGAAGTTGCCGAGTTGCGTGAGGTGGCGGGGTTGGTGGCCTTGGCGGTTCGGCCCGTCACACCTCCTGCCTCACTCCGGGAGCGGATCGTCTCCGATGCGCGCGCCGTGCGTCCCATTGCGCCCCGGCTGGCGGAGGCCGCGCAGCGTCGCGAGCCATCCCCGCCGGCGCCACTCCGCGCGGTTGCCAGTGAGGTGCAACCACGATGGAATCGTTCCCAGTTGATCGGGTGGGCCGCCGTGGCCGCCGCACTCGTCGGGGTAGTTGTGGCGCAGAATCGCTATCGGGAGCAATCGCGCCGCGTGCGGGACCTCACGACGGCAAACGCCCAACTGCGCACCGAGCTGAGCGCCCGCGACTCGCTCCTCGGCGTCGTCCTGGGCCCGCAGGTCGAGACCATCCGGTTGTCCTCGTCAGGTGCACCACCCTCGGCGCGCATGTTCTGGAACCGCGGGACGCGAGAGGTGGTGCTGGTGGCGTATGCTTTGCCGAATGCACCGACGGGTCGCACCTATCAACTCTGGGGCATTGCCCGGGGCAAGTCGCCCGTCTCCCTCGGCACCTTCAACACCAGCGCGGTCGGTGAGGGACACCTGACCGTGAAGGTCCCGGACGGACTGGAGATTGCGACAGGTGCCGTGACCGAAGAGCCCGCGGGTGGCTCGCCACAGCCGACCGGCACGCCTATCCTCGTGGGGAACTTGACGGCAGGCTCCTGAAGGCGATTACAACTCTCGATTCAGCACCGTACGCAACGTGGCCTCATCGGCGTTGCCACCACTCAGTATGATCCCGACCGACTGACCGGCCAACGTAGGCGCGAGCTTGCGGAGCGCTGCGAGACCCGCCGCGCCGGCCGGTTCGACCATGGAATGCGTAATGCTCATGAGCGCGCGCATAGCCTCGGCGATCTCGGCGTCTGACACCGTGACAAAATCCGCGAGTCCTTCCAGCAGCGCGGGAAAGGTCAGCTCATAGGCGCTGCGCGTGGCCAAGCCATCGGCAAAGGTGTGGCACTCATCGTAAGCGATCACGCGCCGCGCGTGGTAGGAATCGTGGGCGGCTGAGGCGCCCGCGGCTTGGACCGCGTACACACGTGCCTGCGGACGCAGGGCGCGCAGGACCGTCATGGCGCCAACGGCCTGCGAACCGCCGCCGACACTGACCACCATGGCGTCCATGTCTTTCGCTTGTTCGACCATCTCCAGCGTGATGGTAGCCGCGCCGGCGACGACATTGCGGTCGTTCGTGGAGTGGGCGAGTGTGGCTCCTTCCGTACGAACCACTTCCGCGGCCACGCGCACCGCCTCGTCGTAGTCGCGACCCTGCTCGATGACGCGGGCGCCTAACGCGCGCATGCCGGCATTCTTGTCGGGGTTGTTGCCGACGGGAACGCAGATGGTGGCCTTCGTGCCAAATGCGCGCGCTGCGTATGCCAATCCCAGTCCGTGATTCCCGCGCGACGCCGCCACCACACCTCGCGCGCGCGACTCCGGCGACAACGCGGTCATGAACGACATGCCGTTCCGGATCTTGAAGGCGTTGGTCGGCTGGAAGTTCTCGTGCTTCACCTGCACTCGGATGCCATGGCCCGCTCCCACCCATGCGTCGAGCAGGGGATAGGTGTACGTCGGTGTGGGGGCGAGATACGGCCGAATGCGGTGCTCGGCGGCTCGCACGTCATCCAGCGAGATGGGCCAGGGGGTACCGGAGGGGGAGGGGGCGGGGGAGGGAGTCGACACGTTCGGATGGCGGTGAGGGAGCAGCGACACGTTGTTGTAGACACAACTTAGCGCCGATCCGACGTGTGGGGATGGGCGGTTGCTACGCTTGCGTCCCACCGCACCGCACCGGATTTTCGCCCAGTCACCGATCGCGGTATTTCCACTCCCAGGACGCTTCCTGAAATGCGGCAATCCACGTCATCCCGCTGGCGGGCACCTCGCGTGCTGGCCGCGTTGTTAGGCACCTCACTTCTGCCCAGTGTCACACCGGCGGGAGCGCAACAACCCACCGCGCCGGCCACGCCGCCCGCGGCCACTACCATCGCTGCACGCACACAGGGGATGGAGAAGCGCGACGGGTTTATCCCTGTGTATTTGGAGGAGAAGACCGGGAAGATCTTCCTGGAAGTGCCACGCGATTCAACGCGCGTGCTCTTCTTCGTTCAGGAAGCGACGGGTCTTGGCTCCAATCCGATCGGGCTCGACCGCGGCGGTGGCGGCGGAGAGAACGTGGCGCGCTTCGAGCGACGAGGCGACCGAATGCTGGTACTCTTTGAGAACTGGCAGTATCGCACGTCATCAGGCGACGCGGCGCAGCAGCAGACCATCGCCGAGTCGTTTCCACCGAGCACGATGGGGGCGTTGCCTGTCATCCTGGACGAAGGGGGACGCGTGCTGGTGGACGCGACGGACTTCTTGCTTCGCGACTGGCTGGATGTCGGGTCGCGACTGCAGGACACCCAGCAAGGCGCCTACGCGTTGGCGAAAGATCGGTCCACCGTCTATCGGCCATACACGCGCGCCTTTCCCGACAACACCGAAATCGACCTGTCGCAGACGTTCACTGCCAACGGACGGCCCGGGAACACGGTGAACGCGGTGACGGCTGACGGACGCGCATTCACGATTCGCGTTCACGTCAGTCTCGTTAGGTTGCCGGACGATCGGTACCGGCCCCGAGCCGTCGATCCACGGATTGGATTCTTCGGTGGCACGTTCAAGGACTTCGCGCAGCCGGTGCAGGGGCGACTGGAACAGCGCTGGATCTCGCGCTTTCGACTTGAACGCGAGAACCCCAACGATCCGAACTCACCGATCCGGAATCCGATCGTGTACTACGTGGATCCTGGGATTCCCGAACCCCTGAAGTCCGCCACGATCGAAGGGGCGACGTTCTGGACGCAGGCCTTCGATCGCGCGGGATTGCGTGGCGGCTTCCAGGTAAAAGTGCTGCCGGCCGGCGCCGATCCCATGGATGTGCGCTACAACATGGTCTTGTGGATCAACCGGAACGAACGCGGCTGGTCCTTTGGTGGATCGTTAGGTGACCCGCGGACGGGCGAGAACCTGAAGGGCATTGCCCACATGGATTCGCACCGGAATCGCACGGCGTACAACATCTACGCCGCCCTGTTGGGTGCCGATCCCTCCCCGGCCGACACCCACTTTGTGCTGGGCCGCGTGCGGCAGGTGACGGCGCACGAGATCGGCCATACGCTGGGCATGGCCCACAATTACATCGCCTCGTCGTACGAGCGAGGGTCGGTCATGGACTACCCAGCGCCACGCATTCGCTTGAACGCCAGCGGCGAAATCGATGTGTCGCAGGCTTACGCCCTTGGTCCCGGGGCCTACGACGTGTGGGCCATTCACTGGGCGTACGGCATCTTTCCGCCGGCAAGCGAACAAGATTCCCTGCGCGCTATTGCCGCGGACGGCCTGCGACAGGGCTTCCTGTTTCTGACGGACCAGGATGGACGCCCAGAGGGAGGCTCCGACCCCCGCGTCAGCATCTGGGATGACGCGGCCACCGGCACGGAGTTTCTGAAACACCAGATGGATGTGCGACGGGTGGCCATGCAGCGTTTCGGATTGCGCAATATCCGGCCCGGTGAACCCATCGCCCTGCTGCACGATCGCTTTGTGCCGTTGTACCTGTTCCATCGATGGGCGCTCACCGCGGCGTCCAAGGCCATCGGTGGCGTGGAGTACAGCAACGCGTTGCGCGGTGATGGTCAACCGGCGACACGCACCGTGGAGCCAGCTCGCCAACGCGAAGCGTTAGGCATGCTGGCGGGCGCCCTGAGCCCGGCGGAGCTAGCGATTCCCGATACCGTCCTGTCCCTCCTGCCACCGGCGCCGCCGGGGTACTCTGGTGGCGTGGAGTTGTTCCAGAGCCGCACGCGCCCGGTCTTCGATGAGTTGGGTGCGGCGCGAACCCTGGCGCAGATGATCGTCGACTTGGTCCTGAATCGGGATCGTGCCGCCCGGCTGGTGGCGCAAGGGGCGCATGGCTCCAACCCCCTCACCTTGTCTGAAACCATCGACCAGCTGGCGAATGCGACCGTGAACAAGGGCGAGCCGGCGGACCGCAAGACCGCCGCCCTGTTGCGCGTGACGCAGCGGGCATTGGTGGACCGAATGATCCTGCTGGCCGCCGACAAGGAAGCCGCGCCGGACGTTCGGGCCATCGCCGACTACAAGCTTCGCGCTTGGCGCACCGCGGCCCGGCAACATGCGGCCCTCGGGACGATTGAGCACCGCGCCCATTGGACCGCGATTAGTGCCGACATCGACTACTGGTTCACCGAACATCAGGTACCGGCTTCAACGCAGGCACTCCGCGCCCCGCCCGGTGACCCGTTCGGCGATGACGATGACGACGTGAATGGACGATGAAACACCATTGACCCAGTGGCGTAAGATGGGCAGGCTCGCGCGGTGCGAGTCTGCCCATCGAAACAATCATATGCGATCCCGCACACTTTCCCCCCTGATCGCCGCGGCGTTGGTGCTTCTACCCGCCGCCCTTTCGGCCCAGCGACGACTGCCGCCCGATGATCGCGGTGTGTCCGTGGTTCCAGCTGGCAGCCTTGACGACAAAGACGATCCGTTCAGCCGCAACCGTCGGTTCGAGGCGGGGGCGTCATTCTTTTATGCGCAGCCCAGCGGCGCCTTTCACGACTACGTGCGCCAAGGCGTTGGACTGGACGGCTTCTTTCGACTGAACCTGGACTCACGCGGGCTGTTGAGCCTGCGGGCGGACGGCGGTTGGCTCGCCTACGGGCGCGAAACGCAGCGCGTTCCACTGTCAGGCACCATCGGAGGACGCATCTTGGTGGACCTGACGACGTCCAACAACATCGTGTACGCGTCGCTGGGCCCGCAGCTGACCGCTCGGGGTGGACCGATTCGGCCGTACATCAATGGTGGTGTGGGCTTCGCGTACTTCTTCACCGAGTCGTCGGTCGAAGGGAGCAACAACAACAACGAACCCTTCGCGAGCACCACCAACTACGACGACTGGACACTCCAGTGGAAGGGCGGCGGCGGCTTCCTAATTCCGCTCGGCGTGCGAAAGGACGTCAACCTGGACATCGGGGCGCAGTACCACAACAACGGCCAGGTGAAGTACCTGCGAAAGGGCAGCATCGTCGACCTCCCGAACGGCGGCATCCAGATCAACCCGATCGAGAGTCAGGCCAACCTCATCACCTATCGAATCGGCATTTCAGTTCCGATTCGTTAGGTGCGGCGCGTCCACGCTGGCTTGAGTCGCAGAATCTTGCGATAGACGGGGCACGAGTCGTCATGAGCACCTGGCAGGTAGCCGGTGCTCATGAGAAACGAATGGACGATTTCGCCGCCCGTAAACACAAACGTCTTCTTGAAAACCGGCCGCCATGCGTCGAGCGTGGTGGCCGCTTGTGCATCGAGCCACGCGCCGAACGATCCGTGAGACTTCTGCAATCCCTGCACGCGCTTGGCGTTCTCGATGGCTGCCTGCACTTTCAACCGATTGCGAATGATGCTCGCGTCGCCGAGCAACCGCTGGGTGTCCCTCGCGCCATAGCGCGCCACGCGGGCGACCTCGAATCCATGATAGGCCTTACGAAAGCCCTGCCGCTTTTTAAGGATCGTGAGCCAGCTCAATCCGGCCTGATTGATCTCCAGCATGAGGCGTTCGAACAGTAAGTCGTCATCGCGAACCGGGAAGCCGTACTCCGTATCATGGTACGGTCCGTGGAACTCGTGACCGCTGGCGATTTCGCAATACGTCGTCATGGTCGTTGCAGAGGGCCAAAGATCATCAGAAGCGCGCCTCCCAAATGAAACGACCGATACTGGGGAGTGCCAGCAGGGCGTGCCGTGTGTTGCACCCGGTGCGTCTTCTTCTCGGTCCCACGTTACGCTCTCATGACGCCGTCATCGCACGTTCCCCAAGAAGGGTCTCCGAAGATCGCCGCCGCGATGCATGTGGACGCGGTCGGCGAGTGGCGTACCCGGATTGCTGGCATCTGCATGGGCGTCGTGTTCGCCGGCGTCGGCGTTCCGCTCGCCGAACTGATCGGCATTCGAGGCCCCGCCGTCATTCTCGTCATCTTGGCCACTGGCACGGTCGCGGGCGTCGGTACGTGGAAGTGGTCCAGCTGGTTCGTTGAATCGTCAGGCCGAGCGTTTCTGTCATTCATTCAGCCGAGTGGCAAGTCGGTCCCGTATCAAAAGTCCTACTCGTATGAACAGTCGCTGATCGCCCGCGGCCGGATTCAAGAAGCGCTGGAAGCCTACGAGGCGGCGAGGGTGGCGAATCCAGATGACGCGACCTTGCGGGGTGAGATGGCCGAAGCCTGCGCTGCCCACGGTCAGCCGCAACGAGCCGTCCAACTCCTGGCTGAACTACGAGAGATGCCGTCGGCCTCTGCCCGCCAGCGAATGTACGCCACGCAACGCCTGATCGACTTGATGGTCGGACCGTTAGGCGATCGTGGACGGGCAATGCGCGAACTGCGTCGTCTGATCGACGAGTTCCCAGATACCATGGAGGCGGCCGGTGCCCGCCAGGCCTTGGCGCGACTCAAGACCGAGCATCTGGGGCCGTCGGCGTAAGCGGCGTCACTACTCCCAGTTGCCCTGACGACGATCCGATTTTCGTTTGGACCGCTGCTTTTTGTCGGCCAATCGTTCCTCGCGGGCGGCACGCGACGGCCTTGTTCGACGGCGCGTCTTGCGAGGAACGAGCGCCTGACGAACGAGTTCGCCTAACCGCGCTTTAGCCCGCTCTCGGTTTTGCAGCTGACTCCGCGTCTCGCTGGAAACGATGCGGACGGCACCGGTCGCATCCAGTCGAGCGGACAGTCGCTCCTGCACCACCGCCCGTTCCTCGTCGGTGAGCGCGGACGATCGCCCGACCTCCCACAGGAGTTCGATTCGGGTGCTCGACGTGTTGACATGCTGGCCCCCGGCTCCCCCGGAGCGCGTCGCCCGGTAGACCAGTTCCGCAGCCGGGATGGTATGCGTCTCGTCGATGATCAGGTCGTCGGGGTCCATCGAGCCGGTGGTATGGTCGGGGAAGGGTGACGGAAGGATAACCCGGGACCGAAGGCTGGGCGGGGCCTGGGTGTGACGCCTCTCAGGAAGATTCCGGAAACCCGCGGGAAGGCGAGTCGTCCTAGGCGTAGCAGAATGCCTCAGTCGGCTCTGCGAACCTCCCATTGCAAACTGCAAGCCTGGTACCGGACCGCTGAAGTGAATTCCCCGGTTGCACTTAGGCTACCGCTTTTCCTCGACGTTCGGCGCTTGCTGCGCTGGGTCTTTGTCGGGCGATTGGCGCTGTCTGCCGCGATTTACCTAGCCGCGATCCTTGTCTGGAAGGACGCGGAGAGCTCGTCGACCCTGATAGCGTCGCTGGTCATCACCGTGGCGATGATCTTCACCGCGGGGTCGGCGGCCTATTCCGAGTTTTACCAAAGGCCCCTGACATCGGCGTTCCTGGCCGTGCAGGCCCTGTTCGACTTGGCCTTGGCGACGACGATCGTGCACCTGACCGGCGCGGGTGCGTCGCAGTTCGCCGCCCTCTACATCCTGGTCATCGCCCTCTCGTCGCTGTTCCTGAGTGCGACGGGAGGTATCCTGATCGCCGTGCTCGGCTGCTTCCTCTATTTCGCCGACACGATCATCCGGAACGAGGCGCCCATGGCTGCCGGCGCCGGACTCTGGTTGCAGCTGACCGTGTTCGCCGTAGTGGCGGTGAGCAGTGCCTACATTGCGTCCCGCCTGCGCGAGTCGCGCCACATGCGCGAGGAACTGGCCGCGGAGCTGGTGAAGGTTCGATTGCAGGCGACGGATATCCTGCGCAACATCCGCGCCGGCATCATCACAGTAGACGCCGGGGGGCAGCTCCTGTACGCCAATCCCACGGCCAGTGCCTTGTTAGGTATTTCGCTGGAAGAGCATGTGGGGCGTCCAGCCTTCACGGCCATTGAACCGGTGTCGCCGGCCCTGGCGCGTGCCTTGGAGCGCGCGTCTCGCGAGGGAGTTCGTACCACCCGCGCCGAGGGAACGGTACTGACCAATGGCCGCCGCTTTCCGATCGGGCTCAACACCACGTTCACCAGCAACGGGAATGGCCACGGCGGCGACGGCGGATCGGCGACCGCCATCTTCCAGGACATCTCCGACCAAAAACGGTTGGACACGTTGCACATGCGGGCCGAGCGTTTGGAGGCCGTCGCCGAACTGAGCGCATCGCTGGCCCATGAAATCAAGAATCCGCTGGCGTCCATCCGAAGCGCCGTGGAGCAGCTAGGACGTTCGCCGCGCGCGACCTCCGACGAGCAGACCTTGGCGTCGCTGATCGTACGCGAGTCGGATCGATTGGCCCGGTTGCTCACGGAGTTTCTGGACTTTGCGCGGGTGCGCGTCGCCAAGGTGGTACAGGTGGATATTCGCGCCGTGGCCAAGGGCGCCGCGCGATTGGCTGAGTCGCATCCGGATGTTCCGGAGGGCCTGACCGTAGAGTGCGTCGTACCGGAGGCGTTGCTGGTGGTTGAAGGTGACGAGGATCTGCTGCATCGCGCACTGTTCAACCTGACGTTGAACGCCGTGCAAGCCTCACCCCCCGGGTCTCGGGTGCGGGTGGAGGTCTCGGCGATCCGCCCCGACGAAACACCGGCTGGCGTTGCCTTCGAGAGCGGCGGCGCGATGGTGAAGGTGACGGACCAGGGATCGGGCATCCCGACGGAAATTCGCGACCGATTGTTTGACCCTTTCTTCACGACCAAGCCCGGCGGCAGCGGGCTGGGACTCTCGGTGGTGCACCGCGCCATCGAGGCACACCGCGGCTTTGTGTTCGTCGACAGCGACGACACGGGGACCCGCGTGACCGTTCTGCTGCCGCAGCGCCATACTGATTCCGGAGGTACCACGTGACCGAACGTGCTTCGCAAGGACCCAGCGTCCTCGTCATCGACGACGAGGCGGGGATCCTCGATTCGCTCCGCATCCTGCTCAAGAATGAGGGCTTCTCCCCGACCGTCGCGTTAGGTGGTCGCGAGGGCCTGGAGCAAATCGCCAACACGTCGCCGGACATCGTGCTCACGGATGTGCGCATGCCGAATGTGTCCGGTCTCGAGATCCTGAGCGCCGCCAAGCAGCGCGATGGCAACGCACCGGTCATTCTCATGACGGCGCAGGCCACGCTTCAGTCGGCGATGCAGGCGGTGAACGACGGGGCCTTCTACTACATCCAGAAGCCGTTCCGCAACGACGAGTTGGTGGCGATCCTCCGTCGCGCCGCGGAGCACCGGCGCCTGCGCGTGGAGAACCAATCCCTCAAGCAGGAGATCAAGCGGCGCGAGAAGAGCGTCACCGGCCGTCCGATCGGTAAGAGCAAGTCCTGGATGGAAGTACTCCAGCTGGCAGAGACGGTGGCGCCCACCGAATCGACCGTGCTGATCCAGGGCGAGTCGGGAACAGGGAAAGAGGTCATCTCCCGCTACATCCACGACCTCTCCAACCGTTCCGAGGGCCCATTCCTGTCGATCAACTGCGGTGCCCTTCCGGAGAGCTTGTTGGAGAGCGAGTTGTTCGGTCACACCAAGGGCTCGTTCACCGGAGCTGTGAAGGATAAGACCGGTCTGTTCGCGGCTGCCGCCAAGGGAACGTTCTTCCTGGACGAAATCGGCGAGACGACGCCGGCCACGCAGGTGAAGCTGCTGCGCGTCCTCCAGAACCGGCAGATCATCCCCGTCGGCTCCACCGAGGCGATCCCCACGGACACGCGGTTGATCGCTGCCACCAATCGTGACCTCGATGAGGAAATCCGTCGCGGGCACTTCCGTCGCGACCTGTTCTACCGACTGAACGTCATTGCGTTGCACCTGCCACCACTGCGCGAGCGCCGCGAGGACATCCCGCTGCTGGTCGACGTCTTCCTGCAGAAGCTCTGCGAGACGCGCGGCGAGAACAAGTCACTGACGCCACTGGCCGTCGAAGCCATTCAGGAACACAACTGGCCAGGTAACGTGCGCGAATTGGAGAACGCGCTGGAGCGTGCATGGATCCTGACGGCGGGCGACGTCATCGATGTGGCGGCCCTCCCCGAGCGCGTCACGTCGCGCACGCCCGAACGACTGGTCGAAGATCGGCCAACGCCGAACCCGACGCTGGACGTGATCGAGCGGGCCTACATCATGTGGATCCTGCAAGCGGAAGGCGGCAACAAGACGCGGGCGGCGGAATCCCTCGGCATTGACCCGTCCACGCTGCACCGGAAGCTGTCGCGGTTCGGTGCCGAGACGTGAGTGACGGAAGCCGTTCGGCCAGTGGTGCGTGGTCGTTGGGGGTGACGGAGCCCATCTGGGTCGCCGGCGCCGACGGGTCGCGCGTCACCCCGTTGGCTCTGGCGGCGCTGACGGCCCTGTGCGTCGTCATGTCGATTGGGTCCTGGCCGGTGGGGGTGTTTCAGGACGACGGGATCTACATGGTGCTGGCCAAGTCCCTGGCGACGGGGGAAGGGTATCGCTTCCTGCAGATGCCAGGGGCGCCTAACGCCACGCACTACCCACCACTGTACCCAGCGTTTCTTTCGCTCTTGTGGCGCATCTGGCCGCAGTTTCCCGAGAACGTTGTCCTGTTCAAGTACGCGAACGCCGTGTGGCTTTCCGTGACGGCGGTCGGTACCTATCGCTTTGCCAAGCAGTGGGCGGGGTTCGGTGAGGCCGCGGCGATCCTCACCACGGTCGCCTTTGTCAGCTGCGCGCCGTTGATGCTGTTGTCCGTCATGGTCCTGTCCGAACCGATGTTCTTGGCGCTCATGATCCCGACGTTGATCGCCGCGGAACGGGCGACGCGCAGCGGACGTTGGCGTGACGCGGCGGTGGCTGGGTGCGCGATCGGTGCCTTATCCATGATCCGGTCTTTGGGCGCGCTGGTGGCGCCCGCGGCCCTGGCCGTGCTGCTCTGGCGGCGTCACTGGCGGGGCGCGGGAACGTTGGTGCTGGCGACCGCGTGTACGATCGCGCCGTGGCAATGGTGGGTGAGCGTCCACGCGCACGAGGTGCCGGCCATTTACCTGGGGAAGTACGGTTCGTACTTCGGCTGGTGGACCGACGCGATTCGTACCGAGGGATTGGGCTGGCTGGGGCGTGTGGCTGCGCACAACCTGCGCATGCTCACCGAGCAGGGCTGGGCCTCCACGGCGAGCGAGGGGATGCCGTTGCTGCTGCGCGTGCTGGCCACGGTTGCCCTGACGGGGTTCTTTCTGGGCGGCCTGCTGCGTCTTCTCCGCCGGCTCCCGACGACCGCCCTCTTTGTGGCGGCGTACTTCCTGATGGTGGTAGTCTGGCCCTTCGCTCCGGCGCGTTTCACCTGGGGGGTGTGGCCCTTCGTGGGAATGTGCTATGCCCTCTCCGTCCAGTGGGCGTGGGGGTTGGCACGGTCGCCGGAAACCCATCAGCTCAAACATCGGATGCTCCTCGCGGCGCGGTTCGCGTTAGCGGGCGCTGCGGCGGCATTGTTCGTCGGATACGTCGGCTACAACGTCAAGGGTGTCACTCACCACTGGTGGGACACGGTCCAGCAAAGCGTTGCCGATCGCGCACATCCGTTGGCCGAGTGGACCTTGGCGAACACCAAGCCCACGGACATCCTGGCGACCGATGATGACGTCCTGATTCATCTGTACACGGGACGGCGCACGATCCCGACCGGCGCCTTTACAGCCCAAGAGCACGTCGTGCCGCAAACCAAGGCCTTTGCCTCGGCCAACCTGCGAACGATTCTCCACACGTTTCCGGTCGACTGGGTCCTGGCGTCCACTGAGTATGGGACGTATGCCGTGAACGGACTGATCGTCGAACGTCCGCCGGAGATTCGCATTGTGGCGGTCCTCAAGACCGGCGCGGTGTTTGCGCCGACGGCCCTCGGACGTCCTCGCGCGACGCCGTGACCAGCATACGCTGGGACGACCACGATCGGGTGATCCGCGTGGCGGTGTGTGCGGTGGTGCTGCTGGCCGCCGTCCTCACGGTGACGCCCTGGCCGGTGGGTGCCTTTCAGGACGACGCCATTTACACCGTGCTGGCCAAGTCATTGGCGACCGGGCATGGGTATCGCCTGTTGAACCTGCCCGGTGAACCTAACGCCACGCACTATCCACCAGGCTATCCCATGGTGCTGGCGCTGCTTTGGCGTCTGTGGCCTTCGTTTCCCGACAACATCGTGCTGTTCAAGTTTGCCAATGCGGCGTTCCTGTCTGCGGCGGCGCTGGCGATGTACGCGTTTGTGCGTCGGCGATTGTCGTGGGGCGTCCCCGCCGCCGCAGGCCTGGCCGTGGCTGGAACGGCGTCTATTGTCGTACTCCTGATCACCGGTGTGGTATTGTCCGAGCCGCTGTTCATGGCGCTGCTGATCGGTGCGTTGCTGTACACCGAGGACGTGGTGGATCGGCCCACGGCGATGCGGGCGTTCGCGGCTGGCATAGCGTTAGGCACGCTGGCGCTGGTGCGCACGATTGGGGTGGCGGCCCTCCCGGCCGCGGTACTCGCCTTGCTGGTCCGCGGTCGATGGCGATCACTCGCCCCGCTCGTTGGCGGCGCGCTGTGTTGCCTGCTTCCATGGCAATGGTGGGTGGCGGCGCATGCGTCGGAGGTCGCGCCGGTTCTCACCGGAAAGTTCGGTGCGTATACGCCGTGGCTCGCCGATGGCTATCGTGCCGGCGGGATCCCGTTTCTGCGGCAGGTGCTGACCGCCAACCTGCAGAGCCTGGACGGAATGTTCAGCTTTGCGTTCATGCCAGTGGCCGCGGTGGCCCCGCGGGGGGCGGCTTTCGTCGCGGTCGTGCTACTGGGGCTGGCCGGGACGGTGATGCTCGTTAGGTCTGCACCGGTCACGGCCGGCTTTCTGGCCGCCTATGTCGCCATATCCCTCGTCTGGCCGTTCGAGCCAACGCGCTTCTTTCTCGCCATTTGGCCGTTGGTCTTGCTCGCGATGGCCCTGCCGGTGCGCCGACTCTGGCAGTGGCGCCCGCCTGCGGCGACTCCGCGGGCCCTGCGGGGCATTGGACTGGCGGGCGCTGCGGCCCTGCTGATTGGCTTTGGGACCTACAACGTGCGAGGGTTCCGCGACCAATGGTGGACGTCCATCCAGCGAGACGCGGGACAACGGGCTAAGCCAATCGCGGAGTGGATCGCGCGCAACACCCACCCCGGGGACGTGCTTGCCACGGAAGATGATCTGATCGTCTATCTCTATACCGGACGGCAAGCTCTTCCCACGTCTACGTTTCTGGCGACTGAGCGTGTTCGTCCCCTTTCGGATCAGGAAGATCTTGCCGCAGTGCGTGCGATTCTTGCATCGTACCGCCCACGCTTCTTTATCACGGCCTCAAAGCAAGGAATTCAGTCGGCGACCGCGCTTACCAAGCTGGACCCGCCGGAATTGCGGCCGTATGCAGGCATGCCAAACGCACTGATCTTCGAACGAGTGGACACTCCCCCCTCCCGATGAACGACTTCAATTCTCTGACCCCGACCGGTTCGCAGATGGTCGAAGGGCAGGTACCCCGAATGCGCGGTGCCACCCCTATCGACCGGGGCGACGTGCGCCTCTCGGTCCTGATTCCGGTCTATAACGAGCGAAATACCATCCGATTGATCCTTGATCAGGTTCACTCGGTCCCGGTGACGAAAGAAGTCATTTGCGTCAACGACTGCTCGACCGACGGCACCAAGGACATCCTCGATGTGCTGAAAGCGGAAGGGCTGATCGACATTCTCATTCACAAGCCGCAGAACGAAGGGAAGGGCGCCGCCATTCGTACGGCCATGCAAGCGAGTACCGGCAACGTCGTCATCGTGCAGGACGCCGATCTCGAATACGACCCCGCCGATTGGCCGCAGCTTCTGGAGCCAATCATCCTGGGCGTGGCCGACGCCGTGTTTGGCTCTCGATTTCTCAGCGGGTCGCACCGCGTGCTCTACTACTGGCACTCGATAGGCAACTGGCTGCTCACGACCGTCAGCAACATGTTCACAAACTTGAACCTGACGGATATGGAGACCTGCTATAAGGCGATTCGTGGCGACATCGCCCGCGGGTTGGTGCTTACGTCCGATCGGTTTGGCTTCGAGCCGGAGGTGACGGCTCGCTTGGCGCAGGCGAACGTGCGTATCTACGAAGTGCCGATCTCGTACTCCGGGCGGACGTACGCCGAGGGAAAGAAGATCGGGTGGAAGGATGGCGTCGCCGCCTTCTGGCACATCGTGAGGTACAACATGTTCCCTCCTGTGACCCCCCGCACGAAGTAACTCCACTCGTAAAGCATGGACGGGCCGAGCGTTACGCTCGGCCCGTTCTTGCGTCATGGGATTGTTCGTCAGGCGATTACGTCTCGCGGCGGAATAGCGTGCCGGATCGACCGGATGGGATGGGAGAAGGACACGCTTCGAACCTGTGGCAGACTGCAAGACAGGGCGCAAATCACTCTCGGATTTTGAGGACGCCCGCAGTTCGAAAGCAGCGGCGAAGTCGTTGTGAGCGAAGCACTTCGACGGTTAGTCCAACGTGTGGTCCGCTCGTTGCCTTAGTCCTCCCCGAGTCCCCTGACCTTCACTCGTACGATCTCGACCTCCACGGCTACGGAGACAGCACAATGCGCAACATGACACGAAAGGGCTTTACCCTGATCGAACTCCTCATCGTCGTCGTCATCATCGGTATTCTCGCGGCGATCGCGATTCCGAAGTTCGCGAACACGAAGGAGAAGGCCTACCTCGCGTCGATGAAGTCGGACCTTCGCAATATGGCCACCACCCAGGAATCGTACTTCGCGGATTACCAGGTCTATGTGTCCGGAACCGCGTCCAACAACTCCGGTGGTACGGCGTCGGTGAACGGCTTTGTTCCGTCAGCTGGTGTGACCGTGACGACGACCGCGTCGGCCGGTACCGGATGGAGCGCGACGTCGGCGCACAGCGCGACCACCAAGACCTGCGCGATCTTCGTCGGTGTGGCAGCGGTTAGCCCGGCCACGGTTGAAGCAGAACCCAAGTGTAACTAAGCGATTTCCCGGCGAGTCCAAGGCAGCGACCACTCGTTATGCAGGTGCGATCGAGTTGTCAACGTCCTCGGGCCACCACCGCAGTACCCGAGTAGGCCCGTAACAATCCACCTTCTTAACGAGCAGTCGGAGACAACAACATGCGTAACATGACTCGCAAGGGCTTCACCCTGATCGAACTCCTGATCGTCGTGGTCATCATCGGTATCTTGGCCGCGATCGCGATCCCGAAGTTCGCCAACACGAAGGAAAAGGCGTACCTCGCCTCGATGAAGTCGGACCTTCGCAACATGGCCACCACGCAGGAGTCGTACTTCGCGGACTACCAGGTGTACGTGTCCGGTACCGCTTCGAACAACTCCGGTGGTACGGCGTCGGTGAACGGGTTCGTTCCGTCGGCTGGCGTGACGGTGACGACGACGGCTTCGGCCGGCACGGGCTGGAGCGCCACCTCGGCGCACAGCGCGACCACCAAGACCTGCGCGATCTTCGTCGGTGTCGCGGCGGTTTCCCCGGCGACGGTTGAAGCCGAACCGAAGTGCAACTAAGCGCGTAACCTCAGCGCACAGTTGAACGTCCAAGAAGGGCGATGGTCTCACCGACCATCGCCCTTCGGACATTTATGGCCTCCAATTCTTCATCTCCCGCCACCGGTATCGCTCGCGACCTGCACTGGGCACTCGCCGCCCTCGTCGCGGTCGTCCTTGCCATCTCGCTCGGGGCCCTCGTCTTCCTCGCGGGGGTGAGCGGATCTGGTCTGCCCACGCTCTGGCTCAGCATCCTGCTAGTTGTAGCTGTCGGCATCCTGTCTGGCGGCGTAGCGTTCAAGATGCGGCGCGGCGTTTCGATTCCGATCGAAGAACTCGCCCGTGCGGCGCGCGCGGCGGCCGCCGGCGACTTATCGCAGCCTGCCACCGAGGCGGGCCCCGATGAACTCCGAGATATCGCGCTAGCCGTGAACCGTCTGGCGCGAGAGCTGCGCGCCGAACGGTATCATCGCCGGAACCTGGAGAAACTCGCCGAGGCGGGCCGCTTGGCCGCCGGCATTGCCCATGAAATCGGCAACCCCCTTACGGCGCTCACGAGCTCCGTGGAGATCATGCGCGCTCGCGACGGGACGCCGGCTGAACGTCGGATCTTGATCGACCGCATGGAGCACGAGATCGCCCGCGCTGGCCGCATTGCGTCGGGGCTGGTTGATCTGGCGAAGCCACGCGACATCGTCCCCCTGCGCGTCGACGTAAATGAGACAGCGCGCGCCGCGATGCGCCTGATCACCGAACAAGGGGTCCTGCGACGCCAACGCGGGATGTTGCTGCTGGATCCTTCTGAACCGGTCATTCACGGAAACAAGCACGATCTGGAGCAGCTGTTCGTGAACCTGCTGCTGAACGCTGTGGACGCCACACCTCCAGACGGCAAGATCGTTATCGCCACCCATCGAATGGCGCGGGCCAAGCTGGAAGAAGGCGTGGTTCGACGCTCCAGCGACCCGCCGCTCACCATTCGCCCGCGCCGCGAAGCACCGCGAGTGCGCGAATGGCTGCACCGCGTGCGCCCGCCGGCAGAGATCGTGAGCATCGTCGTCGCGGATTCTGGACGCGGGATTCCGCGCGAAGACTGGGACCGCGTGTTTGAGCCGTTCTTCACCACCAAGGCTCCGGGCGAAGGCACCGGCCTTGGCCTGGCGGTGGTCGCGAATATCGTAGAGAGCCTGCACGGCACGATGTGGGTGGACAAGGCGCGCGAAGGCGGTGCCGGCTTCCACATCCTGTTTCCCGTGGCCGTCGGCGGTACTGTCGAAGAGAACAAGCCCTCGTCACTGGCGAGCCCCAGCCGAGTGTAAGGGCAGGGCGGCCGGCGACGGCAATCGTTCGCGCCGGTTGGCAACGGAATGGTGAGGCACGAGTGCCCGTCACGTCGCACCATGCGGCATGACGTGTCGCCCTCTCTTCCTGCGCCGAGCGCCCCGCGCCGGCTTCGCCCTCGCTGAACTGATCGTTGCACTGACCGTTCTGGTCATCGCCGTACTGAGCCTCGCGGCGGTAGGTGGCCGTCTGCTGGCCCTCGGCCAAGCGGCCATGACCCGGTATGTCGCCGCCAGCGCCACTGCGTCGCTGATGGACTCGTTACGAGCCGTGCCCTGTCATGGCATTGCTCCCGGCAGCAGCAACAGTCCCGGTACACAGACCACCTGGAGCGTTGCCGCCGGCACGTCGTCGCGCACCGTGCGCGTGACCACCACGTTCACCGACCGTACCGTCCACACGTTTCAAGTGGAGGGCGCGATCCCATGCGAGTGACGGCAGCCACTCGGCGACAACGCGCGGGAACGTCACTGGTGGAGCTGGTGGTCGCGATGGCTCTGTTCGCGGTCTTTGGCTCGATGGTTCTGGCACAGTTGCGATCGAACGGACGGTCCCTTACGGCGCTCGCCGATCGCACCGAGTCTAGGTCGGCCCTGTGGCAAGGCAACGACGTCATCGCGACGGAATTGCGACCCATCTCGCCGGTCAGCGGCGACTTACTGCTGGTGGCGGATTCCGCACTATGGTACAGAGGCGCAGTAGCGAGTGGTGTGGTCTGTGGGGGCGGTGCACCGAATCCTTGGCTCGATCTTCTCCCCGACTCCGCCGCGTCGGGGATGCGCTTCGGATGGGGAACATCCGCCGTGCAAGCGGGCGACGAATTGCACCTGTTCGATGAGGGCCAGCTCCCTGGGGCGTCCGACGACCGATGGGTCACGCTGTCGATCTCGAGCACGTCCCGCATCTCCGGATTGTGCGCGGGTTCCGCCTACCTTCATCCGGTGCTCGACGCCGGCAAGGCGGGCTATCGCGTTCGCCTGGCCGTTAGCCCGCCGCCCGGGGCTTTGACCGGGGCGACGGTACGCATCACTCGTCCGGCTCGACTTGCCCTCTACCGCGCCTCGACCGCCGATTGGTGGCTCGGATGGAGCGATTGGAATGCTTCGTTAGGCGCCTGGAACATCATCCAACCCGTTTCGGGGGCGTATCGTCCCTACGGTGCAAATCCACGCCCGTCGGGCATCGCCTATCGCGGTCGCGACTCCACCGGCGCCCTGCTCATTGGGCCGACGGTCACCGGTGCCGCCTCGCAGATCGAAGTGATGTTGCGCACCCAAGTCCAGACCGCCCGGCTTGGGATCGGCCCATCCCTGGTGTCCCTTGCCGACTCGCTCAATGCCCGTGTTTCGCTGAGGAATCGCCAATGAGAACGCAACGCAAGTCGGCGGAGCACCCGCGACGCCAGCACACGATGGATGGGGTTCGCGCCGCAGTGATTTCCGTGATGGCGGCTCGAGCGTCACGGGCGCGCGGGCACACGATGACTCGGATGCACCCACACAGCGGAGTGCCGAACGCGTCGACTAGTGCCCAGGGTCCCAGCGGCTTCGCATTGTTCGCCGCGCTTATCGCCGTGGTGCTGGTCTCGGCATTCATCGCCATGGCCTGGACCATCACCATGCGCGAGTTCCGCGCCTCGATCGTGGGTGCTTCGGCGGTGCGCGCCATGGAGGCCGCCGAGTACGCCTCCACGGCGCCACTCGAGTCCTGGATACCGGGTGATGCGTTAACGATGCCGATTGCCGCCACGCAAGGGCCAGCGTCGCGCGTCCTCGCGGGGGGCGCCACGGCCACCTGGCGCATGCAGCGGCTTACCAGCAGCACCTTCCTCACGCTGGGTGAAGGCCTGGACGGCGAGACCGAACGACGGACGTCCCTGTTGTTGCGGCTGTCGAGGCCGGACTTTGATACCAGCGCCACAGTCACCGTGGGCGATTCGGTATGGGTGCATACCGGCGCGATGGTCAGTGGTTTTGACGCCATCCCACCCGGCTGGGGCGGCAGCGGTCTGGCCTGCACCCTGCACCCCGCGCAGGCGGCCACCGCGTCGCCGGACAGCACGCGCGTGTGCGACGGAACATGCGGCGCGCCTGCAGGAGTCGGGGTGGTCGGACAGCCCGCTCGCCTGACAGACACCACCGCGTCCGACTCCGCCCGCTACACGATCTTTGGGGCTGAGACCTGGAGTACACTGGCCGCACGCGCCACGGTGCGCTTGAGCGCCGGCGTGGTGGTGACTCCGTTACCGGTGACGACCGGCGCGCGCTGCGATCGCACGGTCAGCTCAAACTGGGGCGACCTGACCCGGGCCACGGTATGTGCCGACTACTTCCCCGTCATCTATGCGGCCGGTGACGTGACCATGCACGGCGGGTCGGGACAAGGCATCCTGCTGGCGGAAGGGGACGTGACCCTGGAATCAGGCGCCACATTCGCCGGCGTAATCGTGTCACGCGACGATGTGCGTAGTGCGATCGGCGGCGCGCACGTTTTTGGTCGAGTGCTGGCGCAGGATCGCGACGTATCGGATGGTCGTCACCCAGACTTGGCGACTGGTGGACTGGTCGAGCGATCGAGCTGCGCGGAGTCGCGGGCGGTCGAAGGCTCGGCGCCGCTGCGGCGTGTGACGTCGAGGAGTTGGAATCCTCTATATCGGTAAGAAGGGACGGGTGAACTCTTCGCGCCCCATGCCGATGCTCTCAGACGACTGAGCCAGCGTCGCGTCACACGGTCACCCGGGTGAGGTGACTCGGCTCACGCCCCTGTGAAAAATGCAAGGAACGACGCAGCCTGCTGTTACCAAGGCTTTGCTCTGGTCGTGTGATTGGCAGAAAAGTCCGGTACCCGGGACAAAGTGTCCACTAGCGGGGCGCCGGAGACGTTTCCGGGAGAAGTGAGAGGGGTTGGACGCAATGCTCTCCCGCGCGCGTCGATATCGTCAGTTACAACCCGACACGGCTGCAACTCGGCTCGTCGGTTCAGGAAACAGAAACGACTCGGCCACTCATGGTCGAGGGACGAACCCGAACATCACCGCACAGCTCAGGATGCATATGGCGCTCTTCGGTCGCAAGAAGACAACGATCGGCCTCGACATCGGCTCGGGACTGATCAAGGTGGCCGTAGTTGATCACGGTCGCGGCGAGCCCGAGCTCGCGAAGGTGATCATCACCCCGCTCCTCGCCGACGCGATCGTCGAGGGAGAAGTGATGGACCCAGGGATCGTGACCGACGCCATTCGCGCCGCCCTCGAACAGGCCGGGGTCAAGAGCAAAGATGTCGTGACCGCCGTTGGCGGACGCGACGTCATCATCAAGAAGATCCAGATCGAACGCGTCAAGGAACAGCAGGCGCGCGAACTCATGCGCTGGGAAGCCGAACAGCACGTGCCCTTCGACATGGAGTCAGTGGAGCTGGACTTCCAGATCCTCGATCCCGATGGCGACGGCATGGAGATGAGCGTGCTGCTGGTCGCCGCCAAGCGCGAGTTGATTGAATCCAAGATGCGCCTGTTGACGGATGCTGGGTTGAACCCGGCGGTCGTCGACGTGGACGCCTTCGCACTGCACAACGCCTTTGAAGTGAATCACCCCGATGCCATGAACGGCGTGGTCGGGTTGATCAACATCGGGCACGAAGTCACGAACATCAACATCCTGGACGAAGGCGTACCGATCCTGACGCGAGATATCACCGTCGGGACGCGCCGCTTCCGCGAAGACCTGCAGCGCGAGCGCGGTCTGGGTGCGGACGAGGCCGACGCATTGCTTCAGGGCTACGATCGCTCGCCGCACCTGGATGCGATCATCGAGGGACGAGGGGAGGAGATCGCCGTTGGTGTCGAACGCGCGGCCGCTTTCCTGGCGTCGTCGACGCGATCCGGCAGCCAGCTGCGCGCCGTGTACTTGTCGGGCGGCGGTGCGCGCGTGCCGGGACTCGCCGAAGCCCTCGGTCGCCGGTTGCGACTGACGGTCGAGCAGGCGAATCCACTCGCCAACATCCGTGTGCGCGAAGGCGCGCTGGACGGTCTCGTGACCGACGAAGTGGCTCCCCTGTTGATGCTCCCCATTGGTCTTGCGCTCCGCAAGGCTGCCTAGGCCCTCCCCTCGCTGATCTGTCACACCGATGATCGAAATCAACCTGCTGCCTGGCGCAGCAAAGAAATCGAAAGGGCGCGGGACTGGCCTCTCACTGAAGGCCGTCGTCGCCGACGTCCAGACCAAGGTCAAGGATCCGTTCATGCTGGCCGCCGTGGGCAGCGTAACGGTGGCGGCGCTGGCGATTGGGGGCTTGCACTTCACGCAGACCCGTCATGCGTCGTCGCTCGAGGAGCGCGCCGCCCAGGCGCAACGCGACTCTGTGCGTTTCGCCGGCATCCTGAAGGAGCGCCGTCGCGCGGAAGCGAAGCGCGACTCCGTGGTGCGCGAACTCGAAATCATTCGCACGATCGACAACGATCGCTTCGTCTGGCCGCACATCATGGACGAAGTCAGCCGCGCCTTGCCGCCGTTCACCTGGCTCAAGTCGCTGGCGGCGACGTCGCCGGCGTCGGCACCGGCACAGCCGGGCAACGAAAAGGACAAGAAGAAGTCCGATGCCCCGCCGCCACCCGAGGCGCTGAAGTTCCGCGTCATCGGCAACACGGTCGACATCCAGGCGCTCACGCGGTTCATGAAGCTCCTCGAGGCGTCGCCTTTCATCCAGAATGTGCAGCTCGCGAAGTCGGAAGCGGTGATCGCCGATGGTAAGGAAGTCACCGAGTTCCAGCTCGACGCTGAATACGAGCGCCCCGACAAGGCGTCGCTCACGACCGCTCCCGTTTCGCTGAGTGTGAGGTAACGATGGCTCTCCTGCCGAAAAACCAACGCGATCAAGCGATGACGCTCGTCAGCATCATCGGTCTGGCGCTGATTGGCCTGTACTGGGTCTACGTCTACTCGCCGAAGCGCGAGACCTTGGCGGCGACCGAGATTCGGGTCGACTCCCTTGAAGCCAAGAATGCCGCAGCCAAGAAGGAAATGGCTACCGGTTCCGTCGAGAAAGTGAAGGGCGAAGCCGCCAAGTTCGAAAAGGACCTCGACGTCATGCGGCAGCTCGTCCCCACCGGGAACGAAGTCCCGGCGCTGCTCGAGCAAGTGTCCACCGCCGCTCGTCGCGTCGGGTTGGACATCGCCACCGTCGAACCAGAAGCCGTGGTGGAAGGCGACCAGTTCGACACCTATCGCTACAAGCTGGCGGTGTCCGGCGGCTACCACGCCGTGGGTGAGTTCCTCACCAACGTCGGGTCGCTGACTCGCATCGTGGCGCCGGTCAACGTGTCCCTCGCCAATACGGCGAATCGCAACCAGAAAGGCGCGCACGACGCGCTGGACGCCAAGTTCGAAGTGCAGACGTACGTGTCGAAGACCGCGCCTCGGGCGCGGGGAGGCAAGTCATGAAGCGCGTCATGTCAGCGCTCGCCGTCGCGTTGTTCGCCGCCAGCTCCATCGGCGCCCAGTCGACGCCGCCGATCGCTCGCAGCAAGCTGGTCGCCACGCACGCGGTGAACCAGACCAATGCTCATACGTCGGCGATGCAAAACGTCACCGACTCGATCCCAGCCGCGAAGGCCCCGGCCGCCGCGACCAAGCCCGCCACCGAAGCTCCCAAGCCCGCCGAGGCGGCCAAGGGAGATACCGTGCCGGTACGCGAAGTCGAGAGTTCGGCAGGTGCAACGGAGAAGACGAGCGCGTCGGGTGGCTTTGAACGCGAAATCTTCTACTACGAGCGCAACGGACGTCGCGACCCGTTCCAGTCGCTCATGAGCAGCAGCGACCTGCGGCCGCTCATCAGCGACATCAAGCTGGTTGCCGTCGCCTTCGATGCCTCCGGTCGCAACTCGGTGGCCGTCCTGCGCGACCTCAACACCAAGGACCAATACCGCGTGCGTGTCGGCCAGACGTTAGGCCGCATGCGGGTGGCTGCTATCAACCCGAAGTTCATCACGTTCACCATTGAAGAATTCGGCTTCAGCCGCCAGGAAACGCTGGCGCTGGGTGATTCCAACACAGGGAGCTCGAAATGAGGCGAGTCTGTATGCTGGTCGCCCTCGCGGCCGCAGCGCTGGCGCTCGGTCCAAGTCGCGTCCATGCCGCGCCCCCGCGCCACACCGTCGCCCCCGCGACGGAGGTAAGCGGGATCACTGCGCTCAGCATCGTCCCGGGGGAGGGGAAAGCCGATGTCGTCATCGCCGTGTCCGGCCCGGTCACGGTGCAAGACTTCACGGTGCCATCGCCCGACCGCATCGTCCTCGACATCAGCGGAGCCCGGCTAACGCCGTTGGCTCGCTCGTATGATCGTCAGGTGCGCGGCGGCATCACCAACGTGCGCATGTCCCAGTACCGCACGGACGTGGTTCGCGTGGTGCTGGACCTGAACGCGCCACACGCCTACTCCGTGCAACAGACGGACAATGGCATTCGCGTCTCGCTCGAATCCAGCGAGACGTTCGCGGCCTGGCACTCGGTCGACATGGCTCCAGTCGCCACGGCCGTGGCTGACGCCACCGCGACCGCTAAGCCGGCAGCCAAAACGGTCTCGACCGGATCGGTCGTCGATGCAGCTGAGCCGGATACGGTCACCAAGAAGAGCGAGTCCGCCGCTGCCACGCAGGTGGCCGATGCTGGCGTGATCGAAGCGCCTGCCAAGGCGGCGCCGCCATCGCGTCCGATCGCCCAGGCGAGCCTGGCCAAGTCGTCGCTGTTTGCCAAACAGTCGCAACAGTCCCGCATCACGGTCACGTACCAGGATGCCGAGATCCGCGATGTGTTGGCCGCCTTCGCCTCCTTCTCCGGCCGCACCATCGTCGTCGGTCGCGAGGTCAAGGGCACGGTGACCGCCGAGATCAAGGATCAGCCGTGGGACGTCGCCCTTAAGTCGATTCTCGAGGCGCAGGGTTTGGCGGCTAGCGAAGAGACGTCAGGCATCATCACGGTCGATTCCTACGACAACATCCTCAAGAAGCAGGCGAGCGAGCCACTGACCACGCAGATGGTCACCATCAACTACGTGTCGGCCGGCAGCTTGGTCGAGACGGTGCGTGGCCTGCTGTCGAGAGACTGCGCCCCCGGTGCGTCCTCCTCGTCGCAACAAGGCTCCTCGGGCCCGTCGAACTGCATCACCCGCGGAAACATCGCGGCGGATTCGGCGACCAACGCGCTGCTCATTACGGAAGTTGCCTCGCGCCTGCCGGACCTGCTGCAGTACGTGAAGCAGCTGGACATCCGCACGCCGCAAGTCGCCCTCAAGGCGAAGGTCATTTCGGTGTCCCGCACGCAGGTCGAACAACTGGGTATCAGCTACGACTTGGGTAGCGAGGCCGCCTACTTCAATACGCTGGTCCCGCGGGCGCGCCCAGGTGGCGACGGCACGCAGACCGATGACAAGGAAGGACGTATCACGTTAGGCGGCGACGCCCTGGCGGGTGTGGCCAACGCCTCACGCAAGTACAAGCAGGGCGCGGCGCTCAACCTGCTCTTCACCACCGCGCTGGGCAACTTCACGCTCACGTCATTCATCGACGCCTTGCGTTCGCAGAACCTCTCGGACATCCAGGCCGAGCCGAGCGTCGTGACGCTGGACAATCGCGAAGCCCGGATCCTGGTTGGGCAAGAAACCCCGGTGCGCGTGATCGACGCCGGATCCGCGGCCCAGATTGGTCAGCCGGTGCGCGCGAACGTGCAATTCAAGGAAACCGGTATCATCCTGACGGTCACGCCGCACATCACGAACAACCGGCAGATCAGCATGAAGATCGAAGCTGAGCAGTCGGAACTGCGCGTCGTCGGTGGCGATCTTGGCTTCTTCATCGACAAGCGAAACGCCCGCACGCAGCTGCTGGTTCGCGACGGGGAAACCGCCGTCATCGGCGGCCTGACGCAGACGCAGATCGTTAAGAACCGCAGCGGGATCCCGATCCTCGGCGATCTTCCGCTGTTAGGCAAGCTTTTCTCACAGTACGATGAGCAGGAGGACAAGAAGGACCTGCTGATCCTGATCACGCCGCACATCATCGATGACGGCGAGCCGGTTCGTCCCCCCGGCGGCAACAACGAGTGAGCAACCACGGAGCCATCACGATGAGGCATACTATCCATCGCGCGGTTTCGGCGGCCACCGGCATCTGTGCCGTGCTCACGCTCGTGAGCTGCGACGCGACCCAGGTCGCGTCGGTGACCTCCGACCGCATCATCCCCACGGTGTCAGTCGACATCGAAAGCGCTGTCGGGTCTCAGGGTTTCGACTCGGTGTCGGTGCGATCACCCTTGCAAGTAAAGGTGGTCGCCAGCGACAACGCAGCGTTGCTGAAGATCATCACGCGGGTCTTCGCCGATACCGCCGTGATCAAGGCAGATACCACCACGTTCCCGGTGTCGGCGACCGCCTACACGCGCACCATGAACGTGACCTTGGCGGGCGTCCGCGCCGGTCAGGCGATTACGGTCGTGACGCAGGCGCAAGACGGTGCTGGCAATTCGTCCAGCAGCGAGGCGCAGGCCACCGCGTATGATCCGAACGTCCCCAAGATGGCGTTCAATCAGCCGCCGGCCACCGTCATCATCGGCGGGACCTATTCGTTCGACCTGATCATCACCGACTCCACCGGCATCACCAAGGCTGGTTATCGGGCGACGGGCGTGGCGGCCAAGTCGGACAGCACGCTGTTCCCACTGCCGCTGCCCAAGATCGACACGTTGACGTACTTGATCACGGTGCCAGGTAGCGCCGCGGCCGGCTCGTCATTCGTCATCACCCCGTTCGCCGAGAATCGCGACGGCCTGCGCACCAACGGCACGCCGATCACGGTTCGGGTCCAGTCTCCGGGCGCCGACGTGTTGCCGCCGCTGGTCTACCAGACGGTGCCGCCACGCCTTGAAACGCCGGATTCCATCGACGTGCAAGCGCGTGATGCGGATGGCATCATCAAGGTCATTGGCTTCATCGCCAAGGACTCGGCGGGGACCATCCTGTATCGAAGCGCCGATACGCTCACGACGCCATCGCAGCTCGTGACGCGCCGCAAGCGCTTTGGTGCGCCGATTTCACTGCGCGGTCGCAACATGAGCATCACCGCCTATGCGATCGATATCGCTGGCCATACTGGTTGGGCCGTGCCACAGGGCGCGACCGTGCCGGTTGCCGACGACCAACTCGCCAAGCGCGATGCGGTGGTCTATGCGTTCGGCTTGACGTATGCGCTGCCGGAAGGATCACTCGGCGCCGACATCGCGGTCGATACGGCACGCAGCACGCTCTTTGTCTCCAACATCAACAAGAACCAGGTGGAAGCCTTTACGTACGGCACCACGCTGGCTCAACTCGCCGCGGTGGCCGTCGGTGCCATGCCATGGGGCATGATCATCGACAACAGCAACTCGTTGCTGCTGGTTGCTAATTCCGGCGGTACCAACATTTCCAAGGTGAACCTGACGAACCGGGCCGAAGAGGGCCGGGTGAAGACGGCGAACGAATATGTCTTCGACGTCACCTACACCAAGGACGATGCGTCGGGCGGCTTCAAGTACAAGGTCGCACCGCCCATCGACTACTCCGACCGGCCGCAGTATATCGCCCAGTCGGCCAGTGGTGCGCTCTACTACTCCACACGTCCGACGACGACGGCCACGCCGGGTACCCTGCGACGCATCGACAACTTCCTCGATGCACGCACGGAACCACGGCAGATCTGGCAGTATGGGTCGTTCCTCAAGGGCCACTATGTGATCCTGAACGCGGACGACGTTGACGTGATCGAAGGTCAGAACGGCATTCCTGACCAGATCGTGATCTGCGAACATACGCCGGGTCAGGAACCCTCGACGGGCACGTGCGTAACTTCTGGATTCGTCGAGACGGCCGTGATGGCGCTGCGTGCGGCGCCAGTGAACGGAAACCTGGATGCGGTGAAGGACATGGACGTGGCCTCGCTTGCCCTGCCTGACACGAACTTCGTGGCAGTGGGTGGCGACCGTCGTCGCGTCGCCTTCGGTGAAGCGAACACCGGCAACCGCGCGGGTCGCGTACTTCTGGTGTACGATCCGAGCGGCACGCCTGCCAACGGCGCGCAGTACTCTGCGCCAATGGAAGTGGTCGACCTTACCAACAACGCGTCCGACAAGGTCTACGGGCTCGACATCAATCGCAACAGCAACAACATCGGTGTGCACGGCGTTGAGACCTTCTTCGCCGACTCATCGCTGCGATTGCAGGGCAAATACGCCACCTTCAACACTGGTGCTGGCATTGCCTTCCACCCGCTGAACTCCGATGAAAACAGCGCCGACGCCAGTCAGCGCGTGGTCTTCGTGGCTTCGGGTGACAAGTCGATCCAGATCGTCGACAGCTACTCCTACCGGTTGCGCGGGCGCATCCCGATCCGTGCCAACCTCTATGGCCCACTCCGCGCCGTCCTGCCGACCGCTGCCGAACTCTCAGCAGACAACACGCTGGTCGTGAAGCTCTTCGGCTTGACCGCAGAGGGTGTGATCGTCATAGATGTACGCACAGGAGACATCGACAACGTCAGCCACTAGACGCGTCGATAGCGCAACGACTTCAAGTCACGCGAGCCCGGCCTCCTTGGCCGGGCTCGTCGTTTGTGGAGACCCATGCTTCGCTTTACCACCGCAGGAGAGTCTCATGGACCCGGTTTGGTGTGCATCCTGGAAGGGATGCCGGCCGGGCTCCCTATTCGGGCGGAGGACGTGAACGCGGAGCTGGCGCGCCGACAGCAGGGACACGGACGCGGACGCCGGATGCAGATCGAACAGGATCAGGTGGAATTCCTCTCCGGCGTGCGGGCTGGCGAAACCATCGGGTCACCGATCGCCATGGTGATCCGAAACCGCGATTGGGCAAATTGGCAGGAGATCATGGACCCGGCCGTTCGTGACGGCGATCCGTCGCCACGTCGCCGAGCGGTCACGCGGGTACGCCCCGGCCACGCCGATCTCTCCGGGCTGCTCAAGTACGACCGTGAGGACGCGCGCGATATCCTGGAGCGTGCGTCGGCGCGCGAGACCACCGCGCGAGTGGCCGCGGGAGCCCTCTGCAAGCAGTTGCTGCGAGAATTCGGCGTAAGCATCGGGAGTCACGTCATTCACTTGGGCGGCATCGACGCGAAACGTCCGGACGCCTTGCCGCTCGATCTCAATCCAGTCGCTGACGCATCGCCCGTTCGCATGCTCGATGCCGAAGCGGCCGAGCGCGTTGTGGCGCGGATCGATGCGATCAAGCGGGAGGGAAATACGCTGGGAGGCATCTGCGAGGTTGTAGCTAACGGGCTGCCGGTCGGGCTGGGGTCGCATGTGTCGTGGGACCGCAAGTTGGACGGCCGCTTGGCCGCGGCGCTCATGTCGATCCCTGCCGTGAAGGGAGTGGAAGTGGGCCTTGGGTTTGACGCCGCCCGCCTAACGGGCGCCGAGGTGCATGACGAGATCGAGCCGGCGCCGGGGAATCCGAATCGAGGCAACGTGCGCCGTCGAACGAATCGCGCGGGGGGAATGGAAGGGGGGATCACCACCGGCGAGCCACTGGTGCTGCACGTGGCCATGAAGCCGATCTCCACGCTCATGCGCCCGCTGGAGACTGTTGATGTCGCGACCGCGGCGCCGGCCGCCGCAGTCGCCGAGAGATCGGATGTCACCGCGGTACCAGCGATGGGAGTGATCGCCGAAGCGATGGTGGCCTTTGTGCTCGCGCAGGCGTGGCTGGAGAAGTTTGGCGGTGATGCGTTGGAGGAGACCAGGCGCAACACGCAGTCGTACATCGCGCGCGTGGACGAACGCGTGCGTTCCGATGGGAAGTAGCGCCGGACCCGGCGCGGACGCCGCGCCAGCCAATGAGTCCCGCCCGCACATCATTCTGGTGGGGCTGCCGGGAGCTGGAAAGAGCAGTTGCGGGGTCCTTCTCGCGGACCGCCTCGGGCGCCCCTTTGTTGATTTGGACGCGGAAATCGAGCGCGCCGCGGGCACGACGATCTCGGAGATCTTTGCGACGCGCGGAGAAGCGCACTTTCGGGATTTGGAGTCGGCCGAGACGAGGCGTTTGCTGTCCCGGCCCCCGTCCGTGGTCTCGCCAGGCGGAGGATGGGTGGAGCGCGAAGAGAACCTGGCGGCCGTGAGGCAGGTGGCGCGGGTCGTCTACCTTCGCGTGACTGCCCGCGAGGCCAGCCGGCGTCTGGGCGAGCAAGTCGCCCAAAGGCCGCTACTTGCCGGCGGCGATCCGGAGGGTAGAATTGCCGCGCTTTTGGAGCGGCGGGCCCGGCATTACGAGGTGGCCAACCTAATTCTGGACACGGAAGTGCTTTCCGTGGAAGAGGTTGTGACCGTTCTGCGGGAACTCGTGTTGACCGGAGGGGCTTCCTTAGGTTAGCCCCATTATCTATAGATGTAGCCGCGGTGGGGAAATTCCGCCGCTCGCGGCCGATTTGTGGGCGGGGCAAGCATGTTGCCCGGCCCGCCCCTCACCTGTCGAGGGGGGTATGGCGCGATGGGACGTGAGGGGTGCGCGACAAAATGATGAAGGGCGTAGGAGCACAGTGAGCAAATTCCCGAGGCGCAAGCGTCGGGCAGCCGAACATGGACACCACGATACGAGTACAGGGGCCGCACGAACGGGGTCGCTTTGCACCCGAAGCATGGGGCCACCTCATTTCACTAAAGGAGTCCGGGTCCATCTCCCGGGCCGAACTGGAGCAAGTCATCGAGCGCGCTCTTTCGCAACTCGAAGGGCGCATAGCGCTGGATGATCTGCGGGCGCTGATCGATACCGCGTCGTTCGACGAGAACGCGGCGTCGGTCGATTCAATGACGGTGCATTGATCATGGCAGGATCCAAGAAGTCCAAGGGGACGGAAGAGCCCAAGACCACGCGTCGCGTGGTCGGGCGTGGCGCGTCGGTGCGCGCCGCGGCGAAGAAGACTTCCGCCCGAAAGAGTGCCGCGGCCAAGAAAGTTGCGGCCAAGCGTCGCACCCGCGTGGTGGAGCCGGTTGTTCCTGAACCGGAAATCGAGACGGGAGCACCGTCAGGTTCACTGGTGATCGTGGAGTCGCCGGCCAAGGCGAAGACGATCTCCAAGTACCTAGGTCGTGGATATCGCGTAAAAGCCACCATCGGTCACGTGCGTGATCTGCCGCAAAAGAAGCTCGGCATCGACATCGAGAAGGGGTTTGCGCCGGAGTACGTGACGATCGAGGGGAAGGAAAAGACCCTCGCCGAGTTAAAGACCGCCGCGAAAGAAGCCGAGTCGATCTTCATCGCCACCGACCCTGATCGCGAAGGCGAAGCCATCGGCTGGCACGTCGCGGAGGCGGTCAAGCGCAAAGGCGGTGCGCCGATTCGGCGCGTGCTCTTTCACGAGATCACCAAGGACGCCATTCGCGCGGCCATGGATCGTCCTCGGCAGATCGATACGCGTCTGGTGGAAGCCCAGCAGGCGCGCCGCGTGCTCGATCGGCTGGTGGGCTACAAGGCGAGTCCGATTCTCTGGAAGACCGTGAAGAAGGGACTCTCCGCGGGTCGGGTGCAAACCGTCGCCCTGCGGATGATCGTGGAACGCGAGCGGGAAATTCGCGCGTTCAAGCCTCAGGAGTACTGGAGCATTGAAGCGCTGATGGAGCTGAATGGCCAGCGCTTCACCGCTCGCTTGCACGCGGTTGACGACAAGAAAGTCGAAATTCCCACGGGTGAGCAGGCGAAAGCGATCGTGGACCAGGTCGAGCGTGCGGCGCGCGAGGTTGCGCGCGAGGCGCGGATGACGGTGCCGCAGGCACTGCCACTCACCAGCGTCAAGCGGCGCGAGCGACGTAAGAATCCCGCCGCCCCGTTTACCACGTCCACGTTGCAGCAGGAAGCCGCCAAGAAGCTCGGGTTCGGGTCCAAGCGAACCATGCGGATTGCCCAAGGGCTGTACGAGGGCATTGACCTGGGCAGCGAGGGAGCCGTCGGCCTCATCACCTACATGCGTACGGATAGCACGCGTGTGGCGGAGAGCGCGGCGCTCCAGGCGCGTGATCAGCTCAAACGCGAGTTTGGCGCTGAATACCTTGCTCCGGGACCGCAACTGTACGGCTCCGACAAGAAGCAAGCGAATACGCAGGACGCCCACGAGGCCATTCGGCCGACGGACCCGGCGCGGACGCCGGACTCCGTCCGACGCTTCCTGAAGGACGAGCAGTTCAAGCTGTATCAGCTCATCTGGCAGCGCTTCATGGCGTCCCAGATGGCGCCGGCCGTGTTCGACACCACCACCTTCGACTTCAACCTGGTCACGCCCGCGGGTTCCTACCTGTTCCGGGCCACGGGATCGGTGGTGAAGTTTGCTGGCTTCCTGGCCCTGTATCGCGAGGCCCGCGAAGAAGGGGAAGGGAAAGCGCTCGAGGACGAACAGGCGCTGCCTAACGCCGAGCCCGGGGACCGCGTCCCCCTGGTGGAGATCACGCCGAACCAGCACTTCACGGAGCCGCCGCCGCGCTTCTCCGAGGCGTCGCTGGTCAAGGAGCTGGAGAAGCTTGGCATCGGGCGACCATCCACGTATGCCCAGATCATCTCCACACTGGCGGATCGGCACTACGTCACCTTGGATCAACGCCGGTTCTTTCCCACGCCGTTAGGCGAGTCGGTGGAACGGGTGATGGTGAAGCAGTTCCCCGATGTCTTCAACGTCGGCTTTACGTCGGAAATGGAAGGGGAGCTCGACAAGATCGAGGAAGGCTCCCTCTCCTGGCAGCGTGTGCTCAAGGACTTCTACAAGCCCTTTGAGGCGTCGCTGAACGACGTGAAGGTGGATGACCTGATCGCTGAGGCCCACGATCTGTCGGCGTTGTCCAAGGAGAAGTGCCCGTTGTGTGGTGGTCAGCTGGTGGCGAAGGGAGGGTTCTTTGGCCCCTTCGTGGCCTGCGTGAATCACCCCAAGAACTGCAAGTACACTCGGCCAATCAAGGGCGAGCGCAAGCCACCGCAGCTGACGGAATATCTCTGCCATGAGTGCGGGGCGCCCATGGTCGTTCGGCACGGTCGAAGCGGCGATTTTCTCGGCTGCTCGAAGTTTCCCAAGTGTCGCGGGACACGCTCCATGCCCACTGGCGTGATGTGTCCGAAGGATGGCGGCGAGATCGCCGAGCGGCGTTCGAAGAAGCGTGGCAAGGCGTTCTATGGCTGCTCGAACTATCCGAATTGCGACTTTGTCTGCTGGGACAAGCCGGTGAAGGACACCTGTCCCGAGTGCGGGTACGTCGGCGCCGAAGCCAAATCCAACAAGACGCGCGGCGAGTATCGTCGCTGCCTCAAGTGCGCCAATGAGTGGGACATCCTCAAGGAAGAAGAGACGGAGGCGCTCGCCGTGTAGTGACCACGGGCCGTCCCGCCGCGGATGTAGAAAGGCTCCGTCCTGCATGTGGACGGAGCCTTTGCGCATCAGGTTGCCTCATCATTCCGCCACGAGCGCTTTGCGCGTCTCTAGGACGGACCGGCCGTGGCCAGTGGCGATATCTCGTTCGGGTGTTCCTCGCACCACTGCTCGATGCGCGCGTAGTTGATTGGCTGGAACGGTCCGACCTCACCCGGGACCGTCTGAAAGCGATAAACGCGGAACGCCGCGTTCTCGTACGCCAGCGCGAACTGATCGGGATGCGAGATGGGCAGGTGATTCGCGATGCGCTGCAGGCAGTCGCCGCCTCCGTCCCGGTCGACGATCAGGTGCGTGATACCCATTTCGCGATACGCGGCCAAGTGGCCGTTAGGCGAACGCGCGACGTCGCCCATGGCGGGGACCCCGCTCTCCAGCGTTACCACGCGCGGGTTCTCGTACACCACCCGCATAGGGGTTCGACCCTGCTGCTCACGAAGCCAGGCGAACAGTGACGCCGCACTTGTGGACGCGAGGCGCGTGTGCGGCGCAGGCTGGCGCCACTGCTGCCACAGTGCCCCAAGCATTACCGCAGTCACCACAACGCCAACGGCAAGCGACACCCGCCGACCTCCCTGCGTCGTTTGGGCTCTCCTCGCGATGAGCCACCGTGCGATGCCCTGCGCACCCCACACTAGCCCTGCGGCGATGACGGGGAAAAACGGCCAGAGATATCTGGGCTCGGCGACCGGCACGGCCACGAGCATGATGGCGTAGGCTGCGCCAAAGGCGGCCAGCAGCGTGGTGCGCATACGCCAGAACATCCCTGCTACGCCAACCACGGCCACCATCGACGCGACCAAGTGATAGAGGTCGCTCGCAAGGTTGCTACTGACGGGGTGCAACTCGATGTCGAAGAACCCTCCCTTGTAGAGCTGGGCGGCAAAGACGATCCAGTTGGGAAGCTCGCCTAGCGAATTGATGGAGGGCGTGGCGCCGGCGCCGCCGCCGAGGGACAGGACCACGACCCCGGCAGCGGCCCAGATGGCCGCGGGGATGAACGCCCGCCCGCGATGGTTCGGCCACGTGAGCAAGGCATGCAGCATGAGCGCCGGGACCAGCGCCAGACCAGCAATTCGATATCCCATAGCGCCAAACCCCAGCACAGTGACCATGGCAACTTGCCGCCACCTCCAATCGGTGCGGGTGTCGGCCGCCCAGAGGCACCCCCACACCAAGGCGCAGAAGCCGGGATCGGAAATGGGGACGCGCGTATAGCCACTGCCTTCAATGGCCAGCAGGGTCATGGCGATCGCCGCGCCAACCGGCCAGCGGGGGACGTACATCGTTAGGTGCCGGTAGGCACACCACGCAAAGAGCAGGAGGCTCAGCGGCATCAGCAGCGGAATGAGCGGCGAATGCACACCGCCCACGGCCACTAGTGGGGCTAGGGTGAGAGGGAGCCCGGGTGGATAGGTCGGCGGGCCAACCACCCATGCTGCCGGATGGAAGATGTAGCCCGTTGCTATATACGGGCGCAGCTCCACCAAGGCCTTGGCATGCAACAGGTACTGCGCGTAGTCGCCGGCTTCGTCGGCTGGGGGCCACGTCCAGTGATGCAGTAGGGCCAAAGCGAAGGGGACGAGTGCAACCCACCAGACCCAGTCAGCCGCAACGTGGTGTCGAGTCGCCCTCGGCGACGTACCGAGGGGAGGTCCGTCGGAGGATTCGTTCACCGCCGGACGAGCGGGCATCGATGCGGAATTCAGGGCGTTGTTCGAGCGGAATCCGACACGGTCACCGAGGTGATCACTCGGCGCAGGTCGCTGACTTCCTGGGGATAGCGGGTGGCGATCTCCACAATCAAGTCATAGCCGCCTTCGACGTTAGGCACTCGCGCTGTCAACAAGCGGTCATTGTCACTGTTAGTACTGCTGACGACCTCCACGGATCGTTCGCCCAGTGTGAGTTCGCACCGGCCGGTGAAGTTTGGCACACTGCGCTCTGTGTGCGGATCCGTCGTCAGGGTGAGCGTGATCGATCGTGGCCCATACTCCCACGCGCGCCGACGGGGGTTCACATCCAAGCGTTCCACGAAAGGC
Organism: Gemmatimonadaceae bacterium; assembly: GCA_046327745.1. Taxonomy (GTDB): domain Bacteria; phylum Gemmatimonadota; class Gemmatimonadetes; order Gemmatimonadales; family Gemmatimonadaceae; genus JABAQJ01. The sequence continues at coordinate 624,150 of JAXLXV010000007.1, read as the reverse complement.
ACCGGAATTTCGGTCGTTGCGCCGTCCAGGGAGGCAGTCTTCCACGCCCATGCCGTTCGGACGGTCGGGGGCGCGCAACTGCGCAGGCTTCGGGCGGGCTCGTCACCGGCGGTCGAGCGGCGTCCGACCACGCACGAGGCAAGGAGCACGGACAGCCCGATCGGCATCGTTGGCCAACGCATCATGTCACCTCACTAGGGAGTTCGCCTGTGAACCCTGCCGCTTGCCACCGGCGGAAAACTAATCTCACCCCCTTGGCTTCGCTTCCCGCGGAAAGGACTCGGTCTGCGACGCATCGATCGCTATAGTTACGCCTATGGGAACAGTGGAGCAGACCCCAGTCACCGTGGTTGGCGGTGGCTTGGCCGGCAGCGAAGCAGCTTGGCAATTGGCCCAGCGTGGGGTACCCGTTCGGCTGCATGAGATGCGGCCGCTGGTAAGCACCCCCGCGCACAAGAGCGACCGTCTGGCGGAGCTGGTCTGCTCCAACACGTTCAAGAGCACCGAGACGTCCAACGCGCATGGCTTACTCAAGGCCGAGATGCGGCGCCTCGGCTCGGTGATCCTGGTTGCGGCTGACGAGGCGCGAGTTCCCGGCGGGTCGGCGCTGACAGTAGACCGTGAGATCTTCTCGGCGGGGGTCACGGCGCGGATTACGGCTCATCCCCTGGTGGAGGTCGTGCGACAGGAGGTCGTGGAACTGCCGTCTCCCGGCATCGTGGCCACCGGGCCGCTGACCTCGGAGCGGTTGACGGCGGCGATGGGTGACCGGCTCGGAGCGTCGGCGTTGGCCTTCTATGACGCGATTGCACCGATCGTCAGCTGGGACTCGATCGACACGACGATCGCCTACCGCGCCTCCCGCTATGGCAAGGAGACCATGGAGGGGGCGGGGGACGAGGGTGCGTACCTGAACTGTCCGATGAATCGTGACGAGTACGAGGCGTTCTTGGACGCGTTAGGCGCAGCCGACCAGCATCACGGGCACGACTTTGATGCGGTGCCGTACTTCGAGGGCTGCATGCCGGTGGAGGAGATCGCCAAACGAGGACGCGAATCCCTGCGGTTCGGCCCCATGAAGCCGGTGGGGCTGCGCGATCCGCGAACGGGGCGCACACCGTATGCCGTGGTGCAGCTGCGGATGGAGGATCGCGGGGGGCGCATGTGGAACCTGGTCGGTTTCCAGACACGGTTGCGGATTCCCGAACAGCAGCGGGTCTTTCGCCTGATTCCCGGGTTAGCCGAGGCGGAATTCCTGCGCTTTGGTTCCATTCACCGGAATTCGTATCTGAACGCTCCGGCTGTGCTGTCCGCACATCTGTCCATGCGCGATGATCCGCGGACCTTGTTTGCCGGTCAGATCACCGGCGTCGAAGGGTACACCGAGAGCGCGGCGACCGGGCTCCTTGCAGGGATAAACCTGGCGCGCCTGCTCACCGGACAGGAGCCTTTGGTGCCGCCAGCCCTCACCATGTTGGGTGCCCTGTACCGATTTCTTCGGGAGAGCGATCCGGCCCATTTTCAGCCGATGAACGCAAACTTCGGCTTGTTGGACCCATTAGACACGGCAGTGAAAGACAAACGACGTCGCAAGGAGTTGATGGCGGAGCGTTCGTTAGGTGTGCTGGACGCGTGGTGTGCGACACACGGCCTTGAAGCGGTGGATGGCGCTGTGGGGGCCGCCTCATGACCGGGGGCTCTGGTCGGCGTCCGCGAGGAACAGGCGCGGCATCGGTCGGGCGGCAGGGAGACGAGGGTGACTCCAAACGTCGCGGTCGCGCTGCGCGCCAGCCCGACGAGGATCCCGAAGAAAGGGACGCATCGGTTGAGCTGCCCACTCCGCTGCAGGAGTTCCTGTTGCATCTGGAGAAGGAACGCGACGTCTCTCCGCACACGTTGGCGGCCTACCGCAGGGACCTGTCACGATTCGTCGAGTTTTTGGCTCACTATTATGGCACGGGGTCCTATGAGTGGGCGTCGATCGACCGATTGACGCTGCGCGGGTTTCTGGGATACCTAACGCGACTGCGACTGGGCAAGCGGTCGACGGCGCGGGCCCTGTCCGCTGTTCGCTCGTTCTTCCGATTTCTGCATCGCGAAGGCGTTGTGGCGGCCAACCCGGCGCGGGCGGTATCGTCCCCGAAGCTGGATGCGCACTTGCCGGCCTACTTGGATCGTCGCCAGATCGAGGACGTGCTCGGCACCGCCGAGGCGCGGGCGTGGGAAGGGAGCTTTCGCCATGTGCGAAATCTGGCCGTGTTGGAGCTGTTCTATTCCACCGGCATGCGCTTGTCGGAGCTGCACGGGATCGATATCCGGGATCTCGACCTGGTGTCCCAACAGGTCAAGGTGCGCGGCAAGGGACGAAAGGAGCGCATCTTGCCGATTGGCGACCATGCCCAACGCGCGCTAAGAAACTACGAGGTTAAACGCGACGAACTGGCGCGTACCCTACGCCAGCGCGAAGGCGCGGGGAGCGGTGTGGATCGTCAGGCATTCTTCCTGAGTGATCACGGCAAGCGGCTTAGTCGCCGGACCATCCAGGCGATGGTCACGAAGTTCCTCTCACAGGTGGACGAAGATGCCGGGCTATCGACGCACTCACTTCGGCACACCTTCGCGACGCACCTGCTGGACGGCGGGGCAGATCTGCGTAGCGTCCAGGAGCTGCTCGGGCACGCGTCCATCTCCACGACGCAGATCTACACGCATACGAGCGTCGATCGCCTGAAGCAGGTCTATCGGAAAGCGCACCCGCGCGCCTGACGAAAATAGCGAGCAGGGCTATAACGATTGCGGCAGCCTCATTATCTTCGTGAGCGCTGATCAGTGGTCGGTCCCCCCTCAACACAGGACGTCCGTGTCGCACTCGCTGAATCAAGCGCTGCTGGGCATCGTGATGGCGTCGTTCGGCGTCATCTCGTACCGGGTCTTTCGGCGCCTTCGGTCGCAAGGGAACGTAGACCGCGAGGTAGATGCGACCATGGACGTTCCCGTTCATGACCTGGAGCGCCCGATCGCCAAAACGCGGGAGCATCTCGCTTTCGGATCGGCGAGCGCGGCGACTGCCAATGGCAGCCAAGGGGCCAAAGGGGACCGGCCCCGCTAGACACCTCACCCTTTGTGGGTGATTAGCTTCCATCTCATGCGAGCAGATCAGGTCGTGCACGCGACCACCATTCTGGCGGTGCGGCGGAATGGCAAGGTTGCCCTGGGTGGCGATGGGCAGGTCACGGTGGGCGAGACGGTCATGAAGGCGAATGCGCAGAAGGTGCGCGCCCTTTCCGGGGGGCGGCTGTTGGCCGGATTCGCGGGGGCCGCCGCCGATGCCTTCACACTCTTCGAAAAATTCGAGGAAAAGCTGGAGCGCTTTCCGAACAACCTTCCCAAGGCGGCCGTCGAGCTGGCCAAGGAATGGCGGAGCGACCGGGTGTTGCGGCGGTTGGAGGCCCTACTGATCGTGTGCGACCGCGACCACGGGTTTATCCTGTCGGGCACGGGGGAGATTATTGAGCCTGACGACGGCATCCTGGCGATCGGTTCCGGCGGCAGCTATGCCTTGGCCGCGGCGCGGGCCCTCGTGGCCTCCACGGACCTGCCGCCCGGCGAGATCGTCCGCCGCGCCCTAACGATCGCTGGCGAGATCTGCGTGTACACGAACACCAACATCACCATCCTCGAACCGACGGCGTGAATCGCGGATGGAAGACGTGGAGGCGCGCCGCGGTTTTCTGTGACCGTTGCTTCCATGAGTCCCCCCGGTTCCTGTCCGCGCCTGCACTCCCACACCGCTGCACATGCCGTCCCCACGTACCGAACAGGCCCTGGCGCGTCTTGCTGATCTCACGCCGCGACAGATCGTCGCGGAGTTGGATCGGTACATTGTAGGTCAGAGTGACGCCAAGAAGTCCGTCGCGATTGCCCTGAGGAATCGCTGGCGCCGCCAACGCGCGCCGGAGAGCATTCGCGACGAGATCTCGCCCAACAACATCATCCTCATTGGCCCAACCGGCGTGGGCAAGACGGAGATTGCCCGCCGTTTGGCGAAGCTGGCGGGCGCGCCGTTCATCAAGGTCGAGGCGTCGAAGTTCACGGAGGTCGGATACGTCGGCCGCGATGTGGAGTCGATGGTCCGCGACTTGGTCGAAAGCGCGATCGACATGGTGCGCACGGAGCGGGAAGGGGAAGTCGAGGACTTGGCGCTGGAGCGCGTCGACGAGCGTCTGCTGGACCTCCTCCTTCCCGTGCCGCAAGAGAAGCCCGCCGAGCGCCCCAAGGAGGAAACGCCAAAGGAGTCGTCAGGTCCCTCGCTCTTCATCGTATCGCCGTCGGGAGACGTCAAGCGCGAGGACGACGCGGCGCGCGACCGACACCAGCGTACACGCGACAAGCTCCGCCAGCTGCTCAAGGACGGTCAGCTCGAACAGCGGGAAGTCGAGATCGAGGTTGCCCAGCCCATGCCGGCCATGTTCGAGGTCATGACGCCACAGGGAGCGCCGGAGGGCATGGGCAATATCTCCGACATGCTCAAGGAGATGATGCCGCGCCGCAACAAGAAGCGAACGGTCAAGGTCTCGGAAGCACGTCGCATTCTGCTGGAGCAGGAATACGAGAAGCTGGTCGACAAGGAAGACGTCACCGCCGATGCGCTGGATCGCGTGGAGAAGCTGGGCATCATCTTCTTGGACGAAATCGACAAGATCGCGAAGGGGCGTGGCGAGTCTGGGGGACCAGACGTCTCGCGCGAGGGGGTACAACGCGACCTGTTGCCGATCGTGGAAGGCTCCAACGTGCAGACGAAGTACGGTATGGTGAAGACCGACCACGTACTGTTCATCGCTGCCGGCGCCTTCCATGTGTCGAAGCCGAGTGACTTGATTCCCGAGTTGCAGGGCCGCTTCCCCATTCGGGTGGAGCTGAAGTCACTGACCGAAGCAGACTTCGTGCGCATCATGACAGAGCCGGAGAATGCGCTCACCAAGCAGTATACGGCGTTAGTTGAAGCTGATGGCGCGCGCTTGTCGTTCACGGCCGATGGCGTCGCGGAGGTGGCGCGCCTGGCGGCGATGGCGAACCAGCGCATGGAAAACATCGGAGCGCGTCGGTTACACACGGTGATGACGACGTTGCTGGAAGAGGTTCTCTATTCGCTCCCGGACAAGGGGATCAACGAAGTCACCGTGAACGCGTCGCTGGTCCAGGAGCGACTGAAATCCATTCTGGAGGACGAGGATCTTCGGCGATACATCCTGTAGGCGCGGCGGGCGGACATTCTTGCCGCCGCGCGCTAGTGATCAACGGGGCCTCCGCCGGGTCTTCGACGCTGGACGTATTGAGGTCCTGACGGTACATCCCTCGGTATGAAATACGCCGCCATCACGGGATGGGGCGAGGGCATGCCCCCCGCCGTTCTTACCAACGACGACCTCTCGACATTCCTCGAGACGTCGGACGAGTGGATCCATTCGCGCACCGGCATGAAAGAGCGACGCGTGTCGCATGTGTCGGCGATCGAAATGGCCACGCTGGCATCCTCCCGGGCCCTCGCCTGTGCTGGATTGGACGCCGCGGACGTGGAATTGATCGTCTATGGGGGCTGCAGCAACGAGGAGGCGGTTCCCAACAGTGCCTCCGGGGTCCAGATCGCGTTAGGCGCGACTCGGGCTGCGGCGATGGACGTCAACACCGCCTGCACATCGTTCCTGTACGGCTTGTCGTCAGCGACCGCGCTGATCCAGAGTGGTGTGGTGAAGAACGCGATCGTCATCGGCGTCGAACTGATCAGCCGCTACATGGATTGGACGAATCGCAACGTGGCGGTGCTATTCGGTGATGGCGCGGCAGCGGTGGTGGTGCAGGGGACGGACCAGCCAGAGGGAGTGCTTGGCAGCGTGCTGGGTTGCGATGCCGAAGGACGCGAGACGTTGCGCGTGCGGGGCATCGGTTGCAGCTACGCCGGGCGGGACGTGACCTTCGGCGACACGCTGTGGGACTTTGACGGACAGGCCATTTTCAAGCGCGCCGTGAAGGCCATGAGCGAGGCGTCGGAACGGGTCCTCCGCGCGCACGGCATTCGGCCGAGCGATGTGGATCTGGTGGTTCCGCATCAGGCAAACCTTCGCATCATCGAAGCGGTGGCCAAGTATGCCGGCATTCCGATGGAGCGCGTGATGGTGACCGTGCAGAAGTACGGGAACATGAGCGCCGCCACGGTCCCGGTGAGCCTGGTCGAAGCCCTGAAGGAGGGACGGGTGAAGCCGGGCAGCTACTTGCTCATGCCCGGATTCGGCGGTGGGCTGACCTACGGCGCCTTGTTGGTGAAATGGGGCGATCGCGTGACCCCTCTCGGGACGTCGCCCCTCGAAATGACGCCTAGCACGCAAACGGCGTTGGAGATGGTGAACGAGATCCGTCGCTCGCAGGATCCGCATGGCCGCTCGCAACAGGGGCTCATGGCTCCGGTCTTTGCCGAAGCGCGAGCGCGTGAGGTCAGCACGAGCCGTTAGTGTGGCTCCTTCCGGTGTTTTCGCCGGTCGCGCGGGCGGCCGCCTACACGTACTACCGCATGCGCTACGCGGGGAATCAGGTGCCCGACGCGGGACCGTTGCTGCTGGTAGCTAATCACCCAAACTCCCTGTTGGATCCAACGCTGGTGGTGGCCGCCGCCCGACGTCCCGTGCGTTTCCTGGCCAAGGCGCCGCTCTTTGACGATGCCAAGATTGGCTGGGCGGTGAAGGCCGCGGGTTCCATTCCGGTATATCGACGGCATGACGAAGGGACCCAGATGAACCGGAACGAGGATGCGTTTCGCGCGGTGTACGATGCGTTGGCCGCCGGTGGCGCCGTGGGGATCTTTCCGGAAGGAATCAGCCACAACGAGCCCGCCCTTGTTCCGCTTAAGACCGGTGCGGCGCGTATTGCGTTAGGCGCCGCACCGCGTATCGGCGGCGCGTTCCCGATCATCCCGATCGGTCTGGTCCTCAGAGAGAAGGACGTGTTCCGTTCGGAAGCGCTGGCCTACCGCGGCGAGCCGGTTCCCTGGGACGATCTGGCCATGCGCGGCGTGGACGATAGCGCCGCCGTGCGTGAGCTGACCGATCGCATCGCTGCGGGCCTTCGCTCCGTGACGTTGAACCTCGAGGCGTGGGAAGATGGCCCCTTGGTGGAATGCGCCGTCCGCGTGTGGGAGGCGGAGTGTGGTACGCCTCCGACTGCCGCCGAACGCGTGGACCGGTTGCGGATCACGACGCAGATCCTTGCACAGGTACGGGCGTCGGATGACGCCACGGGTCACGCGTTGGCGCAGGATGTCGAGGCCTATCGTCGGCGGCTGGCGCGTTTTGGCGTCAAACCCGCGGACCTAACGGCCGATGTCAGGCTGTCGCGAGGCATTGCCTGGGCCGTGCGGCATCTGCACGTGTTGGCGCCGTTGGAGCTGGTCGCCGCCACCGTCGGTGCGGCATGCTTCTGGGTCCCGTTCCATATCACGGGTCGAGTGGTGCGCCGCATTCCGCTGGACGTGGACCTTCGATCGACCTGGAAATTGTTGATCGGGCTGGTGGTGTACTTGGCGTGGATACTACTCTTGTCCGCGCTCGCGTGGGTGATATTCAATGCCTGGGCGTCTCTGGCTGTCCTGGTGTTGCTCCCATGGCTGGGCCTTGTCGGGCAGCTGGTGCGGCAGCGCTGGCGTGATGCTTGGAACGATGCACGTCGCTTTTTCCTGCTGCGTTCGCGTCGCGATTTGGTGCAGGCGCTACGGATCCGGCAGCGTGAACTCGGCGCACGACTTGACGCTCTCTTTCAACTGACCATCGCGCGAGGCGCTGAATGACCGAACCGGCCGCTGCCCCACCCGCCGCACGCGATGTGCCGCGCGTGATCTGGTCCTGGGCACTCTTCGACTGGGCCAACTCCGGCTTCACGACGCTAGTGGTGACGTTCATCTACTCCACGTACTTCGCCAAGGCGATGGCGCCAGACGAGGCCACTGGCACGCTGTGGTGGTCCCGTGCCGTGTCGATCAGTGCCATCATCACGTCGTTGGTGTCACCGATTGTGGGGGCCGCCGCCGATCGGGCCGGCGCACGCAAGCTGTTCCTGTTTGTGACGGTGGTGCTTTGTGTGGCGGCGACGGCGGCGCTCACCTTTGTGTCGCCGGCACAGCCTAACGCGGCCGTGATCGCCCTGTTCTTCTACGTCATTGCCGACTTCAATTTCGAGACGGGGTACGTGTTCTATAACGCGTTCCTGCCCACCATCGCCTCGCCGGCTCGCCTGGGTCGTGTGTCGGGCTACGGATGGGGGCTTGGATACGCCGGTGGGTTGATCTGCATGGGCATCGCCTTGGTAGGCTTCGTGCAGCCCGAGATCCCGTGGTTTGGGTTGTCGAAGGTGGATGGGTTCAACGTTCGGGCGACGAACCTGCTGGTGGCGATCTGGTTTGCCGTCTTTGCCCTGCCGCTGTTCCTCTTCGTGCCGGAGAAACGTGCGGGGAAGGTGCGCTTTCGCGCGAGGGAAGCATTCTCCGAGCTGGCGGGGACCTTTCGTGAGATCCGACGATACCGAGAAGTCGGCAAGTACCTCATCGCGCGCCTGATCTACAACGATGGCCTGGTGACGATCTTTGCGTTTGGTGGCATCTATGCCCAAGGCACGTTCGGGATGACGCTCGCCGAGGTTATCGTGTTCGGCGTGGTGCTCAACGTGGCGTCTGGCGTGGGCGCGGTGGTGTTCGGACACTTGGACGACCGCCTGGGCGGCAAGACAACCATCATGGCAACGCTGGTGGCGATGACAGCTGCAACAGGGCTGGCCGTCTGGGCGCCTAACCGTACCTGGTTCTGGGTCGCGGGGATCCTGATCGGTCTATTCGTAGGACCGAATCAGTCCGCTAGTCGCTCGCTGATGTCGCGCATGGTGCCGGAGAAGAACCAGTCGGAGTTCTTCGGCTTCTTCAACTTCTCGGGTAAGGCCACGTCTTTCCTCGGGCCTTTTCTCCTTGGCACGATGACCGCCGTCTTTGGCTCGCAGCGAGCAGGCGTTGGGGTGCTGATCCTCTTCTTTGTCGTCGGTGGCGTGCTGCTGGCCGGCGTCAACGAACGACGCGCGATCGAGTTGGCGAATGCGAGCTGACGGGTGACGGCGACGCCTCGCGTCGCGCCTCTGCCACCTCACGCCGCAGCATCGTCGCGACCGACTGCGCCGCCGAGCGATCGCCGTCAGGCGCATTCGGCACGAACGTGATCGGCGGCCGGGTGGGCGCATCCTCACGGTCCACGAGTGAGACGATCAGGCGACATTCACCATCCGTCGGGCCCACCACCTCGACCATTCGGATGGAGTGCAACGGAATCGATTCTGTTCTTTGGCGCTCCTGCACATACAGGTTCCGCCCTACTATGCTGACACGACTCGCGGCGGACGGGTGACCTCGTCGCCACCAAAAGACTGCGGCGGTGACAGCGAGACCGATCGTCAGCACCGTCAGGAAATACCACGCGGGGGCATCCATGCTCCACAGGCGCACAGCCGCCATCGCGGTTGCCAAGGCGCCCGTGACAAGTAGACGTGGAAGCCGACGGCCCTCGACTCCGTCGGCTGAAAGCAGGGTTTCCTTCATGATGGTGGGCGCGGTCTGATTGAGGGGGGCTTCCGGGCTCATGAGATACGCGCATCCGGCGGCCCGTCTCAGACATTGCTCCACCTGTATCCGGTTTCAGGGGCCGGATAGTCCGGGCACTGAGACCACACACGCCGCCGAGCGTCGTCCTTCACGACCCTTGGCCCGCCCGGGGAGATTCGTGTCGGGCTCCCCAGTTCTCGTCCGCTCCCGACTATGGGCGCGACTTCTGGCCAATGGGTTGACCTGGAGGCGACGCCACCGGTCGGCTGCGCGGTGTTCCGGCATCGCGACGCTGGAGAAAGCGCTCGATGTCCGCGCTGGCGAGGGCGCGATGGGCGGCGGCGTCTCGACTGGCGGGCGGCGCTCCAGCAAGCACCGTGGATATCCGTCGCAAGCCCCACTCTGCTGAGGCTCGCGATTCCACCGTCGCCTCGGAGTTTCCCGCGAGGGAAATCAACTCGTCGAGGACCGCACGTTCGGCGACGCGTTTCAGCGCGACATTGTGTGCCGGCGACGGGGCGCCCCATGTGCGAGCGATCAAGCGATCGACGACGTCGATGGGCGTTGGTTGCGTGCTGTCACGCTGCGCAAACGCGGCAAGTCGCGCCACGCGCTGCGGAACAAGTATGTCGCGCACGACGCTGCGCGCGAGCATGGCGGCGATGCCAAGTTGATCGAAGGCGGGAGCTGCCTTGGAGTCGAACGCGCGCGGTTCATCCTCGGTGTACCCGTAGGGCCGCGGCGCCAGCAGTCGCAGGATGCGTTCAGGAATGGCCAGCTCGTCGGGTTGAATCGCGTCCAGCAACAACTCGAGTGCTCGGCGTTGACGCGCGGCAGGAACGATCTGCGTCACCGGCATGGTGTCGCCACGCACGCCGTATCGATACTCCATGCCGCCGATGGCCTTCGCTGTTGCACCCAGCGAGTAGCGGTGGTGCAGGTACACGGGGTTGAATCGGTAGTTCAGGAGCCACATCGGCTCGCCCGGGCGGATGGCCTTTTCGTCGAATTGGGCCAACAAGGCGCGTCGCACCTCCATGACGCGCGGCAATTCGGCGACGGCATCGGGACCATTCACCCAAGTGGTAATATCTGGATGCGAGTTCTGGATCTGCTCGTCGGGATTTGTCATGAACAGAATGCCGCGCCGCATCATGTCCGTGGTGATGCTGGCGAGCCCCGCGCGCTCTTCGCCCGGCGCGAACTGCGAGTAGCCCCATTGAATGGCAAGGGAGTCGTAGGCGCCAATGCCCACGCGGTAGGCGTCGGACACGTCAATTCGGCCGTTCGTGAGTTTGATCAAGGGTGCCGGATAGTCCATGGCCGATGCTCGCCCGTTGATATGCCCCGCGAAGTTGTGCGCCAGACCGAGGGTGTGGCCGAGTTCGTGCGCAATGTGCTGCCGGCGCCGCGCCATGGTGAAGCTGTCGGCGGCGGCGGAGTCCAGCGTGGCGACCCAGGTGGCTGTTTCGTCGTCCATGGCGGCCATGGCGTCGGCGGCGTCACCGTCACCAGCGCCTCCGGAGGCGTTGGCGCCAAGGGCACCGGCCAGGATGTTGTAGTCGACGACTGAGCGATGCGAGTCCATGCGGGCAAATCCGCGGATGATCTCACCCGTGCGGGGATCGACAAAGGAATTGCCATACGATGACGCTGGCTGTGTCCGATGAATCCAGACAATCACGTTGAAGCGTGCGTCCATCGGATCCATGTCGTCCGGCATGTCTTCGATGCGGAAGGCATTGATAAAGCCCGCCGCCTCGAACGCCTTGTTCCACCACGCCGCGCCTGTCTTGAAGGCCGCTCGATACGGTTCGGGCACCGCGCGATCGAGATAGTACACGATCGGCTTCACCGGCTCGCTCATGGCAGCGGTCGGGTCTTTCTTGATCAATCGATGCCGCGAAGCTAAGCGGGTCAGGTATCGCGCGTCGTACAACTTGCCGAAATCATAGAATTCGGTCGGATTGAACCCGACGCGCGGGTCGAACTGACGGGGCGTGTATCCGTCGTCTGGGAGGGCGACGAACGATTGATGTTCCCGTACGGTGATCGCGCGTCCATCGACCGCATGCGCGTTCATGCGATCCGTCGGTGCGTCGATGGTGAAGGTGAGGGATGCTTCCGTTTCTGTATTTCGTGGAAACGCGCGCGTGTGCTCCAAGTACACTGCGCTGCGGTCATGATCCAGCTGGAAGTTTCCTTCCTCACTGACCCGCAACTGTGCACGAACGTCCGCGACGTCCATGAGGACTAACGGCGTTGCGTCGATCAGCACCGCGCCGCCGGCGTCCTCGGCGACAACGTCCAGCGATGCCAACGTGCTGGTGGAGAAGGCGTCTTCCACGGAACGACGGAGCGCGGCGTTCGGTGATTCGGCGCGGAAGCGCGTGTTCCGCGCGACTAGAAATACCTTGGCGCCGTGCCGCGAGAAGTGCGCGATGGCCTCATTCGCGGCGACCCCGCGATCGATGTCCCCGCCGATCGTACCCACCCCCGCAGCCGGAATGCCCAGACCCGTGGCCAGCGTTCGCAGGTATAGGAAGTCCTGGTCGAAATGTTCGAGCTGGAAGTAGAGTCGTGCGGTGCTGGGGCGATAGTAGAACGACACGAAGCCATCGTTCACCGTCATGCCTCGAGTGAATTCGGCAATGGTCGGGAGTTGGGCGGTGGCCAGGGCCGGGCACAACGCGGTGAGCGCAAGCAGTCGACGCATGATGGTTCGCGGGTCGGAGTCGGCAAGAAGATCGGTGCCAGACGGGCCGAACGCGAGTCGGACGATCTACCTAGCACCGCGCATGCCGATCGACGGGCCGCAGCGTGCGAGCCGCAAAACGGCTTCCATGCTGCCGCGGTCCGGCGTCGTGAGCGCCGGACCGTGTGGCCGAGAAGACTAGTGGGCCCGGTCCACTGCGAGCCGACTCGGCACTCTGGCCGGCACCAACGCAGACAGGTTCCGAGCACGATCATCCGTGAGTGCGCTGAGAAATGCCATCAACTGGTCGACGAGGTCGGACGTCAGCACCACGCCGTTCAGCAGGGTGTCCCGCTGCGCGAGGATCGCGGCCTTGTTGGCCATGACCGTTGAGCGGAGCGATGGTTCGAGCTGGGTGGGATCGTATTGGCGAAGCTTCTTGTCCGACTCGCTGTAGTGTTCGACGAACGCTCGCAGGTCCACGATCGCGCCGTCGTGACCGAAGGGTCCTGTCAGTTCCACGTTTCGGAGCGGCGTGGTTCGAAAGAGATATTGGTCCGTCCGTGCGCCGGTCACGTTCATGCGGCCAAAGTCATCATGAAGCCCTTCGCCATTGCTCTCGCCGGGTCCCAGCTGCGCAACGGCTACATCGTGGAAAGCTTCGTCACTCAGGGTGGCCCCGTTATGACATAACGAGCACTTCAGCGTAAGAAAGGTCGCGGCGCCGGTCAGCTGTGAGGGCGAAAGGGCGCCATCGTTCCCGGCCAGGAAGCGATCCCACGGGGTATCGCCAAAGGACATTTGGGAGACGAGGAATCCGGCGATCGCGTTGGAGGCGTGAGCGAAGGTCATATCGTCGAAGTACTGCCCCGGGTACGCGGCCTCGAAGAGTTGACGGTACTCGGGAATAGCGCCAAGACGAGTCATCAAGGCCTGCCAGATGCCTGGAAAGTCGCTATCCCCGAGGCGCGCCAGCTCATTGTCCGCACTGGCACGCATCTCAGAACGATTGGTCACCGGGAACATGCCTAACGTCGACACGGCTCCAAACTCGAAGGTCTGGATCATGGCCGGGGTGATCTGGTTGCCCGCCGGCGTGTGGAACCCCTGGTCGTCTACACTCACCCGACCGTCCCAGAACAGCCCGTGCAGGGCAGACAGGTTAAACAGGGACGGTGCATTGCGCGGAATGAAGACCCCCTTGGGGTGCATGCGCTGTGGACCTGTTCCGATTCCTCCCTGACCGACGGACAGACTCTTGCCATCTCCCGTGGCAAAGGCGGGGAGGTGACAGGTGGCGCAGGCGATATCCCGGTTGCCGCTAAGGATGCGGTCAAAGAACAGCTGTTGCCCCAGCTGCGACAACGCCGGTCGCACGAATGGCGGTGAGCTCAAACGTTTCACGCCGCGACTGGCCGCCAACGCACGGACGGAGTCCGGCGTCAGTGTGCCTAACAGCGTGGTTGCGGGTCTGCTCGGACTCAGCGGAAATGTGGTTCCCGTGTCTTGCGCACACGCGGCAAGCAACGCGGCAAATAGAGGGGCAGCAACGCGCTGTAAACGAGCCATGATCGTGTCTCCCTTGGTAGGCAAGCAATGGTCGAGCGGTCTGTGGGGGGCATCTGCCTACCGCCGACTCACTACCAGAGAGAACGAGAATCAGGGCTGCAAACCGACAAACCGATGTGGACGTCGGTCAGAGCTTGGCCGACGCGACGGCCCAAGCTTGCGAGAACCATGCCGAGAATTGACCGGCTGAGCCGGCCAAGTCGCGATCGATATCCGCCGCATCGCGCCACGCCCACGACTCCACTTCCTCGGGATTTGGCGTCGGCGATCCGCTCCAATTGCCAAGGAACACATGGTCGAACTCATGTTCCGTGAGTTCCTCTGTCACGGCGGCGCGGTACACGAACGCATCGACCTCTCGCAGCTCGCACACGATGCCCATTTCTTCATGCAAGCGTCTCGCGGCCGCAACATCGGTTGTTTCCCCAGGCCGAGGGTGTCCGCACGCTGCGTTCGACCAGAGCCCGCCAGAGTGGTACTTCGTAGCGGCCCGTAGCTGAAGCAGGATCTGGCCGTCGGAATTCACCAAGAAGATGGAGAAGGCACGGTGCAGCACGCCGCGCTGATGCGCGCGCATCTTCTCCTCGGTCCCCACCGATTCATCCTGGGAGTTGACGAGGATGACGTATTCCTGATCGGGCGGTGGGGAGGACATGGCGGGGGAAGGGCGTGGCAAGCCACAGCATGCCACGCCGTCCGCTGCCGGCGCAAGGCAGGTTCCCCGAAGAACCCGGGACGATACCCGTTAGGCGCTGGCCTGTGTTTGTGGCGCCTGCGGGCGAGTACCGTCGGCGGTCGCCGCGTAGGACTCGTGATGGCGGCCGTCGGCGCGTCGCGGTACGCGACGGTCGGCGACTTCGATCGCGGCCTGTTCCTGACGAGTCGCGGCGAATGGCACGGGCTGATCAGGTTGAAACTCCGGCACGAGCGTCCGCAACAGATTCAAGAGGTGCGCATCGGTCGCCCCATTTTCCGTGGCGCGCACCAAGCGCTCGATACGCAGCCAAATGTCGTCGACCAACTCCACGTTGCGGGCGATGAGCACCTTGGGATGGTCGGTGCGGTCAACCTGCTCGCTGGACGAGAAGATTTCCTCAAAGAGCTTTTCACCGGGTCGTCGGCCCGTAAAGGCGACTTCGATATCCTCGCCCTCCTTCAGCCCAGACAACCGGATCAGGTCGCGCGCCAAGTCCACGATCTTGACTGGCTCGCCCATATCCAGCACGAACACCTCGCCGCCGCGGCCCAAGGTGCCAGCCTGCAATACAAGTTGCACGGCCTCGGGGATCGTCATGAAGAAGCGGCACATTTCCGGATGCGTGACCGTCACGGGCCCGCCGGCCCTGATCTGTTCCAGGAACGTTGGGACTACGCTCCCTCGGCTGCCTAACACATTGCCGAATCGCACGGCTACAAACGCCAATCCGGTCGCCTGCGCCTCCAGCTGCACCAACTCCTCGGCCACGCGCTTGGTTGCACCCATCACGCTAGTCGGCCGGATGGCCTTGTCCGTAGATATAAGGACAAAGTGGCCCACCCCGGAGCGCGACGCGGCATCGACGACGTTGCGCGTCCCGATGACGTTGTTAGTCAGCGCCTCGACCACGTTCTGTTCCATCAATGGAACGTGCTTGTGTGCGGCCGCGTGAAAGACCACCTGTGGCCGGAGGTCGGTGAAGATTCGGTCGATGCGCGCCCGATTTCGGATGTCGGCGATGACCGGCGTGAGGCGCAAGCTGGGATGGGTGCGACGCAGTTCGTGGAGAATCTCGAAGATGGGATTCTCTCCGTGTCCTAAGAGGATCAGCTTCCGCGGGTACAACTGCGCGAGCTGGCGACAGAGTTCACTGCCAATGGAGCCGCCGGCTCCGGTGACCATCACGGTGCGGCCGGTAACCAGAGTGCCCACCGCGTCCAAGTCCGTCTCGATCGGTGCACGCCGAAGCAGGTCGTGAATCTGCACCTCGCGGAATTGCGAGATCTCGACCTGACCGGAGAGGATTTCATAGAGGCCAGGCACCGTGCGCGCATGAACTCCTGCTTCCAGCGCTGCACGGACGATGCGGCGCACCGCGGTGCCTGGTGCTGACGGCATGGCGATGATGACTTCCGTGGCGCTGTGCTCCTGGAGCAATTGCGGGAGGTCGCGAAGGGCGCCCAGCACAGGAAGCTCCATGAGCCGATGCCCGTGCTTTGAGGTGTCATCATCGACGAATCCGATCGGCGTCAAGTTCAGCCCGGGACGCCCCAGCAGCTCGCGCGCCACCATCTGACCCGCTTCACCCGCTCCGGCAATGATGACGCGTGAACCACCTCCGGACCGTTTGAGCTGCGCATGCCATGAGGCGAGGCGGGCAAAGAACCGTGGCAGTCCTGCCACCCCGAGTGTGAAGAGCACGTCCATCGCCAACACGCTCAAGGGAATGCGCGTGTCAATCAATCGAAGACCGGGGAGGACCAGGGCACCCAGAGCGAAGGACACCGCGCCGGCCACCAGGCCTGCCAACAGCACGCGCTCCATCTCGGCCACGCTCGCCAAATACCAGAGTCGCCGATACATCCCGAGCCGATAGAACGCCAGCAGCCGGGCGGCCAAAGACGTCGCGATGTAGACGAGGGCGCTGTTTCCATAGATGAAGAGCCACGCCAGCCCTTCGAAGCGCAGGGTAAACGAGAGCACGGTGGCGACGCCGAGGAGAACGGCATCGATGACCAGGTGGTGCCGATTACGAAGTCGAATCTGATTCACGACGTCTCTCGCTTGCGGAGGGCTCTCCGCGCCTCACCCACGAATCCCACACCGTCGATTCCCGTCCGAGTGACCGGAATGTCCGGCGCGTTGCGTAATGACTGATCCAGCGCCCGGAGGCCCATGCCTACAGGGGCGCACATGGCGCTGCTGTGTCGGCTGTCACGGTGCTCGCGTTGCGTTCGGCATTCATTGGACCCAGACGCGCGACATCGTGTGCCACCCTGACGTTAGGGCCTAACGAGCACAACTGTTCTATAGACTTCCTGAGGTGGCTTTGTCGTTACAGGTCACAGACAGGCCTCGCGTGTCTTCATAATCATCGTGTGGCAAGCGCGACTGATCGCCGATACAAGCGGACTGGAGGAGAACCGATCGTGGGCACCGTTGAGACCAGCCAGGCAGACACGAGCATTGTGCGACGCTCCGTCATCAAGACCGTCGGTCGCCGGATTGCTCGCGTTATGCAGCGAACCCTGCCGTCCCATGCCTATCAAGTGACCATGGACGCGGCGCTGGCCACCTGGCGATTCAGTCAACGCGAGGTGTATCGGCATCACGAAGTCGCGGCTCGTCTGGCGGGAGATCTGCAAGGCGCTCAACGAGCGCATCTTGTGCGCACCGCCATGCGGCGATCGTTGGTTGGGGCCTCGGGATTGGAAGCGACGTTTGACGCCGTGCGTTCACTCCAACAGCGACGTGTGCCAGGGTGCCTAGTTGAGCTTGGCGTTGCGAGAGGTGGATGCGCGGCGCTCATCCGTGCGGCCGCCGACCTGAGCGGTCCGCGACGTCACCTGTGGCTCTTCGATTCTTATGAAGGCCTTCCGGATCCCACGGAAGCTGATCTGCAGAATGGCGCCACGGGGGATCACATCCGTCCTCTTCCGAAGGGCTCTTGTCTTGGCACGTACTCCGACGTCGACAGCTACCTCTTCTCGGAGATGCGCTTCTCGCGCGATGACGTGACGATGGTGAAGGGCTGGTTCGAAGTCACCGTTCCGGCGACGCAGGGCGTCTTGGGACCGATCGCCCTGCTTCGCATTGACGCGGATTGGTACGAGTCGGTGCGGACATGTCTTCAGGGTCTCTACGATCAAGTGAGTCCCGGCGGTGCGATCGTTGTGGACGACTACGGGACGTGCTTTGGAGCGCGTCGCGCAGTGGACGAGTTCCTGGTGGAGCGTGGCCTCGCACCGCCGCTGGAGCATGACGGGCGCGGGGGCTGCTTGTGGCGTAAGGAAATTGACGCATCGCCATTCGCTTACGCGTAAACCACATGAAGCGTACGTGTGATTTGGTCGCCGCGAGTGTCGGGCTCGTGCTGCTGTCGCCGTTGCTGCTGGCGATAGCGGTCTTAGTGTGGCTAGATGCAGGGCGACCGATCCTGTACCGCGGCGTACGCACCGGGCTGCAGGGGCGTCCGTTCCAAATTCTCAAGTTCCGCACCATGGTCGTGGATGCTGAGCAGCGCGGCGGCGGGTCGACGGCCAAGGATGACCCGCGGGTGACGCGCTTAGGGCGCCTGCTGCGTCATCACAAGCTGGATGAGCTCCCGCAGCTGATCAACGTCGTGCGGGGTGACATGAGCATTGTAGGGCCACGCCCGGAGCTGCCGCAGTATACCGCCCTCTATACGGACGAGGAGCGCGCGATCCTCTCCGTTCGGCCGGGCATCACGGACATCGCCTCGCTCGAGTTCATTCGATTGAGTGACGTGTTAGGCAATGATGACCCGGACCTAGTCTATGAGACGCGTGTACGCCCGATCAAGAATGCCCTTCGAGTTGAGTATGTGCGCACTCACTCGCTAGGCGGGGACTTCCGATTGGTGGTTCGTACGTTGGCCAAGCTTTTCGCGAGGTAACGGTGGAATACGTCACGCTGACGGACGGAACCGACCACGTGCGCATCTCGCGACTGATCATGGGATGCGAGCCGCTTGGTGGGGTGGATTGGGGCCGCATGAACGTTGCGGATGTGCGCGAGGCGGTGGCGCGGTCACTCGACCTCGGCGTCACGACGTTCGACACCGCTGACGTCTATGGACTCGGTGAGTCCGAGCGTGCGCTGGGTACGGTCTTGGGCAAGCGCGCGCGGGACGTCGTGATCATTACGAAGGGTGGCGTCAACTGGCGATGCGCCGCTGATCAACGGGCGACGACCTTTGCTGATCTGTCGCCAGCGCACGTGACGCGCGCGGTGGACGCGAGCCTGCGACGTTTAGGCGTCGACAGCATACCCCTCTACTTCCTGCACCGGCCAGACCCGAGCACGCCGCTCGCCGACACGCTGGAGGCGCTCGTCCGCTGTCGCGAAGCAGGCAAGATCCGGCTCATCGGCGTCTCGAACTTCCCGGTCCCCTTGGTTCGTGCCGCGCTCACGCACACGCGGATTGCCGCGGTACAAGCGCAGTACAATCTGGTTGACCGATCCGCCGAGGACGCCTTGATCCCAGCGTGCCGCGCGTTGGAGCTGCCCGTGTTGGCGTACGGCGCCTTGGCCCAGGGCATGTTGGGGGGCCAATACCGGGCTGACGCGCAATTCGGCGAAGACGACCGGCGGCATCGCTTGCCGCACTTCGCGGACGCTGCGCGCCGCACGAGTTTTGGCGTGGTTCGCCAAGCGGCCGACGTCGCGCGCTCCATCGGCCGCACCCCGGCGCAGGTCTCCATTCGGTGGGTGCTCGACCAACCGGGTGTTGCGGCTGCCATTGTCGGGGCCAAGCACCCGAAACAGGCTGAGGACAACGCGGCCAGTGCCGACTGGGGACTGGGCGAACGCGCCAGGCGGCAACTGGTGCGTCCGTACCCACCGTCCGATCGCAAAGTGGCCGTATGATCACCCCAACCGAGCGCGCCGAACTCGAGCGCTTGTGCACGGACCTGCGACTCGATGTCTTGCGCATGGTGAGTGGCGCTGGCAGTTCACATGTAGGTTCGAACTTCTCGGAGATCGAACTCCTCGCCGTGCTGTACGCGCGGTATCTGCGGGTGCGACCGTCAGACCCAACCTGGCCAGAGCGCGACCGCTTTGTGTTGAGCAAGGGTCACGCATGCGCCGCGCTGTACGCGGTGCTCGCGCGTCGTGGATTCTTTCCGCGGAGTCTGTTGGACACGTTCTGCCAGAATGGTTCACGGCTGGCCGGCCATGCGACCGCTGGCATCCCGGGCGTTGAGGTGTCCACTGGATCGCTAGGGCACGGTCTGTCGATCGCAACCGGCATGGCACTCGCCGCGCAGCGCGATGGCCGTGCGTTCCGGACCGTTTGCCTGTTGAGCGACGGCGAATGCGACGAAGGGTCCACTTGGGAACCGGCGATCTTCGCGGCACATCATCGACTCGACGGCTTGGTCGCCATCGTCGACTACAACAAGATCCAAAGCCTCGGGCGCGTGGCGGACGTGGCCAGCCTGGAGCCCTTCGCGGACAAATGGCGCGCGTTCGGATGGGCAACGGTAGAGGTGGATGGGCACGACCTGTCGGCCATAGACGAAGCTCTCGGGCGGTTCCCGTTCGAGGCGGGCAAACCAAGTTGCCTGATCGCGCACACGGTGAAGGGGAAGGGGGTGAGCTTCATGGAGGATGATCTCTTGTGGCACTACCGCTGTCCTCGCGGTGATGAGCTGGCGGCGGCCACCGCGGAGTTGACTGCGCAGGCGTCGTTATGAGAACCGCGTTCATGACGGCACTCACCGAGGCGGCTCGGCGTGATTCGCGCATCGTGCTCGTGACCGGCGATTTGGGATTCGGCGTGGTGGTGGACTTTGCGCGCGAACGTCCGCAGCAATTCGTCAATGCTGGCGTGGCGGAACAGCACATGACCGGCCTTGCCGCGGGTCTTGCGATGAGCGGCAAGATCGTCGTCACCTACTCCATCGCGAACTTTCCGACACTGCGATGTTTCGAGCAAATCCGGAATGACGTCTGTGGCCACCGGGCCAACGTGAAGGTGGTCTCGGTTGGCGGCGGATACGCGTATGGTGCGTTAGGTGCTTCGCACCACGCCACAGAGGACCTCGCGGTCATGCGTGCCCTGCCGGGCCTTCTGGTGGTAGCCCCTAACGATCCGATCGAGACTCGCTTGGCCACGACGGCTGTGCTGGCCCATGATGGGCCGTGTTACCTGCGGCTGGGGCGCGCCGGCGAACCCGTGGTGCACTCGCCGGACATCGAGTTCACACTCGGTCGCGCCATAGTGGCCAAGTCGGGGAGTGATGTCACACTGGTTGCGACTGGCGGCATGTTGTCGGTGGCGTTGGCGGCGGCGGAGCAACTGGCAGCGGCGAACCTCGACGCCCGCGTGCTCAGCATGCACACGGTGAAGCCGATCGATCGTGCGGCGCTTTCAGCAGCTGCCCGGGAGACGTCGGCGCTCTTTACGTTGGAGGAACACTCCATCGTCGGCGGCTTGGGCAGCGCATGCGCCGAGGTGTTGCTGGAAGAGGATGTGCGCCCGGTGATCTTTCGACGATTGGGCGTGGCCGACACCGTGCAGCGACGGATTGGCGACCAGGCCTATTTGCGGCATCAGGCCGGTTTGGAAGCGGGGCTGGTCGCTCGCCGGATCCTCGAGGCCCTTGATGAGCGCCCGGCATCGCTCCGTACTCCCGCGCGGTCGCCGGCTCGTACCTGGATGCGCACGAATGGCGTGGCCGCGGAACGTTAGGCGGCAGACCGCGGAAATGCCGGTCGTCTGGCCCGTCGGGCGAGGCTGCGTATGTGCGGCGTAGCCGGGTTCTGGGGGGTCGGTGGAGGGCTGCGAGGGCCAGAGGAGACCCTGCATCGCATGGCGCGTGTCATGGCGCATCGTGGACCCGATGGCGAAGGCGTCTGGTACGACCCGACGGCGGGCGTAGGCCTGGCACATCGTCGGTTGGCTGTACTCGATCTGTCGGCAGCCGGTGCCCAGCCGATGATCTCGGCGAACGGCCAGCATGTGCTGGTGCTCAACGGTGAGATCTACAATCATCGAGAGTTGCGGACCGGGGTAGGCGGCGAGAGTCGATCTTTCCGCGGGCATTCGGATACTGAAGCGTTTCTCGAGGCCATCGCGCAGTGGGGAGTGGTCGAAGCGACGCGACGTGCTATCGGCATGTTTGCCTTTGCCCATTGGGACCGCGGCACGCGCACTCTCTCGTTAGGTCGCGATCGCCTGGGGGAGAAGCCGCTCTACGTCGGCTGGCAAGGCGACACGCTCCTCTTCGGGTCCGAATTGACTGCGCTGCGAGAGCATCCGCGTTGGGCCGCGCGCATTGACCGCGCTGCGCTGCAGTCCTACATGGCCCTGAGCTATGTCCCCAGCCCGGCGTCGATCTTCGAGGGAATCCGAAAGGTCACGCCTGGAACGATTCTCAGCTTCCATGATCCGTCACCTGGCGACGTCGGTCTGGAGACGCGCTACTGGGATCCCATGGAGTTGTTGTGCGCCGAGCAAGCCAACGGACGCGACCTGGAGAGCCTGACGACTGAGTTGGAAGACGTGTTGCAGGCGGCGGTCGCCTCGCAGACGTACGCAGACGTGCCCGTCGGCGCATTTTTGTCAGGGGGGATCGACTCTTCCCTGATCGTCGCCTTGATGCAGCGACAGAGCACGCAACGCGTGCGCACCTTCACGATCGGCTTCACCGATCGCGCTTATGATGAGGCACCGTGGGCGCGATCGGTCGCATCGTTGCTCGGGACGCAGCATTCAGAGGTGTACCTGTCGACGAGCGACTTGCTGGAACATGCGCCGGGCATTCCGCAGCGATACGACGAGCCCTTTGCCGATTCGTCGCAGATTCCGACGGCCCTCGTGGCTTCCGTGGCGCGGCGCGAGGTCACCGTGAGCCTGTCGGGAGATGGCGGCGACGAACTGTTCGGCGGCTACGACCGCTACTTGCTATGGAATCGTATTCGCCGGACGCCGCCCGCGCTTCGGCGGGTGGCATCGGCAGGGATCGGGCGGATTCCCGAGGGTGCCTGGCGCACGTTTAGCCGACTGGTTGCAGCTGGTGCGGCGCCTTCTCGCGGCCGTCGGCTGCTGGCCGACCGGGCGAGAAAATTCGCGGGTCTGCTGGGTGCGGGCTCCGTAGAAGACTACCACTGGGCCATCTCCTCGGCTTTTCGCGGCGACCGTTTGGGGGAGTCAGACACGGCGCGATGGCGGGTCCCAGACGAGGGCCGGCACTTGCCGCACGCGCTTGGAGACAGCGAACGCATGATGTTCCTGGACCTTCTCCACTACCTGCCAGATGACTTGTTGACCAAGGTCGACCGCGCAACCATGGCGGTGGGGCTAGAGTCTCGCGCTCCGTTCCTGGACTATCGCGTGGTTGAAGCTGCATGGCGGATTCCCTTCAACTACCGCATTCACGACGGACAGGGGAAGTGGATCCTCCGGCGTCTCCTTGGTCGGCACCTGCCATCGGAGTTGATCGATCGCCCGAAGCAGGGGTTCTGCGTTCCACTGGACGCCTGGTTACGTGGACCGCTCCGCGGATGGGCGGGGGACCTGCTTTTCCCGACGTTGGTCGAGCGGGACACGCCGCTGGACGGTGGCATGTTGCAGCGCGTGTGGCACGAACACCAGACAGGGGACCGAAACTGGTCGCACCTAATCTGGAACGCCGTGGTGTTCGAAGCATGGCGCGCCGCGCGTTAGGCAGCGCACGTCCGACGATGGACGATCGATGCCTCAGCTAACGGACGCCGCCGGCGCGGCGGAGCGACCCATGGCGATCCAAGAGGGCGCGAGCAGAAGGTACCCGACGATCACCACGTACAATCCGGCTAGTGCGAGTATCGCTACGGTCAACAGGGGCGTGGCGTCCTCGTTGAGCGTTATGCCCCAACGCAATCCCGCGATCAACGGGACCGCCGCGCCGCACGCGCCTACCATCTGGCGCCACGGCAAACGGATCGGAAGCAAGGCGCGCGAGGCGCGATACTGCAGCAGCAACCACACGACGCCCCCAGCGACGAGTGCTAGTCCTGTGCCGTCCAGCGGGTTGGCGCGCGCCAGCAGCAGCACGCCTCCCAGGGACGTGACCACGCCGGCCATGGACGGGAGCAGCACGTGACGCATCTCCAGTCGCGCCTGCGATACCAGCGTCATGCCTTGTGTCAGCAAACGCAGCGCGTCCGCGGCCACGCCCCAAGCCACCAGATAGCCGGCAGCTGCAAAGGATGGTGCCGCAAGGAGGCGGATGATCAGCGGGCCACCACCGGCGGCAAGGGCGCCCACCAGGATGGTCGCCGGCATAAGGGCCGCCGCATAACGATTCCAGGCGGTGGCCATGCGCTCCCGCTCAAACGACTCGATGCCGGCAAGAAAATGCGGCAGCAAGAACTGCGTGGCGAAGTAGTCAAAGGCGTTCATGATGGCTACGCCGATGCCGAAGCCCACCGTGAAGATTGCCACTCGACTTGGACCGGCGACGGCATTCAGCGCAAAGCGATAGCCAAGCATCTGCGCCGCGTAGAGCACCGCAGCGAACAGCGCCGGCACCGCGAACCGCCACCAAGCGCGTGTCACTTGGTCGGCGTCACCCTCTGGGACCTCGATCATCGCGCCCTCGCCAGCAATGCGCGTCATGCTCCGGAGGGCCACCACCAGGAGGATCGGGAAGAACGCCGCCTGACTGAGGATGGTTCCGAGCATCCACCACTCCGCACGAGGCGTGGAGCGTGTGAGCAGCATGGCGACGAGGAGTCCGCATCCTGCGCCGCAAACTCCAAGGCCGACAAACGTCCGCCGCTGTCCCAGGACGTTGATACTCCCGAGCAGCGCATTGTATGCCGAGTTGAAGAAGACGCTGGCTCCGCAGATGAGGATCAACCAGCCCCAGCTAATCGGTGTGCCCAGTCCGATGGTGCGGGCGATCACACCACTGACGGCGAGCAACAGGATAGAGAGGGCGAGCGTAGACAGCAGCAGACGGCGCATGCGAGATGCCCCGACGCGAGCGCGCGCCCATGGACGCACCATTCGGTACCAATACGCGCTCACCGAGCGATCGATGAGCAACGAAAGGATCGTTGCCATACCGGAAAGGAGTGCCAGTCGGCCCACCTGATCGTGCGCCAAGTACGTCGTGTACAGGCGGACGTTCAGCAAGCTGATAAGCATCAGCAGGAACCGGCCGAGTGCAATCGTCAACAGCTCAGCCATTCACGGATCCGTGCGATGTGCCTGACGTCCATCGCGAAATGGCGACGTCAGGCGCTACGGTCCCCCCAGTTGTGCCGTGCGTCGTAGAGGAGAAGAGTGCTGATGCGGACTGGATCAACAAGACTAGAGCACGAAGAAGGACTTGGGAACGACACCCTAACGAGCGCAACTATTCCTCCGCACCGCGGGCTTCGTGTGCTGATGGTAATTCCGGGGCCTGAACACGATCAAGCGGTGTTTTCGTTCGCTCGCCGCCAAATCGAGTCAATCGCCGAGTCTGGTGTGGAGGTGGATCGATTCCACTTGGCCTCGCGAACATCGGTGTCCGTCCTTCAATCGGAACGCCGTCGGTTGTTGTCCCGCATCAACGCATTTCGACCAGATCTCGTCCACGCGCATTTCGGGTCGATGACGGCGTACCTGGTGAGCACGACCAGCCACGTTCCGGTCGTCATCACGTTTCGGGGGACCGATCTGAATCCGCGCTATCGCAGCGTATGGCGGAATCTCGGCGATGGTTGGCTGCGGACGAACCTTGGTCATGCGCTCTCGCACTTGGCGGCGCGTCGAGCAGATGGAATCATCTGCGTGAGTGAGCAGTTGCGGTCGCAGCTGATGGGATCGCGTCGGCGTCGGAACGCGATCGTGGTGCCGGTTGGCGTTCGCCTCGACCGTTTTCCACTGATTCCGATGAACGAGGCTCGTACGGAGCTCGGCTGGGCGCCATCGGAACCGGTCGTCCTATTCAATGCGGGACGAAGGCCCAAACCCAAACGTATCGACTTGGCACTGGCCGCATGTGAGGTCGTTCGTCGCACGATCCCCGACGTCCGGCTGGCCGTGCTCGATGGGCATCAGGCGCCGGACCGGATCCCGCTGTACCTGAACGCGGCGGACTGTGTGCTGATGACAAGTGACTACGAGGGCTCGCCCAACATCGTCAAGGAAGCGATGGCCTGTAACCTTCCGGTGGTGACGACGCCGGTTGGCGACACGGGCGAACGATTGGCCCGCGTGACCCCTTCGGCCATCGTAGCTTCGGACGCCGAAGCGATGGGTCGTGCGGCGACCGAGATCCTTCGTCAGCGTGAACGCTCCAACGGTCGGGCGATCGTGGAGGATGAACTGCGTGACGAGATACTCACGCGAAAGATCGTCGCGCTGTATCACCGGGTGGCTTACGCCAACACCCAGGAGCAGCCGGCGTGATGGAGCACT
Organism: Gemmatimonadaceae bacterium; assembly: GCA_046327745.1. Lineage (GTDB taxonomy): Bacteria > Gemmatimonadota > Gemmatimonadetes > Gemmatimonadales > Gemmatimonadaceae > JABAQJ01. The sequence continues at coordinate 598,142 of JAXLXV010000007.1, read as the reverse complement.
TTCCAGTGAGAGAAGGAACGGTCGTTCTCGACGACTGTGCCTCGTCAGAGCCATGGGAGATGGCCGCGTGACTGCGACCGGCGCTGACTTCTACCTCTTGCTCTCGGTTGAGACCGCGGTGGTCGCGGTGTTGGCCGGCGTATTGTGGGTGCGCACTCGCTCCGTCGCCCTGCCACTCGGCATCGCGTTGATCTACTACTTCTCGCTGCTGGGGGCTTGGTTCGTGATCACCGACCTGACGGGGTCGGACAACAGCAAGCTCGGATTCACGTACTACTACCTGTTCGATCGGTTGTTCGATATCGCGTTGGACCGCGACTACTTTGCCGCCCTGGTATTGCACGGCGTCTTTGTGTCGGTGGTGTGCCTAACGCTGCTTGTCACGATGCGACCCTTGCGTGTGGACCCCGAGCGAGAGGCACGGGTGACCATTAAGCACTGGCGGATCATCCTACTGAGTGCCATCGCCGGAGCGGCGGCGTTTGCGCTGGTACGAGATCAGCTCGCTGAGGCGGCGAGTGGCGGGCTCTCCGCCTACGTGCTGACGCGAGCCAACGAAAACGATCCGTTGTTCAGCATCGGCGCGGTGCTCACCCGCATGGCTCTCGTTCCAGCATCCCTTGGGTTCGCTGCGTGGTGGTCGGGGGCAGACGCGCGTTTCATCCGCGGCGAGGACAACGGCCGCCGAGCCCTGATTGGGTACTTGATCGTGATCGGTGCGATGTACGCGATGTCTGTGGCGCTAGGCAACAAGAACGAGTTGCTGTTCAGCCTGCTCGCGGCGGCCTTGTTCTACCACGTGAATGCGCGAAGACCGCGAACGTTGCGGCTGGTGGTCCTTGGAGTAACGGCCGTGGTTGCGATCGCCATGATCGAAATCCTACGAGCCGTGCCGTTCGAGCTGATCCTAAGTGCGATATCGGCCGACAACGTGGCTTTGGCAGCGCTGGGGCCGCTTCAAAGCAATGAGATCTTTGCGGCGCACTTTTCCATGTACGGTGTGCTGCACTACAGACTGTCTTACACCTGGGGTGCAAGCTTGGTGAATCTGGCGGTCTCGGTCATACCGCGGATTCTGTGGCCGTCACGGCCGCCTGACGTATACGCTTACTACGCAACGAACGTGGGATCCGTCGAGGGGCAGGGGTACACCATCCATCACGACGCGGGGTGGTATCTGAACTTTGGTGTGGCGGGCGTGATACTCGGCGCCTGCGCCTTGGCATTGGTTTGGGCTTCAGTGCAGAACGCCCTGATGCGAGATCGAGTGCGAGGGAAGGCGCGGGAGTTGTTTGTGTGCATTGCCCCCTGGACCATGGTGGCGGGGCTACCCGCTCTTCTTCGTGGCGGGCCCGAAGCCTACAAGGGACTGATCGTCAACAGTTTCGCGGTGCCGACGCTGGTGTTGCTGGCGGGCGCGTGGGGCGTTGCCCGTCGCGGGCGCTGATATGTGCGGTATTGCGGGGGTCTTCCGATTCGATGGTCTGTCGCCGAGTGGTGCCATCCTTGGCGCGCAGGCGCGTTCGCTGCACCACCGCGGGCCCGATTCAGCCGGCATCTGGTCCGAAGGGCCGGTAGGGCTGGCGCACACTAGGCTCTCGATCGTTGACCTGTCCGAGGCGGGGAACCAGCCGATGCACTCGGCGGATGGACGCGTCACGCTCATTTATAACGGCGAGCTTTACAACACTGAGTCGCTGCGTTCCACACTACCTGCGCAGCGCTGGCGCGGGCACTCAGACACCGAGGTGTTGCTGAACGTCTTCTGCGCTCAGGGTCCGTCGTGCTTTGCGTCATTGGAAGGGATGTTTGCGTTTGCCGTCTACAATTCCGCGGCGAACGCGTTGTGGCTCGTGCGGGACCCCTTCGGCATCAAGCCGCTGTACTTCCATCGCAACGCTCGCCGATTGGTCTTCGCGTCCGAGATCAAGTCGCTCTTTCTTGATCCCGAGACACCGCGCGCTGCCAACGCAAACGCGCTGCGACAGCATCTTCTGCTTGGATATTCTCTCGATCCCGAGACCGCCTTCGCCGGCATCATGCGACTGCCGGCGGCGCACGCGTTGTGTGTGCGTCCAGACGGAAGTCTGAGCATGGAGCGGTATTGGGACGAGCGCGAGCTGTTTGAGCGGACGGTGCCGGCGATCTATCATGGACTGCGTAGCAGCGTGATCAAACAGTCGGTGTCCGATGTGCCCATGGGGCTCTTTCTGAGCTCCGGCGTGGATTCCTCGCTGATCGCGTCGGCTCTGCCGAACGACGGCCATGCAGGGGCCTTCGCGGCGTACAACGTCGGCTTGGACCCTGACGAGGGGCGTCCGTCCGAGGCCGGGCAGGTCGAACGCGCCGTCGCGCAGCGAACGGCGGCGAGGTTTGGCCTACCGTTTGTGAAGATCCGCGCTGAGGGCGAGGCGATTCCGAGTATCGCTTCCATGATCGAGACCGTGGAAGAGCCGATCGCCAATCCATCCAATGCCTTAATCGATCGTGTCTGCGCGGCGGCGCGGGAACGTGGGACGAAGGTTTTGCTTACCGGGCATGGTGGCGATGAGGTCTTTGCGGGATACCGACGGCACGTGTGGGCGCGGTACAGTCCACTCGTGGCCATGGTGCATGGCGGATCGGTGTTGCGTCTGGCGGCGGCACTGACGGGCCGAACGACGCTGCAGCGAATGGCGGACAGCGTCACGCCGGGTGCCGCGCCGCATCCATTGCTCAGCATGTCGTCGGTCGGTTGGGGGCTGGTCATGCAACGGCGTTTGTGCGCCTCCTGGTTCTCACCTGAACAACTCTCCGGGACCGTGGCGCCCGTGATGGCGATGCTCGAGCGTTGGCAGGGACATTCCCTGCTCAAGCAGCTCATGCTCCTGGACATGCACACCTATTTGAGCGCCCAGAACCTCGTCAACATGGACAAGGTGAGCATGCGGCACTCGGTGGAGGTGCGATTGCCGTTCCTGTACCGGCCGATGGTCGCGGCGGGGTTGCAGACGGCGGACAAGTATCTGGTCCGTCACGGTCGCAATAAATGGCTCTTGCGGCGTTTGGCGCGCGAGATCCTGCCTCGCGATGTCTGGGCAGGGAAGAAGCGGGGCTTTGGTCCCACACAGGTTCAATTGCTCGCTGGGCCGGAGGCCATGGACCTGCTGTTCGGCAGCACGACGGCACAGCGTGGCATGTTTGAACCGCGCGAGCTCCGTCGTCTGGTCACCCGCATGCTCCACGGACGGTCCGAAGAGACTGCGTTGCAGCTGTATGGTGTCGTTGCGATCGAGCAGTGGTTGCGCAGCTTCATCGACCGATCGCCGAGCCCGGCAGTGCCTGCGCAATCGGCCGCCGAACCCTCTGTCGTGGGGGCACGGTAATGCGTTGCTGGATCGTGGCGACGTATGAACCGCTCCCTACGGTGGACCAGGGAAGTCGACGGCTGCGCTGCGGATTGTTGGCGGACCAGCTGGTCGCCGATGGGCACGAGGTCCACTGGTTCACCTCGACGTTCCATCACGTCCAACGGCGCAATCGGTTCCAGAAGACCACCACCGTGGAGATAGCGCCACGTTATCGAATCACCATGCTGTACGCACCGCCGTACGAGAAGAGTGTTTCGTTTCGGCGCGTCGCGCACAATCGGGCGATGGCGCGGGCCCTCCGCGCCGCCACGCGCGCGCAGGACGCACCCGACGTCATCCTCGCCTGCGTGCCATCGTTGGAGTTGGCGGAGGAAGCCGTCGCGGTGGGTCGCGAACTCGGCGTCCCGGTGGTGGTGGACGTCCGAGACCCGTGGCCCGAGGTGTATGTGTCGGTCGTGCCACGCGGCCTGCGCTCCTTGGCGCGCTTGGCCCTCTTCCATGAGTTTCGGCGTGCGCGCCGCATCTTCGACTCGGCGGCGGCCCTGACGGCAGTGTCGGGGGAGTACTTGCGGTGGGCGCGCAGCCTGTCGCGGCGAGCGATTGGTGCGCGAGACCGGGTCTTCCCCATCGGATTTCCGTTGGCCGTGGAGGATCGCTCCGATGACGATGCGACTGATGTGGCGCTCGATCGGCAGTTGCGCCTATCGCCGAACGACCTCGTGGCGACGTTCGTGGGAATGTTCGGCGCTTCGTATGACCTGGAAACGGTCGTCGACGCGGCGCGCATTCTCGATGCCACGCCGGGGCATCGCATCCGGATTGTTGTGGCTGGCGAAGGGGACAAGGCGGCAATGTTGCGACGAAGTGCCGTCGACTTGCATTCCATCACCTTTGCTGGTTGGCTCGATCGTCAGGCCACGGAGGCTTTGCTGCGACGATCGTCAGTTGGGCTGGCCGCCTATGCGGAGCGGGCACGGCAGTCGCTGCCTAACAAGCCGTTCGAGTACATGGCCTTTGGCCTGCCGATCGTATCATCGCTCAAGGGTGAGTTGGCGGAAATGATTGCCGTGCACGCCATTGGGCGCCAATACCGGGCGCATGACGCAGCGTCGCTGGCTGGTCAGTTGCTATGGCTGTGGGAACATCCTGCAGAACGCGCCGAGATGAGCGAACGAGCTCGCACGCTGTTGGAGACGCGATACCGTGCGGACGATATCTACGCCCGCTTTGGGCGCTACTTGAAGGAGATCGCCATGGAATCGGCGCATCAGACATCGGCCGGCCAAAAGAGCCGTCAAAGTGCCGATGAAGCACCGGCGCCGTCACACGCGGAGGTCGCGCAGTGACGCAATCCCTCAAGGGGTTCGAGACGGTCACTCCACTCCCCGGCGCACACGTCGTGCGGGAGGCGGAGCCTTCGCCGCTCTACGACGTGTTGACGACTCTGCTGCGGCGGCGTCGGCTGATCATGGGCTGTACGATGCTGGCCGTGATCGCCACCGGCACGGTCACGCTGCTGCAGCCGCGTCAGTACACATCGCAGGCCTCGTTCATCGCCGAGCAGCGGAGTCAGAGTGGAGCACTGTCCGGACTGGCCGCGCAGTTCGGGATCGCGGTTCCAGTCTCCGACGTAGGACGGTCGCCATCGTTCTACTCGGATCTGGTGAAGTCGCGGGCCATTATGCGACCGGTGGTGTTGGCTTCGTACGCAGCACCGAACGCGGTGGGGAAGTCCCTGGTGGACGCCTTGCGCATCGAAGGAGACTCGCCGGCCATCAAGGAAGAACGGGCCATCCGTCAGCTACAAAAGGACCTGGTGGCGACCGTGTCGCAGAAGACCGGCGTCATCTCCCTGCAGATGACCTCGCGCGATGCCCAACTGTCCAAGGGAGTCCTCGACACGTTGCTGTCGGAAGTCAATCGCTTCAACCTCGAGCAACGGCAATCGCAGGCGGCATCGGAGCGCCGTTTCACGGAGCTACGTCTGCGTGAAGTACAGGGTGAACTGCGACAGGCTGAGGATCGGGCGACGGCATTTCTCGAACGCAACCGCGACTACCGAAACTCACCGATGCTGATCAACCAGTATGAGCGGTTGTCTCGGGACGTCTCCACGCGCCAAGAAGTGTACACCACGCTCTCGCAGGCCTACGAGCAGGCGCGGATCGAAGAGGTGCGCGACACGCCAGTGATCACGGTCCTTGAGCAGCCGCAACTGCCGGCGCATTCGGACTCTCGCAGTGCGCTGCTCAAGTTGCTGCTTTCCCTTGTGCTGGGTGCCGTGATTGGCGCGGGGATCGCACTAGCAATGGACGGACTCAGGCATCAACGCACGCTGGGCCCTGACCGCGACGATGAACTTTCCGCGTTAGGCCGAGAGGCGCTGGCAGATCTCCGACGGCCATGGCGCCTGCTTCGCACGCCGTTGGAGCGTCGCTAGTGCGGTGGCAGCTGGAGGCGGCGCTTAAGCAGGGGTTGTCACGAGTTCCGCGCGGTCCCATGCTCTATCGCTGGCTGCAACGGCGAGGCGGGCGGTTGGCCACGGTCGATGTCAGCGACTACTGGCCGGAACGCGGGCGGGTGCTGGCGCTCGCCGAAGCGAATGGCATTTCACCCTACGGCGCCAGGATCCTCGAGATCGGCACGGGGTGGCACCCGGTGCTGGCCATTGTGGCGGCGCTGCGTGGCGCCCAGCAAGTGACCACCATCGACCTGAACCCGTGGCTGGATCGCGAAACACTCCGCGCGGCCGCGGCGGCGGCGCTGGAGATCGTCACAACGGCCGACGATGTGGACGCGCGTCGCACGGCGCTGGTTCGCCAGCTGGCGAACGAACAGTCGAGCGCTGCCGCGGTCTCCTCGGCGCTTCGCTCGCTGGACATCGAGTACTTGGCACCCAGCGATGCCACGGCGCTTCCCCATGAAGCGGAGTCGTTCGACCTGGTGGTGCACTCCGATGTGTTCGAGCATGTGCCACCCCACGTCATTCCTCAGATCCTGCGGGAGTGCCGGCGCGTACTGCGCCCGGGTGGCCTACACGTCGCTCGGATCTGTCCGGGCGACCACTTTGCCGACCGTGACCGTCGAATTACCACCGCGCACCATCTGCGCTTTTCAGAGCGCTCGTGGCGTTGGATCGGCGGCAGTGGCCTTGCGTACCACAATCGCATCCGAGGCGGAGATCACGTACGGTCGTTCGCCGACGCGGGATACCGGGTGGTGGAGGTTCATCGTCGCATTGACGAACGGGCGCGCGACGCACTGGCCGGCGGCACAGAGCGTCCGCACGCGCGTTTCGCCGGCTATGATCTCGAGGACTTGGCCACCACCTCACTGCACCTCGTCGCGCGCGCCTGAGTCGAGGCGGCCGCGTGCCGCGCCAAGCATCGACGCCTTCGACCGCAGAACCTAACGCTTGGCGATAGCCAGAATCGCCACCAGGCTCGCGAGTACGGACGCTACCGAGCCTACAATGGCGGCGTAGTCCTTATGGTCATTCGGGTCCTTTGCCGGGACGGCGACAGTGCTTCCTGGTCGCGGTTCCGGCAGGTACGAGAACAGCAGCATGCGACGGGTTCGACTTTCCACTGAGCCGTTAGGTTGTGTCACATACGCGTGCTTGGCATCACCCAGTCGATTGGCCCCGCCAGCACGGGCGACGTAGTAGTCGATCTTGCGGCCAGGCTGGTATGCGACGGAAACGGACGCGTTCACCGACCCCGTGACTGCCACCACCGGGTTGTACCTGGGCACGTGGATCGAGTCGCCGTCCTCCAGCAGTAGGTTGTCACGGAACTGCGGATCCTTGAGCACCTTGGGAAGGTCAATGCCAATCCGACGAATGACGTCGCGGCGTCGGTAATACGCGATGCCCGCTGAGTAGCTCTCGGTGGTCAGACCGCCCGCGCGTGACAACAGGTCGGTCAGTCGTTCACTCTTGCGAACAAGCGTGTAGGTACCGGGGAATGCCACTTCGCCAGTTAGCGTAACCGCTCGCTGTAGGTGCCAGTTGGGTTGGTTCAGGATCAACACGTTGTCGTACGGACTCAGCGTGACGTCAGGGGTGGGGCCAGAGGGTGCTGGCAAACCTGGCGGTCCGAGGTACCGCCCATCGGGCCCACGCTCAAAGAGATAGCTCGAATCCAGCGGGATTCTGGTCGTGACTGCCGTAACACCGTGCGATCGATCGGTGGGAAGGCGCGCGATTTCTGCGGATTCCAGATAGGCGCTCTGCTCCAGTCCGCCCGCCAGCAGCACCAAGTCTCGAATCGTCATGCCGGACCGATACGGGAATTGCCCCCCATGTCGTACGGCGCCGCTGATGGCGACGTAGCGCTCCGGGCGGAACTCGGTCACCGAGAAGACCCGCACTTCGTCGTCTTCCTGCAATGGGATGTCCTGGACGACGGCGCCGGTGGTGTCACTCAGCATGGCGCTCAACTGTGAGCGCGTGGAGTCCGGCTGCAGCCGCGAGACGAGCACGCGTCCGAGATACGTGTCGGACTTTGCACCGCCAGCTCGCTTCAACGCTTCGCTCAAGGTCATCCCGGTGCGAAACGCCTGATCGCCGGGGAGCCAGACGTTGCCATCGACCCGAATGCGGTCGCGCACGCGATCGTCGATACGGAAGACGCGGATCACGTCCCCCGCTTCCAACGGCACGGGCGGCGGTGCGTCACCATCGGTTGAACTGGCGGTGACGTCCAGCAGGTAGCGATCGCGGCCCCCGGCGGTGCGCTGCGCGGGCGGGGTAATGCGCTCCACTTGCACGCGTCGCCGAGCAGCGTTCGGTGAAAAGCCCCCCGCCATGCGCACCGCATCGGCGAGGGTTTCGCCAGGCACCAGCTCGTACACGGCCGGGCGCACGACTTCCCCCGTCAGTTGCACGCGAGGCCCATGGACGGGAATGAATACAATGTCACCCGCCTGCAGCCGGCCATCGTGTGAGGCCTCGCCTTTCAACAGATAGTCGTATACATCGAGGGTGTCGGCCGCCCGTGAGCCGCGACGCACGGTAACCCGCCGCATGCTGCCATTGGCGGTGGGGCCACCCGCGGCGTACAGCGCCGTGAGCGCCGTGCCGGCGCTGGAGACACGGTAACTCCCGGGTTGTGAGACATCGCCGGTGACGAACACCTGGTTGCTGCGGAGCTTGGCGACGCTCACCGAGAATCTGGTGCGTGCATTCGGCCCTCGCACGACGCCAGAGTACACACGCCCCAGTCGGGCGTACAACAGCTCATTCAGCTCCGACAGCGTCAGGTTGTTGACGGCGATCTGTCCGACCTGCGGAATGACGATCGTCCCCTCCCGCGTCACGTCCAGCGTATGCGCCTGCTCAACGTCGCCCGTCAGGATCAACACCAGCTGATCACCAGGGCCGAGGCGGTAGTCTTCATCGACCGGGCCCGCGAGGTTCGCCTCGAACAGCGTGGTTGGCCGCTGGAACATGTCCAGGCCAAAGACCACGGGCCTGTCGCGAAGGTCCAGGGCGGCGCGCATGGAGTCCGCAAAGACCGAGTCCGCCTTCAGACTATCGGCGCGGGTCTTGGGGAGGGGTAGCGTTGGCACCGCCAATGGATCGCGATACGGTGCCACCTTGGGCCGGCGTTCGAACTCGCGTGCCAAGTCTTTGCGCTCAACGGGCGCCACCTGTTCGTTTTGCCGATCGTTCAGCTGTCGTTCGAGTTCGGTGACGTCCACGGAATCGGCGATCCCAAGGGAGCGGATGGCGTTGAGGGTGTTCCGCGTCGGGATCGTGTCTGTCGAAAGGGAATCGCCCGGCAGGTACGCATCAAGCAGCGTGTCCGGATATCCTTCAGCGCGCAAACGCGCGCGGACCTGATCCGCCGTCATGCCACTCTGGAGGATACGGTCGCGAAGTTGCCGCACGAGATCGGGTCGGCTGCTGAGCAGTCGCTGCGCCTGCTGCGGGTCAGGCCGTTGTGCCACTGCTTTCGGCGCAACTCCAAAAAGAATGATCAGGGCGAGCGACGTACGAATGAGCAAACCGTTCATCTTGAGTCTGGTTGTAGCAACGTGAATCAACCTCTGCGTTGGGCCATGCTGACGCCGTCTATAAGGCTGCGCACGCTCGGCTCGTGCGGTGACACCAGTCACCGACGGCGAGTGATAGGGCAGTAGCCCCCTTGGCGTGTCTGCAGGCGAATGTGCATAACGCGATCAAAGCTCTAGAGCATGCCCCACCGGAAACTTCTTCTTCAGCAAACAGTCGTGGTCGCTGTGCTCGCGACCGCGAACGCTCGCTTGTGGGCGCAAGACACCGTTCAAGTCGCTGCTCCCCCTAACGCGAAGCGAACAGCAAACGAACTGAACCACAACGATGCGCCGGACTCAGCGGCGTTCACGCTCGTGCTTGCCAATCGGCAGTTTCTGATTCCGGATCGTGTGGTTGCCGGGCTCAAGATTCAGCCAAGCATCGGAATCAGGTGGCAGACGTCTCGATGGCTGGCTCTTCGTGCCGACCTTCAGTCGGTGGACAACTCGGGTCCAGGGCGTCAAGGCGCCTATCTCGCCCAACGCGCTCTCGGTGATGGTGTGGGGAGCGGCAATTTTCTTCAGGAGCTGACGATCGGCGCCGAAGCGCGCCGGAGCGCACCGCTTCGGTTTGGCGGCTCCCTGTGGGCGTCAGCAGCGCTATCTCATGCCCGCCGGTCGTATAGCATCGTCAATCCAGCGAATGGGGCGGTGGTCGAGCGGAGTAACAAGAGCGAGGTCGTCCCGTCGGCGTCATTGCGCTGGGTTGGGCGTGCTCGCCGAGTGCGGGTTGGCGGCGGACTTGAATGGGCTGGCTTTCCACAAGGCAACGCCATGTACCTGCGAAGACTTCCCGATGACTCGCTCACTTTTGGGCACGTCGTCGCCGTCGCGCTAACCCCCGAGTGGCAGCTCTGGCCGTCGCTTTCCCTAGCTGGGCATGCGGCACTCCCAATGACGGGCCACAATTCGATCGCACGCGAAACAGGGCGACTCGCGCGCGTCCCGATCTATGAAGTCAGCGCTCGCTGGAACAAGAGCCAGGCACTCTCCGCACGACTGTTTGCCACTAACGCGTTAGGCTCGGCGGGAGCATTAGCGTTGGTGGCCGATCGTGAGTACGTCGCGATTGGGGGAGGCGTCGAGGCTCACATGGGCTTAGGCGCGCGCGCTGCGACCTCAGGGGTTGATACCTTGACGAGCAGCTCAGCTGTGGGAGCGTGGCTGCCGGGCACGGCGGTGTGGAGCCTGACGGCGCAAGCAGGTTCCGCCGGAACCAGTACTGTCGCCAGTGTGACGCTCGTGCCTGGGTTGGGCATCTCGCTCTTCGGCGATCTGGTGACTGGCACGCGTGACGAGTCAGAGATCGGGGGGGCGCTCACCGTGACGCTGTGGGACGTTGGCCAGGCGCAACGCAAACGGACCACGGTGGCTCTGTTGACCGCGGCATCGCACACGGACAACGTGTTTGTGAACTTCCTTCAGGGTGATCCCGGGGCATTCCAGCGCATCGGCGACCCGAAGCGCCCCATTCGCTTTGGAACTGAGGACGACTCAACTGGAGAGCTGTATCTTCTCACGGGCGGCGTTGTGGTGAGCCACACCTACACACAGGGGGCGTCGTGGGCCGTGACGCCGCTCATCACGACCGCCCAACGCAAGGGTCGTCAACTCGCGGGTGTCGTTGTGAGTGGATCGGCTCCCGTCTTCCCGACGCTCGAAATGCGCGCGGACGTTGGTACGACGCTCTCGTCCCGCGGGAACACATTGAGTCGAGATGGACGTCGAAACGTCTTAGCCTGGGAGGGCAGCTCGGCGTGGCGCGTTTGGCCGTGGTTGCGCGTGAACACGGCCGTCGGGAATCGGCTTGGCTTGTCGCCCTTTCATCAGCTGCGTGTGCGCGCATTGGACCGCGTAGGGATGCGCATCGGCGCCACGATAAGTCGTTAGGTGCGCATGAAAGCGACCAACGGACGACCAACATATCTGGTGACCGGCGCGACAGGTGCCGTAGGACGCTACGTTATCGACGAACTCCTCGAGCACACCGACGCCAACCTGTTGATCATCGCGCGGGATCCTGGCCGTCTCCCCGACGGCGTCAGAAGTCATCCCCGGGTCCTGATCCGCGCGGGCGACCTGAAGAGCGGAGCGGGGCTGGCCGCGCTCACGGAGGACGTCGATGCGGCGGTGCTGTTGGCAGCGGCATGGGGGACGGAGAGTGGTGCCCAGGAGGTCAACGCCGATGGGACGATTGCCTTAGTTCAGGCACTGCGTGACCGGGGTGTCGGTCGCCTGGTGTGGTTCGGGACCGCGTCGTTACTCAACGAGGTCGGTGAACCACTCGCAGAGGCGGAGCGCTTCGGCTCTCCGTACATCGTCTCCAAAGCCATCTGCCGGCGACGATTGTTAGAGCTGATGCCCGAGGGGTTGACCATCCTGCATCCCACCGTCGTTGTAGGAGGCGCTCCGGATCGACCGCTGACGCATGCGGCGCGTCTAACTAGCGAAGTCGACCGACGCGTGTGGCTCGCGCAGTGGATTGCCCCGGAGGGCCGGCTCCACTTGGTACACGCGGCGGACTTGGCACGCATGGTCCGCGATGCGCTGAGTCAGGATGCGCGCCTGACGTCGCGCGAAATCATTGCCGGAGCGCCACCGGTGACGGCGCGCGAACTTCTCGACGTGTTCCTGGAACGCTCAGCTCTGCGCCGACGCGCCGCCCTGAAACTCTCCGTCCGCCGCGTGGAGCTGCTGACGCGCGTACTGCACATTCAATTGAGTCCCTGGGATCACTACTGCCTGACGAGGGCCAATTTTGCGTATCGCGATGCTACGCTGACGTTGAATCCCGTGACCGACGGTCGCTATCCGACCGCACGCGCTATTCTTTCGACTATCCCTCTCCAGCGCTCGCGCTAATCCTGGCCAGTTCGGCGCCACCGGCGTTCGATTCGACCCACGCTCGCAACAACGCGGCGCGCCACGTTGGAACGGTCGCTCCGTCGCGTTCACCGGACTCCAACTGGTCGCACAGGTCAGGCGTACGCGTGAGCCGAGCGAGCGTGTTCACCGCGCGCCGTACGGTAGGCGCGACTTTGGTCGTGACGCCAATGGTCCAACTACGGTGCTTGTGGTAAAAGCGCGCCCCCATACGGCCCCGTTCGCGCTCTCGCGCGATCTGTGCCCGCAGGTCCGTGTCGTAGCTGGCTGGCTTGTAGTGATAGATAGGGGCGCCCCATGCAAAGCGACGTCTGAGTCCGAGCGCCAACAATCGTTCGGCCAGCTCCTGATCCTGCCAGCCATACGCGCGAAACTCGGCGTCATAACCGCCCACGCGCCGGACGGCCCACGCCGGAACCGACCCGTTTCCCCCGGGCAACGGGTGACGATGGTACCCCGTCAGCCGCGACGACTCATCGATGGCTTCAGGAATGGCGCGGACCTGGACGATCGGGCCCGCGACCACTGCTGCCGGATGCTTGCCGTGGACGACCAGATGTCGCTCGAGGAACTGCGGACCAACGAAGGCGTCATCATCAAGGAAGACGAGAATGTCCCCTTGTGCCTGCGCGATGGCGTCATTGCGTGCGGTTGCCGACCACCCGCGTCGCGCCCGCTGGATCAACTGCATGCGCGGGCCACGTGCGGGATCGGCTGCCGCCCTGAGCGTTACGGTGCATGGCTCGTCCGACGCGTCATCGACGATCAGGATCTCGTACTCGTCGTTAGGGACAGTCTGGCGAGCGAGGCGCGCGACCGTCTGCTGTAGCAAGTCGCTTCGATTTCGCGTCGGGATGATGACACTCGCGCGCATCAGGGCAGTGCCACGTGCTTGGCATGGCGTGCGGCCGTTGACGCGTGCTGGCCGCCAATCACGATCCTTTCGATCTGTCCGTTCCGCAGAGTGACCACGCGATCAGCGAGTGTCAGCATGGCTGGTCGGTGTGTGATAAGGATCGTGATTCGGCCCCGGCAAAACGTGCGAAGGGCCGCGATGAGCAATTGTTCCGATTCTTCGTCCAGTGAGGCGGTGGGCTCATCGAGCAGGAGAATGCGGGGGTCCACGAGCATCGCACGCGCAATGGCCAGGCGCTGACGCTGCCCGACCGACAGATTCAACGCTCCCCGCGCGATCGGCGCGTCACAACCCCCGGGCAAGCGCTGCACGAACTCGCGCACATGCGCGGCGGCGCATACCGCGGCGATGGATCCCGCTGAGGCATGCGGCGCGGCAAAGAGCAGGTTGTCCCGGATTGTCCCCTCGAAGAAATACGGCTCCTGCGGCACATAGGCGCATGCTCCGCGTATGGCGCCCAGTGTTGGCGACTGGTCGCCTGGACCTACAAACGATAGGCGACCCGACGTCGGGACGACGAGGTGCGGAATGAGTTCGAGCAGCGTCGACTTCCCTGCGCCACTCGGCCCCACCAGCGCGACCGTCTCTCCCTGCGCGATCGTCAGGTCGATCGGCCCGAGGGCAAAGCCCGTCGAAGGATATCCGACGCGGATCCCTTCCAACCGTATGGCGTCCGGCGCCAGCGCGTCCGTTGGCTGGCGGTCATCTTCCGGTTCGCGAGGGGAGTCCAACACCTCTTGGCAACGGTGCAGCAAGGCTCGAAAGCGCGTCACCGCGCTCGATGATCGTGCCGACTCCTGGAGCGGGCCAGCCAACATCGCGAGCAACACCAGGAAGCGGGTCAGATCCGGTCCGTCGAGGCCGCCCTGTTGGAACTGCCAGGCGGCGGCGAGCACCAACCCACAGGCGCCAACAAAGGCCACGAACGTCACGACCGATGGCACCGTCAGGGCAATCTGCTCCTCGCGCAGGGTGTGGGCGAAGATGGCGTCGGACATCTCCCGCGATCGCTGCTCGATCGCAGCCTCGCGGCGAAAGACTTTGGCCTCGCGCACACCGGCAAGCGCGTCGGCGATCAGAGCGCCCAGTCGCGCCACGCGCTCTTGGGAATCCCGGACCGCGTCGTGCAGGCGTGCACTAGATCGCGAGGTGACAACCAGTACCGGTACAATGAGCAGGGCTGTCACCAGCGCCAGAAACGGCGAGGTCACGATCACTGCACCGAGCAGTACGATGGTCGTGACGACATTCGGCAGCCAAATGGCGAGCGTTCGCAGTAAGGCATGGTGCAGCAGCGCAATGTCACTCCCCAAGCGTGTCACGGCGTCGGCGCTCGATTGCGCGCGGACCGCCGCCACTGGGCGTCGGATGAGCGCAGTCAGCATGGCAGCCCGCATCGCCGACGAGAAAGCGCCACTCAACCGGGCGAGCGCCAAGTCCCGACCGGCAGCCGCAACGCTAAGGATTGCCATCAGGCCGATGCCGATACCCAGCTGCACGGACAGTGTCCCTAAAGACCCTCCCGTTGCCACCACCTTTGCCACTCGCCCGGCCCACCAGGCCAGCAGACACATGACGACGACCACCACGACCATCGCCGCTCCGGCCGCGGTAGCGACGCGCGCGTGCGCCGCGGTGAACGTGCGGATCATCGACCGTGTTGCCTTCACGCTCGACGGGCTCCCGCCAGCTCCAGCACCTCATCAACCAGTCGTGACGATGCACCAGGGGATCCCATGATCGCCTGCAGCGTCGCCGAGGTCTCGGACAGTGGCGACGCCAACAAGCCGTGCAGGCGGTCGGCGATCTCGCGAGCGGTAATGCGCCCGATCAGTTCGGGGACCACCAAGCGTCCCGCCAGGCGATTGGGATGGGCCCAATATCTCCGTGTGGCAAGGTAGGCGCGCGCGACCCCCTCCTTGATCATCGAGCCTATGACCGGGATATGCCCGAGATGACCAGCGAGGCCAGGGAGGGGAAGCGAATGCAACCGATAGGCCGGCAGGATCAAGAGCATCGGAACGCCTAACGCCGCGAGTTCGGCCGTATTCGTGCCGGGAATCGTTACCGCGGCGCTGGCTCGGCGCATGGCATCGGCCGGTGCCAGCACTTCCACGCGGACGCCACCGGTTGACTGGATCCATGTCTGGCGGCCATTGCTCCGCAGAACCCCATCATCACCCTCTACCAGGCGGTCATCGGGATTCTTGAGACACTCCGCGAGTGCGTCCATGGCCACAAAGTCGGACTTGGCCAGCACCCATCGTAAGGCTGGCTGGGTCGACTGGGCCAACGAGGCCACGCGCAACAACAACGGCACAAGCTGTCTGACGAAGTAGGGGCGGCTTCCGGGGAAGAGGGCGACCGTGTTGGGCCCATGCAGGTGGACGGCGCGGGTTGGAACCCTCAGTCGCGCGGCGTCGACCATGAGATTCCCTACCACACGGACGCGCGCTGGATCCCGGTGCGCATTGGGGTGGTCGTCGCGCAGGCAGGTCCTGGACACGAGTGCGGACCATCGGGGCGCGCCTTCTTCATAGACCAGCAACGGGGTTCGCAGTCGCCGAGCGAGCCGAACACTCAGCAACAACTCGCCGCCCAGGTGCATAACGAGATCTGGCGCCGACAGTCGGCCGGGCACACGACCGCGAAGAATCCATGGCATGGACTCCTCTGGGAGCAGCACCCGATCGACGCCTTCCATGCCGCCCAGAACGTCGGCTTCCCGTCCGGAGGCGAACACACACGGCAACAACGCTACCGTCACCTCGGCGTCGGGGCAGCGCTGGCGCAACTCGTGGACAAAGGGGAACAGCCATGCCGCGACTTCGCCAGGACCATTGACGGTCACGACGATGTGTAGTGGGGCTTGGCTAGGCCACGACGCACGCGGCAACGTCTCGGTGCGCTCGATGTGCAGTGACACGGGGGGAGGCGCGCTCATATGCCGTAGGAGTCTCGAGCCCAGAGCAACATCGCGCGGAAGTCGCGCGTGCTGCCGTAGATCGTGCGATTCATCATCGGTCGTGACTCGCCGAGTACTTCGCGGTGCATGGTAGACGGCGCCTCGGTGTAGCCGACGGTGGTAAGGCCGCGGTCCATGAACCGGCGCACCATCCGGCCCCACGGGCCACGTTCCTGCCACTCGGTCACCTGTCCGTGGAGCGCCGCGATTCCCGACTGTTCGAGCTGCTCGACAAAGGCGACCGCCATCCGCGTATAGAAGTGGAAGCCGGCGCCTTCCTGCAGCAGGTTGGCGTGGTAGTGCGCAGGGAACCGCTGCGAGTCGAGATGCGGAACCTCTCGCCATGCGCGCATCACCATCCATCGGAGCAGTCGGCGCGCGCGACGCCCTTCACCGCTGCCCAGCTGCAGAGCGTGCCCGGTGAGTCGCCGAAGCACCGAGGGCACGATGTGGCGCGCC
This sequence comes from Gemmatimonadaceae bacterium, assembly GCA_046327745.1. Taxonomy (GTDB): domain Bacteria; phylum Gemmatimonadota; class Gemmatimonadetes; order Gemmatimonadales; family Gemmatimonadaceae; genus JABAQJ01. The sequence continues at coordinate 581,512 of JAXLXV010000007.1, read as the reverse complement.
ATGATCCGCTGGTGCTGCCGCGTGTTGCAGCACCCACTCAGGTACCCGACAATGCTGGAGCGCGCGTCACGAACGACTTCAGCGATGACGAGTCGCTCTGGTTCGAAGTCGGTGTAGTAGCTGGTCCAATAGTCGGCAAACAGCGCGGCGTCAGGCAGAACTGCCGCGTGGCCCAGATTGCGGAAGGCCGTGAGGCACGCAATGCGTCGGACCGTTGGGCGATCGGCCGCCGTGTACGCACGGAGCGTGGTCACAAACGCCGGAGCGAGCGTTGTCATCGCACGGGGATCGATGAAACGCGCGTCCAGCTCCCACGCCGCCGCACGTACTGCAAACCGCCCCACGCCACGCGTCGCGAGCGCGCCGGCGTACACAGCACGGCCAAAGCGATCAGAATGGTCATGCCCTCGTACCATGGTGCGACGAACCATGCCCGCCACGCGCCAACACGCGCCGTCTGTGTGAGTGTCCACAAGACGCCAACGGCGTACCGCACAACGAACCATGTGACTGGTAGCGCCCCGACCAGCGCCGCGACCGCCAGGCCCAACAAGGACGCCCCCCACAAGCCCAATGCCGCGGCTAGGAGTGAGGGACCGCCGGTGGTACTCACCCGTCGCACCCGTTCCAGTAGGTCGCGCAACGTGGGAACCGCACGCACCGCGACCGGAGCGTCCCAGAGCACCCGTACGCGCGCGCCGTGGCGGTGAGCGGCACGGGCGAATGCGAGGTCCTCGACCAGCGTGCACCCCAAGGCACCAAAGCCGCCGATGGCGTCATACAGCGAACGACGAAATCCCGCCGCGCCGAAACAGACACCGCTCGCCAGGCCTAAACGTCCAAGGACTTCACAAACTCCCAAATAGTGCGCGGCATCTGCGGTTTGCAGTAACGCGAGCCACGACCATGCACGTGGAGTCGCCGGCTCAAACACCAGAGCGGAGGCGACGAGGTCGGCATGCGAGAGTGCCTGCACCATGCGCCGGGCCCACCCAGTAGGCGGCTCGGCGTCGGCATCCACCAGGAGCAGCACGCTTCCTTTCGCCGTTTGCACGGCCAAGTCGAGCGCTGCTTGCCGCGCCGTGACGTCGGGACGAACACTCGAAGTGCGCAACACGCGGATGCGCGTGTCTGTCGCCGAAAGGTCGTGGGCAAGCGCGTGGGTTCGGTCCGAGGACCGATCATCAACGATCACGATCTCGAAGGCCTGATCCACGACCTGCGCCTGCAGCGCGGAGATCGTGGTCGTGAGCGTGCGCTCCGCATTGTGCGCCGTGATCAGGAAGGAGATCAGATCCGTCGTCACGCAACCTCCTCCAACTGCGACAAGGAGATTGGTGTCCACCCATCGTCCTGTAGCCGAGCGAGCAGGGTAGTGACCGCTCGGGCGCGCGTTGGGCGCATTGCGTCGCGGGGGTGCAGCACGACCCGCACCACGCTCGACCTCGCACACGCGCGCGACGTGCGGAGATGCCGCTGAAGTCCACCGACAAATGAAGCCAACGCACGGCGCCCGTCATCGAACCAGAGTGACGGCGCATCGAGCGCGCGTCCCGTAGCGAGGGTCACCGAGTCTCGCTCGAGCGTCCCTAGTCCCTGAAGGCGAAGCGCCTGGCGCAACGCCCCGCTGCACTGCCATCGCGGGGCGCAATACCACTGCGGTCGGGCCCCTGTCACGTCAGCGAATGCCACCGTGGCCTGCTGCAGATGCAACGTTGCGGCTGCGTGATCCAGCGTCGCGCACTCACTCTCGTCCTGAGTGCCGTACCAGATAGCATCCGTCAGCGAGGGGCCACGTGTGTGGCGTAGTCCGTGAAGGACACGCGTCCCTGGCCATGGCGCCAGCCACGATCGTGACTCGGTGCCGCGGTCGGCGTGACCGTACCACGCGGGAACCACCAGCACCGTCGCGTACGCATGAAGATCCGTCGGAACCAGCTCCAGCATGCGTTCGCACGCGGTGCGCTGCGCCACCGTGACGTCGTGCAGTTCGATCAGGAAATGACGCGCGCTCATGGGAGCTTGTCCTGCTCATCGCCTTCGAGCCGTTGCAGGATGGCATCGACAATCGAATCGGTGGCTCCGCCGTCTGGGCGTCCCATGCGTTCGGCCCCGGCGCGACGCATGCGCGCGTGCAGCACGTCATCGTGCAGCAGGCGGCCCACGGTGTTGGCGAGTGGAGTGGGCGACGGTGGCACTTCCATCACCGACTCTCCGAAGTACGGCATCTTCATGCGCAGATAGGCACGGCCTTGTGGGCCAGACGTCGCAAAGGTCACGCACGGGACGCCACAACCGATCGCCTGTTCGTTGACCGTTCCCCCCAGCGCGATGGCGACGCGCGCGCGATGCAAAACATCGCCAAGTGCGCCGTGCGTGAATGAGGCGTGCAGGTCACCCAATTGCAGAGTCAGCGAACTGCCACCTGTCGAGGTGAACTGCCAGGCGCTCGCCGCCGGATCATTCTCGAGGCACGATCGAAAGCGTTCCAGCTCAAAACGGCGAGGGAGGGCGAAGGCGAGATGTAGCACTCCCATGCGATGCCATTGATCGGACGCCAAGGCGACAAGTCGAAGGATCGTCACCGCGTTCAGCTCGCGGTCACTGCGGCTGCCTGGGAAGCACGCCACGACGGACGCCGCTGCGCGCCAAGGGATCTCCAAGCCTCGCGGCGCCAGGTCGTCCATCACGGGGTTTCCCACATAACGAGCGTGCACGCCAGCCTTGCGCATCATGCGCGCCGTGCGAGCGTCGCGCGTGAAGCAGGTGGCGTGACCTTGCTTCAGTATCCAGCGCTCGACCGCATTGAATCCGTACCGAGGTCCGTAGTACACGGACTTGGCGCAGCCAATGGAGATGAACGGCGCACGCGCGATCAGCGCCACGGCGAGAGGCACAACGTCACCGACGGCCACCACGAGATCGAAGCGCCCACGCAAGCGCGTCGCTTCTCGAATCTGCTCCGCGTGCACGCGAACCCATCCAGCGCGCAGATCGCGAAGAAAACTCCTCAGACTCAGCGTGCCAAAGCCTTCGCTTGGGAGCTGGTTGATGGCACGGACGCTTGGGATGTCGCTGGCGAGATATGCATCGCCCGCACCGACCAGTGACCAGCCTTCTATAGAAAGGGATTCGCCGGCACGCGCGCGCAGTCGTGTCGCCAATCGACAGGCAATCTCATCTTCGCCAGCTCCGTTGCTGACGAAGAGAACTCGACTATTCCCTTGGGTAGACCGGCCTTCATGGCGCGTGACCGCGACACGCGATGACTCCACTGGGTCGTACAGCAGCGAACCGCCACGCTTCATCCCGTCGTTCCTCACGACCTGTGTGTGCACACTCACATGTCCGCTGACACTCGACGAATCGCGCGCCATGACACGACGCGGACACGTCGCGCGACGCGCGCTGCCTAATGCTCATGCATGTAGTGGTGTGTGGACCGCACCATGGCTGTGATGCACGCGACGTTGAGTCTGCCTGACGAAATGTGACAGGCGACCTGGAGCATCTCGTGCCTCCATAGGCGCAGGCAGGCGAGTGATGTCACCGTTCATGCATCTATGCGAACGACCTCGACATTGGGATGCCGTATGGCGCGAGCAGAGCGACTCTTGATTCGTTGACTTCTCATCGAATCGCCGAGTGCACTACTCAGCGAGCTCTCCCGTAGTTATCCTCTCTATACACAGACCGGGGTGCCGGTGCCGCTGGTGAGCACTGGCTGAGAGAGTCCCGTAGAACCTGATCCGGTTCGTACCGGCGTAGGGAGTCCACATGCCTAGAGAGTTCGCGACGCGCTTGGCGCGTCCTTGCGCGCATTCGGTGCGCGCACTGCACGACCACTACCTCACGGCCTTCGCCATCCTTGCGCTCGCGTGCCTAACGCCGAGCGCCTCGCAGGGGCAGGTCGATTCCTCCAAAGCAGCTGCCGATTCCGCGAAGCGGATGGAACAGGTGCTCATCACGGCGATCAGGGCGGCGAACATTGCCCCGATTGCCCAGCGCACGGTGCCGCGGACGGAGATCGAGCAGCGGCAATTCGGGCAGGACGTCCCCTTGCTGCTCGCCAATTCGTCTCCTGGGCTCACCGTGCATACGGAGACAGGCACGAACTGGGGATACAGCTACCTTCGGTTACGCGGTGTGGACCAGACGCGCATCAACATCACCTTGGATGGCGTTCCGCTGAATGACATGGAGGATCAGGTCCTCTACTTCGCCAACTTTGCCGACTTCATGAGCGGTATGCAGTCGGTGCAGGTCCAGCGTGGTGTTGGGACAAGCAGCGCTGGCACCGCATCCTTTGCAGGGTCGATCAACTTCGAGAGCATGCCGCTAGCGGTGCGTCGCAGTGGCGGTGACCTGCAACTCCAGGTGGGATCGTTTGGCGCGCAACGGGTGAGCGGATCGTATCAATCGGGACTGCTTGATAATCGCCTGGCCTTCTACGCGCGCGCCGGCGTACTGCGCACCAATGGCTACCGCGACCACTCCGGTGTGCGTGGTGGCTCTGGTCTTGTCGGGGCCGGGTGGTTCGGCGATCGCGATATTGTGAAGCTGACGGGCTTGTTTGGCGTGCTGGCGGATACTTTGTCGTACGTGGGAGCCACCTTGGATGAGCTGAAGACCAACCGTCGGTTCAATCCATTGCAACCGGATGAGCTGGATCGATTCGGACAACAGATGGTCGCGCTGTCATACACGCGCATCGCCAGTCCGTCGACCTCCGTTAGCTCCACGGTGTATCGCAACTCCGCGGGAGGGAGCTACGATTACTTCGCGCTCCCCGATCGCTATCGATACAACTTGGCGCATACGTGGTACGGCACCACCACCGCCTTGAACTACGCCCAAGGACGTTGGCACGGTGCCGTGGGCCTGAATGCCAATACGTATCAACGCGCGCATCGGGCGTACCTGGAGTCGGCATCCACCACGCTGTACGACAACACCGGCCACAAGAACGACGTCAGTGGCTTCGCCAAGGTGCTCTATGATTCCGGCCGCTGGCGCTGGTTCGCCGACCTGCAGGCTCGGCACGCCGAATTCCGCTATGCCCCCGATGCCAATGCGGGTGTAGCTGGTCGGAGCGTCTCCTGGAACTTTGTCAATCCGAAAGGGGGCGCGACGGTGCAACTGGCGGACGGCCTTTCGGCGTTTGCCTCGTATGGGATGACGACACGCGAACCAGCACGGAGCGATCTCTTCGCCGGTGACGACGATCTCAACAGCGGCAATGTGGACGCGATCGGCGACTTCCGACGCGTGCACCCGGAATCCGTGCACGACGTAGAGGCAGGGCTCAACCTGACGCGGAGGCACGTGGAGCTGCAAGCCAACGTGTACCGAATGGACTTTCGCCACTCTATCGAACGGATTGGTGCCCCCACCGCTTCGGGATTGGTGCCGCGGCGGAATGTGGGAGCCGCGATGCGACAGGGAGTCGAAGTGAACGCGCGCTGGCAGCCCGTGACGCGGCTGACCCTCAGTGGCAATGCGTGGCTCAGCCAGAATCGTATCCGCTCGTTCACCGATTCGTCGGCGACACCAGTGGTCACGCGGCGCGATGTGCCCCCGCTGCTGACGCCAAACCTTGTCACCGTCCACCGCGCCGACTACGCGGTGATGCCCTCACTCCAACTCGGCGTGGAGGGTCGGTACCAGGGCAAGTCGTACCTGGACAATACCGAGAATTCTGCGAGGACGCTGCCATCGAGTTACGTATTCGACGCCTCTGCCCGATTCACCCGTTCTCGTTATGCGCTGAGCATTCGTGGCGTGAACCTCGGCGATAGCCAGCGCTATGGCAGTGGATCGGTGTCCAGCGATGGCGAGGTACGGTACTTCGTGCTGGCCGGCCGGAGTGTCTTTGTCACCGCGGAAGTAGCGTGGTAATCGGCGTCGATCCAGAACGCGCCTTCCTCTCTGCTCGCGAAGGTCACCGCGCTATTTGAGCCGCGGTGACCTTCGCTTCAATCCGTACGTTCGGTGGTTGATCGGAAGGCACTCGAACAGCTGACTACGATTGCCAGGAGCAGGCGCCGCCCCGCCCGCTCCCGGCTCGATCGCTTAGTTGGCGACGACCGTGATGGTGCCCGTGCACGTCTCGTGAATCGGCAGGCCCTGCAGGATGGTCGGATCGATGATGCCGTCCTGCTGCTGGTTCTGGCCGACGAACGTGAACGTGTGCACGCCGGGTGTCATCGTGTTGCCGAGGATCGTCCACCGGACACTGGTCGTAACCAGTGAGGACGTCGTCCCAAAGCCCATCAACCGAAGCCCTGTCGACGGCTCCACGATGCTGAACGACCACCAGCCGCCTAACGAAGTCTGAGGGAAGGTGCTCGGCGGGATGGCCGGGCCGGTCGGCGTGGGGCTCGCCGTGGCGGTGATGGTGACATTTGCACGGTCCGCGAAGCCCTTGTCGATCCCGATTCCCATCGATGTTCCGGCGTCACAGACGGCACCGGCCGACGCCGGGCGAATTTTCCCGACCGTCGCGTTCCCGCCACCACCGCCGCCGCCACCACCGCCACCGCCACCGCCGCCGCCGCCCCCACTGCCGCCGCTTGAACCCTGAGCGAGTGATGGCTCAAGAATGGTCCCAGTGGCCGAAGATGCGTCGGCACAGGCGGCGGAAATTCCGCCGATGGCGATCAAGGCGATGACGGTGCGCAGGCGAGTAAGCATTGGAGTGGAGCTCCGGAGGTTGGAACCAAGCCGACCAGTTCGGCCCAGCTGCCATCTCTTGAAAGCAAGACTCGCGCACAAAGCCCTCAACTGCCTAACTCCTTGAGCGACAACGACGTCGTTGATCGACGAGTTGCCTTCGTCAGGAGAATCCCTGCGCCACGACAATGCTGCCTTGTATTGTGACGATGCAGCTGCCCCGTGCGAGAAATTGACGCGATCGAAAAGGGCTTTTGGCCTGACGGATGCCCCACCCAAAGCTGCGTTACATCGCGGCGTTAGCTGAGTTCAGCGCGAAGGGCGGACACGGCGGCATCCACGTCGCTGTCTGTGTTAAACAAGTGCGTGGAGAGCCGGTTTCCATTCAACCACTGTCCAGGAACAGTCTTCACCACCACGCGATGCCGTTCCATGAGTCGCGACATGAACGTGTCGCTCTTGAGTGTCGCCGGCAGTTCGTAAGTCAGCAGTGGCGAGGCCAAGGGCCCCGGTGGCGCACTCACGACGCGAATCTTTGGCAGTTGCTGCAACTCTCGGTACAGGCGGTCGCGGAGCGCCAGGTTGTGTCGCTCAACCTCCGAGATACCGATGGCGCGGATGTAATCAATGGAAGCCGAAAGCCCCAGCACACTTGGGATGTTGGTGACTCCCGAAGAGTTCGAATAAGCCGCACGACCACCCTCCAACGAAATCGGATCCACGGCGCGCCCGATGTCGTTGCTCAGGTAGAGCAGACCCGTGCCGGGTGGCGCGAGCAACCACTTATGCCCGCTGGTGACGTACACGTCGCAACCTAACGCCTTCACGTCCACGGCGATTCCGCCGACGGCCTGTGCGCCGTCGATAACCGAACGACAGCCGCGTGTCCTGGCCAGAGCCGTCAGCTCAGACACTGGCATGCGCAGTCCAGTGGACGTCAACAGGTGCGAGAAGACCACCACCCGCGTGCGTGGGGTGATGGCCTTGGCAAATTGGTCGATGATTCGGTTGGCGTCGTGTTCAGCCGGAGAGATCGCGACCGTGTCGATGACGACGCCGTACTTCCGCGCCACGTAGTCCCAGCCCGAACGCCCACCGGGGTGCTCCTGATCCGTCGTCAGCACATGGTCGCCCGAAACGAGTCCCAGGCCCTGCGCCACCCAGTTCATGCCCTCGGTGGTGCTGCGAGTGAGCACTACCTCCTCCGTCGAGCAACCAAGAAAAGTCGCGGCATTCGCCCGCACGTCCTCCATGGCGTGTTCATGCTTGCCATAGCCGTAGGCCACGGGATTGAGTTGCAACTCGCGCCAGATACCCTGCACATGTTCCATCACCGGTCGTGGCGTGGGGCCCAAAGATCCGGTTTGCAGATAAACGAGTCCCGGTTCGAACAGGAAGTCGTCGGCGCCCGCACTCAGTCCTCGTCGAGGCATTGAGCCAGTCACGCCCGCTGGCGCGCGGCCGTTGGTTGCGTGCCATCCGAACATTGCCGTGGCGCCGAGGGCGGAGATGAAGTGGCGCCGGTTAGGCTGCGGGAGTGGATGCATAACGCGAGACGGGGCGGGCGAGGATGCAGGCGAGTGGATACTAGACGGTCACGGTGTTGATCGTCCGAGTGGAAGATGCACCGTCGACTCGGTTACGGGTACGTCCCGAAAACCGAGGCCGCCAACCTCGCATCCTCTCGACGCGGCTCGGACATCCCGACAAGTTCACGTCGGCTGCTGTCCACCTACCACCGACTTCACCGAACATGAAACCCTGCGACTGCACGCGACGACACACCACTCGGCGCGTCGTGCTCACCGGTGGCCCCGGTGCCGGAAAGACCGCGGTGCTGGAGCTCATTCGACTCTTCTTCTGCACGCACGTGAAGACGCTACCAGAAGCCGCCGGTATTGTATTTGGCGGTCGGTTTCCGAGGTCTGACGCTCCGGAGATTCGCCGAGCGGCGCAGCGAGCGATCTACCACGTCCAGCGAGAGCTGGAGGCCACGGCCGACGTCAACAACACGGCGATTGTCCTTTGCGATCGAGGAACCGTGGATGGCGCTGCGTATTGGGTCGGAGCCGACGACCTCTTTCAGTCAGTGGGAACGAGCGCGGAGCAAGAGTTGGCACGATACGAAGCGGTCATTCACCTGCGCACACCAATGGCCCCGGATGCCTATGGACAAGAGAATCCATTACGCATTGAGTCACTTGAAGAAGCCGCACTCATCGACCAGCGGATCGCCGCGTGTTGGAGCCGGCATCCGCGATACCTCACGGTAGAGGCGACCGAGGACTTCCTGACGAAAGCTGCCCGCGCGTTGGCGCTGCTGCGTGAAGAGGTGCCGCCGTGTTGCCGGCATCATGTGAAGCCCTTTCTCTGGGATCACGTCCGCTAGCGTCGCAGCGGCGTTTTCAGCGCCCGGCGGCGGGCGCCTGGTAGCCTGTCTCCTGTTGTAGCTTGGCGAGCGAGGCCTGCATCTCGGGCAAGAGACTCTTGCCTCGGGCACTCCCGACCAGGTTGTCCAGCTCAAACGGATCCGACTGCAGGTCATAGAGTTCGTCCATCCCCGGCAGCTCCAGGTAGTGGATGTACTTGTAGCGCTCCGTCCGAATCGCCTGATAGCCCATGTGCAGGATGCGCGGGAAGACCGTGTCACTGTAGTACTCGACGAGCACGGCCTGCCGCCACGGAGGATTCTCTCCGCGGAGTAGGGGAACCAAGGACGTGCCTTGGCGCTTCACGGAGTCCGTCACGCCGGCCAGGTCAAGGATGGTCGGCGCCAGGTCGATCGTCTGCACCAGCTGGGTCGGTGTTGCACCTGCCCGGGCAAGCGGTGGGTAACGAACGATCAGTGGAATGCGCGCCGTCTCTTCGTACGCCAGCCGCCGCTCATCGTTCAGGAAGTGCTCGCCGTAGAAGTATCCGTGGTCGCTGGTCAGGATGATCACGGTGCGGTCCAGCTCACCCATCTGTCGCAGCTGATCCTCGATGCGGCCGAGGCTTTCGTCCACCGCCAGCAGCATCTCCAATCGGTCGCGCACGTCCTTGTCTGGTGTGGCGGTGGCGGGGCCGAGTGGCGGGACGCCGTCGATGTGGCGTTGCAAGGCGGGCTTTCGAACATTTGGCGGACCGGCATTTTGTCGTCGTGGCACCTTCGCGTTGGCGTATCGTCCACGATGTCGCGGCGCCGGAATGAATCCTTCGGCCTGTCCGGCCACGGCCGCGGTTGAGCCATCATCTCGCTGCACGATGTTCGGGTGCAACGCCTTGTGCGCGAGGAAGACCATGAACGGCTTGCCGCGCGTTTCCTCCAGAAAGCGCGTGACGTAGCCGGTAAGAACGTCCGTCACGTAGCCCTGCTCCTGGATGCGCGTACCGTCGACGTTGAGCTTTGGATCAACGGCTTCTCCTTGACCCTTCATCGCCACCCATCGCGTGAACCCGGGGCGGGGCGAGTCATCATTGCCCATGTGCCACTTGCCGAAGAACCCGGTCGCGTACCCTGCTTGCGCCATTGGCCGGGCGAAGGTCGGCAGCTGGTGACTGGCTGAATCGCGCGCGGTGTTGTCGATGATCCCGTTCGTGTGGACGTACTGCCCGGTGAGGATCGCGGCGCGGGAAGGTGAACACAACGGCGTCGTGGCGAACGCATTGCGAAAGCGGACGCCTTCGCGAGCCAGCTGGTCGATGCGCGGCGTCTCCACGAAGGGATGCCCTTCGATGCCGAGGTCGTCCCATCGCAGGTCGTCGACCAGGACGACAACGACGTTTGGCGGTCGAGTTGCCGCTGACGGCTGAGGTTTGGCACCACAGGCCGGCGCCGACATGAGGATGGCGCCAAAGGCCAAGGCGCGCACGCGGCGCCATCCGCGTTCGAAAGGAGTCATGGGTCCACTGGGGGGTGACCCGTGAGCGCGGACGCAGCATCCCGCCGCTTGGCGACACGCCGCCCGCGGTTGCACGAGCGTTGCGCGTCCAGCTTACCTGCCACGGCGCTCCGCGTCAACGCAGCGCCGTCGATCCTCAGTCACTGGTCATGATGAAGAGGGGCGCCCCATCGAAGTCGTAGTTCGGGCGCAGGCGGTCGGCGTTGTAGTACCGCGGGACGTCCACCACCTTCTTTTCCGACGTCACGCGCGTGATCGGCACGCTGTCGTAGAACCCCTTGTGGATGCTGACGAGTCGCCCGTACTGCTTCTTGAGGATCAGGTCGAGGGCAAGGTTCCCGAAGGCCATGGGCACAATGGAATCGAGGGCGTCGGGATCTCCGGAGCGAACCAGGTAGCCGAGGCGCTGGTTCACCACATCGATGCGCCGGCCGTTGTTGTACTTGGCTGAAGATTCCTTGAGTGCGGAGGCGACGGTGTCGCCGATGCCACCGAGCTTCCGATGGCCGAACATATCCGTCTCGGCGCCCTCGTAGCTCATCCCTTCGTGGGACGTTAGGCGTGCGCCCTCAGAGACCAGCACGACGGCATAGCGGCTCGGGTGTCGGTTGCGGTCGTAGGTGAGCAGCTCCGCCAAGTGCTCCACATCCACGGGATGCTCCGGGATCACGCATCGGTCCGCGGCACCCGCCATGGTCGGGAGTAGCGCGGTGAAGCCAGCGTAGCGCCCGAAGACCTCGATCACCAGGTAGCGCTCATGCGAACCCGCTGATGTGCGCAGGGTGTGCGTCAGCTCAATCGTTCGTGTGACGCAGGTACTGAAGCCGATGCAGTAATCGGTGCCATAGACGTCGTTGTCCATGGTCTTGGGAATGGCTACGACGTTGACCCCTTCATCATGGAGGCGTTTCCCGTAGCTCAACGTATCGTCTCCGCCGATCGGGATGAGCGTATCGACGCCGATATGTTCCAGGTTCTTCAGGATGTCCGGAGTGATGTCGTTGACGTCCTTGTCGTAGCCCGTCAGGTGCTTTGGCACGCGCTCACGCGGGAGGTGACTCGGCCGCGTGCGTGAGGTGTGCAGGAAGGTGCCGCCGGTGCGTCCCGCGCGATTCACGATCGCCTCAGAGAGCACCTGCACGTTGTCACTGTTGTCGGCGCCCTTGTCGCGGACGTAGTCGACCAATCCGGCCCAGCCGCGGCGAATCCCAATGACGCGGTAGCCCTCGCGAGAGGCACGGATGGTGATGGCGCGTATCGCCGGGTTCAACCCTGGGACATCGCCTCCTCCCGTGAGAATGGCGATGGTGCCTTTGTCGCCCGACATGGTGCATGACTCCGGAGAATGGTTCGAAGGCAGCGTACGCTTCGAACATAATGCGGACGAGAGGAGGGCGACACAGCGCGCGACCACGCATGGTTCCGCACGTGTTCAATGCCGCTGACATTTTGCGCTGTGGCGAGCGACGTCGAGGTTCGAGAGCACCGCGCGAGACCAGCGCACTCGATTGCGATACAGTTGCTACGCGTCCCGACCCGTCAGCGGTACAACCGAGCGTGGACGCCGCGTTCATCGGGCATCGTCGACCAGCACTCGGATGTACGGCTCGCGGCTAGAGGATTCCCTGCTTGATCCAGGGTGCCGTATTGAAGAAGGATGCCGTGACGCCGCCCGGGGGCGTGATGGTATCACAGGCGGCCCGGAAGGCGTCCGGGAGTTGCAAGGTGACGGCGGACAGCATGCGTTGCAGCTGCTCGGCGTTCCGCGGGCCCACGATGGGGGCCGTGACGCCGAGCTGGTCCTTGACCCAGGCGACGGCAGCCGTCGCTGGATCGAAGCCGAACTCCCGGGCGATGGCCACAAAACGATTGCCAGCTGCAACACCCGCGGGCGTCACGCGCTCGGCATAGATGCCGCCCCGGCGCGCGAAGCGCGAGTCAGCGGGCGGAGCACTTCCTTCGGCGTAGCGCCCCGCCAGTATGCCCATGGCCATGGGAGACCAGGTCAGGAGCCCAAGCCCGTGTCGCAGGCAGGCCGGCACGAGTTCATTCTCGACGCGGCGATCCAGCAAGTTGTACGGTGATTGCTCTGAGACAATCTGCACCAGCCCGTGGTGCGCGCTGGTCATGACGGATTCCACCAGGTGCCAGGCCGGCGCCGTGGTACTGCCGATGTATCGCACCTTGCCCTGCGTGACCAAGTCATCAAAGGCACGGAGCGTCTCTTCCAGCGGAACGTCAAGGTCGGGGCGGTGCGTCTGGTAGAGATCGATGCACTCCAGCTGCAACCTTCGCAGGGAGTCCTCGCACGCCCGCATGATGTGTAGCCGGGAGTTGCCGCGATCGTTCGGCCCCGGACCCGTCGGGTAGTAAACCTTCGTGGCGACCAGGGCCTCGTGTCGTCTTCCCGTGGCGCGAAACGCCCGACCGATGATCCGCTCGGCCTCTCCCGCGGCGTAGCTATTGGAGGTATCGATCAGGTTGATCCCGCCGTCGAGCGCCGCTTCTAATAGAGCGGCGCACTCCGGTTCAGGGGTCGGGTTCGCGAAGTTGTCGGTTCCCAGCGCCAGGCAGGAAACGCGAAGGCCGCTGCGACCCAGGGATCGGTAAATCATCTCGGAGAAGCTACGCCGTTTGTGGCCGCGCTCCAGCCTCAGGCCTTCGCGGCGGCCGCCCGCGCCGCCATGCGCTCCATCATCTGACGCGTCATGTGCGGCGTAATCCCCAGAATGCGCTGCGCCAGCATCAGCTGCCCTCGGTGGTGCATCTCGTGCTCTTTGGGACTTAGGAGTCCTTCGAGACGCGTGCGCGGATTCTGTCCCGTCGGATCGGTGTAGGTCTCGTTCAGAAACTCGGGCGAGAGCGTGGCTAACCAACCGGCAAAACCCTCACCCTCGCGCTGGAGCAACGCGATCAGCTCGGCTTTTGTGCGGGGCTTGGCCTCTTCAGCCATCATCTGCGCGACCAAGCCCCCAAAGTCGTACCCCTGCAGCGTGGTGAGACGTCGGACGCGGTGCATGTCCGCATACAGGGTGGGCGCCACCGCAATGTGGGCGAGCAGGGACTGGATGGAACGGACATCAGGTGCGGGCGACCACCCGTACTTGTCCTCAGGGATGTCCTGCGCGATCTGGATGGTGTTGTTCCTGACGGTACGGAATGCCGCCGCCATCTCCTTGCCACCATACGCTGTCATGGACACGTCCTCATTTTATGGTTGTGTGAAGGAGCAGGAATGTAGCGAGCGGACTCGATGGGCCAAGGGCAGGAAGTGTCGCGCGCATCACGGTCGCTACGGACGGACGGTGTACCTTGCCGAGCCACGGTCAGGGTGACCGAACCACTAGACTGTCCGAGGAATTGTTGGCACCCTAACAAGGCCGTTTTTTCAGATGCCGTCGCTCTCGTCTTGGGACATGTCGAGGCCTCGCCAGGGACAGACCACCACCGGAATATCGTCGCCCCGCTGCGCACCGCGTCGTCACCGCTCATCACCCGCTCGCCCGTCCCACCTGTACCCCTCGATGCACGCCAACATCCCGGTCATGGTCCGCCGCTGGCTTGTCGCCGTGCCGGCAGGTGCCGCTCTCCTTTCGTGCAACAACTCCGTCAGTTCGGGGGCCGACGTCAGTCAGATTCTCGTGAACCCTTGGGAGATGTCCCTCGCCGTGGGAGCGACCGGCACGATTCAGGGGCGCGCGCAGCTGAGCTCCGGGGCCTTCATTGATGGACGCCTCATCCATTGGTCGGCGGCAGACCCACAGACGGCGACGGTGGATAGCACGGGCCGAGTGACCGCGGTGAGTCCGGGTCTTGGCCGAATCTCGGCGAGCAGCCGAGGGAAGTCGGCCATCGTGTATGTGTCGGTGGTGCCCGCGCCCGTGGCTTCCGTGAAGGTGAATCCGAGTCCGGCGGCGGTCTTCGTCGGTGCAAAGTTGTCGCTGACGGCGGTGTCCGTGCTGGCGACGGGCGACACGGCCCAAGGGCGCGCCACGCTCTGGACGACCAGCAATCCGTCAATTGCCACCGTGGCGTCTGACGGGTCCGTTCAAGGCGTAGCGGCCGGCACGGCGACTGTAAGCGCGACGGTCGACGGCATTCGTGGAAACTCCACCGTGACCGTTCGAGTGGTCCCTGTTGCCTTTGTGAGCGTCACACCATCGGCGCAGAACGTCATCGTCACCAAGACCTTCGCGCTGAGCGCGTCGACCATGGCCGCCGACAGCACGGTGCTCAAGGGACGCACTGTGGCCTGGACGTCCAGCGTGCCAACGGTTGCCACTGTTGCTGCCACCGGAGTGGTCACGGCGTTGACCCCAGGCGTTACTACCGTCACGGCGACCAGCGAAGGGATCAAAGGCACGACCAGAATCACCGTGGTGCCGGTGCCCATCGCGTCGATTCTCGTGTTGCCATCGCGCGACTCGGTGCTCACCGGCACTACGTTGCGGCTGTCGGCAGACGCGTTGGACTCGGCCGGCGCCGTCCTGGGTGGGCGGACCATTGTCTGGAAGACGAGTCGTGCCACCGTGGCCACCGTCGATGCGACGGGTCTGGTGACCGGGGTCGCCCCTGGTACGGCCACGATCACTGCGAGCGCCGAAGGAAAGGCTGGGACGTCGTCCCTTACCGTGGTGACGCCACCGGTCGCGCGGGTCACCGTGACGCCGACCACCGGCGACTTCTTCGTCTCACAGGTATTGCAGCTGACAGCGACCATGTTCGACGCGCAGTCGCGCGTGCTCACCGGTCGCGCTGTGACTTGGATGTCCGGTGCGCCGAGTATTGCCAGGGTCGACGCCAATGGCAAGGTGACCGGCTTGTCGCCGGGCACCGTCTACATCTTTGCCACTTCCGAGAATCAGCAGGGGAGTGCGCTCGTCACTATCCGCTGAAGGCCGCCGCCGACATAAAGCGTTGTAGCTGCTGAGGCCATCTGGCCGCTGGCCCCCCAAGCCTGCCGGCCGGCACCGCTAAGCCGGTGCCGCTTCGTCGGGTGGCCAGGAGGCGTTACTGCGGGTCCATCACCTTGGGTGACGGGTACGCCTTGCGCAGGGCTGCCTGATATTCGCCAAAGAGCGCGTGGATGCCGTCAAACTCACGCTTCACCGCGGCGCGATAGTCAGGATGCGTGGCGAAGTCAAAGAGCACCGCAGCCATGGCCTGCGCGTCTACCGTGAACCCCTTATGGCCGATGGCCGCCAATGCGTCCGATTCCATCTCGTACGTATGGTTCGGCGCCGTAGAGGTCTGTGCGGCAAACCCTAGTCCGGGGATCGCACTCGAGACGCTTCCGGTTTCCTCGTAGCCCTGAGGCTTCCCGGTCGCCTCCTGCACGTTGGTAGCGCCGAACTTCTTCATATACGCAAAGCCGACCTCGGCGAGTGTAGCGACCGACACCCCGTCGTGGGCCTCACTGTAGTGATCGATCTGTACCTTGGTTCCCGTGCCTAACGCCGCGGCGCGGGCGGCGTCGTCGACCATGGCCACCACCTGTTCCAGGTACACCGCGTCAGGATAGCGGATGTAGAAGTCGGCCACCGTGCGATCGGGCACCACGTTCGGCGCGGCGCCACCCTCGACAATCACCCCCTGGACTCGTGCTTCGGGTCGCAGGTTGCTGCGGATGCCGTCGATGTTCACGAACAGGTGCACCACGGCCGTGAGTGCATTGCGGCCGTTCCACGCCGTCATCTGGTGGGCCGGTGCGCCGTTGAAGGTGTACTTGGCCCCAACGATGTTCATGCAGCACGTGCCGAACCCCGGCGCAGGACGTGTGGTCGTGCTTGTGCCATGACTGCGGAGCAGGATGTCAGCTCCCGCAAAGACTCCAGCCTTGTACATGTCGGTCTTGGCATCGGGCGGAGCCATCTCCTCACCCGGGGCGCCGTACACGGTCACGCTTCCGGGTAGTTTGGCCGAGGTCAAGTACTCAGCCATCGCCACCGCGGCCGCGAGTCCGATCGGCCCCTGCGCGCTGTGCTGGTCGCCGTGAAAATCTCCCTTGGTTCCTCGCAGGGCGTCGTACTCGACAATGACGCCGAGGTTGGGGGCACCCTTGCCCTTGTTGTAGGTGGCGACAAAGGCGGTCTTCATGCCGGCAACGCCCATGGTGACGGAGAAGTCGTGCTTCTTGAGGTACGCCGTCAGCTTGTCCACCGACTTGAATTCCACGAACCCGTGCTCGGGGTTGCGCGTGATGTCATCGCTGAGCGCCAGGAGTTCGGTGTCCATCAACTCCTTGGTTCGGTTGGTGACCTGGTCGCGTGCCGCGTTGGGGCCCGTTAGGCGCGCGACGAATCCTGCCACATCCAGGGAGCGCTCCAAGGCGTCCATCTTGCTCAGCACGTCCTTCGCCGCCTCGCGCTGCGTGGGTGTTTCCTGCGCGGCGATGGACGGGCGCATGACAATCGTCAGAGCGAGCAGTGTGGCGGCGAATGGTGAGCGCATGAGTCGTCCGAGTGGTAGGGTCCAGGATCGAGCAGGTCGCACGTTGAGCATCGTTCGCCACCGTGTCGTACAGCGCTTGCTGCGTGCCGCACTACCCGATGTCATCGAATCCATCGGGCGGGTAAGACTCCGTCCCATGTCTGGTCCTGTGCGGGAGCGGCGCGCCGCGCTACGGAGAACCTCGCGCCTGTGTGCCTCTCCCGAAAGTCTGGGGCGCGCACGCGCAACGCGAGCCTTGCTCAAACCCGCAAGAGAGGCCAGTCTTTCTGCGCCGGACGCGATCTCCCTGCAGGTCACCCCGAGCCCTCCCACCGGAGTACCCATGACTTCCCTCGCATCCCTCTGGCTTCCGATGGTGTTGTCTGCCGTGCTGGTGTTCGTCGTCAGCTCGGTGATTCATATGGCCTCGCCGTGGCACAAGGACGACTACGCTAGGGTGCCGAATGAGGATCAGGTGCGCGCGGCGCTTCAGCCGTTGAACCTTCCGCCGGGTGACTACATGGTGCCGCGCCCTCAGACGCGCGCCGAGATGTCCAGTCCGGAGTTTATGGAGAAGGTGAACAAGGGTCCAAACCTGATCCTGAATGTCGGCCCCAATGGGGCGTTCAAGATGGGGCAGACACTGGGCGCATGGTTTGTCTACCTGCTGGTGGTCGGGCTCTTCGCCGGGTACCTAACGAGTCGCGCCTTTGGGCCGGGTGAACCCTACCTGCATGTCTTCAGGTTTGTCGGGACCACGGCGTTTGTGGGGTACACGTTGTCGCTCTGGCAGATGTCGATCTGGTTTCGTCGGTCGTGGGCCGTCACCATCAAGGCCACGGTGGACGGCTTGATCTACGCGCTGTTGACGGCGGGGGCCTTTGGGTGGCTGTGGCCGCGCTAATGTTTGGCGCGTCGCACGGCTCGGTCAGAAGGACCGACTGAGTTGCGGCTGCAGGCTTGCCGGTTGGTCAGGTAGCCCACATAGTAGAGGCTGGCGGGCGACCCGGCTGCAATGCCGTGGTTCGCGCGGGCGATGGTCAGCAATCTATTCCAGGGAGGCCCGATGGCTCGCCGGTCATGGGTGTGGGTCGTCGTGTGCGCAATCACCGCGTGCACCGCTGATTCGTCCGTCGGGCCGCCGCGGTCCGCCAAGGAGGTGGCATCACTTGCCGTAGCCGGCGTGCGAACCGCGAATGCCACCGTGATTCCCCTCGGTTCGCTCATCGGTTCCACCGAGGTGTACGCCACCTCGGTCAACGCGAGTGGCAAGGTGGTTGGCTATGAGAGGTTTTGCGGGTCCCCGTGCTGGTCGCCGAATGCGGGAAGCGCGCTCGTGTTTGAGCCGATCGATTCCATCGCCGGCTTTTTTGCCTTCCCGCCGCTTCCGAGCGATTGGTCGCGTCCTTACCGGGCGTGGTCCATCAACGACGCGGGTGCCATCGCCGGGAGTGGCACGGGATATCCAGATCGGATCGTCTTCGTGTCGCAGTTGCAGGGTGGGGGAACCACTTTCTTGCCCGCGCCGCCAATCGGTAGCGCAGACGCAGGCAACTCGTTAGGGCTCATCAACAATGCCGCGGAGGTCGTCGGCACATCGTTTGTGAGTTCGATCGAGGCACACGCCATTCTCTGGGAGCCTGCGCCCGGGACCTACACGGTGCAAGAGCTGACGGTGCCGAACGCTACGGCGGCATACGTTGGCGGCATTGCCCCGAACAACTCTGGGACGGAGACAATTGTGGTAGGGGCGGCGACGGTCACGTCGTTGTACGACACGCCTTGGATGTGGCACAACGGCACAGTCACGTTACTGCCGCTTCCGCCAAATTGGCCCAATTGCCTCGGCGCGCAGCCACATGATGCCACCGACGGAATGCTGGTTGTTGGCGAGGTCTGTGGGAGTGCAGGGATCTGGCGCTCCGGCACGGTTGCTCTGCTTTCCTGCCCCGTAGCTGTTAGTAATTCGCGCGCGAACGCCGTGGCCGTGACATCCACCGGCCGCACGCTGATCGTGGGTCAGTGCGGTCTAGACCCCGTGGTGTGGTCGGATGACGGCGTTGGCGGATTCGTCGCCGAAGCCCTGCCGCTCCTCAATGGAGACAGCGAGGGAGAAGCACTGGACGTCAGCAGTGGTGGGTTCATCGCCGGAACGTCTTCGATCCCGGGGTTCATTCACGCGGCCAAATGGACCTACACGCCGCCACCCATCGATGGCGATGGCGACGGCGTTCCCAATGTGATCGACAATTGCCCAGCCGTGCCTAACGCCAATCAGGCGGATTTTGACCAGGACGGGATCGGCGACGTTTGCGATGCAAATCCCGGGGCGAACTTGGCGCTCTCGTTCACCCAGGCACCACCGCCGATCTTCCTGAATCAGACCTTCACCGTGAACCTGCGGGATGCTGACTTGGGTCCCGGTGCGTCGACCGGTGCCACGCTCTTCATTCCGGCCACACCGGCCTTCCGGTTTGTCAGCGCGACGAGCGCGACCTGCGGTCCGGTCGCTGGGGGGCTAAGCTGCCAGCTGGGTCCCGTTGCGGCTGGAGGACAATTGAATTTCACCATGCGGTTCAAGGCGATCCTTCGAGGCACCTTCAACGTCACGCTCACGTTGACGGGTCAGCAGACGGACACCGCGCCGTCCAACAACACCCTGCTTAAGACAGTCACCGTACAGTAGTAGCGACGTCGGCGGGCGGGTGGTCTCCCTGTGACGAGGTGGGCCACCCGTCTAGCTGATTGATCCGAACGGCTCTGAGGCCGGCGCGCTTCCCCTTGGACGTCGTGCGCTCCATGCCTCTCCCGGGGGAGTCGCGCGCTCCAGGCCTCCCCCTCGGGCAGTTGGACGGGCCGTGCCTCCTCGCCAGAGTCGGGCGCTCCGTGCCACCTCGCTAGGGAGTCGAGCGCTCCGTACCTCTCGTCTGGGAGTCGCGCTGCGCGAATCAATGACCACCGCTGGCTCCCCCGGTTGTCCCGTCGCCAGATTGAAAGATGGGCTGCCCAATTCGGGTGTAGCGCGCATCGGTGGGGAGGGTCGTTCGCGTGACAGACCATGAACGGGATGATGACATTACACCGGCCGGCGTCGACACATCGCTGACGGACGGCGCACGTGATGGCCCAGTGCCTACCACTCCCGCTCGCGCGCTCACGAAATCGGAGTTCCTCGTTGGCCTACAATGCCACCGCTTGCTCTGGTGGCGCCGGCACGACGCGAATGCCGTGGAGCTGCAACCCGACCGCGTCCTCCAAGACCTGTTCGATCAGGGGCAACAGGTCGGCGCGCTGGCGCGCGAACGGTTCACCGGCGGTATTCAGATCCCCAACGACGCCGGCCGCGAGGAACGTCTGCAGCTGACGGAAGAGGCGATGGCGGCTGGCGCCACCGTGATCTTCGAAGGCGCCTTCGAAGCCGAAGGGCTCTTTGTGGCCGCAGACGTCCTGCGGCGCACTGAGGATGGCTGGCACCTCTTGGAGGTGAAGTCGGCGTCACAGCTCAAGGAGGAGCATCTCCCTGACGCGGCGGCCCAGGCCCACGTGCTGGCGAGGAACGGGATCCCGCCGTCTAGCATCGAGATCATGCATCTCAATCGGGAATTCCGGCACGGCACTCCCGGTGACATCTTTGCCCGATCGGACGTGACGGCATCGACGGCAAGCATCAGTGTATCAGTCGCCGACGAAGTTGCCCGTCAGCTCAACGTACTGGCCGGTCCGATTCCAGAAATCCGCATCGGACGTCATTGCTCCGAGCCACGGCCCTGTCCCTTCATGGCCCGTTGCTGGCCACAGGACCCGGGTCATATCACTCGGCTCTACAACGTGGGCCCAGCCAAGGCGGAATCGTACATGGCGGCGGGCATCCATCGGATTGCTGACATACCGAGTACACAGAAACTACCCTTTGCCGCGCAGAGACAACGAAAGTCGCTGGCCACCGGGCGTGTGATCGTGGAGCCGACCCTTCGGGCGGCGCTCGAGCCATTTAACGTCGCCCCGTTAGGTTTTCTGGACTTCGAGACCATCTCGCGAGCCATTCCGGTCTGGCCGGCCATGGCGCCATGGGGGCAGGCGGCCGCACAGTTCAGCTACCACGAGTCGCTACCTCACGGAGGCTACCGCCACGAGGAGCACCTGGCGGAGGGGCCACAAGATGCTCGGCCGCTGGTGGCCCAGCGGTTGGTGGAGGCCACGCGGAACGCGGTCAAGGTCGTCACCTATTCGGCGTTCGAGAAGACGCAGATTCGCGCCCTTGCCCTCGCGGTGCCCGACCTGGCCGCCGAGTTGTTCGAGCTGGAAGGGAAGCTGGTGGACCTGCTCCCCGTGGTGCGCGAGAACGTCTATCACCCGAAGTTCATGGGATCGTTCAGCCTGAAGTACGTGCTGCCGGCACTGGTCCCGGAGTTGTCGTACAGTGATCTGGTGATCGTGAATGGGTTGGTGGCCAGTGTGGAGATTGCTCGACTCCTCTTCGTGGCCGATCGGATTCCACCCGAGGAGCGGGACCGCGTTCGCAGCGACCTGCTGGCGTATTGCGAGCGCGATACGTTTGCCACGGTGCGGCTGATCGAAGTTCTTCGCGAACTCGCCGAGGCAACGACGTAAGACCGCACGAAGGTCCAGGCATCGTCGTACGCTGGATGAGGGAGCCCAGGCGCCGTCGTACGTTGGATGAAGAGCCCAGCATCGTCGTGCGCTGGATGAACGAGCCCGGCAACCGGCGCCTCGAATTTGCGTGCTCCTCCACGGAGCGCGCTGACCTTGCATCGACCAGCTTCTTGTGAGAAGCGTGCCCCGCAA
Organism: Gemmatimonadaceae bacterium; assembly: GCA_046327745.1. Lineage (GTDB taxonomy): Bacteria > Gemmatimonadota > Gemmatimonadetes > Gemmatimonadales > Gemmatimonadaceae > JABAQJ01. Next base: position 559,724 of record JAXLXV010000007.1, on the reverse strand, counting down.
GCCGGTGCGGCGGGTCGTAGATTTCCGCCCTAGGAACTCGCGCTATGCGTCGCGTGTTCGTCTGAGAACTCTCCTGCACCCCGGTCGCCCCATGGCCATCAGAATCGTTAGGCTCGGCGCCCCCCGTTCCCGGAACGAGGGATTGCGTATTGGCACCGTGCGGCGTCCGCCGCGCGGCGTCCCCAAGGAGCGGTTCGCCAAAGACGATTGGTATGACGTCTGGCTCCCGAACCTCGCGCCGGCAGCGGACACGGTGAAGAAGGGGCGAGCCGTAGAATCAGCGAAGGAGTGGTCCGTCTTCGCCAAGGCATACCGATCGGAAATGGCCCGACCAGAACAGGCGCGCGTGCTCGATACGCTGGCCGCACTGTCGCACCAGACGGATTTTGCCGTCGGTTGCTACTGCGAGGACGAGACGCGCTGTCACCGGTCGATTCTCAGGGAATTGCTGGCCGAACGAGGCGCCGTGATCGCGCCTTAGCGACGGTCGCAAGCGCTGGCTATCTTGCGCGCAGGTTGGCGCACGAGAGCACGAGACGAAACTCTGAGATGCCTGAATTCACCCATCTGCCCGTCAGCGCGACGCTCGAAGGCTACGAGGAGCAGGCCAATCGCTTGCTGGCCGGCCATCAGGCAGGCGACCCCGAGGCGATCGGGATCCTGCACCGAACGCACCCGCGCTTTCTCGACGACAAGGTCACGTGGCTTCCAAGGACGCTCAGCGACGACGAGATCCGGGTCACATCACTGGGAATCGACGACGCGCGACTGAGCCTGGCTCGGGCTTACAGCTTCCGCGACTGGGATGCCCTGCGCCAACTGGTGACCGAAGTCGGCAAGGCACGTTCCCGCGTCCACGCCTTCGAATACGCCGTTGAAGCCGTCATTGGCGGTGAAGTCGACGCTCTGGCACAGATGATCCGCGACGACCCGTACCTGCTGCACGCCCGGTCGACGCGCGTGACCAGCCACGATCCGCCGGTGCACGGGGCCACGCTGCTGCACTACCTAGCGGCGAACGGCGTCGAAGGGTATCGACAGGTCGCGCCGCCTAACGGTCCAGAAGTCGCGCGCGTGCTGCTGGAAGCTGGCGCCGAGGTGGACGCCCTGGCGGGGATGTACGGCGGCGGAAGCACGACACTGAGCATGCTGGTCTCCAGCACGCCCCCTTCGCTTGCCGGCACGCAGATACCATTGTTGCACGTCCTGCTGGACCATGGGGCAGAAATCGAAGGGCAGGGCGACACGCGCTGGCGGAATCCGCTGATGACGGCGCTGGTCTTTGGCTTTCGTGATGCCGCGGAAGCGCTGGTGGCGCGCGCCGCGCGTATCCGCGATCTGGCTGCCGCCGCTGGGCTCGGACGCCTGGAGGAATGCCGGACGCTGCTGCCCACCGCCGACGCGGAAACGCGCCATCGAGCCCTCGCGCTCGCCGTCCAGCTTGGCCACATCGACGTCGTTAGGCTGCTGCTGGATGCCGGCGAGCCGGTGGACCGCTTTAATCCCGACGGACTGCACGCTCATGGCACGCTGCTGCATCACGCGGCCGGGAGCGGCCATCTGGCGATCGTTCAACTCTTGGTAGAGCGTGGCGCCCGCACGGATATCCGCGACGCGCTCTGGAAGGGAACGCCACTCGGATGGGCGCGCCACGGCGAACACCGTGACGTGGCGGCCTACCTGACGGAGCGAACACCCCCGTAAGCCGCTCGACCGCACGAAGGTAGATGGCGCACTCACCATGTTCACGATCAGCTTCTTTGCATCTGACGGAATGACGATTCATCACCGAAGACCATGAAGATCCTTCTCCTTGGCGTGGGCATGCAGGGCAAGGCCGCACTGTACGATCTCGTGCACTCGACGGCCGTCACCGAGATCGTTGCCGCAGACGTCGATGTGCAGGCGCTGCGTGCGTTCGTGGCGCACCACGGCTTTGAATCTCGCGTGCGCTGCGAATCGGTGGATGCCACCGACCGTTCAAGCCTGGAGCGGCTCATCGGCGAGCAACCGCGTGTGGTGATCGATCTGCTGCCGAGGATGTTCATCCCGTTGGTCGCCGAGCTGGCCGTGAACCACGGGGCACACGTCGTGAACACGATGTACGTCCCGCCCGAACTCCGCGCCATGGATGCGCGGGCCAAGGCCAAGGGCGTCACCATCCTTCCAGAGTTTGGCCTGGATCCAGGCATCGACCTCGTCATGCTGGGAGATGCCGCACGCAGCTTCGAGCGCATCGACGAAATCCACTCGTATGGCTCCGGCATCCCGGAACTCGTCGCTGCAGACAACCCGCTGAAGTACAAGGTGTCTTGGACCTTCGAGGGCGTACTCCAGGCCTATCGGCGTCCGGCCAGCGCCATCCAGGACGGACAGGACGTGGTCATCGACGGACGTGATGTCTTTGCCGCCGAGCATGTGCACCACGTGGACGTCGCCGGCCTCGGCACGCTGGAAGCTTATCCCAACGGCAATGCCATTCATTACGCCGTCGACGCTGGGCTGAATCCCCGTCAGCTCCGAGCCGCGGGCCGATACACCATGCGGTGGCCCGGGCATTGTGAGTTCTGGAAGAAGCTGGTGGACCTCCACCTCCTGGACCACGAACCCGTTACCGTCGACGGCCACGCGGTGGATCGCGTGCGTTACTTGGCGGCGGCTCTGGGGCCGCACCTGCAGTACGCCCCCGGCGAACGGGACCTCGCCATCGTTCGCGTCGACGTCATTGGTCGCAAGGATGGACGTCAGACGCGTGTACGCTACGAACTCGTCGATCGCATGGACCTGGACACTGGCCTTTCAGGGATGAGTCGCACCGTCGGCTTCACCGCGTCCATCGGCGCGCAACTGCTCGGGAGCGGCGCGGTGACTGGTCCCGGCATCATCGCGCCGTTGAACGACGTGCCTTACGCCGCCCTCCGGGACGGATTAGCCCAACGCGGCGTCCACCTCACCTCCGAAGAGACGCCACTCGACGGCTGACGAGCTTGGCGGCGGTCGGCGGTTCCTGTCAGGCTCCGGCGCGCGCCGCGCGCCGCCGAGCGGACATGAGGACGCCAACGCCCACCAGGTTCAACGCCACGATCACTAGCGTGATCTTGAGGGCGAACATCAGCACGCTGTCCACCTTGATAATAGGGAAGACCGACAGCACGATGTACAGCACCGTCATGAGCAGCCCGGACACTGCCGCCAGGCGCAACCAGAGCGCTGGTCGGGGCGAGACGCCGCGCAAGCCAATGATCGGGATCGCAAACATCACCACGTAAGTGAGCGCATAAAAGATCCCGCTGGCATTGAACAGCAACTGGAATGCCTCGGCCTGCCCCACGCCAATGAAACTCAGCAGGGCAATCGTCAGGGAGCAGATGCCGACCAGGACGATCGAGTTCACCGGCGTCTTGTACGTGGGATGCAGCTTCGCAAACCAAGCGGGCAGCATCTGGTCCCAGCCGGCCACCATGGGCAGGCGTGTCACCGCGGTGAAGGCCACACTGGCTTGGCCCAGTCGCATGCCTAACGTCATGAGGATGGCGATCGTCACCAGGGGGCCGACGATGCCGAATGGCCCAAAGCCCACGCGCAACACCTGAGCCACCGGCCCAATCAGGTCGATCTGTTCGGTTGGGATGTAAGCGACCACCGATGCGGTGCCCATCACGAAGATGAGGGCAATGACCGGCGCCGCGATCAGCACGGAGCGACCGACGGAACGCGCCGGCGACCGCGTTTCACCAGCGAGAATCGCGATGTACTCGAAACCACCGAGCGCCCCAAATCCCATCTTGCCCAGGATGTTGAGGTTGTACAACGAGAGGTCAGGGACGCTCGTGCGCAGCGGATGGAATTCCTTGAGGTTCCCCGTGAGCAATCCGAGGAAGGGCACCAGGATGACCGCCGAGAACACGATCAGCATGAAGGTGCCACCCGTGTTGTGCACCCACTTGCCGACCTGCAACCCGATCGTTGATGCCACGACCATCAGCGTGAGGATGACGGCCGTGGCCAGGGCCGCAAACCAGGTGCTGCTCGTCATCCACGACGCGCTAGGGCCGATGGCGTACGCCATATAAGTGGCGCACTGCAGTCCGATCTCTGACGTGAACACGATGACGTAAAGCCAGAGATTCCAGGCCAGCATGAAGCCGATGGTCTGGTTGAACCCGAGCTTTGCCCACTGGTACAGTCCTCCCTCCAGCGGCATCAGTCGATTCAGGTAGATCACCACCACCGACGTCGGCAGGTAGAACAACAGCATGGCCAGCAGCCAGAACACCACGTGCGATGGCCCCAGCTTGCCAGCAACGCCGATCCAGGTGAGCCCGGGAATGAAGAGGATCTGCGTCAGCGCCAGGTCGCGAACGCCGAGTTCCTTCTTGAGCGACGCACTGTGTGCCTCCACCTGCGCTTCGGCGCGCGCCAGCCCGCCAGAGCCTGTGCTTGCGTCCCTTGTCGGCTCGTTCATTTCCGCACCTCGCCTAGCAGGGTCCAGTAGCGCGCCCATGCCTCCAGTCCTTCGTGCAGGCGGTGGATGCGGAAAAACTCGTTAGGGGCGTGGAAGTCCTCGTCCGCCGTCGAGAAGGAGAAGAAGACGGTCTGCAACCTCATGTAGCGCTGGAACAGGTCAGAGATCGGCACCGTTCCACCCATGCGCACGACCAGTGGGCGCGTACCGTACACGTCCATCAGCGCCTGACTGGCGGCTTGAAGTGCGAAGTGATCGGACTGGATGTGCGCGGCGGGCGAACCACTGTCCTCGGCGTGGATCGTAAGGCGCGTGCCGGGAGGTGTGTGAGCCGTCAGGTGACGCGACACCAATTCAACGATCTCCGCTGGATCCTGGTCGGGTACCAGACGGCAAGTGATCTTGGCGTGCGCTTCACTTGGGATCACGGTTTTTTGCCCGGGGCCCTCGTACCCGCCCCACATGCCGTTGACCTCCAGCGTCGGTCGCGTCCACAATCGCTCGAGCGTTCCGTAGCCAGGCTCGCCGAACACCGCCGGCGCTCCCACTTCGTTGAGGTAGTCGCGGTCGTCGAAGGGAAGGGCGGAAATCGCTGCGCGTTCCTGTTCGGTCAATTCGCGCACGCGTCGGTAGAAGTCGGCCACGGCCACACGGCCATCGGCATCGTGCAAGGATGCCACCAGTTGGGCGATGGCGTGCAGGGGATTGGCCACCGCGCCGCCGTGGCGGCCGGAATGCAGGTCCTTCTTGGCTGCCGTCAGGGTGAACTCAAGCCCCACCAGTCCTCGGCTAGCGACGGTGAGCGATGGCTCGTTGATCCGCCACATCGCCCCATCGGCGGACAGGACGACATCAGCGGCCAGCAGCTCCGTGTGTTGTTGAATGAAGGCGTCGAGGTTGCGGCTGCCGATCTCTTCTTCCCCCTCCAGCATGAACTTCACGTTGATGGGAAGCGCGCCTTGCACGGCAAAGAAGGCTTGCGCGACCTTGATCGGGATCAGCATCGGTCCCTTGTCGTCGGAAACGCCGCGCGCGTACAGGCGACCATCGCGGACTGTGGGAGTGAATGGCGGACTCTCCCACTTGCCCAGAGGATCTGGTGGCTGCACATCGTAGTGTCCGTACACCAGCACCGTCAGCTTCCCCGGTGCGCCCAGCCACTCGGCGTACACCACGGGGTTGCCGCCGGTGGGAATCGTGCGTACAGAGAGCGGACCCGCTGAGGCCAACGCCTGCGCCACCCACTCGGCGGCTCGCGTCATCTCCGGCGCAAAGGCCGGGTCAGTGCTCACACTCGGGATGGCCGCGAACTCCACGAGTTCGGCCAGAATCCCTTCGTGGTGTTCCCGGAGATGCTCAAGGACCGGTGTGCCGCTCATCTACTTGCCACCATCAATAGAAAGAACCTGACCGGAGATCCAGTTCGCCTGCTCCGACGCGAAGAACAGCACGCCGTTGGCGATGTCGTCAGGGGTGCCTAACCGCTTGAGCGCAATGCGCTCGATCAGTTCGCGTTGCCCCTCGGGCCCGTACGACTCCCATTGACGCTCGGTGGCGGGGTTCGATCGCACGAAGCCGGGCGCCACATTGTTCACCGTGATGTCCCACGGTCCCAGTTCGTGTGCTAACTGACGGGTGAGTCCGATCTGTGCGGCCTTGGCGGAGGCATACGCCTGAATGCCCGTGAGGCTGATGCCAAGTCCAGCACCGCTGGAGATGTTGATGATGCGTCCCCAGCGCGCCTTCTTCATCCCAGGGGCCACGGCCTGCGCAAAGAAGAAGACGGCGCTGCAATTCACGTCGATGATGTTTCGCCACTCGTCAGGCGTGACGACTTCCAGCGGCCGACCGACCTGGCCCAAGACACCACCGGCATTGTTCACGAGCACGTCCACGTGTCCCGTGGCACTCGCCGCCTCCGCGACAAAGGTCTCGACCGCCTGCTTATCCCGCACGTCCACCGTTCGCGTGGTGCATCGTCCACCGGCCGCACGACAGAGCTGCTCAGTCTCCCGCAATTCATCGGCAATCACGTCACAGGCCCATACGATCCCGCCATGGCGCGCAAACGCGATGGCGATCGCGCGCCCGAAGCCGTGGGCAGCGCCCGTGACGATGACGGTCTTGTCTGTGAACTCGTGGGTCATGGGGTGTTGCTGCCAACGATGCTGGCGAGCGCGTCAAGGGTGTCGAGGGATTGTGGACGTCGGCCGTCTTCGATGTCGTGGACCAGATCGATCAAGCGAGCGGTGAGCGGTGTGGGCACGCCGGCCTGCTTCCCGAGCGTCACGACGATACCGAGCTGGGCATCCACCTCGGTCTTTCGCTTGCGCACGGCCAAGTCCCGCCAGATGCCACTGTGCGTCTTGGCCGACCGGCGATTGTGCGCAACCAGTGCATCGAGCGACGCGTCCGCGGCATTTGCGGCAGCGTTAGGCTGGTAGGCGTTTGGGTCGAAGCCGTCGAAGGACTCGGGGGTGACCTTTCGGGCGGCAGCCACCGCCAGGATCTCGCGCGCCAGCGCCTTGTAGAGCCCTCGATAGACCGGCATCGCCAAAGCATCAGCGATCGATTCGTTGGTCAGCGCGGTGGCGAACAGCATGGCCCCGTACGCTTCCTTTCCCCACAGAAACCCCCAGATGTTCGGTGTCGCGATGGCTCGCTCGTCAAAGTCACGCCACGCGTCACGGACAGCGAGCACCCGCGCCGACATCTCGCCCGTCGTTTCGCCAACGACCACCGCACCGCGTCCACCGTAGTGAATCACGCCGGGCTCAAGGTAGTCGGCGCCAAAGTTCACAAACGCACCGACCGTGCGGGCCTCGCCGACAATCGCGGCAATTGCCAGCTCGTTCAAACCATTCTGGGCCGACACCACAAAGCCACTTGGAGCGAGATGGGGGGCTAGGGCGCGCGTTGCCTGCTCCGTATGCTGGGCCTTGGTCGCCAGCACAATGGTCTCCCATTGACCGGTTACGGTCTCCGGCGTGAAAGACGGCGCACGGACGGTGAACTCGGCGATCGGTCCCGTGATGCGCAATCCCGCCGCGTTGATCGCATCCACGTGCTCGGGCACGTTGTCCACGAACGTGACGTCATGACCGGCGCGTGCCAGATACGCACCGAGCGTTCCGCCGATCGCGCCGGCACCCCAAATCAGAAATCGCATATCGTCACTCGTTAGGAAGCGTTGCCCCACGTCCCCGTCAACAACTCCCGCGTCTCCTCAACAGCCACCTGCCACAGGGCGAGCAGGTCACTGTCGGGGCGCTGGTACAAGCCGCCGTAGTTGCCATCGCCCAAGTAGCTGCGCAGGGACACCGGGTCCAGGGCGCGTACGCGAGCCAGGTCTACCATGGGTCGCTGCGTGGCAGGAACCTCGACGCCTGGCAGGCGCGTCCACGGAAAATTCTCCATCCACGACCCGTGAGATGCAACAGGGTCAATCGCCTGCACCTTGGCCCAGGTGCGCGGCGCGTTCCACCAGTTGTGAAAGAGCACTCGGCAATTCGGGTGGTCAGCGGCCCACTCCTGCGACAGCGGCTGCACGGCATTGTTGCCACCGTGCCCGTTCACGATCAGGATGCGCCGAAATCCGCTGTGAGCCATACCATCCAGGATGTCCCGGACGACGCTCAAGTGGGTTTCCACGCGCAGCGAAATGGAGCCTGGATACTCGCGGAAGTACGGCGTCACGCCATACGACACGACGGGAAACACCGGAACGCCGAGCGGCTCCGCAGCTTCAACGGCCACGCGTTCAGGCAAGATGCAATCCACCGTCAGGCGCAAATAGCTGTGCTGCTCGGTGGAGCCAAGGGGCAAGATGGCGCGGTCGTCGTGCTGCAAGTACTTCTCGACCTGCATCCAGTTCATGTCGCTGATGCGCACGTCGCGTCCGGGTCCGGTAGGGTGAGCGGCGAAAATACGCCCCGGGACCACCGGTGGCGAGCGTGAGGACTTCTCGGGCCACCATATGCCACGGAGGACACACGTCCGTCGGATCGCCGACGCCCTGCGTCCGCGACGCAACGTCCTGCCCCAACGGATTGTCCAATCGCGCGAATGTGAGCACCATTCGAGCCATGGTAGATACGCCGCACCCGAACACCGACGCCGTCGCCGAACGCCTGCAAGAGGCGCTGGGCAGCGCTTTCCGCCTGGAGCGTGAGCTCGGGGGCGGTGGGATGTCGCGCGTTTTCGTGGCGCGCGATGCCGCGCTGGACCGTCGGGTGGTCGTGAAGGTGCTGCCGGAGACCATCGCCGAGGGGCTCTCCGCCGATCGGTTTCGGCGCGAGATCATGCTGTCCGCGGGGTTGCAACACCCGAACATTGTGCCGGTGATTGCCGCGGGCGACGCCGGCGGCCTGCCGTACTTCGTGATGCCCTTTGTGGAGGGGGAGTCGTTGCGGGGGCGTATTGCCCGCGGCCCGCTGATGATTCCTGAGGTCGTCTCCATTCTGCGTGATGTGGCCCGAGCGTTAGGCTATGCCCATGCGCGGGGCATCATCCACCGCGACATCAAGCCGGACAACATCCTGCTCAGTGGCGGCGCGGCGGTGGTGGCCGACTTTGGCGTGGCTAAGGCCCTGGTAGAGAGCGCGCCTGGTACCACCTCGGGAGACTCGGCCCGTACGTTGACGCGGGTTGGTATGTCGTTAGGTACTCCCGCCTACATGGCCCCGGAACAGGTCGTCGCCGATCCGGCCATGGACCAGCGTGTGGACATCTACTCGCTCGGCGTGTTGGCGTTCGAGGCACTGGCAGGGCGCGCCCCATTCACGGGCGAGACGGTAGCTGAGGTGATGTCGGCCCACCTGACGCGTACGCCGGAGCCGTTGACCACCGTGCGTCCGGGGACGCCGATCGCCCTGGGTGCGCTGGTGGCGCGCTGCATGGAGAAGGACCCGCGGCAGCGGCCCGCCAACGCCGAGCAATTGTTGCAACTGCTGGACGATCCTGCCGTGGTAAGCGGGGCGGTGCCCTCGCTGGCGTCGGTGCCGGCGGTGGCACGTGGTGCATCTCACGGACGGTCGCGGACCTTGGCGCTGATCGGCGCGGCGTTGCTGGCCGTTGCAGGTGGCGGCTGGTGGGTGTTGCGTGGGCGCACGGGAGGTACCGCGGCGGTGCAGACGATCGCCGTACTGCCCTTGGACCAGGTCACGTCTGACACGGCCGATGCCTACCTGGCGCAGGGCATTGCCGACGAAGTGCTGAATGCCTTGGCGCGAATCCCCGGTGTTCACGTCGCCTCCCGACTCGCGGCGAAGTCCGTCGCCACCGCCAAGGCTCCCGCGGAGGTCGCCAAGCAGCTTGGCGTGACCATGACGTTGGAAGGGAGCGTGCAGCGACGCGGCGACCGGGTTCGCGTGACCGCGCAGCTGGCGAGAGTGATCGACGGGGTGTCCGTCTGGTCGGAAACCTATGATCGCCCCGGGAGCGAGCTGTACGCGTTGCAGGGCGAAATCGCCGGCAGTGTGGCCGCCACCGTTCGAGCTGACGTGGCGCGTGACCGCGACGTGTCCAAAGCGGCCACGCACGACCCCGCGGCCTATGACGACTATCTGCGTGGCCACTACCTGCTGGCCCATCGTGGGGCATCGTCCATTCGAGAGGCGATCACTCGGTTTGAACGAGCGATCGACCGGGACAGCACCTTTGCCCGTGCCTACGCAGAGTTGGCGCAGGCCTACGCGGTGCTGCCCCTCTATACCGGCGGCGGCAGTGAGCTGCTAGGGAGCGCGGAGCGCGCAGCCCGCCGAGCTATCGCTCTGGACTCATCGCTCGCGCCCGCACATGCCGCGCTCGGCTACCTGCAAGATGCGGCATGGAAGTGGAGCGATGGGCGCGCGTCGTTGCGCCGGGCCGTCGCACTCGATTCGTCAGATGCAACGGCTTGGCAATGGCTGGGCGAGAACCTGCTCATCACGGGAGACGCCCGTGGGGCGCGGGACGCCTTTGCTGCGGCGTCGCGGATGGACAGTGAGGCGTTGATTGCCACGGCGTTGCAGGCGGTGGCGTCGTCTTTGGGGGGCGACCACGAAACCGGTGTGCAACTGGGGCGGCGCGTGGTGGATGCGAATCCGTCGCAAGCTGTTCCGCGCTTCATGCTGGGGACGGTGCTCGTGTACGCGGGGCGTTATGGAGAAGCCGTGAGCGAGCTGCGTGAGGCCCAACGGCTGGCGCCGTCCGTGTTGGCGGTGAACGGCACGTTAGGCCACGCGTTGGCGCGCGGTGGTGACGCGGCCGCGGCCCGGGGGGTGCTAGCCGCGCTCCGTCGAACCCCCGACGCGCCCGGCGTGCAACCAGCCATCGCCAAGGTCCTCGTGGCCTTGGGGGACGCCGATGGCGCCATGACAGCGCTCGAACGCGCCGCGACCGCGCATGACGGATTCTTCGCCAGCGAACCGCTGTTGTCTCCCCTGTTTGCGCCACTGCAGTCACACGCGCGTTGGCCAGCGCTGCTGGCCTCCTTGGGCATTGTCCCGGTGGCGACTAAGCGTTAGGCGCCGGCGGCGCGGCAACCTAAGAACGGGACATCGTCGCCGCGGCGCACTAAGGAACAGCGCGGGCGCGAGGCACACCGCGGGAAACAACATCGTCGCCCCGGCACCCCAAGGTACAAGATCGGCGCCAGGCCCCCGCGGAAACAACATGGGCGCCGCGGCCACGAACGGCCACGACGCCCACGTTGCCCACCCGTCTGATCGACCTGGTGTCGTTCAGACGACGCGTTTGCCTAACAAACCACCGCGACGTGGAAGGATTCGTCGACAAAGGCACCGCCAAGGAGCGGCAGGTTGCGAACCTCGACCGGGAGACTCGTGGCGGTGGACGAACTACCAAGTTCCACGGTGGTGGGTGTAAACGGTACCGCCGTGTTGAACGAGCCGCGCGTCAACACCTTGGCGCAGGCGCTGATCTGGAATGGCGCGTTGATGGTGTAGTGACCCGTGGACGGATGCGTGATGCTGCCACCCGGTGGTGAGCCACGCTGGAACGTGCCCGTGGATTTCACGACGGCGTAACCCGTGCGCGATGTACCGGTGCAAATGAGCATGAGATGGAATGGGACGCCGGCTTGAAGCCCGCCACCCGGGTTCTTCGTTTCCACGTAGACCTCACCGAGGACGGAGCCAGAAGCGGTGTACACACCTGCGGGACTGAACACGAGGCCATTACCGGGATCGGCCACGGTGGCGATGTACGCGCAGGGCGCCACGGAAAAGCCGAAGTTGATGCGATAGATGCCGTTTCCACCCGAGATGGACACCGGTCCGGATGCCCGCGTCAGGTTCCCGTTGTAGTCGACGACAGCGAAGGGCATGGCAATACCGCAGCTGACGACCAGGTGGAAGGCCTGCGGCGATAGGCCGCCCCCTTGGTTCTTCGTCTCGACATATACGGCGTTCGGGCTGGAGTGACCACTGGCGGTGAAGACTTGCGCGGTTTGCGAGGCGGTGCCGTTCACCGTGGTCGCTACGTAGGCGCAGCTGCTGACATTTCTATTGAAGAAGACTTCATAGACTCCGAATCCCGATGCCGTGACGCTGAGCGCGTTGCTGCCGGACATCAGGGAACCAGCGCCGGAAACCACAGCAAACATGTTCGAGGGGATCGGAATTCTCGGATCCACACTCGGTGCAGCGGACGTGCTGGCCGCCACTGGCGACGGTCCGGCGGCGCGGGGTGCGGTCGCGTCTTGGCAGGCAGTGACGGCGCCCGCCGCTAACAAAAGGGTAAGAGCGTACTTCATGGTAGAACGCCTCCGACTAGCTGGGTGGGTGGGTATTCCTTTCAATGCCTTCGAGCTGCGCTTCCTTGGGAGTTCAGGATTGGCGGCCGGCTGATCAGTCCGGCCCCTGAACCCTTCCGCCACAGGCCATGGTCTCCCATGGCGACGCGCCGCTCCGTCCAGCGCGCGCCTCAGCTTAGGCCGGAGGATCATTCGGCCATCATACGGGCATCATTTTTTGTCTTTGGGGCCGAAAATCGATCGGGCGCAGGGCTTGGCGCGCCCACTTTGCCTCAATTCGACGCGGTGTAGCTGGGTCGTCGGCTCCGGGCGACCCGCGCGTTCTGCCAAGGCTCAGCCCCGAGGCGAATTGCGGAACAATGGCCAGGGGACGTGGCTGCCTGACGCCAGCGGCGTCGCAGATCGTGGGTGTTCCTCGACGTGACCCACACGACGAACAGGGCCACACCGCGATCGCCCGTCATGGACGATTGGTGTAGCCCCGGCTCGTAATTTGGCACTCGGCCGAGTTCACCGCCCCCCAAAGGGAGCGGTGAATTCGTTGCTACGATCAGGCGTGAACTACCAACCGATGGAGCTTGGTCTGATGATGGCGCTCCACATAGACCGAGATGGTGAGTCGCTCCTTGCACGCCTTCATGACCAGATGTCCGAGTTCGCGCTCACGGGTCTGAATGGCAAACACCTCACAGCAGGTGTCTAGCACAAAGCCCTCCAGATCCCCGAAGCAGTCGAAGCGGATCTCCGCCACCTTGCCGCGCAGCTCCACCAAGTCGTCGCAGCGTCTCGATGGCTTGTACGGCGCGCCGTTAGGCGACGGCGGAATGGCGTCCGGATCACCGCCCAGCCCTTTCACGCGGTCGGCGATGAACTGGATGTACCGCTTGAGAACCAGATACCACCGATTGGCCGGCGACATCTGTTGCAGCCGCCATTTCATGATGGCGAGCGTGTTCTCTTCCGGGAATAGCATGACCTCGGACGTCGTCACGGGAATCTTCACCTGGAAGGTCCCAATGACGTAGCGCCACGGCGTCAGCTGGCGAGTTGAGGCTGCACGCGCCCGTACGGCCTCCGTCGCCTTGGCACCGACCTGCGTCGGCGGTGGCGGCGGGGGCGGGGTTCGCGTGACCTTGCCCTTTCTGCCGACGCGGCGGACGACGACGTTGAATTCCTGCCCGGTGACGACCGTGGTCGGCAGGTCCACCGTGAAGAGCCCCGCAAAGTTCTCTCCCGCACTCATGGGGATCGGGATGTACGTGATGCCCCCCGTGACTTTGCAGGCGATGGTGTGATTGTCGGTCGCGGTCAGTGAATGCGTCGGGTACAGCATGGTGGCCAGCATCAGGACGTCCGATGCCTGCACCTGCGGCCAGTAGATGGATGCCACGCTGCCCTTCGGAATGGCGCCCCAGTCGATCATCAGCTCGTCTACATAATCGTTGCGGCTGACGACAGCACTGGGCCGAATGTCGAACGTCTGCGGGATGCGATGCGTGGACGCCGGCCCGGGATTGTCGGAGTGCGTCACCTGTAGGTTACGCTGCGCCAGCTTGTCCGAGGCCTCGGGATTGGCGCCGATGAAGATCGGTGTGTCGTCGAACGCGATTTGCGCGACAATGCAGTGGTGCGTGCCGTTCAGCCAAGCTTGCACCTGACTGCCATCGATGATGTTCGTCGGATCGTAGAGATTCAGGAAGCATCCATAGTACTGCCAGATGGTGTCCTGACCGGCGTCGATCTCGATGTCTCGGTTGTTCACGCCGCCCACGTTGTAGTCGGTGTTGCTTCCGACGTTTCCCGTGGCAAAGAAGGGCAGGGTGATGTGCCCGGCGCCGACCTGCGGCGACCCCGGGTTGCCTGACGCGTCGGCGTTGAACGGATACGTCGATGCCGGTTGATAGTCGGTGTCCGGCGTCTCGGTGCTCCACATCCGGAAGAAGACGCGTACGTTGGCCGCCTTCCCCGAGGGCCCCGATGATCCCCGCATGCGCACGCGGGCGATGGCAAAGTTGTAGTTGTTGAAGATGTTGATGTTGGGGAAGTGACTGAAGTCGAACGTGAACGGCGTCACGGACGAGTCCTGCTGAAACGCATTCCCCTGTGCCGGCAACACCGTGCTGAATGGATCGGGGCCAGCCGTATCCCTGAAGTTGGTGTTCAGGTGATTGAGCAGGTCTTGCACATAGGTGAAGGCGCCCGCGGGGTTGTCGCTCGAGAACGCCGGTCCCCCCGGCACTGGATGCGCGTTCTTTGCCGGTGTGGCCGTGAACACGCGCAAGTCCTGGCTTAGGTAGAAGACATTCTGCTGGGTCGGATCGATGTTCGTGAAGTACGGATCGGCGCCGGCCACCAGCTCAAACAGGGTCGAAGCGTCGGTGGTGGCGACCTTGTTGCCATCCGTGGCGATGAACGCGTCGAGTTCGTACGTCTGCGACCCCGAATTCGGGAAGTGCGTCAGGGCCTGGCTGGTGAAGGTGATGTCGAAGGCCACGCGAATGCGTTGCTGGGCGTCAGGGTCGGCGCCATTCTCGAACTCGATGATCGGGTTCTGCGCGATCGTGACGCCCTGGATGTTGGCGAACGGCCCCGTCGGAAGTGGCACCGTCACGTGCAACGCGTTGAAGGAGGTCTGGCTGTACCCTTCCACCACCAGCCAGAAGGCCTTCTCCCACTTGCCGGCGTTGGTGTTGATGATGTCCTGGACCTCGTCCTTGCCGAAGGTGTTCTTGTCGACCCAGAACGACAGGGTGCCGACGGGGAGGATGCAGATGTTGTCGGCCTTGCTCCAATACGCCTGGACCGAGCATTGCACACCATTCATGTCGACGGTGGCAAACTGGTTGTTGCAGGTGTCGCCGATCTCGTCGTTGGTGACTCCCGTGCCGTTCACCAGGATGGAGTTGTTGGACGTGTCGACGTCGGGATTCGTCAGCGCCTCGGTGAGTTCGTGCGAAAACACCTTGGTGGTGCAGTTGTGTCCCGTGAGCGATCCGGTATTGTCGACCCAGGCGTAGTAGGCCGTGACGCCGTTCACGCTGAAACTCTGGTGCTGCCCGGCGAATTGCGTCAGGCTGTTGTTGATCCCGACGGGAGCAATCACGGCATAAAAGCGATTGTGTCCCGCGAGGGGCGCCGGCATGCCGTGATTCTGGATACGATCCTTCAGCATGGTCACGACGTCGGCGTCGGTGTACAGATTGGCCGGACTCGTCGCGTCGTTGATCTCACTGTAGATCACCGTGCCCTGTCCCACGCCACGATACTGACGCAGACCGCCCAGGTAGGGGCCGGTGACAATGCCTTCGATGGCCGTTCGATACGTATCCGCGGAGGGCGTCGGCGCGGGGTTCGTGCTCCAGAAGCTGCCCCAGAAGCAAAGGATCACCTCCACGTCCGTCAGGACATTGCCGCCACCATCGGTCGTGCTGGTCACCGTGTAGTCAGGTGAAAAGTCGATCTCTCCGCCTTCGGCTTTCTCCTTTGGAGACAAGCGGTGGACAATCCCGGACGCCTTCTCTGTCTTCCCTTCGACCTTTGCGCCGGGTTTTGGTTGTGCTGCCATGGATTCCTCTCTCAGCATAAGCATCTATGTCATGGGGGAGCGTCGCTGGGCGGCAGACGACTGCCACCATGCCTGCCTGCTCACGCCGGCAGCTAGAACACGAGGGGGACGTGTGACGCGGCTTGGCGCCGGCACACACGCGTTCGTGACTTCTCCGATTCCACGTTGCCACGCCAGGCGGCGCGGCTGCGACACGTTTGTATGTGCTGGATCAGCCGACAAGTGCGATGCGTCGACGCCGCACTTCAGACGTCGACGCGGACGAGCCTGCTGTTCATCGAGCGGTTATCTCATCGCTAACGGCACAGCGATGACCTTACGGCACGATGGCGTTGTAGGCGACGGTGAGCAGCGGATCTTGCTGGCCGACGGGTGCGCCCAAGAAGTGCCCTTGGCCAATGGTCCAGATGATAGCGCCACCCAGTCCCGCCGCCTTGAGCGCGTTCCCTTTCTCCGTCACGGAAGCCGGATCTTCATAAGAGACCATGCTGCATCCCTTGGGTCCCGTGGGCGCGGCAAACGACAGGTAGCCGGCACGCGCCGTGGCATCCCAACGGTAGGCTGGCGCGCTGTAGTATTGCGAGACGATGTTGACGTAACTCATCGCGCCATCGCTGGCGATTACGCGGGCGCTGGGCCCCAGCGGCTGCAACATCGTGCTCACCCCTGACCAACAGGAACCGAAGAAGCCGAGCCCGATACCCAGCTTCTTCCGAGGCACACCGGCCAGAACATACGGCCTCGCACTCGTCGCCACGGAGCTGGGATGATTCGCTCCCGCACCATACAAGGCGCCCTGGTGCCAACTCACCCATCCTCCCCAGTTGTCGGCCATGCCATAGGTCATCACCGACATCCGGTCCAGCTCACGGGCCACGGTCGCGTACCATGGATCCACCGTCGGAGTGTTTGAGCTGACCCAACCCACCGGCATGGTCAGGATCATCGATGGCTGTGCGGCCCTGAGCCGCTTCACCAGGTCCAACAGTGGCACCTGATCACTCGGCAGGATGGGTTCCCAGTCGACGTCGATCCCATCGAATCCCAAGGAGTTCATGGTACTGATGAGGTTTGCCACGAAGGTCGGCATGATTGCCGGCGTGGTCGCGGCGACGAGTGCGTTCCTGTAGCCTGCGCCTCCCAGCATCAACACCGCACTTCGTCCCGCCTGGTGCGCACGCGTAGAGATCGTGCGCGCCATGATTGGACCATTGACCGGGTCCACCCAGAAGTCCGTGGTCACCCCACCGCTGGGCGTCGCCTCGATCGCTCCCAGCATGATGTGGGTGAGCACCGAGAAGTCGATGGTGCCCTCGGGATACAGACTGCGCTCGTATCCAGCGTAGTAGCCCATCAACCATCTGGCCCCCGCCGCCGCTTGCGCCGCGCTCGGTGTCGCCGAGGGGACCGTTTTTGCGATCTCTGATTGGAGGGCCGGACCGCCACCCTCAACAGCGGACGGGAGTATGGTGCGGTCCGAGCAAGCCGCAACGGTGGTGAGGAGTGCGACGAGGGCGATCCTGCCGCGAGCGATGGTCATGGTGCGCGTTCCGGGATGAGCAGGTGGCATGTCCAACAATTGGGCATTGACGATGGAGACCGTGGCATGCGCACGACACGCGTGGCGCCAGGCGGCTTCCATGATATGATGGTCCGCCAGCTCAGTGATGATGGGCATCACGAACGAGCTGAGCGCAGTGACCTTTACCAGTGAACGAAGAATCGACTTTGATGGCGGATACGTATCGGATGACGCTGCTTGACTCCAGACGCCGTCAGCCTTTCCGTATACTCCCCCCGAGAGAGAGTTGACGTGTCGCGCGGAGAGGGGCGGCCTCCAGGCACCGATCAGCACGGAGCACGCGAGGCGGGTCGAACGATCGACCGCCTGCAACGCGCGCATGCGTTAGGCAAGCTGGTCGGCGACGCGCCAGCGTTCCGGGCTTCGATTGCACGCCTCCCGGTGATTGCTCGGGCAGACGCTACGGTCCTGCTGACCGGTGAGACCGGAACAGGGAAGGAACTGGTCGCGCGCGCCATTCACTATCTGAGCGAACGAAGTCGCGAGTCGTTCACGGCAGTCAACTGCGGCGCGCTGGCCGATACGTTGCTGGAAGACGAGTTCTTCGGACACGAGCGCGGCGCCTTCACCGATGCCAAGGCGGCCCGTGGTGGGCTCCTGCGTCAGGCCCACAAGGGAACCCTCTTCCTGGATGAAGTCGATTCCCTCTCGCCTCGGGCGCAGGTGTCCCTGCTGCGCGTGCTGCAAGACCGATCGTATCGCGCGTTAGGTTCGTCACAGGAGCAACAAGTCGATGTGCGGATCATCGCCGCCACCAATGTCGACCTGTTCCAGATGGTGCTGGACCGCACCATGCGATCGGATCTCTTCTACCGATTGAGCGTGCTCACGATCGCGCTGCCACCCCTACGCGACCGGCATGATGACATTTTGCCGCTCACGCATCACTTCATGCTGCGCTTTGCGAAAGGGGAGCATCCCCCGCCGCGACTATCCATGGAAGCCAAGGACGCCCTGCTGACCCACGACTGGCCGGGCAATGTGCGGGAATTGGAGAACGCCGTCCTTCGGGCCGTTTCCCTTTGCGAAGGCGACGCGATTCTACCCGCGGATCTTGGTCTCCGCTCCCGAGCCCTATCCGTGGTCTCCCGCGAGGCGTCGCATCATCCGCCGGATGCGCCGCCGCCAACACCTCCTGCACCGTCGTCGGTCCCCGAGACCGCGTTGGATCTGTCGCGACCCTTCGGCGAGCTCAAACGGGAGACGGTGACCCGCTTCGAGCGTGAGTACCTGACGCGCCTCATGCGGGCGTGCGCCGGAAATGTCAGCCGCGCGGCGCGGCGCGCGCGCAAGGAACGACGAGACTTTCGGCGGCTGCTGCGGAAGTACGAGCTGGATCCCCGCGCCTTCGAGCCCGCGA
The DNA here is from genome assembly GCA_046327745.1 of Gemmatimonadaceae bacterium. Lineage (GTDB taxonomy): Bacteria > Gemmatimonadota > Gemmatimonadetes > Gemmatimonadales > Gemmatimonadaceae > JABAQJ01. The sequence continues at coordinate 540,996 of JAXLXV010000007.1, read as the reverse complement.
CGCCCTAAGTCCCCCAACGGCGTCGGCTCCGTTCGACGCACACCATACAGGTCACAGGTCACAGGTCACAGGCCACAGCGACAGGTCACAGCCGACAGGTCCCTGGCGACTCGCGACATGCGAAGCGTGAGGTGCCGGCAGCGGGGCGACCGGCAGTGCGCCGCTGGTGCCGTGTCCGTGTGCTGAGGCGACGTCGCCCCAGTTGGGGGAAAAGCCCCCCAGCGCGCCGCACTGGCCAGCGATACGCCTAACGTCAGGCAAGTCACCGCATTCCGCTAACAAACCACCTGGGGCGACGCCGCCCCGGAGCGCCTAACAAGCCCGGATCGGCCCATACAGCTACAACCACCGCAGCAGCAACCACTTGGACGCGCTGGCCACGCATGGCACCTGGCTTGCCTTAGGAAGGCCCTCGTGAACGACACTCACCGCAACGGCCGCGACAGCGCGGGAGACACGCACCTGCGCTCACTCGTACTCGGCTATCTGGACGACCATCCCACCGCGATGGACACACTCGACGGCATCGCCGAGTGGTGGGTGTTGCGCCAACAGATCGAGATCGAGGTGCGACGCGTATCGCGTGTGCTCTCCGCCCTCGTCGCCGAGGGGCAGCTGGAGGAGCACGAGCAGGGAGGCATCCTGTTCTACCGGCGCAGTCGTCATCCGGTCAGTGTCACCAACGGAGTGCGCGCATGAAGCCGCACCTGGAGGTGAAGCTGAAGAGTGGCGTCCCCACGCCTGACGCGCCGTATTGGGAAGATGCTATTCGCGACAAGGCCGGCACGGACGTGCCGATCGATCGGAACGTGGCGCGGCTCATCGCGCGGTATGCATTGCCCATTCTGTCGACGCGCGCCTACGCTCCGTCGCACGGCGGGTCCGCTTGGTCTGCGGACGAAATCGCGTCGGGACTGAACCGCGTGTACCGCTTGGTCCTGAACGAAGACGGCGAGATTCCGCCGCAGCTGGTGCGTGACATCTCGGTGATTCCAACGATCGAATATGTCCGCATCGGAGCCGTCGGCCACGCTGAACTGCCGAGCCCCGAAGCAGCGGAGATGAGCGTCTCGACGGACACACGATCGCGTGAGGCGATCTTCCTTGAACAGGCGCAACAGTATTCGCTCGGCAGTCCGTCAGTCGTGGTGGCGGTGCTGGACACGGGCGTGTGGCTGCAACACCCGGAGTTCGAGGGACGATTGCTCCCCGGTCGCGACTTCGTGGACATTCTGGATGGTGCGGGCGCCTTTCTCGGTGACTTCCTGGACGCCGACGATGACCCGACGGACGCGGTGGGGCACGGCACGCACGTCACGGGAATCATCATGGGGCGCGGCAAGGACATGCCGCGTGGTGTCGTTCCCAAGTGCCGCCTTCTTCCCGTGCGCGTGTTGGGAGCGCTCAAGCAAGGAGAGAAGAGTGTTGGCGCGGGGCTGATCGACAACATCAATGTTGGAATCAAGTGGGCCGTCGATCAGGGAGCGCGCATCATCAACATGTCCCTTGGCGTTAGGCACACGGGGGGCGGGCTGCCGCACCAGGACGTCGTGGACTATGCCCGCCGGAAGGGAGTCACCATTGTCGCTGCCGCGGGGAACGATGGGCAGGAAGCGCTCTATTACCCGGGCGCGCTCCCCAATGTGATCGCGGTCGGCGCTGTCGACGAAGGGGGTGAGGTTGCGCCCTTCTCCACCTACGGTCGACAGGTGTCCTTTGTCGCCCCTGGCACGAACATCTACTCGACGTTCCTGAACGACAGCTACGCGTACAGCACCGGAACCTCCCATGCCACGCCGTTCGTGACCGGTGCCGCGGCGCTGTTGGCCTCATTCGCCAAGGAGAAGCACGGCATCACGCTCTCCGACGCACAGATCAAACACGTGTTGAAGTACACGGCCGACCGCGTCGACGGACAGTACAAGCATCCGAAGGCCGGGTTCGGACGGATCAATGTGCTCGATGCGGTGAAGCTGCTCGAGTACCGGCTCACCAATCGGCTCAACAAGGCGGCCTAATGCCAAAGCGCGAAGAAGAAGATCCACGAGGCCGTCGAAAGTCGGGGAAAGCCAATGGTGAGGAACGCCACGCGGCCCCCGAACTTCCCGCCGAACGCGCCACCTCACCCCCTCTCGCCATTGAAGGCCTTTCAGCAAGCGCGAGTACCTCCACGTCAGCGACCGCCGCGACGCCGGCATCGGTTTCTTCCAGGGACAGCCTCATGACAACGCCCATCTCCTCCTTCTCGTCGACAACCACACGCGCGCTCCGTACGGACGGCCGAGCATCCCGGCGTCGAGAGGTCCTCTCGATCCAGCCACCGCCCGAGACCCCGGATGGCTTTGTCGCCAGGTCCATCATCGCGCTCGCGCAAACCGCCGGCGGCGACCAGAAGGTCCGTGACGTCAACGACCAGCTGCTCGCCGAAGGACTCACCGAAGAGGTGGGGAAGGCGACGGCGCGCCTGAACCTGGGAGGCATCAACCGTACGCAACGGTTGCTGCTGTCGATCCCATCGGTGTACGCCAGCATCATCGAATCGGCGTTGATGCCCGTCCTCGTTACCTCAACGGGTTCTTCGTCGAGCACGCTGGGTGGCATCGCCTCCTCTCCCTCAGCATCGGCGATCGGCCCCACGCGACGGCGCGTGGACTTCGCCGACACCGAGGGTCTGGTCGACTACATCGTCCGCGCACTGGATGGGGTCGGCGGCTTCCGCGAGAAGTACTCGACGTCGCTGGTCGAAGCCGTCATCAGCGCCCGCGGCCTTAGCGTCACCTCCATCGTCAAGCAGGCGGTGGTGAGTGATGTCGCCGTGGCGGACCTGCCGATACCGTCGGCGCGCGTGGACGAGGTGATATTCAACTACATCACGCAACGCCGCTCCACGTTGGACCTGGAGAGTGCCGTCGACATCTTCGCCACCAGCGGCGAGATCGACCCGGTGCGCTTCACCCCTGCCGTACGTCGCGGGATGGTGACCTTCCTGCGCGACCTTGGCGTGGTGTTCCCAGTCGGCGGGCCAACGTCCACCGATCGGGCGCGTTTTGACGAGTACTTCGCCCTCGCCTACAACAACGCCCTACGCGTTGGTGACGGCTCCACCACAGATCCCATCGACGCCGTGCGTCAGAAGGGGCTGGTCGCCGACTGGGACTTCACGGTCGACACCTTCGAGACGGTGGAGGAGCAGGGCGTGGTCGCGGCCAATATCCTCGCGGCCGGCGCACTGGATTACGTCTACAACCTTGGCGAACGGCTGGGCATGTTCAAGCTGGCGGACGCCCTCGTGTTGCGCTGGGCGTCGGGAGCGTTCGACGCCGAGCCGGGGACGCCGAGTGCCGATCTGTATCGCTACTGGAAGCTGCGGTCGGAGCGCATCTCGCCGGAAGAGCGGGCGATGATGTATCGCCGCATCCTGTCCAAGGGAGACGGCAACTTGCTCACGGGGATGGTGGAGAACGAGGCGTTCCCCAGCCTGTGGGGCACGCTCATGGAGAAGGCCACCGACTATATCCGCCGCTCCGAAGAGAACGCGAGTATCGATCGCACGGTCTCGCGCCAGCCGATCTACCAGGCCACCAAGCAGCTGCAGTACAACCTGACGGAAGCGGCGACCGGCATGGCGCACATGCAGATCACCGAGATGTATCACCACTTGATCGAGGCCAAGACCGTTCTGGAGCACGCTATCGCCTACTTCTCCACCGGTTCTCGCAAGAGCCTGTGGACGGTGATCGAGCGCGCCTCTCGCGAGTGGTTCGACGAGGCACCGAACATTTCGGCCATCCGTTCGTCGGCGATCGACGGCAACCGTGTGTTCCAGTGGGTGGCCGGCTTCGATCAGGCCGGGGTGACCGACGATCAGTTCCAGGGCTTCCTGGATGCGTCCGAGGCCTGGATCCTGTCGCAAGTCACCGACGACAGCGAGCCGACCGGCAGCACCAACACTGATGAAGAGACCCCGGACGACAGTACGGATTCCTTCAACGATGATTGGGACAAGTAGTCTCGCCTAGCGACCTTTAGAGGAAAGCCAATGCGAAGCACGCAAGATGTCACAGCGGTCGCGCGCGCGAGAGCCCAGGACGTCCTGGCGCAGATCCCGCAGTTCCATGAGATGTCGTGGGGCGACAAGCTGAGCCTATACAAGTCGCTCGTCGAAGAAAACGTGCGAGCGATGAGCACGCCGGGAAATGGTGGTGTCTCCGGCGCGATGGCGACGGCCAACAAGGCGAGCGACCTGATTGACGACAAGCGCCATGAAAACCGGCGCATTGATCAGGCGGGCCAGCTCGCCGGCGAATTCGTCGAGAACGTCGACTTCCCTAAGTTCGTTCGCGACCTATTGAAGGGTGTCTTCGATGCGAACCTGCAGGTCACACTGCAGCAGATGGAGTCCTACCAGAAGCTGTTGAAGACGGCGACAAAATCAGTCGCGGAGTTCGCGAACGCGATCGACAACACCACCGCCTTTGGCTACCTGGCCGAGAACAACAGTGATGAGTTCTCGATCGACTTCGACGACAAGGAGCCAGACAAGGACGGGAAGCCGAAAACCGTGCTCACCACCAAGGACGGCGAGCCGGTCGACATCGGTGACAACAAAGTGAAAGCGAAGATCATGGACGCGAAGATCGCGATGGCGAAGGAGCAGCGGGCACTTCTTCGCGAAACGATCCTCATGGGCATCACGCGTCTGGTCGTCGAACGAGGTAAGGTCAAAGCCTCGGTGTTGTTCGATATCAAGGCGGGTGAACAGATCCAAAAGGCAGACAAGGCGGCCATGAAGGAGGCCCACTCGTCAGGCACGTCCATCCGGGCCAGCGGTGGGCTCATCGGCTCGGTGTTCGGCGGTCCGGCGGGAGGTCATACGCGGAGTGACTCCAAGACGCAGATCTCCATCTCGTCCGCCAAGTCGACCGCGACGACGAGTCTTGAGGCGAAGCTGGCGGGGGAAGTCGAGATCATCTTCAAGAGCGATTACTTCGCGCTGGACAATTTCGCCAAGATGTACTCGGGGGTCACACCAGCCGATCGCCAGGCCGTGGGTGGCGACGCTGGCGCCCCCGGCGTTGCACCTGGTGGCAATCCCGGCCAGCCGGCCATTCCGCCCCGTGTGTAACCGATGGCGCTGGCGATCTTGCGGCCGAGCCGGGTCCCGGGGTCTCCGGGAGCAGTGGCGTTCGCCCTGGAACTGGGAAGCAATCGCTTCTTCCAGTACGCCGTGGGCGACGACACGGTCACGCGAGACTCCGGCTTCCCGATGCTCGGTGCCACGCAGTTCACGTCGCCGATCGTTGGCCCATTGCCGGTATCGGCCATGGGGCGAACGACCTTTGAAGTGCCCGCCGATCGATTTGATCGCGACCACCGCACGGTCCAGGTCACCTCGTATCGCACCAAGGCCCGTGAGGGGCCAGCGGTCTCGGATATCGTGCGCGTGGCGGTGGTGCCACGCGGGCGCGAGGACTTTCCCACACTCTCTTTCAGCCTGAGAGATCCGATGGATCCGTATTCTATTGATGACGATGGATATGGCGCCGCGACGAATTGGCGTGGCCCCGTTCCCATGTCGTATCGCGAGGTGCCGCCAGTCTCAACGGCGATGTTCCTTGGCTCCATCCTGCCCGTGTTGGGAGGACTGGTCAGCAAGGCGATGCCGGTCTTGAAGGGCTTGGTCGGCGGTGGCGGGGGCGACATCGGTGGTATGATCGGCAGCTTGTTAGGCGGCGCCAAGGCCCCGCAAGGCGGCGGTGGTGGCGGCGGAGGCGGAGGCACGGCCGTGGTCACGCCTCCAGGACTCGAGACCCTGCTCAAGCCCGAGACGGTGCAGCTGATCATGCAGTTCCTTCAGCAGCTGCAAGCGGGAGGAGCGGGAGGTACCCCGCAGGCGAAGTCCCTCGCCGCCTCCGCGCCGGAGTACTCCCGTGCCGCCATTGCCCCGGCGCTGCTGGCGGCGCTGCCGGCGCTGGCCCCCTTGCTGGAGAAGGTGCTGAATCCCGAGACGATCAAGGCGGTGCTCGACCACACGGATCCCTCGAAGATCATCGGCGCCGTCACCGACTCCATGAAGGAGATCGGCAAGCTCGGCTTGGACCACGACAAGCAGGAGAACGAACACCTGCGAGCGTTGAATCCGATGGGGGTTCACGCACCGGTCGACGACCTGCTGAAGGAGATGGGCTTCGCGTCCGCCGTTGAACCTGGTGTGACGCGCGAGAAAGGAGAGCCCGCCTACCGGCGTGTGGAGTCGGTGAAGCTGACCTTCGCCGGGGCTTCGCCCGTCATGATTCACGGGCGCTCGCGAGTGTGCTATCGCGCGGGTGACGAGATCGCCTTTCCGTTTGACCTCGAGACGCCTCGCCCGGTCAGCGACGCCCGCTTGACGCTCATGGTGAAGAACCCAGCGACGCGGAAGATCCTGGCGCGGCGCATGTTCACCATTCCGCAGGCGAGCACAGGGCGCATAACCGTGCGCACCGCCCTCACCAAGGAAGACACGAAGGGGCTGGCCCAGGGCGAAGAGTATCTCGTCTGCGCCTATCTGGTCTGGAAGAACGCCAAGCAGAAGGTGATCGGCACCAGCCGGTCGCAGCTGATCACCCTCATTGGCGAGTACATCTTCGACCGCGTGGAAGAGGGAACCGTCGTGCCGCTGAATGATGTGGCCAAGTTCCGCCCGTTCTGGCACAAGGTGTGGCAGGGCTCGTTCACGACGGACTTCTTCAAGGTGGATTTTGAAGGGAAGTACTACTACGTGCTGGAGCCCACGCGAGCCAGCAATGCACCTATCGAGACGACGACCAACATTCCCGATGATAAGGAGAAGGTGCGCAAGGGTCGCCTGAAGAGCGGGATGAACACCTCGTTAGGGGCGCTGAACGCGCTGATTCCGTTGGTGTCCACCGGCAAGCCACTCAACGAGGCGCAGCTGGGTGCGCTGGGGAGTTCCGACTTTGTGTCGCGATTCAACAGCGCGGCGCGCTTCAACGCCACGTTAAGTGGGAAGTCGGGGCTGACGGCCGCCATCTGGGCCTATCCCGAGGTCAAGCTCCAACAGGTCGTGCTGTTCAAGGCGGCGTCCACAGACGCTGACTCCCACGTGCGAGAACTCACCGAGGAGCGCGTGCCCTTCCCGATACCGGTCACGTTGCACGTGATCGGGGCGAGGACATCCAAATGACGACGCGCTGCCAATACACCCAGCCTCACTGCCCGTCGTGTAACTCACGGCACCTGGTTGTTGCGAGGATCGCGACATGACGACACGAACCGACTTTCCAGTGTTCAGCGCGGGGTATAGCCGAGCCGCTGGTGACGCTCCCGTGATGTTGGACGGGATGGAAGTGCTCTTTGACAAGACCGTCGGGCTAGCCCCCGTCACCTTGGAGCCCAAGGCAGGGAAGCCCGCCGAAGGGCCCACGCGTGACGGACCCGGCGGAGGTGCCGTGTGAGCGCGTGGGAGCTGCCGGAGCCGGCACTGGATGAGGACACCTTCGACGGTGACTTGCCGCCCTTTGGCGTCCTGCTGGAAGCACTCGGCGACATCGACGCTGCCGTCGACGAGGATCAGGCCGACGTTGCTATCGGAACTGATCCCGCCGGCGCCAACACGCAATTCCCTTTGAGCACGACCTTGGGTCGTGCCATGGAGATCGAGGGAATCACCCTTTCGGTAGCGATTGAACTGGCGGTGCGACCCGATGCGCAGGACCGGGTACAGGTGCGCGGCTCCACCCCCACGCAGTACACGGAGACCACCGTCTTGCCGGCCTTTCACAAGCTGACCATGCACATCGCACGGGAGCCGCATGGCGAAGAGTAGTCCGAGCTGGAAGCTGAACTCCTTTCTGGATTCGTTGATCCTGGAGCTGGATCGGGCGCAGGATACGCTCGCGCTCAAGGGGATCAATCGGCGCCTGACATATACGGTGCGCGACCTGAACCTGGAGTTGCAGCTCTTCCCGGACTTCGACGGCCGCGACTTGCGTTTCAGCACCGCCGGTCCGGGTGAGACCGGCGCGGCCAAGATCGCCTTTCAACTCGGCTCCATCACCGACCGGCAAATCCGCGAGACCACCAAGGACCCGCCATCGGCGGACGACATCGCGATTGACGTGGTCGACGACATCGACGACCAGACCAAGCAGGAGTTGCACCGCATTGGCGTCACCACGGTGAACGACATCGAGCGCATGGAGAAGAAGAACGTGGACCTCAAACGCGCCGGCAGCTCGGTCGACTACTCGAAGCTTGCCAACATCATCAACCGGACGAAGCGCCGTCAGAACGCGCCGTCGGTTGCCAAGGCCATGCTCGTTGAAGGGGAGAACACCAAGCACTTGCAGCTGGAGGGGGCGAACCTGGCGATGGCGGCCTCCGTGGGGGAGTTCCCCCTGGCGACCCTGAACGGCGTCCCCGTCCGTGTGCTCTCCGCCAGCGACCGCGAACTGCGTCTTGGCCTGGACCCCAACACCCTTCGCGATGGCGTGAACGAGCTGCGCGTGGCACTCGATCCGTACGCGGTGATCACACTCGACGTTCACGCGTGAGGAGAAGGCGCACATGAAGAACCGACTGGTCTCTCTCTTTCAGCTGGACGACCTGCTCACCGCCACGCCTAACGGGCACAACGGCAAGGGTACCAAGGGGCACGCACGAAAGAAGCGATGCCGCAAGGGCGGTCTTCAGGCGACGAGCCCAAAGGCGGCGCCTGGTATCGCGACGCCGAGCACTCCGACCCCAACGACGGCGCCGGTTGCGCAAAGCTTTGACACCGGTGGCGCCATCCACTGTGAGCATGCCATTGCGTACCCCGCGGCGCCAAAGGTTGAGCTGCCGACGGACGATGCTGGCGCAACACCGGCGCCCCACGCGCAAGCACTGGGCATTGAGGTCGAGGCGTTCGAGGACGACGGCGATGACACGCCCACGGTGACGCTGAGTCCCGACGAGGACTACCCGCAGGCGGAGAGCGACTCGGTGGAGGAGGTGTACACACCGTCGGTCGACCGCGTCGATGTCGAGGCCCCGCGGATGGAGGTATCGGAAGAAGCGGCGTCCTTTACCGCGCAGATGGCCGCCGTGGAGTCCGACTTGGCGGAGCTGGCGGAACGCGTGCAACATCCGCCGCCAAACTCCACCCCGCCTACGCCTCCCTCAGATGAAGAGGCGGCGCCCGCCCCCGGAACCTCTCAGGCCTCTTCAAAGAGCCACGCCATCTTCGACACGATGGCCAAGGGGATGAACTACGCCACCGAGTTCCGCCTGCCGTCGTTGCAGCTCTCTCAGGTCTTCTCGGTACTCGATCGCCAGCTCGACGCCGAGCCAGTGAACGCCGCGCCGACTCCCGACGCGACGCCGGCGCCGGTTGCCATGCCAGGGGGTGACGTACTGATCGCCGATCTGGTCAAACTCGCACCGCAACCGGCCGTTCAAACGCCAACCCCCGCACAGTCACTCGGCGGCGCCATCAACGTGCGCCACCAGGTGCAGCTCGTGGCCCAACAAACGGGGTATTCCTGCTGGGCTGCGGGTGCGGCGATGGTGGTTGGCTGGCGCGACCATATGTCGATCGATCCGTCAGAGATCGCCCGCGCCACCGGATACTGGGCACAGTACCAGACCGGGCTGAACGCGGAAGACACGCACATGTTCAACGTGTTCCGGCTGACGGCGGAGCCAGCGCAGACCTACACGGTGCAGGGGTTCGCCGACCTGCTGAAGAGTCATGGACCGTTGTGGGTGGCCTCTGCCGAGCCCGGGCCGCACGTGCGTGTGGTCACCGGCATGGTGGGGGACGGCACGCCGACGGGGACCGTCGTCTACATCAACGATCCGTGGGAGGCCGGGATGAACGTGTTCCACCTGCCGAACCGCGGTGCGCAGTACACCGAGACCTACCAGCGCTTCGTGGAGAAGCAGGAAACGCTGGGCCGACAGGAAATCAAGCAGCAAGGCATCTACGTCGCGCACGCCTGAGTAGCGCTGGAGACTATCGCCATGCCCAACCGACTGCTGGACCTCTTTAACTCGTTAGGACCCGCCGCCACGCGTCAACGCGAACGCCCCGCGAAGAAGAAGCGGAAGGCGAAAGCTCCGCTGCAGACGCCACCAACGGCGAGCGCTCCGTCGGCTGCACCAGCGGCCAAGCCCGCGCTGGCCAAGGCGTCGTCCGCCGTCGACTACTCCGTACCGGGCTTCGTCGCGCCCATTGCGCAGCCCTCGGGGATGACCTGCTGGGCCACGGTCGCGACCATGATGACGTGTTGGCGCAAGCAGCAGTCGATGACCATCGCCACGGTCATGGGGCAGATCGGCGCTACCTACCTGACGAAGTTCAGCAACAACCAGGGGCTCACCGCGGGCGAGAAGGCGACATTCCTCGCCGCAGCGGGGCTGGCTTACGAGTATCCGCAGAGTCGGACCGTAGCGGGGTGGGAAGCGCTGCTCCGAGCTTACGGACCGATTTGGGTGACTACCGACGAGAAGCCCGGCGCGGGATTCTCCATCCACGCCCGCCTCATCACCGGCATTCACGGTGACGGCACACCGGCAGGTACATCGCTGGACATCGTAGATCCGGCTGGCGGCAAGGCGTACCCAGAGAACTACGGCGCCTTCGTGAAGAAGTACGAGGAAGAGGCGCTCGACCCAAAGAGCGCGCCGCGCATCCAGATTGTCCACTGGCCGCACGATACGCTGCTGAACGTGGCGCGCTCAGTCTCGGCACGCGTGGGAACGTACGCGCAGTCGCTAGAGGTCGGACGCTTCGCGACCGTGGATGACGCCGAGTTTGAGCCGTCGTACCGCGAAGGCCACCGTGGATGGGGCGGCGGCGGGCACCATGGCGCGCGTGCTCACTCCTCGTTTGCTCACGGGCTGGACGCTCCCAAGGTCATGGGCGCCGCCGACGTCCATTGGGCCGCGGACGCTGACTGTGTTGACTATCGGCACTTAGCGACGGCCATCGACACCAAGCCGTTTGACCTGACCGCGGCGATCTTGGACCGGCTCGTGCGCTTCAATCGCTTTACGCTGGATGGCGTAAGCCAGAAGGTGGTGTTCGGGCTGCGTGGATGCACCATGGACGCCGACGTGCCGACGTTGAGCAAGCAGGTCACGCTGCGCGAAGTGGAACCCAACCACATCGACAATCGCTGCGTGATTGGCGTGTGGGACCGTTCGACCGATACGCTGGCTGCCTTCCAGGCCTCCACGGTGCCTAACTGGGAGTACATGGAGACCTACCGGGAGAATCACGGCAAAAAGGCCAACCTGCTGCCGACGGGGCGGTACAAACTCACGGTCGGGACGCATCGCGCCAAAAAGCGGAATGCCAGCGGCGAGCTGGTGGACAATCCCGGACGCATTCAGGGGGCGCTGCGCAATGATGATGAAGTGTTGGTGCTTCGCACGGAAGACGACCTGACGTACACCGTGCGCGACACGTGGGACAAGACCGTGCCGAACGACAACATCCACCCCGGCATTGTCACCGTGAACACAGGCAGTTCCACCGTCCCCGACTACTCATCCGCCGGATGCAACACTATTCCCGGCACCTCGTCGAGTGACACTCCGTCCGGGGCGTGGGCGGACTTCCGCCGCGCACTCGGGCTGGATAACACCCATCCCACGGCGAATGACGGGCAGGCGCATGCCTACGTGCTGCTCACCGGCCGCGAGGCGCGGTTAGCCGCCGGCGGCAACACGACGCTCGGACGCCTGCGCTTTGGGAGCAACGGGGACGACGTCCGCCAGTTGCAATCTGGGCTGGCCAAGCACGCCAAGAAGTACTACTCCGGCAAAGTCGACGGCGAGCTCGGGCCCGGCACGGCCATGGCATTCGTGCGGTTCCAGAAGGATCAGGGCGGCGGCGCCGCGGACGCCATTGTCACTTCCGCCGACGCGACTGCGTTAGGCTTCACCCTGTCACCTGCTGCCGCCGCCAGTAGTGGAGCCAAGGCACTCGATATCGCTGGAGACGCGTGGGACCTCGCCAAGGGGATCTTCAAGAAGTGGGCTGCGCGCCCAGAGGAAGGGAAGTTCTCCGTGGAGAGCGACATCGCCGAGATCCTGCACGAAGACACCGCCGCGTCACAGCAGTGGCGGCGAAAGAGCGCGGATTTCATGCTCAAGGCCACGCAGCCGAGCATTGGCAAGAAGGACGTCGCGCGCCTGAACCTGGACGGTGGCAATACGTACCACTTCAAGTTTCGAGTCATCTTCGAGTACAACGGCCACGACATTCGCGCGGCGCAGATCACGCGCGTGGTTCAGGACTCCACGGGCCTGAAGGACGAGAAGTTTGCCGTGAAGTTCGTGGCGAAGAATGGCTCCGCCCCCAAGGCAGAATCGTCCAAGATTGACTTCATCTTCAAGGACGCCAAGTGGGATCCAGCCATCGGCGAGAAGGCGTACGACTTCTCCGGGAAGATTTCCGTTGAGTCTGATGGGTTCATCGACCTGGATCTGGACAAGAACGAACGTGTGTCCGTGGAGTTCATCAACAAGACGACGTTCGGGAATGTGCAGGATACCAAGCTGGCCATTCCGCGCGTGTACAAGTTCTTCGGCGTCTATCTGTTCGAGAAGGAAGAGCAGTCCGACCTGAGCGCCAAGTGGGTGGAGCGATTGAAGCAACGCTTGGCGTCGCTCAAGGCCGAGAATGAGGTGCGCTACAACCGCCTGCGCAACGGCAGCATCCCGATCACGGTGGAGGGCTACGCGAGCGCGACAGGGAAGGAGAAGTTCAACCGGAACCTGGCGGCGAAGCGGGCGAAGACCGTGGCGGACCTGTTGCGGATGGAGCTGACGTCGGCGGCCAAGGTGATCGAGGGCTCGCATGGCGAGCCAACTCCGACGACACCGGCGAACAAGGAAGTGGCGGACCCGCTGGATCGTCGGGTGGAGATTCGGTTTGAGGTGCCGGAGTAGGTAAAGCGTCTGGCATACGAGTGGGACGGGTTCCGGTGTAGTTCCGGCGGCCCGTCCCATTTGCGTAACGGCCCTGTTGGCGACTGCTGGCGGCGTGGGACGTGTGCGCTCATGGTCATGCCTCGCCTATGGTGCGCTCATCGCATCGACGGCGGCGGCGCGACAGCCCACTGCGCCGGGCGCCGCGCTTTGCGGGGGCTCGGTCTCGACAGTAGCATAACTACTGGATCGTTGATCGAACCCGATCACCGAACTCCGTTCGTCACATCAGCACTCACTCGGCTCCTGTCATGAGAAGAGCATCCTCACTGGTCTTCAGTACGACACTCGGGCTGCTGCTCGGGTTCAGTTCGCCCGCTTCCGCGCCCGTGCCGGCTCAACTTCTGTCAGGATTGGCTTGGCGCAACGTCGGCCCATTCCGAGGCGGGCGCATCTCCGCTACCGCCGGAGCACTCGGCGAGGTCGGCACGTTCTACGCCGGCACGCCAGCTGGCGGCGTGTGGAAGACGACCAGTGCGGGAGAGACTTGGTTTCCAATTTTCGACTCCGTGACCACGGCGTCGTCCATCGGTGCGCTCGACGTCGCGCCCTCTAACGCGAACGTGGTCTATGTCGGCACCGGGCAAGTCTACGGCAACGACGGCGATGGCATGTATCGCTCCACCGACGCCGGCAAGACGTGGAGGCATGTGGGGCTCGAGGCCACCAAACGCATCGGCGCCGTCATCGTCGATCCGCGCAACGCCGACGTGGTCCTCGTCGGCGCGCAAGGCGGTCGAACCAAAGGTGAGGCCCGAGGCGTCTATCGGAGCACGGACGGTGGTAACTCGTGGAGCAAGACGCTGTACGTGAGCGACTCGGTCGGCGTGTCGCGGATGGCGATCGCCGCCGATCGACCTGACGTGGTCTTCGCCTCCATGCGAAAGACCGGTGCTGCACCGACGCCCGCCAGCGGGATCACGCCCCGCGGCACGCCGCCGGCGCCTAACGCAGCCACCACCGGGGGTCTCTTCAAGTCGGTGGACGGCGGGGTTACCTGGAAGGAGCTGACGGGCGGTGGGATGCCGAGGTTCAACGGAATCTCCGCCGTCGCGGTGGCGATGAATACTGACGCTCAGCGTGTCTATCTCATCACCAACAACGGGCTCTATCGGTCCGATGACGGCGGGACCACCTGGCGTCAGATGGATCCGTCGGACAAGCGAATCCGAAACGCGCAGGGCGGCTACAACTGCGGCGTGCTCGTGGACACCAAGAACCCCGATATCGTCTACACGTTCGCCACCACGGCCTACATCTCCACAAATGGTGGCGAGACGTTCACCGGTTTCCGGGGTGCACCTGGCGGCGACGACCCGCAGGCTGGCTGGATTGACCCGACCAACCCGCGCCGCATGATTTTCGGATACGATCAGGGGGCCATCGTCACGTTCGACCGGGGCGAGAGCTGGAGTTCGTGGTACAATCAGAGCACAGAGCAGGTGTACCACATCTCGATCGACAACTCTTTCCCCTACTGGATCTACGCCTCGCAACAGGACGCGGGCACCATCCGAACGCGCGCTCGCGGCGACCTCGGCGCCGTCTACCCAATCGACTGGACTCCTGTGAGCGGATGGGAGTGGGGGACGATCATCCCCGATCCGCTCGATCCCAATACGGTCTATGCGACCGGGATCGATGTGCTCAAGCTCCACATGCCGACCAGCCAGCGGGCCTCAGTGAGTCCAGCGGCCGATCCGTCGCTGCATCTTCGCTTGTCGTTTTCACAACCACTGGTCTTTGCGCCGTGGGATCGGCACCAGTTGCTGGCCGGCTTTCAGGTCGTGATGTCGACGATAGACGGTGGCGCGCATTGGCGGAAGCTGAGCCCCGACCTCACTTACCCGGCCGGCGTGAAACCACCGCCCGACAGTGCCGAGGCACCGCCTAACGGTCCGCGGCCTGGCGCGATCGAGAGCATGGCCGCGTCACCAGTTGGTAGAGGGACCATCTGGGTCGGCACCAACAACGGTCTGATCAAGGTGACGCGGGACGAGGGGAAGACGTGGGCGGACGCCACGATTCCCAACCTGCCGTATCCGGCTGCTGCCTTGATCGAAAAGGTGGAGGCCTCGCCGTTCGTCGCCGGGGAAGCGTATGCCGCCGTGAACGTGCAGAGCCTGGGCGACGATGCGCCCTACCTCTATCGCACGCGCGACTACGGCAAGACCTGGCAACCCATCACCGATGGCCTGCCGCGCGCGGAGCCTAACGGGAGTACCGTGCGCGTGGTCAGGGCCGATCCGAAACGAGCGGGGTTGCTGTTCGCCGGGACCGAGAGCGGGTTGTTCGTGTCATTCGACGACGGCGATCACTGGCAGTCGCTCCGGCTGAATCTGCCGACGACGTCGTTTCGAGCGATCGAGTTCGCCGGCAACGACATGGTGGTCGGGACGTACGGTCGGGGGATCTGGGTCTTGGACGACTACGCCGTGATACGGCAGATGACGGCCGACGTGGCGAATGGGCCGGTGCATCTCTTCGCGCCCGATCCCGCCGTTCGGGTGCGTCGGAACACCGGCTACAACACGCCCTACCCGCTCGACGTGCCGCAAGCGAAGAATCCCCCCGATGGGGCGGTGATCAACTACTGGCTGGCAACCCAACCCTCTGGCGAAATCACACTCGACGTGATGGACTCGACCGGCGCCATGGTGCGCCACCTAACGAGCACCGCTGCTGCACCGGTCAAAGAAGCGTCTCACCCCAACTTTCCCAACTTCTGGCTGTCCGCACCGTACCATCTGCCGACAGACGCGGGCACCAATCGGGCGGTGTGGGACCTGCGGTACGATCCACCGCCGGTGTTCGCTCACACGTACGAAATCAATGGGAACCCCGGTGCCACTCCGCCTTCACCCGAGGGGGCTTTGGTGCTTCCTGGCACCTACACGGTGAAGCTGACGGTTAACGGGAAGAGCTACTCGCGCACCGTCAGCGTGCGCAACGATCCACGATCGCCGGCCACCGCGGTCGCGCTCCGGGCGCAAGGAGCACTGGTGGCGAAGATCGATGCAGCGATGCGAGCGTCCTTCAATGGGTACCAGCAGCTCGACTCGATGCGGACGGCGCTCGAAACGGTAAAGGTCGCCGACTCCACCTCGGACCTCGCCAAGACCCTGAAGACATACCGCGCGAAGCTCGATTCTATTGGCGGCGTCGCGTCAGAGGATCGACCGTTCAGCTTTGGGTTCTCTGGCACGCCTCCTACGGACCTGTTCTCGATTCACTCACGGTTGCAGGATCAGTTCATGACTCAGGACTCCGGAGATCTCGCACCCACGCCGTCGGCGCTCGCGGGGTTTGCGCTGGCGTGCCGAGATCTCACCAAGACACTTGCGCGCTGGCGCGCAATCAATGGGACTGAACTGGGGGCGCTCAACGCGCAGCTGGTTGCAGCCGGGGCAAGGAGCGTTCCGGCGAGGGTCGTGCCGGTGCCGAAGTGTTGAATCGGGGGTAAAGGGCTGAGCACAGTAACGACGCAGCCAGTATCGCGGGTTCCGCTTCCATGCGCTCCATACGACCTCGTGGTGAGCACCGGCGGCACTTTGGGGTTCGTCAGCTGCCAGGCTCCAGCGGGCGTCGTGGTGTTGGATCAGCAGCTTGGACACGTACGGAAATTCATCTCACTCGGCGGTGAACCGAAGCGGATGGCTCTCTCACCTGACGGCCGGACTCTCCTCGTCGCGAACCATGACGGTTGGGTCGACATCCTGCGCTAGGCGACTGTGGAGCGATGTTATTGGCTTGTCCTATACTCACTACTTTCGAACACGAATCCGTCGTTCGGGTAGCAGGAGCGTCGTCACCAGGGAGGGGCCGTGGGGAATACGGGCAGCAGGTTGCGATCGGTCGGAGTGACGTACCTCGTACTCGTTGTTATCGTAGGTAGCTCGCCGTTGACCGCAAAAAGCCAAGATAGCGGGGCTGCAACCGTGGCCGGCTCGGCGCGACTGATCGCGATTGGCTCAGCAGACGCGTCGCACCATCGCGATGTGAACGTCAGCACCACTTACCTGCCGTTTCTCACCGATCTGCTGCAGTTGGGCTTTGGCATCAGCGGGAGCTCATGGGCGAGCGGTGACGATCGTGAGCCGCGCTACTACGGCGGTTCGGTCGCCGTGCTGGGCAACCTGTACGTCGGTCACCATGTGGACTCGCGACCGTACGTTGGCCTTTTCGGGTCCCGAGGGGGCAACTCGCACACAGCGCCAGTCACCACGTTAGGCGGGCAGGCTGGCTGGTTGCACTTCCTTACGCCGGCGGCGGCGCTTCGGTTGGAGTATCGCTATCGCCACTATGTGCACTATCGTCGCCCCGTCTCAGAAGTCGTGCTCTATCTCGATCCCTATGTTGGCGGCCGCGCGTCCACGGCACCGCGCATCGCTCCATCGTTCGGTAGTTGGGACGTCTTCGTGTATAGTTACGCGGACCCTCGCGCTGATGGACAATGGAGCGGTCAGCTACTGGTCGCACCCTTCCTCACACGCTGGCTGCAACTCGGAATCAACGCCGACTACGCGTACTTCACTCCGTATCAGAGTTCCGCACATCAAGTCGAGGGCTTTGGTCGCCTCTATATTCCGCTCGCGAGCCGCGTGGTGCCGTTCGCCGGCGCGTTTGCGGAAGCGGGAACGTTCTCGAACGACACCAAGGGGCTCTCGACGTACGGCCCGCTCGTCGGGGTGCGCACCTATGTGAACCGAGACGCGGCGATCGACCTGAGCGTTCGGCGCACGCGTCACGGGTCGATTGAGGTGGGAACGACACGATTTTCACTTGGCGATGAAACAAGAGCGTCGGTCGGCGTGGTCACGCAGCTTCGCTGGCGTCGTTAGCGTGAAGCGGATGCCAGTCGTGGACTGCGGGCGCAACAAGGTTGCTGCAGCCAAAGCGCACCTAACGCGGGCAAGAATCCGTGCCATCCTCGTCTGCGCCGCGCTGGCCGCGGCGTGCGCGCAGTCGGAACCAACGGCGCCATCGCGGGCTTTTCCCTGGAGCGTCGCCCTCCCTGAGACGCACGGGAACATCGTCGTCGATGATTCCGCGTACTTCGTCGCGACGTCTCGCGAACACGGGCTCGTGTCGATCGACCGAGCGACTCGCAGGATTCGCTGGCACGTCCTGATGGATTCTGGCGGATCCGGCGGTTGGCTGAGCGCGCACATTCAATTGGTGAAGGGGGTCATCGTCGCCATTGACTACGGGCTGAATGGATACGACGCGCGCACCGTTGCCTTGAAGTGGCGGTACTTCCCAACGGGCGAGTATGGCCTTGGGCTCGGGAGCGCGACGGACGGAGAGACGGTTTTCGCGCCCACATACGAAGGGGATGTGTATGCCGTCGATGCACAAACGGGCGCCGAGCGATGGCACGTTCGGGTTCCCAATGAGCCTCGCCGCATGTTTCCCGCGCGGCCACTGTTTCACGCCGGGACACTCTACATCGCCTATCGGTCCGACACGTCCTTGGTACCTGGCGGCGGCCTCATCGCACTTGACGCGAGTACGGGCATGACTCGCTGGCGGCGGGACCTGGACCACCGCGTTCCTTTCGCATGGGCGGGGAGCCTGATGCGAGCCGCGATCTGGTCCGACTTCGTCTACGTCTCGAACGAGGATGGTCGCATCTTTGCGCTCTCGCAGAGCGACGGTTCCGTTCGTTGGATCGTCGATCCGCTCCCAGAACAGAATGCCTACAATGACAGTCGACCACTCGCTGTGTCCGGCGACCTGTTAATTGCGGGGTCTTCTACCGGCGTCCTCGTCGCCTATGGTGCAGTTGACGGCAAGTTGCGCTGGAAGCGAGACCTGCAACGAGGAACGATCATCGAGGCCCTCGTTGTAGCCGGCGATGCAGTATTCGCGAGCGATCTCTCATCGGGCCTAACGGCGGTCAACGCTGCGACGGGCGAGATTATGTGGACGCGGGGCGTGTCAGCTAGCGGCTACGGGACGTTCAATGAGTCACCACTTGTCGTAGGCGATACGGTGATCGTCCCCGGCTTCCACGGGGTGCAAGCCTTTACCGTCCGCTAGCACGTTAGATCGATAGACGAGATAAAACCCAACGTCAGCTACAACAACCGACGACCGTCAGTGCGCCGCTGACGTGCACCGGGCCGTGATACGGTTGTACTCAGCGAGCTCCGCGAAGTCTCCGTGCGCGCTAACAAAGTTCCCGAGGTATGTCACTGCCTCACTGGAATCTGCTCTGTTCGTCAACGAGAGACACTTCGTTGCAGCCGCGGCGAGCAAGAACGCCGGCGAGTAGCGCGCTCGGCTAGCCGAATCGTCGGGCACGGTCGCAAGCACGTGACGCAAGGTGTCGAGTGCCACGGACCACTCACGACGCGCGAGGGAAATTCGCGCGCCAGTAATTCGCCACGGACCCGCGATCGACCGCAACGCGGTCGAGTCCGCGACGGCACGCCCAATGATGCTCATGGCCGCGCGAGCGTCGCGTTCAGCGCGTGAAAGCAAACTGTCGATTCGAGCGGGCGATGCGGTGGAGTCGGCCGCCTGCCGTACGGCCCCGTAGGCGAGCGCCTGGTGCGTCTTCGCAAGCAGTACATCTTCGACACCCTGTCCGGGGCGAACGGCCCACAGTGCCGTGTCGGCCTGCGCGTACTTTCTGCTCCGCTGCAACAGCCACCCCTTGTGGTAGGCGAGGTATGAGCAGGCCGCGGCCCCATCGGGGCCGGTGCTCGTCGGCTGCGCGAGCACTGGGCACGCGCCGATACCCGTCTGCAGGCGCGCCCACCCGCTGTCGTACCTGGCGGCAAGGATATCGAGCAAGACGAGGTTGTTGAGCGCCTCCACGTACGTCGGGGGCCGTGAGGCGAGTTCGCGCGACGCCGTGGCGGTGATCGCCGCCTCAAAATCAGCGCGTGCGGCGCTATCCTCACCAAAGCGGACGTGCACGTTCCCACGCAGGAAATGCAGCATCGCGCTCACGCTGCGGACGGCGTCGTCGTCACCGTCCAAGAGACTCGCTTGGCGCGCCGAGCGGGCCGTCGTGGCGCGCTGCGCTACACCGTCAGAGGCAACGTGGTCAGATGCGTTGGCCAGCGTCGCGGAGATGAGGTCCGTCAGCCCAGACGCGCGGAGCGAGTCGGCGGCGTCGCGGTACACGTCATACGCAACCAAGAGGCGCGGTAGCAAGGTCTGGAGGCTCGCGACATTGCTCGCGATCTCGAGGTGTTCTGGACCGGCGAGTCGTCCGGTTTCCTCCACGACGTCGCCTCCGTGCCGGATCATGCCGGGACGGTCCACGAATTCAACGTGCACCGTGGACGCCACGACCGAGTCGCCGGTAGTGCGGGCTCGGCCCCATATCACGACACTCGCGCCCAGCTCAGCGGCCAATCGCCGAGCGACTCCATCGTCGCTGACACGGCGAGGCAGTGCGGCGGTGGCCAGCGCATGCTCGTGAGAATCAACTGAGGCAAGGCGTCCAGCTTTCGGCGTTCGTCGCCTAGTCGTTCGATCCAGCCGCGCTGCACACGGTCTGCCGGATCGCCCTCGAACCGGGCAACGAAGATACCCCGTTTCTCCTGGCAAGTGCGGCAGCCGATACAGACGCAACGCAACCATCCCCCACATGCGCGCTTGCGACGCCTTCTCGATCACGAGGCTCCGGACCACGCCATAGCGCACCGCCGACGTCCCAGTTGCGGAAGCGGGAAAGCGCAACAGCCGACGGCCATGCCACCATGACAGGCACGGCAGGATGACCGCCGACGCCCACAGCCAAGTCTCGGCCAGGTTCAACACGCGCCGTCCGTACGATGCCCACGCGAGCACGGCGATGGCGGCGAGGCCGCCGCAGACAATCGCGTCCCACCGATCAGCGACGCGCACCGCGCCAGGTGCGTATCCCGTAAGTACCTCGACGATCCGGTTGACATCGGCCACGGCCGTGTCCGGGCGGATCGCTGGTGAGTTGGCGTTCGCCAGCAGCGACAACGCCCCGGAGAGATGTTGCGCGCCGAGGGGTTCGGCTCCCTGGACGCGGATCGGCACCACGCGTCGTTGATTCGTGAGCGCCGTGATCACCTCGAACCGAACCGCGTTGGCCTCATCGCTCAGTAGCTGTCCCAGGTTCGGATCTACCACTAGGAGAAGCAGGTCCGGATTCTTCGATCGCGTTGACGACCGCCCTTCGCCAGTCCTCGCCCAGCGGAATCGTATCGAGCCGACGTCGAAGTACACGCGACGGCCCAAGGACCTCGACGAGCGCGCGATACAGTGCCTGCGCGTTGCCCGACGCAGCCTGGCGGCTGTAGCTGATGAAGACGGACCTCGCGGGTTTCGCGGTCACGAAAGAGGGCTTGGGAGGGTTCTAGGCGCATGGAATATCTCGCTGGTCGTAGGTCGCGCAACGGCCCGACCCGCCCCTGCGTGGTGGCGGATTGTCCTTTGATGTCGCAATCTTCCCGTACCAACGCCGAGAGGTGACCATGACACGACGGCTCCACGTTCGGTTTGGGCTGATCGCGGTTGTGCTGTTCGCGGTGCCTGTTGGGCGAGCGCACGGGCAAGCAACGCCATGCCCGGCCGCTGACCCGGGCGGGTTCGACGAGGTAATCATTTCGGCAGGGCAGGTTGCACCTGCTGGGTTGTGCCGATGGGTGGCACCGGGCACCGTCATGCGCGTGAAGAACGGCATTGTGGTCCTGCAACTGAAGGCGTGTGGGGAGAAGTACGTCGCGCTTAGCGGCAATGCGAGGCAAGCGGTCGCCTACACCGTCAAACAGGAGTGCCCTCCGGCCGACGGGGGCATGACGGGCCTGAGTCAGGTCGCGACTGCCCACAATCGCGGCGAGGTCTTCGTGAAGCATTTCTCATTTTCCGTCGCGCCAGCATATCGGTGCGATGGCGCGTGTCCTCGGTTTGTCGAATTGACTCCCGACGCCGCGATGGACTCGATACGCGGTGGACTTCGGAGCGACGGCACGACGTATTGGGGGATTGTTGATGAAACGAATCTCGGTATGGTTTGCGTGAACGAATCTTCGGCGTCAGGCAGTTCGAACCACTCCGAGTGCTTGCATCGCGCGTCGATGCCCGGGTTCAACTACGCAGCTGGTCCGCAGGGAGTGACCTCCGATCCACTGACATGGCTGTTCACACGGGATGGAGTCGAGCGTGCTCGATTTCGCGAAGTCTCGAGCGGACCCGGATTCATCCGGCTCTTCGCCGAAGACACCCAGGAGAATCTGTTCATCGATCTCATCGGGATGCGGTTTGGCAGCGCGGGAATCGGTCCAGCGGAGGTCGCGCGGGGCTGCCAGGAGGGCACGTTCGCCGCACCCCCGGGGACGCCGGACGCGAGCACGGTGTGCCGTGCGTTCGCCATCACGCTCACCAATGCAACGGACATGCAGTCCGTGGATGGCGAGAATTGGCGTCGCCGGTAGCCTAACGAATCAGTGAGGGTCGGACCCTCGTCCTCGTTACACCTTCTTCAGGTCAAACGGCAGCGTGCGAATGCGATTACCCGTGAGATCGTAGATCGCGTTCGTTAGTGCTGGCGTGAAGCCTGGCAGGGCCGGCTCACCGGCGCCTCCTGCTGGCTCTCCATTCTCCATGATGTGGACTTCGATCGGCGGAATGTCGCGCAAGCGTGGAAGCGGATACGTGTCGAAGTTCTTCTCGACCGCGCGCCCTTTCGCGAACGTCATCTGGTGCGTGGTGGCGGCACCGAGTGCCATGACGATGCTTCCTTCCACCTGCTGACGGATGACGTCCGGGTTCACGGCGACTCCACAGTCCATCACCGTCCATACCTTATCGATGGCGATCCCGCCCGAAGCGGCGCGCGAGACCTTCACCACATGGGCGGCCCACGAGCTGAAGCAGTATGTGAGTGACATGCCGTAGCCGTCGCCCGCCTTGCGCCGCTTCCAGCCGCTCACGGATTCAACGCGGTCGGCCAAAGCGTGCAGACGCGGCGAATCGAAGTGCTGTCTGCGGAAGGCGATGGGGTCCATCTTCGCGGCGCGCGCCATTTCGTCCAGGAAACTCTCGTATGCGAACGCGTTCGTGGACGCATACACGGACCGCCACCACATCACGGGCACCGGCGCCAGCAACGGCACGTCTCCGAACCGGTAGTTGGGGATCGTCTCCAGGTAGGACTCGGGGAATCCTTCAGTGACACTGTCGTTAGGCTTCTTGGGCGTGTCGCCCGGCTCCTGCTCCCCCATGTTCTGCCCGGCCATCGTCATCTCGAGCGCGGAGATCTTTCCGCCGCCCAGCGCGCCGCGCACTCGATACATCATGCCGGGGCGATACGGGCCGACCGTGACATCGTCCTCACGCGTCCACACCACCTGTACCGGAGCCTTCACCGCCTTGGAGACGAGCGCTGCTTCAGGGGGATCCGTGAACGCCTTCCGACCAAAGCCCCGCCAAGGAAGGTCATGTTTACCTTCACCTTCTCCATCGGGAGGTTGAGTGCCTGCGCCAGTTGCCCGCGATTCCAGTCGGGCGCCTGTACCGGTCCCCAAATCTCGGCGGAACTGTCGGTCACATTCGCGGTGCAATTGATGGGCTCCATGCAGACGTGCGCCTGGTACGGCGTCTCGTAGATGGCGTCCACTACCGGTGTAGCGCCTAACGCTGCAGCGACATCGCCCTTGGACTTGAAGCCCAACGGTGCGCCGCTCAGCGCCGTCTTGTTCTGCGCGGCGATCGACGCGCTGCTCACGTCGGGAATCCCGGTTTCGTCCCACTCCACCACGAGGGCCCGGCGCCCCTTGATGGCGGCCCACGTGCTCGTCGCCACAACGGCCACGCCTTCGCGCCGCTTGCCGAAGACGTCGCGTTCGGTCTTCACCACGTGCTTCACGCCGGGTACGGCCATGGCCTTGGTCGCGTCGAAGCTCTTCACCTTGCCGACAAAGCGCGGCGAGCGCTCGACGACGGCGAACAGCATCCCCGGCACACGCACGTCGATCCCGAACTTGGCCGACCCGTTGACCTTGAGGCGTGTATCGGCGCGCGGAATCGACTGTCCGATGACCTTCCACGCCTTGCGATCCTTGAGCGCGACGTCCTTGTTGGGCGTCAGCTTGGCGGCGTCCTCGACCAACGCGCCGTAGCCCAGCGAACGTCCGCTGGCGGTGTGATGCACCTGGCCGTTGGCTGCGTTGCAGGTGGCGGGGTCGACAGACCATCGATTGGCCGCCGCGCGCACGAGCATGTCCTTCGCCGTGGCGCCGGTCTTCAGGAGCTGGTTGATTCCGCCGCGCACCGTCGAACTTCCGCCAGTGAGCTGGCTCCCGTACTTGGCGGAATCACCCTCCGCCACGACGATGCTGATGGTCAGCGGGTCGATCTCCAGCTCCTCGGCCAATATCTGCGGCACCACCGAATAGGCCCCTTGGCCCATCTCCGCGCGGTGCGTGACCAAGGTGACCTTGCCTAACGTGTCGATCGAGACGAAGGCATTGAGTTGCACGCCCGCGGCATTCGCCGCTTCGGGAGTCATCACCCCTCGAGCCAGTGCTTCGGCGCGCGAGAGGCGGGGGATCACAAAGCCAAGGACAAGTGCCGCGCCCCCGGTCGTGAGGAAGTGGCGGCGCGAGAAGTCGGTCGACGGTGCGTCTGGCGGAGCGGTCATTGCGTCGGCCTCAAACGTCTCCGCCGTCGCGTGTGTCGGCAGCGACGCGCGCACGGCGTCGTCCATGGGCGTCCGAATCTTCGTGCTCATGGGCGATCCTCCGAGCTGGTGAGGTGGCGCGCGGCGGCGTGGATGGCAGCCTTCATGCGCGGGTACGATCCGCAGCGGCACAAGTTGGTGATCGCCGCGTCGATCTCGGCGTCGGTGGGGTTGGGCGTCTTGGCCAAGAGGGTACTCGTCGCCATGAGGAAACCGCTCTGGCAGTAGCCGCACTGCGGGACTTGGAACTCCACCCATGCCGTCTGGAGTGCTTTGCCGAGCGGGTTGTTCTCCAGCGTCTCGATTGTGGAGATGTTCGCGCTGGCGGGGAGCGCCTGCAGTTCCTGCCGGCAGCTGCGCACGGCGCGTCCGTCCATATGCACGGTACACGCGCCACAGCGGCCGATACCGCAACCGAACTTCGTGCCGGTAAGGCCGAGGTGGTCACGCAGGACCCAGAGCAGGGGCGTGTCCGGATCGGCGTCGACTTCGTGCGTGTGGCCGTTGACGTTCAGTGTGGTCTTCATGGCAGCTCTCAAGTGTTCAGCGAGAAGCGGGCGACCCTATAGCGGCAGTTCCATAATATGGTGTGATCGGGCCGGCGGGGGCGAGGTGACCTCTCCACACGATCGCGTCAAGCCGTTGACCTTGGAGGCGAAGCGTCTTCGCGCATATGACGCGTAGCGCGCTAGCGGCGTGGCCTGATCGCCGTGCGGGGATCGCGAATCCCGTGAAGCAGCTGACCAACGAGCGCCTGCTCGATGACGAGCCCCGAGTTGCTGAGGTCCCCGCGTACGCGCGCGGCGTACCCTCCCGGTCGACGGAGGCCGCGTACGTCAAAGGCCAGCGTGCCGTCGTTCACTGCTCCGACACCGCCAAAGGCCAGCGCACCGTTCGGCTGAAACGCCGTGATGGCCACCTGTACCGCGTGAGGGAGAGGGGCGGTGAGGACGACCAGATACGGTGTGAAGACCGGGCTCGCCTCGGTGGAGCGCGCGACGATCGCGGCGACCATCGGTCGCTGGAGAAGGCTGTAAACGCCGTCGTTCAGGTGCAACACGCGGTTGAGCAGCAGGACGGACACAGAGTCTTCGCACGTGATCACCTGTGCGTCGGGCTCGCTCCACTCGATACCAAAGGGTTCGTCCTCCAAGTCTCGCAGTGCCAGCTGAAGGGTGAGTCGGTCGGCATGTCGAACCTGCACGGGGCGCAGCTCGTCGCCGCAAGCCTCGAGTACCTCGGCGGTGGCGCCAGGCAGAGCCGAGACATTCAGGTGGTGCCGGTGCGATATCATACGGAGGGCGAACTGGACCTGCGCCAACGGGAGCCCGGTGAGATTCGATGCGGCCTGTTGCAGGACAGGCACGGCACTCGCGTCGCCGATCCGGGCCAGGGCCAGCCCACACCTTCCCGTTAGGCGCTCGTCCACGTGGGCAAGTGCCTCGATCAACACCTCTCGCGCGGCATCACGATCGATCTTGCCGAGCATGACCACTGCCAGTGAGCGATATCGCTCTGGGTTGGCGCTGTTGCGGAGGATCGCGGCCAGATCATCCTCCCTGGACGGTACATCGCTCCGGCCAAGCTGGACGATCGCCCGTGCGCGGGTATCGCACGGTTCCGCGCCCAAGGCTTGGCCCCTCGCGAAGGCATGCGCCGATGCGGACGCTCGACGGAGCAAGGCCGAAGGACGTTCGGAACGAATTGCCGGTGCATCCCCCGTCGCGGCCGCGCTTCGTGGTTGTTGAGATGTCACCAGTGACCTCCGGTGAGCACGACGTCGTAGTCCTTGATGCAGGGGAACACGGTGTAATTGTTGATGATGCTCCCGGTCGATATCATGTCCTCTCCCTGCGGCTTGGTCAGGTTGCCGCCGTTAGGCACGGTGGGGTACATGAGATTGTTGCTATTGTCGCTGTCTTGGAGACCCAGGTAGCGGCAGACCTCACGCCCTAAGACCTGCCCGGTGTCGAAGGATGTCCCTTCGATCGCCAGCACCACACCGGTCATGGCGCCCCACGCGTCTTTCGATTCGGGTCCCTTGCGTGGTGCCGTGCCGATCGTGGAGCCGGCGTAGGTGAGGACGAAGAAGACATCGAGCGCATAGTTGGAGACACTCCACTCCTTGGTCAGGTCCTTGGCCTCGCCGTCATCGGCGATATGCTCGTGGCCGTTGGCATCCTGCAGCGGGATGTCGTACCAGCGCACTCGGCCGACGCCGTAGTCCACGGACCCGTACACGTCACGCACGTACGCGATGGCTCCGTCGATCTCCGCCTGCTCGTCCCAGCCAAAACTCTCGGAACCAACCAGAATCACGTTGATGTCGACATGGTACTTCCGGACCAGCTGGAGCTGACGGAACAACGAGAGTTCCTGGGGCGCACCCGTCTGATGTCCGAAGAAATCGCGGACGACCTGGAACGACCCGGTGATGCCGATGCACTCGGCGAGCGTTCGGACGGAGAGCATGGCTACTGGAGGGTGACAAGGACGGGCACGAGCCCACGCCCGGAGGGAAGGGGCCGCAACGCCTTGCCGAGCACGGCGCCAAAGGCGCGCGAGCGATCCGTCACCTTCATCGCGTGCCCTTCGGTGGGCGACGTGGTGAGCAAATCGCCAGCTCGAACGGCTCCGTAGCCAGCGTCGACGTGGCAGAACACCTTCCCCATGAGGGCGACGGGTCGCCGGTCGGCGCCGGTGCTTCGTTTGTCCAGGACTATGCCGGGACGAAAGTCACCGGCTCCTGAAATCACCCCCGCGACTCGTCCGTCGTAGGCTTCGCTGCAAGGAGTCACGCGTCCGGCGTCATCGAGCACGACGACGATCCCGGCGCTGGTGCGACCGGCATCGGCGACATCGAAGTCTTCGGCACAGTCCGCGTTGCGGAGGAGAATGTCACCGGCATCGGCGTCCAGGTGAATGGTCGCCGTCTCGTCGTTGGTGCGGTCACCGGTAGCCGGGAACAGGAAGATGTCACCGTCCACACCACTCCCGCCGATGCGGACGTTGGCGCTGGCGGCCGACATGTGGATGGTCGCCGTGTCGGTGTTCGTCCGAACCCCGTTGGCCGGGAAGAGAAAGATGTCCGCATCCGTCCCACCGCCACCCATCGTGAGATTGGCCGTTTCTCCTTCGAGGTGGATGGTTGCCGTGTCGTCGTTCGTTCGCACGTCCGTGGATCCGAAGAGCAAGACGTCGCCATCGATTCCACTTCCACCCATCCGCAGGTTGCCTCCGCTTCCCGACAGGTGCACCGACGCCTGGTTGGTATTGCTCTGGGTCACGTCCCCCGGGAAGAGATAGAGATCCCCGGCCTCTCCACTGCCCCCCATCTTGAGTTCCGCGTTGAGGCCGCTCAGATGGGCGCGAATCGTGGCGTCGTCCGCCATGTCGCCGTCGCTGCCATAGAGGAAGACATCACCATTGGCGTCATGCCCACCCAATCGAATCGCACCGGCACTGGCCTGCAGGTGAATGGTGGCGGTGGCGTGATCGGTACGCGTGCCGAGCGGTGCAAAGAGGTAGATGTTCCCATTCGCACCGCCGCCGCCCATGGTGAGTTCTGCGCGACTTGCATCGAGTTGCACGATAGCGCTGGCGTTGGCTGAGGCGTCTCCATTCGCCTGGTAGAGCAAGAGTTTCCCAGCGGCACCGTTGGTGCCCAACCGAACGGAGCCCTCGTGCCCGTCCAAGTGCACCGTGGCATTCTCCTGGGCAGAAGGATCGGCGCTGGTTCGAAAGAGCAGGACGTCGCCGTCAGCGCCATTCCCGCCCGCTCGGATGTTACCGTTCACGGCCTCCAAGCGAATGGTGGAAGCAGCATCCTCGGTGCGGTCGGCGCCTCGACGAAAGAGCATGACACTTCCATCGGCGCCGCTGCCGCCCATTCGTAAGTCAGCGGCCTCTCCGTCGAGGTGGATGGATGCCGTGTTGCTGTCCGCGCGATCGCCATCTGATCGAAAGATGAACACGTCGCCCGATTGCCCGGCGCCGCCGAAGAGCAGATCAGCCGTGTCACCGTCGACTGATACGGTGACGACGGTGCCCGTAGAGTCGAGGATCTCGACCAATCCTGGAAATTGTGCCATGCGTGCTCCTGGAGGTGGAATTGCGCGCTGCAGGTTGGAGCTGTCCGGTCGAAGTGCGCAAGGACGTGCGTCA
Organism: Gemmatimonadaceae bacterium; assembly: GCA_046327745.1. Classification (GTDB taxonomy): domain Bacteria; phylum Gemmatimonadota; class Gemmatimonadetes; order Gemmatimonadales; family Gemmatimonadaceae; genus JABAQJ01. The sequence continues at coordinate 512,180 of JAXLXV010000007.1, read as the reverse complement.
TTGCCACAGTCGTCGCATGGCTGAGCTCGCGATGCGGCTGCGCGTTGGAGCTCCACCCACCTACCCAAGGCGCCGAACGGTCAGCGCCGTGGACATCAATGGTGGCAGCCGCGGCGGGGTGACGATGGCCTACGAAAGCCTAGCGTGCCGGGCAAGGCGGCAACCCTAACGCGGTCTCCAGCTAATATCGCCTGAGGCGGTTCGCCGCTTGACCGAAGTAGGTGAAGTAGCGCTCGAGGCCCGCCGCCGAGTCACCGGGAACATCCGTGTCGAAGAAGAGGCGGCAGAATTCCTCGCGAGCGCGGAGGACCTCCCGCGTTCGATGACCCAGCCAACGAGGGTCTGTGGCCGTCATGTCGAACAACTCGAGTGCGCGCGCCAGCGAGGCGTCGAAACGCGAGCGATTGCCGGCGGCGTGCGCGCGAATCGTTCGGCCCACCTCGCTCCCAACGTTGGCCATCTGCTCGATGAGCGACATCGTGCCCCACCGTTGGGCGAGGTTTCCGTGGAGGGGCGACGTCATGCGTCGCGGACTAGTGATGAAAGAACCTGACGGATTCGGCGTTGCACGCCGACGTCATCAACACCGCGGGTTCGGTTCCCCTGCGAGGGGCGGACATTGATCAGGGAATCGAACTCGAGCCATGCGTCCGAGGAATCCGCAGGGTGGAGGTTGATCCCCCAAAGGTCAGTCTGGCGCGAACCATCGGCCACTAGGGCGGCTTCCTCGTCCGAGTTAAGTTCGGCCCCGATCGCCATCACTTCACGGGTGATGTCCACGACGTCTTTCACCATGTCGCCAAACCCCTCCTCAGCGCGGCGGGCGATGTCGCTGCGGGAGACGGGTACCCGAATGATCTCGATCGTGAAGTCTGTCATGACAGAGCATTGAATATAGCCCCGCTCACTACCGTTGGCGCGATACACACGGGCCGTAGGACGTGGCGCCATCGCCTCAGACTTGTCATTGGCGACTGGCTCAAACATCCTAGCGACGACTCAAGCCGATTGTTCTGCATGCGCACGCCCCCGAGTGTCGCCGCCGCATTGCTCCTGCTCGCTTCGCAACTCAACGCGCAGGAAAGCCTGCGTTGCCCCGGCGCAAAAGTCGGTGAGGAGTTCGTTTCGAAGTCGCAGCCACCGGTCGTACTACCCGAAGCCGGCACCATCGACGCGATCTGGAAATCGTTGGACCCGGCGGCTGGTGGCAGCGCGGGCCCACTCGGCTGCCCTACCGGGTTCGCGACGGTGGTCGTCAAGGACGCAGGCAGCGACTGGAACGGCGTCACGCAGGGGTTCCAGCGCGGCTGGATCCTCATCGGACGATCGGAGCAGCAGAACTTTGAGGCCGCATTCGTCCACGGACTCGGTGGCTGGACGATCTGGTGGAAAGGCGATCCGAACAGTGGCTATGGCGAACGCCTCCTGCCGTGGAAGAACGAAACGCCGACCGTCAGCTCATCGGTGGCGCCCAGTGCCACGTGGGGACGCGGCGGATGGATCCGCGCCTCTCGCAACACGAAGTTCATCTCGCTGTGGAAGTGCGAGGGCAATCCATGCAGCTGGCGGCGGGCGACTCCGGAATTCTACCAGCCGGAACGACCGTTTGACTTTGCCGCCCGTCTGGATGTGGCGACCATGGCGACGCCCAGCGCCGCGCGTTTCGTCGATCGCGTCAACGCCGCGCTCCCCGACTGGCTGCCATGCTTCACTCGGCTGGACGCCAGTGACTTTCCAGGCGAAGGCGAGTTGGCACGGGCCACGGTGAAGCTGCGCCGCGAGGCAGTGTGCGCGATCGATGGGCGATCGCCGCGCGCGGACGCAGACGGGTGGCTCGCCAGCACGGCGTTTCCTGTTGGGCGTGTCCCCGGCACTGATGCCAAGGATGCCGAGTGCCCGCGAACGGGAGACTTGGACATCGACACGGCACAGCTGCTCATGTTGATCTTCCGGCATCGCGACAAGTTGAGCGTCGCGACGGTGAACCACCTGCGTATCCTGCTCTCGCCGTGGGGTGGCGCGCCGCGCGCGAGCCCGTATGTGACACCACCTAACGAAACATGCTTCGGCTTCCAGATCATCGAGACGGAAAACCACATCCTGCTGCAGGAGGCCTCGCGGTACCTGATCAATGCGTTGCTCAGTGAGAATGGGCCAGTTCCGAGCACGGCAAACCGCGACTGGTTGCTTCGCTTTCTGGCGCCGATCGTCCGTCGTGACATGTACGAATACAACGCGCTGCCATACACGCGCTATCAAATGAAGGCGCTGCTCGCGCTGCACGACCATGCGCCGGACCCCGAGGTGTCGACGGCGGCGCGCGGGGTGTTGCACTGGCTCATGGCGAAGGAGGCGCTTTCCGGCAACATGGATCGCGACATGCGTCCCTATCGCCGCCTCCCGGATTCAAACCTCTTTGCCGCGACCGATTGGTGGGGCAGTCAGGCCACCGCCAGCACCATGGAGGCTGGTTTTCTGGTTGGGCCGATCCAACATGGACATCAGGACATCGATCTCCAACTCGACGCCAAGATGACGCACGATGCGCTCGCGGACCTCGCGAACTTTCCCGAGTTGGGCACCATCAAGGAGGATCAACTCGCCGAACTGATCGACATCGCCGACTCCAAGTACCGGTTGCCGAGCGCGATTCACGACTGGCGCGTTGCCCGCTACAACGACAATACCGCGAATCGGGTCACGTACCTGCAGGGGATTCGGCACCAGTCACTGATGGCCGAAGATCCCGCGCTGTTCAATCAGGCGAACGATGGGGTGGAGGTGGTGTCCGGGAACCGCAACTGGACGATTGTAGCTGGCGGTGAGCCCATAGGGCCAGCCATTCCCGGCGACCCGCCGCGCAGCACGGTGACGGCACTGCTGTACGCATTGATTGCCGCGGCGCTGGCTGCCGCCCTGTTGGCGATCATCGCGGTCCTGGCCGGCGTGGGTACGGTGACGGTCCTCGGCAGCGTGGCGACCGTTGTCGCGGCCGCCGTCGGCTTCTTTGTCGGACTGTTCGTGCCGACCTCTATCGCGTCCTCGAAGCAGACGGACAAGCTCTGGGAGAACCAGCCGGCGGTCATGCGCCCGACGCTTCTCATTCCGTCCGCCGGGGGCGTGAGCCGCGCACAGACGCTTCGTTTTGGCCAGCCGGTGATCGCCAGGCCTAACGGCAATCCCGATCCACGGACGTGCGTCGCCGAGGGGTTTCTCTGCGGCTACGACCTGGAGATGCCGTCGCATCCCTTCAACGCCAGCGACCTGGCGAAGTGCCCAATTACACCGACTCTGCCCACGGCCATCACCACCATGCTGGCGTCCAACCCCGCGAGCACCCAGCCGGTTGTCCCGCGACTCGGCTGCCTGCTGCACCGGGAGGACAGCGTTCGCGGTTGGACCGTGTGGGAGTTCGAGTTTGGCACACTGGCGCTGCGCGAAGGCGATGCAGCCGGCGGCGAGCATATCGCCGCCGCGTGGATGGACACGACCTTCACGAACAAACATCGGTCGGTGCACGTGCAGTGGAAGCTGTCGGGTGAGAATCACGACTGGTACAACGTGCACGCCTACAACTCCGAGGCCCATCCGACAGATGGTGAAGCTGTGGGAGGGGACGTCGACTATGCCAACTCGGGGAATGTGGACGACACCGATACCTGGAGCGAGGGGCGTGTCACCTTCGAGTGGCCCGACTACCTACCGGACGCGCAGCGTTCATTCATCGTGGAAGCCTGCGATCCCACGTACGTGACGTTCATATTCAAGTTCAAGACCACCCATGCCTGTCACGCGAACATCCTACCGCGGCTGGCCGTTCCCTTGTCCTTGCCGCCAAAGCAGGCGTTCAGCTGCAAGGCGAAGAAGATCGGACGCGAGGCGTTGGTGATGGAGGTGGGTGAGTCGTGCTCAGACAGTCCGTACGGCATGTTCGTGTTTGTCTGGACAAAGGGGTGTCCGGCGAACACGCGTACGGCCATCGCAGGCGCCGGATTGTGCCCTCGATGGGCGTCCAGCTTCGGCTTCGCCGTCGTCGCCCCCTCGCGCGGTTGGACCGTGGACGACTTCGGGAACATGGTGCTCAACTCGATGTTTGCGCACCGCAGTGCGAGCGGGGGAGACTACACTGTAGCTGCAACGCCGCAGAGCGTCGATGTCCCAATCAGCCCACCCGTTATCGGTGACTTGATTCCTGGGGGGCATACGCTATGGCATAGCACCGGTCCGCCCGACAAGCATACCGTACGCTTCCGGTGGGGCCTCGCACCGGTCACGCAGCCGAACATCATCGACGATACGGGGGCACCAAGTCTGTACGGTCCCTTGGCTAGTGACCTCGTGTTGTGGCCCACGGCGCGCGGTCACATCTCGGCGCCGGGGGTGACGTCGTTCGTCAGCGACCTGATGACGAACGACGGGAATGGTTGCTTCACGCTGTCGGGGTTGCCGACGCTGTCGAACCCCGACCCGCGCGGGCTGGTGGTTGATATGCGGGCGGTGGCGACACCGGTGATCGTTGAGCAGGCTACGTCGAGCTTGAAGGATCGGTGTAAATGAGGGTGACGGGTGCGTGCTCCAGACCACAGCGTTAGGCAGCTGAGTTGCCAGGCAGTCCAAGAAGAAGTGAGCAAGTTCAGGGAACCGTGAGGGAGGATATGGCGCCAAATCCGTCTGAGCAACTGCAGCTTCTGATGCTCAAGCTCGCCCGCAACGGCGTTGACGGCGAACTGTTAGAAAGAATTGCCCAGAACTTGGTGGAGAAGTACCGCGAGGAGAGCGCATGGGTGGAACTCGCGGTCTTCATGCGTCGGCGACGGAACTATGCCGCCGCGGAATCCGTGTATCGGTCCGCGTTCGTGTTTCACCCGAACTCCGCACGACTCTGGAACAACCTCGGCGTTCTGTTGCGTGACTGGGGGAAACCCGAAGACGCGATCAACGCCTTCGATCGCGCGATCGCCATCAAGTCGGACTATGCCAATCCGCATGCAGGGAAAGGCAAGGTATTTGAGAAGGCAGGTATGTTTGTCGAAGCCCGTGCCTGCTACCGGGCGTCGCTCGCGATTGACCCTAACAACGGGGCGATGGTGAGCGATGTCGGGACGTGCTACAACGGCGAGGGCGACGTAGAGCAAGCGATCCTTTGGTTCGAAAAGGCGCTGGCCATTGATCCTGCGCATGGCGACGCACTCTTCAACCTGACGGCGCTTCGATTCCGGAATGGCGAATTGGACGTCGCGCGCAATCTGGCGAAGCGATTGATCGAGATACTTCCCGACGATCCCGAGGTGCAGTCGCTTGTGGCCAGTGTGAACGACGCAAAAGGCAAAGCGCCCAAGCTCATCGCCGATCCTCCACGCCCACTCGGCGGGAGTGAGTTGAGTCCGTACGTAAAGCAGTTGTCCGAGGAACTGCGCGGAAATCCGAAATCAGTGTTCATTTCGTATGCATGGTCCAGTGAGGCCACCAAGAAGTTTGCCGCCAGCCTATCAAAGAACCTGAAGATCGACGGATTTCAGGTGATGCTCGATCAAGAGCACCGCCTCGAAGTGCACGAAGTGCTGTACCTGCTGTTGAACTGCCAAAACGTGGTGGTGTTGAATGATCTTCACTACGCGGAAAGCTGCCTCTTGGGGAAAGTACCGGTAACGAATCCCACATCGCACTTCCCGTCCTTCGCGTTCCCGGCAAATAAGCTGCAATCAGAGAACTACCTTGGCGAGGTGTTCAAGGTGACGGCGGGTGTATGGACCGTTGCAAAGGCCATGCATGAGCGGGGGCACGCAGAAGCGGCGCAATTCGCGATAGACTTCGCCGACCCAGAGAGTTGGACAAATGCGCCGGGACTTCGTGTTTTCATCGAAGGCTGGCGTGTGGACGAGATACAAATGGTCTTTGCTAATATCCGGCACTTTCGCTCGATTTCCGTTTTGTTTCTTGGCGGCGAGCACTGCTTGGCCGGCTATCCGTTGTTCGACTTCTCCAACCGCGACTACTACTCGGTGTCGCTGGCGGCGTTGGTGCGCGCGCTCGAAGTGGGACAGCATCTGACAGTGGATGACGCGCCCATCGAATTCAGTCATCCAGACTGGAAAACGTATCGCTGGCCGAATTCGGACATCGTGCGCGCGAAACTCTGGCGAATCTCGCCAACGAATGTTGGCGTTTGGCGTCCATCGATTACCCCCGAAGGCGAAGCGGCGGCACTGATTCAGGAGTTCCGGGACTGGGAGCCGGTACCCGACGCCTAACGACGTATGCTACTATAGGTCGACCATTCCAACGATTGAGCGTCTCGCCCCCTGCACCATACCCGCCTTCCGGAGCATCCTCCGTTTGGCCATGGCGAACATCCGGCGGCCCGGGTTGGATCTGACGACCCGGGCCTCCGCACGTTGACCCTGCTGATTCGCGCTGCAGTGGGTTGCTAGCACTCCGGGAGCAATGTTTCGGCCTTGCTCGTCGCGCAGGGTTACCGAAACGCCTGCTCGTCTGCCGACGGCCCATAGGTCGCAGGGACTTTCGCGCCCAACAGGCGCAGGTAGACCGTCATCTGTCCGCGGTGGTGGACCCAGTGATTGAACGTGTCCTGAATCATCTGGTATCGCGGCGCCTCCTGCACGACGTTGCCACGCGCTTTGAGCTGCCACTTCGTGTTCAGGTGATCGTCGTTGGTGCCGGCGAGTGCGTTGCGCGCGGTCACCAGCGAGGCATCAAGCGCCACAACTAACGCGGCGCTGGTTGTCTTGGGCTCGCGTGGCATTTGCGCGCCGTCGGCTGGTGCGATGTCGAGTTCGTCCTTCGTCACTTGCATCGCAATCCACGTGGGAATGATCGCGACCAAATCCGCCAGATAGCCGAACTTCATGGACTTGTCGTGCGGTTTCCAGTCGTACTTGTCTGCGGGAACCTGCAGCAACACCTCGCGCGAACGATTGGCTTCGCGGTCCAGTTCGCCGAGGAAGAAGTCGTTGAGTTTCATGGGTGTCCCCTGGAGTGCATTCGAGTACGAACGTAGCCACGCATCGTTGGCCGCGTTATCGCTCGTAGGGGTTAGGCAGGCTCGTTCAATACAGGCGGAAATTGCGTCCGCGCTGGGTGTTCGTCGCGGCCTCTCAGGTGTGCCGAGCGGTGTAGTTGACGCGCGACGCAACGGCGGGGGCGAGCCCGACCGCTCGGCGACCTCGGGCTACCGGCGTCGATCGACGCGGCGCTATCATTGCCGACTTCATGGTCCGTCGAGGAACTATGCGGTTGAGGACGCTGACAGGCATGGCGGGAGCCGTTGCGGCTGCCGTGACACCGCTCCATCAGGCACCCGCGCAAGTTGCAGCTGCCGAGTCGAAGGAGCTGCGCGTCCCAGTGGGCGCTACCTCGCTCTTTACGCGGGTGGTAGGGCGCGGTCGTCCGGTCATCGTGCTGCATGGCGGTCCCGACTTCGACCAGGCCTACCTCTTACCCGAGTTCGACCGCCTGGCAGACCAGATGCAGCTGATCTACTACGACCAACGTGGCCGGGGACGATCCGCTGAGGGTGTTGGCCCTGACGATGTGACCATTGAGTCAGATGTGACCGACCTGGATCAGGTGCGCGAGTACATTCATCGCCCTCGCGTTACGTTGCTCGGTCATAGCTGGGGGGCAGTGCTGGCCCTGGAGTACGCGTTGCGCCATCCGGATCGTGTGGAGGCGTTGATCCTGATGAATCCGGCGCCGGCGTCAGCGGCGGACGTGGCGGCGCTCCGATCGGCCTATGTGGCGCAGCTGGGCCCCGAGGCCATGTCCGCACAGCGTGCCCTGTTAGGCAGCGAGGCGTACAAAGCAGGGAATCCGGACACCGTCGCCGCGCGCTACCGCATCCATTTCAAGCACGCCTTCCAGCGGCCGGAGGGATACGAGCTGTTGATGACGCGCATGAAGGCGGCGTTCATTCGGCAGGGAAGCGCGGGGGTCCTCAAGGCGCGTGCGGCCGAGGATCGGTTATATGAAGGGACGTGGAGCGTTCCAGGGTACGACCTCATGCCAAAGCTGAAAGCGTTGCAGGTGCCGACGCTGGTGATCGCGGGCGAGAAGGACTTCATTCCGCTGTCAGTGGCTGAGCATATCGCGGGGGCGATCCCGCAAGCGAAGTTTGTGGTGATTCCGAAGTGTGGACACTTCGGCTACATCGAGTGTCCGGCGGAGACTCGGGCACCGGTGGAGGAGTTCTTGAGGGGGTTGGAGCGACATTGAAGTCGGGCACTGTGGAGTTGCAGAGGCGTTGCCACCGACCCATCGAATGAACCCGGGAGGCGCGCCCCGAGTTGGGCGACCCTCAGCGCCTGATGGGTTGCGCGCTGTTTCTCGCCGCCACCGACGACCGGCCGCCCGAAACACACCAAACGTCGTAGGTGACCTGCCGAAAAGATGCCTCTGCCTCCGAGTGGTTTTCGACGCGGAGCTGGCATTCATTAAGGAGTCATCGCATCAGCGATCGGTCCTTCACCCAACGTCCTTCTCCATGTTCTCGAGAATCGCCGGCGCCCTCGGCTTCTGTGTCTTCGCGTCGATCGCTCCGGCGCAGACAATCTCGTCCCCGTCAGGCACACTCTCGCTTTCCTTTACACTGAGCACCGACGGTGAGCCGGCGTACGCATTGGCCCGCGGAACGCGGCCGGTGATCGAGCCGAGTCGCTTGGGCGTGCTACTCAAGGATGCGCCAAGTTTCGACGCGGGCTTTGTCGTGCTGCGCGTCGACACGACGAGCGTGGATGAGACGTGGACGCCGGTGTGGGGCGAGACACGCACAATCCGGAACCACTACCGCGAACTGGCCGTCACCCTCGGCCAGCGCACGGATTCAAGTCGGCGCCTCATCATCCGCTTCCGCGTGTTTGACGACGGCCTGGGATTCAGATACGAGTTCCCGGCGCAGCGGGGTCTTACGCACTTTGTGGTCGCTGGTGAACGCACCGAGTTTGATCTGACCGGCAACCACAAGGTGTTTTACATCCCCGGTGACTACGACACGAACGAGTACAGGTACAACACCACTACGCTGAGCACGATCGATGGCTGGGGTGGCCGCGACGTGACGGAGATCGTGGCGCGTTCACCGATCAGTGGCGATGCGGTGCAGACGCCCCTGATGATGAAATCGGCCGACGGACTGTACATCAACATTCATGAAGCGGCGCTCGTGAATTACCCGGCCATGAACCTGGAGATCGACCGGCCCACGTTCCGCTTTACATCACGCCTCGTGCCGGACGCGGTGGGCAACGCGGCCTATCTTCGCACTCCCGCCCACACCCCGTGGCGCACGATCATCGTGAGCGACAAGGCGACGGACATCCTGGCATCGCGGATCGTCCTCAATCTCAATGAGCCCTCGGCGATCAAAGACCCGTCGTTCATCAAGCCCACGAAGTTCGTCGGCGTGTGGTGGGAGATGCACGTGGGCAAGGCCACATGGGACTATGCCGGCGCGGGGAATTTCGATCCGGACGTGACCAAGCTCAAACCGACCGGCAAGCATGGCGCCACCACGGCCCGCGTGAAGACGTACATCGACTTCGCCGCCAAGCACAAGATCGGCGGCGTGCTGGTGGAAGGGTGGAACGCCGGGTGGGAGGATTGGTTTGGGCAATGGAAGGAAGACGTCTTCGACTTCGTGACGCCTTACCCCGACTTCGACATTGCTGCGTTGAGCGCCTATGCCAAGCAGAAAGGTGTCGCGCTCATCATGCATCACGAGACGTCGTCGTCCGTCACAAACTATGAGCGCCGGATGGATCGCGCGTATGCCTTCATGACGCGGTACGGCTACACCGCCGTGAAGACCGGCTACGTGGGGAAGATCATCCCGCGCGGCGAACATCACGACGGTCAATGGATGGTGAATCACTACGCGCGCGTTGCAGCTGCCACCGCGGAACGGCGCCTGATGCTCGATGCGCACGAGCCGGTGCGCCCGACGGGCCTGCAGCGGACCTATCCGAACTGGATGGCGTCCGAGGCGGCGCGCGGCAACGAATTCAACGCCGGCGCCATCGGTAACCCGCCTGAGCACGAGACCATTCTCCCGTTCACGCGACTGATCGGCGGGCCCATGGACTACACGCCCGGGATCTTCGAGATCAAGCTCGACCACTGGATTCCCGGGAAGCCAGCGAGGTTGCACACAACGCTGGCCAAGCAACTCGCCCTGTACGTGACGATGTACAGTCCGTTGCAGATGGCGGCAGATCTGCCCGAGAGCTACAACCAGCACCTCGACGCCTTCCGGTTCATCGAGGACGTGGCCGTCGACTGGGACGACACGCGGTATCTCGAGGCTGAACCTGGCGACTACCTGACCGTCGCGCGGAAGGCGAAGGGGACGAGCAACTGGTATGTCGGGGCGATCACGGACGAGCACGCGCGAACGGCGACCGTGCCGCTGTCATTCCTGGACGCGGGTCGCTATGTTGCCACGATCTACGCCGATGCAGCTGATGCGGATTGGGAGCGGAACCCGGTGGCGTATCGCATCAGCTCGCAGGTGGTCACGCGCGATTCCGTGCTGTCGGTTGCGCTGGCGAATGGTGGAGGTGCTGCGGTGTCGATCCATCCGGTTGCGCGGGGCGCTGGCGTGCGTTGAGGGGGTGGGGGAGAAGGGGGACGATGAGCGGTAGGGGATTGCAGCAGCCGCAAACGACTGCGCCTTACAGAGTCGCTCGCCAGGTCGAACGTCCAAAAGTGCTCAGGTAGAGCCCAGGTCGCGGCTGACGTAGGCCGTGTCATCCGTCGCCGCGAATGCCAGCGCCAGCTCCACCGGCTCGCGCGGTGGCACCAGCAAGTCCGCTGCCGAGGCCAGCGTCTGGTGATCGATGCTCAGCTGGCCGATGGAGAGGAAGACCGCCCGCCTGAGCGCCAGATACCGCCGCTCGCCGTCAGCTGCTGCTTCGCCGCCAACGTGCCACCGCGCGAGCGCAGGTGATGCAGGTGACGACGACCACCTGCCGCGCGTTGATGCGCGCGACTTGCACGGCAGGCATGGAATAGGAAGAGGTGGACATGGGAGGGTGTCGAAGCGGAGTGGCGTTAGGTGGAGGGTGAGGTCATGGTGCATGCACAGAGGGCGGGATAGGCGGAGCCTTCGCAGCGAAGGAACATGCAAGGAGACCGCGTCGGCCCCGCCCCATCCCAGGCACTCATGTCTCACGCCGCCTGCGCGAGGGGGCCTCCTGCCACCACAGTGGCGTTAGGCGCCGGGGGCGCGTTGCTTGCCACCGGGCCGGGGGCGACCCCACCGGTGGCTAATGGTACCGTCGCTGTACCGCCAGCGGGTGAACCGGCTGGCCCCGCGGGTGCGCCCGCGCCGACGGCCGACCCCGTGGGCGCGCCCGCTGGTGACGAGCCCTCGTCTGCCGTCACGGTTGGCGCCGACGCCCGCACAAAGCGCGACAGCGCCTTCCACCGGGCCAGCCGCTCTGGCGTGGCCCGCAAGCCTAACGACACCATGTCGTCGAGGACCCGCACCATCTGTCGCCCCCGCGCCAGTTCATTGAGGACACCGCGCGTGGACGCGGTTCGCTTCCCGAAGTACGAACCCTTGACATCGAGTGCGTCTCGGAGAGCTGCCGCCGCCTTCTTCAATCGGTCGACAAAGTCTTCCTCGAACCCGGCAGACACGAACCGATCCTTGTGCTCTTGTGCCCTCCCGGCCATCGACAGCGCCGCGGCGATCAACCCTTCGTAGTCAAGCACCTGCGGCATGCGCAGCGACTGACGAAGCGCGGCATCGTTCGGGAAGAGCGTCTGCGAGATGCGTGCGATGGGCCGCATGCACTCGATTCGGAGCGATCGCGCGAGCTCCCGCGCCGACGTTGCCGCCGCGCGGAATGCGCGCTGGTTTTCATCCTGGTCGACGGCATGGGCCGCCAACCGGTCGACGCTCGCTCCCAGTGCGTCGACATGTTTCTTGATCGACCCCAGGGTCGGGGTGACCTCCAGATCCACCAGGAAATCATGGGCCCGGCGGAGGACCTGAAGGTTCTGCTTCGCTTCCGTTCTCATCGTCATCTCCTTGTAGAAGGCGCTGGCGTTTGGGCCGCCGGGCCGCGCCCGAAACCCGGCAGGTGCGATACCGTCCGAAGTGACGGCGCCGCACAGGGGGGATGTTCGGGGTTTTGGAGACGCCGCGTATATAGGCGAAATCGCCTAGCGCGAGCAGAAAAATCGCCTAGTCGAAGTCACCGAGGCCGTCGGGGCGACGTTCGCCGGGCTTGGCCCCTTACGGAAAGGCGATTGTGCGGTGGCCAAGGGCGATTCAGCGTTCCGATCGCGCGTTTCGCCAAACGACGTACGCGTCGCGCGCCGCGACAGGGCGATTCGACGGACCGGGATCTCGTTGGAGCAAGCGCGAATGGCAACGTTCCGCGCAACGGCCGCGGTGGCGTGACCGCGGCGCCCATCTGCGCGGACGCCGGACGCATTGGCGCAGTCGTCACCCGAATGTCGAATCGTCGGCGGGCATTTCATCGTTCTGTTGAGCCGCTGTCGCGATTACGAGAGGCGGATTATGACACGCGTTTGGCGTGTCATCAGTCGCCAAACGCGTTGCCAATCTTGTGCTCCGTGATGAAAGAACCGCAGCGGCGATGGCGCACATGCATGACGCGTCGTCGTGGTCGCGTGACGCGTCGGTTGCATGCAGAGGCGCTTGTTTTCATTCCGAAGGGGCGCGACTGCGATCGACAGGCGCTCGTCGGTATTGGAAGGGGCGTCGTACCGACCGGGAAGCGTCTGGTGATCGCGCCTGAAGGCGTCTGCGCAGTCGAGAAGGGGTGTTCGCCAACTCAATGACGCGTGCACATGGAGCAAGAACGCTTCTCTCCGCCTGACGCACGTCTCTTGCGGCACGATGAGCGCGCCGGGATTCTCTGAGGGGCGATTCGCGGGGTGAAAGAAGGGTCGCTAGATCCGTAGGAGGGATCGTTAGGCCGCATGAGGCGTCAACGATGCCGATGAACGCACTTGGTCGAACGCTTAACGTCCCGTCATGAAGTCAGAACGTAGCGTCGGATCTTGGGAATGCCGGTCGAGAAGTCGGAATCTCACGTGGAAAGATCGGAACCTCATGTCGCAAGGCGCAAACGTCACGTCGAGCACGCGGATCGTGTGGGGTTCGCCGTCGGACGCCCTTAGGTTGTTGCTGAACGACCCGAAAGGTGTACCTTGGCGAGACGCCTTGTGTCTTCGCGCGGGCGACCTGCCTCTCTTGCGTGTGGCCGAATCTGGCGACAGGCGCGGTGGGCCGCGCGGGCAGGCGATCGGGAGACGGAGGGACCGAGCAGCCGCGTCGAGCCCTCCGGTCAGCTTGGTTGCTCGGTCGGCCGATCGCGACGTGCGCTGTCGACTCGTGGCGACGAGTCAGCCGCTCGACAGGCGGCTTTCGTCGTGTTGGCGTCGAGACGGTGCACGCCGATGACGACTGAGTCTGAACGTGATGCGGGACGGACGCTGAGAACACTCGTACGCACCGTGTGGCGCGAAGACGCGTTAGGTGCCAGAGCGTGAGTATGTAGGTCCGGGGCCGGCGGCGTGCGCACAGTGGAGACGGAGTGCACGTCGCCGGCCTTGCTCATTCACGCGACCTAAACGGAAGGACTTTCAATGAATGTGTTTGCATTTGGCACGCGAGTCGGGAGACGACGAACCGCGCGCGAGCCCGTACTCGAGAACTGAAATAGTACCTGGATCAGGGTTTCGGGGGGTCTACTCAGGAGGGGCTCGAGAGGGTGACCTTCCGAGCGTAGAGGCTGACCCACCTCTAGATGTCTGAAGGAATGGCTCCACTCGCCAGTCGGGTCAAAGCACTCACGCCGATGCACATGTCGACGTTTGGCCGTCGTAGGAGCCGGTGACAACGATTCCTCTGACGCGACCTCGCCGATCTATGACAGGACCACCGCTTGCACCTGGACCTATTACGGTGCCATTCAATACATGGCCGCTAGCTGATTGGGCCAGCCGACGTTCGCCACCGTGCGCACTGATCGCAAGGTATGACAGCTCATTTCCATCACCCCATCGAGGGTAACCCAAGGCGGTATGTTCGTGAGAGTCGGTTAGGTCTGATCCCAATGTCAGCATTCGTTTGAAAGGCCAGTTTGCGCTGATGGCGCAAATAGCCAAATGGATCGAGCGATTCAGCAGACGTGGCATTGCGACGACGCTGTGAGAACTATCGTGCCATCTGTGATCGGTCAGTGCGTTGGTCGAATCAATGGAGTGTGCGGCCGTGACAAGACCAAGGTCGCCCACTACGAAGCCTGTCGCTTGCTCGCTCGAACCCTGAAGAACCAGTACGGCGTCATCTAGCAAAGGGCAGGCAAGGAACGCATCGTCGAGTTTACGACCCGCTTTCACCAGCCTCCGATACAGGGCGTCATCAGTGCCGCGTATCATGCCTACGTAATTGAGTTTCCGGCAAGACAGCGCCCAAGAGGCGGCGAGCCGCCGTGATACTGCGAGCGACCAGTTGCCAACGTTATCGAGATGCGCGTTCGTCGCAGCCGCGACGCCATCGTGCTTCAAATGGTGCAATGCCGCTCGGATGCGGCGCAAATAGAAGCGGGGTACGTTCAGTCGGCTGTTTACTACAAGTCCTGTTACTTCTTGGCGAACGCTCCGGTGTCGCACTTTGCGAGAAGGAGCGTCGCCGCGGGCTGGCCGCGGAATCCTCGAAACCAAGCGGTGAGATTTGAGGGCGTGAGGACGAACCTTTCAGCGCCGTGTTTCGAGTTTGGGTGACACCCCCCTGCTCCGGCCGGCGAAAGCCTGTCACCGGCTGGTGCTGATCCGCTTGACGCTGCCGGGCACGACTGGTACAAATGAGGCGTGGATCCAAGGATCCCGCGCGAGGGGCCCGCGGATTCCTTGTGAAGCAGTGCCTGTACACCTCAACGAGGTTCCGCAGCCCGTGCCCGTTACGGCGTTTGGTCCACAGCGTTCCGGCAGCCGCGTTGAGGGTGAGCGGCCCAATCGCGTAGTTCGATCCAGCACCGGCTGATGACCCAGTGAGCTCCGCGAGCTATCGGGCCTTCATCAGCTACAGTCGGCACGACGCGCGTGTTGCGCGATGGCTCCAGCATTATCTGGAGACTCGGCCCCTGCCCGAAGAGCTCCGAAGGACATCGGGGATCGAGGGCAAGACACTCCGGCCGACCTTCCTCGATGTGTCGGACGGTTCGGCAGGCCCCGAGCTGTGGAGAGCACTCTGCGCGGCGTTGGAGGCCTCCGACGCGCTGGTCATCGTCTGCTCGCCGTATGCCGTGGCGTCAGAGCACGTCGACCGGGAGATCGCCTACTTCAAGTCGTTAGGCAGAGGGCATCGCATCTTTTGCCTGATCGCGGGAGGCGTACCGAACGCGGCGACCCATGCACCAGACCGTCCAGCACTCGAGGCCTTTCCGAAGGCGCTGCGCTACGACATCGAACCGGATGGCCGAATCAGCGACCGCCCCGTGGACCCCGCGAACATACCGCTTGCGGCCGACGTGCGGAGCGCGCTGGCCGAGCTGCCAGCACTCGAGGGCGACAGGATCCTCGCCGGGTTGCTCGGTGTGTCGCCTCGAGATCTCGAAGCCGCGACCGCGAAGCGCGCGAGACGGCGTCGTGGATTCGCGGCCCTGGGAATCGCCGCCTCGATTCTGCTGAGCATCGGAGCTTGGGACCAGGTCGCCCGCGAGCGCGTCGAGTACTATCGGGGCTACGTCCGTCGCTTCGGGATCTGGCAGGGGGTGGACCCCGTTGCGCTGGGGAGGTCGCAACGACCTGAACACCTGTATCGCTTCGTGCGAAGGGGCCGAGGGGCGCTGGTCGATCACGTCGACATGATCAACGGATCAGAAGGGACCGGCGAAGGATTCGAGAGCGTGCTTGGCACGGATCTCAGGTCGTTGTGCTCCGCCGCCATCGCCGCACGAGTCGCTTTCGAATACGATAAGGCCGGCCGGATCGTCCGTGAATCCAAGGTGAGCCAGTATGGCCGCGCGCTGGAGGTCATGCAGTACACAGGCTCCACGGTCGCTCAGTTCACGGAGGCGTCGTTCGGCTGCTCGAGAACACCCTCGGGGATCCAGTACGTTCGCTTCACCCGCGACGGCGCGGGGCTCGACGTGAAGGAAGAGTTCCTGAACTCGAACCGCGAGCCCGTGCCGAACCCCTCCCGCGTCTATGCGTACGAGATGACGTACGATTCGGAAGGCCGGGAAAGGAGCCGTGCCGGGATGGATTCGGCTGGACGACAAGCGCTGGATACGGAAGGCGTATGGAAGACCACGACGGAGTTGGATGCTTCGCGCCGCGTTCGCACGGTGCGATTTTTTGGCCTCGACGGAACGCCCACCTACAACTCCGATGGGGTGTTCGGCTGGCGCGACGACCTCGACGACGCTGGAAACACGCTGGCGCGGGCTTTTCACGGACGGAACCATGAGCCGGTGTGCAGCACCAAGGGTTACGCCGTCACTCGCCGGACGTACGACGCCAGGGGAAACGTTAGGCGGGTGCAGTACTTCGGTCTCCACGGCGAGCCGGTCTTCACTGATGAGGGATTCGCCGCATGGACGGGTGAGTACGATGACCGCGGCAATCGGATACGGACCACGCCGCTGGGGCTCGACAATGAACCCATCGAGACCGTCGACGGAGCCTCGTGGGTGGCGAGTTTCGATCGCCACGACGTCCAGTTCAAGAAGACGTGGTTGGGGCTGGACGGAAAGCCAACGGTGAACGCTGGTGGCTACTCGCAGCAGATCGACCTCATTGACGACGTGGGCAACATCACGAGGCGGTCTTACCTCGATGCCGATGGAAGGCTGACCAATGACAGCACCCGTACCGCCGGGCACACAAATCGTTTCGACGACACCGGGCGCCGAATTGGCGTGATCGGAGTAGCCCCGCGCGGGGACACCGCCGTGGGCCTGGATGGGTGGTCGATGATGCGAATGAAGTACGACGCGCGGGGCAATCTCGTGGAACAATCGTTCTACGACCCATCCGGCCATCCGACGCTGACGAGCGATGGCATGGCGGCGGAACGGCGCGAAATCGATCGATGGGGGGACATCGTCAGGTCCACCAGCCTGGGACTCTCCGGAAAGCCAATTGCCTCGCGATTCGAGGAGGGAGCCGCAAGCCGCACGTTCACGCATAACGACCAAGGCTATACAACGAGCATTCGGATGTTCGACATTCGTGGCGAACCCCATCAGGCGGACGGCGTCACCGAGTGGCGCTACGAACTCGACGGGCATGGGAATCGAACGAGTACCCGGTTCTTTGATGCAAAAGGAGAACCGGTCCTCAACAGAAAGGAGCTGCGCGCCGGTTTCGTGAGCGAATACGATCGCTGGGGCCATGCGACAACTGAGACCTACATTGGGCTCGACGGGGCGCGGGTGCGTGGCTCGCTGGGCTTTGCAGGGGTGAGTATCGAGTATGACGAACGCGGACGGCAAGTTGCCACCCGTCGTTTCGGTGTAAAGGGTGAACCGGTGTTGGGCAGTGACGGATATGCGGGTTGGCGCGACTCGCTCGATGCGCGCGGTCGCGTCGTGGTCACGACAATGCTCGGTGCCGGCGGCGAACCAGTGCTTTCGAGCGAGAGCGTCGCAGGATGGCGTCAGTCGTATGACGCGCGCGGCCGCCTTGTCCAGAGACGCTATTTTGGAGTTCGTGGTGAGCCGGTGCGGCACAAGGAAGGTTACGCGATGGTCCGGTACGGCTTCGATCGACGCGGACGGGAGATTTCGACCTCGTACTTCGGAATCGATGGAAGGCCGGCGCTCTTTGATGGAGTATCAGCAATTCACGACAGCTTGGACGACCGCGGCAACATCGTCGAGCGTCGCTATACCGGGATCGCCGGCGAGCCGGTGCGCGCGTCGTACGGCTATGCCCGCCGGGTGCAACGCTTCGACGCACGAGACAATGAGGTCGAGCGCCGGCATCTCGGTCTGTCGGGCGAGCCGGTGATGGGACCGGTCGATGATCCACGGCCATTCGCTCGGCGATTACGCGAGTACAACGGCCACGGGCAGCTCGTGGTGGAGGCGTTGTTCGACACGGCGGGAGCGCCCATTGCTCGCGCGCCGGGCGTGCTCGCGTACCGATACGTCTACGATGACAATGGAGCCCGGACGGACAGTGTAGCTGTGCGGAGTCCCTCGGAGCTGGCTAGGGTGGGGCGCTGACGTCGCTCGCTGCAGAGTGGGTGTCCGCTGTCTGCGAGATGCGTCCCCGGCTTGCTGAGGTTGGCGAGTGCGCGTCACGCCGCTCTCAGTACCTGTCTGATGCGGCTCGCCACGATGGAAGCCAGGGTTGGCAGCCGGAGCCGATCGGCGAGCGAGCACAGGTTGGGTAACGACGAAAGGGTCCTTGCTGGCCCCGTGAGCAGTTCAAACCGTTCCGAGAGTGTTGCGCACGTGGGTCCCGTCCCGCACGATTTCGGTCGGTCCTTCAGCCGCAACGTCCCGTTCCCTCCTGGGGAGCAATACATGCATCGCCACAGACCTCCTACGTTCGTGTTGCACCTCCTGTCCATCGCGACCGCGCTGAGCGCGGCGCCGCCAGCACGTGCCCAAGGGAGTCACAGCCGTACCGGAGTAGTACCCAATGGGCCGGTGAATCTGGCGTACTACGTCGAGGGCTCCGGCCGCGATACCCTATTAGTACTGCACGGCGGCCCCGGCCTGGATGCCGGCTATATCCGCCCCGATCTCGCCCCCCTGCTCAAGGACCTCACCCTCATCTTCTACGATCAGCGGGGGACTGGGGGTTCGACAGTCGTTACCGACCCCGCGCAGCTGACGCTCGAGGCTCACCTGGCAGATGTTGAAGCTGTGCGCAAGTTCTTCGCGATCGAGCGCGTATCAATCCTCGGACACTCGTGGGGAGCTGCGCTCGGCGCACACTATGCCAGGACGGCCCAGGCACACGTTCGACGGTTGCTCCTGGTCGACGCGATGCCGGCGCGCGCGACACCATGGGGTGCCACCTTTGGCACGAACCTGCGGACCTGGATGGACCAAGCGACGCGTCTCAAGTTGGTGCAGCTGGCGAAGGCGCGGGATACTTCCTCCGACGTGGCCGGCGCGTGTCGCGCATATTGGCACGTCTTCATTCGCGGCTACTTCAGCGATCCGGGTGACACCGCCATGATCGCGAGGATGCACGGCGACCCGTGCACCGCGCCGCCGGCCGCCTTTCGAAATGGAAAGGTCGTCAGTGCCAGTACGCTGAATCCCCTCGGTGACTGGGATTGGCGCACGCAATTTCAGGACGTCCAAGTGCCGGTGCTAATCGTGCACGGCGCGTTGGATCCGATTCCGGCGGAGTCTGCTGCGGAATGGAAGACTGCATTCCCGGACGCAAGGTTGGAGCTGATTCCGGGGGCCGGGCACTTCTCGTACGTGGAGCGTCCGAAGGAGTTCGTCAAAGTGGTGCGAGACTTCTTGAAGTCATCATCGCAGTGACGCCCGCTGTGCCGGAGTCGAACGACGGATCGGTGCAGCACGGTCGCGACGAATTCCAACTCTCTCGTTTCGAGGCGGCCCAAGCACCTGTCTATCCGCAGGTGCTGGGCGAGCTACGCGCCGGCCGCAAACGCACGCACTGGATCTGGTTTGTCTTCCCGCAGGTCGCTGGCCTAGGCACATCGGAGCGGTCGCGCCGTTTCGCCCTCTCGGGCATCGACGAGGCGACGGCCTACTGGCGGCACCCGGTGCTCGGCGCGCGACTCCGCGAATGTGCCCGAGCGCTCCTCGCGCACCAGGATCGCTCGGCCGCATCCATCCTCGGAGAGATCGACGCGTTGAAGCTGCGCTCCTGTGCCACCTTGTTTCACGAGGCCACGGGAGATCCACAATTCGGGGAACTCTTGCGCCGGTTCTTCGACGATCAGCCCGATGAGGCAACGCTTCGCATCTTGGGCGCGCCGCGCTAGACTCTTCCAGACGCCCTCCGTCAACTGAGCGTTAGGCAGGCGATTGTGACTCGCCGGCTCTACCAACCTGCCTGATGCCCATGGTGCGAGAGCACACGCGACATCAGCGAGCTAGCTGCCCTAGATACGCCAGCAGGTCGTCGCGCCACAGGGACGGTTCGTTGGCTATGCCATGACCGTTGGCTGTAGGGTCACTTCGGCGGTAAACCTCGAACGCCCCTTTGCCGCCGGCCGCAACGAATGCATCGAAGTTGGCCTGGGAGTGATCGATGCTGTAGAAAGTATCGTTCTGCCCATACAGCCACAGGGACGGGCGCGGAAGCGTGGCTGCAGAAACAAACGTGGAGCGATTGACGGGCACGGCATCGACACATGCTTCACCAAGCCATCCACCCACGAAGATGACGACGCCCACGTACTCATCGGGATGTTGCGCGGCGTGGGCCATGGCCAGTATCCCTCCGCGCGAAACCCCTCCGACCAAGAGACGCGACGGATCAACGTCGGCGCGTGCGCGCACGTCCGTCAGAATCACCTCGGCGTCGTCGAGCGCGTGGACCAGACCGGGAAGCGCGTACTGCTGGCGACATGAGTAGCGCGATCGATCGGGCTCGAAGCCCTCGTCGTACAGGCCGTCCGATGTCCCGCGCCCGCGGCGCTGCGGAAAGAGGACCTGCCAACCCTGATCCACGAACACCTTCGCGATCGTCTCGCTCCAGTACGTCTGCGTGAAGAGTTCAGGCTTGTCGCCCGCGCCAGTGGAGCCGTGATGAAAGATCAGCGTTGGATACGGGCCTGCGCCTAACGGTTTATACACCACCATCTCGAGCGTGAGCGCGTGTCCCGACTCGACCCATGGCGTTGGAATGCGTTCAACCGAGCGCCTGGCGTACACGCGGCACTCCGACCCGTCGAACGCGGAGCCCGGCGCGCAGCGCGATGCGGTCGGGTTTGTCGGATCACCGCCGCACGCAGCAATATGAATGACCAGCGCGAACAACCCAGCCAGCGAAAGGCACCGACGACGTGGGCAATCGCTCCGCTGGAATGGGTGCGCTTGGTGTGCGACTCGCATAACACTGAAGAGTACGCACGAGCAGCTACTGCAAGCCAAAGATGTGACGAAGCGTTGCGATGTCGCGCCCACCGAACCGAGAGCATTGTAGTGGCGAGGTCGCCGCGATCGATGATCGGGCTTGGCGGGCCAGATCCGCGTCCTGAGATCACGTCTGCGTCTCAAGCGCTGGCCGGGCAGTAAGTCCGTCCGCACGTCATACGCGACTGCTTCATCGGCCTGCTCTCTCCGTTCGAAGAACTCTTCCCCGGTGGTCGCGTGCCGGCACCTTCGTCACCCGACTTCGCTGCGGTCCAGGACTTCACGCGAGAGCCGACGTATCCGTCTTCGTCCGGAATTCAAAAGGGACTGGATCGAGTGGATCTACATGGAACCTGCTCGCCTCGCACGGTGTGCAGTACTACAACTTCCGTGGTGAAGTGCTGTCCAAACCGCGAGAAAGCCGAAGCCGATCATTCTTTCCTGAGAAAGTTCCGTCGCGTTTCCACCGGCCTGAGTGCGTTCCAAGGCGAGGATCCTGGCGTCGTCATTCGGCAGATGGGCGTGTTGCAGTCGGCGGTGGACTTCTCGGACGACACCCAGTTGCGCGGCCAGGTTGAACGAAAATTCCCTCGTACGCCGTCCTCGGATCGCCAACCCCACGGATGCGCTGTCCTTCAGTGGCTACCTAACGCACGAAGAAGGGAAGAATGAACATGAACTCAATGAGAACTCGCATCCGTTCATCTTGACGCCCATGTGGGAGTCGATTCAACGGTGGGAGGAGTCCGCCGCCGAACATCTCATCCGAGCCTGCGACGCGATCGTCGTTGCCAACACGAGCAAGGAAGGTGGCATTCGGACGGAACTGGACCTTCTTGGTCGCGGCGAACGCCATGGGCCGGGCCTCTGTCACGAACCCGGAGAATTTTGAAGCGTCCACCGAGCCGATTGGCCACGTGGACGACCTCCTACCGAGGAAAGGCTCAATCAGCTAAGCGGCGCGGACATATCCCAGATTGAAAAGCTGGCGGGGTGGGGACATTGGGTCGGGCTGGCATCGCTCGACTACGCACGCCAACATTCTTTGCGCCATCGATGCGCATTGGGGTGCGGCCCTCGATTCCGGCGGCGACATATCTCCGGGGTACTTCTCCACGCTCTTTACTTCTTTCATGGCTTTGCTCGTCTTTCGCGGTGAGCTGAAGTCTGCTGGCGACATGGCGTTGATGCTGGCCGCGAGTATCGCGGCGAAGGGGCGCGGTGAGCCGGTGGAACTTCTCAAGGGCGCAGGTGCGTTCCACCGGCAGGACGTGAACGCGTTGCAGGTGCTAGTCAATACCGCGCACTGGTATCAGAAGAACAACGACCTGTACCGGAAGGTTGTGGGGTTTCCGAGCGGAGCGAAGGGCTAGGAGTTGGCGGCGACGAGCAGGTACCGAATGTAAAGCCCGTCGTCGTCAGGTTAGCGCCGATTAAACCCGCGTCCGCCTGCTCGAGCCCGGCTTCGCGGACGGATGGTGAATTCGTCAGCGCGTGAGTACAGGCTGCCCGCCACATAGTAGTGATGTGAGCCGGTGAGCTTCGCCGCCTCGCTCACGTCAGGTGCCAGCACCACCCCAGCGTGGGCTCGGCAGCTCCAACCCAGCACCGGCCGTTAGGCTTCCTGCTTCACTCCCGGCGATGAGGGTGCGCGCGCGGACTTCCACGTGGAGTCGCAACTGGCCGAGCGTATCGACCTCTGCATTCATGACGGCGTTCGAGACGTTCCACTTCGCTCGGTACGATCGCAGCTTCACATCCAGCACGCCGATCTGGCTGCCCACGCCACCGAGCCCGTCGTCCGGAATGGAAAGGACCGTCGTCCCCTCCCGGTGACGAGTTCGGGTGGCTCCACAGGCTGACCCGCGCGAGTGAAAAGCGGTCCTGCACATGCCACACACCTGAGTAGCCATGCACGCGATGACTCGGTGGAATGCCCGCGGCCAAGGGAACCAAGGAATGCAGCCAGTTGTGGAGACTCCGTTCACTCTTCTCCGGTAGCTCCGGCCTGCGGTGTGGTCGCCGGCACTTCCACCACCGTGAGGCCTTGCAGGTCCGATGGCATGTCCACGCCATCGCAGACGCACAAGGCGACGCGCTTTCCGGGTCAGCCGCCCAGACAGGTAGCCATACTCGAAGATCACGTTAGGCACCGGTTCGCGGCGAGTCTTGCCGGTTGCCGAACGGATGGACTCCTGATCGGGGCCGACGATCAGGGATGGCTCCATCAATCATCTGGTGGCAGTTCTTCGATCCGGTCGAGCAGGATTTCCCCGGCGGAAACACCTCGGTCCACAGCAAGGGTACCATACCGGCGCGACGGACGGCCTCGGCGACGGCGCTGGCAAGCGAGCCGCCTTCTTTCGAGCTGCCGATGAAGATCTGCCGTGCTGCTCGCCTCCGTCGGATTTCAGGCAGTCGGACTCACGGCAGATTGGGCGCAACCACGTCTTCGCGCTAGTGGCTATCCGTGTGCTGCAGCTACCCAGCGCCACCGCCTTCCCGCTTCGCTACGGTTCGCGTTAGCCTCCTCGGGAGCTTGCATCCGTTCGGGGCCCCGGCATCCCTGACCGCATTTGCGCTAGAGAATCCATGCTGGCGGTGTCCGCCTCCGCCCAAGACGACCTACACATACCGTGATTTCGGCCTGATTCCCCACCTGAAACGCCTCGTGTCGGTCGCCCCAAACTGAGTGGCCCCAACTCTCTCCGGTGAATGTTCACGCAAAAGACATTGTTCGTGGCGCAGCTGGGATCGTGCGACCGGGCCGAGGTGAACAACGCGATCGGCCTCGCGAATCAAATCCAGAAGGCGCCCTCTCGACGGGCTGTTCGAACAAGCGTTCGACCTGAAGCCGTATGCCTTGGCCAACGGCGCGTACGATTTCGACGACGCCGCGCCTCGCTTCCTGAAGCGCGCGGAGCTCAAGGCGCCTGGCATACTGGTGACACGCCCTGTACGGCGAACGAGAAGACGAAAATGATCCCGAGGCGATATCTTACTTCTCCGGGCTGCATCCCAGCGATCTCGTTTGCACCATCAGTACGTACCCGTGGTCGAGTCCTCGGCCGCGCGGCCGATCCAGCTCTACCTGTTGCACCTGTTTGGCGCGTCGATTCTCAGCCTGTACGCGGGGCTCGACTACCACCAGGAGTCGCGGGCCTGTGTGATGGACTATTGCGACAAGCCAACCGACATCGAGGCGGCCATCGCCAACGGCGACCTGTGCTCGCACTGCATGCAGGTGATTGATCGCGCCGTGAGCGAGAACCGGATCTCGCTGGCCGAGTTTGAGCGGCGCGAAAGCTGCTCGCACGCGCGAAGGGACAGAAGCGCGCCTTCGTGATCATGCCGTTCGACAAGAAGCACGAGGACATCTATATAGACGGCATCCGGCCGGCCTGCGCCGCCGCGGATGGAATGTCGCCGTTCGCGCGGATGCCATTGCGTGGCCACGACTGATTACGGATGCCGTACTCTGGAGATCCTGAGTGCGGACCTGGTGGTCGCCGTGCTTACGGATCTGAATCCGAACGTGTTTTACGAGCTTGGACTTTCAGATGCTTTCCGTTCGGACATCATCATGTGCATGGCGGCCAACGACGAGCGGATTCCATTTCGATGTCAGCACGCGCAAGGCGGTGCTGTACGATCCGGCCGACATGAAGGCGTTTCGGAAAGAGCTCGGCGAGGTGGCGCAGTCTGGGGCTATGAGGCGCCAGTGTCCGGGGCCCGGCGCCTAACGACGACGTGGACATGCGCGGTATCAGTCTTTGAGTATCTCGTCGGTACAGTCTGGACAAACGTCAGAGAGGGATCCATGCGCTTTTCCCTACGCGACTACGGCCCGCACCTTCATTTCCTACAGTTTCGCGGACGCACCACTCGCTGAGCGCATCGACGAATATCTGAAGGAGCGCGGACTGCAGATCACGCGGGAGGATGGAACGTCACTGACCAACACTGCCTCACGGAGGCCATCCCTCGACGCATTGCCGGGGCTGAGGTGCCGATCAGCTGCGCACGGCCACGGCGAATCGCTCGGAGTGGATCGCGAGGAGTTCACGCCGCCGTTGAGCTGCGTGAGAGGCAACACAACCTAGTGATCCTGCCGGTGGTGTGCGATGCGTCGTCATTGCCGGATAATGAAGGAGTGGTGGTACCTCGATGCCGCGGATGGCGTGACCGATGCCGTTCTAGAGCAGATTTACCGGGTGTGTCTTCGTAGCGTGTATCCCTTGTCGTTGACGGGGTCAGATCCGTTCAAGCTGGATGAAGTACAGTTACGCGCGGACTACTCGCCGCGCCAACAGAGCGCAGGCCGATCGTGGACAGCGAGGGGTGTCTGCTCGAGTGGTGCCAGGATACGCTCGATTGGGTGGCGAACTTGGACAGCGAGTACAAGGACCAGGTCATCGCCCAAGAGACTCGGCGTCTGACCCGGCTGCGCGAGCACTTCACATGATCATCGACGAGGTCATGCGGCGGCTGGTTATCGAGACCATGGCCGTGATGGGCAGGACTACGCGAAGGACCCTGGTGACGCGTGCGTTGGTGCCGCTCGGGAACTGTGCGATTGGTGATCGGACCAGATGTGGTGGGAGCGGCGGAGATGGCCCGCCAGCGCCGCACGTGCTCAGGGCAAAGCATAGCGACCTGATAGAGATTGCCCACAGGTCAAACAGCGCGAATCACTCCACTGGGTACCTGAATCCCGGCTTCGCCGTTGGGCGCTGGAGTGCCGGAAGCGAACATGGCGTACATGGGCATCGATCCTGAGCGTGGACGCGGTGTGCCGCTGCAGATTCCCAGCTCGGTGTTTGGGTCGATGGAGGAGGCGTACACGTCATCCTCCTTCCACCTGACCCGCGGGGAGAGTTACTGACGGGAACGTTCGTGGACTACGTAAGCCCTGCAGATCGCCGTCCATGCGGCGTTCAACTTGAATGCGATCCGTTGAACGCCTCCATCTCCGGATCCCAGCACGGCGGCCGCAAGCGGAAGCCGCAGCGATATCGAGCTCCACGCCCCGCAGGGCGATAGCGCGCTCAGCTTCATGCGGGAGGGACGAGGTTGTGCAGCCATTTACGTTCTTCGTCAGCTACCGTCGCCAGGATAGCGCACCCATCGCGTTGTTGCTGGCTTACGAAATAGAAGCACGCCTGCATAATTTGTACACGTCGTGGTCGACGTCCATGAACTGGCACCAGGTGATCAGTTTCCGGACCGGCTCCGACGCCTCCTGGATTCCGCGCACGCCACGATCGCCCTCATTGGCAAGCACTGGATGCCCCTTCGCGCCACGGGCGAAGGCAGCCGAAGTGGAGACGACTGGTGTGCCATGAACTCGAATATTGTCAGGGCGCACTCCGCTGCCGCCGAGGGGAATCGGTTCGGCCTCTCCGTTGCTGCGGTCATACCGCTCTTCGCCGATTGCGAACTCTTCAAACCCCGAGAAGTTCGTCATCCCAGACTCGATACGGTTTGTGACGACGCTGCAAGCGGAGCGCATTGATTATGCGTCGTGCCATTGGCCATTGGCCTGCTCGTCGACCTACTGCATCGCGATTGGCTGGGAGACTCAAACGTGCAGGCCGGACAAAGACGAGTACCCGCAGCCTGATCCTGCGATCGCCAGAACACAGCCGGTCTCGGACCAAGAACTGGCCACGATCCTGTCGGCCGACGACTATGAAGGCTCGTATCTGGACAACTTCGGGAGCGCTGAAGTACGGTATCTCGGTGAAGACCTTCAAGTTCCCGCACTTCAACCTGGTCAAGCGGCGGACTTCATGCGCATGGTGAGCGACCACTGTCGCGTACTCGATCACCATCCGGGAGGAGGAACGTGTTCAATCACGTGATGGTGTCGCTGACGACGTGGACGCGCAGCGAAAGGTGACGATCTACGACCTGAATCTGGCACTGTACATGAACATGGCCGCACGCTCGGTCCTGAGTTCCGCATCCCGATGAGTCGTACGGCTCTTCCCTGCCGCGCCGCGGCCGCCCTGCTGCACGTCATCGCCCGTATGTTGCGGGGGCGCACTCGCTCCCCCAAGGATCCCGCGGTCTCCGCCACGTTGCGCTTGGAAGTGCTTCGCGACGTATGCTGACGGCGATAACGACTCCCACCCCGGATGGCGTGTTAGGGGCCGCCGTTTTGGACTGGAACGTCGGGAACGGATTGGCCACGCTGGTCGCCCTCGTCGACGGACCGTCAGCCTCTACGTCCTACCTCGCAGCGGGACCATCGGCGCTGGTTCACCATCGGTCGCGACGGCCGCTGAACGCTTCCTGCAGGACGAGCCGTCAGGCGCGATCGGCACTGCACGTCGTCAGGACTACCCGCCACCCGCGGCCGAGCAAATGGTGTTCTACCTGCTGCTGAGGGACCGGACACTCGCGTCCGACGCCATTCCTGTCTCTCAGCTTCAAACAGGGACGCACCGCCTGTCCGCGGTGGCGGGCTTGGCGCAAGCGCTGCTGACGGAGGTCCGCAACGTCTCCAAGTGAGGGAGTGGCCGCCGGCGCGGCGGTCCGGCTGCAACACGCGGTAGTGAAGGGCACCTCACGCTAAGGCACAGAACGCATGTGAAACACCAAGCGACGTTGGATGGCATCTCGGAACCGAGCGAGGGCACCACGAACACCCGAGTCGAAATGCTTCGTGATGGGCGTCTCCAACGCCGACGCCGAGCAATACATCGGCCAGTTCGAAACCGTGCTGCCGAAGTATGGCATCGCCGGACCCAAACAGCGCCTCGCGCACTTCTTCGCGCAGATCCTCCACGAATCTGGCTGCCTGCACTTCGACATGGAGAACCTCAACTACTCGGCGGATGCCCTGCTCAAGGTCTTCCCAAGCACTTCAAGACGCGCGCCGAGGCGGAGGCCTATGCTCGACAACCAGAAGATCGCCAATCGGGTGTACGCGAGCCGCATGGGCAACGGCGATGAGGCCAGCGGCGATGGCTGGAAGTATCGCGGTCGCGGGCTGATTCAGCTGACGGGGAAGGACAACTACAAGTCGTCTGCGGCTTGGATTGGTGAGCCGCGAATCCTAGACGAGCCGGATCTGGTCTCCAGCGAGTACGCGGTGCACTCCGCGGTCTATTTCGGGACAGCCGCAACCTCAATGTGTTGGCGGATAAGGACGACGCGGTGGGGCTGACGATGAAGATCAACGGCGGACGAACGAATGGCGCATCGCCGAGAGTTGCTGAACAAAGGAGCGGGCTCTGGCGATGCTTGGGCTGGGGGCCAATCCTGTCGCCGGCGGCCAGGGTTCACACCATGGGCTGAAAGCAGGCGCTGCATCGAGCTCGTTCGGCAGCGCCGCGACGGTCACCGATTTTGACCCGGCGCCGGCGCCTGGAAGTTGACAGAGATCCAGTTCCAGTTCCGTGCCGGTTGAGTGCACGACGGCGCCGGCGGTAAAGCTGCCGTAGCTTTCGATCTCGGACAAAATGCCTCGCCGTCGGCCGCCTTCACCCGATACGTCTTCTGGTCGAACGTTTCGTGTAGGTGAAAGGTGACGAATCCTTTCAGCGGGCGCTTCGGATCGACCGAGCGAATGCGCAGGTTGATGTTGAACGTGAGGGACATGTCATCGTCGTCGCCGTCAGCAATCTCAACGCGCCCGGTCATGATGAACGGATCGACGAACTGACGGCGTCCAAACTTCCCTTGTTCTCGTCCTCTTCCGTTGCCACGCCTTTCGACGTCAACACGTGCGAGAGCAGGTAGGGTTGGAGTTTTCGGCGAAGAGAGCGACCGCCGCGATAGCCAAGGACCGTGAGTCCCGCGACGTTAAATGCGGGCTGCTCGCCTTCGTTGATACGAACGACGGCCCCACCTGCGGCGTGGCATACCCAACTTCGTAATAGCAGTTCGGGCGCGCACCACTCAGATCGGCGATGACGAAGTCCGCTAGGGAGATGTAGTGGCGCGTTGCCTCGACTATCGGTGAGTCGGTTGGAATCTCATCAATGCGGTACACGGGATAGCCGAACGCAGCGGCCGCCGGGTCGATCCCCCCGTGCCGCACGCTCTGGAACTTCTCGTCATCCGCGAACGACGTGATCAGGAAGGCGAATGGTAGGTCAGGATTCATCGGTGGCGCGAATTTCAGGCTGGTTGCATCGCGCGCCCCCGAGCTGGGAGACTTGCGAGCCGTCATTTGAAACGGCCCTTCGGACTCTTCTCGGACGCATCCTCAGGCTCAAAGATCTCCGCCAGCCGCTTCGTGGTCTCCGCGTCCGCCACCAGCCGACTCACCGCGATTGCCTGACGATACATCGAGTCCAGCTCTCGCGTATTCGCCCCGTGCTCCGGTGACGCTGCCAGCGCGTACCGCTTCACGGCGTCCTCCACCCGGCCGACGATCATCAGGGCCTCGCCCTCCGTCGCCAAACGCCACTTCTTGTCCGGGTTCAGTTCGGATACTTCCGCCAGCTTACACTCGTCAAGCACTGTCGTCGCTGCGGTCTTGGCGCCCTTCACGTCGTTGTTCTTTGCCAAGCGCATGAACGCGACATTGATGCCGTGGTAATACGCTTGCGCATGATTCCCCTGCTTGGTCGACTCGGCGAGTCCTTGCTCATACAGCGATTGCGCGCGATCGCCGTCCTCGGCGATTCGCGACAGCAACCATCGGCGCTTGAGGCGTCCGCCTAACACACCGAGGACGTCCGTGCCGGCTTGCTTGCGCCGACCCAAAGCAGCGATGGCATCGTCTTGCCTGTTCACCCCTTCGAGGGCCAGCGCCAGCTGCACCAATCCGACGTCGTCCAGTTGGTCGACCTTGGGCTCAAGGATATCCACGGCTTCCTTGAACTTGCTGAACTGATTGGCCACCATGGCGGCGTTGAGCGGTCCGGAGGCCGGCGCCCCCCCAGTCAGGCCTTTGACAACGACCTGCACGCTCAGGCTCTTCGCATCGCTCGGCTTCACCATTTGAAGGTGGTCGCCAGGTACGACACAGTGTGTGCCCGGATATGCGGTTTCGGGGAAAGGACCGAGTGACGATTCCGCCGGGACAAACTCGTCGGCTTCACCAGCTACCGCAAAGAAGCGGAAGGGAAGCGCCACCGCGCCCGCTTGCGTGAACCGCTTCTCCCAGTCGGCGCGCAGCGTGCGAATGAACTCTCCACCCTTCGACATGTTTCGCAGCTGCGGCTTGAGCAGCCGCACCAGGGACGCCTTCGCCAGGCCGCCGCTCGGAGTACCGTAGAGGAACACATGGCTGGTGCGCGTACGCAAGGCTTTGTCATCGACCAGCGCGCGCTGCGTCACCAGCCCTCCCATGCTGTGCGCGATGAGGCATAACGAGTCGTAGCGTGCGAGGTCGCCGGACTTGGCCTCGGTTCGCAACCGCTTTGCCACCTTGTCCAGATCCGGATCTGCGCTCCACAGCTTCACCAGAAAGTCGATGCGCAGGTGCGTCTCGTAGCCGAGGGTGTAGATGTCCCAGCCCGCGAGAGAGTTGGCAGCTGCAAGATACTTGGGAAAGTTCTGCCAGGTTGCGGCGGCGTCGCCGCCAAAGCCGTGGATGAAGACGACGGCCGCCTTGTTGGCGGGCTGCTGTCGGATGTGGCTGAGGAATTGTGGCATGCGCGCGTGTCCGGTGTCGGCCGCTGGGCGTACGTGACGGGAGCGATCAATGCTGCGCACTTTCGTCTGGACGTCAAGAGATGTCGTGTGCGAACGACAGACCGTTGCACTTGCGAAG
This sequence comes from Gemmatimonadaceae bacterium, assembly GCA_046327745.1. Taxonomy (GTDB): domain Bacteria; phylum Gemmatimonadota; class Gemmatimonadetes; order Gemmatimonadales; family Gemmatimonadaceae; genus JABAQJ01. The sequence continues at coordinate 481,373 of JAXLXV010000007.1, read as the reverse complement.
TTCGCCGGGACAAGCGATATGATGGCACGCCTGCCGCCGCCCATACCGCGACAGCGTTGCAGGCGAAACGATGGTCCGGTGCACCACCGCGCGAGGGAGGAGGAGACTATGCCGGAGATTGGGAACGCGTGGCGCCAGTTTGCGCCGTCACCGCTCGCGCTCAAGCCGGGAAAGGAATGGAACGTCTTCCTCTCCTATCGATCGGTGAACCGGCCGTGGGTGATCAACCTGTACGATGTCCTTCGAACGTTTGGACATACCGTCTTTCTCGATCAGGTGGCGATGGCCGCCGGCGACCGACTGACCAAGTCACTGGAGCGGGCGCTGGAGAAGAGTCAGGCGGGAGTGCTCGTTTGGTCGTCCGCCGCGGCTGACTCGGATTGGGTGCACGACGAGTACGCCGTGATGAAGGCGCAGGCGGACGAAGGCGATTTTCACTTCGTCCCGGTTCGGCTGGACGCCACCAAGCTGCCGTCGTTCGCGGCTACGCGGATCTTCCTCGACTTCAGCCAGTATCCGGATGGTCCCAACGGCGGAGAACTCCTACGCCTCCTCCACGCGGTCGTTGGAAAGCCACTCAGTGAGGACGCCGCGAGGTTCGCGTCCCAACAAGACGAAGTCGCCGCCAGGGACACCGCCCGCGTGAAGGCCGCCGTGAAGAATGGAGCCGCTGCGGAGATCCAACGTCTCTTCGACGATGGTGGAGACCCGTGGCACACGTCTGCGGCGCTCGGCTGCTTGGCGGCGGAAGGTTTAACGAAGCTCAAGGAGTACGACCGGGCGCTCAGCATGTTGCAGGCGCTGGAAGATCGCTTCCCGCGCGCGATTCGTCCCAAGCAACTGCGCGCTCTAGCTCTGGCTCGCCGCGCCCAAGCCAACGACTTAGAGCAGGCGCAAGCGATTCTTGGGGAGCTGTATGAGCTGAAGCAGCGCGATCCCGAGACTTTGGGGATCTATGGCCGCACCTGGATGGATCGATACAATCAGTCGAAGAACATGTTGCACCTGCGGATGTCCCGCGAGATGTACGCCGAGGCGTTCGAAGGGGCGCAGGACGACTACTACACGGGCATCAACGCGGCGGCCAAGAGTATCCTGCTCAGCACGCCGGCGGATGTCGCCAAGGGCAGGAGTTTGCGGAGCGGGTCAGGAAGATTGTCGGCGATGCGTCGGTGCGGGGCGACTACTGGAAGACGGCCACTGTTGGCGAGGTGCAGCTGATGCTTGGCCACTACGCGGAGGCAGCGGCGCGGTACGGGGATGCGGTGGCCATGGCGCCGAACGAGCTGGGGTCGCACGAGTCGACATGGACGCAGGCATGTCGGCTGATGGCGGCGATGGGGACGGGTGCGGACGATCGCTCGGTGGTGCGAGGTGCGTTCGCGCATCTGGCGGATTGCAGTTAGCGGTCGCGCAGCCAAGGGACCTACGTCGCCGGCGCGTACATCTCCTCAAACTTGTCCGGACTCACCGCCCACCCCTCGCCCTCCTTCGCCTCCGCATCGTTGTAGACCAGGTACCACCCCTTCTCGTACTTCGTCTTCCCCTCTTTCGTGGGGATGACACCGGGTTCGTCAGCAACAACCGCCCAGACCGGCGCCACTTTCCGGTACACGCCGCGTGAGACTTCGCGATACGTCTTGGCAAACACCTCGGCGTCCACGGTATACACGTCGCCGTTGTTGTTCACCACCCAATCATTGGCCTTGCAGCGCTGCGAGCCGCCCCACTTCTGGTAGGTGAAGCCTTCAAGCTCGAGGGCGAGTTGGACGGCCACCACGTCTGACTCGGCGCGTTTCACATATTTCTTCAGTTCGCTTGTCACTGCGACACACTCCGCTTGAGTCCACGTTTGGTCAGTCGAACAGGCGTGGTACACGAAACGTCGCATCTGGTGCGCGATTGGACCAGAGAACTACCCCTTAAGGAGATGCACAGAGGGCTGAGCTATTTCCCTTGCAAAGAGCTCAGCCACTACGGCGGCAGGCCGCCTAACGCATTGATGCCGGTTTGCGCCGCGATGGGCGAGTGGCTGATCGACGGATCGCCCGTTGGAGCCCCCCATCGTGCCGAAAACGGAGGATCTCCTCGATCCGCTAGAGGAACTGGCGGGGTGGGGATCCCCCGAAGTCCGCCGCCATCCAGGCACCCACAGGAACATTGGACATGTAAACAGTCCGGCTCGCTAGGATCGAGCGGACCCCCTGGGGCTACGGGCACGTCATCGCCCCTGGGACTGCCCGGGCATCCGTCGGCCCGCGGGGTTGCCACAGTATCCAAGGACCATTCTGGGCCGCACATTCTTGAGGCTGCCCGAGATCGCTCGGCGCCGGTTCCCCTTGTCGTGAAGGGTTCCCGGCAGCCGCAACGTGAATAGCTGCACAGGCGCGTCACAGCCCGGAGGTGTGCATGTTCGGTTCCGAGGTTCTCGACGTACTGATTGGTCTCGCCTTCATCTACCTGCTGCTCAGCCTTGTGGCTTCCGCCGTGCGCGAGGGACTCGAGAGCATCCTGAAGGCGCGCGCGGTGCACCTGGAGCGTGCCATCCGCGAGATGTTGGACGACACTTCGCAGGATGGACTGGTGGCGCAACTGTACAACCACCCGCTGGTGTTCTCGCTTTTCCCTGGCAAGTACAAGTTCGACAGCAACCGCAAGATGGGTAAGACGCTGCCGACCTTCATCCCACCGAAGGCCTTTGCGACGACCCTTCTGGATTTGGTCGTGCGTGGCGCTGTCGACGACTCCAAGGCTACCAACACAACGCCGCCGGTTGCCCGACCGATCATTCCGGAGCTGACGATCGATCGCGTACGCGCAGCCATTCCTCAGGTCACGAGCGTCCGTGTGAAGCGCATGTTGACCCTGGTGACGGACGGCGCGGCCGATATGAACGATGTGGTCGCCAATACCGAGCAGTGGTTCAACGACTGCATGGATCACGTGTCGGCGATCTACCGCCGACGGACCCAATGGGGTCTGCTCATCATCGGTCTGGTGATTGCCGGCAGCCTCAACATCGACTCGATCGCGATTGCCAACCATCTGGTGCGAAGCAAGGGCGCCCGTGAGGCCTTGGTCACGCGCGCCGAAACGTATCTGACGAGCCACACCGATAGCGCGAACACAGGCAGTCCGGCGGACTCCATAAAGAGCGCATCGGCGGGGGCCCCCACCGGAGCGAAGCCCGCTGTGCCGCTGGATAGTACCAAGGCAGTCATCGAGCGGCAGATCGCCGACCTGCGGAGCCTGGACCTGCCGCTAGGCTGGGATTACGTGATGCACCCACCGGGCAACGCGCCGCCGTCCGATCTGAGTGCTCTGGGATGGATCACACGCATCTTCGGCATCATCATCACCGTATTCGCGGTGTCGTTAGGTGCGCCCTTCTGGTTCGACGCGCTCAAACGTATCACCTCCATCCGGTCCACCGGCAAGCCAGTGGACGATGAAGACAAGAGCGACACCAAGCGAACCAAGCAGACGATCATTCGTTCGGGAACGCCACCGCCACCAGCGTCGAGCGGTCAGTCTGGCGCAGCGTCGACGGGATAGAACATTCGGGACGATCGCGAGACAGTAGCTGCATCACTGGCACCTGTTGGATACTGAACGCGCGCTGCGCGTCGTCAATCGTGGAGGTCGCTGATGGCGGGGGCTCGAGTCTTTCTGTCGTACGCGAGTGAGGATCAGGTGTACGCGCGCTGCCTGCGCGACGCGATGGAAGCGGCGGGTCTCACGACCTATTTCGACGCCGCTTCGCTCCGCGCCGGTGCTAAATGGGAAACCGCATTGGACGACGCACTGGATGACGCCGAGCATCTCGTCTGTCTGTGGTCAAGCCATGCGCACGCGTCACCGTGGGTGGGCAGGGAGGTGATGACCTTTTGGGCGCAGAAAGTCAGGGCGGGGAAGGGCAAGGCAATTCTGGTCCGGCTGGATGATCGCGAGAGTGCGTTTGGCAGCCTACAGCAGATCGACGATGCCCCGCTCAAGGCCGCGTATGCGGCGGGTGCGCCCGCGCCTACGGCGTGTGCGGAGATTGCCACTCGGCTGCACGTTGCCCTGAGCGGTGACCGCAATATTGTCCAGTACCCAGTGGCGCTGTTTGCCCTGACGACTGCGGACATCGCCCATCTGAGTCCGGCGGACTTGGAAGCAATTCGCAAGCGCCTTGGGTTGGAGCCGGCGGCCCTCACAGCGCGGTATGGGCCAACACGCTTGGATTGGAAGCCGTTCCGAAGCGACGTCACCATCCGGCAATCACTGGACCGCGCGCTGATGTCAATCAACCAGCGCGTGCGTGACTATTCCGTCGCGTGGGAGTACCCGCCGGCGGACTTCTGGCAGGACACGGAATCGGGCGCGGTCAACCAGGAGGCAGTGCGTCAGTTCGCGGCGCGCTTGATCAACGCTCGGGCGGGCATCGTACTCGTTGACCCGGTGGCCGTGAAGCACAGCCTGGTGCAGGATCGTCTGGGTCTGTTCCAGCGGTGCGCACGTGCCGAGAACGTGGCGGTCATTGCGCTCTCGCCGAATGACGCGACGCAGGAGGACGTACGCTTCGACGAATGGTTAGGCCAGTACGCGAACGCGGTACTCGACCGTACGTGGAACCGGACCCGGAGCAAATGCCACCGCGCTTCGGCATCGGGCTGTCAGGGCGCGAATTCGACCGCTTTGTCCGCTCGAGCATCTTTGGTGCGATGGGTATGTCCTCCGGAACGCGAAAGTCTCACCCTTCGCCAGGTACTAGGCCGTGATTGTCACGTTCTACTCGTTCAGGGTGGCGTGGGGCGCTCCATGGCCATGGCCAACATCGGGCGGTGGTTGCAGCTGAAGGGGCTATGTGGTGATGGTGGATTGGGACTTGGAGGCTCCTGGGCTGGAGACGTTAATCTTTGCGGCCGACGACGCCCAGCTGCGCGATTGGCGGCGGCGGATTGGTCTCGCCGACTTGCTGTCGCTGTACAAGCATGATTTCCCGGCATTGAATCTGGAGCGCGAATCGCGCGGTGCGGTGGTTGAGCGACTGCAACGCGTGCTGCCGCCCCTCTCCTCGGTCCTGATCGATGTACCGGCGCCTACCGATCCATCGACAACCGCGGGGACCGCCGACGTCCCACCCGGCAAGCTGCGTCTTCTCACCGCGGGACTTCGCGAGGGCGCGGACAGTTTTGCCGCGTACGCCAATGAAGTCCAGTCGTTCGACTGGAATGAGTTCTATGCCGCGTATCGCGGTCATGAGTACTTCGAATGGATGCGTGCCTCATTGACCGACCCGTCCCTGTCCGACGTGGTGCTGGTCGATAGCCGAACGGGTGTGACTGAGATGGGCGGCGTGTGCACCCGGCAGCTCGCCGATACCGTGGTGGTGCTGACGGCGCCCAACCGGCAGAACGTGGAAGGGGCCGCGCAGATCGCCGCCACCTTCAATCGGGAAGACGTCGTGCGCGAGCGCGATGAGCGCCATGTGCGGCTGGTCATGGTGCCAAGCCGTGTGGAAGTGCAATCGACCGATGTGAAGATCGCGTTCGAGAAATACTTCCGCGAGAACGCCACGCCCTTCATGCCAGAGGAGTTGGCGGCGTTGCAGAGCGACTTCTGGGAACTGCGTATTCCGCAGATCTCCCAGTACTCGTATCGTGAGCGACTGGCGATCGGTGCATCTGACGGGGATCCAGACCTGGTGAACGCGTACAAGGCACTGGCGGCGTATATCGCGTGGCTGGCACCTCTACGCAGTCGCTTCCGACTGGCCATGCGGTCGGAGTTCCGGCGGGTCTTTGGCGAGGAGCGGGTGAGCGCGCTCTTGGACATGGATGACGAGTTCGAGCGCGCACTCGGCTCGGTCGGTAACGAACTGTTGCCGTCGATCAAGGAGTTGCTGCTCCGCTTCGTGCAGGTACGCGCCCGCGCGCACGACGCCGACTCGTACCGTACATGGTTTCGCGACCAGTTGCAGGACGCCCTGGGGCCGGCGATCGATGCCGCGATTCGCGCAGACCTCCTTCGGGGCGAACAGAAGGAAGGCGGGAAGGTGTTGTTGCAGCTGAGCGACCCGCGCCTGGTGTCACACTCGACCGAACTGTCCAAGTGGATCGAGGCTGATCGAACGTTCCTGGCGTGGCGTCAACGTCTCCGGGGCTATCTCGAGGACTGGGAAGGGGTCAACCGTGACCCCGGAGCCCTTCTGCAAGGGACGCTGTTGGGAGAGGCGCGAGAGCAGTCGGCGAGTCACGCCTCACGACTGCTCGCCGACGAATCAGCGTTTGTTGCGCTCAGTGTCCAGCACGAGGAAGAGCAATTGAGATTGGCGAAGGCGGCCGCGAGCGCACCGAAGGCCCAGGCTACACACATTGCGCCTGCTAGTGCTCTCCCGAGCCCTCCCGGTCAGCTCGCGAAGAGAGTGCTTACGTTCGCAGCGATGGCAGTGGTCGTTGCAGCGGGGACGCTTTGGTTGGCACGCGGCTCGACGGTTGCGCGACCGCAGCTGTTGGCCGACTCCCTCGTGCACGCTGGCAATGACCTAACCAATGACTCGAACTTTGTGGCAGGTCGGTGTACACGCTGGCACTGGCTGCAGATAGTGGCTCCATTGAGGCAAGGCGAGCGAGGGCAACGGCTCGCATGCAGCTGCGCAACTTCAGGGTGCTATGAGCGACCTGGACATGGCGCTTTCGGTGGATTCGACGTCGCTGCCGTTGCTCAGGCGGCGCGCCGAAGACGCGTGCCAACTTGTCGGACTTCACCGGGTCGCTCGCTGACCTGCCGAAGTGCCGCCGGACTCTCTCAGCCCGTCGGAGCTACGCGACGGGCCGACTTGTCTTACTCGCAGGGCGATGACTCGCTGGCGTTGGCCGACTACGGAAGGTTGGTGGCGCGTGGGTCGGTGGCCGACGGCCAGTTGGGACGAGCGCGTGCTCGAGCAGCTCGGACAGACGGAAGGAATTGCTGCGTATCGGGCCGCTATACCGACGATCACCAATTCCACACAGCGCGCGTCTGGCAGAGGCCGCTGCGGAAGCTCGCACCACGGGTGGAGCTGCCGGTGGCGATCGTTCCCAGGGTGTCGTTGTTCTACAGTCGCGAGAGGATTCGGCGATCGCCGGAATTCATCAACAAGACCCTTAGCAAGTACGGGCTCAAGCTTGCCCCGCGCGGACGAGCACTCTATACGGAGAGGGACTCACTCGGCGCGTCGGCGTTGGTTCGCTACTACTTCGCCGAGGATGCCGACTTGGCCAAGCGCACCTTGCTGGCCGTGGCAGAGGCGCTCGATGTCTCTGGGTCGTACCGCAAGGCCGACGTGTTCTACGAGACCACGCCGAGTTTACGGAGCAAACCACAACGTGGCGAGATCGACATCACGTTGCCTCCGACATTCAGGCCCAGTAAGCGATGACAAGATTGCGCGAACGGACGTCGCGTAAGCACCTCGAAGGCGCGCACGTGAGCGCTCCGAAAGGAATCACTTCATGACCACCGCCTACCAGTGGGACTTCTTCATCGCGCACTCGAGCGCGAACACCGCTGAGGCGGAGTCATTGTTCGAGCTGTTGAAGGATCACGCCCGCGTGTTCCTGGATTCCAAGTCGATCGCCTTGGGTGACGAGTGGGACGCGACGATCATGACGGCACATCGGGCGTCATTCGTGACGATCGTCATCGTGTCGACGAAGACGGAGCGCGCGTACTACCAGCGGGCAGAGATCGCCGCGGCGATCGCCATGGCGCGGAAGGAAGGGTCGCGGCACCGAGTGGTCCCGCTCTATCTCGACATCGATCCGTCGGCGGACACGGATCCCTACGGGTTGGCGCTGAAGCACGGTCTGCGCATTTCGGATCGGATGACGCTTGCCGCAGCCGCCGAACGACTGCTGGCACTGCTGGACAGCCTGATGCCGACGGCCAGTGCCGATGCTGAAGCGTCGGGGCCGGCAAGCATCAGTGGCACCGGGGTGCTTCACCAACCGGCGAGTGGTTGGAAGTCGCCAGTGATCGACAACCCCCACCGGTTCAAGCTGGCGACCTTCGATTTCGATGGAACGCTGCTACGCGGTGCGGACTTCGACTTCTCATGGGAAGTGGTGTGGACTCGGTTGGGATTCGCGCATGGCGTGCAGGCCGAACTGCGACGCGAGTACCGTCGGCAAACCGAGAAGGACGGGTCGCGTGCCGCCCGTGTGCGAGCCTACCGGGAGTGGTGCGAGAAGGCCGTAGCGCGCTTTCGCACCAGGCGTGTCACCCGGGATCAGCTGAGAGAGTTCTGCGCGCCACTGACGCTGACGAACAACTGTCGTGAGGCTCTCAAGCAACTTCGGGCTGCTGGCGTCGTGACGGCGATCATTTCCGGGGGGATCAACACGTTCGTGGAAGACACGTTCCCGGATTACAAAGAGTACTTCGACTTCCTGTTCATCAACGAGCTGACCTTTGCGCCTGACGGTTTGCTCACCGGCGTAAAGGCTACGGAGTTTGACTTCCAGGGGAAGGCGGAGGCGCTGGACTTGATCAGCGCGCGGATTGGATCAACGCCGGGCGAAGCCGTGTTTGTGGGCGATCACTTCAATGATGAGGCGATCATGCTCCGCGTGGACAAGGCGATCGCCTATCCGCCGAAGGACACGGTGGTGGAAGGGGTGCTGACGGAAGCGGTGATGGAGGATGACCTGTTGAAGGTGGTGCCGCACGTGCTGGTCGTGTGAGCCACGCCTGATCGCGCGCGGCGATTCATCACTCTTTCTGCTGTAGCAGCTGGCGGAAGGTATTTCCTTCCGGGTACGACAAGTCGTCGACTAGCCAGCCCGCCGCCCCGTGTACCAGCTGCACCCGCACGGTCCGTTGCTCGGCGTCAAAATGCATTACCACCTCCACCGTGGCCTTGCTCCCCGCGGCAGTCACGGCACCGATCGTGTACTTCGTCGGGTAGTCCTGGGCGTCGGTAAACGGATCGCCATCGATCGGAGGCACTTCGTCAGCCGGTGTCGGACGCTTGAAGTACGCTGCGATTGCCGCGGATAAACTGGGGCTCAGCCAGCGCCGCTTGCGTGCGACGCTCTTGGTGGAGAACCCCATGTCGTGCTTGAAGTGGTCGGCGTAGAGCGCCTGGACAGTGGCGCGCGGCGAAGCTTGCACCGGTGAGGCGTCCGTTGTTGCGGCTGGCATCGATCGTTCGAAAGCGTCGCCGGTCAGCGGCGCGGCGGCGGGGCCTAGAATCGCGAGAAAGACCCAGAGAGACATGTGACGGCTCGCATGAAGGGTGACCGTTGATCCGGCGCAGACCCGAGGCAACCTCGGGGGCCACGACGCCAGCTGACTGAGAGACTCGCCCTGATGATGCCGCGCCGACGGCGGAATGGGCAGGGGGCATGCGGTCCTACTCTCACAACGGCCCAGCGACAACTCCCGGACCGCGGTCGCCGTGGCGGAGTACGTTCCGCTCATCGACCCCTCAATCAGGGAGGAAGGGGTGGCGCTCCGCAACGTGATCGTGGTCTGCTGAATTCCGGGAGCATGGCGCTTTCAGCCACCGACGTCATATTCTCGCACCCGCGTTCAGACGGACCCGACAAGCGCGTGGACCCGAGTTCACCTACGGAGGACCTTCACGATGTCAAAGCTGACGAAGGCTGAAGTCGAGCGAATGGTGCGGGCCTTCTGGAAACAACAAGAGGAGCCCAAGGCGGTACAAAAGCCGCTGCAGAGCACGCGGGCCCTTGAGAAGCTGGGCACCGATTGGCTCAAGTCCAGCGGTTTTGACATGAACAAGGCGAAGGCACTTCGCGCGCAACGTAACGCCGAGTGGGAGCGGATGACGCCCAAGGCCTCCGCGGATGCCGCGAAGCGTTGGTCGGCTCACGTGAAGCAGCAACACGCCGCCGCTGCGGCGTGGGCCACGAATGTCGCGGCACCGCCGGTGGCCGGGCCGAGCGGCGACTCCTTCTTTCTGGCGAAGCCGATCAGCATTCTGGCATCGGATCAATCGATGCTTAAGCAGATTAACATCGAGCCGGAGAACTCGTTCGCGAAAGCGGTGGTTGATCGCAAGTCGGGCAACGTGGACACGTTCTCGTTCATTTTCGGGTTTCGGAATGGAGCGACGACGCCGTTCCTGTTCGACTTCGACACGCTGCTGAACATCAGTGGGAATTTGCGGATGAACGCGGGGGCCGCCTTGATCGGCAATGGGGGCGTGGTGGTCGTGGACGCCAAACTGGATGTGTTGACGGCGACTCAGGCCACGGATACGCAGAACGTCGCATTCCTTCGCGTCCTCAGCGATGGACCGCCGTTCTTTGGTGGCGAAACCGGCGAGAAGACGTTTGCGCTGACGCGCTTCCTCACGGCGCCAGGGATCTTCTTGGACGCTGATGATATCGTGGTGCTCATCGTGTCCATGGTTGTCTCCAGTGGACTCGATGGCACGCACTTGGTGGCAGACTTCAACACTGGGAACTTCCGAGCGTTGTGCCCGGCGGTGCTCATCGCGCGCCGAGCGCCACCGATGAAAATCAGTGGGATTGAACCGATCGTTGGGATGTTCTAGGCGTCAGACGTGAGTACGACCTCGGTCATCAGTGTCAACGGACTTCGCAAGAGCTACGGCACCACGGTTGCCGTCGAAGACGTGTCGTTTGAAGTGATGGATGGTGAAATCTTCGGGCTCATTGGTCCGAACGGAGCAGGGAAGACCACCACCCTTGAATGTCTCGAAGGGATTCGGGCGCCAGACCGAGGATCGATCCGGGTCCTTGGTCTGGATCCCGTGCGCGACGTGTATCGCCTGCAGGAACGGATTGGCGTACAGCTACAACAGGCGCAGCTGCAAAAGCGCATCAAGGTCTGGGAGGCGGTCCACCTGTGGGCGGCGCTCTACCAGAAGGCCCCGGTCGATGGCGATCGTCTTCTCGAACAACTCGGCCTCACGGAGAAGCGCAACAGCTGGTTCATGACCCTGTCGGGGGGACAGAAACAGCGCCTGTTCATTGCGTTGGCGCTGGTAAACGACCCTGAGGTGGTATTTCTGGATGAGCTGACGACGGGGTTGGATCCCCAGGCGCGGCGCGCCATCTGGGAATTGGTGCGAGGCATTCGCGCGCGCGGGAAGACGGTTTTCCTCACCACGCACCTGATGGAAGAAGCCGAGCGATTGTGCGACCGCGTGGCGATCATCGAGCACGGGCGAGTCATTGACGTGGGAAGCCCGGAAGAACTCGTCAGGCGCCATTGCCCTGAGCGCACGGTGGTGTTGTCGACGGATGACCCAATGGCTGCTGAGCGTTTCCGCGCCATGCCTCAAACCGCGGGGGTCGAGCGAGATGGACCGCGGCACACGATCCGCGGGATCGGCGAGGACTTTGTCACGGAGGTCATCCAATGCGTGTCTGAGCACCGCATGCGCGTCACTGATTTCCGCACCGTGCTGCCAACGCTGGAAGATGTCTTCCTGAAGCTGACCGGCCACTCCATTCGCGACTAAGGAACTCACACGATGCTGCGTGGCTTGGCGCGCCTGACCTGGTTGGAGATCAAGATTTTTGTCCGCGAGCCCCTTGGCGTGGTGGGCTCGATCTTCATTCCGGTGGCGGTCTTTGTGGTACTCGGCCGGATCTTCGGACGCGCGGCGCCGTCATCACCAACCGACGCCGGCGGAGGGTTCGTCACCACGGACGTGCCGATCATGGTGTCGCTGTTCATCGCGATCAACACGGTGTTGTCGCTGGTCACGATCATCTCCATCTATCGCGAAGGCGGGATCCTCAAGCGACTGCGCGCGACGCCGCTGCGCCCGCACACGATTCTGACGGCGCATGTGCTGGCGAAGTTGTTGATGACGGGCATCACGATCGGCCTCATGATCCTCGCCGGCCGGCGGTATTATCCGGTAAACGTGAACGTTCCTGTGGGATCGTTCGCGCTGGCGATGCTCATCACCAGTCTGGCCATTCTCTCGATCGGCTTCGTGATCGCCAGCGTGGTCCCGACGGCTCGCTTTGCCCAGCCGGTGGGGGCGCTGGTGTTGTACCCGATGATCGCTTTGTCCGGTCTCTTTGTGCCGGTCGCCTCTTACACACCGGGGTTGCAGCTGGTGGCTCGCGCCCTCCCGCTGACCTACGCCGTGTCCCTCCTTCGCGGCATCTGGAACGGGGAGGCATGGTCGGCGCACACGGGCGACGTGCTCGGGCTTGCGGTGGTGTTCGTCATCGGCACGGCGATCTCTGCCCGCGTGTTTCGCTGGGAGTAGTCGCCGTCGACGCGCAGCACAACGTGAGCGGGCCGCAATTGTGGGACGGAAGACTCGCTTCGGTGCGCTCTCTATTGATTCCAACCACCGACGTCGCACCATCGCGGACATCTGTCGTGCACGCGTCCACGGCTGACGTCGTCAGGGTCGACGCGTCCTCAGTGCGCTACAGCTGAAGTCGGCGGACCAAGGCCGGATGCCAACGGATGTTCACCGGCGGTTCCCGCGCCTTCACCGTGAAAACCTTGCGTCTGGGACGTGGATTTTCAGCTTGGGCGGCTCGCGCGGAGCTTATCGCACCCCGCGAACCTCACACCCCGGGGGAAACCCATGCCTGGTTGTACTCATCGCCTCGTGCGCGGTATCGCGTTCGGGGGTCTGTGGCCGGCGCTCCTCACGACCGTGCCTGCCGCGGCTCAAAATCCGCTCCCTGTCGCCGTCGTGAACTTCTCCTTCACCCCCGCCACGGCCACCGTGCAGCAGGGGAACGGCGTGCAGTGGAACTTCAACGGAACGTTCTCGCATACCTCCACGGACAACACAGGGTTGCAGCTGTGGGACTCTGGTCCCAAGGCCGCGGGCACCACGTTCAACTTCACCTTCGTCGCCGCGGCGTCGTATCTATATGTCTGCACCATCCATCCCACGCTCATGAGCGGCACGATCAACGTGCCAATCACCGCGTCCCCGACCACGGCGCCACTGGGGTCCACCATCACGCTCACCTGGGCGTCGGCCGCGATCCCCGCGGGATACGTCGCTGACGTAGAGGTGGATCCACCCGGTCCCGGCGGATTCCGGCCACTCCTCACGGGCACGACGTTGCGCACCAAGAGTGGTATTCCACCCGCCAAGGGCGTGTACGTGTTCCACTCGCGGCTTCGCCGCCTGAGCAATGGAGCAACGTCCATGTTCTCGCCAACCGTTTCCGTCACCATCAACTAAGCGAGGGCGCCATGACGACAGGATATGCCGCGCGACTTCGCGCACTGACACTCGCTGGTGCCATGCTGCTGGTTGCCTGCGACGCACCAACCCTTCCGACGAATCAAACACGCACCACAGATATCGCCGCCAGCTCCGTGTCTTCCGAGTCGGCGGGGCTCATGGGACTGGCGATCAACGACGCAGGGGTGATCGCTGGAATGCGCGTGAACGCTGCCTCGCGTGTGGTCGCGAGCGCGTGGTCGCCTCAAACAGGGCTGCATGACCTGGCGACCCTTGGCGGGTCGTCCGCATCCGCGTTTGCCGTGAACCGTGGTGGTGACATGGTGGGGCACAGCATGACGAACGCTGGTGACGTGCGTGCCGCGTGGTGGCCCCATAGCGGCGGAGCACCGGTGGCGCTCGCCTCGCTCGGTGGCGCGTGGAGCCACGCCGCCAGCATCAACGCAGGGGGCATGGCGGCCGGCACGAGTCAGACGCCGACGGGCGCCCGGCGCGCCGTGCGCTGGGTCGGCCGGCGCGTGGAGGACCTTCTCACGCTGGGCGGCGCAACGAGCGAGGCCTTCGCCATCAATGCGAGCGGCGCGATCGTCGGCCGAAGTGAGACGTCGTCAGGAGCAACACACGCCTTTCTCGCCGGCCCGCGCGGGGGACTGACCGACTTGGGCACGCTGGGTGGCCACACCAGCGCGGCTATCGCCATCAATGATGGCGGACAGGTGGTCGGCTACAGCCTGACGGCCTCCGGTGAGACCCACGCCTTCCGCTGGACGTCAGCGCTCGGCATGCAGGACCTCGGTACCTTGGGAGGCTCGTCCAGCCTGGCGATGGGCATCGATGCCACTGGTCGTGTGGTTGGCGAGAGCCTGACGCCGAGCGGCCAGACCCAGGCCTTCACGTGGAGCGAAGGAGAAGGCATGGTGGCGGTCGTGTCAGGCACGCGCGTGGTGCGATCGGCGCCTGCGGTCAGCAGCAACGGCCGGATTCTGCTGTCCCAGAGCACACCGCAGTAGCGCACTCGGCTGGGACTCGCGAGGAGTCGTCAGGCGTCCTCGCGAGTCCCAGCTCGCGGCATCGGGCATTCTGCATCGACTCAGCGACGACGCACCGACGAATGGACGCCGCGCGGTCGTCGGCCCTCTTGCCACGGTCTCAAGCAGCCTAGCAGACTTGTGAGTGCCCGCCGCCATGCCGCGTGCCCGGACGCACGACAAAGTCCGAGCGGTACGCAGAATGGAACCCACGCTCAACTCTGCTCGTGCGTTCTGACCTCGACCTCCCACCGGCCGTTCTGGCTGCGCTAACCCCTCGATTTACCCTCGAGCGCCAGATCGGCGCCGGAGGTATGGCGACGGTCTTTCTGGCGCGCGACGAGCGGAATGATCGGCCCGTGGCCCTGAAGGTGCTGCGCAGCGGGGCCGAGATTCCGGCAGACGTGGAGCGCTTCGAACGGGAGATCAAGCTCCTCGCGCGGTTGCAACATCCGCTCATCCTGCCCCTGCACGAGTCCGGGGTCGCCGCGGGTGCCATGTACTTCGTGATGCCCTATGTAGAAGGGGAATCGCTGAGAGACCGCATGGCGCGGGAGGGGCAGATGCCGATCGGCGAGGCCCTGCGCCTCACAATCGAAGTGGCGGACGCACTCGCCTACGCGCACGCCCAGGGAGTGGTGCACCGGGACATCAAGCCTGAGAACGTCATGATCTGGCGTGGCCACGCGGTCGTGTGCGATTTCGGCATCGCGTCCATCGTGCAGGCGGCCGCCAGCGACGAGCGCCTAACGTTGGCGGGTCACTGGGTGGGCACCCCCGGCTATATGAGCCCCGAGCAGGCGGCCGGAGAGCCGGAAATTGGAACGGCGTCGGATCAGTACAGCCTTGCGCTGGTTCTGTATGAGATGCTCAGTGGACGACCCGCCTATGTCGGCACGCTCCGATCGATTTTGGCGCGTCAGATTGTCGAGATGCCATCACCGATCGGCACGTTGCGCGCCGATGTGCCCCCGTCGTTGTCGTCCGCGTTGGAACGCGCGCTCGCCAAGGAGCCTGAACATCGATGGCCGTCGACGGCCATGTTCGGGGAAGCGTTGCGTGCCTCGTCAGGTGGAACAACGCCGACGGCCCCGGCACCGGAATCAGCGGATGCCCGCGTATCACTGGCGATTCTCCCGTTCGCCAATGTCGGCGGCGACAACGCGAATGAGTTCTTCAGCGATGGCATCACCGACGAGTTGATTGGATCGCTCTCCCGCCTACCGCGGTTGCGCGTCGTCTCGCGCACCTCGGCGTTCGCGTTTCGCAGTCAGGAGCTGCCCTTGCCGGAAATCGGCGCGCGCCTGCGAGTCGGGTACGTCCTGACGGGGAGCGTCCGTCGCGCCGGCGACCGGTTGCGACTGTCGGCGCAACTCTCGCGGGTGGCGGACGATACCCTGCTATGGTCCGAGTCGTATCAACGAGAGGTAGCCGACGTCTTTCAGGTCCAGGACGAGTTGTCGCGCCGGATCACCGCCACGGTTCGAGATGCCTTGGGCACGTTCGGCACCGTGACGCCGGCGCGCGTGCACCCCGCGCGCAGTGTGACCGCGTACGACCAGTATCTGCTAGGCCGCTACGCGTGGAACAAGCGCACGGCCGCCTCGTTGCGCGAAGGTATGGCGTGCTTCCAGCGCGCGATCGATGCCGATCCCGATTACGCCCCCGCCTACGCTGGCTTGGCGGACTCGCACGCGCTTATGGCCTCGAGCAACGTGGCGCGCCCCGTTGACGCATATCCCCTCGCCCGCGCCGCCGCCCTTCGGGCGATCGAGCTCGACGCGGACCTCGCCGAGGGCCACGCGTCACTCGGGCTCGTTAGGCTCAATTTCGACTGGGACTGGGAAGGGGCCGAGCGTGCATTGCAGCGGGCGATCGAACTGAATCCGAGCTATTCGACCGCTCGTCAGTGGTATTCCAGCTTCTTGTCCAGCATGGGGCGGCACGACGAAGCGATCACCTGCGCCCAGCAGGCGGCGGCGCTGGATCCCTTCTCGATCATCGCGACCATTCGTGTTGGCATCGCCTATTCCTTTGCCCAACAGTATGAGCAGGCCGCGGCGCAACTCGAGCGTGCCATGGCGATGGAGCCTGGCTTCATCCACGTGCATAGTTGGCTGGCCAACGCCTATCAGGCGCTGGGCCGCCATGAGGAGGCGGTACGGATCGCCGAGGAGGCGTACACCGTCAGCAAGAACGCCGCGGCGTTTCGCGGGCTGCTGGCCGCCACGTACCGCGGGGCCGGTCGCTTCAGCGAGTCACGTGCCCTCATCAATGACCTCGTGGAATCCCCCGACACGCCGCCCTTCTTCATGGCACTGCTGCATCATCTGCGCGATGAACCAGACCAGACGTTCGAATGGCTCAACCGCGGTGTGGAGCAGCGAGGGGACCTGATGCACAGCCTTCGCACGAACCCGTTCTTTCTGGACCTGTGGCCCGATCCACGCTTTGCGGCGGTGCTGCAGCGCATGAATCTGGAGCCACCCCCTGAGCGGATAAGCCTGTGATCGAAGCGCGGGTGCCGATCGGCATCGCATGGTGATCAAGACAGTAGCACCACGCGCCCACTCCGTCGTTGATTCTCTTGATGACGGCCGGTCCTCCCGCAGAGGGTGAGACCGACACTTTCAGTGGTTGCCGTGAAGGGCCCGAAGTGAGAGTATCTGCGGACCACTCTCCGGATCATTTCATGCGCCTCCGCCTTCGATTTGCCCTGTCGGTTGTTCTAATTGCCGTCGGGTGCCAACCAGCTGCCACGCCCGCGGAGAAGTCCGCCACGGGCCCCGGCCAGTACGACGTCGTCATCAGCGGCGGCAAGATCATCGACGGAACCGGCAATCCCTACTTCTACGGTGACGTCGGGATCGCGAATGGGCGCATCGCGCGGATCACCGCGCCCGGCCTGTTGGCCAACGCGACCACGAAGCAGCGAGTGAACGCGACGGGCAAGATCGTGGCGCCCGGGTTCATCGACATTCAGGCGCAATCGGTCGCCGAGTTCACTTTTGGAGATGGCCGCGTGCTGAGCATGGTGACGCAGGGGGTCACCACGGCGATCATGGGCGAGGGGGAGAGCGCGGCGCCCGTCAACGGCAAGATCCTCGAAATATGGAAGTCGCCGGGCAACCCGTACGCCGCCGCGGCGGATTCGTTGGGCGCAAAGTTCAAGAACCCCCACGGGTTCAACTCCTGGCTGGAGGCCATGGCGCAGCATGGGATGTCTGAGAACGCCGGCTCCTTCCTTGGTGCAGGCACGGTACGCGTGTATGCCAAGGGGCAGGCCGAGGGGGCGCCGACCCCCGCCGAACTGGACACGATGCGGACGGTCGTTAGGCAGGCGATGGAGGACGGCGCCATGGGGGTGGCAAGCGCCCTGATCTACCCGCCGGGCAACTACGCGGGCACCGCCGAGTTGACGGAGATGGCCAAGGCCATGTCGCCGCTGGGAGGCGTGTACATCACCCACATGCGCTCCGAGGCCGACCAGTTCCTAGAAGCGATCGACGAGGCGTTCGCGATCGGGCACAACGGCGGCGTTCCGGTGGAGATCTTCCACCTGAAGGCGTCGGGAACCAAGAACTGGCCGAAGATGGCGCTGGCGATTGCCAAGATCGATTCGGCACGAGCCGCCGGTGCAGACGTGGGTGCCGACATGTACCTGTATACGGCGGGCGGCACGGGACTGGCCGCCTGCGCTCCGCCTTGGGCCGCCGCCGACGGCAAGTTGTTGCAGAACCTGGCCGATCCCGCCGTGATGCCCAAGATCAAGGCGGCCATGTTGCACCCGGCGGTTGGGTCGGAGGGCCTCTGCCTGTTAGGCGGCCCTGGCGCGATTCAGCTCTCCGGCTTCCTGAAGCCCGAGAACAAGGCGTGGGAAGGGAAGCGCCTGAACGAAGTGGCGGCCAGCATGAAGAAGGACTGGGTCGACGCCTGGGCCGCGTTGGTGCTGTCGGAACCGGGAGTGGGCATGCTGGTGCACATGATGACCGAGTCCAACCTGCCCCTGCAGCTGCGACAGCCGTGGCTCAAGATCGGAACCGACGCCAACGGCGTGGATCCGGACAGCGTGAAGGGCGCGAAGATGCACCCGCGAACCTACGGCAACTATCCGCGTCTGCTCGGTCGTTACGTACGCGAGCAGAAGGTGCTTACCTGGGAAGAGGCGATTCGCAAGTCGACGTCGGCGGTGGCCAATCGGCTCTCTATTCGCGATCGCGGGACCTTGTCTGAAGGGAAGTACGCCGACGTCATCGTCTTTGACCCGAACACGATCATCGACAAGGCCACCTTCGAAGATCCGAATCAGCTGTCGGTCGGCATGGAACAGGTGTTCGTGAACGGCGTGCAGGTGCTAGCTGACGGCAAGCACACCGGTGCCAAGCCGGGGAAGGTCGTGCGTGGCCCCGGCTGGACCGGCTGGAAGTAGCGGAACGGTCGGCAGGCTACGCGCCCGCGTACACGTAGCCTGCCCCGCGGGACTGGGCCATGGCCATGGCCGCGACCATGGCCGGGACCACCACGACACCGGGGAGCAACCCAGCCGTCAGCTCCTTCCGGACGTCGGCGTACGTGCCCTGCGTTTGCGCCATGGCTCGTCGAATCACGCCGCGAAAGACGTTGTTGCAGAGAATCACCTGTGCGCCCCGCTTCTGCAGCACGTCGACGCCAAACTCGATCATCGGTTCGCCGGCGCGCGGCTGCCACCACACGTTGCGAACCGCTGGCTGCCCAGTGCGCGGGTCATTCGTCTTGCTCGAAGCGCCGTACCCGTATTTCTCCCAGATGGCGTCGTTGAACACGATCGGGAAGGCGTCACCACTGATGCCAAGGATGGCAAAGACATCGGGAGCTTCAACACCCCAGCCGTCGCGCATGCCGTTCAGGTAGTTCTTGGCGTAATACAAGCCGCCGCCGTTCTGGTAGGCGCCGATGTCGAACACCAGCTTGTGCTTGGCGGCCGCGGCGCGTTCGAGCCATGCGTGATCCCACGGGCCGTCGCCACTCGTTGGCGGGATAGGGATCTGTGGGCCGCTTCGTCCGGGGCGGCTGTCCGCCGGTGCCGCCGCGGCCGCCGCCGGAGCTGCGGCGCTCGGTGCAGGTGACGGAGCCGATGCGCTGCCTGCCGTGGATGCTGTTGCATGCGCGCATGCCGTGGCCGCCAGCGCAACGCTGCCGAGGCCAAGTTGGGTGACAAAGGTGCGACGCGAGGTCCCTTCGCTGGTCGTCTGATCGTCCGTGGACATGGTGCCTCCCTAACGTTTGCTGGATGGTGGTACCATGCCCTTCATGCGCATGTAGGTGACGATGTTGCCATAGTGCTCGCCATCGTGCACGGCATTGAGGGCCAACGCACCCACCCGCGTCGAGGTCTCGCCGAACAACGTGGCCGGTGCCGCGCCGGCAGCCGTCGTGATCGCATAGGCCTTGGTGCAATAGGCGGTGGACTCCTTGAGCGCCTTCACCAGGGCCGCCTTGTTCTTTGCCACCTTCTCCACCGCATCTTCCGCAGGCTGTGGGTCGCCTAACGCGGCGGCACACATCAAGTTCTGGGAGCCCGCGATGTGGCCGATCAACTCGCCAAAGGTGCGGACCGTGGCGACCGGACGGTACGCGTAGTCGGCGTCCGTCAGCTCTTCCGCCGCCTTGGTGATGTTGTCGATCACCCCCTGCCAGTTGCTACGAAGCGCCGTGATGCCCGGGTCCGCACCGCTCTGCGCGGATGCAACGGTCGGCAAGGCCAGGGCGAACAGGACGATCGTGGAGATGCGTTTCATGGAGGAACCCCGGGTGAGACCCTGGCGTACGCTGGGTCAGGAAGGAGAGGGATGGCCAGAGGCAAGGCGCCGACAATATCGAGACTGGCCGCGGCGAAGTCCACTCGCCAATGGCCAATGCGCCGCGTGGGCCGTAACGTGAGAAGATGCATGGCATCCAATCGCACATGCGGCAGCGGACGTCCCAACGACGATGTGCCCATCAATCGGACATTCGGCCGCGAACGCCTCAACGACGATGTGTCCATGCGGCGTGACCTCGCCACGCTGGGATCCGCGCACTTCGACGTGCTGGTGGTCGGTGGCGGCATCGTGGGGGCGTGCGTGGCCCGGGATGCAGCGCTCCGTGGCTTCACCACCGCCCTGATCGAACGCAACGACTTCTGCTCAGCGACCAGCGCGGCCTCGTCGAAGATGATTCACGGTGGCGTGCGGTACCTGGCCCAGCTGCAATTCGGCGTGGTGCGGGAATCACTTCGGGAACGACGCATCTGGCTCAAGATTGCGCCGCATCTCGTGCGGCCCCTGTCCTTCGCGATCCCCTTTCACGGCCTGACCGAACGGATCTCGCGCGGCATTGCCTTGCAGCTGTTTGACCTGCTGGCCTACGATCGCGGCATGTTGGAGGACCCTGACCTGAGACTTCCGCGCCATGGCTGGTGGTCGGCGGCTGAAGCGCGGGAGCGAATTCCCCTGTTGGACGCGAAAGGACTGAGCGGCGCCATCTGCTATGCCGACTGCCAAGCCTTCGCCCCGGAGCGATTGTGCCTCGAGTGCATCTTGGATGCAGCGCGACACGGCGCGTGTGTCGCCAATTATGTGGGCGCCGAGCAACTCGCGCACGATGGGGCGCGGGTGACGGGCGTGCGAGCGAGAGACGTCGCGACCGACACCCCAATCGATATCAAGGCTCGCTGTGTGGTGAATGCCACTGGCCCATGGGCCGGCGAGCTGTTGCGTGGCGAGTCGGGTGATTCGTCTGCCCGTCACATGACGCGCTCTAAGGGCGTACACGTCATCGTACGCTCGCTGTCTGACCACCACGCGGTAACACTGCTGGGGAAGCGCGACCATGCCTTTGTGATTCCTTGGCGCGGTCACTCCCTGCTGGGCACCACGGACACACCCTTCCGCGGAGATCCGGATGACGTACGGCCCGACGAATCGGACATCGCGTTGTTGCTGGGTGTGGTGAATCGAGGGATGCCAGATGCGCACTTGACCATGAACGATGTGCGCTATGCGTACGCCGGCGTTCGGCCGCTGCTGGGCGATCCGACGGGAAACAGCTACACCATGAGCCGACGGGCCGAGATCGTCGACCATGTCGTGCGTGGAGGTCCCGCGGGGTTGGTATCAGCGTTAGGCGGCAAGTGGACGACGGCGCGTCATGTCGCTGAGCAGTGCACGGATACTGTGGCGCGGCAACTCAAGGCCGGCGATCGGTCGTGCACGACACATGAACGACCGCTACCAGGGGGCGACGTTGGTACGATGCGAGCATTTCGCGCCGACGCGCTGCGCGAGGCGTCGGGTCGAGTCCCTTCGGAGACCGTTGAACACCTCATTGGGCTGTACGGCGCACTCTATCGCGACGTACTGGAACGGGGTACCGAGCAACCAGAGGTGTTGCTCCCTGTCGGCGAAGGAGCGCCAGACATACGTGCGCAGGTGGTCCGCGCAGTGATCGACGAGCAGGCGCACCATGCGGCCGACGTACTGTTGCGGCGGACGGGGATCGGAACGCTGGGGAAGCCAACGGACGCCGTGATCACCGGTGTGCTGGAGATGATGGCCCGGGAACTCGGATGGTCGGCGCAGGAGATCGCTCGGCAGCGAGCGCAGGTGAATGCACTCTATCCAAACGACTGGCGCTGAGCGTTCCTGTTGCGCTGCCAGCGGGAGCACCCTCCGCGTCGGGTGAGCCCGTACGTGACGTGCCACGAATCCTCCTTGTTCGGGAGATGGCTCGATCCCAACGTGAAGTCAGCGCGGCAACTCAGCCGCGCGAGTCGGGAGTGGAGCAGTGCGCGCAACGGTGTCACGTCGCTTGGCGAGCGGAGGGCAGCGCGTGTGGTCCTTCGCTGCCGTCACGTTGGTGGCTCTCAGCGCCGTCGGCTGTTCAGCCACGCTGCCCGTGCGCACCCTGCCAGCCCACGAGTCACGCTGGACGCTTACCGTCGGCGGACCAGTGGTGCCGCAGCATGTGGCTACAACGATCATCCCATACGTGACCGCTGGCGCCATGTACGGCATGACGGACGCAACCACGCTGAGTGGAAGCGCTCATCTGCTGACCGCAGCGATGGGAGTCGCGGGAGTGGACGGCGGCGTGGCCCACCGACTCAGCACTCAGGATGGCGTCCGCCCTGAATTCACCGGGCAGGCACAGCTCTACGTGTTCCATGGTAGCGGCAGTACGCGTGCCTTTCCAGGCGTCACGGGAACGGCGAGCTGGCGGTTGGGGATGCGCACGCTGGGGTATGTGGGATCGAACCTGACGACGCAGTTCTCGGGAGAGGAGCGCCTCATCGTGTCGCCGAGTGCCGGCATCCAGCGCGACGTGGGCCGTCGGTTCATTCTGCAGCTGGAGACCCGTTGGATGGCGGCGAACATTGACACGCACAGCGGGTTGATGGAAGGGGAATCTTCGATCAGTGGGCACGGCGGTGTAGCGCTGTTGTTAGGCGTGCAGGTGCGAAGATGAAACGCCGGCGATGGCTCGAACTCCGTGCGGCCCTCTTGCTGAGCGCCATCTTGCCACTCCACGGTTGCAAGCTCGACTCGCTGGTGTTCAATCCGACCGCCGTCAGCGAATATCGCTTTCCGTCGGCCGCCGTACCCGACTCCCTCCGCGATGTGGTGTCGTTCCCATCCGGCGGCGAGGTGCTCTACGCCGTGCGGTTGCGTCAGCCGGGGTCCGCCGCCCGCCTAACGGTTCTGTTGTCGCATGGCAAGGGAGGCGACATCAGCCGGGCACGCGAGTGGGCACGGGCCGTGGCGATCTGGCAGGCGGGGTTCGACGTGTACGCGTACGACTATCGCGGCTATGGAAAGAGCACCGGCAAGTCGACTGGCGAGACGACCTTGCTTCAGGACGGTCGCGCCGCCCTCGCCTATGTGCTGGCACAACCGCGCGTCACGGCGCAGTCGTTGGTGCTGTACGGGCACTCGCTCGGTGGTGTGCCGACGACTGCACTTGCTGTGGGCTTGTCGGGGCTTCGAGGGCTCGTCCTGGAGTCGGTCTTTGCGTCGGGTGAAGCCATGGCGCAGACCGCTACCATTCTCGACGTGCCTGGTGACTGGCTGATGGCTGGGACGTTTGACAACGTCGGGAAACTCCCGGCGATTCATGCGCCGATCCTGATCCTCGCCGGCAGCAACGATGTGCAGGTGCCACGTGGTCAGACGGAGCAGCTCTTCGCCCACGCGAACGAACCCAAGAGGATGGAAATCGTGGCGGGTGCCGTGCATGACAACATTCCGGCAACCCTGGGGATCGCCGCCTACGCCGAGCGATTGCGCGCGCTCACGGAGCTGGTGCGTGACGGCAGCCTGCAATGCGCGCGCGTGCCCTAAGCGACCCGGTCGACTCGTCGCCGTGACGTCGCCGCACCACCAGGGTGGGTGGGGCCTCGCGGACGCGCTCGCAGGCGCTCGGTTGCGTGGCTGAGCGTCGCACCCTTGCCCCTCCCCCCAAAGGAGGCTATGCCATAGACACGGTTGGCCTACAAGTGTCCATTGTCGGGCCCGATTCGCGCCAACTCTTACAGTCAGGCCATTCATCGCAGTCGAAATTCTCACGTCCGCACCATGTCATCCGATCGCTGGGCGCTGCTCGACACGCTCTTTCACGATGCCTTGGCACTTGCTGCTGGGGAGCGACCGGCGTTCCTGCGCCAGAAGTGTGGCGACGACCAGACGCTGCTGCGGGAGGTCGAAGGGTTGCTCGCCGCACACTTTGAAGCTGGCGGTACCGAGGATCCGGATCGGTTGCTGCGGGCATTCACGGTGCCGGTACCCGCACCGCCAGGCTCAATGCTCGGCCAGCGCCTCGGTGTCTACCGACTGGAGGAGCTGATCGGCCGCGGCGGCATGGGCGAGGTGTACCGGGCCGCCCGCACGGACGACCAATTCCAGCACCGAGTAGCGATCAAGCTGGTGCGTCCTGAAAAGGATACCGACGAGCTACTTCGGCGCTTTCGATTGGAACGGCAGATTCTGGCCCGGCTGGAGCATCCGAACATCGCGACGCTGTTGGATGGTGGCGTGACGGAGAATGGACAGCCGTACCTCGTCATGCAGTATGTGGATGGCACGTCCATCACGGCCTATGCCGCGCAGCATCAACTCACGCTTGCTCAGCGACTGGCGCTCTTTCGCACGGTTTGCGACGCGGTGCAGTTCGCGCATGCCAACCTGGTCGTTCACCGCGATCTGAAACCGAGCAACATCCTGGTCACGACGCAGGGAGAGGTTAGGCTGCTCGACTTCGGGATTGCCAAGCTGCTCGACGATTCGGATGGCTTGTCCACGCAGTCGGGGACCGGCGATGCCTTGCTGCTCACGCCGGAGCACGCGGCACCCGAACAGTTCCTCGGGCATGCGATCACCACGGCCACGGATACATACGCGTTAGGCGTCCTGCTGTATGAGCTGCTGGTCGGATTTCGTCCGTTTCAGTTCGTGCCGAAGGTGGAGCTGTTCAACGCGATCTGCGAACGCGACCCCATCCCACCGAGTGTGGCCAGTGGAGATGTGGAACGACGCGCCAAGTCGGGCGCAGCCGCACCTGTCCCGGCGCATCGGATCGCTGGGGACCTGGACAGCATCGTGTTGAAGGCGCTGCGTAAGGAACCGGCGAGTCGGTACGCTACCGTGGCCGATCTGCGTGATGACATCCAGCGCCACGTGGCCGGTTTCCCAGTGCAGGCGCGCGCTGAAACGTTCGGGTACGTCGCCAATCGGTTCTTGCGTCGACACAAGGTGGGCATCGCGGCCGCGTTGGCCCTGACGACGTCGCTTGCGGCACTGGCGGTCGTCTCGGTCCGATCGGCCATGACCAGTCGAACGCAAGCCGCGGCCATCGCCCGCGAACGCGACGTGGCGTTGCAAGTGACGGCCTTTCTGGAAAACCTCTTCAAGGCCCCCGATCCCTACGCGAATGGACCGGAGCGACGCGACACTCTACGCATTGCCGCTCTGCTACAGGAGGGAACGGCGAAGGTTCAGTCGGAGCTGGCGTCGCAGCCGTTGGTGCAGGCGCAGCTGCTGTCCGTACTCGGCAAGGCGTATCGGAATCTGGGTCAGCTCGAGCCGTCGCGGCCGCTGTTGCAGCAGGCGCTGGACCTACGCACCAAGAACCTGCCGGCCGGCGCCCCCGACATTGCCACCAGTCAAACGGATCTGGGCCTGTCGCTCCTGGACATCGGCAAGGAGAAGGAGGCGGCGGCACTCTTCCGCACAAGCATCGCCTCGTTGGCCGCGGACTCCATCGCCCAGCGGCCGGCGTATCTGACGGCCCTGAACGCGCTGGGGAACGCGCAACAGGAGGAAGCAAACTTCGCCGCGGCGGAGAGCACCTATCGGCACGCGCTCACGCTCTCCGAGGCAGAGTACGGAGCTTCTGATGCGCGGGTGGCGGAAAGCGTCGCCAACGTGGGAACGGCCTTGGCGCGTCAGGCCAAGTACGATGAGGCGGAGCCTTATCTTCGGCGAGCGCTCGAGATGTGGAAGAAGAGTCTGGGCCCCGACCATCCGCACGTCGCGTCTGCCATGGATAATCTTGGCAATGTGCTCTCCGAACGTAGGCAATTTCCCGAGGCGGAGGAGATGTTGCGCGGCTCGCTGGCGATCCGTCGCGTACGGTTCACAGCGCCGCATCCACAGATTGCCATCAGCATCAACAATCTGGCCAGCATGCTGCAGGACAAGGGGGACTTTGCCGCCGCGGAGCCGCTATTGCGCGAGAGTCTAGCCATGCGGCGCGCACTCTTTGGCGAGAAGCACGTCGCGGTTGGGGTAGCGATGTTGAACCTGGCGCTCACGCTGCGGAAGCTGGGCCGATTGGGTGAGGCCGGCGCCATGTACCAGGATGCGCAGAGCCTGCTGATCGCGGTGGTCGGTCCGGAACACGTGCTGGTCGGCGACGCCGATGCCGGAATTGCCGCCGTGGCCCACGAGCGGAATGACCATGCGAAGGAGCGCTCATTCTTTTCGGCAGCACTGACGGTGAAACGAGGGAAATTGGGCCCGACCCATCCCTCGGTGGCCTACATCCTCAGCGACTTGGGGCGCGCGAACTTTGAGCTGAAGCGGCTGCCTGCCGCTGAGGAGGCGTATGCGGCGTCGTACAAGATTCTCAGCGCGCGTCGCGGAGATTCAAGTCGACAGATCACCACCCTGCTCGAACGCATGAGCCAACTCTATCGCGCCTTGGGGCGCGAGGATGACGCGGCCAAGTACGACGCCGAGCGCGCGGCCCGTACGCAGCCGTCCAGCACACGATAACTCCAGCGGGTGCGGGGCTCACCAGATGTGCTTGGCGGAGTCGAAACGCCGTGCGATGTGTCGCGTCGGGCGAACGCCCGGGTGGAGGTCGCCAACGGCTCTCAAGATCACTTGGAGCTGCCAGCACTTGCACCCGACGGTACCGAGGACTAGCCTCTCCGGCTCGGTGACTTCCACATGCGACCGAGCGAGGAGACCATGTTGACCATCGCACTTCGTTTGCTTCATGTCGTAGCTGGCGCGATCTGGACGGGAGGGGCGGTGATCATTGCGTCGTACGTCGTGCCGTCGATCCAAGCCGCCGGGCCAGCAGGGGGCGCGGTGATGCGCGAGATTGCCTTCGTGCGCAAGCTGCCGATCCACATGACGATCCTCGGGTTCATCACGGTGCTTGCCGGCTTCGCGCTGTACGGGCTGAACGCCCGAGGCACCGGGTGGGGTGGCACGAACACCGGCATGACCTTCGGCATCGGTGGCTTGTTCGGCCTGACCGCCTTGCTCCTCGGCGCGTTCTGGAGCCGCCCCACGGCGAACAAGATCGCCGCGTTAGGTGCCAAGATGCAAAGTGCCGGCTCTCCGCCGCCAGCTGCACTCATGCAAGAGATGCAGGGGCTCCAGGCCACCCTCGGCAAGGCCCTGCGTGTCGTGGCTCTCTGTGCCGTGTTGGCCGCCGTCGCCATGTCCGTCGCGCGGTACCTCTGATCGACGCGCCGCGTCGCGCGTAGGGCAGGATCTGGCCGGTACTCCTCACGTACCTCGATGGACCGGCCGGATCCGAAGCCACCAAGGCTATTCGAGGTTGATGCCTCTCGGAGACCGTCTCGCACTACAAGTGGCGTAGGCTCCGTCTTGACGTCACGGGCATCGGGGACGAAGCGTTCCATCCCTGACCACTTGCCCGCCGGGTGAGCACCGGCACATGGTATAGTTACTTCACCAAGTAACTAGGCCAATTCATGCCACTGCTGAAAGGCACCCTCGACGCACTTGCCCTCAAGGCCCTGAGTTTCGGGTCCATGCACGCTTTCGAAATCATCCGCTGGATCGAAGATGGATCTCGCGGCGAAATCGAAGTGGAGACGGCTGCGCTCCTTCAGGCCTTGCATCGCATGGAGGAACGGTCGCACCTCTCCGGCGAGTGGGGCATCACCGATAACAACCGGCGCGCTCGCTTCTACAAGATTACCCCTGCCGGCCGAGCGTTCCTGCGATCCGAAACGGAGTCCCTCCGTGCCTCGGTCACGGCGCTGAGTGGCCTGTTGGCACGCGACCGGGCCTGATGCCGGTCCCACCCATGATCCGTCGACTCATTCGACTCCCCTCACGGAGTCGTCACAATGCGCGCGCCGACGCCCGCGCCGAGTTGGACGCGCTCATTGAACAACAAGTGCGCTTCTACATCGCTTGTGGACGCACGCCATCCGAGGCCCACGCTGAGGCGGTCCGACGCCTGGGCGGGGGAGCAGCTATGAATGATGTGTATGCGGAAGTCGAGCGCTCGGCGGCGCAACGCCAACGAGGATTGGGCCTGCGCGAGTGGATGCACGACGCCCAGAGTGATGTACGGGTTGCGCTCCGGGCGTGGCGACGCGCGCCAGCGATGGCCCTGGCGGCAGTCGTCACGTTGAGCCTGGCGATTGGGGCTACCAGCGCCATCTACAGCGCCGTTCATGCTGTGCTCTGGCGCCCACTCCCCGTTCGCGACCAGGATCGACTGGTGGCCATCTGGGAAGAGAATCCAGACTTTGGCTGGGTCCACGCCGAGGCGGCCCCAGCGAACATGCTGGACTGGAAGGAGCGAGCCCGTGGGTTCAGCGATGTCGCGGCGTACGCCACGTTCAGCAGCTCGGCGACCATCGCGCGTGGCGACGATCCACGGCGCGTGAACCAGCTGCAAGCGACGGGGAACCTCTTTCAGGTCCTCGGCGTCACGCCCATCCTAGGTCGCACGTTTCGTGCGGAGGAAACGTGGTCCAACGCGGCCGGGCGACTGGCACTGATTTCGTACAAGCTATGGAACGAAGGCTTCGCCGCCGACAGCTCCATCGTTGGGCATACGATCAAGATCGACGGGCGTGATGTGGAGGTGGTCGGCGTCCTGCCGCCGGGGTTCGCGCTACCGGGGGTGACCGCCGACGTCTGGCGTCCCATGCGATGGGATCCAGAGGACCGCAGCAAGGTCTTCTTCCGCCGGGCGCATTGGCTCATGGTGATCGCACGACTGGCGGACGGGGCAACGTTCGTGTCGGCGAACGCAGAGCTGCAACGCGTGGTCACCAGCCTGAAACAGGAGTATCCAGAGACCAACGTGCATATGGGCGCGGGGATGACGCCGCTGCACGACTATCTGGTTGGTGAGACGCGCTTGCCACTGCTGGTGACGTTCGGCGGGGCGGCCTTGCTGCTCATCATTGCGTGTGCGAACGTCGCGAACCTGCTGCTGGTGCGCGCGTCGGCGGTGCATCGCGAGCAAGCGGTGCGGTTGGCGCTGGGGGCGTCGCGCTCCCGGTTGTTGCGTCAGGCACTTGCCGACGGCATGGTGTTGGCCGGTCTGGGCGGATTGGGCGGGCTGCTGCTGGGCACGTGGGGCACGCGTGCCTTGATGGCGTTGCAGCCGGAGGGACTACTGCCGGTATCGGGGATCGACGTGTCGTGGGCTACCATGGGCTTTGCCGGCGCAGTCGTGGTGGCGCTGACCTTGGTCTTTGCCGCCGTGCCAGTGTGGTGGAGCCGGCGCATGCTGCCTTCTGAGGCCCTGCGAGAAGAGGGACGGGGAGCGAGCGCGGGGCAACGCGCGACGCGAGGGACGAACCTGCTGCTCGCCGGCCAGGTGGCCATTGCGTTGGTGCTGACGGCATCGGCCGGGTTGCTCATCAAGAGCTACTTCCGGCTCGATCGAGTGGACCCAGGCGTCGACACGCGAAATGTCCTGACGACCGAGGTGACCCTTCCATCGTTACGCTATGACAGCGCCACCAAGGTCATCGCCTTCTTCGATCGCTTGGTGGAAGAGGCGCGGGCACTTCCCGGCGTGCAAGGTGCCGCCGTGACCTCGAAGGTGGCGCTCGGGCCATCCTCATGGAGCAGCCAGTTCGCCATCGAGGGATTGCCGCCGATTGAGGGGACGCCGCAGGTTGTCCATCGAGAAGTCACCGACGGCTACAACGCGGTCATGCGGTCGCCGATTCGTGAAGGGCGCGGGATTGCGGCCAGCGACCAGGCCAACGCGCCTGCAGTCGTCGTGGTCAACGAGACCTTTGCCAGGCGCTTTGCCCCTGCGGGAGGGATCATCGGGCGACGCATCGCCTTCGATGCGACGCCGGGGCCGAATACGAATTGGCGGACCGTGGTTGGCGTGTCCAGTGACGAGCATCAGACTTCGCTCGCCAAGGCGCCGGAAGCGGAGGTGTTCGCGCCGTATGCACAGGAGCCGCGGAGTGCCATGACGTTGATCGTGCGGACCTCCGGTCCTGCGGCAGAGTCCATGACCGCGGTGCGGGCGTTGATACGCCGCCTCGATGCGTCGCTGGCGTTGGGAGAGATGCGGACCATGGAGGACGTCCGCGCGGCCGCGCTACAACGCGAGCGCTTCTTGGCGACCCTGCTGCTGGGTTTTGCTGGTGTTGGCTTGGTCCTCGGACTGGTCGGGGTCTACGGCATCGTGTCGCAGATCGCCCGCCGTCGCTTGCGGGAAATGGGTATCCGCATGGCGTTAGGCGCCCATCGGCGTGAGGTGGAGTGGCTCCTGGTCCGCAAGGGCGTTGCGGTGAGTGCGGTCGGGGCCGTCGTCGGCATCTTTATTGGTGTCCTGAGCACGCGCGTGTTGCGCTCGTTGCTCTATCACGTGGCGCCCACGGATCCTCTGGTCTACGCGGGGACGGCAACGGCATTACTGGTCGCGGCTGCGCTCGCGTCCTGGTTACCGGCTTCGCGTGCCGCTCGCACGGACCCGTCGGAGGTACTGCGGAGCGACTGAGCGCTACGGAGCGGCTGAATGTTG
This sequence comes from Gemmatimonadaceae bacterium, assembly GCA_046327745.1. GTDB lineage: Bacteria > Gemmatimonadota > Gemmatimonadetes > Gemmatimonadales > Gemmatimonadaceae > JABAQJ01. The sequence continues at coordinate 450,863 of JAXLXV010000007.1, read as the reverse complement.
CGGAGCGACTGAGTGCGGCGCAGTTACTGAGTGCTGCGGATCGGCTTAGTGGGACCGAACGACTGAGCGACGCGGAGTCGCGATCTGGGAGGAATCGAGCGAGATTGCACGCCCACCATCATCTCGCGGTGAATCCTAGTGAAACGCCTGGTCCTGCTCGTCGCCTCCTCAACACTCGTGCTCGTGGCCGCGCCCGCCGCTGCGCAGGAACGCCGGTCGGGCAATCCGATCCTGGAAGGTTGGTACGCAGATCCCGAGGCCCACGTCTTCGAAGGGGCTTACTGGATCTTTCCCACCTATTCGGCGGCGTACGACGAGCAGACGTTCATGGATGCCTTCTCCTCGCGCGACCTGGTGACATGGGAGAAGCACCCTAGGGTACTGGACAAGGCCAACGTCACGTGGGCACGTCGAGCGATGTGGGCGCCGTCGATCGTGGAGAAAGATGGCTGGTACTATTTGTTCTTTGGTGCGAACGACATCCAGAGTGATAAGGAGTCGGGTGGCATCGGTGTGGCGCGGGCCCGGACGCCTAACGGGCCTTTCATCGACTACCTGGGCAAGCCGCTGATCGACCGCTTTCACAATGGAGCGCAGCCGATCGACCAGATGGTGTTTCGTGATTCCGACGGCACGTACTACATCGTGTACGGAGGTTGGGGGCACTGCAACATCGCCCGACTCAACGGCGACTTCACCGGGTTTGTGCCTTTCTCAGACGGCACGACGTTCAAGGAGATCACGCCCAAGGGCTACGTCGAAGGGGCGTACATGCTCCTGAAGGACGGCAAGTACTACTTCATGTGGTCCGAGGGTGGATGGACCGGGCCTGACTATGCCGTCGCCTACGCGGTCGGCACATCACCGTTCGGTCCATTCGAGCGCGTGGGCAAGATTCTCGAGCAGGATCCGCAAGTTGCCAAAGGCGCGGGCCATCACTCGGTGTTGCACGCGCCGGGGTCGGACCGGTGGTACATCGTGTACCATCGACGCCCGTTAGGCGATACGGGCCGCGATCATCGCGTCGTGAGCATCGACGAGCTGCATTTTGGTCCTGACGGTCGCATTGCCCCCGTGCGGATCACGACAGCCGGCGTGAAGAGCGACCCGCTGCCGGGTGCGCGGTAAACCCGGGGTCGGGCTCGTGGGACACCGAGTGCTGCCGTCGTGGCGGCAGCACGGCGTCCGTGTCACTCCGCCTTGATCGCTGTCACCGGATTCACCGACCCGGCCCGCCGCGCCGGGACCCAAATCGCCAGCGCAGACACGGCAATCAGCACCAAGGGCACGCCCACGAAGGTCAGGGGATCCACCGCCTGTCCGCCGATCAGCAGACCACGCACCAACCGCGAGGCCCCCAGCGCGCCAGCCAGGCCGATCACAGCTCCAACGCCCACGAGCGTCATCCCCTGACGCATGACCAGCCCCAGCACCTGGCCCTCGGCGGCGCCAATGGCCATGCGGATGCCAATCTCCCGGGTGCGCTGGGCCACGGAGTACGCCATGACGCCATACATGCCGACTGCCGCCAGGAGCAACCCGAGTATCCCAAAGATGCCAAGGACGCTTCCTGTCAAACGCGCCGGCAACAGCGCGGTGCCGAGCCATTCGTCCATGGTCCGGACGTCGGCCAGCGGCAGCGCCGGGTCCATGGCGCTCACCGCGGACCGTAGCGCTGGGACGATGGCGGTTGGATTGCCGGACGTACGAATGTTCATCGTCATCTCGGCGCTCCATCGCTGCGCCTGCGCGAAGTACATGTAGGCGGTCGGATCCTCGCCCAAGGTCTTGTACTTGCCGGTCGGCACGACACCAAGGATGGTGTGCTCACGCCGACCGACCTTGAGCGTCCGCCCCACGACGTCTGCTCCCTTAAAGAAGCGTTGGGCAAAGCGTTCGTTCACGATCAGCCCTCGTGGCGCGGTGGAATCATCCTGCACACTGAAATCGCGGCCGCGCAGGAGGGGAATCCCCATCGCCTCGAAGTACCCTGGTGCAACGGTCGCGTAGAGCACGCTCATCGGCTCGTTGGGAGCCGCGGTGTACCCCGGGATGTCGACGTAAGTGTCGGAGCTGCCGAGTCCGAGCGGCACCTGGTCCACCAAACCGACCGCCTTCACGTTTGGGATGGACTTCACCCGCTCGATGAGCTGACGGTAGAACTGCTCGGTACGAGGCCGGTCGTACCCCTGGAGGGCGGGGTTGACCGATGCCAACAAAAGGTTTGAGCTGTCGAAGCCCTTGTCGACGGTGGTCGCCGCGCGAAGGTTGCGCAAGAACAGGGAGGCGCTCACCAGGAGGACCAGCGATAGCGCCATCTGCGCCACCACGAGTCCGCGACTCATGCGCGACCGCCCGCCGGCGGGTGCCTCGCCCTTGAGCGTCGGTACGAGTGAGGGGCGTGTCGCTTGCAGCGCGGGCGCCAGTCCGAAGAGAAGGCCGGTCACCAAGGTGATCGCCAGGGTGAACAGCAGCACCGTGGGTGACAATCGAACGTCGGGCGTGAAATCGACATCGAAGGGCAGCGACACGCCGTTGAGCAGGGTGATCGCTCCCCACGCCACAAAGAGCCCGATGGAGCCGGCGATGAGCGAGAAGATCACGCTCTCCGTCATCAACTGGCGAATGAGCACGGCGCGCGTGGCGCCGAGGCTCTGCCGAACCGCCATTTCGCGCCAACGATCGCGCGCCCGAGCCAGGAACAGGTTCGCCACGTTCACGCAGGCAATGAGCAGCAACATGAGCACGACGGCCATGACCACGCCGGACAGCCCCACTTGCGCCTGGCGCATGGTGGGATGGATTCCGGCGTCCTGCTGGCGAACCATGGTGATGCCACTGTTCTGGTAGGTGTCAGGCATCTCCTGTTGCAGCTGTGCCGCCACGGCCGCAATCCGGCCTTGGGCCTGCTCGTAAGTTGTGCCCGGCTTGAGTCGGGCGATCACGCTCATGAAGTTGTTGCCACGATACTCGAGGGCCCCGCGCGACTCCGGGCGAATCTGGTCCACCTGCACCAGTGGCACCCAGAGCGCAGGAGTCACCAGCGGGAGCGGCCCGCGAAACGCAGCAGGGGCCACGCCAACAATCGTGTATGGCGCACCATTCAGCGTGATGCTCTTGCCGACAATCGCCGGATCGGCGGCAAATCGCCCCTTCCACATGGCGTTGGAGATGACGGCGACCGCATGAGCGCCGGCGCCGCTGTCTTCCTGGGCCACGAACATCCGTCCACGTTCGGCGGACACTCCAAGCACGCTGAACAGGTTGGCGGAAACCATCTCTCCCATCAGGCGCTCCGAGCGGCCATCTGCCGAAACGCTCACGGGCACAAAGTCCCACGTCGCGACGTCGCTGAAGATGTCCTTGGTGCGCTCCTGCAGGTCGCGCCACCCCGGCGGACTGTTCGACCCGTAGTCCATGCCCGGATACTTGCGATACAGCTGGACCAGCCGGTCCGGCTCGAACGTTCCTGGCAACGGGCGCAGGAGCAGTGCGTCGATCGTGGAGAACACCGCCGTGTTGAGCCCGATGCCCAGAGCCAGCGTGACGATAGCGATCGTCGTGAAGAGCGGGTTCTTGGTGAGGAGCCGACTGGCGATCTTCAGGTCGTGTCGGAGCGCGGACATGGCGGTCGTGGTGAGGGAGACGCCGATGTGACCACCGAAGGCACGCCGATCTTGCCCACTTGCCGCCAGGGGTCGATTGCTAAGGACTGCAACCGCCTACGAACGGTCTGGCCCTGAGTTTCAGGGGCAAGCGGAGGCGGCGCTATTCCTCTCGTCGCGTCGTCAAAGCCCTGCGGTCCTCGCGGAGTAGGGGCTCACCGCCCCCAGCGAACCCTGCGACCACTGAACGCGACACATCGCGCACTCTGCCGGACGCAGGGCCTGTCCCGATCGACTAGACGAACCCGAGCTCGAACTCGCCGGGAGCGAGCATCCGTTGGAGCATGGCTCGGCGAGATGGCTCAAGTTCCATGGTGTCGAGATCCTTGAGGGAGGTGTGCGACGTCAGCCAACCCACCAGGCGCTCGACCTCGTTGGCGAGGTCCGCGTCCATCTGGGCGTTGTCCGCCACCTGCACCCGCTCCATGGCCCGATCCCGCGCCTGCGTCGCCGCGGCCACCAGCTGGGTCCACTCCGGATCCGCGTCCCCCCGTCCATTGCCGTTCAGTTGTCTGACCTGACGGAAGGTTTGGAGGTACCGCTCCATGAAGGGGCGGTGGTCTTCTTTGTGGCGCATATCGTTGAAGAAGTTGCGCCGCGTGGCCGAGAGCCATCGCGCCCGCTCGGCGTCGGACAGCCCGCCGCTGGCCAAGACGAAGGCAAAGGGGAACACGAAGTAGTTGAACTCGCGATTGACCTTGGCGATCAGGGCGCGCACCCCGGGCACGGCGTACTCGCCGCGCAAGCGATACTTGAAGGCGTTGTTCGGGAAGGCGTAGTAGAACAGAAGGTCCTGCACGGTTCGGCAATCGCTGACCTTGTAGTCGATGCCTAACAAGCGGGCGATTTCGTCCGTGTAGAAGCCGTAGTAGACCAGATGTTCGTACCGACGCACGCGATCGTACACGTAGTAGTGCGCGTTGTAGGCCGCAATGCGCTGCGCAAGGTTCTGGTGAATCTGACGGTGGAAGTCCGGCTGCGTGATCATCTTGTGCACGAACAGTCCCTGCATCTCGATGATGTTGGCCAGACCCCCCGTATAGGGGCGGGTGAAGCCCATGAGGTACACGTTGTGTAGCGATTGGGGGATGACCCCCATGAAGGTTTCCCGCTGCACGTACGCATACGGCCGCGTGCCACCGGCCAGGATCGTCGGCAGGCGGGGAGTCTCGGCGTCGCCCTCCACGTACATGTCAAACTTCCGCTCGACACCGCCATACGTGATCGTCTGCCGCTCGTGGTCGATCGGTGTGTCCTTCGGGACGACGATCGCCTTGCCGGTGTGCAGCCACATCGCGATGTCATTCAGCAGGTATCCGGACCCGATTGCACGGGGCAGGTCGGCCCCAAAGCGTCGCGCGTATTCGTCGATCGGCCAGTACTTGATTGCCACCGCGCCGTTCACCGGGCGCGACCGACTGCGGTTGTACGACTCATCGCGCACACTATCCGGGAACTGGTCGCCGAGCAGGTAGGGATTGTCCGATCCTAAGTGCGCGCCGTAAATGATGTCCGCGTAGTGCTCATGGGACACGTAGCGATAGTTCTGGAATTCCAGCTGATCCAGCGTGTACGTCGTACCTAACGAGGGGACGACCTTGTCGCGCGCGTGAAAGCCATTGGTGCGGATGATGACCTTCACGTCATTCGGTATGAGCTGGGCGATGATGAGGTTCGCCGAGTCGCCCATGGTGTCAAAGACGGCGGTCTTCGCCGGCGCCGAGTAGTCGATCGTCTTCAGGTCCTTGATGATCGCCCGTCCGAATCCCGTGGAGAAGACGACATGCCGGGCCTTGATCGTCTGGCCGGCGCGTGTGTACAGGACGGAGTGATCGTCGTAGTTGTCCACCCGCGTCACTTCGTCCATCACCAGCTTGTCCTTGTACGCCGCGCGCCACTTCAGGTGGATGCCGTAGAACTCGCGGGCCGTCGGGTAGCCGTCGCGTTCGAACATCTCGGTCAGGTCAAACGAATAGAAGCTGGTCAGGTAGCTGGACACGAGATCGAAGTCGAGCCGGTTGTTCTTGCTCAACCCATCCCAGACGCTGTTCTCCTCAGCGGTGATGATCATGAAGGGGGTGCCGGTCCGTTCCAGTTCGCGGATCAGGGGAACGGCCGTGAATCCGAAGCCTACGATGGCAACGTCGATCATGGGTGGTGCAGGAGAGGGGAAAGGCGGGGCGGACAAAATTGGCGCAGAAGGGGGAGCGTTGCAAAAAACGGGCTCGCGCAACCCTCCGCGCGCTCGTCGCCGCCTAGGCGTGGGGGGATTGGGCACGGAGTGGTCAACAGCGTGAAAGGCGCTAAATGCGGTCACCGCACCGGGATTCGAGCCGCCCGGAAGCTATCAACATAGTTCTGGTATCCGGGAACTGGCCGCGGCGGCGTCGCCGTCGTAACGTCCCGCACCGCCGCGATGACCACCTTCGGCCCTGCACGACTCATGGCCACCAACCAGCGACGCTGGCCCCCGTACTACACGGTCGTCCTGCTGTGTTTTGCCGCGGTGTTCATCTCCTATCTCGATCGCACCAACATTTCGGTGGCCTCGATCGCGATGCAGGAGGAATTCGGCTGGAGTGAGACGACCAAGGGCTTCGTCCTCTCCTCCTTCTTCATCGGCTACCTGGTGTTGCAGGTGGTGAGCGGCACCCTGGCCAACAAGTTCGGTGGCTGGATCGTCCTGGGGATTGCCGTGGTGTGGTGGTCGCTGTTCACCATTCTCACTCCGCCAGCTGCACTGTTGTCTCTTCCGGCGCTCGTCGGCGCGCGTATCGCGCTCGGCTTGGGCGAAGCGGCGGTTTTTCCATCGGCAATCAACATGGTCGGTCGCTGGGTGCCGCCAGCTCAACGTTCACGAGCGGTTTCCCTCTTCATCAGTGGGCTGTCCATCGGCACGGTGGTCGCGCTGCCTGCGACCGGTGGTCTGGTGCGTGCCTACGGATGGCCGATGCCGTTCTACGTGTTCGGGGCGCTGGGCTTTGTTTGGGCGTACTTCTGGTTCCGGCGAGTGAATGGAGGGCGTGGAGAAGATGCGCAGCCGGCAGCGACCGGTTCACGCTCCATTCCATGGCGACGGATTTGGGGAACGCCAGCGGTGTGGGCGATCATCGTGAATCACTTCTGCCACAACTGGGCCCTCTACCTGCTGCTGGCCTGGCTCCCCAGCTACTTCAAGTCGACCTTTCACGTCACGCTGGCCAATGCAGGGGTGCTGTCAGCGGCGCCTTGGCTCACGAACTTCTTGATGGCCAACATCGGTGGGCACGCGGCCGACCGGATGATGCGTGCGGGGCGGTCGGCCACGTTCGTTCGCAAACTGCTCCAGTGTAGCGGATTACTAGGGTGTGGTGCGGGCTTGCTCCTGTTGCAGCAGGCGGGGACGGTCGGCGTCGCGGTGGCGCTGATGTGCGGGGCCGCCGGGATGCTGGGGCTTTGCATTTCCGGCTATGGCCCAAACGCCTTTGACATAGCGCCGCAGTACGCCGACGTGATCTGGGGCATTAGCAACACCGCCGGCACGATCCCCGGAATCGTGGGCGTGGCCGTGACCGGTTGGCTGGTGCAGGGCACCGGCAGTTACTCAACGCCCTTCATTGTCACCGCCGGGATCGGGGCCTTTGGCGCACTGGTGTACCTGACGATCGGTTCCGGAGAGCGCAGGATCGAGTGACGCGTTGGTCCCACGGTCCGTGGTTCCGCATCGGTTCGTCCTCAGCAGCCGCGCCCTGTCAGGAAAGCGTATGGTTGTACTGCGCGGTGCGTTACGCTGGACCAAACCGCTCAGAGGTCTTGGTGCCCGCTCACGCCGCTCGCTCGATCGCTATTGCCGCCCTGATCCTGATCGCATGTCAGGGATCAGCCGCGGCTCCTGCTCCTGCCGTGGTCACACCGACCGGTCCGGTGATGGACCAGGTCCGCGCGCTCCTTCAGGCGGATGAGCAACAGTGGATCGGCGTGCGCCGCGATCTGCACCGGCATCCCGAGCTGTCCGGAAACGAAGTGCGTACGTCGCAGCTGATCGCGAGCCAGCTGCGTGCCTTGGGCCTGGAGGTCCGGACCGGCGTGGGCGGGCATGGCGTAGCGGCGTTGCTGCGAGGCGCTCGGCCGGGCCCGCTCATCGCCTATCGCGCAGACATGGACGCCATGCCATCCACGGCGCGCGATCCGGTCGACTTTCCGTCGGTGACCAACGGTGTGCGACACATTTGCGGGCATGACATCCACACCACGATTGGGTTGGCGCTGGCCAGTGTCCTCCACGCGGTGCGCGACTCAATCGCGGGTAGCGTCCTGTTCGTCTTTCAGCCGGCCGAGGAACGAGCGACCGGTGCGAAGGCGATGCTTGCCGATGGCGTATTCGCACCGTTGCAGCCGCAAGCGATCTATGGACTGCACACGTCGCCGTATGAGGTCGGGAGATTGGGAACCACTCCAGGTCCCATGATGGCCGGGCGCGATCGCTTCGACGTCGCGCTTTCGGGCAGCGGAAATCTGGCCGCTGCCGCGTCCGCGGTGTCACAGGCGATCGCGGCCTTGGGAACGGTCGACGCCTCGCAGATCAACGGTTCACAGTCGACGGACTTTGTCTTTGTTCAGCTCAATCCACCACAGACGGGTGCCTCGCAGGTCCATGTGCAGGGGACGATCTCCGTGGCCAGCGCGGCGTCCCGCGCACGCGTGAGGGGCACCATCGAGCACGGTCTCCAGGGCGTCGTGCCGTCCGGCGTCACCGTGACCGCGTCATACGAAGCGCGCTGGATTGCCGGCGTTACCAACGATACCGCGCTCACCGCGTCGGCTATGGCCGCCGTGCGCGGCACGTTAGGCGACGCCGCTATGGCTACCCTCACGTCCATCCCCGGCCCGTTCAGTGAAGACTTCGGCTCATTCCAGGAACAGGTGCCCGGAACCTTCTTCTTCCTCGGCGTCGCCAACGCGGCGCGTGGTTGGAATGGACAGCCGCATAGCCCGGACTATGTGGCGGACGAGCGCTCGATTGGCACGGGTGCCCTGGCGATGGCGGCGGTGCTGCTGAACCGGATGTCGGCGGAGCCCTCGCGCGAGAAAGCCCCGAGGCTTAACTCTCGTCCGTAATTGGTGCGGCGTCATGCGCCGTGTACCAAGGACGACGAGTCAGGCCTTACTACCAACTACATGGCTTTCCGGGATCTCACGCTGGGGATGGTGTTGGGCTGTTGCACGTTGGGGTGTGCGCGGACGATGGAGCCGCACGCTCCGGCGCCCGCGACGTTGGAGCTGTCACCTGACGTAGAGACCGCCCTCTACCTGATCGGAGACGCTGGGGCGCCCAACCTGGACCGGGAGCCGGTGTTCATTGCCCTCGACCGCATGCTGGCCGTGGATCCATCGCGCAGCGTGGTTGTGTTCCTCGGCGACAACGTCTATCCCCGTGGCCTTCCCGATTCAACGGACGAGGAGTATTCGCTCGCTGCGGCGCGCTTGGATGCGCAGGTGAGTCTTGTTCGGCAGCGCGGGGCACGGGGCTACTTCGTGCCGGGGAACCACGACTGGGCGCATTGGGGGCCCGACGGCTGGGAGGCCATCAAGAGACAGGCGCAACGCGTGAACAACCTGGGCGGCGGTGTTGTCACGATGCACCCGACGGGCGGTTGTCCCGGGCCAGACACCGTCGCCATCGGACGACAGTTGCTGCTGGTGATGATCGATAGTCAGTGGTGGCTGCAGAGCGGTCCCAAGCCGACAAACAGCACCTCTGGATGTGCCGCCTTCACAAGTGCGAGCGCCGTGCGGCAAATCCGCGAGGCCATCGCCAATGCCGGCGATCGACACGTCGTGGTGGCCGCGCATCATCCGTACGCGAGTGGCGGTGCCCACGGCGGCTTCGCACCGTGGCGGCAGTATTTCCTGCTGGGCTTTCCCATTTGGCGGAAGCTCTGGGGATACCGACAGGACCTGGGTGGACACCCGTATGAGGTCTTTCGGGATGAGCTGGCGAGCGCCTTCGCAGAACAGCCACCGCTGGTGTACGCCGCCGGGCACGAGCACACGCAGCAGGTGATCGCCAACGGGCCGGCGCGGTATCAGCTCGTGAGTGGCGCCGGGATCTACAATCACGAAGGTCCGGTGACGTCCGTGAAGGGCACGCGGCTCGCATCGAGCCAGCCAGGGTTCATGCGGCTCGACTTCTATCGGGACCGGCGTGTGCGCCTAGGGGTGTTCGCGGTTGATCAGTCGGGTGAAGCCCGCGTGCTCTGTTCCTCCTGGATCGATGCATCCCGGTCCATGGCACCCTGCCGTTAGGCCGGCCCAGACAACAGGCGCATGGCGGTGAGAGCGTATACCTCCGCGCACTGTACCATCTTGTCCACCGAGACAAACTCGTTAGGGCCATGCGAGACCGAAAGCAGGCCAGGGCCATAGGCAAGGGCTGGGATCCCCAAGGCACTGTAGTGACGCGTCTCCAGCACGCCCGGACAGATCTCGAAACGCGCCGTTCGTCCCGTGACGCCGCGGATGCCCGCCGACAGGGCCTTGCCAAGTGGACCGTTGTCAGGGGTTGCGGCTGACCGCCCCTCCTGTGTGATCTCCGCCGTGCACTGAATTCCGTCGCGGCGGGCATTGGCGACAATGTCCAACAACCGCTGGCGTTCGCGGTCGAAGTCTTCCTCTGGGTTGGTGCGCCGATCCACGGTGAACGTGACGCGATCGGGAACGACGTTGAAGTTGTGGCCGCCGGACAGCTCGCCGCCCATCAGCAACACGGAGCGGCGTGCGGCCTCGGGGCTGATGTGAAACGCCGTGCGTCGTTCCGATACCTCAGACTCCAGGGCGCGCAGCTGCTCGGCGACCGACAACATGCCCTTGAAGGCGTTCACGCCGCGGAAGTGGAGCCCCACGTGCGCCGGCTTGCCGCGGACCTCGAACCGCATCGAGATCACGCCGCGATTGGCATTCCACACCACGCCACTCGTTGGCTCCATCGTCAGCATGCCAAGCGCGTCCCGCTCGATCAGGCCAGCGTTCGCGAGGGCGACGGTCCCGCGTGGACCGGAGGTCTCTTCATCAGGCACCGATATCGAGATGAGTCGCCCCGTCGGCTCAAACCCGGAAGCCGCCAGGGCGCGAACGGCGAACGCCATGCCGGCAATACCGCCTTTCATGTCGGCCGCGCCGCGTCCGTGCAGGTTCGCCTTTCGGACCGCTGGCTTGAACAGGTCGGTGGCTTGGGCCGGCACCACGTCATAGTGTCCGCTGAAATACAGCGCGCGTCCCCGCTCGCCGAACGTGCCACTCACACACGGGCCTTCGCCCGTCGGGTTCACCGTGCGAACCTGAAGACCGAGTTCTCGCAGCTGTTTCGCGATCAGCGTCGCGCATGGGCCGTATGACCGTCCTGGTGGATTCTCGCTGGGAATCCGAATCAATGCCGAGGCGAAGTCGACCATGTCGGCGCGGTCACGGGCCAGTGTGCGACGCACGCGCGCGGCGAGTTCCTTTCGATGTTTCGGCGACAAGGTCACGAACGACTCCGTAAGCGGTGTGGCATGGCAAGCCATCGGTGTGGCGTGCACCCGCGGCTTGGACGCTCCGTGAATTGAGCACAGTCAGCGAGCGCAACGCACGAGGTATCTTGGTCGTTCGAGCAGGACTTCGCCATTACCGGATCGGTGAGACCTTCGGGACGCGGGCACCAGCGTTGACAGGCAGACTCCCCGGTCGTTTTGTTTTGCCCATGTGGCTCAACGTGCGCTCCACCACCGCCTTTCGGGTGTCGCGGCTGCTCTTCGGGATGGCAGCCGTCAGCCTCACCGCGCCGCTGTCGGCGCAAAAGATCATGACGTCGGCAGACCTGACGTCCTTGTCCGCGCCTCCCCCGGATGCCCGCATCCCGTACGGTCCGGGGCCACTGCAGTTCGGGAACCTGCGCCTTCCCAAGTCTGCCGGACCGCATCAGGTCGTGGTATTCATCCACGGGGGATGCTGGTTGTCCGAGTATAACATCACGCACGCCGAAGCCGCCGAGCAGGGGTTAGCCGACGCGGGGTATGCCGTGTGGAGCCTGGAATATCGACGCGTGGGTGACGAGGGCGGGGGATGGCCAGGGACCTTTCAGGACATCGCCAAGGGCGCGGACTACCTTCGCCAAATTGCTGGCAAGTACTCGCTCGACCTGCGACGAGTTGTGGCTGCCGGGCACTCGGCCGGCGGCGAGTTTGCGCTCTGGTTGGCGTCACGCCGGAAGATTCCGCCGACGTCAGAGTTGTTCTCGCCTGACCCGTTGGTCATCCGTGGTGTGCTGGGCCTCGCACCTGCGCCGGACCTGGAGGGGTTGCAAAGCAATGGTGTCTGTGACCACGTCATCGATAAGCTCATGGGCGGTTCACCCAGTGAGCACCCGGATCGCTACGCCGTCACGTCATTGATGCAGCTGGCACCGGTGACGGTGCCGAGTGTGTTGGTCATTGGCGCGCATGATCGGAGCTGGGGGCCGGTCGGAAGGTCGTACCTGGCTCGAGCAATCGCCGCTGGAGACCAAGGCGTCCGTGTGGTTGAGGCGCCGGACGCTGGGCACTTCGAGATCATCAACCCCGCCTCGAGCAGTTGGCCCTTGGTCACGGACGCCCTGAAGGAGTTGTTCGCCCGACTGCGCTAGGTCATCCGCCTTTCGGGCTGTCCGTTCCCGCTCGGCGCGACGCCGTCAATAGCGGAAGGCGTACTGTACCTTCGCCAGCAACTGGTTGGACGCGAAGGCCAGACGGCGCGTGGTCTGATCGGCGGTCAGGTCGTGCGACAGGTTGTGATTGTACACGACGAAGAGCTCGCCTAACGGCGAGAACGTCCAGCGCATGCGCGTGTTGGATCCCATGGAGCGCGTGTCACTGTCGTACTGCACATACGTGTTGAGCTGCAACGTGGACGATATGTTCACCCGCACCCGCGTGCCGAGGACGCTCGTCGTGAAATCCCCAGCTCGCAGGCGGCCGTAGTTGCGTTCACCTGAGAACTCCACGATCACGAGGGACGATGGCTTCCAGCTAGTCGTGACCTGGAACTGGTCCAAAGTGCCGTCGTAGAACTGGCCGAACCGCCACGTGTATTGCCCGGAGAGTCGGCGCTTTGTGGCCAACCCACCCTCCAGCCGATACCGCACAAACGAATACTTGCCAGGCGCGATAGTCACGCCGTCGACGATTTCGAACGGCTCGTCCAGGCGCTCCCCTTGCGGAACGATGTTGAACTCGAAGCGATCACCGCTCTCCAGACGCCAATTGATCGGTGCCGTGAACACGGAATAGCTCAGCCATCGTCGATCCAGGTCGGTGACCAGCGACGACTCGAACTCATGAAACATCTGCCGCACGCGCAAAGGGCCAATCGGTCGACGCGGACGGGGCTGAAAGGTGGAGGCAAAACGAACGACCTGGACTCCCGTGCGCGGGACAAATCCAAGCGACGGCACAAACCCATCGCCAATCCACTTGTAAGAGAGCGACGTGTCCCACAGGTCATTCGGGTAATCAATCAGTCCACCGAACGACGTCTTCCGTCCGACGAGCGAGTCACGGTCCGTTGCCATTCCCCATGCGCCCACCGTCAGGTTCTTGCTGCCAAGCCAACGCGACGTGTGGTACACGAAGTCGGCGCCGGTTGTCCAACTATGACGGGCGCCGAGGGGATCACCGAATTCTCCGATGACTCCCACGGTCGATTCGCCCAGGATGTTCTGCTTGAGTCGAAGCACACCGATATTGCTCGCCGGCGCAACGATCGAGTCGTTCACATCGCCGGTTCGAAGGACGAGCGCGCCAAAGTTGGTGCCGCCGAGCCGGCCATTGACCTTGCCGCCCACATCGATCGGCACGCGCACGTCGCCAATCAGTCCAATGGTCCGACTGTTGAACGCTCGCAGATCATCACCAAGGTTGCTGCCGAAATCGAAGATGTCGGCGCCCTCTAGAAAGAACGTGCGCTTCTCTGGAAAGAAGAGGGAGAATCGAGTGAGGTTGGTCCGTCGCGTGTCGACCTCGGTCTCCGCGAAGTCGGTATTTACCGTGAGAGAGCCCAGGGTGTTGGCGCCAAGACGCTGGGTGACGTCGAGGCTGACGTCGTGCCGGCCTTCCAGTGAGGAATCGGGGCCGGCGTAACCCGCGCCCGTCGTGAGCGCGGGACGGATACTCAATCCGAGTCCCAGGTCAAACGGTGGAAGATCGACCAACCGACCGGCGCGAGCGGTCTGGGTCACCTTGTAGTCGCGCGACGCGCCGTTCCATCGATCGGTCTCCTGCAGGGCTTGAATGCGACGCTGCACATTCAGTCCCCACTGGGTCAACCCACGCCGGAAGAGCAATGACTTGAGCGGGATTCGGATCTCCGCCGTCCAGCCTAACGAATCGCGTGACGTTCGCGCCTCCCATACGCCGTCCCAGTTCGCGTTTTCTCCTTCGCCCTGGTTGGCGACCAACGCGTCATACCGAGCGCCGTTAGGATTCACGGCAAAGACATACCCAGACCGGCCATCGAGATACGTGTCCAGCACGATCTTGACGTGATCCTCGTTCTGCAGTTGGGCGTCGCGATCTCGTGCAAATCCTACGACGCGCACTCCGGGGCTATAGTCCGCGCGAACACCGATCATCAACGCGTCCATGGACATCAGGATCCGGATGGTCGTCCGGGCCGTGGGCTCATCTCCCTGGATCGGCTCCACCTGGGTCAAGCGCCAGATGGAGTCTGCAGTCGTCCACACCGGTTCGTTCAACACACCGTCGATTGTCACGACGCTACCAGACCTGCTGGCCCTGACGGCGTGCGGCGTCGTGTCATCCGGATCTTTTCGAAGGGGGGCCACCTGACTGTGGGCCGGTCTTCCAACGAGAAGTACGGCGACGCAACCGCTCGCCAGCAGCAACCGAACCGTTGTCGTGCGTCGTCGCGGTAAATGCGGCCGCGAAGGCCGAGAAGAACTATCGGCCAGCATCAACCGCCGCGCGAAGTCCACGCAGCACGTCGTCAACTGACCCATCGGCCCAGAAATGGACGTAGTAGATGTGCGGCGTTTCACCGACCAGGTGGGAGTGGACGGCGGTCGCCGTAATGCCGTTCGTCGCGAGCGCGGTCAACACGCCGTCGACCTTGGCGCCGAGCACTGAGAAGTCGCCGGTGGCTACCAATCGGTTGTCGCTGACGAACTGCAGGTTGATCGGAGTTCCGTAGGCCAGTGCCGGTGTCAGGGATGCACCATGCATGGTCACGGGCTCGGACACCAACATGAACGACAGCTGGACGACATTCCCTGACGCGCGCCCCTGCGCACCGAGCGCCTTGAACACGCGCGCCGTATCCGCCGTCACGGGTTGCGTGCTGGCAACGACTGGGCGCGGCGTGGACGTCTTCGCCAGCACGTCATTCAGCCTCCCCGCCAGCGTCAATGCGTCGCCCATGGCGTGGAAGTGCACGTACGTGATGGTTGGCGCCTCGCCAGCCAGATGATTGTGGATGGCCGTGACGCCGATGTGCTGATGCGCGAACTCGGCCAACACCGGCTTGAGCTCTCCGGCCAGCACCACCAAGTCGCCCATCATCGTCGCGTTCGATACGGAACCACTGAAACCAGCCCACGCGCCCAGCGCAAGCGCTGGCGCCACCTGCACGCCGCCGAGTGTGAGCGAAATGTCGCGACGTGGGAAGTTGAAACGGACGTACCCGGCGTTTGGCGCCGGCGGCGTTTGCAAAATGCGGCCGACGGAGTCCCACGCGGCGTCCATCGGTGGGCGGGCCGGTGACTGCGCGCCCAATGAGCCAGTTATCGCGGTGCCAGTGAAGATGGCGAGCGCGTACGTCGTGAACCGTATGTGGCGGGACATACCTGCATTCTCCTTCGTCCAAGAGTCCGCAACGGGCTGCGCGTGCCGCAGTGCGGCGGTCCGTGATCGACGGAATATGTGGGCTGACCGTCCGCCGCGCACGCCTCTGGAAGGGCTCTCGTCAGCTTCGCTTGAGCACGATGAAGAGACGCCGGAAGGGGAAAAGCGTTAGGCCATCTGCCCGGGGAGGATACGCAGCGCGCATGCGGCTAGCATACTGCGATTCGAACTCGCGGCTCTCTGAGCTGTCGAGCGCGGCCAAGAATGGGCGAAGCCAGGTTCCCTTGGTCCACTCCTTGACCGGGTCTGGACCGCGCAAGATCTGCAAGTATTCCGTCTCCCAGATGTCGACGTCGCCGAACTCGTGGAGGAGCGCGAAATACTCCGCTGGCGACAGCACGGGCGTTTCGCGGATGAGGGGTTCCAGTCGTTCGCGCCACGTGCCCGACCGAGCCGTCTCGAAGATTCCCGTATGCGACGGTGCGGCGAAGTTCCGCGGCATCTGTACGGCAAGCACTCCGCCGGGTGCAACCTGCCGTGCCAGATGTGGAAAGAGCGTGGCGTGCTCCGGTATCCAGTGCAAGGCGGCGTTGCTGAAGACCAGGTCGACGGGGGTCGGGGCCTTCCACGCGTCCACGCTCCCCTCAACCCATCGCACCCCTGGTGTTTCAGCGGCCGCCCTCGCCAACATCTCGGCGGAGCTGTCGATCCCCGTGACGTCGGCGTCTGGCCAGCGCGTCTTCAGGAGCTTGGTGATGTTTCCGGTGCCGCAGCCCAGGTCGTAGATCGTGCGCGGGCGCGGCGGGTCCAGGGTGACCCGCGCGATGAGGTCCAGTGCCGGACGCAGTCGCGCGTCGGCGAATCGAAGATACTGATCCGGACTCCAGTCAGCAGACATGCGCGCTCCCGATGGCTTGGTCTCAAGATACAGCAGGCGCGCCAGGATTGCCGAGCGCTCGCACCCTCACTCTCTTCAGCCTAACGAAGCACGTTGCTTCGGTTCATGAGCGATGAACGATTGACACTGTTGCAGGTGCGCGACAGAATCGGCAGGTCTTTACGAACCACCCAAGCCATCGCAGACTTCACTCCGTGCCGACACCATAGTTCGCTGGCATTCGAATGCCATGTGATCGCCGCGGCACACCTACCAGCATATGCCTAAAGGCCGGAGGACAGGTGCCGTCAGTGAACCTCTACAACGCGGTGGCGTGCACCTGTCTGATAGGGGCGAGCATTTCATGCCGAGCGACCGGCGAACGCCCGAGTAACGCACCTGTCCACCCTGATTCCGCGTCGGTTGGAGTCGCGGTCAGCGCCGCATCGGCAGCGTCCACCCAGACGACTCGAGGGCGCAGGATCCAGTTCAACGGAGGCGAGCTCAGCGCAGTTGGATGGAAGGTCCTCGAACAGCTCGAAGCATTTTCGCACCAGACTTTGCCCGACGGTTCGTACTGGTATGACGCCATGTCGGGAGCCGCGGGGCCTTGGGGAGGTCCGGCCGCCGTGTTGCTGCTGCCCGGATTGCCATTGGGAGGCTCCCTTCCACCGACAGCATCCGGCGGCGGTAGTGGACGCCTCACCGGCGTGTTCGTGAACGGTCGCGAGTTGCACCCCGATGATGTCCGGGCGCTCACCGCCTTACTCGGCCAGGTGTGGCCCGGGCGATGGTGGGTCAACGCGCGTGGAGACTTCGGGACCGAAGGCGGGCCCATGATGGGGAACTTGCGACAGGCGGCCGCAGCGCGCGGTGGCTCGTCGTGGTCGCATGGAAGCAGCGGACCCAATGGCTTCTGGGCCGGTGGCGATGGCAACGGGTACGTCTGGGCGATGGACAACTACTCCGGCTGCAGCTACGCCTCGGACGGGGGCGGCGTAATCTGCTAGAGACGCGCGCTCCGGGGCGCGCCGAGATCGAATCACCGACGGCGTTAGGCACGCGCCATCGCTGACTCAGGGCGTTGAGGCGCCTCACGGCGGACGCGCGCCCCGTTAGGTCCACGACGCCCGCGTTGGTCGGGTTGCCGCCCTGTGGGTCCACGAGCAGATTGGGGCACCTCAGTGTCATCTGACGGTGATCGCTGCCCGCATATCTCTCACGATCAACTGCCACGCATCCGTGACCAGCTCTCGACGCGATTTTGTCGCCTCCCTCGGCGCAGGCGCTGTGACTCTCGGTCGGTTTCCCTGGACAGCGCTGGATGGACAGTCCATACCCCAGCGTCCACCACGGCTGTGGATTGATCCCAAGTTGGCGAACCTGCCCAAGCGTCCGTGGCGCAAGATTCACCAGGACTTCCACAACACCGCGTTCATTCCGAAGATCGGCGCCAGGTTCAACGCGGACGAGTACGGGGACCGGCTCGTTGCTGGGAACGTGGACGCCATTGTCGTATTCGCCAAGGACATGCACGGGTACTTCTACTACCCGAGCCAATACGGCCCGGTGCATCCTGGCCTGTCGTTTGACCTTCTTGGCGAGCAAGTACGCGCCTGCCGCGCGCGACAGATCGCGGTGTACGCCTACTACTGCACGACGTGGGACCACAACCTCGCCAACACGCACCACGAATGGCTGGTCATTGATCGGGACGGCTCAAATCACCTGCCCAAGCCGGGCCACACACCGGCGTGGACGGCGTTGTGCCTGTCGCACGAGCCCTTTCAACAGCTCATGGCGGATCACACCAAGGAATTTGTCTCTCGGTATGAACTCGACGGGGCGTGGTTTGACATGGCAGAGCCCGTGGCACCGGAATGCTTCTGCGACGAATGCCTCCGCCAGCTTCAAGCGTCAGGAAAGGACGCGCAGAACGCGCAGGTACAGCGCGAGCACAAGAACCAGCTCTTCGTGAACTTTCACCAGCGCATGTCGGCGTTGGTCAAGGCGACGCGGCCCGGATGTCAGGTGGACTACAACGATATCGGGCTCGGCCGACTCGGCGACCGCGTCGCGTCGCTGGACAACGCGGACGTCGAGGCCCTTCCCACGGCCTCCTGGGGATACTTCTACTTTCCGGCACAGGTTCGGTATACGCGACCCTTCGGCATCACCAGCTACGGTATGACGGGCAGATTCAAGGCGTCATGGGCCGACTTTGGCGGATTGAAGCTGCCGGCGCAGCTCCAGATGGAGTGTGCGGCCATCGTGGCGCAGGGAGCGCGTTGCGATATCGGGGATCAGCTCCCTCCCGATGGACGCCTGGACCCGGCAGTCTACCACGTTATCGGCAAGGCATACGGCGTGGTCAAGCGACTGGAACCCTACCTGGAGGGTGCCGTCCCCGTCGCCGAGGCCGCGCTCATGACGAACGACCTCGCGCTGGGGCGACCGACAGATCCAACGATCCTGGGTTGGTGCAAGGTGCTGAGTGAGCTGCGCTACCAGTATGACATCGTGGAGCCCGGATCGGCGTGGGAGCGATACGGGTTGATCATCCTGCCGGGCCACCTGCGGATGACGGCAGAGACGGTCAAGCGCTTGCACACCTATATCGCGAATGGCGGTGCCGTCGTCAGCTGCCACGAGAGCGGTCTCCTCGCCGACGCCGACGGTACGTGGCTGGACCGGTACGGCTTTACCTATGCCGGTGCATCCCCATTTGCGCCGGCGTACTTGGTGCCCCGCGCACCGTTCACGGGGGCTATTCCGGAGTACGCGTACGCGCTGTACGAAGGAGCGAGCCAGTGGCGTGTGGGCGGCGCCGGCGTCTCTCTCGCCCAGCTGGGTGAGCCACTCTTCCAGCGCAGCCCCGAGCACTACACCAGCCACGCACAGACCCCATTCGATCACCTGACGGACTTCACGGCCATGGCCGTCAGCGGCAACGTTGGATTGATCGGATTCCCGTTAGGACTGAGCTACTTCCAACAGGGGTACTGGGTGTACCGTGAGGCGCTTCGACATCTGCTTGGTCGCGTCGGTCCGACCCAACTCGTTGAGAGCAACGCACCAATGAGTACGGAGATCGCCGTCACGCACCAGGCCGCGAACCGTGCACTTGGACGCCACGAACGCTATTTGGTGCACGTCATCAATTTCTCCCCGATGCGCACCACACCCGACCATCCGCAATTCTGTGAGGATCCGATCGCGCTGACCGATGTTCGCGTGCGGTTGCGAGTTCCGGGCCGCGTGACCGTAGCGCGCGCGGTCATGGCAGGACGCGCGTTGCAGCCGCGAAGCACACCAGACGGTGTGGAATTTACCCTTGACCGCGTGCCGATCCACGAACTGGTGAGCCTAGAGCTGGCCTGAGGGCCAGGCCTAGGTGTGCCTCAGCGTCCCCACCACCACTGTGTCGGCAGCTTCTGCTGGCGGGGCCAAAGTTCATCAAGGGTCGCGGCATCGTACAGGCGACCGCCGACGAGGACCTGTCGGATCGACAAGGTGTTGCTGATGTCGTCCAACGGGTTGCGATCGAGAATCTGCAGGTCAGCGAACTTGCCCACTTCGATTGAGCCGACGTGCGCTCCGTGTCCGATCGCCTCCGCGCCAAGAATGGTTGCGACGCGTAGGATGTCGTGCGGCGACATCCCTCCGGACGCAAAGTTCTGAAGCTCCCAGTGCACACCCAGCCCTTGCAGCTGTCCGTGGCCGCCGAGGCCAACTCGGCCGCCAGCCTTGAGAATACTGTTCGCTACTGCGGCTTCGTCGCGGACGACAAATTGCGATTCATGGTCAAGGCCGTCACGACGCAATGATCGTCGATCGATCTCCTCATGCGGAAGGAACCGGGTGAGCTTGGTGTCCGCGTGCAGGTCGGTCGTGCGGTAAAATCTGTTCTCCGAAGCCGGGCCGCCGTAGTTGATGAGCAGGGTTGGAGTGTAGGTGATCCCGCTTTTGGCGGCGAGCTGCACCACGTCCTCGTAGACGTTCGTTACCGGATACGAGTGTTCTTGCCCCGCGAATCCATCAAGTGCCAGCGTCAGGTTCATCTTGAAGTCGCTGCTCCCCTCCGCTGTTGGGGACAGCCGCGATTCGTTCATCGCCATCATGAACCATTGCCGGTGCTTCCGGTCGCCGACCACATAGTTCTTGATCGTTTCGGTATGATAGTAGTCCGCGTAGCGCCGCCCGACGTTTCTCGCGTCGTCCACGGAGTGAAGGTCCTCAGCTGCAAAGACCCCGCGGGCCGTGGTGAAAATGCGTGGCCCAAGTATGTCGCCAGACGCAACGCGATCTGCATACGTGAGCACGTCGGACGTCATGGTCTGTGGGTCGCGAGTGGACGTGATGCCGTACGCGAGGTTCGCGAGGTATTCCCATACCTGTGTGCGGTGCACGCCCCATGGGGCCCACATGTGCGCATGGATATCCACGAACCCCGGAATGATCGTCTTGCCTGCGACATCGACCACATGGGCCCCCGCGGGGATGTCCACGCTTCCGGTGGCGCCGACGGCTCGTATGCGGTCATTCGTGATCACGATGTCCGCGCGCGGCAACACTTCGGCCCCCTTCATGGTGATGACGCGCGCGCCGCGCAGCACTAGGGTGCCGCTCGGGATGTCGCGTGGGCGCCGGACTAAGATCTCCGTCCGCGCTGGCTCTGGCGCGTTGGAGCTGACCGTCGCCGTCGCGGTGAAGAGCGTATGGCCAAGGGTCCAGTACACGGAGCCGCCGTCGGAACTCCATCCCATGAAATCCGCCCCGATGGTCGAGAGACGGCGGATGGGGAAGGGAGCACCCGCGAGGTTCGAGAGGGAAACAGTGGGGATGCGATCGCCAGCCGGAGGAAGTTCCGCGAGGTAGACCTGGTTGTTCATCAGGATCAGCGCGCGCTGCCCCGTGGGCGAGAGCAGGATCTCATCCGCGGGCACCTGCGGATTCCACGTCCACTCCCATCCGGTCGCCTTCAGCACCTGACGACGATCGCTACCGTCCCAACGAATGGAGACCAGACCGTCGAACGGATCGGTGAAGTAGATACGCGACGTGTCACTCGTGAAGTGCGGGACGCCGTAGTGCATGGACGACCACCGCATGATCGTGTTCACCGGCGCAATACTATTGGCCGCCCCACCCTCGGCGGGGATCCATATCAATTCCGTCACCTGCGACCGTCCCGTGCGCAGCTCATCGAAGAACTCGATGCGTTGTTGCCGTGGGCCGCGCGCGGCCAGGATGCGTCGCCCGTCGGGAGACCAGGCGAGCTTTTCATAGAAGGCCTTGTTCGTCGTCAGACGCTCAGGCTTCGCACTGCCGTCGGCGCGTACGCGCCAGATGTCTCCACCTTCGATGTCATCCCACGTGACGTAGGCGAGCCAGCGACCGTCTCGCGACCACGCTGGGAAATACGCGCCGTCCTTTCCTTCGCTGAGTTGACGCGGAATGGCGTTAGGCACACCGAGTGATTGGATGTACAGACGACCCATGCCAGAGAACGCGAGGGTGCGTCCGTCCGGGGAGAGTGTTGGCTGCTCGAGGCGTCGGGCCGTGACCATGGAATCGGGGGCGGGATACTCAAACCGCACCAGGGGCCCCATGCCAACGTCAACCGCCGCTTGGAATGGGATCTCCGCCGCTTGGCCCGTGGACACATCGACGCGCCAGATCTTGCCATGGTAGGCGGCGACGAACGTTCGGCTGTCGGGGGTGAAGGACGCACCTGGCATGAGGTCGCGTGTGAACGCCGATTCCTGATCATCGCGATCCGCCGCCGGCACCAGGACGCGTTCGTCCCCGGTGTTGGTGTCGGTGATCTTCCAGCGTGTCATGCCGTCGCGGCGGGTGGCGTAGGCAATCCAGCGCCCGTCGGGCGATACCGTCGGGCGGAGGGCGCCTTCGACTTCGTCGCTTCGTGTGAAGGTGCGACCGTCCATGCGGTCGATCACCATGAGTTGCCAAGAGCCCCACCCCGGATTGGTGGAACCACTGGCGTACACGTAGCGGCCGTTGGCCCCAAAGGCGGCGCCGAGGAGCGCCACGGGCCTCGGATCGTTGGCCGCGGGCACCGTTGTTGCAGGAGCGCCGCCCGTCAGCTGCACCCCTTGCCCACCGTCCCGGTGGTACAGCATCAGCTGGTAGTTTCGCGGGCGATTGACCACATCGGTACTTTTGGACACGATGAGGTAGGCACCATCCGGCGTCCACTCTGGCGAGATGAAGGTATGACGCTCATCCTTGGTAATCGCCCGAGCATTCTGGCCGTCGGCATCGGCGATCCAGAGGTTATCGGCGCCGCCGCGGTCCGAAACGAACACGATCTGCTTGCCGTTGGGAGAAAACCTGGGTTGGGCGTCGAACGACAACCCATTCGTTATGCGCGTGGCCGCCCCGCCCGCCATGGGCACCGTGTACAGATCCCCTAGGAGGTCGAACACAATGGTGCGTCCATCGGGTGAAACGTCGACGGACATCCATGTGCCTTCCGTGGCCGTGAATTGGAGACGTCTCGTCGGCGAAAGCGGCAGCGAATCAGTGGCTTGAGCCGTCAGCGTCGGCGGCGCCAACAGGAGGAGGCATGCGAGAGCGGAGTAGCGCACGGATGGTCCCGGGGAAGGAGGAGGTCGGCGGACAATTAACCCCTCCGTTGACGTCGCAGGAAGGCGTGCCCACCACCCGCTCCGACGTGCACACACGCCATCGCTTAGGCGCCGCCACACAGCAGCAGTTCACGGAGGCACTCGATCGCTTGGTCCAGCAGGTGAAGCTCGACCAGTCCATCCTCGCCGTCATCCTGTGCGGAAGCCTGTCGCACGACGCCGTCTGGGCAAAGTCGGACATCGACCTGGTCTTCGTTACGATCGACGACAAGAAGGTCGACGATGCGCATATGTCCCTCTATGCCGATGGCATGAACGTCCACGCGATGCTCGTTCCCCGAACGTCATTTCGGCGGATGGTCGAAGGGTCCCTGCGGAATTCGTTCGTCCATTCCCTGCTCAGCAAGGGTCGCCTGCTGTACACCCATGACGAGAGCATCGCTGCGCTCTGCGCGCGACTCCACGAGATCGGTGAGCGCGACACCGAGGTGCAATTGTTACACGCAGGAATTCGCGCGTTAGGCCCTCTGTACAAGGCGCACAAGTTTTTGCTCACGCGCGGCGACTTGGAATACACCGCGCTCTGGCTCCTGTACGCTGCCACGCCGTTGGCACAAGTCGAGGTCATCAGCCGGCGGTTGTTGGCCGACCGCGAGGTCATTCCGCAGGCGTTGGCCCTCAACCCCGAGGTCTTTCGAGTGATGTACACGGACCTGCTCAATAGCCGAAAGACCACAGCAAACGTTGAAGCTGCACTGGCAACGGCCGATGCCTATCTCGCCGATCGCGCGCCACGCCTCTTTGCTCCGGTCATCCAGCACCTCCGCGAGGTGGGGGAGGCACGCTCCTGCACCGAGATCGATGCCCACTTTGCACGGACGATGGGGGTCGAAGGGGCTACGGCGGCCTGCGAATACCTCGCCGACATCGGATTGATCGGCAAGGCGGCGACATCGGCGCGCCTGACCCGCAAGAGCCACGTGGACGTGCAGGAACTCGCGTTCTACTCCCTCACGCCGCCTGTCGCATGAGCGTCGCCAAGCGAAAGCCACCTGCACCGTCGACGCGCTCCGCTGCTCGCACCTCGATCGCCGTCCAGGGCGCGCGCGTCCATAACCTGCGCAATATCTCGTTGGAGATTCCGCGCGATCAGCTGGTCGTAGTCACCGGACTGTCGGGCTCAGGAAAATCGAGCCTCGCCTTCGACACGATCTATGCCGAGGGGCAGCGGCGGTACATGGAGTCACTATCCAATTTCGCCAAGCGCTTCGTTTCCCAGGTGACCAAGCCTGACGTGGATTTTGTCTTCGGACTCTCACCCGTCATCTCCATCGAGCAAAAGACCGTCGCCTCCAACCCGCGCTCGACCGTCGGCACCATGACGGACATCGCCAGCTACCTCAACCTGTTGTTTGCAACGGTCGGTGAGGCGCACTGCCCGCGCACGGGTGAAGTGGTGCCGATCAAGAGCGCCAGCCAGATCCTGGAGGCCGTGCTGGCGTTGCCATCTGGCACGGAACTCGAACTACGTGCGCCGATCTTCAAGATCTATGGCGAAGAATTGGACGTGGTGTTCACGGAGTTGCGAAAGAAGGGGTGTCGCCGACTGTCCATCGACGGTCATCCGATTGATCTGTCGGCAGAGGTGACGGTAGACGACTCGTCCGTGCGCGACATGGATGCGGTGGTGGATCGCTTTGTGATTGATCGCAAACATGAGAAGGCGATCACCGCAGGCATTGCCGCCGCTTTGTTGGTGGGTGACGGATTGGTGCAGCTCAAGGTGGAGAAGGCGAGCAAATCGGTGACCGAGGCCTTCTATCGCAGTGTCTGCAGCCCAACACAGCACTTCGTGTACGGCGACATCGCCCCCGAATTCTTCATGTTCAACAATCCGGAAGCCGCCTGTCGCACGTGCGGTGGATTAGGCGTCGACAAGCTGACGCATCCGGATCTGCTCATCCCCGACCCGGAGCGCAGCATCCGCGCCGGCTGCTTTGTGCGGGAGGCCTTCAGGTACAACCCGGATACGTGGGACGGCCGGATCATGTACAGCCTGGCCACCGCCCTCGACTTCTCGCTCGACGAGCCATGGCATCAGCTCTCCGAGTCGGCCCGGCAGGCGATCCTGTACGGCATCGATCCGCGCAAGATGAAGGTGGTCACACCGCCAGAGGCGACCATGCGACGCCCCGAATGGGAACGCCACGAGGTCGGCTTCCACGGCATTGCCCGGCGGATCGAGCGCCACTACCGGCGCTATCGGCAGCAGGGGGAAGCGAACTCTCGCATGGAAGAATGGCTGGACAAGGTCATGGTCGAGCACACATGCCCGGACTGTAACGGCGCACGCCTGCGGGCCACGCGGCAGTTGTTCACCGTTGGTGGCAAGACGATCCACGAGTTCGGCCAGCTGCACTTCGACGAGTTACACCAGTTTCTGGGCACGGTGAAGCTGACAGGCCGCGGGGCCGACGCCGGGAAGCAAATCCTGGGTGAAGTTCGCGGGCGCCTGCAGTTGCTGTTAGGCATCGGGCTCGACTACCTCAGCTTCAACCGTCGCTCGGGCACGCTCTCCGGCGGGGAGTCGCAACGCATCCGGTTGTCCACGCAAATCGGGTCCGGGTTGATGGGGATGCTGTACGTGCTCGATGAGCCGAGTATCGGGCTGCACCCGAAGGACAACGTGAAGATGATCGCCACGCTGGAGCGACTGCGCGACATCGGAAACACGGTGATCGTCGTGGAACACGACGAGGACACCATTCGTGCGGCGGATCATCTCGTGGAGATGGGGCCAGGACCTGGCGTGCACGGCGGCCAGGTCGTAGTGCAGGGGAGCCTGGACGACGTGCTGCGCTGCAAAGCCTCACCGACGGGACAGTTCCTATCGGGCCAACGAGCCATCGCCACGCCGGCGCACCGTCGGGCAGGCACGGGCAAGGTGCTGCGTGTGCGCGGCGCACGAGAGAACAACCTCAAGTCCATCGACGTCGACTTCCCGTTAGGGCAGATGATCGCCGTCACCGGCGCCTCTGGCTCCGGCAAGAGCACCTTGGTGAGCGACGTCCTCTTCAAGGCCCTTTGGAAGCGGCTTGAAGACACGCGCACGCTCCCCGGTGCGCACGACGCCGTCGAAGGGATGGAGTTCGTGCACAAGGTCGTCAGCATTGATCAGTCGCCCATCGGCCGCAATTCGCGCTCCAACCCGGCCACATACATCGGGTTCTATGACACCATCCGCGATCTGTTTACGTCTGCGCCCTTGTCCGTAGAGCGCGAGTACAAGCCCGGGCGTTTCAGCTTCAACGTGAAAGGGGGGCGCTGCGAGGAATGTCAGGGCGAGGGCGTCATCACCACACAACTGTATTTCATGCCGGACGTGGAGGTGCTGTGCGCAGCGTGCAAGGGCGCCCGGTTCAACGCCGAGACGCTCGAAGTGTCACTGCGCGGCAAGACGATCGACGATGTCCTGAACATGTCGGTGGAAGAGGCGGCCCGATTCTTCGCCACCGAGCCTACCATACGAAAGAAGATCGACGTGCTCAATGACCTCGGGCTCGGCTATCTCACGTTAGGCCAGTCAGCCACAACCCTGTCGGGCGGCGAGGCGCAGCGCGTGAAGATCGCGACCGAACTGAGCAAGCTGCAGCGTGCGCGGCACACGGTATACATCTTGGACGAACCGACGACGGGCCTGCACCTGGCCGACGTTGAGCGCTTGCTGGCCTCGCTGAATCAACTCGTGGACGCGGGGCATACAGTCGTGCTGATTGAGCACCATCTGGACGTGATCAAGACGGCGGATCATGTCATCGATCTAGGACCCGAAGGCGGACATGCCGGCGGCGACGTGGTGGTGACAGGAACGCCCGAGCAGGTGGCCGCGTGCCGGTCGTCCCACACCGGCCGATTCCTGAAGTCACACCTGACCGGATCTTCGTCGATGAAGCCAATGTCCGGACGCCCACTGCCCTCCCGCGCGAATGGGGCACGCAAGTCGGCAAGCCCCACGCAACGCGACAGCAAGCGCCCTCCCAAACGCGCCTAACGTCTTTACGGCAGGTCGAGCCCGCCGCGCACAAAGCCCGTACAACGCCTAATCCGGTGCAGCCCGCGCTTCCCGCCGTTCCATAAGAAGTACCGTCGAATGGACTGGATCGGCGGGCTTCCCGGGCAGACGTAGCACTCGGCAAACGCAGCACGTCGGTGGATGGTGCGCTAAGGTAGCCATCGAACTGGCCGGTCTGGTCCCAATAGTGATAGATCGGCCCGTAGAGTACGCACGCGCAGGTGTTGGGCGTCGAGATGAGGATGCCATCAGGGAAATTGTGCCAGAAGATGTAGCCCTTCCCAACTTCCCATCGAAACCAGATGGGCGAATGTTGGACGGCGATCGAGCAGGTCAGGCGAGCGTCAATTGCCGCGAAAATGCCACACCTTTCCACCATCCAAGCGATCACGTCGCGCCCCACCTTCAGATGCAACGACCCCCTATCAACGCGCGTTCACAGAACAGCTAGCTTCCCCGTTTCCTTCACCACTCGCTCCTTGCGACCCACGCATATGTCTCGACGAATCTGGATCGCCACGGCCATGGCCTTGGTCACGGTTACCGCGCCAGTCCAGGCGCAGCGACCGCGCACACCCGCAGTCACCAGCACCCAATTCGCTGCGCCAGCCCTCACCTACGACACGCTGCTGTACAATGGGATGAGATATCGGATGGTCGGTCCCTTCCGCGGTGGGCGGTCAACGGCCGTGACGGGCGTCGCCGATCAGCCGTACCTGTTTTACATGGGATCGACCGGTGGCGGCGTCTGGAAGAGCGAAGACGCGGGGCAACACTGGGACAACATCTCCGATGGGTACTTCGGAGGTTCGATTGGCGCCATTGACGTGGCGGACGCCGACCCGAACGTGATCTACGTTGGCACGGGCTCTGGTGACATTCGAGGCAACACGTCGGTGGGCCGCGGCATCTGGAAGTCGACCGACGCCGGGAAGACGTGGAAATTCTCCGGCCTCCCGGAGTCACAAGCCATTCGTCGCATCGCCATTCATCCGCAGAATCCGGACGTCGCGTGGGCGGCAGTGGTTGGCCATCCCTTCGGGCGCAGCGCCGAGCGCGGCGTCTATCGCACGACGAACGGCGGAAAGAGTTGGGATCGCGTGCTGTTCCTGAACGATTCGACGGGTGCGTCGGACCTGGCGGTGAATTGGGCGAACCCGCGCATCTTATACGCCGCCATGTGGCGCGCCGAGCGAAAGCCGTACTCGATGATTTCAGGAAGCACGGAAGGTGGGATCTGGAAGAGCACCGATGGTGGGGATACCTGGAGCAAGCTGTCGGGCGGTCTTCCCGAGGGACTCGCCGGCAAGATTGGCGTCACCGTCAGTCGCGCCAATCCCGATCGGGTGTGGGCGATTGTTGAAGCTGAACCAGCCGGCGGCGTCTACCGCAGCGATGATGGCGGAAAGACGTGGACACGCACGAACAGTGAGAACAAGCTCCGCCAGCGCGCCTGGTACTACACGCGCATCGAGGCGGATCCCACGGACGAAAACACCGTTTACGCGCTAAACACGAGCATTTATCGCTCCGTGGACGGCGGCAAGACCTTCGATCCCATCGACGTGCCGCACGGAGACACGCACGACCTGTGGGTCAATCCCAAGGACCATCGCTTCCTGATCCTCGGCGACGACGGCGGCGCCCAGGTCAGCATCACGCAGGGGAAGTCGTGGAGCAGCATGAACAACCAACCGACTGCCGAGTTCTACGATGTGGTGACGGACAATCAGTTCCCGTACCGCGTGTACTCGTCGCAGCAGGACAACACGAGCATCTCAGTGCCGTCGTTCCAGGGTCCGAACACGTTGCATCCGACGCAGGAGTGGCAGTACGCGTCAGGCTGCGAGACCGGACCGGTGGCCCTGCATCCCGATCATCCAGACGTCATCTATGGCGGCTGCTACGGCGGCGCCATCAACCGACTCGACACCAAGACGGGCGAGCGGCGCGATGTGATCCTGTACCCACAGCTACAACTCGGTCAGGCCGCGAAGGACCTGAAGTACCGGTTCCAATGGGTAGCCCCGATTCTCGTATCACGGCACGACCCGAACGTCGTCTATCATGGGTCCCAGTACCTGCATCGGACACGCGACGGAGGCATGACGTGGGAGACGATCTCGCCCGATCTCACCACGAATCACAAGCCATTCCAGGAATACGCTGGCGGCCCGATCAACCACGACGTCACCGGTGTGGAGATCTACACAACGCTTTTTGCCATCAGTGAAGATCCCAAAGACGCGAAGACACTGTGGACCGGCAGCGATGACGGAAAGGTGCACGTCACCCGCAATAGCGGCGGGAACTGGGACGACATCACGCCGCGTGACATGCCGGCCTTTGCGACGGTTGAAAACATTGAATTGTCGGTGCACAAGGATGGCCGCGCCTACCTCGCGGCCCAGAAGTACCGCTTCGATGACTTCAAACCGTACATCTGGCGCACCGACGACTATGGCAAGTCCTGGACGTTGCTGACCGACGGCGCCAACGGGATTCCCGCGGGGTATCCTGTTCGCTCCGTCCGCGAAGACCCGGTGGCCGAGAACATCCTGTATGCCGGCACCGAGTTCGGCTTGTTCGTGAGCTTCAACGCTGGCAAGAGTTGGCAATCGTTGCAGCTCAACTTGCCGGTATCGCCCGTGGCAGATCTGCGGGTGCACGACAATGATCTGGTGGTCGCCACGCAGGGTCGGGCGTTCTGGATTCTCGATGACCTCTCGCCGTTGCGACAGTTGGGGGACGTGGCCGCCAATGCTCCGGCATATCTCTATCGCCCGCGCGACACGTACCGCCTAGACCTGGGTGAAGGCGGAGCTGGCGGAGTGGAGGTGCGGCCCGAGAATCGACCCGACGGTGCGGTGCTTACCTACTACCTGGGCGCTGTGCCGACGGACGCGGTGAAGCTCGAAGTGCTCGACAGTCAGGGTCGCACGGTGCGCACCTTCACGGCCGATACCGCTGCAGCTCGAAAGGCCAACACCAAGGCGCTGACCACCCGCAAGGGAATGAACCGGTACCTCTGGGATCTGACCTATCCCGGCCCTGACGCGGTGAAGGGACAGGTCATCTGGGGCTACTTCGCCGGTGTGAAGGCGCCACCCGGGGACTATCAGGTGCGCCTGACGGCGAATGGCGTCACGCAGTCACGTCCCTTCCGCGTGATGGGCGATCCCCGCCTAACCACGGTCTCGCAGGCGGACTACGAAGAACAGTTCAAGGTGGGGATCACCCTTCGTGACAGCATCAACGCCGTGAATCGGTCCATTGAGCTGGCGCGCGCGGTGAAGGAGCAGGCGACCCGCGCGCTCGAGCAAGCAGGACGCGTCGGTCGCGATCCCGAGGTGAAGCCGGCCGCGGATTCGCTCAACGGCAAGCTCACCGCGGTCGAAGTCGACATGATCCAGGTGAAGAGCGAGAGTGGCCAAGACCCGATTCGTCATGCCGGCAAGATCGATAACAACTTGGCCGAGATCTACGGCAGCGTGACAGGCACTGATGGCTATATCCACGGTGGGCCAGAAGGCCGTCCCACACGCGGTGCCTACGAACGCATGGCCGATGTCCTCAAGGAGTGGGCGCCAGTCGCACAGCGCCTTCAGGTCATTCTGGACAAGGACGTCCCCGCCTTCAATGACCTGCTGAAGCGGTTGGGACTCGGTGCGATTGTGGTGCCCAAGAAGACGGTGATGTAGTACGAAAAACACGAGGGGGTGGGGAGTCGCCAGTTGCAACGACTTCCCACCCCCTCACGCATGTTCCCCTTCGACGGCCTTACGGTACCACTCTGGGCTTCCCGATCTGGTAGTCCTTCGGTGGTTCAGCGCCGTTCAGGTTCTTCACGAAGTAGTCCCAGCGGCGCCCCATCATATAGTTGGAGTCGGATCCGTAGCCGTGGCGCGCGTTGGGCAGGATCAACAGGTCAAACGATTTCCCGGCCTTTACCAGCGCGTCGACGACCAGCTCGGTGTTGTAAGGCGGCACGTTGTCATCCAGCCCACCGTGCGCCAGGAACAACTTGCCCTTGAGGTTCTTGGCATACGTCTGATTCGCCTCTTCGGCGTAGTTGTCGGAGCTGCCGGTGCGGACGAGCAATCCTTGATACCGCTCGCCCCAGTCATCCTCGTAGTTGCGATTGTCGTGGTTCCCCGACTCCGAGATCCCCACCTTGAAGAAGTCCGGGAACCGGAACATCGCCGCGGCCGTGGCGAATCCGCCGCCTGAATGTCCCCAGATGCCAACTTTGTCGATGTCGATGAACGTGTAGCGTTGCGCCAGTTCCTTGATCCCCGCTACCTGATCGGGAAGGGTGTTGTCCCCCATGCGCCCGTAGTACGCGTCATGGAAAGTCTTGGACCGCCCCGGAGTCCCCATGCCGTCGATCGCCACAACCACGAAGCCAAGTTCGGCGAGCGCCTGATGGTCGCCGCGCGCCGCGGTGAAGCTGCGCGGACCGACGCTGCCCGACTGCGGCCCCGGGTAGATGTAATCGATGATGGGATACTTCTTGGTGGAGTCCAGCTTGGTCGGCGTGAACATCAATCCGTAAATGTCCGTCTTGCCGTCACGCGCCTTCATGCGCACTGGTGTTGGTGGCTTCCATCCGGCTGCGACCAACCGCGACACGTCGCCCTGTTCGAGCGTCTGGATCACCTTCCCATTCATGTCCCTGAGCACCGTGACGGGCGGCGTCTCGGGCGTGGAGTAGCTGTCGACGAAGTACTTCCCGTCGGGTGACAGCGTGACGGTGTGATCCGCGTTCTCTGGTGTGAGCAGCGTCTGCGTCTTGCCGTCCAAGCCAGCGCGGTACAGATGATGGTAGTAGGGGTCGCGGCCGGCCTCCTTGCCATTCCCCAAGAAGTACACCACGCGGGCCTTCTCGTCCACGCGCAGCACATCGCTGACGTTGCCATCACCGCTCGTGATGCGATGCTTGAGCGCGCCCGTCGTCAGGTCATACAGGTACAGGTGCAACCAGTCTTCGCGCTCTGACCACCAGATCAGCTCGTTGGACGCCGGCAAGACGCGCCACAGGTTCTCGCGCAGTGAGGCATCACCAACTTGCGTCGCGCTCTTCTCCTCAAACAAGGTGCGCACTTCGCCGGTCTGCGCATCTGCCACACGGAACCAGGCACTCTTGTGATCCCGCGAACTGGAGACGAACGCGAGGTGCGATCCGTCCGGGTACCATTCCACATCGCAGATGTCGCCACCGCAGGCGATGTGATCGGACACCGTGGAGCGATGGGCATCCGGCGGCATCTGAAGTCGCACGACGCGGGGGCGTCCGCTGGCGTCCCGACCGACAATGACGCGGCTGATCTTGAACACGACGGTGTCGCCTGGCAGCGGATACTTCCACGATTCGAGGTGTGGGTTTCCGACATTGGTCGAAACCAGAAACATGTCCCGAACCCCACGGCCGTCGTGCTGGAACGTCGCAATCTGTCTCGAGTCAGCGGACCAGGTCAGCACGGGATTGGCGTTGTGCGCCCACCCGGCGTTGTTGGTGGCGTATCCGAAGTCCTTGACGCCATCTGTCGTCAGCTGCGTCTCCGTGCCCGTGGTGAGGTCTTTCGCCCACAGGTTGAAGTCCCGGATGAAGGCCGCTGACTTCCCGTCAGGAGAAACGCTGGCGTGCTCGGGGACGGTGGCGGAGGCGGAGGTTTGAACGGCGCTGCACACGTAGGCAGCCAGGTCACAGCTCAAACGCTTGCCTTGTACCGTGCCGGTCAGTGTCTTCAGGTCATCCGACAGATCAAACGTCTGCAAGGGCAGTCGGTCGCTCATGACGCTGCCTCCGACGACCGCCGACAGCGCCGTCGCCAGCCGTGCATGGTCAAACAGTGGCGCCTTCGTGTGCCGGACGGGATCCACCAGGTAAAACGCACTGCCGCTCGCCGTGCTGGCCCGGTACCAGAAACGTCCGCCGGTGGCGAGCCAGGTTGGTCGCCCGGCCATGCCGCTGACCAATGGGGCCGCATTCTGCCCGAGGAATTGCTCGGCGCGAGCATAGTCCTCCGCCGTATACACACGCGGTTGTTGCGCGGCCAGGGGAAGTGCCGCAAGGAGCAGGGAAATTCGAAGCAGGCGCATGAGTGTGGTCAGGACGTCAGTGAGAGTTGCCGAACTAGTCGCTATCCAAATGCCAGCCAACTTGAATCCAATGCTGTCCATCCCAGCGGAACATCTGCGTGACTCGCCCCGAAATCGCTGGATCGGCCTCCGACCCGCTGGATAGCGCGAACGAATATCTCGAGTAGATCACCGCCATGTCCCCAAAGTGCTGGATCTTGGTCTGCGGGAATTCCTTGCGTACCAAGCGCACACCAGCCTTGGTGGCTCCCCGCGCTCCATCGAGGATCTCGGCCTTGGACTTCCAAATACCGCCGTCATTGTTGATCGCGAGAAAGTCGTCACTGAGCGACGCGGCCAAGGCGTCTGGGCGGCCAAAGTAATTCTCCCACACTTCGTCGCGCGCTTTCAGCAGCTGCGCGTCCCGCGGGTCAGCGGCGCTGTCACTCGCGACGGAGCTGGCGACCGCCGACCCGGGTTTTGCCTCAGTGGAACACGAAGTCACGGCACATATGCCGGCAGTGACGACCAGGATCGAGCCCATTCGGATCATCGAGCACCTCGGCGGTCGGACATACCACGAACTGAGAAACGCCAAGACTATACGCGCGACCCGGCGGAAACGTCGATGACTGGTGTCGCCTGCTACATACGGACAGCCTCTAACTCTTTTTCACGGCCTTCATGAGCGTGGACATTCCCTTGCGCAGGGCAGCATCGCCCGGCTCGGAGCCGCGATACTTCCCGATGCGGACGATGACCAGATCATGTGACGGCACGATCCAGCAACTCTGACCTCCCGCGCCCAGCATGGCGTAGGCGGTCGTGGGGAGTGGCTGCCCGCCATCCCGGTTCACCCAGAAGAAGCCGCCACCGTACACGGGCCTTCCGTCGGCCAGCCACGCTGGTGCCGGCGTCCGGACGTAGTCCACGTAGCCGGTCGGGAGCAGGCGTTCACCATTCCACATGCCGTCCTGCAGGTACAGGTTGCCTAACCGCGCCCAGTCGCGGGCGGCGATGACCTCGTAGCCCTGTCCCAGGAAGTTACCGTAGGGATCCGTGTAGATGATGGCATCTCGCATCCCGAGCTTCTCAAACAGCGCACGCGTCGGGAAGGCGTGATAGTCCTGCTTCAGTTTCTCGGCGCCAAGCCTAACGAGGTAGCTGCCGAGCACCGGGTCTGTGTTGCGGTAACGACCGACGGTGTTCGGCTTCCATTGTTGCGGTCTGGTGGCCGCCCACTCATATGAGTTGATCGTGCCCGTGTAGTAGTACAGGTGATCGGGATAACCCAGCTTGGGATCGAAGTCGGGATCCTGTGGCGCTCGGATGCGGAGACCGCTGGACATGCGCATGATGTCCATGATGCGAATGGCCTGGCGTGGATCGCCGGCCTTCTGCCATTCAGGAATCGGCGCCGGTTGATCTAACTTGTAGACGCCCATTTGGATCAGGCGGGCGACCAACGTGCCGGTCACGCTCTTACCCATGGACCAGCTTTCGAGCGGGCTGTGAATGCCAAGACCCTTCAGGTAACGCTCGCCGATGATGCGCCCCTTGTACGTGACGACGAAGGCCTCCGTCATCGCTTCCGGTGGCCCAAAGGCTTCATTCACCGCCTGCGCCACCATGGCCGAATCGACCCCCGCGGGCCACGCGGCCTTGGGAAGGACATCACCCATCGGCCACGGCGTGGTTGCTGCTGGCGGGAAGTTTCCCTTGACCACGGACGGCGTGAAGAAGACCGAGTCCTTCCCGATCGGCAGGGCCACACACCCCTGGCTCCCGTAGCGCTTCGCCACGCGGGTCACGCCGTTCTTGAGCGTGAGGCGCACCGTCTGGTGTGCACGATCGATGACCGTGTCTTTCACCTCGCCCCGAAACTCCACGGGGCCGGTGAAGAAGCCGACATTCGCTGCCGCGTCCTTAGGGTCAAGACCGGTAAGGAAGACGGCGGCACAAAGCGTCGTGGCGAACCCCGCCGTGTGATGGGCCAGCGCATCGCCCGGCACCGGCGTCCACTTCGTTGGCAGCTGCAACGAATCACCGCGAGCGATCACGGCCGCCATCGGTCGTGTCGGAATCGGCGCGGGAGCCGGCTGCTGCGCCGCAAGAACCATGGGGAACGCTGCCGCGAGCAGTGGCAGGAAGGAGTGTCGCAGGTGCATGGAGGCCTCGGATGGGGTCGAGAAGTACGCCGCGGGACATTGCATCGTGACAGCCCGCGGTGGAAGGGGCGATGGCCACCCGCGAACATCAGTCACAATCATGTACCTGGCGCCCGGCCTTCGGAGCAGGCGCCGGATCGAATTCCAGCCCTCACGAACAAACTCGAATTGCGGCCCCTGACTCCCACTCGACTCGCTCCCTCGCGATCCACGCTCGAATCGCAGCCTCACAACACGCGGCATACAAGGACTTGGGCGCTCCTGCTACTTTATACCTTGACGTTGCCGCGACGAAGGCACGTTTGACCTATACTCTATTCGATTATGTCCCACCGCGACTTTCTGGCGATTCCGGATTTCACAACTGCCGAGCTGACGGCACTGTTTGAACTCGCCGAGCGCATGCGCCACGGGAGCTACACCCAGAAGCCGCTCGCCGGAAAATCCTTGGCCATGATCTTCATGAAGTCCTCCACACGCACGCGCGTCTCGTTCGAGGTGGGTGCGTGGCAACTCGGTGGACATGCCCTCTTCCTGTCGCCACGCGATGTGCAACTTGGTCGGGGCGAGCCCATCGCCGACACCGCGCGAGTGCTGTCACGGTATGTGGACGGCATCATGATTCGCACCTTCGCTCATGCAGAGGTGGAGGAGTTGGCGCGCTATGCCACCGTACCGGTGATCAATGGCCTGACGGACCTCCTGCACCCCTGCCAGATCCTCGCCGATCTGCTCACCGTTAGGCAGCACCTGGGCGACATCGCCAGCAAGACCATCGCCTGGGTCGGCGACGGGAACAACATGGCGAACTCGTGGCTCAACGCCGCCTACCGTTTGGGCTTCGAGTTGAAGCTGGCGTGCCCAGAAGGTTACGACCCGGACCCCGCCATCCTGGAGCGCGCCAAGGGCTCGGCCAAAGTCACCCTATTCCGCGATCCCAAGGAAGCCGTCGAGGGCGCACACGTCGTGAACACCGATGTCTGGGCCTCCATGGGGCAGGAAGAAGAGCAGGCGATACGAGCCAAGGCCTTCGCGGGATACTGCGTGGATGCCGCGCTCATGGGGCGCGCACACTCCGATGCCATCTTCCTCCACTGCCTCCCAGCGCATCGAGGTGAGGAAGTCACGAACGACGTCATTGAAGGGCCGTGGAGCAGAGTGTGGGATGAGGCAGAAAATCGACTACACATTCAGAAAGCCATCATGGCGGTACTGATGGGAGGAGAAAGCCTCTAATGGTCGCCGTCGGAAAGAAAGCGCCGGACTTTACCGTCAGCTCAGACACCGGGGAAGACGTCTCGCTCAAGCAGTATCGCGGGCAGTGGGTGGTGCTGTTCTTCTATCCCAAAGCCGACACCCCTGGCTGAACGATCGAGGCGTGCGAGTTCCGCGACGCCGTCCCTCGGTTCGAGGGAGCCAAAGCCGTGATTCTGGGCTGTAGCGCCGACAAGGTCTCCAAGCAGGCGCGATTCAAGGCCAAGTACGACCTCCCCTACACGCTCCTCGCAGACACCGAGCACAAGGTCTGTGAGGCCTACGGCGTCTGGGGAGAAAAGAAGTTCATGGGCCGGACGTACATGGGTATCAGTCGCTCCACTTTCCTGATCAACCCCGAAGGGAAGATCGCTCACATCTTCGACAAGGTCTCTCCCGCGGGCCATTCCGCCGAGGTCTTGGCCAAGTTGCGCGAGCTCGCGGGCTGATCGGTTTCCGAACAGTCACGCACTCGCTTCCCTAAATCCCTGCCGCGAAGCCCAGAACCCTCACTGACAAATCGACAGCCCGCGCCGTAGTTTGTGTCGGACAACGCCACCCTTTTTCCGACCATGTCTACTGATTCCAGCGGCGGGCCCCTGAAGCGCACGCCTTTCTACGACATTCACGTCGCACTCGGCGGCAAGATCGTGCCGTTCGCCGGCTACGAGATGCCCGTGCAATACCCGACGGGCATTACCGCCGAGCACAAGGCCGTTCGCGAGCAGGCCGGCCTATTCGACGTGTCCCACATGGGCGAGTTCATCATCCGTGGGCCCGGGGCGCTCGACTTCGTCAACTACGTCACGACGAACAATGTCCCCGGACTGGCCGTGGGGCAGGTGCATTACTCAGGCATCTTGAACGACCGCGGTACGTTCGAGGACGATTGCCTGGTGTATCGCGCGCCCGACCACGTCATGATGGTGGTGAACGCCTCCAATGCCGCGAAGGACTTCGCGCACATCTCCCGAGCGCTGGGGCGATTTGATTGCACGCTCACGGACATCAGTGAGCAGACGGCACTGTTGGCCCTGCAGGGGCCGCAGGCGAAGAGCGTGCTGGCACCGCTCACGCCCGTCGATCTCGACAGCATCAAGTACTACCACTTTACGACGGGCCAGGTCGCCGGCGTGCCCGACGTGATCATCTCACGCACCGGTTACACCGGCGAAGATGGGTTTGAGCTGTACTTCCCCAATGCGCACGGCGAGACGCTGTGGAAGGCGCTGACCAAGGACGCTCGCGTCACGCCCGCTGGGCTTGGTGCTCGTGACTCGTTGCGGCTGGAAATGGGCATGGCGCTTTACGGCAACGACATCGACGACACGGTCACGCCGCTCGAGGCAAACTTGGGATGGATCGTGAAGCTGCAGAAGGGAGACTTTGTCGGGCGGGATGCACTCCTCAAGCAGAAAGCCGACGGAGTAAAGAAGAAGCTGGTGGCCTTTACCTCCGCCGAACGGGCATTTCCGCGGCACGGCTACCCGGTCCTGTACCATGACGCCGCGTCTGGAGTCGTGTGCAGCGGCACGATGAGTCCCACACTCGGGATCCCGATTGGCACCTGCTATCTGCCGACCGAAGGAGCCAAGGAAGGTGAGACTCTGGAGCTCGACATCCGTGGCAAGCGGGTGGCCTGCACTGTGACCAAGACGCCGTTCTACAAGCACGGATCGCACCTGTAGGACCTCGCATGGCGGACCTTCGGGCGGGGGGCGTTCACCAAGAGAGCACCAGCCGTCCAGCGCATCCCGCTGGCCCTTACCACGTGCGTTCGTTTGTTCGACCTGACGGCGGAGGCGCATGCGGGTTGCGATTCTGACCGTCTCCGACGCCGTATCACGCGGGCAGCGGGAGGATACTTCGGGCGATGCCATTGTCGCCTGGCTCGCCGGCCAAGGAGCCACGCTCGCAGCGCGCGCCACCGTGCCCGATGACACGGTGGAGATCGTCCGTCAGCTCCTCCCGTGGTGCGACAGTGACCAGGCGGATCTCGTGCTAACCACCGGCGGCACCGGGCTCAGCCCGCGCGACGTGACTCCCGAGGCGACTCGCGTAGTGCTCGAACGGGAAGCGCCGGCGCTGACTGAGCGCCTGCGTGCCCTCGAGACGACGCGATTTCCCCGTGCCGCCTTGTCGCGGGCTACGGCGGGGATCCGCCATCGCACACTGGTGATCAATCTCCCAGGGTCGCCGTCTGGCGTGCGCGACAGTCTCGCCGCTCTGGAACCCATCATCGCCCACGCTGTGGATATCACTCGTGGCTCCGCGACCGATCATTCAGCGGCAATCACCTCGTCCCTCAATCCATCAGCCCCGTGAAGGTCCTGATCACGCTCACCGACGTCGAACCGGCTGTCCGCCTCAACGCCGCGCTCGAAAAGGGCGACGTGGAAACCGCCGTTGTCTCCCCGCTCGACGATTTTCGGGGCGCATTGGCGCGCGAAAAACCTGATGTCGTGGTGATCACCGGCGGATTGTTAGACGCGCATAACGTTGCACTCACGCGCGATCTCTTATGGGACGGGATACCGGTGGTCGGGTTCGCCGAAGTGCGCGACGAGTCCATCGATCAGCGCCTTCGATTGATTGGTTACACCGAGGTATATGCGAAGCCGATCGCCGTCGATGAAGTGTCGCTTGGGATTCGTCGACTGCTCGAGCGACAGCGACTGTCGCGCATCACTGGATTGATTGGCGAGTCAGAAGCTATCCGCGAAGTGCTGGTCAAGGTGGAGCAAATTGCCCCGGTGTCGAGCACTGTGTTGATCGAAGGCGAGAGTGGCACGGGAAAGGAACTTGTGGCGCGTGCGATTCATCGGCTGTCACCGCGACGCAACAAGCCGTTCATCGCCGTGAACGTGGGGGCTCTGCCCGAGACCTTGCTGGAGAGTGAGTTGTTCGGGCACGAGAAGGGGGCTTTCACCGGCGCGGCAGAGCGTCGCCTCGGAAGGTTTGAGCTGGCTCATGGAGGGACCATCTTCCTCGATGAGATCGGTGAAATTCCACTTTCAACACAGGTGAAGCTTCTGCGCGTGCTGGAGGAGCGTGAGATCACGCGGGTGGGCGGCACGCAGACAATACCAGTGGATGTGCGCGTGGTAACGGCGACAAATGCGCCGCTACGCGCGAGCGTGGAGCGCGGGACCTTTCGGTCGGACTTATATTTCCGGTTGAACGTGCTGAGCATGTACTTGCCGCCGCTGCGCGAACGAAAGGCCGACATTCCGATTCTCGTTAGGCAGTTCGTGCAGCAGTTGTCCAAGGAGCATGACCGGCCGTTTCATGGCATTGCGGCGGAAGCCATGCAGCTGCTCACCGAGTACGAGTGGCCGGGGAACGTGCGCGAGCTGCGCAACCTGATTGAGAGCATGGTCGTGCTGTCGCCAGGCCGTGAGATCGGTGCGGCCGACATTCCGGCGCAGTTGCGGGAGTCGGGGCTCGGGCGGCACCTCCCCGTGCATGTCGGGCCGATCCTGCGGGAGGGGCTCGGAGCGCAGGGACGGGAGTTGGAGTTCATCGTCCGCAGCCTGGTGGAGCTCAAACTTCAGGTGGAGGAGCTGCGGAGGCGGATGGATGACGCGGCAACCAGTGTGATCGCTGGATCGCCGTCTGGAAGCTGGATGCAGGAAATTGCGGCACCGACGGCGTTGCCGGGGGTCAGTGGCGGCATTGAACCACGTGATTCCGCGCCAGCCGCGAACGTCGTAACTGTGCGCCCGGGCATGTCGATGGCAGAGATCGAACGGGCGGTGATCGAGGCCGCGTTGCGCGAGACTCGTGGCAACCGCCGGAAGGCGGCAGAGTTGTTGCAGATAGGGGAGAGGACGCTGTACCGAAAGCTTCGCGAGTACCAGTTGCCGTTGGACGCCATTGTCCTTGATTAGTACATTTCGGGGCGCAATGTTACGCGCGAAGGGTTGATGGTGACGGAGGCGGGCGGAGAGCTTTGGCAAGCGTGCTAGAATGTTGACTTGTAACTAGTTGCATAATTGATCGCCAGCGCCAAATCACCCCCTGGACCTCAACCATTCGGACATGGTTCCCCAGCCTCAGGCCTCCCCCCTCATCGCCGGTAGCGTCCTCCCAATCAAGCGTGCCGAGGAGCTGCTTCAGACGCTGCCCGGCGTGATTGCGGTTCGGATCATCGCCAGCGACACCGGGGCCGTCGACGAAATCCATGTGTTGACGTCGTCCGACGTGACGCCGAAATCGACGGTGCGGAACATCGAGAGTGCGCTGATCGCGCACCTGGGGATGCGTGTCGATCACCGAAAGATTTCGGTAGCAACGAGTCTGGAGACTCGCCGGCCCCGTCCTGAGGTCAAGGAGGCGGCGCCGAAGGAGCGGGAGAAGGAGGTAGAGGTTCCTCGGCCGACGGCCGTAGAGGAGCTGGAGACTCGCCCCCGCCGACTGTTCTGTTTTGCGGATGTAGAGGTGCGCCGATCGAGGGTGAAAGGCATCGCGTGCAAAGTTACGCTGACCAAGGGTGAGAAGTCATTCACGGGCGAAGCCGAAGGCATGGAGAACGAGCGGTCTCGCATGGAGTTAGCTGCGCGAGCGGCACTGCGTGCGATCTCGGAGGGAGAGCCAGGGGCACGGCCCTTGGACGTCGCCGGGGCGAAGGTGATCGAGGCGTTCGAGCGTGAATTCGTCTTCGTGGGAGTGACGGTGCAGCAGGCGCGCGAATCGGTGTTGCTGACGGGGAGTTGCGAGGTAAAGGATTCTCCGGAGACCGCGAGCGTGCTGGCCGTGCTCGACGCGACCAATCGGTTCTTGTTGCAGCCGAAGGAAGTGACGCGTTAGGCGCGGTGGTGCGGGGTAAACGCACAGCACGGGACGACCGACCAAACATTCTGAAAAAATCGAATAGCCCCCGTTCCCGCTAAAGCGAAGTAGAGCGGGTACGCAGTAGTGGCAGGTGAGCGAAGCCAACCGAACGAGATCGCATACTCAACCGGGTATGACGTCCCCAAGGGAGGTGACGCTTGTGATTACTTGGCTTATGGCCTTGATGGGTGGATTGACAACGTGGTTGTAGTGGGCGCGGGGGCGCTCGACCTTCACGACTTTGGCGCGATTTCTTCAATAGTTAGGCACGTGACCCCACACAAGACCAGACAGTAGCGAGACGAGTGCCGGCTGCAGCGGAAGCAACTTCGAAGCGACTCCAGCCCCGCCCCTGGGCTAGGATCACTCACCGCGCGAAAGCGCAGGCGATCGACGCAGGCGCGTCTCGGCGTGCAGCGCCCGTTGTCGCCATGACGCTTTCTGCCGCTTTTGCTGTTCTTCTGCTGGTTCGCTCTGGCGAGCACGCGGTCACAAATTGGAGCCCACTCCGGCTTGCAGCGACATTGGCCCTACTAGGGGTCGGATCAGAATTCCTTTCATTTCGCACGGGAAAGAACGCTGCCGGATCCATCGCCTTAGTGCCGTTTGCGGCGGCGCTGTTGGTGTGGCCGCACAGCAGCACGGTGGTGGTAATCTTTGTACTAGAGGGAGTCGTTCAGTTTGCGTCGCGACGTCCGCTGATTAAGACCCTTTTCAACGCGGCTCAATTCGCGTTGGGATTCGCTGTTGGTGTGGTCGCATTTCGCGCTATGGGTGGTTTCTCCTTCACCCAACTTGTCGGCAAGGGATTTCTAGATAGCGCCGTTCACCTTCTCGCCCCAGCAGCGGCCGCGGTCATCACGATCTTTGTAACCAACGCAGTTTCGATGAGCGCAATCATCGCGGTGACGTCGAAGCGGCCGTATATCCCTCTGGTATTCCAGTCTGTTCGTTCTGCTGGTGGCCTGATCCTGCTGCAGATTCTGGTTGCGTTTTACCTAACGTGGTTGAGTGTGAACCTTGGGATCTTGGGTACGGCAGGAATGGTTATCCCAATGATCGCCGTTCATCAGCTGTATCGTACGACGACGGAACTGACGAACGTCACGGAAGAGCTTCTCGATTTGATGGTTGCAGCGATCGAAGCACGTGACCCATATACGTCGGGACACTCCCAACGTGTCGCGAAAGCGTCAGGGATCATTGCGAATGCTCTCGGGCTATCGCCAGTTCAAATCGAGCGGGTGACAATAGCGGCCCTTCTGCACGATGTGGGCAAAATTGATGAAGCGTTCGCACCAATTTTGGCCAAAGAAGGGAGGCTGTCGCCGGAGGAGTGGGCGATCATGAAGCGGCACCCAATTCGTGGGGCAGACTTGGTCGGAATGCTAACGAGCCTCAAAGACATTGTTCCGGCAGTTCGCCATCATCACGAGAATTGGGACGGCACGGGCTATCCAGATGGCCTGCGTGGCGAGAACATCCCTCTTGCATCCCGCATCATAATGTTCGCCGATACGCTCGATGCCATTACCACGGATAGGCCGTACAGGAAGGCATTGGGCTTGGCCGAAGCGCGGTCAGAATTTGTCAAGTTTCGCGGAAAGCAGTTCGATCCAAAGATCTGTGACTGCGTGATCTCCGAGGAGGTGTGGGCGCGGCTTTACGAATCATTCGGAGATCGCAAAACGCCTGCGCGTGGTGTGCTCGCTTCCTAGGAAGCGCGCATCACAGGCCGAACTCTGCCAACTCGACTTTCAAGTCGCCTGCCAGTTTGAACAGTTGCGGGCGCAGTCTCGACCTCTCAGGCCTATGCAAGTGCAGGTATTCTCGAAGTTCCTCCGCGGCTCGGTTCCCGTCTCCGCGCAGCCGTAGCGCGTTCAGATATGCGAACATCGGGTAGTCTTGCCAGCCACAGCCCCTGTAGCGCTTAAGGGAATCTTCAAGTAGCAACAGCGTGGAATCTGCGGCGGGCGCCCGCCGCTTAACGCTCTTCTGCAACACTCTGGTCCCGAGTAGCGACAGCCTCGCCCGAACGTCGACGATAGATCCCAGGTCCATCTGTCGCAGCTGCGTCGCAGACAGTCTTGGCATTGCTCCTGACTCCGCGCAAATCTCAATACGGAAGATCTCCACCATTGCCAACACGTTTCTCGGCAGCCGCGCGCGGTTAGCAAAGCCCCTTGCTTCCACCAATCGTGCGGAGGCGTCCTCCACGTCGCCGTCTTGCAGCGAAATAAGTGCTAGCAAGACCGCATCAAAGAATGCGTGATTTGATCGACCGAGGAGGTCAGCTCTCCGCAGCGATTCGAGATATAGGGTCCGCGCACGTGAGAGATAACCAAGTCGGAAAAAGCAATTTGCGGCAGTGCGAACGCAATGGTCCCTGAGAAGCGCGGACGGGTGAGTGCTTCCAAGAGACAACAAGGACTCCGCGTATTGGGTCGCCGATTCGTGCTCGCTCAACATGGTTTTGAGAACCACATTTGACACATTGCAGAGGACGGCGGCTGTGCCGTCCAAAGGTGGCACATTTTCGAGCGTGGAAGCTACGCGTTGGGCGAGCTGTCGATCCCAGGTTCCATCAGCGGCGATTATTGCTACCCGTGCTGCCATCATTCGCAGCGCCCAAGATGCCTCGGCTGATTCGGCGATCATCGCAAGCCGGTCTAACGCGGCGTGATCGACCTGTTCCAGCTGCATGCGCGCTTCGAGTTGATGCACCGTCACTTCGGTCAAGATTTCGACCTCGTCGCTCGAACTCACTGACTCGATTGAGGGGAATCGCTCGCTGATCAGCTCCAGCCACTTGCTCTGCAATCGCAACGAG
This sequence comes from Gemmatimonadaceae bacterium, assembly GCA_046327745.1. Taxonomy (GTDB): domain Bacteria; phylum Gemmatimonadota; class Gemmatimonadetes; order Gemmatimonadales; family Gemmatimonadaceae; genus JABAQJ01. Next base: position 406,623 of record JAXLXV010000007.1, on the reverse strand, counting down.
CGCGCGAGGAGTCGCGCGCCGTTCATCTTGAGCCGCCGATCAGCTGTTTGACCTACCGCGATCCGTATCAACTCCTCGGCACCATCGGGAGCCCCCAGTTCGAGCAGCCTGTTGGCAAGAATGAGCGCTCCTCGCGGTGCGCGTGCAGTATCGCCAGACCTCAACAAATGGCGACCGCACTCAAGCAGCAATGCTGGCTCCTTCGCCGCCCCCGCCTCCTTCCGCAACGTGCGCGCCGCCCGTAGGTGCAACACGCGACGCGCGACCCCCGACATACCACCTTCTGCGATCTCCCGCACCACGTCATGACGACATTCGCACCGCTCATTCTCCAGTTGCACCAAGCCCGTCAGCTGCAGTTCCTCTAGCGCATTCAAGACCGAATAGCCGCTCACTTGCAACACCCGACGAACCCGGCCAATCGTGGAGAACGCCCCGAGGATCGCTACCACCTGCAACGCCCGCCGAGCCGCTTGAGACACCTTGGTCAGCCGAAATTCGATAAACGTGCGCAACGTTACCGGTGCCGACGCCTCAGGGCCGGCGACCAAGAAGAAGCGTGCGAGCTCACTCAGAAAATACGGATTCCCCCCGCAGCGGCGCACGCAATCGTCAATGGCCGATTCCGGCAGCGACCGGTCGGTCGCCTCCAATACTTCGTGCACCAGCGTCCTCGCGCTCACATCATCTAACGGCTGCAACAACAATCGCTGCTCAGTGGCAAAGAGCGGTCGTTGACGAGCTTCCGCGGTCCGGTCATCCTCATCCCGGACGGTCATGATGGTGTACAACGGCGCCATCGCACACTGGGCAAGCACATACGAGAGGAACGACTCGGACAAGGCATCGAGCCACTGCACGTTGTCCACCAACAGCACGAGCCGCCGCTCCTGCATCACGGCTTCAAAAAGGTCAAAGACGGACCACCGAAGATTGGCCAACATGGCGTCCGCGTCTGCCGCGTACAGCGCCGCATCGGAGCGCCGGGGCACCTGTCCGGTGAGCTCACGGAGGGCTACCAAGGCGTCCGGCGAGCACCCCAGGGCTCCCGGCAGTTGCAACATCAGGCGCGCCAGTTCGGTGATCGCCGTCAGTGGCTGCTCATCCCAGCCCGGGTGACAACGCAACGCCACGGTGCGCACGCCATGCACGGCAATGATCTTCTGGAACTCGGCCAACAGCCGTGTCTTTCCAACACCCGCCTCACCAACGATCAACAGCTGCTGTGCCTTACCGCTGGAGATGGCGTGAAGGCCGCGCAGGAGATGCTCAACGGCATCGTCCCGGCCAACCATCGGCACGTCGTCAGGCTGTGCGCCGTAAACGTTCAAGCGCTCGGCAATCCGACGTCGTAATAGATCCGTCTGCAGGCTCAACGTGGGCGATGCACCAAGATCCACACGATACGCGTCCAACATCTGCAGCGCCCGAACCTTGTTCCCGGCCAGCGCCGTGGCCTCGGCGAGTCCAAGCGTCGCCTCCTCATTCAGTGGATCAAGGCTCAGGCAGTGCGTCGCCAGCTGCGATACCTCTCGGTACCGACCGCGCGAGCGCGCATCTGCAATGCAGGCCATGAGTCCATCTCGCAACCGGATCCCGAGCTGCTCGCGCATCTCCTCCACCCAGCGCGAAAAGGGTTGCGAAAACGTCGGCGCATAGTCCGCCAGTACGTCAAACCGCTCGACCTTGAGATAGCGTTCGCGCGAGGGCTCTGGCGTAAACAGGGCGCCGACGTCCAGCACGACATGTTCGGCGGCGATCTCCAAGGTCTCGCCGTTCGCGATGAGCGGCACTCCCAGCGCGCGCAACCGATACACCAGCTGCCGCAGGCAATGGCGTGCGGCCTCCGCGTCGTGAGTGGGCCAGAGCAGCTGCGCCACGGCGTCGCGCGCGAGCTGGACGCCGGCGTTCAGCCCACAGTACAGCGACAACCCAAACGCCAACTCTCCCTCGGCGGCCAGCCGAGTGTCTCCGATGCTGACCGATGCCTGCCCCAGTATGCTGCACTGGAGTGCTGGGACGCCTGCGGGCTGCGGGATGGTGGGGGGTGCCATTCGTCGCGATTGCCGAGCGGGGTATGCTAGGCGGCGGGCGTCACGCGCGCGTCACATGGGCCTCGCACCGGACCGCCCGCCACCCAGACCGTCAGCTATTCTTGCGCGAATCCCGCAGCTGGGGAAGGGCGGGAGAGCGAGTCAGCTTATTGTCGCGCGCAGCCCGGAAGCCGCCGCAGCTTACGACACGGCCACGAACTGGTATCCGTTGCTCCCCAGGCGGTCGATGATCTCAGGCAGGGCCCGGGCTGTCTGCAGCCGATTGCCGGTTGGGTCGTACCCATCACCGTCATGAAGCAATGCGATCGACCCAGGGCGCACGCCAGCCACCACGCGCCGCGCAATCTCTCGCTCTCCCGGCGTATCGGAGTCCCACACGCCTAACGACCAGCCGACAAGGGTCTGCCCTAGCCGGGCGGCCTCGCGGGCAACGAACGGGCTGCGGAACCCATGTGGAGCGCGGAACAGCGTGGGCGTTGCACCCGTAGCGCGGGCAATCGCCGCCGTACCACCGGACAGCTCGGCGTGCACCAGTGCCGGACCGGCCCAAGACAGTTTGCGATGCGTGTGTCCGTGGTTCCCGATCGTGTGTCCGCCGTCCACCACCGCGCGTGCCACTTCAGGCCAGCGCTCGACGTGACGACCCAGCAGGAAGAACGTCGCGGGAATGCGTGCGTCAGCGAGCGCGCGCAGGACTAGGTCAGTAGCGTCCGGGTTGGGACCGTCATCGAAGGTCAGCGCGACGACGCGTTCAGTGCTGCGCAAGCGCCCCCGCACGGCGCCGAACAGCGGGCTGTTGCGATGGTACGTTGCCCAGGCATAGGTGCCCGCGGCCACGATGGGGATCGTCAGGTTGAACATCAGGCGGCGACTCGCCGGACGCCTCGCGCGACGTCATACAGCGCCAACACGCGGTCGGTTACAGCCGGCCAGCCGTATTGCTGGGCCGTTTGCCACCCCAGTCGACCCATGCGCTGTGACAGCCCGTCGTCCTGCAGCAGGCGCTCAATCGAAGCGGCGAGCGACGTTGCACTTCGCGTCGGCACCATCAGCGCCTGCTGCCCAGCCGTCACGACGTCCCGAAACCCAACGATGTCCGAACAGACGATCGGCGTCGCGCACGCCATCGATTCAAGCAGCGTCATGCCGAACGACGCGCGAGTGGTGGGACAGGCGTAAACAGCAGCGTTCGCGTAGTAGTTGGGGCGTTCATCTAGCAGTGTGCCGGTGAGGATGACATTCCGATGGCCACGGGCGAGATGACGATAGTAGGCGCGCAACGGCCCGTCACCCACAACCACGAGCTTGGCCCTTGGCACGCGCCGCTGCACACGCTCGAACGCCTGGAGCATGGTGTCGAGAGCATTCCGTGGGTCGAAGCGCCCGACAAAGAGCACGTACGGGTCGTCGCCAAGGCCTTCCGGGGCTGGCAAGTCAGGCCGAAAGGCATGGAGGTCGATGCCGTTCGGTACGACGTGCCAATCGGCATCCATATACCGTTCGTACGCGTGGATGGCTGTCGGCGATACGGCGATGAGCACGCTTAACTGGCGGGCGACCTGTTGCAACTGCCGGGAGAAGATCGAGTAGAGCGCCGACCGAGGGAACCACGTGTGGACGGTCCCGACCACGGGGCAGTCCGCCTCAGTGATGGCCAGCAAGGGAAGCACGGGGGTGAATGGCGCATGCACATGCACGATGTCGTACGCCCCCTCGCGCAGGGTCTCTCGCATGGCGCGGCGCAGCGACCGGCCGACGGTGATTCGCGAGTGCGACCCGTTCGAGTAGACGGGCACGCTGGTCCCAAGTCGAATGACGCCCGTCGTTGGGGCGGCATGTCCAATGCGACCCGTAATGATGTCGACCGCGTGACCACGCCGGCGCAACTCCGCGGCGAAATGGTGGACGTGCTCTGAGACGCCGCCGATGTGCGGATAGTAGTACTCTGTGACGAGCGCCACACGTAACGACTCACCGGATGAGGGAACGGCGCTCGTCGGCCCGTGGAATGGGTTTCGGTCGAGGAGTGAGGAAGAGAGCACAGGGAGCTGTCGGAGGGTTAACCCCAGAGCCTACGGCACCCTACCTTGAGGCGACATAACGCCCTCAGGCACAACGCGGGCAGCTCCGGACCCTCCCGTGAGACTCTACGAAGACCTTCGTATTGACATACGAAACTCTTCGTATAGGTTCGTCGTAGGACCTGTGCCTCCACCGGAGCCGACGTTGCCGAAAGCCCCAGCCATACCACAACCAACGAACGCCGAGCTGCGCATCCTGCGCGTGCTCTGGCACGACGGCCCGCGTACGGTACGCGAGGTCCATGAACGATTGCAGGAGGGGGGCGTGGGCTACACGACGGTCCTCAAGCTGCTGCAGATCATGGCCGACAAGGGACTCGTCAAACGGGACGAGACATTGCGATCCCACGTGTATCGCGCGGCGCTCCCGGAGCGCGAGGCGAAACGCCGGCTGGTGACTGATCTGGTCGATCGCGCCTTCGAAGGGTCCGCGGTGGGGCTTGTGATGCACGCGCTGGAATCGCGTCCTGCCTCTGCCAAAGACCTCGCTGAAATTCGCCGCCTTCTCGACAACATGAAAGCCAAGGGTGACGTATGAGCCTCACGTCGATTCTCGCTTGGACGCTGTTGCATTTCGTCTGGCAGGGTACGTTGATTGCCGTCGGTCTGGCGTTGGTGCTGGCGGCGACACGCCGGCGATCCGCAGGCCTTCGATATCAAGCATCCGTGGCCGCCATGTTCCTCATGGTCGCCCTTCCCGTGGTTACCGCAGTCCAGTTGTCGGGCCGCGCCCCTGCTGGAAACGCGATCGAGAACGCCGGGACGCCAAATGACTTCCGCACGGCATCCGGAGGCACCGCGCGCGGAGCGGAGCGCACCGTATCGAATCGATCGGTCGATCGGAACGCCTCGACTCTTTCGCCCCTTGGGGCGGAGGATCGCTTGGTCACGAGCGGTCTTTCGCAGCGCATGCAAACTCTCGGCGACCGCGCGGCGCCGGCCTTAGTCATTGCCTGGCTCCTTGGAGTGCTGCTCCTTTCGCTACGATTCGGTGGCGGTTGGCTGCGCGTCCGTCAGCTCACGCGCAGCCACGTGCACGCAGCTTCCGCTGAAGCAACGGCGCGACTCCAGGAACTCGCTCGACGACTCGGCGTGACGCGCCCTGTGCAGCTGCTGGAGTCGGCGGTCGTTCAGGTACCCACGGTGATCGGGTGGTTGCGACCCGTCTTGTTGATGCCTCTCGCGCTCGAGTGCGGCCTTACGCCGCGCGACCTGGAACTCTTGTTCGCGCACGAACTCGCTCACATCCGCCGACAGGACTACTTGGTGAATCTGCTCCAGACCGTGGTGGAGACACTTCTTTTCTATCATCCCGGCGTCTGGTGGGTTTCGAACCAAGTGCGCGAGGAGCGCGAACACTGCTGCGATGACATTGCGGTCGCCTTGTGCGATGACCGACGGGTGTACGCCGAGGCCCTGTTGCGGCTGGAGGAACTTCGTCAGGCAGAACCTCAGCTGGCCTTGGCCGCGACTGGGGGCAACCTGTTGAAGCGCGTCCGCCGTCTGCTGACTTCGCCTGCCAATCGTGGTGACTCCCGAGTTCGCTGGGCGGCGCTCCCGTTAGGCGCGGCCGCTCTGGTCGGCATCGCTGGCGGGCCCACGCTGCATCGCCTGTCCATGACCAACGACTCCTACATCGACAACGCAGAGCATTGGACGGCGACGGGTGATACCGTGCAGTACGCTGGCCGAAATGCACGCCCCGACACCGTGATTCGCGTGGACGAGGGAAGCTTGTCGCTCGCCGAACGGTGGTCACGAGCAGAGCGCGCGGGAAAAGCGCGAGGCGGCACAGGTTTCTGGATCGGCTTTGTGATCAACGGGGACGCGTCACGCGGATGGACGTATGTGGACCGCAGGGTCCCCGTCTATTCACGAGGCAATACGATGATGGGCTCCATTCACTTCAAGGGAGCGCCGCAAGGACTGACCTTTCTAGGCCAGCGACTGGATAGCCTCGTCGGGAACCAGTACGCGCCTGATGATCAGGTCGTGCTGTACGGATTCACGCACAAGAGCGGTTCGTGGGAGCTGGATCGCATCCACGCGTCGGCCTTTGCCTTTCCAGCGTACTTCTCCGGCCGCACGCTCTACTGGGCCGGGCGCGCCGGAGATGAAGAGAGCATCGCGATTGCCCAGCGCCTCTTCGAAGAAACGCGCGACCAGGACGATCGCGGCGACTTGGTTGCCGTCGTCGGGATGCACATCAATGATGAACCCGTCCTGAAGACGTTCCGTCGCTGGTTGCAGACTACGGAGTCCCATAGCACGCGAAGCGCGGTGGCCGATCATCTGGGTGAGTTGTCCATACCGGGAGCTGTTTCCCTTGCCGCCGAAGTCGCCCGCAAAGATCCCTCGCGCGATGTTCGACGCGAAGCCGCCGAGTCGCTTGGTGAGATTTCTCTCGCACCGGCCCTCGATACCCTGATCTCGCTCACCCGAACGGTCGATGACCGTGAGGTTCGACGAGCCGCGGTGGAGGCGCTGGGCGAGCGGTCAGAGCCTCGTGCCTTCGAAGCACTCGTGCGTTTGGCGTGGAACGATCCGGATCGCGAAGTGGCCGAACAGGCGATCGAGACGATCGCTAATCGGCATCGTGACAACGCAGTGTCAGAGCTGACGAGACTGGCCCGTGAGCACTCCCGCGAGGAGATGCGCAGCAAGGCCCTCGAAGCGCTCGGCGAGCTAGAGGAGCCCGACACGGTCCTGCCGATCCTGAAGTCCGTGGTGGAGAAGGACCCTTCAGCCGAGGTCCGGAAGAATGCCGTCGATGCCATTGCCGAGCTGAAGACGTCGGCATCGGCGGCAGTGCTCAAAGACATTGCCCGCAACCACAGCGATCCCGAATTGCGACGCAAGGCGATTGAGGTGCTCGCTGATCAGGACGACAAGTCGGCGGCGTTTGAGCTGTTGAGCGGACTTCTCACGAGCCCGGCGAGCGAAAAAGACCAGCAGGCGGCCATCGAGCAGCTGGCGGACCTGGAAGATGGTCGCGTGCTCGCCACTCTGGAGCGTGTCGCCAGCACCAATCCTTCCTTGCGCGTCCGAAAGTCGGCGGTCGAGGCCATGGCTGGCACCAAAGATCATCGGGCCGCCATTGAGGCGGTGGACAAAGTCGTCTGGCGTGACGGTGATGTCGAGTTGCAGAAGGCCGCGCTGGACGCCCTCGACAGCTTCGAGGATGAAGGACAGGTGGCGCGACTCTCGAAGGTGTCGCAAGACCATCCGCGGTTGGAAGTTCGCAAGGCTGCGATCGAGAAGCTCGGTGGAATGGAGCGAAATGCGGCCGCGATGCAGCAGTTGGACCGCTTGGCCCGCGGGAATGGTGATGGGGAAATCCGCGCCAGTGCCCTCGAGGCCTACGTGAGCGCGGCCCGGCCCGCCGACGCTGTGGTGTTGTTGCGGGCGGTGGTCAGTGGGACAGGTGACAGCGAGTTGCCGGGGAAGGCGCTGGACATGCTAGACGGATTCGACAAGGGGGAGGGGATTCCGGTGATTATCGAGGTGGCCCGGAGTCACCCGAATCGCGACCTGCGTCGTCGCGCCATTGAGATGCTCGGCGATAGCGACGACCCCCGTGCACACGCCGAGCTGTCACGACTGCTCGAAAAGAAGTAGCACCACGCCGAAGGTTTTGAGTGGAGGGCGCAGGCCGATGAGAATCGGCCTGCGCGCTTTTCGTGCGCCGGGGAAGAACGCCAGCGCTGGCGGGACCGACGGTCGCAACGGAACTTAGGCGATCCATTTTCCGAGCCTCTCATGCGCCGCTTTTTTGGATTGTCCATTTCTGCAATGCTCTTCCCTTGTGCTGCCTTCGGCCAAGGATTGGCGGATTCCGTTCGCATGCAGGTGGACCGAGTGTTTGCTTCATGGGATCATACGGACACACCAGGATGCGCGTTAGGCATTTCGGATCATGGTCGTCAGGTCTATGCGCGCGGATATGGCATGTCGGATCTTCAGCATGGCTTGGCCATAACGCCGCTCTCCATTTTTCACGTCGCGTCCATCTCCAAGCAGTTTGCGGCGTTTGCCGTCGGCCTCCTGGCGGACGATGGCAAGCTTTCTCTGGACGATGACGTGCGGAAGTACGTCCCGGAGATTCCGGACTACGGCGTCCGAATCACCATCCGTCAGCTCATCCACCACATCAGCGGCCTGCGCGACCAATGGCAGCTGCTTGGATACTCCGGATGGCGTGAAGATGACCTGATTACCGAGCAGGACGTCTTGGACATCGTAAGCCGCCAGAAGGGGCTGAACTTCTCGCCGGGTGCAGAGTGGGTGTATAGCAATACCGGGTACACCTTGCTCGCGGTGATCACCAAGCGCGTATCGGGTCAATCACTGCGGGAGTTCGCGCAGCATCGAATCTTCGAACCGCTGGGCATGTCGAACACCCATTTCCATGACGATCACACCATGATCGTTCCCAACCGGACATCCGCATACCAGCCGCGCCCAGAAGGCAAAGGGTGGGCGATCTCCATTCCAGTGTTCGACACCTACGGAGCGACCTCGCTCTTCACCACAGCAGGCGATCTCCTCAAGTGGATGTCACAGCTGGACGCTCCCAAGGTCGGTTCGGCCAAGCTGCTCCAGGAGGCTCAGACGTCCGCCGTCCTCAACGACGGGACGCCAACGAACTATGGCTTCGGCCTCTCCATAGGCCGCTACCGCGGACAGCGCGTCGTGGGTCATGGCGGCGCTGATGCCGGATACCGCGCACAAGTCGATCGCTATCCCGATCGCGGGATCGCCATCGCCGTGCTTTGCAACGCCAGCAATTCGGGGCCGGGGGCGCTCGCGCGTCGCGTCGCCGATGCGTTACTAGGCAGCGCCCCGCTAGAACAGGTGACCATGGACACGGTGCGTCGAACGGTTAGCGACCAAGTGCGCGATCGCTGGGTTGGGACATATCGGGACACGGTGAGCCACCTGGTGTTGCGAATCGCAAGAAAAGGTGACACGGTCGCGTTAGGTGACGGACGCCTCATCTTCTTCTCCAGCGACACATCGGCTTTTGTACGGGGCGGCGGACAAGGCTTTCTCCTGAGAAGCGCGAATGGACGAGTGACGGGCATCACGCAAGTTCCGAAGTCGACGCGCAGCGTGGAATGGCGTCGCGAAAACACGTATGCGCCCGACAAGAACGCCCTCGCGGAGTTCGGCGGCAGTTACGTGAGCGACGAGCTCGACGTGACCTACCATGTAGCCGTCACAGATTCTGGTCTCGTGGTCCGTGCGAAGCGAATCGACGCCATTACACTTCAACCAGCCTGGACGGATGCGTTCAGCACGTCGTTCGATACGATGTTGGAGTTCACGCGAAGCGGTCGAAAGGTCGACGGGTTCACGATCTCAGATGGCCGAGCGCGCGGCATCCGGTTCGCGCGTGTCATAGCCACCCCGAGTGTGCGACACTGATCGCGCGCTGCATGGCTGCAGTGGACATGGCAACTTCCTACGAAACGCGGTGTAAAGCTGCGATCCTAACGAGGACATGCTCACTCGTCCTTGCCGAGACCACTCGAGGATGGACTTGGATCGCCCCGCGAGTAGCATTGGAGCGAAGCGAACACACGGACGGCGATCCAGGTCACATCCGCGCGCTGCGACATCCTGCACATTGAGGATGAGCCAGCAAGCGTTGGCGACCGTGCATGCGTGCGACGCCGCATGTATCCGAAGTCGCGATGCTCTCGTAAGGCGTTTGGCGGACGCTGACCTGCAGGAGCAGAGCCATGAAAGCAGAGACCACGCACGACGGAAGCAAGCTGGGCGACATGGTGCGCAAGTTTTTGCGTCGTGCGTTGGGTGGGGCGCCGCACGGGGATGCGCCGGAGGATGAGTTCAAGATGGCGCACTTGTTCAGTATTTCCGAAATGGAGCGGGAGCGTTATGCAGGGCGCCGCTTCAAGGCATCGGGCAAACGCACGACGCCAGTCTTCTCACGGCCCCTTGGCGTTCCCGATACAGACGCGGAAGTTGAGATGCGCGCCGCGGTAGAGGAGCATCGTTCGTCACCGACGCGCCCAACCCGGGAGCCTGATGACGTAACCGCGCGCGGAGACAGCGCGCGCAGTGGTTAGGCGCCTACGCGCCTAGGCGACGTCGGCGGCGCAGGCGGTTCCAGAACCACGCCCACGTAGCACACAAGGCGACGAGCGCGGCAAGGACCATCCAAACGTCCGTGTAGACACCGACCATGTCCGCCCAAGGCCACCGTCGTGAGCCTTCGGGAATGCGCACGTCGCGCACGTTTTTCGGATCATAACGAACGAGGAGTGGGGCACCGATCTTCACCGGGGCCGGCCGGCCGGTGGCGGCGTCGAGCGCGTCCACGCCCAGCACGCGGCCGTGCGCTCCTTCAGGCGTGAACTCCACGGTGACCACGTCATACGGAACGCGCAACACAAAGTCGTCGAACAGTCGATGCCGCGAGTTCGTGCCGGTCTGTGACGTGAGGTCCCACCGGGTCACACGTTGCACCTGACGTACGGTACCCTTGGCGCCCTTCGTGAAACGCTGTGAATCGTCAGTGGCTCGCTGATCGCGGTGCGCCTGCCAGAGCGGCGTGACAAGAGCTGCAACGATTCCCAGCACGACCACCAACGACGACAGCCAGCGCCAGGCCACAGCGAGTACGGCGAGCGACGCCGCGACGGCCGCGACGGTCGGCCACGGAACCAGTGTGGCGGTGGTTTCACGGGCATCGCGTACCACACTGAGCGGGCCGGCGCGGAGCATGCGCACCATCATCGTGTCGCCCTCGACCAATTGGTCAATGACGGCCGCCGATGGATGCAGGGAAGCCAGCTGCGGAGGTGATCCGTCGGTTCGAATGGCGACCGTGTATCCGTGTCGCCAGCTTCCACGTCCATTGACGAATACGGTTTCCAGGCGCGTGGTGATCACGGCGCGGGTCACCGTGCCCAGGCGATCGACCATGAGGGACGCCAGCAGCAAGGCGCTCGCCGCGAGCACGGCAAAGACCGTCAGCTGCACACCGTCACTGGTCACGCCGACCATGCGAAGGCCCACGCGCGTGACGAACCATGCCATGCTGACCAGGAGCACGGCCGCAAACCCCAGAATGATCAGGAGTCCGTAGGTCTCGGGCGTCGATCCGAAGTTCACGTTGTGCTCCTAACGAAGACTGGCGCCCGCGATGCCGGGCGCCAGTTCGGGATGTGCACGCGCCAGACGCGCGACTACTTCTTGGACAGGACGGTCTGGACCAGCCGGTCGGAGCTGACGGATTCGGCTTCGGCTTGGAAGTTCTTCACGATGCGGTGGCCGAGAATGGACGGGGCAATGGCTCGCACATCGTCGATGTCCGGCACCGAGCGACCATCCATCGCGGCGCGGGCCTTGGCACCGAGCACGAGGTACTGTGAGGCTCGCGGCCCGGCGCCGTACGCCAGGTACTTCTTGATGTCTGGCGCGACGTTGGGTTCGGTGGGGCGCGTGGAACGTGCCAAGCCGACACAGTATCTCACAATCGTCGGTGGGGCGGGCATCCGTCGGACGAGCTGCTGCAAGGCGACGACTTCACTACCGCTCATGACCGGCACGATCTTGGCCTCGTGCGATCCGGTGGTCGCGTTGACGATCCGCTCTTCGTCTTCGAAGGTCGGGTAATCAATGCGCAGCTCGAACATGAAGCGGTCCAGCTGCGCTTCTGGCAGCGGGTACGTCGCCTCTTGTTCGATCGGGTTCTGTGTCGCGAGGACGAAGAACGGCGGGTGCAACACGTGCGTCTGCCCCGCCACCGTGACCGTGCGTTCCTGCATCGCCTGCAACAACGCCGCCTGGGTCTTTGGCGGGGCGCGGTTGATTTCGTCCGCCAAGACGACGTTCGCGAAGATGGGTCCTTTCACGAACTTGAAGATGCGCTTTCCCGTCGCGTGGTCTTCTTCCAGAAGCTCCGTGCCGGTGATGTCGCTCGGCATCAAGTCCGGGGTGAACTGTACGCGCGAGAAGCTCAGGTCGAGCGCTTCGGAAAGCGTCTGAATGAGCAGTGTCTTGGCGAGTCCAGGCACGCCGACGATCAGCACGTGACCGCCCGCCAGGATGGCGGCGACGAGGTTCTCGACGATCTCCTGCTGGCCGATGATGCGTCGGCCGATCTGGGCGACGAGATCCCGTCGGGATACCGCGAGCTTCTTCAGGAGCTCGAGGTCTCGACTGTCGTCAACGACCGAATTGGGGGGCTGGGACGCCACGCGTTCTCTCGGTGAAAAGTCGGGGAAACCTAATGCGCGATGCGAGCCGGATTAAGGGCAGGCGGAGTCCATCATATACGCGAACCGCGTGTGGCGTGCTGGACCGAGTGACCAGACGGTGGTGGAGTGCGGCGACGAGAGCTTCAACACTCGATGAGGGGCAAAAAAAACGCGGTGGGCCTTTCGGCCCACCGCACCCTCGGCGCTCTGTAAGCTCTCACGGGAGGGAGAAGGGTACTCGGCGCTCGAGGGGATGGTTTTCGCTTCGGAGTGAGGCGACGGCCACGAACGACCCTTTCAGCGTTGCCGGTTGCCACTCAGCCTGTACAGACATCGTTTCGTCGGCTTCGAGGACCTTGTTCTGCAGCGCCTGCGTGAACATTCGACCTTCACTCCACCGCCAGACTTCACGCCCGAGGGAGTCGAGCACGGTAACGTCGTAGGTCTGGCCACTGGGAAACGTAAGCTCAAGGCGTTTTTGCGCCTTGTTGGTGACGTGCAAGACGAATTCAACTTGATCGCCCACAGCCACGTCAAGAGATGACGCCACCAAAGGGCCCGACGTGCCGTTTTTCCGGTTTGGCGTTTCGGCCGCGTGCGACCTCGGGCCGCAGGCGTAGAGCACCGCGGCCGAGATAACAAGCGCAACCACTAGGCGGGATCTCATCAACCGGTCAGGCACCCTGAAAAGACATCCGACTCGAGTCGGAGTGTGGCATTTTGCATCGGCGAGGCCAACATATCCGGTCACGGACGACCAGTCAAGTGATTTGGTAACGTAACCTCAAGCAGCGCGGTGTCTTTTCGGACTTCGATTCAACTAGGATCTCGAAGCCGTTATCACATACCTGATAGGGGTTTTGGTCGCTTGCGAAAAATTTCACAAAGTCCTAAATTCCGCGCCGGAATGGGGGATTCTCCGCGCTTGGGACCCAGTGGAAAGAAGGGCGGCGATGGCTCGTTGGGCGCAGGGGCCTATGCCGGGCTCGGTCTGCAGTTTGCCCTGGCCATCCTTCTCTTTCTCTATGCAGGGCAATGGGTTGACAAGCGGCTTGGGACTTCACCGGCGTTCTTGGTGATTGGGGTGTTTGTGGGCGCCGGCGCGGCCTTCTACAGCATGTATCGCACGCTCATGCGGGCCCAGCGCCGGGACGACGAGACCACCCGATGAAGGCCGTCGGGACGTTCGCTGTCGTGAGCCTAACGGTGATTGGTGTACTCGCGTGGCTTCTTGGCCTTGGCTTGAACGGGCCGACGGATCGCCGGGCGTTGCAGGTGGCGGCAGGGGCTGCGTTTGTGGTCCAGCTGGTGGCCTTTTTCGTTGTGCGGCGCATCGCGCGCGAGAACGTGGTCGCCGGTTGGGGGGTTGGTACGCTGATTCGCTTTGGGGCGTTCGCCCTGTGGGGATTGTGGGTGGTAGGACGCTTGGCGCTGCCGCAAAGCGCGGCACTGTTGGCGATGGCGACGTTCCTGTTTGTCACGACTCTGATTGAACCACTCTTCCTGAAGACATGAGATCGTTTGGGTCACTCCTCGTTGCGCTAGCGATCGCGGCCGCGCCTGTTGGAGCTGGGGCGCAAGAGCCGGCGACCGGTGCCGAGAAAGTCGACATTATCACGCCCCATATCACGGACTCCTATCACGTCGAGATTCCGTATTGGAAGGCGCCTTTCTACAAGGAAGTCTGTCTCGGCCGGCACGTTGGCGAGGAAGGCTGCGAACCCCTCTGGGAGCCGGTCCACGTCGGCGGGCTCACGTTGCAGCTCTCACCCAGCAAGCACGTGGTGATGATGCTGATTGCCGCCCTGCTGTGTGTCGTGATCCTGGTGGGCGCCGCTCGCTCGCATGCGCGGCACACCCGGGACATCGGCCGCCCCAAGGGAGCAGCGAACGGCATCGAGGCGATGGTCCTGTATATCCGGAACGAGGTGATCATCCCGAACGTCGGGCATCACGGGGATGCCTATGTCCCGTTCCTGCTGTCGGTCTTCTTCTTCATTTTGTTCGCCAACCTGCTCGGGCTGATTCCATACGGGTCCACGGCAACTGGCAACATCTCCGTGACCGCCACCATGGCGATCATCTCCTTTATCGTGGTGGAGATCTCGGGGATGCGCGCGTTGGGGAAAGACTACCTGTCGACCGTGTTCTACTGGAACAAGGAACTGCCGCTCGTTATGCGGATCATCATGTTCCTCATCATGTCTCCCGTGGAAATGATCGGGAAGCTGACGAAGCCCTTCGCGCTCGCGATCCGTTTGCTCGCCAACATGACCGCCGGTCACATCGTGGTGCTGGCGTTCATCGGGTTGATCTTCACGTTCAAGAGCCTGGCCTCCGGGGCGCCGCTTCTGATGGCCGTGGCGATCATGCTGTTGGAATTGTTCGTTGCATTTCTACAAGCGTTCATCTTCACGCTGTTATCCAGCGTGTTCATTGGGCAGATCCGCGAAGCGCATCACTAGTTCGGCGCGGAGCTGTGGTTGGTGATAGGTAACTGCGGCTAGGTGATGGATGCCGCGGTGCGAGACAACGCAGGTGGAAGCAGGACGCGGTCGGATGGCTCCATCTGGCCGTGCGTATCCAGCCGAGTGGCTGGAGAATCCCGTTGGGGCCCGGGCCTCGAAGACGGGAGGCGACCTAAGAACTTGGTCGCGGAGCAGCAGGCTGCGTAGGACTACACTCGTTAGGAGACAGACATGTCATTTTACCCGTTGCTGCAGGAAGCCGCGAATGCGGCGAGCAACAATCAGGGCCTTTCGCTCATTGGCGCCGGACTTGGCGCGGGCCTCGCGGTGATCGGCGCCGGACTCGGTATCGGTCGCATCGGTGGTCAGATGGCTGAAGGCATGGCGCGCCAGCCGGAAGCGGCGGGCAAGATCCAGACGGCCGCGTTGATTCTGGCGGCGCTGATCGAAGGCGCGGCGCTGTTCGGCGTCGTGATCGCGTTCCTGATCCAGGGCAAGTTCTAGCAGGTGCGTGGATGCCTGGCCCCGGGGCCGGGCATCCACGAACAGGCCTTCGCGCACGCGAAGGCGTCATACCGACGTTTTTTCCCTGCGGGCGAGCCCCGCTCCGATCCATGCGCATATTGATCGTCAATTCGTTGCTCTTGGCACTCACCAGCACGCCCGCTTACGCCGAAGAGGCGAAGAAGGTGAACCTGCTGTCGCCAGAGGGCGGCGTGATGTTCTGGACGCTGATCATCTTCGTCGTCCTGCTGGTCGTGCTGTCGAAGTTCGCGTTCAAGCCGATGTTGGCCGCCGTAGAAGCTCGTGAGGCGGCGTTGCAGGCGGCGATCGATAAGGCAGCCCATGACCGCGACGAAGCGGCCCGCGTGCTGGCCGAGCACAAGGCGCAGCTGGATGCCGCCCGTGGTGAAGCGCAGCGCCTGATCGCCGACGGCCGGGCGACCGCCGAGAAGATGCGCAACGAGATGCTCGATGCGACGCGGGCACAGCAGGCAGAATTGCTGGAGCGTGCCAAGCGTGACATCGAGTCGGAGAAGGCTCGAGCCATTGCCGACCTGCGTCGCGAAGCGATTGACCTGGCGATCGCCGGCGCCGGCAAGGTCATTGAGAAGAACCTCGATGATGCCGGCAACCGCAAGTTGGTGGAGGGCTACCTCTCGGCGCTGCCTTCCTTCAAGGGTGGGGCGGGGCACTAAATGCGCGACGCTACCATCGGTCGGAATTACGCCGACGCCCTGCTGTCGTTGGCCCGCAAGGCCAACGACCTGGAAGGGTGGGGGCGGATGATCTCCGACGTATCCGACGCCATCCAGCGCGAACCACGACTCCAGAACTTCCTGGCCGCGCCACAGATTGCAGCTGGCGATAAGATCCTGGTCTTGCGCAAGGCGTTTTCCGGCAAGTTGCCGCCCACCATGGTTCGGTTTCTCGAGAAGCTGGTCGTGAACCGGCGGCAAATGCTGATTCCTGCCATTGCCACGGAGTACGCGAACCTCGTTGATCAGGCGGAGGGGCGCGTGCATGCCCAGGTGACGGTCGCTCGTGATGCCAGCGACGCCGACCGGGCGGCCATCGCGTCGCAGCTTGGACGCGCGGTCGGGAAAACCGTCGTGCCGCACCTTCACGTCAATCCCGCCATCCTGGGTGGCTTGGTCGTGCGAATCGGTGACACGGTCATGGACGGTTCCGTTCGCCGCAAGTTGTCGACGCTACGCTCGCGGATCGGCCGGTAGGCGCGCTAAGCACTCACTGAAGAGCCGGATCCCGTTGATCCGGCTTTTTCGTTTCCCTGACTGGCGCCGCGACCCCGCGCCGGGACATCATGAGACGAACCGTGGCTTCTGACGCCGGACAATCGTCTGAAGCAGCATAACGATCCCTGATCCTTCAGCACCTCCATCACCATTCCGGCATGAGCGGTCGCGTTGACGTCAAGCATGTCCCCAAGCCGTGGGGGCACGAAACGATCTGGGCCCATACCGAGCGGTACGTCGGCAAAATCCTGCACATCAAGGCGGGACACGCCCTGAGCGTACAGTACCATAACGTGAAGGACGAGACCGTGTACCTGCTGACGGGGACCATGAAGTACTGGGTGGATACTGACGGCGAGCTGCGCGATGTACAGCTCAAACAAGGCGATGCCTTCCGGATTACCCCCGGAACGGTGCACTACATGGAAGCAGTGACCGATTGCGACATTCTCGAGGCCTCCACGCCGGAACTCGACGACGTCGTACGCATCAAGGACCGCTACGGACGCGAGGGGACGAGCGCACCATGAAGGTGATCATACCGCTGGCTGGCAAGGGGACGCGGCTGCGCCCCCACACCCACATCACGCCCAAGCCAATGTTGAAGGTGGCGGGGAAGCCTGTGATGGACTACGTGATGGATGACGTGCAACGGTTAGGCGGCGTGGACCAAGTGGTCTACATCACCGGGCACCTGAAGGATCGTGTGGAAGCGCACGCCCGCACGGCGTACGGTATTCCCGGGGTGTTCATCGAACAGCAGGTCCAGGACGGCACCGCCGGCGCCGTCGCGCTGGCCAAGCCGTACGTCGATGCACCGGTCCTGATCATCTTCGTGGACACGATCTTTGATGCGGACCTTTCGATCATCAATCGAACGGACGCCGATGGCATCATCTGGACGAAGGAAGTCGAGGACTACCAGCGCTTCGGCGTCGTGGTCACCGACGCCGACGGCCACATGACGAAGATCATCGAGAAGCCGAAGACCCCGATCTCCAAGCGCGCGAACATCGGCCTGTACTACATCCGCAACTGGAAGCTCCTGTTCGAGGGCATCGACGACGTCCTCAAGCGACCGAAGAACCAAGGCGAGTATTTCCTGACGGATGCGTTCCAGTACATGATCGACCACGGCGCCAAGATCAAAGTCGTGGACGTCCAGGGTTGGTACGACGCCGGCAAGATCGACACGCTGTTGGAGACCAACCTGGCCGTGTTGCAGAAGGGCCGAGCGCGCCATCCGTCCTCTATCGATGCCCGACAGATCGTTGAACCTGTGTACATCGAGGACGGCGTAACGATTTCTGGATCGAAGGTCGGGCCGAACGTCTCCATTGGCGCAGGGTCGGTGATTGAGAACTCCGAGATTCGGGACTCGATCGTAGGCAGCAAGACGAGAATTTCACGGTGTTCGGTCCAGAACTCGGTGGTGGGCGACGAAGTCGTGCTGGTGGGTGTGAAGGGTGAGGTAACGATCGGCGATCATTCGGAAGTGCGCGCCGACTAGCGGGAGGATCGGACACACGGCTGCGCACGAGGCGACGAGAGGGGCACGCGATCAGGTCGACGTGCTGATCGTTGGGGGCGGGCCGGCTGGCCTTGCCGTCGCCGCCGAGCTGCGCCGCGCAGAGATAGCGTTCCGCGTGCTGGAGCGTGGACCCACAATCGGGCACGCGTGGAGAAACGCTTACGACTCGCTGACGCTCCACACTGGGCGCCACATGTCCGCCCTCCCCGGGATGCCGTTCCCGCGAGGCACACCGCTATTCCCAACGAAAGATCAGTTCTGGGATTATTTGGATCGTTATGCACGGCATCACGACCTCTCTGTGGAAACCGGTTGCGAAGTGCGGCGGCTTGAACGAAGCAACGACAACTGGATAGCGACGACGACGGATGGAGAGATCGTCGCGCCGCACGTGGTCGTGGCGACGGGCATCATGAGCAACCCACTGGTCCCGGACATTCCTGGACGCGAGCGGTTTCGCGGTCGCGTGATGCACTCCGTGGAATACCGACGACCCTCCGATGTTACTGGCCAGCGCGTGCTGGTGGTGGGTGTCGGGAATTCCGGTGGTGAAATTGCGTCGGAACTGGGGCTCGCAGGCATCGAGACCACAGTGGCGGTGCGCTCGGGCGCCAATGTGGTGCCTCGTCAACTAGCGGGCATCCCGATCCAGTACATCGCAACGTGGATGCGAAAGCTGCCGTTTGGCGTGCGGAGCCGCATAGCGTCGGTGGTGCAGAACGCCACCGAGCGCGCCCACGGCACGCCAGTAATTCCGCGCGCGAAGGTCTCGCCGCTCGAGGCGGTCCCACTAATCGGGTTTCATCTGGTGGATGCCATACGTGCCGGTCGGGTGACGGCGAAGATCGCCGGGCTGACGCACTTCACTGAGCACGGCGTCCGCTTCACTGACGGAAGCGAAGCAACGTTCGATGTGGTGATCCTGGCGACCGGATTTTCCCCCGCACTGGCGTCCCTCGGCCAGCTGATTCGGCGAGACGAGAAGGGATTTGCGGCGCGCACCGACCGGGTGGCGAGCGCGGACCAACCTGGTCTCTATTTCGTGGGGCAGAACTACGACTCGACTGGCGCGCTCCGGAACATCGGCTTGGACGCACCAACGGTCGCCCGACACATCGCAGCGGCCCAGAAACGTTAGGCGAGTTCGGCGGCGGCCGCGATGATCGTGAGGGCTCGGGCAATGCCCAGGTGACCGTCGGACGGGTCGAACCACTCATCGGGCGTATGTGTTTGACCTGCCTTGCCGCCGGCGCCGATCGCGATGGCCGGAATCCCCAGGCTCATGGGGACGTTGGCGTCCGTGGACGCCACGGCAAGCTGTGGATGCCGGCCAATGGCGCGGGTCACCTCACTGGCGATTCGCACGAGTGGGGCGTTTTCCGGCATCGCGCCCGCCGGACGTTCCCCGGTCGGTGAGATCGTCAGTTGCAACGGTTCGGTGCCGGCCAGCCGTGCCAGGTTTTCCACCAGGACGGCCTCGTGTGCATGGTGTTCCACATCGGCAACCAATCGCCGAAGGACCTCCCCGGAGGTCGAGCGGATGTCGATGTCGATCCAGCCGTCTCTCGGAATCGCATTGATTGCGGTCCCTCCGCCGACGCGCCCCACCGAGAGCGTGGCCCGGGGCGAAGTGGGTAAGGGAAGGGCAGAGATGCGCGCGATAAGCGCGCCGATCGCGTGAATGGGATTTGGCGCGCCGAAGGCCGCCCAGCTGTGGCCTCCCGGCCCCTGTATCGAAATGCGCAGCCGCGCGCAGCCTAGAGCGTGCGACACAATGCGGTCATCGCCGGCGCCATCGAGCGCGATGGCGGCGTGGGCCGCGCGCGCCGCATGGTCAAAGAGGAAGCGGGCGCCGCGGAGGTCGCCGTCGCCCTCTTCGCCCGTCGTCGCGCACAAAAAGACCGGCCGTCGCGACCTGTGTGTGCGTGTCGCGAGCATCTCAGCAATGCCGAGCATGGCGGCCAGACCGCGTGCGTTATCACTGATGCCCGGTCCGAGCAGCACACCACCGCGCTTTCGCACGGCATGCGTGGTGTCCGAGGAGAAGACCGTGTCCAGGTGGGCGCAGACGATCACGGGGGCGTCGTCCACGCGGCCGGCGAGGCGCGCGATGACGTTGCCCGCGGCATCGATTTCGGCGGATTGGCCGATCTCGCGGAGGCGTTCGGCGACGAGCCGCGCCCGCGTGGCTTCTCCGCCAGTCGGGGCGGGGACCTCGGCGAGCGCGACCTGCTGGTTCAGCATCCGCTGCTCGTGCGTGCGGCAGTAGGCACGTTCGGGCTCGAGGGCGCGGAAGAGTTCGCGGATTTCCGACGCAGCGCTCATACCGTGCAATTGGTGGCGGGAGAGCGGCGCGCGCAAGCGCGAATACATGTACTTTCGGATGGTGAAGCTTCCCCGCACGGTGCTCGCGCTGGCGTTGGTGTCACTGCTCACCGACGTCTCAAGCGAGATGATCTATCCGCTCCTTCCGGTGTTCCTCCGCGATGTGCTCGGCGCGGGCGCTTTCGCGGTGGGGGCGATTGAAGGAGCGGCGGAGAGTGTGGCCAGCTTACTGAAGCTCGTGAGTGGGTGGTGGTCCGACCGGCTGAGCCGTCGCAAGCCGTTGGTGCTGGCGGGCTACACGTTGGCGTCCGCGGCGCGCCCCCTGCTCGGGCTGGCCACGAGCGTGTGGCAGGTGACGGCGCTTCGACTGACCGACAGGACCGGCAAGGGCATCCGCACGGCCCCGCGGGATGCATTGATTGCCGACGCGGTGCCCGCCGAGGATCGCGGCCGCGCGTTTGGATTTCACCGAGCATCGGACCATCTGGGGGCGGTGATTGGTCCTCTGGTGGCCGTGGCCCTCCTTCGCGGTCTGGGCGCGTCCATGCGCACGGTCTTTCTGGTTGCCGCCATCCCGGCGGCGTTGGCCGTCGTGGCGCTCATGGTGGGGGTGGTGGAACGTCCGCGCGCGTTGGAGCGGGGGGCGCATGGGGCGAAGCTCGTCGGCAGCCTGCCACACGGCGTGTTGCGTCCGTACCTGGCCCTTGTCCTGCTGTTCACGTTAGGCAACGCGACGGACGCATTCCTCCTGTTGCGTGCGACGGATGTGGGGGTGCCGGTAGCGACACTGCCGTTGCTGTGGGCTCTCCTGCATGTCGTAAAGTCGACGTCGAGCGTGCCCTCTGGTGTGTGGTCGGACCGAATCGGACGACGCCCGCTGATCGTGGGCGGTTGGCTTTGGTACGGTGTGGTCTACGCCCTGTTGGGTCGAGCAACGGTCGCCTGGCAGATGTGGGCTCTGGTGGCGGTCTACGGCCTTTACTTCGGGCTCACGGAAGGGGTCGAAAAGGCCTTGGTCGCCGACCTGTCGCTTGCCGATGATCGTGGATCGGCGTTCGGGTGGTACCATCTAGTGGTCGGGCTGGGGGCGCTGCCGGCGTCGATGATCTTTGGGGCGATCTGGCAGTGGCGGGGGCCCGCGGCCGCCTTTGACTTGGGAGCGGTGCTCGCTTTGCTGGCCGCCGTGGGGCTTGCGATGTTGAGGCTGCCGGCCCCTCCGTCTGCCGGGCTACCGCAATCGCGATGACCATGATGTCATCGCATATCGGCAGGTTGTCTCTCGCCTATCCGTTCGCCCGAAGAAGCTGAGGCGTTCGTCGCGGTGTGCTGATTGGTTCGGGTCGTCGATGGCGGAGCCGGAGCCTATATTCTCTCGCCGGCCACATCAACCACAACGACTCCTGCACCACGGGCCTTGAGAATCGTCGCCGTCGGGGAATGCACGCTGGATCGATACCTCGACCTGTCCCTCGAGCGTGTGGGAGGGATCTCGTTGAATTTCGCCGTGCAGGCGCGGCGGTCAGGCGCGGCGCATGTCGCGCTCGTCAGCTGCACCGGTCGCGATCGCGGTGCCGTTGCGGTTCGCGAACGGCTGGTTCAAGAGGGCGTGGACGGAACGCATTGCCACGCGCAGGACGGTGCCACGGCGTCGCAGGCCATTCGTCTGGCGGCGGGGGGCGAGCGGATCTTTCCGCCAGGGGGCTACGATCCCGGGGTACTAGCGACGTATCACCTGACGGACGCCGACCTTCGATTCATCGGAACGCACGACGTGGTAGCGGTGCCGTTCTTCCGTCAGATCGAACATCTGTTTTGGCCTGCGGTGCGCGCCGTAGCGCCAGGGGCGACGCGTGTCGCCGACCTCCTGGACGGCGGTGACCTGGGGCCGGGTGACGCCGCGCTTGATCAACTGCTGCCCGAGCTGGACCTCGTGTTCCTGTCGGCGGGCGAGGAGGTTGCAGCCGAACTCTTGCCGCGCACGCGAACAGGCCATACGCTCATCGTCGTCACGCACGGCGCGCAGGGCAGTAGTGCGCTGAAAGACGGTCACCACTACCGGCTACCTGCTACCATGGTCCCCCCTCACGCCTGCCTCGACTCCACCGGCTGTGGCGATGCCTATCAAGCGGCGTTCACTGTCGAGTATTTGCTTCATGGCTCGGTAGAATCCGCCATGCGGAAAGGCGCAGACCGCGCCGCGCAGGTCATCCGTCACGTTGGCGCTACGGAGGCGCCGGCCGAGTGACGCGATTCAACGAGCTGTTCCCCCGCGCGCGTCCGCTCATCGGCATGATCGCGCTACCGCCACTCCCCGGCTACCCGGCCTTTCGCTCGATGGATGCGCTGGTCGGCGTCGCCTTGGATGACCTGGCAGCGCTTGAAGCTGGAGGGGTCGATGGCGTGTTGGTGGAAAACGATTTCGACCAACCGCACACCCTGGTGGGTGGCGCCGAGATCATCGCCGCGATGACGCGCGTGACTCACGAAGTGGTGCGGCGGGCGCGCGTGCCGGTTGGCATCGAGGTGCTGCTCAATGACTGGAGAGGATCCCTGGCCGTTGCATCTGCAAGCGGCGCGCGATTCATCCGACTCGACTTCTTCGTTGATCGCGTGCGTTCCAAGTTAGGCGTCATCGAACCGGAACCCGAGGCGATCCTCGCCTATCGATCGCGCATTCTGGCGGATTCGGTGCAGATCTTTGCCGACCTCCAAGTGAAGTACACCACCATGGTCGACGGGCCCAAGTCGATCTCGCAGTCAGCCACTGAGGCAGCGAACGCCGGCGCGGATGCGGTGATTGTCACGGGGACGGAAACCGGGATCGGTCCAAGTGTTGCCGACCTAACGTCGGCGAAAGGAGTCCTTCCGGTCCTCATCGGTAGTGGCTTGAGTCCGCACAACGCCGCGGAGCTGGTTCCGCACGCCGATGGATTCATCGTCGGGACGTCTATGCGTAGTGGCGGTGGGCGAGAAGCCACGGACCGCGTGGTGCGATCGCGGGTGGAAGCTCTGGTGCAGGCCATTCGCGCCGCATGACAGGACACGCTCCGCTTAAGCGCAGCCTGGGACTCGGCGCCGTGGCGGCGCTGGTCATCGGGAACATGATCGGCTCCGGTATCTTCTTTACTCCGGGCGAGCTAGCGTCGGTGGCGCAGCATGCCTGGCAAGTGCATTTCATCTGGGCACTCTCTGGGTTCATCACTCTGTGTGGTGCGTTGACCCTGGCGGAGTTATGCACGATGCTCCCTCAGGCGGGAGCGACCTTCCACATCATCACGGAAGGATTCGGTCCATTCTGGGGGTTCCTGCTGGTCTGGTTGGAGCTGTGGGTGACCGGTCCGGGAGCCATTGCCTCGAGCGCCGTCGCTTTTGGCGACTTCCTGCATCGCTCGGTGCCCATCCTGCCCGGTGTGACCGCCGTTGGGTGGGGAGCCGCGGCCATCCTGTTCTTCGCAGGGATTAATCTGGCGGGGGTGCAGTGGGGCGGGCGGACGCAGGTGTTGCTGACGACGGCGAAGGTGCTCGGGATTGGTGGGCTGATTATCGGCGGGCTCTTTCTGGCACCGGCCACCGCTGACGCTTCGCCGGCACCGACGGCAGGGGGCATGGAGGGGTTGTCCGGCTTTCTGCGGTTTACCGGGCTGGGGATTGCAGCAGTCCTCTTTACCTATGACGGCTGGATCGACGTCACGAACGTAGCGGGTGAGGTGCGGCGACCGGAACGCGACTTTCCGCTCGGACTTGGTCTGGGGGTGGCGGCGCTCACGGTGTTGTACCTGGTGGTGAACGTGGCCTACCTCCGTGTGGTGCCACTCTCGCAGATGCGGGCCGCCCCCACGGCCGTGGCCTCGACACTGGCCACCACGGCCTTTGGTACCGGTGGCGGGAAGATGCTTACCGCGCTGATGACGATTTCGATCTTTGGCGCGTTAGGCGGCTTGGTGATGACGCAGCCGCGACTCTTCTACACACTGGCCGCGAGTTATCACGATCCTGCGTCCGCGACGCCGCGAGGGTTCTTTGGCCTGCTGAGCCGCGTGTCGTCACGCACGGCCGCCCCATAGGGGGCGATCTTCTTCACCACCGCCACTTCACTCGTCGCCCTGTGGTTCTTTGGTTCCTTCGGACGGCTGGTCAACTTCTTCATTGTGCCATTGCAGCTGGCGACCATCATGATGGTGGGCGCGATCTTCCGCTTGCGTCACCGACGTCGGTCGACGGGGTATCGAACGCCTGGCTACCCGGTGACACCCGTCATCTACATGGTGGTGGTCTCAGGCTTCGTGGTCAGCGCCGTGATCTTCCGTCCTCTGGAACCACTCATTGGCATCGCCTTGGCTGCCACGGGCGTCCCGGTGTATTGGCGCCTTCGGCGCAAGCAATCCGTCGAGTCACCCCAATCCTCAACGGGATTGAGTTCGCGCGACGCTTATCCCTCGGCCGGGGTCGTGGACACGACGGCCACAGCCGATCGCGCCATGGTGCGTTTGAGGCTGCTGCGGGGCCAGCGCCGCCGAGATCATTGTGAGGAAGCCGCCGAGCGCCATCGCCGCACTGGAGAAGTACAACGATCCGTCGTGCCGTGAGAAATAGGCGAAGGTGTTGGACATGAGCAGAGGTCCTACGATCGCCGTCAGGCTCATGATGCTGGTGAGGGCCCCCTGCAACTCACCCTGCTCGTTTGGCGGCACCTGCCCCGAGATGAGGCCCTGGATCGCGGGGCCGGCAATGCCGCCGAGACAATAAATCGCAGTGAACACGAACATCATCCACGACGCGCTGGCCATGGCAAAGAGGAAGAACCCCACGCTGTACAGGCTCAGGCCCGTGTACACGCTGCGCTGCGGTCCAAGCTTGGGAAGCACAATGCGAATGAGGCCGCCCTGTACCGAGGCGATGGCGACACCGATCATGGCGATCGAGAGCCCGACCATCCGCTCGTTCCAGTGAAACTTCTCGATCGTGTAGTACGACCAGTTGCTCTGCACCGCCGCGGCGGCGATCTGGACAAGGATCAGGGATCCCACGAGTCCCAGGATCACCGGATACTTGCGCAGATTGCCTAACGATCCAACCGGGTTGGCGCGCTTCCAATCAAAGGAGCGACGATTCTCCGGCTTGAGGGACTCCGGCAGGACGAAAAAGCCAAAGAGCCAGTTCAACAGGGTCAACACCGCCGAGGCCACGAATGGCACGCGTGGCCCGATCGGGCCGAGCAGTCCACCGATGAGTGGGCCAACGATGAAGCCGAGTCCAAAGACGGCCCCGATCATGCCGAAATTCTGCGCGCGTTTGGCCGGCGGTGATACATCGGCGATGTACGCGGCGCCCGTCGTGAAGCTGGCGCCCATGACGCCGGCGATGATGCGACTCAAGAACAACCACCAGATCGTCGGGGCCAGCGCCATGAACACGTAGTCCAGGACATCCGAACAGCGACGCCAGCAGCACCGGACGACGGCCATATCGGTCACTCAGTCCACCGACGATTGGTGCACAGAAGAACTGCATCGCGGCGTACGAGAAACCCATCCATCCGCCCCACCGCGCTGCGTCGCTCATGGTGCCGTGCGTGAGCGTCGTGAGCAACTTGGGCATGACCGGGATGATGATGCCCAGCCCGGCCACGTCGATCAGCAGCGTGATGAGGATGAACCAGAGGGCCGGCGTGCGGTGCTCGGACATGGACTCGGTGCAAAAGGGGCGCGAACGACCGAATCCAACTTAGTGGGTGGCCCGGGGTCGCGGAGTGGCGCGCGACCCCAGATTTGCCCCGCTAGACGTGAACCGGCGGCTGGTATGTGCCAGGCGTCAGTCGGCCGGCGATCGAGATGCGATTCCAGGCGTTGATGGTCGCGATTGCGAGCGTCAGGTCGGCGAGTTCCTTCTCCGAGAAGTGGGGGTGCACCGCCTCGTACACATCGTCCGGCACTTGTCCAGTCGACACCAAGGTCACGGCCTCGGTCCAAGCCAGTGCAGCGCGCTCCCGCTCCGTGTAATACGGGCACTCCCGCCATGCGTCGAGCGAGTAAATGCGTTGCTCGTGTTCGCCCATGGCGCGCAGGTCCTTCCAATGCATGTCAAGGCAGTATGCGCACCCATTGATTTGCGACGCTCGAAACTTGACTAGATGCAGCAGGGATTCTTCGAGTCCGCAAGTCGCGAGGTATTGCTCCAGGGCATCCATCGCGTCGTACACCCCAGGGGCCGCCTTACCAAAGTGAATTCGTTCCTTCATTTGACTCTCCGGCGTGGAATCGTTCATGCGCGCAGTGTAGGATCAAGTGGTCCGGCGCCAAAGAGCCATTTTCGGTATTCTCTCTGTACCACTTCCTATGCCGAAACGAGTGACGTCCTTGACGCTGGCGCTGCCTCCGCGCGACACGACGGTAGCGGCGCAGCGTTGGCTGGCCACCGCGCTTCGCACCGAGATCCTTGAAGGCCGGTTAGGTCCCGGTTCGCGACTCCCAGCCACACGCGATTTGGCGCGTCAGGTTGGGATCTCGCGTGGAACGATCGTGAGCGCCTTCGACCAGTTGAAGGCCGAGGGATATCTCGAAGGGAGCGTGGGCTCGGGGACGTTTGTCCGTCGCGTGCTACCCGACGAGCTGTTGTCCGTGCGCCGCCCGCCGCGGGGCGGTGGCGAAGGAACGATTGGCCTCGTCACGTGTCGACCTACGCGCGGCGCGCGCAGGCATTTCCGTCACTGGATCTGCGGCCAACGCGCGCCTTCCGTGCGAACCTGCCGGCGCTGGACCTGTTTCCCACGTCGCTATGGGCGCAGATCGCCAGTCGCCGGGCCCGAGGGGCGCGCATGTCACACTTGTTAGGCACTGGCCCGATGGGATATGCCCCGCTGCAGGCGGCGGTCGCCGAGTATCTCCGCGTGTCACGCGGGGTCACCTGCGAACCGGAGCAAGTGGCGATCGTGTCCGGGGTGCAGGAAGCGTTGGACTTGGCGGCGCGATTGGTGGTTGACCCCGGGGATCAGGTGTGGATGGAAGATCCGGGATACATCGGCGCGGCGCGCGTGTTTGAGAGCATCGGTGCCAACGTGACCTGGCAACCGGTGGACGACGAAGGGATGGTCCTTCCTTCCGTGCGCCAACGACCCGCGCGACTGGTGTACGTGACGCCTGCCCACCAGATGCCGCTTGGCGTGAGTATGGGCGTCACCCGTCGGCTACAACTCCTGGCTTGGGCGCAGTCGACCGGGGCGTGGATCTTCGAAGATGACTATGACGCGGAGTATCGGTACGTGGGCCGGCCATTACCCGCCCTCCAGGGACTGGACCGTGCACACTGTACTGTTCGCCGGCAGCTTCAGCAAGACACTGTTTCCGGCGTTGCGGCTGGGATATTTCGTGGTTCCGCAGGAGCTGACTGAGCCACTGGCGGCCATCAAGTCGATTGCCACTCGGCACGCGCCGCTGTTCGAACAGGCCATTCTGCACGAGTTCATCAGCGAGGGACACTTTGCGCGGCACGTTAGGCGCATGCGCGAGGTGTATGCCGAGCGACGAGCGGTCCTGATGGAGGAGGCCGCCAAGCAGCTGCGGGGAATGCTCGACTTTTCCGGTCTGGAGGCGGGACTGCAGACCGCCGGATGGCTCGCCGATGGATTGTCGGCGGACGTGGTGGCGCACGCGGCGGCCGCGCGTGGCGTGGACGTCATGGCGGTGCACTCGCGCGTCCGTGCGAACATGAAGCGCGAGGCACTGCTGCTGGGTTTCGCGTCGCCTGACCCTCCGGAAATTCGCCGCGGTGTGCGTGAGCTGGCCAACGCCATTGAATCGTGTCGCCCCGCCAGGCGAAGACGCGCGCAGCACCGGCCACGCGGCGCCAGTTGAGCGCAGGGATTCCCGGCCGGGCATCCCCACGGTAGCATGTGCGCAGCATCCAAGGCTCGTCGTCCCTGCACTCCCCTATCCGTCCGTTACATGCGCTATCGCCGAATGCCCATCGAGGTCGAGTCTCCAGAGGAAGTGGGCTACGCGTCCATCCGATACAACCTCGCCGAGAGCTCGATGCGAGACCGCGTGCTCGGAGACCTGGGTGCGGACATGGACCTGAGCCGGATGATCCTGCTGTACGGAGACCACCGCGGGCACGACTGCGCGAGCTTCTGGCGGCGGAGAGCGGTTGCACGGCGGATCAGGTGTTGCTGACGCCAGGGGCCGCAGGGGCGCTCTTCGTGATCTCGACCAGCCTGTTGTCCGCGGGGGATCATCTGGTTGTCCTTCGACCGAACTATGCCACGAATATCGAGACGCCGCGGGCGATCGGCTGCGACATCTCCTACGTCGAGTTGTCGCTAGAGAACGGATTCCGTTACACCGCGGCGGACATCGCCGCGGCCATGACGCCGCAAACGCGCCTCGTCAGCATCACCAACCCACACAATCCAACGGGCACCGTGATCGAAGAGGACGAGGTGGCGCAAATCGCGGCCCTCGTATCCGAACGCGGCGGGTATCTGCTGGTCGATGAGACGTACCGCGACCTCACGGTGGCGCGTCCGCGACCGTTTGCCACCACGCTGAGTGAAAACGTCATCTCCGTGGCGTCGCTCTCGAAAGCCTACGGGCTTCCCGGTTTGCGTGTGGGCTGGCTCATGGCCCGCGATCGCGCGTTGAATGAGCTCTTCCTGGCAGCGAAGGAGCAGATGGTCATCTGCGGGCCCGTGCTCGACGAGGAGATTGCCTATCGCGTGTATCGACGTCGAACCGAGGAGCTGCCGCAGATCGCCCGTGAGGTGCGACGCGGTGTTGAGGCGCTGGCATCGTGGATGGCAACCGAACCGGCCATGGAATGGGTGCGTCCATCGGGCGGCGTGGTGGCATTCCCTCGTATCCGCGCCGACGCGGGGATCGACGTACCGCGCTTCTATGAGACGCTGAATGGAACACACGGGACCTTCGTCGGACCCGGACATTGGTTCGAGCAGGACGATCGCTTCATGCGGATTGGGTTTGGTTGGCCGTCTGCGGCGGAACTCGAAGGCGGGTTGTACAGCATCAGCGCATCGCTGGCGGCAGCCCGAATCTGACGTCCGGCGAATCCTGACAGGCGTTCTCGCATTACCTGCCATCCTCGAACGGAGCCCGGCCGTAAGCTGAGTCGAGAGCGCTGATCCTGTGCACGATGGGCAGGATTGGCGGCAGTGATGCGAGGGCAGAGATGAGTCACCGCTCGGTACCGCCAACGCACACGGAGCGCGACACATCAAGTGCGCTCAATGAGTTGCTGCACGCGGAGCGAGAAATCGCCGGGGAACTGGAGCGCGTCGACGAGCAGGCCGCGCGCATCCTGGACGACGCGCGCGCCGAACTAGCGAGACGGCGCGAGGCCGCACTGAACCGAAAGGTCCAGGCGCTGGCCCAACTGGAGGCGCGCCTGCGAGCGCACGCCGCGGCCGACGAGTCGAACGCCCGGGCGCGCGCCGCCGCAACATGTCTGCTGTTCGATGAGACCAGCTCGGAGCAGATCGAACAGCTGGCCGACGACATGTTGGCGGAACTCTACGGACTGCCAGCGGAACGGGCGTCGTGATCATCCCGATGGTGAAGGTCCGGGTCCTGGGTCCGCGCGCCCGATTGGATGATGCGCTGATCGCACTGCAGGATTTTGGCCTTCTCCACCTGAACGACGTAACCCTCCATGGTGGTGTAAGTCCGCCGGCACCAGAGGCTCGCACAGAACGTCATCGGCGGCAGGTGGCGCACGCACTGGATGACGCCGAGCAGGCCATGCGTCTCCTGGGCGTTGCCGCTCACCCAGGCGTTGCGCCGAGTGCGTCAGTCGGTGACTTGGCGCGCTGGGCACGACTGTCGCGCATGACTCGCCGTGAGGCGCAACGTTTGGCCGGACGCGAGGCGCGGGCCAATGAAGAGCGCGCGATGATCGAGAAGTATCGCGACTTTCTGGCGGCGGTCCTGCCTACCGTGCAACGCATTGCCCAGACGCCACGGCTGACGAGTTACGCGGTCGTGGTGCCGGGCGCCGCCAAGGAAGGGATCGACCGGCTTGGTGCCACCCTACGTGACGAAATCGGCCCGGAGTTTGCCCTGTCGGCCCGCCCCCTGCCGGGCGGCGATGTGGCGGTGCTGTTGGTGCTGCCCAAGGATTTTGCCGAGCAGCTGGAGGCGCGTCTGGCCGCGGCCCGTGTGCCGGAGGTGCCACTCCCTGGGGAATACGCCGGGCTCCCGCTGGAGCAAGCGATCCCACGAATGATTGCGAGGTTGGAGGAGTTGCCACGCGAGGTGGCCAGCTGCACCAAGGGTCGTCGCGAGTTGGCCGCACGCCACGGCGCGGAGTTGTCGCGCGGTGCATGGGCCATGCACGATTGGCTGTCGAGAGCCGAGGCTCGGCGACGTTGTGGCGTGACGGCGCACGCGTTTGCTGTGGAAGGGTGGATTCCTTCGCACGCGGTGCACGACCTGTCCGCTACCCTAACGAGCACGCTACGAGACCCGGTGGTGGTGGAGTCGATCGATCGCGAGGAATGGAGCGCCGAGGATGCTCCGGTCGTGCTATCCAATCCGCGCTTGTTCCGTCCGTTCGAATCGATCGTGCGTCTGCTGCCCTTGCCGCGCTACGGAACGATCGATCCCACGCCATTTGTGGCCGTGTTCTTCCCGATGATCTTCGGCATGATCCTTGGCGATGTGGGATACGGCGTGGCCCTGGCGGGGATCAGCGTGGTGATGCGCGCCCGCACGCGCCCGGGCTCGCTCGGTCGCGCCATCTCCGAGATCGCCGGTCCATGTGCGGCCTTTGCCATCATCTTTGGTGTCCTGTACGGGGAGTTTTTCGGGACGTTAGGCCGCCAATGGTTTGGGATGCGCGCGCTGGCCGTGGATCGCGAGGAATCGGTGATGGCGGCGCTGATGATTGCGTTGGCCCTGGGCGGCGTCCACGTGACACTGGGGCTGGTGCTGGGCGTGGTGAACGCGGCGCGCGAGGGGCCGCGTCACGCGGCGGGCAAGGGCGTGTCCCTGCTGATGGTGCTGCTGATTGTGGTGTCGCTGCTGGCAGCGTTTAAGGTGCTGCCCGCCGCCCTCTTCACACCGTCGGTGGTCGTCCTGCTCGTGGCGTTTCCAGTGCTGGTGATTTTGGAGGGGTTCATTGCACCGATCGAGCTGTTGGCAACGTTAGGCAACGTGTTGTCCTATGCCCGTATCATGGCGCTGGGCACGGCGTCGGTGATGCTGGCGGTAGTGGCTAACCAGATGGTGGGAGCGCTGGGGAGCACGGTGGTTGGCGTGTTGTTCGCGCTGCTGTTTCACCTGGTCAATTTCGCGATCGGGCTCTTTAGCCCGAGCATTCACGCCATGCGTCTGCATTTCGTGGAGTTTTTCGGGAAGTTCTACAGCCCGGGCGGGCGCCAGTACGAGCCGTTCTCGCACTGGCGCTCGACCCCTGGGCACTGAGTGCGCAGGGAGAAATCGATGAACGTCATGTGGATTGCCATCAGCGCCGCGGCGGTGTTAGGGATTTCGGCCATCGCCACGGCCTGGGCTCAATCGAAGATCGGCGCTGCGGGAGCGGCGACGTTGGCGGAAAAGCCGGAACTCAGCGGGACGGTGATCATCCTCGTGGCGATCCCCGAGACCATGGTGATCCTTGGCTTTGTCGTGGCCGTACTCATCATCTTGCGCGGCGGCGCAGGCTAGCGAGCCCGGTGTGAGCGTCCAACCGCTCCTGGCGCAGCTGCGACAGGAAGCCGCCGCCGAAGCGAGCCGGCGATTGGAGGTGGCGCAGCAACGCGCCGCACAGATCCTGGCCGAAGGCGCCGATGACGATGCCCGCGACCTCGAACGGTCACTCGCTGAGCACGAACGCCTGCTGCGTCAGGTGCTCGACCGACAGCGCGACGACGTCATGCGACAGTGCCACCTTCAGGCCTTAGAGGCGCGCCGCCGCTTGGTGACGCGCGTCTTGACGTCGGGTGAAGGTCGGGTGGAAGCACTCGTAAGGCACCCGTGCTTCGGCGAGGCGCTGCGCGCGCTCATGCGACGCACGCTCGAGTACTTGCCGACTGGCGAGCATAGGGTGCGCGGTCACCCCGCCGTGGTGCAGCTGCTGCGTCAAGACGTGGGAGTGCCACCTGGTCTGCGTCTGGAAGAAGATCGCGCCGTTGGATTTGGGTTCGTGACCGAATCGGCAGACGGAAAGGTTCGTGTGGACGCGACGTTCGGCCCCATGTTGCAACGCGCCCGCGCGGTGCTGGCCATGCGCATTGTCGCCGCGCGTAACCGGCAGGGGGCGACTCCATGACCGACTGGAGCGATGTGGTTGCCAGAGTGAGCGGACTTTCTGGTCGGCTGGCGTCCGAGCAGGTCATTCATGTCTTGGCCGAGAGTCGGAGTCTGGCCGCACTCTCCGTTGCGTTGGCCACCGCCAACATCCTCGCCACACCACTGGAGCGGGCGACCCCCCGAGAGCTTGAACTCGCTGTTCGACGACACGCGGCGGGCCGCCTGCGCTTGTTGGCGCGCTGGGCCGGTGCCCGAGTGCGGATGCTCACTCCCCTGTATGAAGACGAAGACCGCCGCAGCCTCCGCGCCGTGCTGCGAGGAGCGGCATGCGGGGCATTGCCCGACGAACGGATGGCGGGCCTGATCCCGACCCCCGCGCTTCCCGAGCGCGTCCTACACGAACTTGCTCGCCAGGGCGATGTTGCCACCCTGGTCGCACAGCTGGCAACGATGGGCAATCCGTATGCGGCAGCACTGCGCGAGGCCTCCATGCGACAACACCCGGATCTGTTGCAGCTGGAGAGCGCCGTCAACCGGACGTTCGCCGCGCGCGCCACCGCGGCCGCGGCAATGGCCGATGGTGCCATGCGCGACTACACACAGTCCGTGCTGGACATCGAAAATCTCTGGAGCGCCTTGGCACTCTGGCCGCGCCGGGAGCGTCTGGACGTCGACCATGTATTCCTCGCCGGCGGCCGGTGGCTGACGGCCGACGCGTTCCGGGACCTCATTCAGGCACCGACGGCGGCCGACCGGGAAACCCAACTACGGCGACTCTCCGACGCGCCCATACTGTCCGCCGCCGTCACGCAGCCGGCCCGTGCCGAGGACGCGGTGCTGGACGCACTGATTGACCAGGCGCATGCCACGGCGCGCGTTGAGCCGTTAGGCACGGCACCAGTGATCCGTTACGTGTTGGAGTTGCGGCGGAACGTACGGTCCATCGATCGCATCATCTGGAGCTTGTCGATGCAGGTTCCCGTGATCGCGGTGCAGCGCGCGCTCCGCCCGAGTGCGGCGGCGGTATGAAGGCCCGTGTTCGCGTGCTGGCATCGCCCGCGGTGGCCACCGGCTTCCGGTTGGCGGGCGTCCCAGCGACGGACGTGTTGGATGCGTCCGACGCGAGTGCGCAGCTTCAACGGGCCGCAGCCTCTGACGTTGGCGTGTTGTTGGTCGAGCAGTCGCTGTTCGATGGCGTGCCAGCCGCCGTTCGGGCGGAACTCGAACGCAGCGCTCTTCCGCTACTCGTCCCTATTCCATCACCGAACTGGACGACGGCGAGCGCGCGTGCCGAGGACTATATCCTCGACATGCTGCAACGGGCGATCGGGTACCGGGTTCGACTCCAATGACCACGCCCGCCATCGTCCGGATCGCCGGCTCGCTCGTGGAAGCTCGCCCGCTCCGTGCCTCACTGTATGAGTTGGCGTACGTTGGGGATCGCTCGTTGTTAGGCGAGGTGATCCGGCAGACGGAGGACCTGGCCACGCTGCAGGTCTACGAAGACACGACCGGACTCTCGCTCGGCGAGCCCGTCGCTGTAACCGGCAGCACGTTGGCGGTGACGTTAGGTCCAGGACTGCTGGGGAGTATCCTCGATGGTGTGGGCCGGCCGTTGGCGCGCGTCGCCGAGGGCACAGGGGACTTCATCTCACCTGGGGTACGGGCCGAAACGCTCGACCACACGCAACGTTGGCCCTTCACCGCGCAGGTGATCCCCGGGACGGCCGTGCAGGGTGGAGACGTGCTCGGCGTCGTGCCTGAGCGACCAGGGATCGATCACCGAATTCTGGTGCCTCCGGGCGTCCGCGGTGTCGTGAAGCAGCTGGTGTCCGGAGAGTACGCCGTCGATGAAGCCATCGGCGAACTAGAAGATGGGACGCTGCTCTTCCTTTCCCAGCGCTGGCCCGTGCGCGCACCGCGTCCGAGTGCCGCGCGCTTGTCCGCCGAGCGGCCGTTCATCACTGGTCAGCGCGTCTTCGACCTGCTCTTCCCTGTGGCTGAAGGAGGCGCCTGCGTTGTGCCTGGCGGATTCGGCACGGGGAAGACGATCGTGCAGCAGTCCCTGGCCAAGTTCGCCGATGCCGATGTGGTCGTCTACGTAGGCTGCGGAGAGCGCGGCAACGAGATGACCGATGTGCTGACGGAGTTTCCGGCGCTCGTGGACCCGCGAACCGGCCGTCCAGTGATGGATCGGGCCGTGCTGATCGTGAACACGTCGAACATGCCGGTGGCTGCTCGTGAGGCGTCCATCTACCTTGGCGTGACGGTCGCGGAGTACTATCGCGACATGGGGTATCGCGTCGCGCTCATGGTCGACAGCACCTCGCGTTGGGCAGAGGCGCTGCGAGAACTCGGTGCACGTCTTCAGGAGATGCCGGGGGAAGAAGGCTACCCCACGTACCTGGCCAGCCGATTAGGGCAATTCCTGGAGCGGGCCGGACGCGTGACAGCGTTAGGCGCCCCAACTCGACAGGGCGCCGTCACCATCATCGGTGCCATTTCGCCGCCAGGCGGCGATTTCTCCGAGCCGGTCACCCAAGCGTCGTTGCGTGTGGCGGGGGCCATGTGGGCCTTGGATGCCAGCCTGGCCCACCAGCGTCACTACCCGGCGGTGGACTGGGACACGTCATTCTCACTGTATGCGGCCCGGGTGAGTCCCTGGTTCGCGGAACACGGTGGAGAAGACTGGGAGCTCCTGCGAAGCTCGCTCATCCGTCTGCTGCAACGCGAACGTGAACTGCGCGATATCGCCAGCTTGGTCGGGCCAGAGGCGCTGGAAGACAAGGACAAGCTGGTGATGGACGTCGCGGCGATGGTCCGCGAAACGATTTTGCGACAGAACGCGTTCCACCCACACGACGCGTTCTCCACGATCGCCAAGACGTACGCCCTGGCCGCGGCGGCGGTGCGGCTTCACCGGTCCGCAGCGGCGGCGCTGGAGCGTGGCACGCCGTTGGCTCGACTGGAACTTGCTCCGGTGCGACGGGCGATCGCGGCTGTGAGGGACGGCGCGGACCGCGACGTGGCAAGCCTGGCCGTCGCCGCCGTTGCGGCTGCCGACGGCGTCCTGCCGCCCACTGCGGGAGGCACCTCGCGATGATACCGCTCGAGCGCACCTATCGTGGGGCCTCGTCGGTGGCGGGCCCACTGCTCTTTCTCCATGGGACGCGACGTGTCGCCTTGGGGGAGTGGGTGCTCATTCGTGCCCTGGGTCAACCCGAACGGCGTGGACAAGTCATCGAGGCCGGAGAGCGGGTGACGGTGGTGCAGCTGCTGGACGAAACGGTGGGACTGGCCCCGCATGCGGTTGACATCTCCCTGACTGGAACGGTGGCGTCCACCGTGGTCGGACACGAGTTGTTAGGGCGTGCGTTCGATGGTCATGGTGACCCGATCGATGGCCTGCCAGAGCCGATTGGCGAGGAGATTCGGCCGATCAACGGCGTCCCCCTAAATCCGGTTCGACGCGGCAGGCCAACGGATTTCATCGAGACGGGACTCTCGGTGATCGACGCCATGAACACCCTGGTGCGCGGCCAGAAACTCCCCGTGTTTTCTGGCCCCGGCCTTCCGGGTCTGGAGATCGCCGC
The DNA here is from genome assembly GCA_046327745.1 of Gemmatimonadaceae bacterium. GTDB lineage: Bacteria > Gemmatimonadota > Gemmatimonadetes > Gemmatimonadales > Gemmatimonadaceae > JABAQJ01. The sequence continues at coordinate 370,326 of JAXLXV010000007.1, read as the reverse complement.
CCGCATCGTGGAAGGGGCGCGCGCGCCCCGCGACGAGCCCTTTGCCGTGGTGTTTGCCGGCGTTGGCATCACCGCCCGGGAATCCGACGAGTTCCTGCAGCGCGTGCGCGCGAGTGGGGTTCTTCCGCGCACGGTGTTGTACCTGAACCAAGCTGCACATCCAGCGGTCGAGCGATTGTTGGCGCCACGCCTCGCCCTCACCTGCGCCGAATTCCTCGCGTTCGACGCGGGCTATCATGTCCTGGTCGTGATCGCGGACATGACGCACTACTGTGACGCCTTACGCGAAATCGCCACGGCACGCGAAGAGATACCTGGCCGACGCGGCTATCCGGGCTACATGTACACGGATCTGGCATCGATCTATGAGCGTGCGGGCATAGTCCGCGGTCGCGCCGGGTCCATCACCCAGATCCCGATCCTAACGATGCCGGATGACGACATCACGCATCCGATCCCGGACCTCACGGGATACATCACCGAGGGACAAATCGTTCTGAGCCGAGAGCTGCATCGTCGGGGCGTCTCCCCCCCAATCGACGTGCTGCCCTCGTTGTCCAGGTTGATGAACGCGGGGATTGGAGAAGGAAAAACGCGCGGCGATCATCGTGAGTGGTCGGACCAACTGTATGCCAGCTACGCCCGCGGCCGCGAGGCGCGCACCATGGCAGCAATTGTCGGCGAGTCCGGGTTGGCCGAGCACGACCGACGCGCCCTCGCGTTCGCCGAAGCCTTCGAGGCGCAGTTTGTGAACCAAGGAGGTAACCGGCGAAGTATCGGCGAAACGTTTGACACGGGTTGGGCCCTCCTTGAAGCGCTCCCCCGAGAGGACCTGGTGCGCATCAGCGACACGACGTGGGCGATGCACCACCCGCCCCCAGCAGAATCGGGAACACCATGAGCACGCGACCAAGGTTGGCGGCCACGCGGATGAACCTGGTGCGCGCCCGTCGCGACCTGGCGCGCGTGGAGAAGGGTGCCCAGCTGATCCGTCGCAAGCGGGAGGCATTGGTGGCCGAGTTGTTTCGCGTGGCGCGACCGGCCATGGACTTTCGGGCGCGAATCTCCGGCGCGGCGCAACAAGCGGCGGAATCTCTTGTCGACGCGTTAGGCGTTCATGGGGCGGCGGAACTCGGACGCATCGCGTGGCCGGTCAAGGAGCTTGAGATTGAAGTGACACCGGCCACGGTGTGGGGGATACCGGTCTCTGACATCGTCTCGCGACCCCAGTTGGCCCGAACCGTTGAAGCTCGTGGCGCCGCCCCTGGCACACTCGGCCCCGCCACACTCATGGCCGCTGTTCGTTACGAGGTGCTGGCCGACCTCCTGATCGATGCCGCGCCCCGCGAGCAGCGTATTCGCCGGCTCGGTGAGGCGGTCTCCCGTGCCAGCCGGCAAATGCGGACGCTCGAGCAGTTCCTGGCGCCGCAGATTTCTGCTTCCATTGCCGACGTCTCACGGCAACTGGACGAACGAGAACGGGAGGAGCGCTTGCGACTGAAGGTGGTGCAACGCCGCACTGGGCGTGCGGCGGAGGGTACCTAACGCGGTCAGCTGTTCGCGCGCTCGAGGACGACGTTGGCCAGGACATTCACGCCGGGGATCGTCCGCTCCAGCAAGGCGCACTCCTGGTTGTTGTGCGTGATCCCCTGCACGCACGGCGTGAAAATCATCGCGGTGGGCGCGACGCGCGCGATAAAGTAGGCGTCGTGACCGGCTTGAGACGCCAGGTCGAGTGATGGAATGCCCAGTCGCTTGCACCACTCGCGAACGTGCTGAATACGCTCGGCGCTGAAGAGGTCGGCGTTCCATGTCCACCGTTCGGCGATCGCCATGGCCGTTCGCGATCGCTCGGCGCACAGGTCCACCGCCGCGACAAAATTCTCAGCCATGGCATTGGCGACGGCGGGATCTTCGTGTCGAACATCGCCAGTGAACTGCGCGACGTCAGAAAGAATGCCCGGCTTGTTCGGCCAAGCGACGATCCGAGATGCGGTGCTCTTGCCTCCCGTGGACGCGTGCTTCCACCCGATGTCGTTGATGGCGACTGCCAGCATCGACGCCCCGACCAGTGCGTTGCGACGTTTCTCCATCGGCCACGGCCCGGTGTGCGCCGTCTCACCTTGCACTTCAACAATGAACCCGTGCGCCGTGTAGCCGTGCGTGACGATCCCCACGTCAACACCCTGCGCATCCAAGATCGGTCCCTGTTCGATGTGGAGTTCGAAGTACGAGTCGATAGGACGGCCACCGACAGGTGCATCGCCTGCATATCCGATGCGTGAGAGTTCATCGCCGAACCGTCGGCCATCGTCGTCGCGACGATCGAGCACCCAGGGCAGGGCGTAGGCGCCGGCGAACGCCCCGGATGCGATCATGGGCGGTGAAAAACGCGCGCCCTCTTCATTGGTCCACGACACCACTTCGATCGGCCGCGTGGTCGTCACATTCCGGTCGTTCAAGCTGCGGATGACTTCCAGTCCCGCGAGCACACCGACAATTCCGTCAAAGCGTCCGCCGTTGACCTGGGTGTCGAGGTGACTGCCCATCACTACGGGTGGCAAGGCGTCGTTGGCGCCGTGTCGACGAGCAAAGATGTTTCCAACGGCATCAATGGTCACCGTGCAGCCAGCCGACCTGCACCACGCGACAAACTCGTCGCGCATCTGCTTGTCTGCATCGCTAAGCGCCAATCGCGCCAAGCCACCGGGTCGCCCGACCCCGATCTCTGCCGAGCGAGCGACCGTGGACCAGAAGCGTTCTCCGTCAATCGCAATCGCGTCGGTCGAACGAACCTCACCAGCCATGATGCAGCTCCCGTGGCAACGTCGTAGGATGTGCTCTTTCACGGCACACCAAGCGGCCGTACAGCCCAGTGGTTGTGTTGGAGCAGGCGGACAATGGAAGCTAGGCGACGCACCAACGAAACCGAAGGCGAGGGACGGTCGTGCACGCCACTCGCGTTGGCGCGCGCCGCGCTGCATATAGTCTGGCATGCGACTTCATCTCGTCGACGGCACGTACGAACTCTTTCGCTCCTTTTTTGGCGCGCCGAGCGCACGCTCAGCGACGGGAGTAGAGGTGGGGGCGACGCGCGGCCTGCTGCGTTCTCTTCACTATCTGCTGCGCGAAGACGGCACAACACACGTGGCTTGCGCCTTCGATCATGTGATCGAGTCTTTCCGCAATCAGCTCTTCGATGGGTACAAGACTGGTGACGGCGTGCCCGAGGAATTGATGGGGCAGTTTCCGCTCGCCGAACGGGCCGCGTATGCATTGGGCGCAGTCGTTTGGCCGATGGTCGAGTTTGAGGCGGACGATGCGCTGGCCACAGGTGCGGCACGGTGGTCCGGTGACGATCGGGTGGAGCAGGTGATCATCTGCTCTCCCGACAAGGACATGGCGCAATGCGTGCGTGGATCGCGTGTGGTGTGCCTGGATCGTTTGCGTCGCAAGGTACTGGACGAAGCTGGCGTCATGGAAAAGTTCGGCGTCATGCCTGCGTCCATTCCTGACTATCTCGCGTTGGTCGGCGACGACGCCGATGGCATTCCGGGCGTACCAAAGTGGGGCGCGAAGTCCGCAGCGGCGATCCTCGCGCAGTACCATCATCTCGAACACATCCCTCACCACCCCTCGGAGTGGCGAGTCCCCTTGCGCGGAGCGACGGCGTTAGGCGAGAGCCTGAACGCGCACCGGGACCACGCCGTACTCTACCGGACGCTCGCGACCCTGCGCGAGGATGTGCCGCTGGTAGAAAGCGTGGACGATCTGGAATGGCGCGGGGCCCGACGCGTTGAGCTGACGGAGCTCTGCCGCGAAATCGGGGACGAGGGCTTTCTGGAGCGCGTGGCCCGCTGGCGTGAATAGCGCTAGGGCGTGAGCGCGGCGATGGGCGTCAGCACGAGCTTGCGGAATTCGACCTCGGAACCCTCGGCCTGCAGAGCAATCTGTCCACGATCGGCGGTGGCGTTGGTACCGTAGTTCACGAGCGTACCGTTGACCCAGACCTTGACTGAGCGGTCCACGGCCTCGATGACCATCCGATTCCACTCGCCCACCGGGCGCTCGGACCCATCCGTCAGGTTCACGATGCGCCGCGCCTTCCCTTCGGTGATGCCCCAGTTCGCCTTTGGCCCCCGACGCTGTTCCATGTCCGGCACCGAAATATCCTCGACGATGCACCAGAAGTCGCCCGCGTTCTGGTTCTCCATCTGTACCTCGATCGACTTGGGGAACATGCGGTAAAGCGCCCGTGGCGTAGACGCGTGCACCAGCACACCCGCATTCCCAGGCTTCGCCGAGAAGCGATACTCCACCTCAAGCCGGTAATTGCGATAGACGGCGTCCGTGATCAGGTGTCCCTGAGGCTCGCCGAGCGATACCAGATACCCGCCACGCATAACGAACGGGTTTCGTGCCGACTTGCTCGAGTCCATCGCCGGCACATCGACGTGCCAGCCCGTTAGATCCTTGCCGTTGAAGAGCGAGCGGGATTGTGCGACCGATGTACCAGGGAGTATGAAGCTCGCCGCCGCCAGCACCAACGGACGGACGCGCGCCGCGCGAGAAAGTTGCGTAGACCCGTGGCAGTTCGCTCGTGGCATGATGTTCCCTTCGGTCAAGGGCGATAGGTAAGATCAACGGACGGCAAGGCGGCATGCTGACGGCCTGAACACGTCTCTCTCAAACAAAGATGCAACGACTGCGTCAGCGTGGACAGCCAATCTCCTGGAGATCCGGCCGACAAACCCTGTGTCGCCGGGGATCGCGTTCGCCGCGACTTAGTAGTGAGGGGGTAGCTGAAGTGTTGTCGCCGACCCGTGCAACACAGCAGCGATGTGCATCATGATGTGCGACACCAGGGCCGCCACCGGGCTTCCCGTCAGCAAGTAGGCCAAGGTGATCAGCAGGTTGCCCAGCACGGGGGCGAGAAGTGAAGCACCGCGGAACTCACTGAATCCAAGGTGATAAACGGCCGTGATGATCGCACTGGCAAGAAGTGAAAGCCCCGCCACTCGGAATCGTGAGCGCGCACTAGATAGCGCGTCGGCTGCGCCGGAACCATACACCGTGAGTACCGGCAGAACCGTCAGCAGCAGTGCATCGGCCGCTCCGTACACGACTCCGTACCAGCCGAGTGCCGTGGCCAAGGGCGCGAATCCCTCCGGTGAGGGCGACGAGGGCTGGCCCATCACCTGCTGGATGAGCAAGGCGCCGACGACGAGCCCACCAACCATCCCGGCAACCCAGCGACGACTGAACTGCACGGCAAAGTTCACCGACTCTGTGCGAGCGTACACGACCATGAGGGCAAGCACGAGCGCGCTGTGTGCGCCAACGAAGGTGGCCCGAGGCCAGTGCAAGAGGGCGGAGAACAGAAAGGAACTCGCCGCTCCTACGGCACACGCCGCCAAAGACCATCGAAACCTACGCAGAATGCTCACCCGGTCTCCTCAGTTGAAGTCGCTCGGTCGATGAAACCTTGTTCCTCAATAAGACCATCACTAGGGTCCGGAACGCGGGCCGTACCGGAGCAGGTGGGCGCCACACCATGCTCGACACAAAACGGTTGTGGCAGCGTGTCGATTTCGCCGGCCGTCATTCGACGTGGTAGGAAGGCCGCGAAGTTGACCGCTACATCTGCATACCAAACACGTTACTGAGGTTACTGCACCGATGCGATTCATGATGCTCATGATCCCCAAGGGATACGAAAGCGCTACGCCAGATACAACACCGTCGCGAGAAGCAGTTGCGACCATGATGCAATACAACCGGCGCTTGATGGACGCCGGCGTCCTGCTGTCACTCGACGGCCTCCATCCCCCATCGGCAGGAACTCGTATCAGTTTCAATGGCGGCAAGGCCCGCGCCACCGATGGACCGTTCGCTGAGGCGAAGGAAGTCCTCGGCGGATACTGGATCATCGACGTGAAGTCCAAGGCAGACGCCGTCGCGTGGGCGCTGCAATGCCCCGCGCAGGATGGCGACACGATTGAGGTGCGGCAGGTCCAGGAAATCGGAGATTTCCCGCCGGACGTTCGTGAGGCCATCGGAGACGTGCAACTCGGTCGACAGTAGTGCGAGACGACGCCTTTGCTCGAAACGGGCAAGGAGCGCGACAGACTCTTGCCCGCGGGGTGGCGACTGATGTGATTGCGTCTCGTGTCGCCACCTCTGACAGAAATTCACTCGGTCATCGCCACGGTGTGGCGGATGGAATCCGCGAAACTGATCGCTGGGCTTACCCGCCTCGTTCATGACGTCGGGGTCGCCGAGGATTTGGCTCAGGATGCCCTGGTTGCTGCGCTGGAGCAGTGGCCGACGAGCGGTGTCCCGAAAAATCCCGGCGCCTGGCTCATGGCGGCGGCGAAGAACCGAGGGATCGACCAGCTTCGACGAACGGCCCTGCTGGAACGCAAGCACGAACAATTGGGCCATGAGTTGAGCCCCGTCCACGATACCGCTGCCGAACTCGAAGCGGCCATGGACGATCCCGTGGGCGACGATCTGCTTCGCCTGATGTTCATCGCCTGCCATACGGTTCTGCCGCCTGACGCGCGCGTGGCGTTGACCCTGCGCCTGCTTGGCGGACTCACCACTGACGAGATCGCGCGCGCGTTCATCACGTCCGAGGCGACGATTGCGCAACGCATCGTGCGGGCGAAACGAACGCTCGCACAGGCGCGTGTGCCGTATGCAGTGCCTCGCGGTCCAGAGCTGAACGAGCGTCTCGCGTCAGTGTTGGAGGTGATCTACCTCATCTTCAACGAAGGATACGCCGCGAGCGCCGGTGACGACTGGATGCGCCCCGCCCTGTGCGAAGAGGCGTTGCGGCTGGGCCGCATTCTCGCCGAACTCGCGCCGTCAGAGCCAGAGGTCCATGGACTCGTTGCCCTCATGGAGATTCAGGCCTCGCGCTCGCGTGCCCGTGTGGGGCCTAACGGGGAGCCAATCCTTCTCTTGGAGCAGGATCGCGGTCGCTGGGACCGATTGTTGATTCACCGCGGCTTGGCCGCGCTAGATCGCGCGTCAACGTTAGTGGCAGAAGGGTCGCCAGGCTCGTACCAGTTGCAGGCCGAGATTGCCGCCTGTCATGCCCGCGCCCCGGTGGCGGACGCGACAGACTGGCCGCGTATCGCGAGCCTGTACGAGCGTCTCGCTCAGCTGCAACCTTCACCGATCGTGGATCTCAATCGCGCCGTGGCCGAGGGGATGGCGTTCGGAGCGGCAGCAGGCCTGGCTCGTGTGGATGCAATCGTCCGCGACGGCAGGCTGACGAACTATCACCTGCTGCCGAGCGTTCGCGGCGACCTGCTGGAGAAACTCGGCCGCTGGTCCGAAGCTCGTGTAGAGTACCAGCGGGCGGCGGACCTGACGCGCAACGAGCGTGAACGCACGTTGTTACTGGAACGCGTCAGGCGATGCACACGCCAGGGGATGGCGTAGTCAGCGCTCGCGCCTCAGCAGCGAGGATACGCGGGGTCGGGCCCGTCGATCGATGGCCGTGTCGCGCGCTCAGAGATCGCCCACATCACGTCATGAATGAATCGGCCCAGCCGCGCCGCGTGGTCGTAATCGATGTACGCGGGTTCGTCGGTCAGCTGGTGATAGTCTTGCGCATACCCTAACGAGAAGTAGGTGACAGGCACGTCCTTTCGGACGTAGTTCACCTGATCGCTACGACAGAATCGATTCATGGGATTGGCGGTCACGTCCCACGTCTTGTCGATGGCCATGGTTTCCGAGCGCACGGCGTTCACGGAATCGATGATGTCGCCAAACTCCCGCGAGAGTCGGCGCGAGCCTAACATCTGGACGGAGGTCGGCCCGCCGAACTTCACCTGTTCCACGCGCCCCTTACCGACCATGTCCATGTTGTGGGCGGCGACGACGGCGTTGAGCGGTATGGTGGGGTGGTCAACGAACCAGCGCGAGCCAAGCAGGCCACCCTCCTCACCCTGGTGCGAGATGAACACGATCGAGCGGGCCGGCCGCTCAGCCGCAAAGCGTTCGGCGATCTCCAGCATGACCACGGTACCCGACCCATCATCGTCGGCGCCGTTGAAGACCGAATCCCGCCGCGGCGGCCGAATGCTTCTGGCGTGCGCGATCAACGCGTCAATGCGTCGCTGCTGGTCGGCGGTTGGACGGCAGGCCGGGTCGTTCGCTCCCTGGCGACGCGTGACCGTATTGACCGCACGCAGCGAGTCGTGGTCAACGGCCACCGGGGATGTTCCGACGTGGTCATTGTGCGCGCCAACGAGCACATACTCCGCCGCGCGCGCCGGATCTGATCCTGGGAGGATGGCGATCACATTGCGCGCGGGTGTGGCCGACATGCGCCAGCTAGCGCTCCACGACGCGGAAATGCTCTGGCCCGTAGCTCCAACTGCCAGCTGGTCCGCTGGCTTTCCAAAGATGCGCGCTGCGACCGGCGCGGTAATCGTCGCGCCAACCGGCGTGGCGGATGCTCCCGCCGTCGTCGGCTGCAACGACATACGCGAGCCGAACGCCGCGCTGATCGCGCCCGGCGTGATTCCTTCGGCGGCGATCACCAAGATGCCAGCAGCTCCGGCGGTCTGAGCGCGTGTATCGCGGATCGGTGCCACCGTGGTTGGGCGATTCGCGGGCGCGGTGCCAGCCCGCGCAGCGACATCGGCCCGCACGGCGGCCGCGGCACCAAATCGATCAGGGACCGAATCGCAGCGGGGGAGGGACGCGGGCGTGGCGGCCGGTGTTGACCCGAGGGCGTTAGGCGGTGCCATAAAGACCGCGACCTTACCGCGCACCAGTGCCGGATCCAGCGCCACGGAGTCGCCCCACCGACCGGCGAAAACTGTCGGCACGCCGGCGAGGGCCGCCACGCCGCCGATGCCAGTGGCCGGCGATGCCGCCATCGGCACCCAGTCTGTTCGCACCGTCAGCTCAGACCCGTTGACCGTCAAGTGGCTGGCAGCAACGTCATAGCCGACGGGGCCAAAGGGGAGTTCCTGAAAGTAGGTGCCGTTGTCTCCGGCCGGCTTCAGCCCGAGCCGTTTGAACTCGGCCGCGATGTACGCCGTCGCCTTGTAGTTGCCCGGCTCACCAATTCGGCGCCCCGACATCGAGTCATCGGCGAGCTGATACAGTCGCGTGCGCAGGTCGTTCGCCGTGATGTCTCGTGAGGTTGGCCGTGGTGCCCATGTTGCAGGGCCCTCATCCGGCCACGCCGGACGGACGGGTCGCTTGGTGCCCTGGGCGGCAAGCGGTAAGGCCACGCAGGTGAGCAGCACAAGCCGGACGAAACGCATGACAACCCTCCGAGGAATCGACGTCAGCCGTTGAGCCACCCAATCTGAGCCCCTGCCGGGAGGGGCGGCAAGCGCGATGGCCGGTGGCCACAAACGAAAACGCGGCGGCAGTCCGCTCAGGGACTGCCGCCGCGTGTTTCGTCCACCGTTACTGACGCTCGCCGGCGGCGGTCTTTGGCGCCTCGACCAATCCGTACGGGGACACCGTCTTCCGCTGTCTGGGCCAGACTTCGTCCAGAGAATCACCGTCATACAGACGGCCATTCTTCATGACGTACTTGATACTGTTGGAGTTCCTAAGGTTCACGAGCGGATTCCGGTCCATGACGATCAGGTCCGCCAGCTTTCCGGGCTCCAGGGATCCCAGGTCGCCGTCCAGCCCTAACGACTGCGCACCAACAATGGTGGCCATGCGCAGCGCGTCGTGTGCCGGCATCCCCCCCGATGCCACGGACCACAATTCCCAGTGGTAGCCGAGGCCTTGGAATTCGCCATGACTGCCGATCCCGACACGACCACCGGCCTTCACGATGTCGGCGGCGACCTTGGCGGTCTTGGGGAAGATGTACTCGTCCTCCATGAACCAGCCGCCGGGGCCGGGGCCAATGCCTGCACCGCGACGGCGCGTCTTGGATGCTAGCTCCTCGTACGGCATGAAGCGTCGGACCTTCATGTCGTTGTACGGCTGCTCGCGCTGGAAGTAATAGTCCTCTGCCCACGGGCCACCGTACTGCACAATGAGCGTCGGCGTGTATTCAATGCCGCTCTTGGCGTAGGCCGTGACGATGTCCTTGTACAACGGCACCGTCGGTGTCGCATGCTCCTGGCCGGGATATCCGTCGAGCAACATCGTCAGGTCATACTTTGTGTCCAAGGACCCTTCCGTGGTGGGCATGATGCCGTTTTCCTTGGCCGCCATGATCACCCACTGTCGCACCTGACGGTTACCCTTGACGTACATCTTGATGTACTTGGTGTCCCAATACTTGCTGTAGCGTTGCATGACCTTGCGGGTCTGGTCAAGGTCCTTCAACTGCTCCAACCAGTACCCAATGCCCGTGCTGGTGGAGTAGATGCGCGGACCCACGATCTGGCCGGCGTCCACCATGTCGCCATACGAGACCACGTCGCTCGTTCCGGTTTGTGGGTCGCGCGTGGTGGTGACGCCGTACGCCAGGTTCACCAAGTACATCCACGGTTGCTGCTTGTGCAGCCCCCACGTGGGCCACATGTGGGAGTGTGTGTCCACAAACCCCGGGATGATCGTCTTGCCGCTGACGTCGATGACTCGCGCACCGCTGGGGACGGCCCCCTTGCCGCCGACGCGTACGATGCGGTTGTTGCGCACGACGATGTCACCGCCGTTGATGATCTCGTGGCCTTTCATGGTCACGATGCGCGCCCCGCGCAGCACGACGGTGCCCTGCGGAATGTCGCGCGCGGCGCGCACCTCGATCTTTTGTTCCGTGGGCTCATATCGCTTCTTCGACAGCGAGTCGAGACGCGCCTTGCCCGCGGTTGTTGTGTCGCCCTCCAGAGCCTTCTTATCGGCTTGCAACTGACGGTCAAAGCTCGTCGCAGCCGCCAGGTCGTACGTGAACAACGCGCTCCCCATTCCCCACAGAATCGACTTGCCGTCGGCACTCCACGTGGCGAATTCCCCGCCGATGTCGGTGAGGCGGCGCGCCGGGACGGAGCTGGAGGAAGGATCCTGGACAGACACAACGGGTCCGTCACCACCGACCTGCGGCACCGTCACGACGTACACGTCAAAGCCTGATTGAATCATCGCCTGGTCACCGTCGGGCGACATGCGCACGCGGTCCGCGGCATCCGGCTTTTCCTGGTTCAGCAACAACGGCGTGGTCACCTTCAGATACCGTTTCTGGTCGGTGCCATCCCAGCGGATGGATACCAGCCCGCTGTCACCGCCCCAAAGGAAAATGCGGTTCGGGTCCTTTGTGAAATGCGGCTCGTCACGTCCCCATGTGGGCGTGATGAAGGTGGCCGGGCCGCCCTGCGCCGGCACGGCGATCAAGTCCACCGCTACTCCGGGTGCACCCGGGCCATCCTCGATCCGTCGCGGCTCAGCGGGCCCGCGCACCACGACCAGGCGATTGCCATCCGGCGCCCACGCGGGATGCTGATACGTCGCGCGTTCATTGAGCAGCGCCACCGCCGCCTGCGATCCGTCGGATCGCACCTTGTACACGGCGCCACCTTCGCGCTGCCAGGTGACGTACGCGATCCAAGCGCCGTCAGGTGACCACGTGGGCTGGGCTTCTACCATCTCACTGGACGTTAGGCGGCGAGGCGCACCGCCCGGCAGGTCCATCACGTACAAGTGGTCCAAGGCGGTAAAGGCAAGCCGCTTGCCGTCGGGTGACGGCGCCAGGTCGCGGATCTGGTGCACGCTGAACTGCGCGCTGTCGCGTACTGGATACTTGAACGCGACCTCAGGACCCAGCTCCACCTTGGCCGTCACGTGAAACGGAATGTTCGCGGGCGCCGATCCATCCACCGGCACGCGCCACAATTTGCCACTGTAGGTCGTCACCACTTCCTTGGAATCCGGCGTGAACGACATGCCGGGATACGCGTCGCGAGAGCCGATCGCTTCCTGGTCGTCACGTTGCACGGGGTACGCGAGCCACTTCTCGTCACCGGTGGCCATGTCGCGCAGCACTAACCCCGTCTGCGCTTCGTGGCGCGTCGCGTACACCATCCACTTGCCATCAGGTGACAGCGTCGGGCGAATAGCGGAACCGTAGCGGGAGGTGCGCACCTCGCGACGACCCGTCTCGCGATCGTAGACCGCGATCTGGAATTGCGGAAAGATCGCATTGTACTGCCATGTGCCTGAGCGTTGCGCATACCACAGGTAGCGTCCGTCAGGTCCAAACGCGGCGCCATTCGTCAGCGCGTTCTCGGGCGTCTTGATCAGCTGAATGCCCGTGCCGCCGTCCACGTGGAACATCCATAGCTTGCCTGGCTTGAAGACGATGTCGCCGATGGTCACCACGACGTACTTGCCATCCGGCGTCCATTCCGGGGACTCGATCGTCTTGTCCTTCAGCTTGGAGATTTGCCGAGTCTCTTTCGTCTCCAGGTTCATGATCCAGACGTTTTCGGCGCCATCTCGGTCGGAGGTGAACACGATCCACTTGCCGTCCGGGCTGTACCGCGGCTGGCCGTCGAAGGCCATGCCAGTCGTGACCGCCGTGGCGGTGCCGCCGGCGAGCGGCACGGTGTACAGGTCACCGAGCAGGTCAAACACCACGGTGCGCCCGTCAGGCGAAACGTCGGTCGACATCCACGACCCTTCATCGGTATCCAGGTCGATGGAGCGCGCGGCGGCGAGCGGCAGGTCTTTCTTTTTCGAGGTGTCTGGCTTCGAAGCTTGTGCCCCGAGCGTTCCGGCCAAGGCAATCAGCAGGGCGGGGCACACACGAAGAACTCGTGGCATGGGCGACCTTCCACAGCGGGCAGAATGGTTGAACGGGCCGGCGGAGAAAATGCGGGCGGGGGAACATACTCGCTCCGCACGCCGGGCGCCGCCCAGCCCCTCACAGCCGCACGTCGATCGGTCCAGTCCGTCCCTTAGTGGGGCAGTCCGTTGGCGGCGGTGTAGGTCCCGTGAGGCGCCAAGGGCGCAAGAAATTCCCGGATCGAGCCAAAATACGCCCCGCGGTCGACCGTAAAGGCGTCCATGTGCCCGCCCTTCACGCTCTGAAAGCGCTTGGGCTCCGCCGCCGCCGCAAACAACGACTGCCCGAACGCGAATGGGATGACGTCGTCCTCGGGGGAGTGAATGAACAGCTTGGGCACCGTCACCTTACCCACCTTCTCGATGGAGGCAAAGCGATTGGACATGATCAGGTTCACGGGCAGCCAGGGATAGGCCGCCTGCCCGACGCTCGGGACCGTGGTATAGGCGCCCTCCACGACGACGCCCGCCGACGGGACGCGCGTTGCCAGCTCGATGGCGACACCGGACCCTAACGAGTGCCCGAAGATCACGATCCGATCCGCTGGTACGCCTAAAGAATCGCGCAGGTACTGGTACGATGCCTGGGCATCGGCATACAGACCGGCCTCACTCGGCGCGCCCTCGCTTGCGCCAAAGCCTCGGTAGTCGAACGCCATCAGGTTCAACCCTAGGTCGCGCAGTTCAGCGTAGAAGTGCGGACGTTGTCCGTACCCGATGTTGCCGTAATTGCCGTGACAGATGAGCATCCACAGGCCGCTCGAGTCAGCCGATGCCGCTGGGATGATCCAGGCCGTAAGCCGATTCCCGTCGGGCGATTGATACGCCACCGCCCGTTGCTTGAGCGCGTACTGCGCATCCGGGGTGGGGACGGATCGTTCGGCCGGATGGTACACCAGCGTCGGCTCACGATATTTCATGACGCCGACCACTGTCCCATAACCAAGGACCGGGATGGCCAGGAAGCGAAGCGTTCGGGTGACAGGCATGCGCACGACGGTCAAAGGACGGGGCAAGGTAACTGTTCGTTTACGCCGCCCACCTGCTTTCGGATTGCCCAGCCGCTAGCAGCAACGCGAACCGGGACGGGCGTAGCGGTCCTCGAGCCGCTGCTTGGTGAATTCCGCTTCACTCAGGATTTCGCAGTTCGGATGATGGCGGCGCCGGTGCGCGACATAGGCCTCGTAATCGGGCGCCCCAATGATTCGGCGGAGGGTGCGCGTGGCACTCCTAAGGCGTCCCCAGTCGATTTTCCCAGGACGCCATGCCGTGAGTAACGTGGCGACACTCATGTGGTGGTCCTCCTCGTCAACAACGCGGTCATCGCCTAGTCTCCCGCCAGCGCGGCACGGGGTTCGAATGGGACTTCCGTGGTGCGTGCCGCTTTGCGGCCGGCAATCACGGCCCACCACTCGTACGCCGAGGTGGCCAGGATGACGATCACGGACACCATGAAGAACGCCGTGACGCCAGCATCCAGCTTGTCATTAAAGATGAACCTGGCGGCGGCGGACGCATCGGCGACGCCCTTGGGCACCGTTCCCGAATCCAGCGCGGACTGAAAGATTCGCGCCCGGGCCAGGAAGCCCAGCTTCGGATCGTCGGAAAAGATCTTCAAGGTCCCGGCAGTCATGGTCACGATCGTCAGCCACGTCATCGGCAACAGCGTAATCCACATGTACCGCGCCTTGCCCATCTTCACGATCACCGTGGTCCCCACGCAGAGCGCCACGGTGGCCAGGAGTTGGTTGGCAATGCCAAACAGGGGCCAAAGCGTGTTGACGCCGCCTAACGGGTCGATCACCCCTTGGTACAGGAAGTACCCCCACAGGCAGACGAACAACGCGCTGGAAATCACCACGGCCGGGTACCACGAGACCCGGCCCAAGGGTTCCCAGACATGGCGCAAGAGGTCCTGTAGCATGAACCTCCCCACTCGGGTGCCGGCGTCCAGAGTCGTCAGGATGAACAGGGCTTCGAACATGATCGCGAAGTGGTACCAGAGCGCCATGGCGGTCTTGCCGCCTAACACGTTGCTGAACAAGTGCGCCATCCCAACCGCGAGGCTCGGCGCGCCACCCGTCCGGGATAGCAATTTCGTCTCGCCCACCTGCGCCGTGAGTGCCTTGAACTCCGCCGGGTCGAGTGTGAACCCCCACTGCTGCACGGCCGTCGCCGCCGATTCTGCCGTCGTCCCGATCGCTGCCGCCGGCGCATTGATGGCGAAGTACGTTCCCGGTGTCAGCACGCACGCGGCAATGAGCGCCAGGGTGGCGACCAACGACTCCGTCAACATGCCGCCGTACCCAATGAATCGAGCGTCCGGTTCGCGATCCAACAGCTTGGGCGTTGTACCTGATGAAATGAGCGAGTGAAAACCGGATATGGCCCCACAGGCGATGGTGATGAAGCAGAAGGGGAACACCTTCCCGGCAAAGACCGGCCCCGATCCGTCAATGAACCGCGTGACCGCCGGCATCTGGAGCGGTGGCAGCGAAACAATCACTCCAATGGCCAAGGCCGCGACGACACCGATCTTCACGAAGGCGGAGAGGTAGTCGCGAGGGGCCAGCAGCAACCACACCGGCAATACTGACGCCGCGAAACCGTACGTCATGAGAATCAGGGCCAACGCTGGTCGAGAGAGCGTGAAGCTCGGCGCCAACGCCGGATTCTCGGCGATTGACCGTCCCGCAAAAAGGGCGACAACCAGGAGCACCAAGCCGATCGCGGTCGCTTCCAGCACGCGGTGGGGACGGATCCAGCGCATGTAGCCGCCCATCAGGATCGCGATGGGAATGGTCAGCCCGACCGTGACCACGCCCCATGGGCTCTCACCGAGGGCATTCACGACAATGAGGGCCAGCACGGCAATCAGGATCACCATGATGCCAAGCACGGCCACGAGCGC
Organism: Gemmatimonadaceae bacterium; assembly: GCA_046327745.1. Taxonomy (GTDB): domain Bacteria; phylum Gemmatimonadota; class Gemmatimonadetes; order Gemmatimonadales; family Gemmatimonadaceae; genus JABAQJ01. The sequence continues at coordinate 354,632 of JAXLXV010000007.1, read as the reverse complement.
CGTCATCCCGGCCACCGTGCCGATCTCCTCCTTGGCCATCTGTCCGAGCGACTTCCCATTCCGCCGCAGGGAAGAGCAGAGGATCACAAAGTCCTGCACCGCGCCGCCTAACGCCACGCCAACGATGATCCAGATCGCGCCTGGGAGAAACCCGAACTGGGCGGCCAACGTCGGGCCGACCAGCGGGCCCGGGCCCGCGATGGCCGCAAAGTGGTGCCCAAAGACGATCCACCGGTTCGTCGGGACAAAGTCGCGGCCGTCGTTCAGTCGCTCAGCCGGCGTGCGTCGATTGGCATTGAGCGCGAAGACGTTGGACGCGATCACCCGGCTATAGAATCGATAGGCGACGGCGTAGGTACATACGGCCGCGGTCACCAGCCAGGCGGCGCTGATCGTCTCGCCGCGGTTCAAGGCAATGAAGGCGAACGAGCCTGCCCCTGAAAGGGCGACCAGGATCCAGACGATGGCGGATGCAAAGCTCGGCATTCAGTCCTCTCTCGGGGGAGTCGGTCGGGGCGGCGGGACGCGCGGAAATTGGGTCGCGGAACGGGTTCAGGGAATACGGTATGCAAGATCGGTCGTTTTCGGTCTTTCTTCGCGGAGTCTCCGGGAGCACCGACTGAGGGCGCCGCCTTAACTGCCTAACGGCCGGGAGGATTCGGACGCTGTCGCCGCAGAAAGGGCGGTGGCGCGGTCGTCCGATCTTCACTGACCTCGAATCGGTGCTCGGCCGGTCACGAGAGGCGATGGCGCGTGCTAGCCTGTGAGCGGAACGAGGCGCGTCGCGCGGAGATAACTGCGTTGCAGCCGTACTCAGCCGCGTTGCCCTCGGGCAGGGGGTGAACCACTCCAAAGGAGGATGTATGAAGCACCAGATGACACGCATCGCCACGCTGGCGGCGCTGCTGCCGGTTTTGGCCACGGCCTGTACCTCGCGGGAGTCGACCGTCACCGCACCGTTAGGCACCGACATGCTCAGCTCATCGGTGGCGGCTCCAGTGACCTTCGATTGCGTGGATCAGGGCGGCGTCCCGTACTATGCGTTCTACAACGCCCGTGGACGCTTGGTCGGCAACCAGCCGTACAACGCCCGCGTCTATCGTCCGTACGTCGGCGACACCCTTTCCAAGCGAGCCGTCGCTCTGCTCACGAGCCCACTCAAATACCCGGGCTACTCGCAATACAACGTGTGGAACGTGACCGGCGGGCCGGCGACGGGGACCACGAACTACTTCTTCCTGCTGTTCCCCAAAGTGCTCCCAGGACCGGGCGGAGTCTTTCCGGCAGAACTTCACGTGCAGTTCAACAAGGGTCAGGCAGGTTCGAACCAGTCGATCGAAATGTGCACCGTGCAGTGACGCGGTAAGCGGTTTTCAGCGCAGCATCGACTGCCGTTGCGGTTGCGGCTCCGACTCCCGACTGGGGGCCGGAGCCGCCTTCTTTCTCGTGTGAAGTCGGCGCACGTCCTCGCGCAGGACATCCGTTCCTACCCGGCAAGATGTTAACTTTGCGCCGACCCTTCAGGACTGTTCTTCTGCGACCGATTGTCTCTGTGTTGGCCGCCGTTGTCACGATGGGATCGGCGGGGTGCACCGCGGTTCAGCCACCGCCGTCCTCACAGGTTGACGCCACGGCGGCGCAGCCCCTCTCGTATTTCGCCGCCGCGCGGATCATGGCGATGCCCGCGCAGCTCTTTCGAACCGACGACCCGATGGGTTGGAGCGCACAGGTCACCGATCCGCGCGCATACCTGGCGGCCGCGGACTCGGCGATCGAGCGCGAACTGCGCGCCAGGAACTACGCGACGAACTGGATCTTCCCGGCCGAACTCGTGCGCTCGGCCAAGCGAAACCCCACCTACGCCACGGATCCATCGGCGATTCGTGCCGCAGATGCCGTGCGCCGACTGGAACACGGCGGGTCGAAGAGTTTGGCGGAGCCTGCCGCGTCGCAGTTGCGCGTCCTTGCTGGCTTGCATGACGCGCGCTATGCCTTGGTGCCTGTCGAGCTTCGTTTCGAGCGAGGCAGTGAGGGCAGCGCGGGCGGGAAGGCGGTCCTTCACCTTGCTCTCGTCGACATCCGCGGTGCTCGCCTCGACTGGACGGGCGAAGTCGCCAGCGACGAAGCTGCCTCGCTGGCTCCCGCGCTGTTGTCGTCCCTGGCCAGGCATTTTGCCGACCTTATTGCTCCTCGTTAGGTACAGCCATGTCTATTCCATGTACATTGATCGCCGGTGACGGCATCGGACCGGATATCACCGCGGCCACGGTGCGAGTGCTCGAAGCCGTCCGCGCGCCGTTTGTCTGGGACCCTCAGGTTGCTGGCGCCGCCGGAGTGGCGGCCCATGGCAACCCCATGCCAGATGCAACGCTGGAGTCTATTCAGCGCACGAGGCTGGCCCTCAAGGGTCCGCTCGAGACGCCGGTCGGCGAAGGGTATCGCTCGGTGAACGTCGCGCTCCGCAAGACGTTTGACCTGTATGCCAACGTGCGGCCGGCCAAGACGATCATTCCCGGCGGCCGCTTCGACAATGTGGACATCGTGCTGGTTCGCGAGAATACGGAGGGGTTGTACGCGGGACTCGAGCACTACATCAAGGTCGGCGAAGACGACAAGGCCGCTGCCGAGTCGATCGCACTGATCACACGGGTCGGGTCGGAGCGCGTTGTCCGCTTCGCGTTCGAATACGCCGTGGCACATGGTCGTAAGAAGGTCACCCTCGTGCACAAGGCGAACATCCTGAAGTTTTCACAAGGTCTCTTTCGGAGCGTCGGCCAGGCGATCGCTCGGGAATACGAGGGGCGCGTGGCGTTTGACGAACGCATCATCGACGCGGCGGCGATGCACCTGGTGATTCGTCCCGAACAGTTCGACGTCATGGTGACGACGAATCTGTTTGGCGACATCCTGTCGGACCTGGTCTCCGGGCTGGTCGGGGGACTTGGTCTGGCGCCTGGCGCAAACATCGGGACTTCGGCGGCGATCTTCGAGGCGGTTCACGGGACCGCCCCAGACATCGCCGGGCAAGGGATCGCGAATCCCGGCGCGTTGATCCTGGCGGCGGCCCTGATGCTCGATCATGTGGGCGACAAGGCGTCGGGCGATCGCATTCGAGCGGCGTTGGAACTGACGATCAAGGAAGGAAAGACCGTGACGCGGGATCTCGGCGGCACTGCGGGAACCGAGCGGTTCACGGATGCCCTCATTGCGCACCTCCGGTAGGCGTTGGCGCACGGTCGCACGGAACGACCGGTGACGGCGGGCGAGCCAGGCCCGTTGCTCCGTCTCCTACACGTCTCGGATGTGCACTTCGGTCCGCCCGAAGAGCCGTCGCAGGTTGCGGCTGTCGAGCGCTTGGTGCAACGGGAGCGTTACCAGGCCGTCGCGGTTTCCGGCGATGTGTCTCAGCGCGCCCGCGCGCGCGAGTTTCGAAAGGGGGCCGCGTGGTTGGCGCGCTTGCGGGCCACCAGCCCCGTGCTCGTGGTGCCCGGGAATCACGACATCCCCTGGTGGCGATCACCCTTGCACCTCCTCGGCGCCGGTTTGCTGTACGCCAAGTACCGCCACTTTCTGGCGACAGAGCTGGAACCAGTGTTGCAGGTGACGGGTGCCCGGTTGGTCGGCATGAACACGGCGCAGGGCATCAGCTGGCGTACGCTCACTCGGCGTCTTCGTGACCTCTCAATCATTGGTGACCTACGCCCGCTCCAACTGGCGCGAGCTGGTGAGGCTTTTGCGAGTTCGCCGACGGGAGACCTGCGGGTCGCGGTGCTCCATCACAACCTGACGCGTGGCGCGTTGTCCCGAAGGTACGGACTGAAACATCACGAGGCCGTCTTGGGCGCGTTGGCCGGCATGGGGGTAGGCCTGGTGCTGACCGGTCATGATCATCAAGAACAGGTGACGCCGTTGGAAATTGACGGCCGGCGACTGGTGGTCCTGACGGCCGGCACGATCTCCAATCGATCACGCGGCGGGCGTCCGACCAGCGTCTTTGAGATCGAGGTGCGACCGACGACCCTCACCGTCGTGACGCGGACGTGGACGGGCACTTCTGGCGGGGAAGACTTCCTGCCGTCGAACACGCAGTGCTTCGATCGTTAGGCCAGTCGGCGCTGGCCCATTTGGGTCGGCGGATTCGCGGATTGCTCGATCAGCAGTTGGAAATACCGTTGTCTGCAGAGCCCGCACCAACCGGGGCGATGGCGACGGATCGCCGCGACGGTCGTGGGGGGCCCCCCCCGAAAACAGAATCTACGCCCGACACGCCCGATCCCTCCCATCCTTTCCATCCCACCCGGACCGAATCGTCCCCGTCTTCTTCCGCCCCGTCGTCACCTCACCCATCGGCGCCGACCAATGGTGGGGATCCTTGGAGCAGGCTGCCGGGCGGGCCGCCCGATGGGTTGACCGGAAGGGACGCGTTGGCGCCCGCCACGTCGAAGGCATCGGCCACACACTTCCTCGACACCCTCCGCGCCTTGGGCCTTCGCGGAATTCATCAGCTCACCTTGACCAACAACCGCAGCACCGTGGTCTCCTTCCACGGCGAGCGGCTTCGCGTCCACCAAGCCCTGGTCCCCGCACCGCTCGCCATGCACCAGGCCATCGTCAACTTCGTCAGCGGCCGTGGCGCCACGCGTCAGGCGGCCCGTCGCCTGCTCCTATCGTTTGAGCTGCCGAAGTCGACGAACCCCAGGCCCCCGCGCCCGCGTCGTGGGATCGGCTTGCATCCTGATGATCATCCATCGACCGAACGACTCCGGCAGGCCCACCGTCAGCTCAATAGTGAGCGATTTGGCGGCACCCTTGCTGACGTCGATATTCGGGTATCGCGGCGTATGCGCTCGCGTCTGGGCCACTTCGCACCAGGAGTTCCGACGGGCGTCCCCGAGATCGCGATTTCCCGTCGGCATATCCGGCGCGACAGCTGGTCATCGGTCCTCGAGACGCTGGTGCACGAAATGGTGCACCAGTGGCAGTACGAAACCGGCCGACCGTTGGCCCACGATGCGCGGTTCCGCCAGAAGGCTCGCAGTGTAGGCATCACGCCGGCGGCGCGCCGGCGCGCTGGCCGCGTCGACTAGGTCGCGTCAGATTGTCGGCATGAACTCTCGAGCACTTCTTGCCACCGTCGCCCTGGCCGGATTGGCCGCCACGAGCTACGTCGGGGTCCGCGGTGTGGGACCCATTCCACCCCTCGGCAATCTTCTGGACCCAGTCCACGGCGCATGGGCGGCCAGTCGATTTGCCGAGTTCCCACACGACGCCACCGTTGAGATCCCCGGCGTTGGCGCCGGCGTGGATGTTCGCTACGACCGCCGAGGCGTGCCGCACATCTTTGCTGGCTCAGTGGACGACGCGATTCGTGCGCTCGGCTATGTGGTGGCGCGCGATCGGTTGTTTCAGCTGGATCTGCAAACGCACGCTTCCGCTGGGCGCCTCACCGAGTGGGCAGGAAAGCCGGCACTGCCACTGGACCAGCAGACACGCCACCTCGGACTCCCGCGCGCCGCGGAGCGATACTTTGCTTCGCTGGATACCGCCGGCTCCGCGCGCCGGCTGCTGAACGCCTATGCCGACGGAGTCAACGCTCACATCGACGAATTGACCCCGGCCGAATGGCCCGTGGAGTACCGGTTGCTCGGCCAGCGGCCATCGCGATGGTTTCCGATCAATTCGTTGTACCTGCTGTCGCGCATGAGCCTGACGCTCACTTACTCGTATGACGAACGGGCGCGGCTGGACGTGCAAGCCAAGGTGGGCAAGGCCGCGGCGCTGGCGTTGTTTCCCAAGGACGCTCCCATTCAGGAGCCCATTCAGCCGGTGGCGCGAAGCGCTCCCCAGTACGACTTCGTACGGCTACCGCCCCCCGGCGCGCCTGATTCCACGGCCAATCTGTTGGCGGCCCTTTTGCCGCCATCGCCGCCCGAGACGGGTGAAGAACGTCCCTCCTTCGCCAGCAACAACTGGGCGGTCGCTCCGCAGCGCACGGTGAATCGGGCGCCCATTCTGGCGGGCGATCCCCATCTCGAATTGACCCTGCCCAGTATCTGGTACGAGGCGCATTTGGTGGTACCTGGTGTTCTGGACGCGTACGGCGTGACGATCCCCGGCGTCCCCGGCATCGTGATCGGGTTCACTCGCGATCTGGCGTGGTCCTTCACCAATACCGGCGCCGATGTGCTCGATTTCTTTGCCGAAACGTTCGACGATCCCCGGCACCCCACACAGTATCGGCTGGACGATGCGTGGAAACCCCTCGACGTGCGCGCCGAAACGTATCTGGGCAAGCATGGTGAGGTTGTAGCTGTCGATACCGTCCGGTACACCCATCGCGGTCCCGTCGAATCGTGGGGTGGCAAACCGGTATCCATGCGTTGGACTGCGCTGGAGCCGCAGAACGAAGCGGCGGCGTTCATCGGCGCGGTTGGCTCGCGCACGGCCAAGGATTTTCTCGACCGAATGGCGGCCAACTATACGGTGCCCGCGCAGAACATGATCGTGGCGGATCGCTCCGGCAGCATCGCCATTCGCTCCACGGGCCGATATCCCATCCGCGCCGATTCTGGGGACGGCTTGGTCATACGCGACGGCGCGCACTCGTCGTCCGACTGGCAGGGCTATTGGCCAGTGGGCGATTACCCGCAGTCCTTCAATCCGGCGCAGGGCTACCTGGCCTCGGCAAACCAGCAACCGATCGATCCACGCGATCATCCCCGGTATCTGGGTTACGACCGCGCATATGAGGCGTGGCGCGCCCTCCAGATCAATCGCCTTCTGCGCGCAGACAGTGCCATCACGGTCCAGAAGATGATTGGCTTCCAGACCGATCCCGGCAGTGTTCGGGCCGACAACTTCGTGCCTTTCTTCGTGAATGCCGCTTCCCGGCGGGTCGGTGGATCCCAGTCACCGAAGCTGGACAGTGCGCGGGCTCTGCTCGCCTCATGGGATCGGCGCTACACGCTCGACCAGGAGGCAGCAGCACTTTTTGAGCTGGCGATGCGGCAGTTGGGGCGCGCGACATGGGATGAGCTGGCGGACACCTCGGGGCGACCTGTGGCCACGCCTAGCACGAATGTATTGTTGGAGCTGCTACAGGACTCGAGTAGTGCGTGGTGGGACCAGCGCGCCACCCGCGATCGCGTGGAGCAGCGCGATGATATCCTCGTCGCCAGCCTCACCAGTGCCTGGGATACCCTGTCCGCCAAGTATGGCCCCCTCGCAGCGGGCCACTGGAAGTGGCGAGAACGCGGGGCGGCCTCGGTGCATCATCTCCTGCGACTTCCGGGCTTTTCCGAAGAACACATTCCGATCCAAGGCGGGCCTGGCACACTCAACCCGGCGTCGGGGGCGGGCTTTGGACCCAGCTGGCGCATGGTCGTGGAGTTGGGGTCGACGGTGCAAGCGTTCGGAACCTACCCCGGCGGACAGAGCGGTAATCCGGCCAGCGCGAGATACATCGACCGCTTGCCACTCTGGCAGCGCGGAACGCTCGACACGCTGTTTGTTCCCGCCTCGGCGTCGGAGCTGCCGGCCGCGAACAGTCGCTTTGTGCTGACGGTCCGACCGCGTCGGGAGGGCACGCGATGACGCGTTCAATGGTATCGGTGGCCATTCTTGGCCTCGTCTTCGCGTTAGGTACCGTAATCGGTGGTTGGTGGGCCGTGCCGGACGTGGGTCTCGTGGCGGGACTCGTGCTCGGGCGCGGTGCGCGGCCTGGCCGGCTGTCGGCCGTAGCAGCGGCGCTTGCCTGGGCAGGTGTGCTTGTCGCCTACCGTATCGAGGACTTTCCGGTCGCCACCCTACTGCACCGACTCGCTGGTGCTATGCAGCTTCCTGCGTGGGGCCTACTCGCCCTCACCTTGCTCTTTCCGGCCGTGCTGGCGGGATCGGCTGCCGCCTTGGGCGGTGCAATCCGTTCGGCCGACAAACCCGTGGCTCGCTCGCGCTGACTATCTTTCGGCCCTATGACTCACACCGATTTCTTCAACATCGATAGCGCCCTCTCCGAAGAAGAGCGCGCCGTGCGCGATAGCGTCCGTGCCTTCGTGGACGAAAAGGTCCTCCCGATCATCGGGTCGTGCTACGTCGAGGGTCGCTTTCCCAAGGAACTCATTCCTGAAATGGGTGAGCTTGGGGTCATGGGTGCCAACCTGCCGGAGAAGTATGGCTGCGCCGGTCTGAATAACGTCGCGTACGGCCTGATCATGCAGGAGTTGGAACGCGGCGACTCTGGCATTCGGTCCTTCGCGTCAGTGCAAGGCGCGCTCGCGATGTATCCGATCTATGCCTTCGGCAGCGAAGAGCAGAAGATGAAGTGGCTGCCTCCGATGGCGAAGGGCGAAGTCATCGGTTGCTTCGGCCTGACGGAGCCGGATTTCGGTTCGAATCCATCGGGCATGATCACGATGGCGAACGAGCAAAAGGACGGCACGTGGGTGCTGAACGGCGCCAAGATGTGGATCACGAATGGATCCACAGCGAAGATCGCAGTGGTGTGGGCCAAGACGAACGGCGACAAGGATCCAAAGTCCATTCGCGGGTTCATCGTGCCGACGGATGCGAAGGGATTCACAGCGCGGGATCAGAAGGGCAAACTCTCGCTCCGGGCCTCCGACACGAGTGAACTGGTGTTCGACAACGTGCACCTCCCCGCCGACGCGATCCTGCCCGGCAGTGGTGGCCTCAAGTCCCCCCTGATGTGCCTGACGCAGGCGCGCTACGGCATTAGCTGGGGAGCGATCGGTGCCGCCATCGCCTGCTTCGAGGAGGTTGTCGCGTACGGCAAGAATCGAATCATGTTCGATCGTCCGATCGCGGGCTTCCAGCTCCAACAACAGCGCCTGGCGGACATGCTGACCGGCATTGTGCGCGCGCAGCTAGTGTCCCTGCATCTGGGCCGGCTGAAGGACGCGGGTACGTTTACGCCTCAGCAGGTGTCCCTGGCCAAACGGAACAACGTGGACATGGCGACGGACGTGGCGCGGGAGGCGCGTCGCATGCTTGGCGCGGTCGGGATCCTTGCCGAGTACGCGTCCATGCGACACATGGCGAACTTGGAGAGCGTGTACACGTACGAAGGGACGCACGACGTCCACTCGTTGATTCTCGGGCAAGCGGTCACCGGCCTGAACGCTTTCAACTGAGTGGTAGGAGGGCGGGTGGTGGTGTGGCGCGCGTTACGGATGCCGGGGGCCCCCCCCGGTATCAATATCGCCCATCCTCCCTCTTCCTCCGTCACCAAAACATTGCTCGCCGGTCCGTTTTCCCGCCGATCCGCCGTCTCACACGGCGGACGCGCTCCATTCTGCCTCGGCACCAGCGCTCTTCGTGCACTAGTCGCACTCGCGATGGTCAGCGTAGCGCCTTCATCGCTCGCCGCCCAGAGCCGTTGGCTCCCTGAACTTCGTCTCGACAACGACGCGTACAATTTCTGGATTCACCCCGCGCACCGCCCAGACGAGCAGTACACGAACGGCGTGCGTGCCACCCTCTCGTCCAATTCGGCGCCGTGGTGGGGAAGGCGCTTTGCAGCCTCCATTCCCGACTGCGCACCAGACCTCGGCCGTCGATCCTGCCGCCTAACGTCGATCACCCTCGGCCAGGATATCTATACGCCAAAGCTCGATCGGGCGCCGTACACGGTCCCCGACTGGGAGCAGGAACGGCCCTACTTCGGGTGGCTCTATCTGGAAGAACGGGCACAGGTCGCGTCCGATCGCTGGCTTCGGACCACCACGGGCACATTCGGTGTCTCGGGCCCGCCGTCGTTGGGGCATGTGATGCAATCACTCTTCCATCACATCAATCGGAAATACACGCGGCAGGCCAATGGCTGGGAGACCCAGGTAGGATTCGAGCCAGGACTCATGCTCGGCCATCGGGTAGATGCGTTGGTCCTGCGCCTCGGGCCGACGCAATCGCCGGTACTCGATCTCACATCGGGCGCCGGCGCGACGCTCGGCAACGTGCATACGGGGGGCGATGCTGGGTCCACAATGCGCGTCGGGTTGCACCTGGATCATCCCTGGCGCCCCTTCGCCGGTTCGCCATCTCTTTGGAGCGCATATCTCCTTGGCGGAGGACGTCTGGAGTACGTCGCTCGCGATATGTCCCTCGATGGCACGCTCTTGCGCTCCGGTCGGCATGTCGACCGCGTACCAGCCGTGCGAGAATATCAGTTCGGCGCCGGCCTACGGCTGCACCGCTTGCGACTGGAGTATCGCGCCGTCACCCGATCCCAGGAATATGAGACCGGGCCGGGTCACCACACGTACAGCACGATGTCAGCGGTGATCGACCCGGGGCACTGACCTGAGCTGCTACCGCGTGTCGCGCCGATAGCGCTTGGCGCCCCGAGTGCGCATCCAGAGGGGCGCGTGACGCAGTAGGAACACGATGGCCCGGTAACGCTTGGATGGAATCACCACCACGGGTCCCCCTCGCTCAATCGCGCCGAGCGACTCACGCACTACGCGCTCGGCATTCAGCCACAACGCCTGTGGCACGTGCCGCATGTCCATGGCCCCTCGTTCGTGAAACTCCGTGTGCGTGAAGCCGGGACACAGGGCCTGCACGCGAATCCCGTGCTTCCCAACTTCCTGTGCAAGCGCTTCGCTGAAGACGCGCAAATACGCTTTGGACGCACAGTAGTTCACGTTGCCAGCGCTCGTCACGAATGAGGCCACCGAACTCACGTTGATGATGGCCCCGCCGCCGCGGCGAACCATGTGCGGCAACACCTCGTGCGTGATCGCGTTAGGCGCCAGCACATGCAGGCGGAGCATTTCGTCCTGCGACGTCGGTGCCACCCGGATCATCGATCCGATCGTGCCAAATCCCGCGTTGTTCACCAGGAGGTCTACGTCGCCTGCGGCCACACGCGCCCGCACCCGGGCGACTCCGTCGTCGGTTGAGAGGTCGGCGGCTAGCACCTCGCATGAAACTGAGGCTGACCCGCGGAGCCGGTCCGCGAGTTCAGCGAGTCGTTCACGGTTCCTGGCGATTAGTACCAAAGACCGGCCACGTTGGGCCAGCTGACGGGCGAACTCCGCTCCCAGTCCGGCACTAGCCCCAGTGATGAGGCAGACCCCGGCGCCGATCGGTACTGGGGATGGAGGGTCCGGCTCAGAGACGGTCATGGCGTTGGTCGGGGGCAGGCGCACCGCAGGGGGCTGATCGCGCAGCATACGACCCAATTGGTCGGTCGAGAAGAGCGGGACGTCCCTTCCTTCGTTCTTCCCGACGTCGCTATCTTCCTTGTGAAACTTTTCACATAACGGAGCGACGGCGTGAAAATAGCCGTGTGCATCAAGCGCGTCCCAGAAATGGACGTGAAATTCAAGATCGCCGCCAACGGACTCGGCATCGACGAGGCGGGCCTGAAATTCGACATGGCTGATTTTGACGGCTACGCCGTTGAAGCTGCCCTGCAGATGATCGAAAAGCTCGGGACCGGCGAAGTCGTCGTGATCTCCCTTGGCCCCGACACGGTCCAGGAGACCCTGCGGAAAGCGATGAGCATGGGCGCGACGCGCGCCGTGCAACTGAAGGCGGACCAAGTCCCCTTCGATTCCATGGCCACCGCCAAGGCGATCGCGGCCGAACTCCAAGGGGGCGGGTTCGACCTGATCATGTTCGGCCGAATGTCCACGGACAATGCGAGCGGCGCGGTGGGGCTGATGGTGGGCGAATTGCTTGGGCTCCCGGTCGTTCACGCCTGCTCCAAGTTGGAGATCGCGAATGGCCAAGGTACGGCGCGCCGGGAATTGGAGGGCGGCGCCGAGTTCGTGTCGTTCGCCCTACCGGCGATCGTCACGATCGACGAGGGCATTGCCCGGCCGCGGTATCCATCGCTCAAGGGCATTATGGCAGCCAAGAAAAAGCCGCTGGACATCAAGCCGGCCCAGCTCGGGGAACAGCGCCTAACGGTGGTAAAGATGGAGCTGCCGGCCGAACGGCTGGCTGGCCGAATCATCGGCGAGGGGGCGGCCGCGGTGCCCGAACTCGTGCGACTGCTGCAAACGGAGGCGAAGGTACTCTAATGGCGAACATCCTGGCATTTGCCGAAGCGCGGGCCGGCGACCTGCGCAAAGTTGCCTTCGAAGCAGTCTCGAATGCGCGCACGATCGCCGATCAAGTCGGGGGAGAGGTCCACGCCGTCCTGGTTGGCGCGCCTGGCATCGCGGCCAAGGCAGCGTCGTTAGGTGCGTACGGTGCCGACGTAGTGGTTGTGGTTGAGCACCCGGCGTTCGCCCAGTACAATCCCGAGGCTACGGCGAGTCTTGTTGCGGCACGGGTTCAGGCCGGCGGGTATCGTGCAGCAATCTTCGCCGCCTCGGCGCAAGGCAAGGATCTCGCGCCACGCGTCGCGGGCAAGCTGGGCACGGCGCTGGCCGCCGATGTCACGTCCCTGGTGCTCGATGGTGACGCCTTTGTGGCGACGCACCCGGCATACATCGGCAAGGTGGTAGCCACCGTCCGATTGATCGGAACGCCTGCCGTGATTTCGGTGCGCCCAGGCGCGATTGCCACGCAAGAGCGCGCCCGCGACGCCAAGCTAGAGACCACCCAGCCAGTCGGAGACCCGGCGAGCGCCCGTGTGATCGTCACGGAAACATCGCGCGGCGATACCAAGAAGCTCGACCTTGGTGAAGCACCGGTGATTGTTTCGGGAGGTCGCGGACTCAAGGCCGCTGAGCATTTCAAGCTGGTTGAAGACTTGGCTGAAGCGTTCGGCAACGCGGCCGTTGGTGCCACTCGGGCAGTCACCGACGAGGGTTGGCGCCCACACGCCGATCAAATCGGACAGACCGGTCGTGTGGTCAGCCCTGACTTGTACGTCGCCGTTGGGATTTCGGGCGCGATCCAGCACTTGGCGGGGATGCGGACATCCAAGACCATCGTGGCGATCAATCGCGACAAGGACGCTCCGATTTTCAAGGTGGCAGATTACGGGATTGTTGGCGACGCGTTCGAGATCGTGCCGGCGTTGACGGCGGCCGTTCGCGACGTGAAGAAGACGCAGGGCTGAGGCACCGCCAGTTGCCTGACGAAGCAACGGAGCGACGGAAGTCGCTCCGTTTCTTGTTGTGGCCTGTCTGGGCGAATAAGCTTGTCGCAGGCGCCGTGTGGCGCCTCCTGTCCCGTGGAGATTGCTGATGGCCACGTCGAACGTGGTGTTCCTGTTCGTGTTAGTGCTGGGTGCTGCGGTGTTTTCCTTCAGCGCCCAGCGGCTGGTTCGTTTCCTCCGCGTCGGCACAAGCGCGACGTCTTCCCGCCTGACGGATCTTCCGCGCCGGTGCTGGAACCTGCTGCGCATCGGCATCGCACAGACTAAGATCCTGCGCGATCCGGTCGCCGGTCCCCTCCATGCCCTGGTGTTCTGGGGGTTCGTCGTGTTGCAGCTGGGAGCCATCGAGCTCTTGGCCAACGGTGTCTTCCCGGGTTTCTCGTACGCCAGTCTGCTCCCCGCGCCGATCCATGGCCTGTTCGTCCTGTCGCAGGAGTTGACGGCGGCGGCCGTGCTAGCGGCGGTGGGGATGCTGCTGTATCGACGCTTGGTCCTGAAGCCAAAGCGATTGCAAGGGGACCGAGTTCATGGCAGCGATGCCATCTTCATTCTGTCGATGATCGGCGCGCTGATGGTGACGTTGTTGCTGACGCTTGGGACTGAGCGCGTGCTCGCACCCAGGACGGCCGCCGCGTTCCAGCCTTTGGGAAGCCTGATCGCTGCCATGTTCTCGACCGACTCGTTGGGGCCGGCGCGTGCCGTTCACGCCGTCTCCTGGTGGTCGCACGCGTTGCTCATCTTGCTGTTCCTCAATTACCTGCCGTACTCCAAGCACCTGCACGTCATCGTCTCACTGCCTAACACGTTCCTCAGCAATACCAGTGGGCCCGGCACCATCGGCGCCATGAAGCCGATGGACCTGGAGCTTGAGACGGAGACCTTCGGCGCGTCGGACGTGACGCACCTGAGCTGGAAGAACCTGCTCGATGGCTTCGCCTGCACCGAGTGTGGCCGCTGTACGTCGGTGTGTCCCGCCAACCTGACCGGAAAGCCACTCTCGCCGCGCAAGATCGTCATCAACACGCGTCAACGGCTTTCCGAACTGGCTCCAGCACTGGTTGGAGCCGACGATCCCCTTTCCTGGCTTCCGGTGTCCGCCACAGGGGTTGCGCCTGACCACGCGGGCGTGGCCGACCATCGCCTACTCGATCACTTTATCACGGAGGATGAGCTCTGGGCCTGCACCTCGTGCCGCGCCTGCGTGTACGAGTGCCCAGTGTCCATCGATCAGCTCGAGATCATCAACGAGCTGCGGCGAAATCTCGTGCTCTCCGAATCTCGCTTTCCCGAGGAGATTCTCCCCGCCTTCGAAGCGCTGGAGCGGAATGGTGCACCGTGGGCCTTCCAGCCGTCTGACCGAGCGCAGTGGGCCGAGGGACTCGACATCCCGACGATGGCGGAGCTGGCGGAGCGCGGCGAGCGCGCCGATGTACTGTATTGGGTCGGCTGCATGGGCTCCTTCGACGAGCGCGCTAAGAAAACCACGGTGGCGTTCGCTCGCATCCTCCAACACGCTGGCGTCCGATTCGCCATTCTTGGACAGGAGGAGGCCTGCCACGGAGATCCGGCCCGACGCCTCGGCAACGAGTACCTGTACCAAATGCTGGCCAAGCAGGCCATCGAGACGCTGGATCGATATCGCGTAACGACCGTGGTCACCGCCTGCCCTCACTGCTTCCACCAAATCGGTAGTGAATTCCCGCAGCTGGGTGGCCACTTCGACGTCATTCATCACTCCACGTACATCGAACAGCTGCTGCAGGCGGGGCGGTTGAGCCTGTCGGACGATACTACGCAGCGCCTCACCGTGGCATACCACGACAGCTGTTACCTCGGCCGGTACCACGACGTGTATGACGCGCCGCGAGAGACTCTGCGGCGTGCCCTTCCCGTGGTCTCGTTCGTAGAGCCGCCGCGCACACGAGATCGCGGTCTGTGCTGCGGTGCTGGCGGCGGCCGAATGTTCCTGGAAGAACGTGTGGGTGAACGCATCAATGTCGAGCGAAAGAAGGAATTGTTGGCGACGGGGGCCGACACCATCGCGGTCGCCTGTCCCTTCTGCATGACCATGCTGTCCGACGCTGGAAAGAAGCTGGAGAGCTCCGTGCCCGTCCTGGATATCGCCGAAGTCGTGGCGGATCGGCTCGTCTGACCGATATCGAACGAATCCGGCGCGCCTACGAGCGTGAGTACGCGACGAGTGTTCGCGTGCTCGAGGCCTTTCCCGCGTTTCAGGAGCACCTGCGCCCCCATCCTCAGCTGCGCGAAGCCAAGGATCTCGCGTGGCTATTGGTGCTGGGGGCCGACGTGGCCACGGCCGCGTTGGCCGATACGCTCGATCGGGGTCCCCTGGCGTGCCCCTGTCCGGACACTCTCGGCGAGATCGCTGGGGCCCTGCGATTGCGCAGCCGGGCGCTCTCTTTGGCGTTCGGGGGCGCCTCGGATGAGTCGCTCAGTGCTCCGGTTTCGCTGCCGTCAGCCCCCGGCAGGCGGGAGCGTATCTCAAAACTCGATCTTCTCTGGACGCTCCTGAACGACCAAATTCATCACCGCGGACAGCTGACGGTCTATTTGCGACTAGCTGGAGGTCGGGTGCCCTCCGTCTACGGACCGACAGCGGATGAACCTTGGTAATCGTAAGTCTGTCGTTGGCCCCCGCACCCCCACGGCAGGGCGAAACCGACCTGAACCGAACCGGAGAATAGCGATGAGCAGGCCACTTATTCGTGCGATGTCCCCCGTAGTTGCGGCTGCCTTGGTCTTTGCCTGCGGTGGCGGCGGTGAAAAGGCGGCGGAGTCGCAGGCCACGGCCCAGGACTCTGCGGCGGCAGCCGCTGCGGCGGCGCCACCACCAGAGACCTTCAGCCTCGTTGGCGCGAGCCCAAACTGGTCAGTCGATTTGGCGCCGACCGGCATTCTCTTCAAGGCGCCAAAGGCGACGAAGAAAGGCGACACGATCCAGTTTGAATACAAGGCTCCGACCGTGAACGGAGCCATTCGTGAGGTGACCGTCATTCGGATGCAGCCCGACACGCATCGCATCGACATCACCTTGGCGATGACGAAGTGCAAGGCTGGCGATAAGGAAATGGACTGGAAGGCCACCGTGTGGGTTGACCAGAAGGCCTACAACGGCTGCGCAACCAAGAAGTAACCTCGCCACATGGTGCGTCCGGCGCGTTGGCCGGACGCACCACGTGCGCGCCTTAGTCGGTGGTCAGGTCAAACAGCATGATGTCGTGACTGCGTCCGGCGACGCTAACTGCCCGGCGCGTTGAGCTGACCTGTAAACCCAATCGAGTCACTTCCGCCAAGAAGGGCTCAACGGCCACTCGGCCGGGATCTGCCAGCCAAGCCACCCCACCGCGTGCTAAGAGGCGGTGAATCGTTTGTGCGACGAGTGGTCCGTAGGGTCGCTCGTACAGGACGTCGGCCGCCATGATGACCGGGAAGGTCCCAAGGTCCGTGGGGAGCGATCGCCAATCGACGTGTCGTGCTTGCGCCAGCCGGCCGCCATTTCCTTCCACATTCGCACGACAGAAGACCAGTGCGTCTTCGTAGTAGTCGGAGGCGGTCACCTCGAAGCCTGCGCGCGAAGCGCATGCCGATACGAGTCCCACACCGCATCCCAGTTCAATGGCTGAACGGGAGTGTGCTGGCTGTTCCTGCACATGTTCGGCGAGTGCGATGGCCGATGGCCAGAGCTCTGCCCAATACGGCAGCCGCTCGTCTCGTGCGAAATCTTCCTCGCTGATCAGGGCCTCGGCGTCGGCGGGACGCAGGATCTGGTAAGGCGTGTCCGCGACGAGCACCTCTTGCAACGCGACCTTAAAGCGTCGACGAAAATCCACCGGCAGGGTTGGGACATTCGGCGGAGTGCGCCGGCTCACCACGAGAAGGCCGTGGAGAATTGCGCCTCTTCCGTGAGTGGGATGGCGCGCAGTGTCTCGCCCGCTTCCACGGATGGGCGATCCTCTGGCACCACCAGCAGGGCATTGGCGTACGCCATGGACGTCAGGATGCCGGAACCCTGCGGCCCAGTGAGTCGCGCCGAGGCTTTGCCGTCAGCACCAACCGTCATGACGGCGCGCAGGAAGTGCGCCAGACGCGCCCCGATCGTGACGCGTTCCTCCAGGACCACCGGAACTGCCTTGCGAAAGAGCTGACGATGACCCAGCATGCGGCGAATGACCGGCCGCACGAACAGCTCGAACGTCACCATCGCCGACACCGGATTCCCCGGCAGGCCAATCCACGGTGTTTGTCCAAGGAACCCGAAGCCAATGGGCGCGCCGGGACGCATGCGAACCTTCCAGAAGTCGAGTGACGCTCCCAAGGATGCCAAGACGCTGCGCGTGTAGTCGAACTCGCCCACCGAGGCGCCGGCGGACGTCACAATGAGGTCTGCGCCCGAGGACCTGAGCAGCAGGTCCCGGAGCGACTCCGGCGTGTCCATGGCGTTCCCAAGCACGTTAGGCACACCGCCCGCGGCGGTCACGAGGGCGCTCAGCGTGTAGCTGTTGGACGACACGATCTTGTGGCCCGCCAGGACTTCGGCGAAACGGTCAAGGTCCACCAACTCGTCCCCCGATCCCGCGATCGCCACTCGTGGTCGCCGATACACGTCCACGGCCGATTGCCCCAGGGACGCCAGCACGCCCACTTGGGCGGCGGCAACCGGAGTGCCCGGCGCCAGCACCGTCTGCCCGGCGTGGAAATCCTCGCCCTTCGGACGGACGTTGCGGCTGGCGTCGCGGTCATTCCGGATTTCTACCACGTCGGTACCGCCATCCGTGTCCTCCACCCGTATCACGCCATCACTCCCCGCGGGCAGCGGGGCACCAGTCATGATCCGGCTGCAACGCCCGGGCGTCACTGGCACCGTCGGCATCTGACCGGCGGCGATCGTCTCCAGGACAGTCAATCGCACCGGACGTTCGATCGTGGCGCCTTGCACGTCGGCACTGTGGACGGCGTAACCGTCCATCGCCGAATTGTCCCAGTGCGGGAGCGTATAGGTGGCGGTGGCCGGCGAGGCCAGGACACGTCCGACGGATTCCAGCAAGGGAACTCGCTCGACCGGAAGGCGTTCGATCCGCTCCAGGATCCGCGCCGACGCTTCAGGAACGGTCAGCACTAATGTCCTCCCGCCAGGCGCATGCCCGCCAGCTTCACCATGATCGAGTCCTGCAAACGCTCCACCTCACGAACCGGAACCGTCCAGTTGTTCGCCAGGATGACGGCGATCAGGCGATGGCCATCGGCGGTGGTGACGTAGCCAGAGAGCGAGCGCACCATGTCCAGACTGCCCGTCTTGGCGTGGACGTTGCCCTGAGCCGGAGTGCCACGCATGCGATTGGACACCGTGCCGTCTATGCCGGCCACCGGGAGCGCATCGTAGAACACCGAGAAGTTGGGACTTCGTTGCATGGTATCCAGTACCTTCGCGATCGTTTCTGGCGTGACGACGTTGTGTCGCGACAGGCCGCTGCCGTCGCGAATCACGAATCCGTCTGGCAAGGCGCCCCACGCGAGCAATTGCGCCCGCATGGCAGCTCGCGCGCTGTCCGCCGTCCCCGATCCCGTGCGACTTCGACCAATCGTCTTGAAGAGAATTTCGCCGATCTGGTTTTGCGACGGCTTCTCAAAGGCGCGCATGATCTCCGAGAGTGGTGGTGACACCATGGAGAACAGCGGTGTTGACCCTCCCGCCGGTACGCCCCGCGAGTCGGCAGGTCCAACACTGCTGCTGTCCAAGCGACCCTGGATGCCACCATCCACCACGATGCCGCGAGCCGTCAGCCCCTCGCGTAGGGCCGTCAGGTACGCCGCGGCCTGATCACGAAAGGAAATCTCCAGGGTGTCCGTTGCTCCCGGTGCGATGGCGCCCGTCAGCACCACTCGGCCGGCGTCGCTGCTGTCCTGCATGAGCGAAAGTGTGGACCGTACCACACCGGTGGTCTTGGCCATCACCCGCACCGACGGATACGTGCGTGCGGGGAGCGTGGTCACCTGTACGGGATCACCGGGACGCTCACCGCCGCGAGCCACCACCCGGGCAAAGCCTTCATTCAGGTACAACTCATCGATCCCGGCCGCGTACGAATAGTCGAGGTCATCCCAGGCCCAGCCGAATCCGAGCGTGGCGTCGGGAAAGGCATCGAGCGCGCTCACCAAACGCCCGCCAATGCGGTGAATGCCCCGTGTGGCCAACGAGTCCGCGACCGAGGTGAACACCGACATCGCATCGCCGCGCATGTGGTCGGACACGCTCGGATCGCCGGTCCCCATCACCAGCAGGTCCCCGTCCAGGGTGCCGTTGGACACCGATGCCCGCGTGGCGAAAGTGGTCGAGAAGCGGAAGTCGGCGCCTAACGCCTGTAGGGCAACCGCGCCCGTGAGCAACTTCTGGTTCGACGCCGGCATAAAGAGCTTGCCGGCGTTGTGTGAATACAACGTGTCCCCGCGTTCCGGATCGACGATCAGAATACCCAGCTCGGCGCTCCGGAACTTCGGGTCAGCCACCATGGAGTCCACCGCGGACGTCAGGCTCAGTCGGGGGGACGGGGCACTGGACGCTCTGTTGGCGAAGCACCCGGTGGCCACCACGGCCAACAGCAGCGTCAACAGGACGGGTCCCCGCGCACCGAGCTTTCGCGACTTCCAGTTCCACCATTTGAGCAGCTCCGGTTCTGGTCGTCGTTCGCGGGCATAGTAGACGGCGCATCGAAAAGAGTAGAGGACGCACGGGTCTTGGTACGACTGGCGAATCGTCATGAGTTGCCGGTACATGCGTTCAGGGTCCCGTCGTGCGAGCTGACGGATGCTGTGGATCCCCAGGTCATGAAGATCCGTCGCTAGGCTCTTGCCGATCGAGGGGACGTCGAGCAATTCGTCGCGGAGTGGTGGCATGGCGTCAAAAAAAGCTGGCCGTCATCGGTGCATGATCTGGTGTTCGACCAACCGGACCAGCTGGTCGACCGCATCCGGCGCGTTCAACGGAATGACCGGGATGGGAACGTCCAAGGCCTCGGCGTCGGTCACGATCGCTCGATAGTAGGCGGCCCGTTCAGCATCCGCGAGGTAGAGTGGCGCGGCTCCGAGTGATTGGCGATGGACTTCGATGCGCTGAAGGTCCGAGGCCTTGAACCCTTCGCAGAGCACGATGTCCGCGTCGCTCATGTACTGGGTCGCGATGTCCGCGGCGCTCCACTGGCTGCCATCGACGCGCATGATCATCGCGAACTTGTCCGGTGCCAGCATCGCGACCCGCTCCGCCTCACCCTCGTGATAGTGCCGATAGGTGTCCGTGGTCGCCGGGTCGATGTTGAAGGTGTGAGAGCCATGCTTGATCGTCATGACGCGGTGGCCGCGCCTGCCGAGGGCCGCCGCCAGCCGCACCACCCACGTGGTCTTGCCGGCATCCTTACGCCCGACGATCGTGACTAGCGGCGGCGTGGCGTTGGGCAAGCGACAGGTCCTCAGGGGAGTTGATGTTCATGAAGATGTGCATTGGATCGCCAAAGCGCGCCACGGCGTCCGCAGCAAGACGGGCCACCGGCACGTCGTCAAAGAAAGCCACGACACGCCTGTCTCCCCGCTCGAGCGCTGCTTCGATCGGGCCCTGGCATGCCGGCGAATAGTAGGCGCACATCGGCTCGACCCCCCGACGAGAGTCACTCTCTGGAATCGCGACGGCCGCGTGCTCGCTCTCTCCTAGTGACCGCAGGGCACGAAGCAGGTCACTCGGTACAAAGGGCATGTCCCAGGCAACAAGCAGCACGGGTTGGCCCGCGTGTACGACGGCCGCGTGGATGCCACCCAAACTTCCGGCGTCGCGAATTACATCTGCATGGACTCGGATGCCGGGCACCCAGTTCGGCGCCGCTGGGTCGTTGGCGACCACCAGCAGGTCGTCGGTCACCGCGTGCAAGGCCGCGGCCACGCGATCGATGACTCGGATGTTACCGACGGCCTCCAACCCCTTCGGTCGTCCGCCGTATCGGGTGGCGCCACCGCCCGCCAGGATAACTCCAGTGCAGGGCATCACAGACCTAACGAAGGGCGCTCGATCCCGTTCGGCGTCGCCACCTGCACCCGCAGGGATTCACTCGCCGTAGCGCGACCACAAGGTGGCGTCCTCGGCGACGGTCACGCTGGCCACGCGAGCGCTTCCGCCTAACGCATGTTGCACCCGCTCAAAGATGAAGCGCGCCAGGTTTTCACCGGTTGGGATCAGCTGACCCTCCGCGAATTCCGGAACGTCGAGGTTGATATTTCGGTGATCGAACCGCTCCGACACCTCCACCCGAAGAATGCGATCCAGCGTTCCCAGGTCCACGAGCATTCCGGTCACCGCATCAATCGGTCCGGCCACGGTCACATCACACACGTAGGTATGGCCATGGTAGTGCGGATGAGCGCAGGCGCCGAACACGGCCTGGTTCTTGGCGTCGTCCCAGTCAGGGCGCCGGTACCGATGAGCGGCCGAAAATGTGACGCGTCGGGTGAGGCTGGCGGTGGGGGTCGGCACTGAAGTGTTTGAACTGGCGCCGATCAGCGGAAGTTCATGATCGTGAGGCCCACCGTCCAGACATTGTTGCGGCGCCATAAGTTCTTCTTCACCGTCGATGCGAGCACCGCTGGATCCGCCGTCGACTTCAGGTAGTAGCTGTCGGGGTAATGGAGGCGGTAGACATATGACGACCAATCCACCCGCACGCCGCGTCCGCCGTGCGGCACGAACTTCAGTCCGGACCCGAACGTAAACGTGAACGGATATCCGAACTGGAATCCGCCGACATCTGACGTGCCCTTCAAGTCGCCGGTGAACCCCACGCCGCCGTTGATCACGGGCGCGATCGAATGCCAGGTCTTGCTGCCCGTGAGCTGCATCTCGAATCCGGCATCGACCGCCACCATGGGGACCTGGACCGTCTTCTCGCGGCGAGTCGCCAGTGGGAGCTGCGGATTCACGACGTGCCGCTTCATCACCGCGCCGCCAACGCGCATGGTGAAGTACGCCGGGCCTCCCATGCGGAAGGCGTAGCGCTCCCCAACGAAGCCGCCTCCCTGCGGAGACACACTCGCCGGATCCGACCGCGCATTGAAGTAGCCGGCGAACGTCGTCCACTCCTGCCGAAATTCCATGTCCCGATACGGAGACTTTTGTGGGTCCGTTCCGACCTGGGCGCAGACTGGCCGGGCAACAACAGCGCACGCCAGCACGGCGGCGCGCCACAACACGCGAGCAGAAGTCATGAGGAGTGGGTAAGGCGCAAGTCTCGCCCGGTCATTTCCGCTGGCTGGGCAATATCGAGCATAGAGAGGATGGTCGGTCCGACGTCGCACAGGGCACCGCCGTCCCGCAGCGGGCGGTCGCCGTCCGGATCGTGGATCACCAGCGGCACCGGGTTCGTGGTGTGCGCCGTATGCGGACCGCCGGTGGTCGGATCGATCATGACTTCACAGTTTCCGTGATCGGCCGTCACGAGCAGACGTGCTCCGGCCCGCTCCGCGGCGGCGATCACCTTCGTTAGGCATGCGTCCACCGTCTCGCACGCTGTAATCACTGCTGGCAGAACGCCGGTATGCCCGACCATGTCGCAGTTGGCATAGTTACACAGCGTAAAGTCATACGATCCCGCTTCGATCGCCCGACACAGGGTATCCGTAACGCCAAGCGCCGACATCTCGGGTTGCAGGTCGTACGTCGCGACCTTCGGACTGGCGACCAGTTGGCGCTCCTCACCGGCAAAGGGGGTCTCGATGCCACCGTTGTAGAAGTAGGTCACATGCGGATACTTCTCGGTTTCCGCCGTCCGAAACATCGTCATCCCTGTTTCGGACACGACTTCCGCCACAATCCGGGCCATCGAAAAGGGTGGAAACGCCGTCGGATAGCTGAACGTCTCGTCGTACGACGTCATCGTGGCGAGCGTGAGGCGCGGACGATCGGTCACCGGAAACCCGGTGAACGATGGGTCAGTAAGCGCGCGGCACATTTGCCGCATGCGGTCCGAGCGGAAGTTGAAGCAGATAACCACGTCGCCATCCCGCATCGGCGCGACCGGCACGCCGTCCTTGGCAACCGTCGCCGGCGTGATAAACTCGTCCGTCTCGCCCCGCGCGTAGGCATCCCGAATCGCTTGGACAGGATCACTCACTTGGGGGCCCGTGCCGCGCACGGTGGCGTCGTACCACTTGAGCACGCGCTCCCAGCGCTTGTCGCGATCCATGCCGAAGTATCGGCCACCCAAGCTGGCGATCACCGCCCGTCCGCGCACGCGGGCCACCGCCTTCTCCATGAAGCCTAACGCGGACGTCGGCATCGTGTCGCGGCCGTCGAGCAGGGCATGGATGGCCACCTTGGGCACCTGCAGTCGCTCCGTCAGGTCCACCAATGCGAACAAGTGCTCGTCCAGTGCGTGCACGCCACCGTCCCCGAACAGTCCCAGGAGGTGGAGCGTCGCTCCCGTGCGCTTTGCCTGCTCGCAGGCATTCACAAAGGCTGGCCGAGAAAAGAACGACCCATCCTCAATGGCCTCGGCGATGCGGACTAGATCCTGCTTGACCACACGTCCAGCGCCAAGATTCAGGTGTCCGACTTCGGAATTTCCCATCTGACCCGTCGGAAGGCCAACCCGTCGCCCCGAGGCTTCAAGCAGCGTGCGTGGCGATCGTTCCCACAGCCGCGTCCATGTGGGCATGCGCGCCAGGCGGACCGCGTTACCCTCGCGTTCCTCCCGATACCCAAAACCGTCAATTACAACGAGCACGACAGGTCGTCGACTGGCCATCTGTTACGGACTGCGCGAGAGGTTATACTCGAATCGATGACAACGTTGCAATGTATCGGGCGGCAGATGCCCCTTCCAGCGTGAATCGCCGACGATGACCGCCGACGGCTCGGGCTCACTTCGCGCACTGTTCAAAGCATCCCCCCGCATCACCGGCGCCCTGCTGGTGGTTGCTGCCATTCTGATTGGTGCCAATGTGGTGGCCGCGACCCGTTGGCTCACCTACCGGCGTGAGATCGAGCAATTACGCGCTGACATGAGTGACGGCGAGCGGAATCGGGCGGACTTGGCGCTGCAATCCGCCGAAAATCGTGCGAAAGTGCAGGCCGAACAAATCCGTCGTCAGGCGCATGCCGATCGCGAGCTGCATCTCACCGTACAACTCGATAGCAGCCGCATGCTTCTGGAGCGGGATGGCGTTGTCTTGCGCGAGATTCCCGTCGCGTTAGGGCGGACGGGGCTCGTGGGTGCACCACCGGATTCTCATCTCGTGGCTCGTCCTCGTGGCGCGCGCGCCGTGTCCCGCGTGATCAGTGCCGGCGATCGTTGGGACATTCCCGGCTGGTTGTACGCTGACCGTCACGTCCCCGTCCCTCCGGCCGACCAACGTCAGGGGAAAGGAATCCTCGGCCGCAGTGCATTCCTGCTCGCCGACGGTTCTCCGATTTATGCCTTGCCCACTGACGGATTGTTGGCGGACTCCTCGTACGTCATGCCGGGCGCGATCCTTCTCCGCAGCGAGGATATGCGAGCCATTGCACCAAACATCGCGCCGGGCCTAACGGTGTATCTGTACGAATGACCAACGACGCTTCGACGACAGGTAATTCTCGGGAAGGACGCTGGGTTGTGGTGGCGTTGGGAGTTGCCGTGGTGGGGCTGGCGGCCAGCATGGCGGTGGTGGGCGCCATGGCCGGCCGCGCACGCTACCAGCGCGACGTGACCCGCGAGGTTCTCGCCGAAGATCGCCGACGCCTGGATGAGTTAAAGCGCACGGCGTCGGCGACGGCAGACTCGCTTGCCCAGGTGGTGTCGACGTCGGTGGACTCCGTTGGCACGCGGCCGTTCATCGTCGTGAGTATTGCCGACCACCGACTGTGGTACCGTCAGGGGAACAACGTGATTTTCTCCACGCGCGTGGCCACCGGCAGCGGGAAAGTGTTGGCGAGGGAGGGGAGCAGTCAGTGGAAGTTCGAGACTCCTCGCGGTCGACTGGTGGTCCAGAGCAAGGAGAGCGATCCCACGTGGGTACCCCCAGATTGGCACTACGTGGAGGTGGCCACCAAGAAGCACGCCAAGGTGCAACCGCTCAGCAAGACCAAGCCACTGGCACTGAGTGATGGGTCGCAGATCGCGGTGGAAGGAGCGGAGATCGTTAGGCGCAGCGCCGACGGCACCATCGAGGCGCTGGAGGGGGGCGAGGGCCGCGAGCTGGTCGTTGAAGGAAAGGTCATCATGCCGCCCATTGGCACCAACCAGCGCCGCTTCGCTGGTGTGGTCGGTACGCATCGGCTAAACCTTGGGGACGGATACGCCTTGCACGGGACCGATGTCCCGAGCTCAATTGGGCAGTCAGTGAGTCATGGTTGCGTGCGCTTGCGCAACGAAGATATTGAGACACTGTTCCGTCTGGTGACCGTCGGAACACCGGTCTACATTTACTGACCCTTCGCCAGGCCCAAGTACGGTCCCTTGCGAAGGAAAGGGTGGGAAGTGCAGGGGTAGACGCGTGCCGAGTTCAGCCGTTCGCGCGTGTCCGCCGCCACGGGTTGGGTGTGCGATAACCACCGTCCGTGACCCCTTGGGGCCGCGATCCGTCCATCGACGGAGCAACGTTTCTTTGTCCTCGGCAGACTAATCCCGTCATGCTCTCCTTCCCTCGTTCAGCCCTTGGATGCCGGTGGGTCGCGGTTGCCGCCTTAGCGGCGACGGCGATGCTGGCTCCCGCTGCTCAGGCACAGGGGACTGACGACTCGCTCACCACCGCGCGCGGCGACGAGGTCACCGCGCCGATGCGTGGACGCAGTGGGAAGCTGCGACTGGGCGTCGTCCGCGATTCGCATCCGGACGCCATTGGTATCCTCCAGCGCCTATTTGGCGATTCCGCCGTCGATCGTCCTGGGATCTACACGATTCACTCTGACATCAAGTCGCCATTTTCGCTGGTTCGGCTGCTCCCCTTTGCCACCAAAGACCGTGGACAAGTGGGGGATTATCGACTGGGCCGATGGCCGGCGGAAAAGCGCACACCGCGCTCGGACGCGTACGTGAATCCAGAAGGATTCATCGTCGTGACGCCGGAAAATCAGGGCACGCAGATCTCCGAGCATTTTCGATTGAGCGACTTCCTCACGCACAATCAGGAGTCGATCTGGCCCAAGTATCTCGTGCTGCGCGAAGCGCTGATCGACAAGCTTGAATTGGTGATTGACCAGCTGAAGGTGCGAGGCATTCGCGCGGATCAAGTCCGTGTCCTGTCGGGATTCCGTACGCCGGACTACAACCAGCAGGGCGTTGGACGTGGCGGCCGCGCCCGGGATAGCCGCCATCAATTTGGCGATGCGGCGGACATCTTCATCGACAGTAACGGCGATGGACGCATGGACGACCTGAATCACGACGGTCGGGTCAACACCAAAGACGCCAAGGTTCTGCTGCAGGCCGTCGAACAGGTAGAGCAGGAGCACCCGGACCTGATTGGCGGCGCGGGGCTGTACCGCGCGACACGATCGCACGGACCCTTCGTCCACGTGGATGTACGCGGTAATCGCGCGCGTTGGAGCCGCGGGTAGTGGTATCGACCCACGTTAGGCGCCGCGCCAATGACGCGCGCCAACGCCGGTTGTCCCTCCTGATCTTCAGCATCGCCGCACTCGCCTACATCACATTCCTCCGGCCCGCCGCTGGGCTGGATCGTCTGCGAAGCGCGACCCTCCGGCAGCCGCCAGCGACGCCGGCCATGAATGCCTACGGGCGCAGCGGGCGCGTGCACATGCGGTTCTCGCTGCCAAACCAGCCCGTGGAATTCCCACTCGAGGTCACTGGCGATCCGGCACAACTGAGGTATTCCTGGCTCCCGCTGCGAAGTGGGCGAGCCACGGTTCCTGCGTCCCTTGCCGGAGCCCTCCTCGCGCCGTCGGAGCCAGGCTTCTACCGACTGGCCGTGCTCGGCGACAGTTCGTTCCGCGTCTTTGATGACCTTCCGCTCGCGGTCATGGTGCCATTCACCGAGAAATCAGGCGCCACCCTGAACGGATATCGCATCGGTCGCTATCGCGGGGAACGACGTTCCGGCTTGGACGAGCGTACGCCGCTCGGTTTTCTGCAAATCGATGCCGGTGATCTCGACATCCCGCTGAGCACGCACCTGCAACTCGCTGATTTCGTCACCCACGACGGTCAGTCGGTGTGGCCTCGGTACGCCGCGCTTGATCCGCGGCTACTCGACAAGCTCGAACTCGTTTTCGACCTGTTGGCTTCTGCGACCGGATCGTCCGCACCCGGTACGCGGTCGGTGCAAGTGGATGTGCATTCCGGTTTCCGCACGCCGCTCTATAATCGCCGCGTCGCACGCTCCGCCAGTGACAGTCGGCACCAGTATGGAGACGCTGCCGACATTGCGGTCGATGCCAACCACGACGGCCGCGTCAACGCGAGTGACGCGCGGCTGGTGGCTTCTGCGGTCGAGGCGGTCGAGCGCGATCACCCCGATCTGGTCGGGGGACTGGGTATCTACACGCGCAACGGCGCTCCCTACGTGCACGTGGATGCGCGCGGCACGCGCGCTCGCTGGAGAGGCTGATCGCAGGCGCGGGCCGGCGCTGTCACAATCTCCGCCGCCCACCGTAGTTTTCGGCAGCTCCATGGCTCCCATTCCACGGCGAGCCGGTCCACCAACTGCCGAGACATGAACGCCTCCCTCCGAGATCGCATCGTCCGAAAAATCGAGACTCTGTCGGACGAGCGTGGCTATCAAGTGCTCGACTACGTCGAGTTCCTCGAGTCCAAGTACGCCGAACGACAGGCGGCATCACCGTCGATCTTCCAGCGGTTCGCCGAGGGTGTGGAGGACACGTTGCGTGCCGGCCGAGTGTCGACCACTGCGGTGGCAGAGACCATGTCCCTGCTGAACCGGGCGATGGGTGTGCTGTCGGGTGTTGCAGCTGCTGGGAAATCTGTAGCGACAGACATCGCCACAGCGGCCACGGCAGCCACCAAATCGGCAACCGGTTCGGGAACATCAGCGGCCGTCGCGGATACTACGTCCCCGTCACCCGAGTCAACGTCGTCCGCACCAAAACGCGAGAGTGAATCGGGAACGCCTACTTCGACGCAGGAGTCAACGTGATGGGGTGGTCTCGACCGGCGCTCGATCCCTTGCCGGCCGCCAGCGTTAGGCAGCTGGAGGCTCCCGAGGACGTCTCAGGACGCGAGCGTTTGTCTGTGGTTGGACGCTTGCTGGAGTACGTCCGGCTCGTTGGCCGGCTGATGCTCGACGCGCGGGTGTCGCTGTTCGATCGCTTGATCGTCGTGGCCGCTGTGGCGTATGTCGTCTCGCCCATCGATCTCATCCCGGACGTCATCCCCTTTCTCGGCGAAGTGGACGACGTGATGGTGCTGATCGCCGCACTGACGCGCCTCTTTGAGCACGCGGGACGGGAGGTCATCCTGTCCCACTGGCGCGGCACGGCTGACCAGTTGGACGCCCGTTGGCTCAAGAAATTGGCCTTCGTCTTCTCCGTCTTCTTTCCCAAGGCGTCCCGTCAACGACTGCGTCGTTTTGCACGCGGCTAGGCACTGTTCCTGACTTGAGTTGGCGATGCGGCTCGCCTAATTTCCGCTATGGCGACCACATCTCGATCTGACTCACGGCCCGCTTCGCCCAGTGCGGAGAGCGGGCCTTCGCATATCGGTACCAACGGCGCCTCTCCCTCGCCACGCGTCCGGGAAGAGGTTGCGCTGACCTTCGATGACGTGTTGTTGGCGCCCCGCCATTCAGCCACGCATCCGAAAGACGTCTCCACCAAGTCGCGATTCTCGCGCGGGATCGAGCTGAATGTCCCGCTGGTATCGGCGGCCATGGATACCGTGACCGAGTCGGAGATGGCCATTGCCATGGCGCGTGCCGGTGGCATCGGCGTGCTACACAAAAACATGTCGATTGATCGTCAGGCGGCTGAGGTCGATCGCGTGAAGCGCAGCGAGAGCGGCATGATCATGAATCCGATCACGCTCTCACCGGATGCGTCGTTGCGAGAAGCGATCACCCTGATGAATCGCTTCAAGATCTCCGGCGTACCGATTGTAGATCGCGATGGGAAGCTGGTAGGCATCATTACCAATCGCGACTTGCAATTCGAACGCGAACTGCAGAAGCCCATCCGCGAGAGCATGACCTCAACTGGGCTGGTGACTGCGCCCGTTGGTACCACGCTCGACGAGGCTGAACGAATACTGGGGCAACATCGGATCGAGAAGCTCCCGGTGATCGATGATAAGGGCACCCTGCGCGGCCTGATCACCGTCAAGGACATTCACAAGCGACGCCAGTATCCTATCGCCAACAAGGACCAGCATGGCCGACTGCGTTGTGCGGCGGCGCTAGGTGCCGGCGGCGACTTCCTGGATCGCGCGAAGGCATTGGTTGCGGCAGGCGTTGACGTCCTGGTGATCGACACGGCTCACGGGCACAGTGAAGGCGTGCTGCTTGCCACGGCTAAGGTGCGCGACGCATTTCCACAGGTTCAACTCGTAGCCGGGAACGTCGCCACTCGCGACGGGGCCGCCGCCTTGGTGGCGCGTGGCGTTGACGCGATCAAGGTGGGCGTCGGTCCTGGTTCGATCTGCACGACTCGTGTCGTGACCGGTGTGGGCGTGCCGCAGTTAACGGCTGTTCTGGAAGCCGTGGCCGGGGCCGGCGACGTTCCCGTGATTGCCGACGGCGGAATCAAGTACTCCGGCGATATCGTGAAGGCCTTGGCCGCTGGCGCATCGTCGGTGATGATGGGGTCGATGCTGGCTGGGACTGAGGAAAGCCCCGGTGAGTCGTTCCTGTTGGAAGGGCGCCGATTCAAGATGATCCGCGGTATGGGCTCCTTGTCTGCTATGCAGGATGGGAGTGCTGATCGCTACTTCCAGGAGGGCGAGATGTCGCCCAAGAAGCTCGTCCCAGAAGGCATCGAGGGACGTGTGCCGTACAAGGGACCGGTGGGCGACGTGCTGTTCCAGATGGTGGGTGGCCTGCGAAGCGGCATGGGATACGTGGGTTGCAGCTCCATCGAAGAACTCCGCACCGAGGCGCAATTCGTTCGCATCACCACCGCAGGATTGCGGGAATCCCACCCCCACGACGTGACGATCACACGCGAGGCGCCGAACTACTCGGTGTAGTTTTGACCGTCGGTGCTTGACAAGTCCAAGTTCTGGACTGACTTTGGCCGCTTCAACTTCCAGACGGCAGCGCGCGACGTCGCTGCCGTTTCGGCCATCTTGACGCCACTCGCGGAGTTCGCCTTATGGGGCTTTGGTCCACCAAGAGCATGACGGTGTTGATGAATGAGGCGGAGGGGGGGCAGGGTGAGCCGGTTTTGAAGCGCTCACTCGGAGCCCTGAACCTGACGCTTCTTGGTATCGGCGCGATCATCGGAGCCGGCATTTTCGTCCTGACCGGGACGGCTGCCGCTCAATACGCCGGGCCGTCCATCGTCTACTCGTTCATCATCGCCGGCATGGCCTGCGGGGTCGCTGGCCTCTGTTACGCCGAGTTCGCGTCGATGATTCCGATCGCCGGGTCGGCCTATACGTACGGGTATGCCACGTTAGGCGAGTTGGTGGCGTGGATCATCGGCTGGGACCTGATTCTCGAGTATCTCTTTGCCGCGTCGACGGTGTCGGTCGGGTGGTCTGGCTACTTCACCGAGTTCATGGCGCAGCTCGGGCTGCGTATTCCGCACCAATTCACGTCGGCTCCATTCACCGTCGAAGGCACGCACACGTTGGTGCGTTCGATGCTCTGTGTGGACCCAGCGACGAACACGCTCATCACCGGCGCTTGTCCGGCTACGGCCACGCAGGTGGCCGGCGTGCTGAACGTGCCCGCGATGGCGCTCGTCGCATTGCTCACCATGCTGCTGGTCGTTGGCATTCAGGAATCCGCCACCTTCAACAACATCGCGGTCATCGTCAAGTTGTCGATCGTGGTGCTGGTGATCGGCTTCGGGTTCATGTACGTGAATTCGGCCAACTGGCACCCCTTTGTTCCGCCTTCGCAGGGTGAAGGGAAGTACGGATTCAGCGGGATCATGCGCGGCGCCGGCGTGATTTTCTTCGCCTACATCGGATTCGACGCGGTCTCGACGGCTGCGCAGGAAGCGAAGAATCCACAGCGTGACCTACCCATCGGCATCTTGGCATCGCTCGCCATCTGCACCGTGCTGTACATCCTGATGGCGCTTGTTATGACGGGGCTGGCCCCGTACCAAGAGTTGAACGTTCCTCACCCGGTCTTCGTCGCCATCGAGAAGGCAGGTCCGTCGTTGAAGTGGCTGACCTACCTGATCAACATCGGCGCCATCGCCGGCCTGGCCTCCGTGGTGCTCGTTATGCTCTTGGGGCAGCCGCGCATCTTCTACGCCATGGCGCGTGACGGACTCCTCCCAAAGGCGTTCGGCAAGGTTCACCCGAAGTACCAGACGCCCTATCTGGCGACCATCATCACAGGGTCGGTGGCGGGCGTCGTCGGCGGACTCTTCCCGATCGGATTGTTGGGCGAGCTGGTGTCTATCGGGACACTGCTTGCGTTCGCCATTGTCAGTGGCGGGGTCCTGGTGCTTCGATACAAGCGCCCGGAACTCGCACGACCCTTCAGAACGCCGCTGGTACCGCTGGTGCCGATCCTCGCCATTGTGTTCTGCGGTTATCTCATGAAGAGCCTCCCAACCGACACCTGGTTGCGGCTCATCATTTGGATGGCGTTGGGGCTGCTGATCTACTTTTCGTTTGGCAAACGCAACTCCAAGCTCGCCAACCAGCCGTAGATCGATGGTAATCGGCTTCGGCCGCCGGTCCGATTAGCTTTCAGCGGCGCCCGGGTTTGGGCGCCGCTGCCTTTTTCCCGAAACACCTTTTCGCATGAATGACTTGCTCGCGGTGGCACCGGAACGCCGGGACGCCATTGCGCGAATCGCGGCCACGTTGCAGGGGGCGAAACGAGTCGCGATTACCACACACATCAATGCCGATGGTGACGCGGCTGGCTCTGTCGCGGCGTTGGCCGGTCTGCTTCCGCAGATCGGCGTCGAGGCACGCATCGTAAATCCAACGCCGTGGCCCAGTGTCTTTGCCTTCCTGCTTGATGGAGGGCTCAAGGACTCATCGGCCAAGGGCGCCGTTGCGCTCAACGGCGTCGACGCGCTCATCGCCCTCGACGTGAGCGACATGAAGCGACTCGGCCACCTGGCCGACGCCGTTCGCGCCCTGCGCATCCCGCGGATCGTCATTGACCATCACGTGCCCACCGATGAACCGGCCGGTGAACTGCTGTTGGATGACACCCGGGCTTGTGCCACGGGCGAGCTGGTGTATGACTTCGCGTCGGTGTTGGGGCTGACGATCACGACGCCGGTGGCCCACGCGCTCTACTGCGCGATCCTGACCGATACCGGAGGGTTTCGCTACAGCAATACCACGCCACGCTGTCACGCCGTGGCGGCGGCCCTCCTCAGCATGGGCGTGGACCCGGAGGAGACGTATCGACGGATCTATGCCTCGGTTTCCCCGGGGCGGTTGCACCTGCTGCGCGACGCGCTGAACTCGCTGGGCGTTGATGAACCTCACGGCATTTCCTGGATCTGCGTAACCGCGGACGCCCTCGAGCGTTACGAAGTAAGCCCCGAGGACCTCGATGGGATCGTCGAGCACCCGCGGTCGATTGCCGGCACACGGTTGGCACTGTTCTTCCGCGACCTCGGCTACGGCAAGGTCAAGGTGTCCTTTCGCTCCACTGGCGACGTGGACGTCAACGTCTTCGCGCGCCAATTCGGTGGCGGCGGCCATGCCAAGGCATCGGGCGCCTTGATCGCTGGGACGCTCGACCAAGTGCGCGATCGCGTGGTGGACTCGGCCCGCGATTTTGTCGGCGTGCTTCCGGGCTACGCGGCCAGCGGGCAATTGAACGGTTGAACACGATGTGCTTTGCTCGGCGCGTGCCGACTGGAGTTCTTGGATGAGCCAGAATTTGCAGGAACGAATTGGTGCGGCCCTGACGACGGTGGTCAATCCGCGGACCGGTCAGAACGTGGTGGCTGCAGAGCAGGTGCGCGACATCGCCACCACGCTGGACGGAAAGGTGCGGCTGACGGTGCTCGTCGGCGCCGCCGATGATCCCGTGCTGGTGCGCGACGTCCGGCAGGCACTGGAGCGCGTCCCGGGCGTTACCGATGTCTCGATCGACATCAAGGACCCCGGCCAACGCGGCGCCTCACGTGCCGCGCCGCCGCGGACCTTGCCGGTCATGGATGATCGGCCGGCCGCCGCGCCCCGCCCGTCAGTTCCAACACCGGTGCTGTATCCCAACCTCGGTCGTATCCTCGCCGTGTCCAGCGGCAAGGGCGGCGTGGGAAAGTCCACGGTTTCCACGAACCTCGCGGTGGCCCTCGCTCAGGCCGGGTATCGCGTGGGACTCATGGACGCCGACATCTACGGGCCGAACCTGCCCCGAATGATGGGGATTGCCGGCGCACCGCCGGTGGAAGGCGAGAAGATCATCCCCCATTCGGCGCACGGCGTGAAGGTGATCTCGTTGGGCCTCATGATCGAACGTGACCAGCCCGCCATCTGGCGCGGCCCGATCGTCATGAAGATTGTCACCCAGTTTCTGCGCGATGTCGCTTGGGGACAGCTCGACTACTTCCTGGTCGACATGCCCCCCGGGACGGGCGATGCCCAACTCTCGCTGGTGCAGGCCACCCAAGTCTCCGGGGCGATCATTGTCACGACGCCGCAAGAGGTTGCAACTGGCGACGCCTTGCGAGGTGCCAAGATGTTCATGCGCGTTGGCGTGCCGGTGCTTGGCATTGTCGAAAATATGAGCTGGTTCGAATGCCCGCATTGCGGCAAGCCCACGGCCATCTTCGGTTCGGGTGGTGGTCGTCGCCTCGCCGATGAACTCGAGGTGCCCCTACTCGCCGAGATACCATTGCACCCGCCGGTCATGCAGGGAGGTGAAGTCGGTCGCCCGATCGTGGTGTCAGATCCAGCGTCCGGGGCGTCCAAAGCGGTGGCATCGCTCGCTGTCGCGGTGCGCCAAGCCATGGAAGCACCCGCATCGACATGACCTCTGCCGGCACGCATCCAAGGGACGAGAGCCGGCCGACAGCTTCATCAGTGTCGGCCGCTTTCGCATTCCCCCATGCAGAGCCTGTCGCACCCGACGGCGGTATTGACGCGCCACACGCACAGGCCGGAGGGGTTACCGCCGATGCGCTCCCTCGCGTGGTGCGCCGCATCGCCATACCAGCCGTCGCCTCCAACCTCCTGATGACCCTGTTCGCGTCTGCCGACGCGTACTGGGTTGGCACCCGCATTGGAAGTCAGGGACTGGCCGCGGTATCCACCTCAGTGTTCTGGATCTGGGTGGCGGTTTCCATCGCCGAAATGGTGAGCGTTGGCCTGACGGCGGTGGCGGCGCGGCGACACGGCGAGCGCCGAGCCGACTCTGCCGCCAGCGCGGTCGGTGCTGCGATTGTCTTTTCGCTCATCCTCGGCAGCGCGCTGGGACTGGCGGGCTTGTTGGGGCTGCGCCTGTTGTTCGTCGTTATGCACACGCCAGCCGAGGTCACGGTCCTGGGGCAGGCATACCTGCGAACGTATTTCGCCGGGCTGCCCCTGATCTTCGGCTACTTTGCCGTCGACGCGGCATTTCGGGCAGCTGGCGACACGCGCACGCCGCTGGCGTTGCTGACCACGTCGGTGATCATCACGCTTGTCCTAGATCCGGTGCTGATCCTTGGGCTCGGCGGCGCTCCTCGCTTAGGCATTGCCGGCGCGTCCGCCGCCTTGCTGGCAACACGCGGGACGGCCTTTCTCATCGGAATCGTGATACTGATCCGGCGGCGTATGGTTGTCTGGCGCGGATTCCAGCCGGAGACCATCGCCCGGATCGCGCAGGTGGGCCTGCCGACGGCGCTCACCGGCGTCTTGTTCAGTCTCATCTACGTGGGCATGACGCGCACGACCACGACCTTTGGCACGTCAGCCCTGGCCGCACTCGGTGTGGGGCACCGCGTCGAGAGCTGGTTGTACATGATAGGTGTCGGGTTCGGTGCGGGTGCGGCGGCCATTGTCGGCCAGAATATCGGGGCCAAGCGCTTGGACCGGGCGCGCCACGCCGGCTGGATGACCATGACGTACGCCATGCTGCCCGCGCTGGCGATGTGCATCGCATCCCTCACGATCCCGGCTTGGATGGCGTCGCGCTTCTCCAACGATGCCGTGGTGATCGCCGAGACGGCTCGGTATGTGCGCATCAACGCCATCGCCCAGTTGGTGCTGCCCGCGGAGGTCGTCCTCGAGGGTGCGTTAGGCGGTGCCGGTGATACGCTG
Source organism: Gemmatimonadaceae bacterium (assembly GCA_046327745.1). GTDB lineage: Bacteria > Gemmatimonadota > Gemmatimonadetes > Gemmatimonadales > Gemmatimonadaceae > JABAQJ01. Next base: position 319,157 of record JAXLXV010000007.1, on the reverse strand, counting down.
CCGCCGATGCTGACGTCGACCGCACTTACGGCGCTTCGCATCCCATTGGCCGCGTGGTCGGCGGTCCGCTGGGGCACGGCGGGGATCTGGTGGACGATCTCCGTGACGGCGGTCGCCCGTGCGATCGCCATGATGCTCCTCTGGCGAAGTGGCCGTTGGGAGCGCAAATCCTTGTAGTATGCGAACCCTCATCACGCTGCTCTCCGACTTCGGCACGGCCGACGGCTACGTTGCCGAAATGAAGGGCGTGATCCTGAGCGCCGCGCCGGACGCCGTCCTCGTTGACCTTTCGCACGACGTGCCGCCGCAGGACGTGGAGCTGGCCCGGTTGGCGGTCGCACGATACTGGCACCGCTTCCCTGAAGGCACCGTACACCTGGTGGTGGTGGACCCCGGCGTCGGCTCGTCCCGCGCCGCGCTGGCGGTTGAATCTGACGGGAGGGTATTGGTCGGCCCTGACAACGGAGTCCTATCGCCGGCGCTGCTCCGGCCGGACGCCCATAGCGTGGCCTTGCGCGTACCCACCGATGCCGCGCCGACCTTCCACGGCCGCGACGTGTTCGCCCCGGCGGCCGCGGCCATCGCGCAGGGCCGCCAGCCCGCTGACCTCGGTGTGCCGTTCCACAGCCCGATCGTCCGCCGTACCAAGGAGCCTGTCCGCTTGCCAGACGGTGCCATCGCCGGTGAAGTCATCGCCATCGATCGATTCGGCAACGCCATCACCAACATTCTGGGCGCCCATGTTGGACGGGTTGAAGCTGGCGGACGCTTTGTCCATGTCGTCCGTTCGTATGCCGAAGTGCCGGCGGGTACGCCACTGGCCCACGCTGGGTCGAGCGGCCTACTGGAAATCGCAGTCCGCGACGGTCACGCGGCGCGCGAGCTGGAACTCACGCGCGGATCATCGGTGATCTTTCGCCGGGCCTAGCGGGATGGCGCGGGCCGGGGTAGGGCGCCCGTCCGACCGCTATCGATCGCTGCCGGAGCGGCCCGCGCCTGCCATGGAGGCGCGCCGAGCCGCGGAAACGCCGGTGACCGGTGTCGGTGTCTGCCACGCGGCGGGTTCAGGCGCCGCAGTCGTCGGGGCGCCTCCAACCTCGCGGCGCGTCCCCGCCCTGGACAGCAGGGCGGCCCCGAACCCGGCCGTCGCCGCCACGCAGGTGAGCGCGAAGGCCAGCGTGCGCAGGACCGCCGCCGGAATCGGCGCCCAAGACAGGCTGGCCGCTAGCACCCACAGTCCGAGATACACCACGATGCCAACGAGCAGCGATCGCAACGTGCTGCCGCGTGCTGACAAACGGCTGGCGGCCGTCGACCCGATGCTGTTGCCCGTCACGCGGGCCACGGCAAGGAAGCCGAGGGTGGCCAGTCCGGCGGCAGCGATCAAGTACGCGACCGCCGCGAATGGAATCAACAGAATGCCGATGATCGACACGGCCAGCACGACGATCAGCAGCACGAGCAGCGGCACTAGACCCAGCCCGCCGATCAGGCCGATGCCTAACGACCGCCAGAAGCTTTGCTCCAGCACGTCAACCACCCCGTCCAGGTAGGAGCCCGCAAAGACCAGGACACCCAGGCCGATGAGTAGCATGACGATCAGCCAGCCCATGGAAAGACGCAACGCGTCGGTCGTGGAGCGTGGGGCCGCCTTGGCAGGCTTCGCCTGCGCGTCATCCGCGAAATTGGCCGTCACCGTGCTGAGCGTCCGTGCCGTGCCGTCGATCGTTCCGTTCGAGTGGACCTTGCCTAACGCGGAGACGGCGTTGCCCGTCACGTGCCCGCCTGCCGACACGACCACGTCGCCAATGATGGAAATGGCATCTCCCTCGATGGTGCCCGCGACTACCAGATCGCCGCCGGCAACCACGACTGGGCCGCGCACGCGCTGCCCCGCTGCGATCGTCTTTCCCCCGAAAAACAGCGTGTCCTCGCCGACCACAAGGGACGAGGACACGGTGCTATCTGATGTAGCGGTCTGGCGCGCACTCTCCGGCGCTACCTTTTGCGCGCCAAGCGCGGAGCTCGCCGCCCCTACTAGGGCGACTGCCAGAAGGTGGTACCCGCGCATGTTACGACCTCCGCCGTCGCGAAGTGTCCGCGACCCGGCGCAGGCCGAGTGCGGCTCCAATGAGCGTGAGCACCAAGACCGACGAGGCGATGGCGATCGACACGCCGCCGTTGGAACGCACCAACGCGGCACCGCCGTCACCCAGCAGCATGGAGCCAAGCGAAGACGTCAGCTCCAACGCCACGTCCCGCAACCGCGCCGCCCCGACGTTGAAGACAAAGACAGCGCTGTCATAGCGGATGACAACCCAAGTGCTCAGCAGCGTCACCGTCATGCCGACCATGGCCGCGAGACTACCCGCCAGCACCCGACCCACGCGAGACTGCGGCACAAACCGACGCAGGGTGTCCAGGGCGCTTACGTGCCAGGGCTCAAACACCTGCACATTCTTCATCACCTTGTAGGCGAAGAGCGGTGATGGGCTCAGGTGAGGCAGCGATTCCAACTCGGCCACAACCCGTCGTTGGGCATCGAACTCACGACGGCACGACTCGCAACGCTCGACGTGAGCCACGAGCGGTGCAGTGCCGAAGCCTTCCTCGCCGTCTACGAGGAGCTCGATTTCGTCGGGTAATAGGTGGCGATGTTCCACTGGTTCCTCCGGGGTGACTTACGATCCGGGTGTGGGAGAGGTTTCAAAGGCGGCAAGAAAGAGGCCCGAGGTCATTCTCGTTCCCCCTCCAAGGCTTCGCGAAGCTGGTGTCGGGCGCGGTGGATGTAGGTCTTAACCGTCCCTAATGGCAGGTCGAGCGTGGCGGCGATCTCCTCGTACGACCGCCCTTCCACGTGCCGCAGCAGGATACAGGCGCGGTACTCGGGTCTGAGGGAGCTGATGGCGCGTTCGATCGCGCCGCCCAGTTCGCGTGCCTCGAGCTCGTCGAGAGCCGTCTCCTGTCGGGCCGCTATCTCGATAGAGGTAGCCTCCACCTCTGCCTGAGTGGCGGCATGCGGCGATCCGTCCAGCGAGACTGTGTCCAGCTGTCGGCGCCGCAAATAATCGATCGCGACGTTGTTGGCGATCTTGAACAGCCAGCTTGAAAGCTTGAACTCCGGCCGATACCGGTCGATGTGATTCAGGACCTTGATGAAGCTGTCCTGCGCCAAATCCTCGGCGGTTTCCCGATCCCGCACCATGCGGAAGATCAGCGAGAAGACGGGCCGCTCATACCTCCGCACGAGTTCGCGAAATGCCGCCTCTCGCCCTTCCTGGGCGAGCGCAACAAGATCGGCATCTGGGAGGTTAGTTAGGTCGAGTCGCGGCGCCATCCCGGTAGGAACGTGTGCGGCGCGGACGACGCACGATCGGCGGAGCGTGAAGTTGGACAAGCTAGTGACCGCGTCCGACAGGGGCTAGCGCGTGGGTTGCCCCCCCTCCCGCTATCCGCGAAGTTTCGCCGCATGACGGTGACGCAGACGCAGGCCATAGAGGCGCAACAAGCAGCCGTAGGAGGACTTGGGAAACGTGCGTATGTCCAACGCATGTTCTCCGAAATCGCCCCTCGCTATGACCTGCTGAATCACCTCCTGAGCTTCAACATTGACCGGCGTTGGCGCGCCGCTGCGCTCGCAGACCTGGGCTGGCGGCATCGGCCCAACGGCCACTTTCTCGATCTTTGCGCGGGAACGCTCGACGTCGGAGTCCAGTTGGCGCGTGAACCTGGCTTCGCCGGCCACGTGTCCAGCGCGGACTTCGCCGAACCTATGCTGCGTGCTGGAGTCGCCAAGGCAGCGGGACAACCCCTGGCTCCCATCGTGGCGGATGCTCAGGACCTACCAGTCGCCGCCGACGCGTTCGACGGGGCCATCGTTGCGTTCGGAATTCGCAATCTCGCCGATCTGGACGTGGGCCTTAAGGAAACGTTGCGCGTCTTGAAGCCTGGTGCACGCTTTGTGATTCTCGAGTTCTCAACGCCGCGATCGGCGCTGGTTCGTTTCGGCTACCATGCATACTTCCATAACGTGCTCCCGCTGATCGGAGGCATGGTCTCGCGCCACCCGACGGCCTATCGATATCTCCCTCAGTCAGTGGCGGCATTTCCTGAGCAGCGGCAGCTGGCCGATCGCATGGAGCGCGCCGGGTTCGCCAACGTGTCGTGGCGTCCCCTGACCTTCGGTATCGCTGCGATCCACGTGGGCGAAAAGCCTCAGGCTCATCCGCTGCGTTCGACGACATGAGCTACGACTCGTTACAGGACTTTCTTGAGGCGCTCGATCGCGCCGACGAACTGGTGCGCATCAAGGCACCCGTCAGCGTCAACTTGGAGCTTTGCGAAATCGCGGATCGCGTGATGAAGCAGCCCGGTGGCGGGCCAGCATTGCTGTTCGAGCGGGCGCTTCTGCACGACGGTACGCCGGCCACGATGCCCGTGGCCATCAACCTCTTCGGCTCGATGCGCCGCATGGCGATGGCATTGGGCGTGGAGTCGCTGGACGACGTGGGGGCGCGGATCACGAAGCTCCTCGACCTGAAAGTCCCGGACGGATTGCTCGGAAAGTTGCAGCTGTTGCCTCGTTTGCTCGAGGTGTCGAAGTTCCCACCGAGAACGTACAAGGGAACACCGCCGTGCCAGGACATCGTGCTGCGTGGCGTAGACATCGACGTGATGCGGCTGCCGGTGATCACCTGCTGGCCAGAGGACGGTGGGCCCTACGTCACGCTGCCAATGGTCATTTCCCAGGATCCCGTCCGCGGCATTCGGAACGTTGGGATGTATCGCGTGCAAGTGCTCGGCCGGGACTCGTTGGCCATGCACTGGCAGCGGCACAAAGTAGGTGCCGCGCACTGGCGTGAGATGGCCGAGCGCGGCGAGCGGATGCCGGTGTGTATCGCGATCGGCGCCGACCCGGCGTCGGTCTATTCCGGGTCCGCCCCGCTGCCGCCCACGATCGACGAGTTCATCTTCTCGGGATTCCTGCGTCAAGCACCGGTGCAGCTGACGAAGGCCGTCACCAACGACCTGGATGTGCCGGCCCACGCGGAGATCGTCATCGAGGGGTATATCGATCCGGCCGAACCGCTCGTGACCGAAGGGCCGTTTGGCGACCACACGGGGTTCTATTCCGAGGCGGACCTGTATCCTCGGGTCCAAGTGACGGCCATCACCATGCGCCAGCGTCCGGTGTACGCGACCACGATCGTCGGACGCCCGCCCATGGAAGACTACTATCTGGGTCACGCCACGGAGCGAATCTTCCTCCCATTGTTAAAGCTGACGGTTCCGGAGATCGTCGATTACCACATGCCAGCGGCGGGGATCTTTCACAACCTGGTCTTCGTGTCCATCGACAAGCAGTATCCCGGCCAAGCGTACAAGGTGATGAATGCCATGTGGGGAGCCGGCCTGATGTCGCTGGCCAAGGTCCTCGTCGTGCTGGATAAGGACGTGAATGTCCGGGATGAACAAGAGGCGTGGTGGGTCGCCCTGAATAACATCGATCCTGAACGCGACACCCGTTTTACGATGGGACCGGTGGACGTATTGGACCATTCATCCAGGGCATTCACCTATGGCTCCAAGATGGGGATCGACGCCACCCGCAAATGGCCGGAGGAAGGATTCACGCGCGATTGGCCCAAGGTGATCGAAATGGACGCTGCCACCCGCGCCCGTGTCGACGCCCTGTGGCCCACCCTCGGTATTAAGGGGCGTTAGGCGTGTCCGCCTCCACCCCCGTGGCTCCTCGCGAAGGACAGACCTTTGGCGGTGCGTCACGTCTTGTGCGGTACGCGAATTTCGTCAAGCTGCCCCACACCGTGTTCGCGCTGCCGTTTGCCTTAGTCGGCGCCATTCTGGCGTCGTACCAGAACGCCGTGGAGTGGTCCTCGGTAGGGTGGATCGTCATTGCGTTCACCTCGGCGCGTTTTGCGGCCATGGGATTTAACCGCGTGGTTGACCGGGAGATTGATGCCCGAAATCCGCGCACGGCCATGCGCGAGCTTCCCATTGGAGCCTTGGGAGTGGCCGAAGCGGTGGGGGCGATCCTCGTGGCGTCCGCCATCTTCTTCATCGCCGCGTGGCGATTGAACGCGCTCTGCCTGTGGTTATCGCCCGTCGCGTTAGGTTGGGTGCTGTGGTACAGCTACACCAAGCGCTTCACGCGGCTGGCGCACCTGGTGCTGGGGCTTGGACTCGGCATTGCGCCTGTGGGTGGCTACCTCGCGATCACAGGGCAATGGAGCGATCCGTGGTGGTTGTTAATTGCGCTGGCGACGGCGGTCATGACGTGGGTCGGCGGATTTGACATCCTCTACGCCCTGCAGGACTATGACTTCGATGTCGCCCACGGACTGCACTCGATTCCGGCGTCGCTGGGGATTCACCGATCCATTCAAGTGACCCGGGGGTTGCACCTGCTGACCGTGCTGGCGTTGGCCCTGGCGGGTGTCGCCAGCCCCGTCGGCGCCATGTACTGGATCGGTGTGACGGTGGTTGCGTTGCTCCTGCTCTATGAACACCGGCTGGTGCGTTCGACCGACCTGTCCAGGCTGAACGCCGCGTTCTTTACGATGAACGGCGTGATCTCACTGACGTTCTTTGCCTTCGTGCTGGCCGGCCGTCTGTTCGAACGGGCCGGGCCATGACCTCGACAGCGAAACTGCCAATTGTGCTCGCGGTCACCGGCGCTTCGGGGGCTCCGTACGCCGTGCGCCTGCTGCAGGCCCTGGCAGCCGCCAAGCAGCCGACCTGGCTGATTGTCTCCAGCCACGGATGGCGCTTGCTACAGACCGAAGCGGGCATCGCCACCGTGGAAGCCTTGCGCGATCGCGTTGGCGCTGATTCGTGGGACGCCGAGGTGACGACATATGACGATGGCGATCGCGGGGCGCGACCCGCCTCCGGATCGGCGCGCACCGCGGGTATGGTGATCTGTCCATGCTCCATGGGTACCGTGGCGGCGATCGCACACGGCACGTCGCGGTCCCTGGTGGAACGAGCCGCTGACGTAACACTCAAAGAACGCCGCCGGCTAATTGTCGTGCCCCGCGAGACGCCACTCAGCGAGATTCATCTCGATAATATGTTGCGGCTGACGAGGGCGGGCGGCGTGGTCTTGCCGGCCGCCCCGGGCTTCTATCACCAGCCGACCCAGGTGTCGGAGCTGGTGGATTTCGTGGTGGCCCGGGTGCTTGACCACCTCCAGGTGGCCCATGAGGTCGCCCCGCGCTGGGCCGAGCCGTCAGGCGAGGAGTAACCCGCCCAGGTGGTCATAGGCCTCATCTCCGATACGCACGGCCAGGTCCGCGCCAGCGTGCACTCGGCGCTGGCCGGAGTCGACATGATCTTGCATGCCGGCGACGTGGGCGGCGACGACGTGCTGGACGAACTGATGCTCATTGCGCCGGTGGTCGCCGTGCGCGGAAACTGCGACGACCCGAACGATGCGCGGTTGCTCGGGGCGGTCGAACGTCGGATAGATGGAGTCCGCGTTCACGTCAGCCACGGACACGAACTCGGTGTTCCCACACCGGAGCGCTTGGCCGAGGCCTACGACGCCGACGTCATTGTGTACGGACACACGCACCGACAACGCCTCGAGGTGGTGGACGGGCGGTTGGTCGTGAACCCGGGCGCCGCTGGGCCGCGACGCTTTGACGTGGTCCCCTGTGTGGCCCGCCTGACGATTACCGACGGAAAGCCAGCAATCGACTTCGTTCCGCTGACCTAGCGCTGAAGGTCGGAGATCCGGGTAAGGGACGCCGTCTGGTGCAACTCCTCTGGGCGCGTGCGGAACCAGGAAGTCAGCAGTAGCAACTCGTCCACTTCGTGACCGGGAACGGCATTGCTGCGCTCGTCAGGTGCGATCAACCGTTCCGCGACTTCGCGCAGCGCACCCCACTCATGAGGTGCCGTTGGTGCGGGAAGTTCGGCTCGTACGCGACCACGACGCACCAGGTACACCCGATCCTCACCATCGACGCCAGGGACGCGGTATCCGAACGTCAGGGCCTCCACGCCAAAGCGCAGGCGCATGAATTGGGCGCGCAGACTCTCCAGCCGAGCGAGCTTGTCTCGTAGCGCCCCCGCCCGCTCAAAGGCTAAACGTTCACTCGCCTCCTCCATCGCCTGCTGCAACACGTCCAGGACTCGCGAATCGCCGCCGTCCAGGAATTCACGCGCCTGGGCCACGCGCTCGTTGTATTCGTCCTCGCGGACGGCGGCCACGCAGGGGCCCAGGCACTTTCCGATCTCGTACCGCAAGCAGCCGGGCGTCCGAGCGGGGGGAGTGAAGATCTCCCGTTGGTCAGAGTACGCCATCCGCCCGTCATGAGCACAATCGCGCAGCCCGAGCGCATCACTCAGCTCGCGGAGCGCCTCGCGCAGCCGCGCTGCCCCCACGAAGGGGCCATAGTAGGTGGCGCGCTCGTCGCCACTGGCGTTGCGCACCACCGCCAAACGTGGCGCTTTGTTCCGCGTCAGCTTCACAAACGCGTAGTTCCGGTCGTCGCGCTTCATGGCCACGTTGAAGCGTGGGCGAAAGCGTTTGATCTGGCGGAGCTCTTCCAGCAAGGCCGAAAATTCACTGGGCGTGTACACCCAATCGATAACCGCCGCCTCGCGGACGATCCGTGCCCCCTTGTCCTGAGGGTACGATCCCCGGAAGTAAGACATCAATCGCGCCCGCAGCTTCTTGCTCTTCCCGACGTAGATGACCTCCCCGTTTGGCGAGCGCATTTGGTAGACACCCGGTCGGTTCTCGGCCTCCTTCTGTACACGTTGACGAAGGGCCGCCAACAGGTCTTCAAGAACCGCGACCGACTGCAACTCAGGGTCGGCGGGCCCTCCGGGGCCCTCCTTGCGACGTCCTCTTCGCCGCGGGCTCACTGCTGGCACCGGAAGCAGAAGACCGTGGACCGACCATCGACCGCGTGACTCTCGACCAGTCGGGATCCGCAGCGCTTGCACGGTGCGCCAGCGCGGCCATACGCGGCCAGCCGCTTGGCGAACCCCCCGCGCTCACCGTTGGCGTCCCGGTAATCGCGAAAGGTGGTTCCACGCGCCTCAATGCTGGCCCGCAAAACGTCCACAAGGGCCGCTCGAAGTCGCTCGGCTTCGTCCATGGATATGGAGCTGCCGGGGCGCGAGGGATCGATCTGGGCGCCCCACAGTGCCTCGTTCGCGTAGATGTTCCCGCATCCGGCAATGCGGTTCTGGTCCATCAGCAGCCCCTTGATCGATTTCTCACTGGCCCGAACAATTCCCGATAATCGGGCCGCGGTGAACTCGGGGTCAAGAGGCTCGATTCCCAAGGAACGATCGAAAGCGAGGAACTCGTCGGCGGTGGCGACGGTGAAGGTGCCGAGGCGGCGAACATCGATGTAGACCAACACCGACTCGGTCAACGTCAGCCGCGTGCAGGCGTACGGCGGATCGTCGGGTTGGGCTTCCGCAAAGGCGCGCAGCACGCCGGTGAAGCGAGGCTGCACGAGCAACCGCTGGCCGTCGTCCAGGTCAAATACCACGGTCTTGGCACGTCGCCAGACTCGGGAGATCACCCGATTCGACAAGCGGCGGCTCAGGTCCCGTGGCGCACAGCCGCGCAGCACGTCAGGCCGGAGCGCTCGCGCGTCTTTTATGACCTGCATTGCCACCAGACCGTTCAGGTCTGTGGCGATCGTCTCGGTCTCAGGCAGCTCCGGCACTGCGCGACAACTCCCGCCACCCGATGTCGCGGCGATGGTAGGCACCGTCGAACGCGATGCTTGCGACGCCGGCCTCGCTGGCTCGTCGGGCTTCCGAAATGCTCCGACCAAGCCCCGTCACTGCAAAGACACGTCCGCCAGAGGTCCGCAGTTCACCGAATTCATCCCGCTTCGTGCCAGCATGAAACACGATCGACGTCTCGGGAGCACTTCCGAATCGAATCGGTGCTCCCGTCCTTGGCTTTTCTGGGTATCCAGGGGAAGCGACAATGGTGGTGACGGCCGCTGAGTCAGAAAAGTGAATGGGTGATGCCCCAGCCAAGCCGTTTTCGACGGAGGCGGCGAGCATGACTTCGCCGAGAGGTGATGTCATGAGCGGGAGCACGACCTCTGTTTCCGGGTCACCAAAACGGCAGTTGTACTCCACGACCTTAGGGCCAGTGGGGGTCAACATGATGCCAGCGTAAAGCAACCCGGAAAAGGGACTTCCTAGCTCTCTAAGCGCGACCAGTGTTGGTTCAATGATCTCTGATCCAACGCGTGCCACCAATGCAGGGTTCGAAATAGAAACCGGGGCATATGCCCCCATGCCACCCGTGTTCGGTCCAGTGTCGTGCTCCCCAAGGCGCTTGTGGTCCTGTGCCGGGAGCATTGGAAGGAAATTGGTCCCGTCGGTGACGAAAAAGATCGAGAGTTCTTCACCCGTCATGAACTCCTCAACCAAAACTTCTGCTCCCGCGACGCCAAGTGACCGTTGTCGGAGCATCGCGTCGATGGCCCGGTCCGCGTCATCCACGCTTTCGGCAACCACCACCCCTTTCCCGGCCGCCAATCCAGATGCCTTGATCACGACCGGTGCTCCCAACACGCGTACCGCCTGCTTGGCGGAGTCCACGTCCGAATGCCAGGAGGCGTTTGCGGTCGGGACGCCAGCCCGGAGCATCAGGTCCTTGGAGAAGGTTTTCGACGACTCGATTCGGGCCGCCCCCTTACCCGGGCCAAAGCACCGAAGCCTCTTGGCGCGCAACCGATCGCACAAGCCGTCGGCAAGGGGGGCTTCGGGTCCGACTACGATCAAGTCGGGCCGTTCATGATCGGCGAGGGCAACCAGCCCTTCGGTGTCCGCCGTTCCCACCGGTACGCACCGGGCGATTTGTTCTATGCCCGGGTTTCCGGGGGCGGCTACCAGCTCAACGGCACTGTCGTCGCGCTTGAGCTTCCATGCGATCGCGTGCTCGCGGCCGCCCCCACCGATGATCAGGACCTTCACGAAGGAGTCGAACCGGCGTCACCAGGCCCGGAGTTTCCACCGGTCTTGAACGCCGTGCTGAACGCATCGCGCGCACGGTCGAAGATCCCGCTCAACGTGTCGACCGCTCCGCGGGCCTGCTCTCCGTAATATCCGACGGCGTCTGCATAGTCGTCTGAAAGAGGCGGGGCGGCGGTATCGGAGCGTCGACGATAGTCTCCCTTCAGGATCTTGTCGTAGTCTCCCGAGTCCACCCAGCGAGAGAGTTCTGCCGCGCGCACTGTGCCGAACGGGTGCGTCCGGAAGGCGGTATTGATCACCTGCCACACCTTGTCCGCCACGTCGCCGGTGGTTTCGTACGCCTTCGCCTGCTCCATGAAGGCGTCGATGGAAATCGAGTCGTCCCCCGGTCCGCCCCCTGCCATCTTGAGAAACGTGCCCATCGACACGCGTTTGTCTTGGGTCACCAGCAAGCCCGCGCGGTCAGCGGACAACTCAGCTTTGCGGTACCACTCGAGCAACGCCAATTGGAAGGGGAGCAGGGCCATTCCAGCCAGGAACGGCAGGTTGTTCAGCCCCACCGTCATGATGATGATCGCGATGGTGGTGTATGTGGTGTGACCGCTCATGATGTGGCCCAATTCGTGTCCCAGCACGTCGCGGCGTTCGTCTTCATTCAACAGCGCGATCGTCCCGGAGTTGAGCACGATGAACGGTTTGTCGAAGCCCACGGCGGCGGCATTCACCAGCGGCGTCTGCGACACATAGAGTTCGGGGACCTCAGGCCAATCCAGCGTTTGCAGGACTTCCTGGTACTGGGCCCAGAGCTTTGGACGCTGGTCCGGACCGACCTTGACTGCATTTGCCAGGAACAGCTGGCGCACACCGCGTTCGCCAAAGAAACCGGCGATCTTCCGAACCACCGTGTCAAAGCCCGGTATGCTCCGCAGAGTGTTCAGCGCGGCACGGTCGGCGGGGTGCTCCCAGGCCGTCGAAGAGATGTCGGTGAGCTTGATGCGTTCAGGCATGTGGAACCTCGGACCTGGAAAAAGGAGAGCCGGCGTGCACCGGACGAGCGCCGGCCGGCTCTTCGTCCTACGCGAAAATCGCTCGAAAGGTGTCTGTTGGCTACACCCCGGCCAGGGCCTGCTCCAGGTCAGCGAGCAAATCGTTCACGTCCTCCACACCCACAGAAAATCGCACGAGCCCGTCGGTGATGCCGATGGCAGCCCGACGTTCCGGTGGGACCGAGGCATGGGTCATGGACGCCGGGTGACAGGTCAGGCTTTCCACGCCGCCTAACGATTCCGCGAGTGCGAAGATTCGGACCCGGGACAGGACCTGATCGGCGAGATCCCGGCTGCCAAGCTCGATGGAGATCATGCCGCCGAATCCCGTCATCTGCCGCTTCGCGAGTTCATGCTGCGGATGCGATGCCAGTCCGGGGTAGATGACGCGCTCCTCACCCAAGCGCTGGGACAGCCAGGCGGCCGTCTTGCGCCCATTGGCATCATGCGCGGCCATGCGCAGGTGCAGCGTCTTGGTGCCACGGAGCACGAGCCAACTGTCGAAGGGTCCGGGCACCGCGCCCGCCGCATTGAGAATGAACTGCAACCTGGTTGCCAAGTCGTCGTCGTTACAGACCGCGACCCCGCCGACCATGTCGCTATGGCCATTCAGGTATTTGGTTGACGAATGAAATACAATGTCTGCGCCATAGCTGAACGGTCGCTGGAACACCGGCGTCGCGAAGGTATTGTCGACGATCAACAGGGTGCCCGCACGCTTGCTGATCTCGCCGACGGCCGATAAGTCAGTGAGCCGCATCAGCGGGTTGGTCGGCGTCTCGCAGATGATGGCGCGCGTCCGCGGAGTGATGGCGTCCGCGATGCGTTGGGGATCGCGCGTGTCGACGTATTGAAAGGTCAGACCGAAGTTGCCGAGAATTCGATCGAACAGCCTTGGCGTTCCACCGTACATGTTTTCGGCACAGATGATGTCATCACCCGATTTGAACAACTTCATGATCGAGTCCAGGCAACCCATCCCCGAGCCGAAGGCAAACCCATGTCGCCCGCCTTCGAGGGCGGCAATATTGCGTTCCAGCGCTTCGCGCGTTGGATTCTTTCCGCGGGCGTACTCGTATCCTTTGTTGCGACCCAGTCCGTCCTGGACGTACGTCGAGGTTTGATAGATCGGCACCATGATGGCGCCTGACGAGGGATCTGGGCGCTGACCTGCGTGCACGGCGCGGGTTCCAAAGCCTACTTGCAGGTCTTCGTCAAAAGTACGCGACATGCCAGATCTCGAGGTTAGCGAAGCAGAAAAGATAAGGGGCGCGACGGTTTGGTTGGAGCGTCGCGCGGGCGTCCTTGGAGGGTGATGATGACCATGTCTGTTCGGCACGACGCAATGTCGGCGCTGCACTGCCTGATCGTTGATGACGAACCGCATCTGCGGTCCGTGCTGGTTCGACTGATGCGTGCCGACGGCTTTTCATGCGATGAGGCGGGCGATGGTGCCGCCGCGCTGGTGAAGATGGCCCAGCACCCCGCGTCACTCGTGCTGTCCGATTTGCACATGCCGGTCATGGATGGCATGGAGTTGCTCCATGAACTGCGTCGGCAATATCCCGATTCGGCCGTCATGATGATCACCGCCGTGGCGGACGTGTCGACGGCCGTCAGCTGCCTGAGCAAGGGCGCCATGGATTACCTCGTGAAGCCCTTTCACCTCGAAGAGGTCCGGGCCCGCGTCCGTCAGGCCCTCGACCGGCGGCGGCTGGTAATCGAGAACCGCGACTACCAGGAACGGCTCGAAGACAAGGTCATGGTGCAGGCGCGCCGCCTTGAGGAACTCTTCCTGGCCAGCATCCAATCCTTGGCCGACGCGTTGGAAGTCAAGGACCCGTATACGCTGGGCCACTCGCTTCGGGTCTCGCGTCACTCCGTGGCGATCGCCCGTACGTTGAAGCTGGAACCGGAGGTCATCCGCCAGATCGAACTCGGCGGTCGCGTCCATGACATTGGCAAGATTGGCGTGCGCGAAGCCGTGCTGAATAAGCCTGGTCCGCTCACGGACGACGAGTACCAGCACATCATGACTCATCCGGTCGTGGGGTGGCGCATTCTTTCGCCGCTTCTGGCTGAGCAGCCGATGGCGCTGAACATCGTCCGCTCCCACCACGAGCGCTTTGACGGTCGGGGCATACCGGACGGACTAGCCGGCGAGGAAGTACCGCTAGAAGCGCGTATTGCCGCAGTCGCGGACACGTTTGATGCCATGACGAGTGTGAGGCCGTACCGACCGGGCGTTGCGGTGGCCGCCACGGTCGCCGAACTGCAGAGATGCAGCGGATCACAATTCGACCCGGTCGTTGTGGACGCGTTTGTGCGAGCCCTGGATGTGGGAGACATCGACCTGGGTGGGGGCGACCTGCCGATCGGTCGCAGTCAGCACTAGCGACGGTCGTAACACCACTGAGTTGCGTTCGCCCAGGCTGTCCAGCGGCTCAGGGTGGGCTCGATGCGCAGCCTTGTCCGTCAGCTGCACCACTCCTACCCAATCCGGAGCGGCTCCGGCTCGATAGTGTGCGTCGCTGTTTCGGTGGCTATCGACAAAGCCCAGCCGCGTGTCGGCGCGAGTCTGAGTGACCATGGGCCCTTCGTGAGCCCGGCCAAGGTCGTGCGACTGGGGCGGGAAAAAGTCGTGATCTAGTTCGCAATAATGTTACGGCGCCGGTCCAAATAGCGTCGCTATGGGTCACCGGACAGCGACCGATTATTATGCGAGTCTAATATTCGTGCGACAGCACGTATCGCTAGATTTCGCCGCTACTTCGACGGGGTTTGAATGACGTTTGGCGGGTTGATGGTGAGCGTTTCCGGCGTGCGTGGCCGGATCGGAGAAGGGCTCACGCCCGAAGTGGTGGCGCGATTTGCCGCCGGATTTGGCGCATGGTCACTCGCCCGTTCGACGTCCCGCAGCATCGTGCTGGGCCGCGACAGTCGGGTTTCGGGTCCCATGTTGCACCGGATCGTTACCGGGGCGTTGGAGTCCGTCGGTGCGACCGTCGTCGACATTGGGATGGCGCCCACGCCAACGGTGCAGCTGGCCGTGGAGGAGCTCCACGCCGCCGGAGGGCTGGCGATCACCGCCAGTCACAATCCCGTCGAATGGAACGCCCTGAAGTTCATTGGCGCGTCTGGGTTGTTCCTCGATCATACCGACGGCACGGCCATGCGGGCCTATGTGGACCGCGGCGCGCAATACGCCGATTGGCACTCGCTCGGGCATGTTGAGGCTGACGGCAGCATGATCGCGCGCCATGTCGAGCGAATCCTGGCCCTTCCGTACCTTGATGTCCCCGGAATCCGGGCGCGCCGTTTTGTGGTGGCCCTCGATACGTGCCATGGTGCCGGCGTGACCATCATGCCGACGCTCCTCGAATCGTTAGGCTGCGACGTCCGATCGATCAATCTCGAGCCCCACGGACGCTTTCATCGTCCCCCAGAACCTGTGGCCGAGAACCTTGGGGAGCTCGAGGCCGTGGTCCAGCAGACCGGCGCGGCGATAGGATTCGCCACGGACCCCGATGTTGACCGGCTGGCTGTCGTCTCGGACCGGGCGACGGCGATTGGTGAGGACTACACGCTTGCGCTCGCCGCCCGCGTGGTTCTGGCCAAACGGCGTGGACCGGTCGTGACGAATCTGTCGACCAGCCGCATCGTAGACGACATCGCCGCCGAGGCGGGCGTTGGTGTCATTCGGGCTCCGGTCGGGGAAGTGAACGTCGCGGTTCGTATGCGGGACGAAGGCGCCGTTGTGGGCGGGGAAGGCAACGGCGGGGTGATTCTCCCAGATTTGCACCTAGGCCGCGACGCGCCCGTGGCTGCCGCACTCTTGCTCCAGTTGTTGCACGAAAGTGGCGAACCGTTGAGTGCCACCGTGGCACGATATCCGCAGTATGCAATTGTGAAAGACAAGCTGGACCGTCCGCGAGGCAGCTTGGAGAGCGTTTATTCCGCCCTTCAGACCGCCTTTGCTGACGCAACGGTCGATGTTCAGGACGGGCTTCGGCTCGCCTGGCCGGACCGGTGGGTGCATGTCCGCCCGTCGGGGACAGAACCCATCGTACGCGTCATCGCCGAAGCGCCCACCAGGGCGCAGGCACAGGCACTCATCACGCGCTGCCGCGCGCCACTCGACGCGCTGGGCGCTTAAGCGTTTTTCAAAGACTCTCCTATGTGCGGAATCGTCGGATACGTTGGGCTCAAAGTCGCCACACCTCTTCTGGTGGAGGGGCTGAAGCGTCTTGAGTACCGAGGCTACGACTCGTCAGGCGTCGCCATCATGAATGGCGCCGGTGTCGAGACCGTGAAGGAGGCGGGAAAGATCTCGCGTCTGGAGTCGCTGCTCGCGTCGACACCGGTGGCGGGCACGACTGGGATCGCCCACACTCGTTGGGCGACGCACGGGCCGCCGAACCAAGTCAACGCGCACCCTCAGATGAGCCAGGACGGCACGATTGCCGTCGTACACAACGGCATCATCGAGAACTTCACGGTGCTCAAGCACATGCTGGAAGGGCGGGGCTACAAGTTCCAGTCGGACACCGACACCGAAGTCCTCGCCAACCTGATCCAGGAGTTCTTCGACGGTAACCTGGAAGAGGCCGTAATACAGAGTTTGCGGATGGTCGAGGGGACGTACGGTATCGCCGTCATCTCTGGCGTGGACTCCCACAAGATCGTTGCCGCGCGCAAGGGCAGCCCGCTCCTGGTAGGGTTGGGCGAGGATGAGTATTTCGTGGCCAGCGACGTCTCGGCAATTCTCGCGCACACACGGCAGGTGGTGTACTTGGATGACGGCGATCTCGCGGTCCTAGACCGCCAGGGCTATCGCATCATCGACCTGAATGCCACGGAGTTGAAGAAGAAGGTTTCTCGTGTGGACTGGGACCTGGCGCAGATTGAGCGCGGTGGGTTCGCGCACTTCATGCTCAAGGAGATCTTCGAGCAACCGCAGACCATCGAGAACACGTTCCGCGGCCGCCTGCTGCCGGATGAAGGGACGTCCAAGCTTGGTGGATTGAACCTGACGGATGAAGAGCTGCTCTCATTCGACAACATCGTCATCACGGCGTGCGGCACCAGCTGGCATTCGGCCCTGATCGGCGAAAGCCTTATCGAAGAGCTCACCCGAGTTCCTGTGGAAGTGGAGTACGCGTCGGAATTCCGGTACCGCAATCCGATCGTGAACGAACGCACGTTGTGCATCGTCATATCTCAGTCAGGAGAGACGGCGGACACACTGGCGGCCATGCGGGAAGCCAAGCGACGTGGTGCGCGTACGTTAGGCATCGTGAACGTGGTCGGATCGACCATCGCTCGTGAAGCCGACGGCGGCATCTACCTTCACGCTGGTCCGGAGATCGGGGTTGCCAGCACGAAGGCCTTCACGTCCCAGGTAACCGCTCTTCTCCTGTTCACGCTCAAGTTGGGCCGACTGCGAGACATGAGCATCCTGCGTGGTCGCGAGATCGTGGAGGCGCTGAAGGCAATTCCCGCTCAAGTGCAGGAGATTCTCGATCGTGCCGAAGGGATTGAGGCGCTGGCCGAAGAGTTCAAGCGAGCTTCCAATTTCCTGTACCTCGGTCGCGGCTACAACTTCCCCGCGGCACTGGAAGGGGCGCTCAAGCTCAAGGAAATCTCCTACATCCATGCTGAGGGCTATCCGGCCGCCGAGATGAAGCACGGTCCGATTGCGTTGATCGACGAGATGATGCCCGTGGTGTTCATCGCGCCGCATGACTCCGTCTTCGACAAGATCACGTCCAACGTGCAGGAAGTGAAAGCGCGAAAGGGTCGCGTCATCGCCATCACCAGTCGCGACGAACCGGCGTTGAAAGGCAAGATCGATTATGAAGTCCGGATTCCGGAAACGCTGGACCTGCTGATGCCGATCTTGGCCAGCATCCCGCTGCAGTTGCTCGCCTACTATGTCGCGGTGAAGCGCGGGTCCAATGTGGACCAGCCACGCAACCTCGCGAAGAGCGTCACGGTGGAGTAGCGCAGGATTGGATGGTGATGGAACGGGCGACCCGATGGGTCGCCCGTTTTGTTTCCGGCGCGGCCGACACTATATTGACAATCGTCAATATACAGACTACCCTTCCGTCCACGATGCCAAAGGCCCTTGAACTCCTCGACCGAAAGGTCGGCGACCGCTGCTGCGATCGTTCGGCGCGTCCCCGGATTGGGGAACGCGAGGCGCAGCGGCTGGCGGAGGATTTTGCCATTCTCGCGCATCCGATTCGATTGCAGCTGCTGGATGTCCTGGCGCGAAACGAGGGGCGAGTGTGTGTCTGCGACTTGGAGGCATCCGTGACGGTCAAGCAACCGACCGTGTCGCACCACTTGCGTCTGTTGCGAGAGGCCGGCCTGGTGGAGAGCGAGAAGATTGGCTTGTGGGCGTATTACCGTGTGAATCGCGCGGCCCTTGATGCGGTGCGCTCACGGATTGCTGGTGAACTGGAGTCGCTGGTCTAGTTTTTATTTCGCTTAGTGCATCGACGATTATCGATGCACCGACACGCGTGACGAGGGAGACGATGATGAGTATTGCGGGGAGCGAGCACGCCGCACACGGAGGTCCCGAGTCGCGGGCCGTGATCCAGCAATTGAAGCCGACGGTGTACTGCCCGACTGGCCAGGTGGCGGACTGTTTGCAGGCTTGGCTGACCGGGTCGCATTCCTAGCTCCGATTGGCCGACGGTCGACACATGACGTCCGCATTCACATATAGCAAACGCGGTCACTGAGCGTACCAGCGCCCACCAACGGCGCTGCACATCGGGAAACGACATGGAACCGAGAACGGCAATACAGGTGCGAAGTGCGCGTTCCGAGGACGTCGAACAAGTCCGCGACTTGTTGCGGCTCGCGGACCTTCCGTTAGACGGGCTGGAGCACCAGTTCGGCGAGAACTTCGCGGTCGCGATCGAGGGCACGCGGGTGGTCGGCGTGGAGGGGATCGAGTGCTACGGCCAGGATGGGCTGCTGCGCTCAGCGGCGGTGGACGTCGCCCACCGCACCCATGGCATTGGCGGAGTGCTCACCCGCGATCGCCTCGCGTGGGCGCGACGCCAACGACTGCGGGCGATCTACCTGTTGACGACGACGGCGAAGGACTACTTCCCCCGCTTCGGGTTCGTGGAAGTCGAGCGAACCGAGGCGCCCGAAGGCATTAGACAATCGCGTGAATTCGCTGACGCGTGTCCGGCCAGCGCGACCTTCATGCGGTTGCAACTCACGGAGAATGAGAGCCATGACTGACAAAGACAGTGGCTGCTGCGGCCCCGACTGTTGCGGTGGCAGCGCCGGCACGACCACACTGACGCGCGCGTCGGTCGACGCCGTTCGCGC
Organism: Gemmatimonadaceae bacterium; assembly: GCA_046327745.1. Taxonomy (GTDB): domain Bacteria; phylum Gemmatimonadota; class Gemmatimonadetes; order Gemmatimonadales; family Gemmatimonadaceae; genus JABAQJ01. The sequence continues at coordinate 299,769 of JAXLXV010000007.1, read as the reverse complement.
CACGGTGCGGGAGCGATACACCGCCGCCGCCAATCGTGCAACAGAGGGCAAGGCCGCGACCTGCGGGTGCGGTACCTCCGCGTGCAGCGACAAAGAAGCCACGTGGGATCCAATCACGTCGGATCTCTACGACGCCGGTCAAACCGAGGGAATTCCCACACAGGCCTTACTCGCGTCACTTGGCTGCGGGAATCCCACCGCGTTGGCCGAGCTTCACGAAGGAGAGACCGTGTTGGATCTGGGTTCAGGCGGCGGCATCGACGTGCTGTTGTCGGCGCGACGGGTCGGCCCAAGAGGCCGCGCGTATGGATTGGACATGACGGACGCCATGCTGGCGTTGGCGCACGAGAACCAACGGCGCGCTGGCCTGGACAACGTCGTGTTTCTCAAGGGCGAGATCGAACACATCCCGCTGCCGTCCAACTCTGTCGATGTCATCATTTCCAACTGCGTCATCAATCTGTCCGGCGACAAGCCTCAGGTCATTCGGGAAGCCTTCCGCGTACTTCGCCCCGGCGGCCGGTTTGCGGTATCGGACGTCGTGTTGAGCGCGCCGTTGCCAAGGCCGGTGGCCGACAGCGTGGCACTGTGGACGGGCTGTGTGTCTGGGGCGCTACTGGACAGTGAGTACCGTGCGCTGCTGAGTGATGCCGGCTTCGTCGACGTAGATGTCGAGCCGACCCGTGTGTACACGGCTGCCGATGCTGAGGCTTTGCTCACCTCAGCGGGGCTGACAGAACATCCCTTGGTGGCCGCCGTAGACGGAAAAGTGATGAGCGCGTTTATTCGGGCAAAGAAGCCCGGTCTGTGAGGACGACGGCTCCGCGTGGCGCTCCTGCGTCGCGCGGAGCCCCTGAGCGCGATTACCTTCCGCGCCATGCGAGTTCTTGTGCAGCGCGTTTCGCGCGCCGCGGTGCGTATTCGGGACAGCCGCAACGGACCCACCCGATTGTCCGGCGAGATTGCGCAAGGCTTTGCCATACTCGTTGGGTTCACGCATACCGATCAGCTGGACCAACTGCAGTGGATGGTGGAGAAGATTGCCGGGCTTCGCGTCTTCTCCGACGCGGACGACAAGATGAATCTGTCGTTGGGCGATGTTGGCGGCGCCGTGCTGGTCGTGTCGCAATTCACGCTGTACGGCGATGTCCAGAAGGGACGGCGTCCGAGCTTTATCGATGCGGCGCGCCCGGAACAGGCTATTCCGCTGTATGAGAAGTTCATCGACCTGCTGCGGTCGCGCGGGCTGCACGTGGCGACGGGAGAATTTGGGGCGATGATGGAAGTGGAGTTGGTAAACGACGGGCCGGTGACGTTGTGGCTGGAACGTTGAGCGCCCCGCGTGTCATCCTCGCCTCGCAGTCGCCACGACGGCGCGAGTTGCTGACCCTGATTGGCATCGCGCATGAGGTCTTGCCCGCAGACGTCGATGAATCCGTGCTGCCGGGCGAGGCGCAAACAGCGTACGCCGAGCGGCTCGCGCGCGCCAAGGCATCGAAGATCGCGGTTGACCAACCAGATGCCGTGGTCATCGGATCGGATACTATCGTCGTGCTGGATGGAGACATCCTGGGGAAGCCGGCTGATGCTGCAGACGCCGCGCACACCCTGCGGCGATTGAGTGGCCGCACGCATACCGTCCACACCGCGGTGGCCGTCGGGCGCGGACACCGCATGAACGCTTCCGTAGAAAGCGTGGAGGTCACGTTCCGGCGGTTGACCGATGTGCAAATCGCCGCATACATCGCCACGCGGGAGCCGATGGACAAGGCCGGTGCCTACGGGATCCAGGGATACGGCGCCACGATGGTGGAGCGCGTGCACGGTGATTACTTCGCCGTGATGGGCCTGGCGTTAGGACGACTGATCGATTTGTTGGCGGCCTCCGGCATCGGCTACGACTTCGGCCGGCTCTTTCATACCTAACGACAAAACGGCCGGTCCATGTGCTGGACCGGCCGTTTGTGGTGGTACGGGGTCAGCGTCCTGACGGTCGCCGTTGCCCCATGCGATCGCGCATCTCGGCAAGATTCTTGTCGAAGACCTTTTGCTGGTCGGCGTCCAAGATGCTGCGCAGGTCGGCCTGCTGCTTCATCATGTTTTCGCGCCGCTTGGCCATGGCGGCGGAATCGGGCGGGCTACCCATGCCACCGCCTCCCATCGGGCCCATCATCTCGCGGTAATGCGCCATGATGGAATCAGACTTGGTCTTTTGGGCGTCGGTGAGGGTGATGTCCTTGAAGAGCATCTCCGCCATGCGCCCACGTCCTTGTCCTTGCCCACCTCCGCCCCCGCCTTGTGCGCGGACCGCAGGTGCAACGGTGATGAGTGCCAGGCACGAGGCAGCAGCAATGAACAGTCGCTTCATTCGTCGTCTCCAAACTGTATGCGAGCGGTGAAATCCTGTCGGGGGGATGAGATGCCGACGGCGGTCACGGCGTGGTGACATTCGCGTACACTCTGCGCCACCGTTCGACCCTGTCTAATACGTCACGCACCGTGATTCTGTTCATCCGGTCGGGGCGATTTTCCATGGAAATCGGGTAGTTCTCCCCCGGGTTTCCATACGCATCGACCAAGAGATCGTGAAACTTGAGGTACGGTCCGGTGCGCTTGGGGTTGGTATAGCCGATGAGGCTGACGACCGGACGATTCAGCGCCACCGCCATGTGCAGCGGACCCGTGTCAGGGGCCAGCACCAGGGCAGAGCCATCCAGGATCGAAACCAGCGGTCGTAAGCCACTGCCCAACGCTGATTGGGGCCGGTGCGACGCCTGCGACATGATCACCTGTTCGGCGTGCAACTCGCGCGGCGACCGACCACCGACCAACACCGGTTGCAAGCCGAAGTCCGAGTACAGGGCGTCCACAACTTGTGCCCATCGCTCTGGTAGCCAGTCCTTCTGCGGCTTGCTGGTAGCCACGACGATCGCCGCCGCCGGCCGCGTCAGGCGACTGAAGAACTCGCGTTGCCAGCCGAGCTCTGACTCCCACGGTCCCAAATTCCATGTAACGGGCGCCGGAGAAATGCCTAACGCAGTGAGAAACTCGAAGTACTGATCCTGCACGTGCTGACCCACGGGGTGCGGCGGGATGTGATGCGTGGTGAACATCCAGTTCAGATCCCGTGCCCTCGCGCGATCGAAGCCGAGCTTGATCGGCGCCCGCGTCAACGCCGTGACGATGCCGGCCTTGAAATACACCTGGAGCGCCAGGACCACGTCAAAGCGGCGCGTCGTCAACTCGCGTCGCACATTAGCGAACGCTCGCCAGCCTAGCGACCGGTCAAAGAGGATGATGTCATCGACCGCAGGGTGATCCCGCACCAAGGTGGCCGGACCCGGTTGCAGGACCCACGTGATGTGCGTGCTCGGATGCTGGCGCTTGATCGCGGTGATCACGGGCAACACGTGGACGGCATCGCCCACGGCGCTCATCATCACGATGCAAATGCGATCGAGCGGCGTGTCGATCACGTCGCGAAGGCCAACTCACGAAGGTGGCGCAACAAGCGATCGTCGATGACCGTGGCTGCGCGCGAGCGCCATTTTCGCAGGGAGCGTTCGAGCCGATTGAAGTTGGCGGCGCGGACCGTCGGGTCGTCCGGCAGGTGAAACTCGATGCGGTCCACATCCAGGACGAACGCACGCATCACACCGCCGTCATCGGCGGCAAGCAAGATGTTCTTCACGTTCAGGTCGGGATGCCAGGCCCCGGCCCGCGTCAGCCCCTTCAGCAGGTCAGCGACGGGGGCTAGCCACCGTTCAGCCGTGCTCTGCGCATCCGGTTCCAGCAACCAAGCGCCAAGGTCCGCCCCAGCAACTTCCAGCGTCGCGACGTCCGATCGGCGAAGGATTGGGCCGGCGGGGTAGGTCGCGTACGCCAACACCGGAGGCGTGGCAATTCCCGCGCGACCAAGGAGCAGCGACACCAGGAGTTCGTAAGGCGCCCGCGTGGGCGTCACGAACAGATCGCGCGTGATGCCGGCCAGCCATCCGCCGTGATGTGAGCGACGGACGACCACCCGCGGCCCGCCGTTTGGGAGGGGAATCGAATACGCGGGCAGCCGACCAGTCAGGTCACGCCGATCTGGGTGCGCTGCGGCAAAGGCATACAGCGAGCCGGCGCCTAACGCTTCCCGGACACCTAGCGCCACGCTCTCATGCGCCACCGCCTCCGCCACGCCCGCTTCGAACCGTACGTACCCCGGCGGAATCCGTCGGATCATTGGCTCGCGCGATAGACAGGAACGGGATCTGTCTTTCCCTGCAGGGACAAGGGGTCGCGTTGCAACAAGGCGCGCGGGCGCGTCAAGGCCGTGCGAAATGCGTCAGATACGAGAATCTCTCCGCCCTCGGCCGCTCGGCAGATCCGATTGCCGGTGTTCACCGTGTCGCCGATCAAGGTGTACTCGAGACGGCGGTCCGATCCAAGGAACCCGGCGAATGCTTCACCATAACTGAGGCCGATGCCCACCTGAATCTCCGGACGTTGCTGCTGACGCCAACCTTCGTTCAGGCGTTCGACACATCGCATCATGTCCAGGGCAGCGTCCAGTGCGCGGTCCGCGTCGTCAGCCTCACTGATCGGGGCGCCCCACTGTGCCATGACGGCGTCCCCGATGAACTTGTCCAACGTGCCGCCGTGCCGGAACACGCACTCCACCATTTCGGTGAAATACTCCGTCAGCAGGCTCGCGGTCTCGTCCGGCGTCATCTGCGCCGCCAACTGGGTGAAGCCACGAATGTCACTGAACAACACCGCGACAGACCGGCGCTCACCACCCAATCGAACGGCGTCTGGCGATGCCGCGATGCGTGCGGCCAGGGCTGGCGCAAAGAACCGCTCGAAGTTGGCGCGTACCGTGGATTCGTGTCGCACGCGCTCGGCGTAGCGCACGTTGTCCACCGCCACGGCGGCGATGCCGGCAAACGCCACCAAAAAGTCCAGGTCTTCTTCGCTGATGCGGTAGTTGCTCGTCACGCTATCGACGTACAGCACGCCCAGCACGCGACCCTCGCCGGCGACGAGGGGCGCACAGGCGGCCGTGCGTCCGCCCGCGGCAGGTGTCTTGGACGAGCGTCCTAACGCCTCCCCATTCGCCTTAGGTTCGGAGTCGTCTGACAGGATGGCCACCTGCTTCTCGATCGCTGTCCGGGCGAGCGCCAGCGAAATCCCGCGCACAGACTGCGCCCCCGCGCGAAGACGCGAGACCGAGGGCTCCAACTCGCCGTCGGGGCGCAACAGCAGGATGGTCACGCGGTCCACATCCAGCAGGCGGAAAGAGAACTGGGTGAGCTTCTCCAGCATCTGATCCACATCGGTCGCCCGCGTCAGTGCCTTGGAAATCTCCAGCAGGAGCGTCAGGCGCAGGCGGTCTCGCTCGGACTGCGGCAGAATCGTGGTTGTTTCGTCCACGGCCTTCTGCACACCGCTCAATCGCAGCGCGTTCTCCAGCGCTTGATCGGCGTCGGGAACCGGGATCTGCCGGACGATCGTGGTGCCGGCCCGCGCTGCCCGACGCATCCCCTCGGCCGTCGCGTCGTCGATGAGTACGGGACTCAGCTCTCGCAGCTCAAACAACACCTTGCCAAAGATCAGCCGATCGCCGGGCACCACGCGTGCGGTGGTGATGCGATTGCCGTTGACAAAGGTGCCGTTAGAGGAGCCGAGGTCACGCAGCGTGACGCCGCTTGACTCCACGGCGACTTCGGCGTGTCGGCGAGAGACCGTGGGGTCGAGCACTGGCAGGTCGCTACTCAGGGCGCGGCCAAGCACGAGCGGCGCTCCGGGGCGCAGCTCGAACGTCATCTCACCGCTGGCACTAACCAGTCGATACGGCATGCAGGGAATATGCGCCGTCGCAGGGGGCCATGCCTAGCGGCGATGGCGAAGGCGACCGAGGGCGGCGAGCAGCGCGCGGGCCTTGCTTTCCGTCTCCTCCCATTCCCGCGCCGGCACACTGTCTGCCACGATGCCCGCGCCGGCCTGCACCGACGCCAACCCGTCGGCAATGACGCACGTCCGAATCGTAATCGCCAGGTCCATCCGCTCGTCTCCTGCGGCGATGTAACCGACGGCTCCGGCATACGGACCCCGCCGCTCGGGTTCGAACTCGTCAACGATCTCCATGGCCCGCACCTTCGGTGCGCCGGTCATGGTTCCTGCCGGGAACGTGGCTCGAAAGACATCAAGCGCCGACAAGCCTTCGCGAAGCGCGCCTTCGACCTCACTCACGAGGTGCAGGACGTGAGAGTAGCGCTCCACGGCCATCAGTTCCGTCACCTTCACAGATCCATACGACGCCACTCGCCCGACGTCGTTCCGCCCAAGATCCACCAGCATCAGGTGTTCCGCGCGCTCCTTCTCATCGGCAAGCAATTCAGCGCCACGCGCGACGTCCTCTTCGCGGCTGCCCCGCGGACGCGTGCCCGCAATCGGTCGCACCACCACCTTGCCATCCGCAACGCGCACCAGCAGCTCCGGAGAGCTTCCCACCAGTTCGATGCCGTCTAGCACCAGATGGTACATGTACGGCGATGGGTTCAACGCGCGCAGTGCGCGATACAGCGAAGAGGCATCGAAGTCATGCGGGAATACGATGCGCCGGGAGAGCAGGGCCTGAAAGCAATCTCCAGCCGCGATGTATTCTTGAATGCGTCGGACGTCAGCTTCAAAGCGATCCCGTTCGTACCGTGACCTGCCCACCGCTGGGGGTGCGTCAGCTTCAAGCACCAGCGGAAGCAGGGGAGAAGGTTCGCGGAGACGGTCGACCAATGCGTCGATCGTCTCGCGCGCGACGTCGTATCGCGTGCGCAATGCCTCTGGCGATGGCGCGTCCGCAACCGGCACAGACACCACAATGCGCGCCTGGCCCAGCAGGTTGTCGAGGATGATGACCGCGCTGGTGAAAATGAACAGGGCATCTGGAGCGGATGACGTGCGCGTTGGCGCATGCGGTAACCGCTCAATCGTGCGCACCATATCGTACGAGAAGTAGCCAACGGCCCCGCCCCAAAACGCTCCGAGCTCGGGAACATGCGCGGGTTGTTCGGCACGTATCCGCTGCTGAAGTTCGGCAATGGGGTCACTCACCGCGCGCGCACGATGCCAGCCCTCATCAGGCAACCAACGCTCCACTATGCTGTCGGTAACCCGCCACGCCTCGCGCGGCTCCGTGCCCAGAAAGGTGTAGCGAGCCCACGTTTCGCTGCCGGCCGGCGCCGATTCGAGAAGAAAGGCGAATGGTGGTCGTCGAACCTTCGCGAACGCAGCCACCGCGGTGTCGGTATCCAGCAGGATGTCGCGCCAGACCGGGATCAGATTCGCCGTCGCGGCGAGCTCGACGAACCGTTCGAAGGACAGGTTGCTCATTCCTCGCTTGTTCGCGTTGGCGTCATAGGAGATATTCGCCCGTCATGCATCGATGGTTCGTGAGCGCGGTCGTCGCGCTCGGTGTGCTTGCTCCAAGTGGAGTGGCGCAAGGACAGACCGCTGGCTGGAATGATGCGCGAACCACCGCGCTTGTGCAGCGTGCTACCGAGTTGCGCCAACGACAGCTGGCCGACACTGGCCTTGCCAACTACACGGCGATGGCGCACGGCTACCTGACGTTCCTTGCCCAGGTCGGTGAAGGATTTCCCGACCCACCCAAGGTGGTCAAAGCCGATGAGCTTGCGCTGGAAGTCTATTGGCGTGCGCCAAACTACAGCAAGCAGTGGATTGTTGGACGACGCGACACGCTCCTGCTGCCGACCGACATCAATTACCACCGCGATCACCTCGGCATTGTCCAAAACAACTTCGCGAACATCATTCGTCTGGGTGACGGGGACGAAGTACGTGATGTCCCACACCCAATGTCCGCAACCGGACTTGCGACGTACGACTATCGCATCGCGGATTCGTTGAGCTTCCAACTGCCCGGTCGCTCGATTGACGTGTACGAGATCAAGGTCCGGCCGAAAGACGACCGCGTCGCGGCTGCCGTGGGCGCGGTGTACGTGTCCCGCGAAGACGCGCAGATCGTCCGCATGACCTTCTCATTCACGCGCGCGGCCCTGCTCGACAAGTACTTGGAAGACGTCTCGATCGTTCTCGACAATGCGTTGCAAGAAGCGCGATTCTGGTTGCCGCGACGACAGGAAATCGAGATTCGTCGCACCGGTACGTGGATGGATTTTCCGGCGCGGGGCATCATCCGCGGACGCTGGGAAATCGGGAGCTATCAGGTGAATGGCGCGCTCCCACCGGAGGTGAACGCGCCCGGGCCCGAGATCGTGTTGGCGCCGCCAGCTCGCCGCCGAGGGTTCGAATGGAAGGGAAGGCTACTGGACTCGCTTCCTCCGGATGTTCGCGCGGCCACGGACGTGGATGTCGTTCGCATTCAGGCAGAGGCGCGTGACTTGGTGCGGGCGGGAGCGTTGGCGCGGGCCCAGAGTACCAGCATTTCGGCCCACCGCGTAAGCGACATGGTGCGCATTACCCGGGCGGAGGGGTTGGCGTTAGGCGCCGGTGTCAAGCAGCGCCTGCGTCACGGCCTGTCGTTTGACGTGGCGGGTCGCTTCGGACTGAGCGACCATGAACCCAAGGGATCCACCTCACTCACATGGGAGAGACCCAGGCTTTCATGGCAACTCGCCGTGGTTCGGGATTATGCCGATGCCCGGGATTTTCCGGAGGCGAGCAGTCTGGTGAATTCCTTGGCTGCCCAAGAGTTTGGCACCGACTACACCGAGCCGTACGACACGCGTGCCGTGCGTCTTTCCGTGGGTGGAGGGGCCCGGGCCCTCCGGTGGGGCGTTGGCGTTGAGCGTCGTCGGGTGCGTCCGGTCGAAGTGGTCATGGTTCCGGAGCATGGGCACTTCGCCCCCACGATTCCGGTGCAGACCGCCGATGAGACCCGGCTTTTCTCGACGCTAAACTGGCCGTCGATGGCATTCATGGGCGGATCGGTTCTTCGTGGAACGGTCACCGCATCCGGGTCATCGATTGCCCCCCTAGGGACCGACGTCGATGTAACGGTGGGAAGAATATCGGCTGAAATCGTTGTGGAAAAAGAGTTTACGCGATCGAAGCTGCTTCTTCGTTCTGCCGGTGGCGCAGTCTGGGGCACGGACTCCGTTCCGGCGAACCAGCTGCTCTATGCCGGGGGGCCGGTGTCGGCACCGGGCTACGGCGCGTCCCGATTCGCGGCTAAGCGGCTCTTTTCAGGCCGCGCCGAATGGCAATTCGGCGTACCTGCGCCTTCACTCTCATTGGGTCGATGGGGGCGGGTACCCGGGAGCGCGACCTTGGCCCCCTATGTGAGTGTGCTGGTGGCGCAGGGTGGGGCACCATTCCGGCGAGGGGTGAGCGGCGCCTATCCGTCCGTTGGGCTCGGGGTGCTCCCTTTCTTCGGCCTCGTTCGTCTTGATATCAGCCGGTCTCTCCGGGAGCCCAAGTGGGGCTTCTCCGTGGATGTCACGAGGGATTTTTGGCGAATCCTCTGACGGATCGTCCTCTATAGTGGTTCCCTGTCAGCGGTCGATACTCATAACTATCTCGCGCATTGACACTTACCGCTGCGTGACGCACGACTCGTAAGTTCGCATTCACCTCTTGTTCACGACTTGTCGTTGACCTCACCTCGATTCACCGCCACAATGCGTCCCATCCGTGACGATTGGCTTCTCCCGACGTTGGAGGGGCTGCTCGACGGAGGGTCGTTAGCCACGTTGAAGTCCCAGGCGCCGGAGAGCCTCTGGGATGAATGCGTCCGGTTAGGCTTTGCCACGAACGAGGCGATTGTTCGCGCGTTAGGCGCGCGGTTCCGCATGCCAGTAGCGGACGTGGCAGCGGTCTCGGCGGCGGCGCGTGAGCTGGTGCCCGAGGCGCTGGCGCGCAAGTATCGCATCCTCCCGCTGAACTGCACGGATACGGCGCTGGATATCGCGACGGCGAACCCGAACGACTTGGACTGCGAGCGCGCCCTGGGGTTTGCCACGGGTCGCACCATCCGGATGCAGCTGGCGGCTCCCAGCGTAATTTCGGATCGTATCGAAGAAGTGTATCGCCCAGAGACGGCGGTCGAGAAACTGCTGGAGGGGATGCATCAGTACGACGTGGAATCCGTCGTCGAAGCTGTGCCCGAGTCGAACGACCTGGACCTCACCGCGGACAAGGCCAGCGAGCGGCCGATCATTCGGCTGGTCGACCACATCGTCGCCGAAGGCATCGCCCAGCGAGCCAGTGACATTCACCTGGAGACGCAGGAGGGTGGTGTCTTTGTCCACTACCGCGTCGACGGCGTGATGCGTCAGGCGATGTCGCTGCCACGTGCGGTGGGTGTCCCGCTCGTGTCTCGCATCAAGATCATGTCCGGCTTGGACATCGCCGACCGTTTGCGCCCGCAAGACGGGCGAGCACGGGTGTCGGTGAATGGCAAGCGCGTGGACCTCCGCGTCTCCACCTTGCCAGCTTCAACCGGCGAGAAGGTTGTTATTCGTGTGCTCGACGGCGGGAACTCCACGTTGTCCTTGGAGTCCCTAGGACTGAGCGACGGCGACCTGCAGCGGATCCAGCACTTGGTGAACCTGCGCGAGGGAATCGTGCTGGTCACCGGCCCAACCGGATCCGGCAAGACGACCACGCTGTATTCCGCGTTGCGAACCATCCAGGGGCGTGGCGTGAACATCGTCACGGTTGAGGATCCCGTCGAATACAAGTTGGCCGGCATCGTGCAGGTTCAGGTGAATGAGAAGGCCGGCCTGACGTTCGCCGCGGCACTGCGATCCATCCTGCGTCAGGATCCTGATGTGGTGCTGGTCGGCGAAATCCGCGACCGCGAAACGGCCTCGATCGCCACGCAAGCGTCGCTGACGGGACACCTGGTGCTCTCGACGCTGCATACCATCGATGCGGCCAGTGCGGTCGCCCGACTCCTCGACATCGGGATCGAGAGCTTCAAGATCGCGGCGGCACTCAAGGGCGTCGTGGCGCAGCGACTGGTGCGCCGTCTGTGCACGCATTGTCGTCAGCCGCAAACCGAGCCGACGCCCAGTCGCTTGCTTCGTTGGCTGCCCGAAGGAACTCAGCTCTATCGCAGCGTGGGCTGTCCCGAATGCGGCAATACCGGATATCGCGGTCGGTTGGCCATCACTGAAGTCCTCATCGTGGACAGCGAGGTCGAACGCCGGATCTCAATCGGTGAGCCGACGGACAAGATCGTCGAAGCCGCGCGAGCGCGCGGCATGAGCACATTGTGGGACTCGGGCATCGAACACGTGCTGTCCGGACTCACAGACGTCGACGAGCTGCTGCGTGTGCTCGAAGTGCCGCTCGAACAGGGAAAGAAGGACGAGGCTCTTCCAGCGGGCGGAGCCACCAACAAGACGGTCACCCCCGCTCCTTCTACCGTTCGGACGATCACGTCGCCGCCGCGCGCGCGGTACCAGACGCCAGCGCGCTCCGTTCCTTCGGCGGGCACTGGATTCCTTCCGGAGGAAGTGCTCGAACTCGTCGACGATCTCACTCCGGGCGGCGCCTCCAAGCGAAACAATGGCCGGCAGACCGTCCTGTTGGTCGAGGATGAAGCGCCACTCCGGCTCGTCCTGAAGGACCTGCTAGAGCGTGACGGATTCACGGTTGTAGAAGCAGGCGACGGTATCCATGCGCTCGATGAGATCGATCGGAGCGCTCCGGACATTGTGGTGCTCGACCTGAATCTCCCGCGGCTGGACGGTTACGGCGTCTTATCGCACCTTCGGTCGAAGCCCAGCACGACGTCCCTCCCGGTCGTCGTTCTGACGGCCAAGGGAGACGAGGACAATGAAGTTCGAGTATTCGAGACTGGTGCCGACGATTTCCTCACGAAGCCGTTCCGGCCGCGTGCCCTCATCTCTCGGCTCCGCGCGCTGCTTCGTCGGACTTAATCCAGGGAAGCCGAATCAGGCTGCAGTCCTCGGGAGCACAGCGATGTGCTCCCGCTCGTATTTCGGGAGCACGATATGACAGAAATTCGTGTGGGGGTCGTCGATGTCTACGTGCTTTGCCAGACGAAACCAGAGTGGCAGCTACTCGTGCTCCGCCGCGGTCCCGGCACACGATGCACTGGCGCCTGGGAGGGCGTGCATGGGCGCATGGAAGACGGCGAATCTCCCGAGCAGGCGGCCATGCGGGAGTTGGAGGAAGAGACGGGACTACATGCGTCTCGCCTCTACAACGTTGGCTGCTCACCGTTCTATCTGCACAAGGCAGGCGTGGTCCAGATGGCCGTGGCCTTTGCTGCCGTCGTGACGAGCCCAGCGGCCGCGGCTTTAGGTCCTGAACACGACGCGTTCGAGTGGCTGCCTTACGAGCAAGGGATTCAGCGGATCGTGTGGCCGCGTTCGCGGCACGCGCTGAGAGACATCCGAGACCTGCTGGCCGGCGGCGATGCGGGTCCGGTGGAGGACGTGGTGCGGGTGCTCTAACGGCTCGCGCCCGCCTGGCCCTTGGGCGCTGGTCGGGCGCGGGCGCGCGAGCGAATAAGCACGCGCTCTCGTTCGATACGCTCGAGAATCTGCGGCCATTCTTGAGACACGGCCGTCTCGTACTGCAAGGAGAGCGGCTGATTCACATCAACCTGCCCCTCGAAGATGTAGAGCGCGCTCTGCGACTCGCGTTGCCGCAAGCGCTGCGAGCCAAACCCAGGGGTCAGCGGCACGACTTCGAGGGGTCGGAAATCGCGGCCAACGGAGGTCACCACCATCTCCATGGGACTGAACCGTACTTCGCCCTGCTCAGTGCCAAAGAAGGAGACGTACCAGAGGCTCAGCGTCGGAAACCCCGTGCGTCGCTCGACCGTGGTCACGACCGAGCGCTGACTAACGACCAATTCATGAAGGGATCGATACGAGTCCGGCGAGAGGGTCCGAATGATCGATTCATCCAGCGGAATCGCACGGACATCCAAACCGGCCAAGCTGACGCGCAGACCGATGTCATCTTGCTTCAGGGAGCCCAGACCGGCGGCAATCATCGCCTGACCGCTCTCCTGAGGCGCAGCAGTGACCGCGGCGGGTCTCGGTGACGTCGAGGCCGGGACCGGGGCGCAGGCCCAGAGTCCCGCCAGGCCGACGGCCAGCGCTAGGCGCTGTGCCACGAGGGTGCCTCCAGCAATGCGACCAAGGCTTCGGCTAGCTCAGTGCGCCCGTCTCCAGTATGCGCGCTGACGGGGATGATCTGGTCCGGGTCCAGGTCGAGTGCCGCCGCCAGCTGCACCACGCGCTGTTCGCCCGCGAGCCGGGCAACCTTGTCGACCTTGGTCACGGCCACCAGCGTCGGCACGCCGATGTCGGCCAGAAAGTCGAGCATCACACGGTCATCGGCGGTTGGGTCCCGGCGGATGTCCAGCAGCAATACGACCCCTCGGAGTTGTGCCGCGTTTCGCAGGTACCCCTCGATCAGCGGCTTCCAGGCATCACGCCGCTCCTTGGAGATGCGTGCGTATCCGTAACCGGGCAGGTCCACGAGCGTAAAGGCGTCGTTCACCTTGAAAAAATTGATTTCTCGCGTGCGTCCCGGTGTGTTGCTGACGCGGGCGAACTTCCGCCGTCGTAACAGCAGGTTCAACAGCGATGACTTTCCCACATTCGAACGTCCCGCAAACGCCACCTCCGGCAACGTCGCGTCGGGTCGCCAGCCGCTGGCCGACGCCATGCCGCCGAGGAACTCCAAGCTGCGCACGATGAGCGGATCCTTCTCCTGCTCACGTTCCGTCCCGTGACTCATCGCGATAGTCAGTGCGTGGCGAAGGGCGCCGGCGCCTCATCGGCCAACGCGGCGTCCGCTTGACGAAGGGCAAGGCGCAGGACGTCGTCCATAGTCGTCACGCCATGGAAGCGCACATGCAGCCTGACGTCCTCGGGCAACTCTTCGACCTCTCGCAAGTTGCCTTGCGGGACAAGCACATCATGGATGCCGACGCGGAGCGCCGCCACTGACTTTTCCTTCAGGCCACCGATCGGCAGCACCCGGCCGCGCAAGGTGACTTCGCCGGTCATGGCGATGTTGCCGCGTACAGGTACACCACTGAGTGCCGACGCAATCGCGGCGGCAATGGCAATGCCTGCCGAGGGGCCATCCTTCGGCGTGGCGCCTGCCGGGATATGCACGTGCACGTCCCGCGTCTTGTGGAAGTCGGGCTCCAGGCCCAACGCCTTGGCTCGGCCTCGGAGGTACGAGAGGGCCGCCGATGCCGACTCCTTCATGACGTCCCCGAGCGTGCCGGTCAGCTGCAACCGACCGCGACCAGGGATCGCACTCACTTCGATTTCCAATACTTCGCCGCCGGCAGACGTGTAGGCCAAGCCGTTGGCTACGCCAACGCGGTCGGCTCGCGACGTGTCGTCGGGGTCAAAAGGGGCGACGCCGAGCAGCGTTCGTAGATCGGACGCTCGTACCACCGTTGTTGCTGGCGGTTGGCGATCAGCGGCCGTCGTGCTCACCTGCTCGGCGCGGCCGCGCGCGAGCTTTCGCGCGATGCGCGCCAGCCGACGCTCGAGTTCACGGACGCCGGCTTCACGAGTGTACCCTCGCACGATCTCGGGAATCACGTCGCCTTCGATCTGCACCGAACTCGCCGGTACGCCGTGGCGCTCGAGTTGCTTCGGTACCAGGAAGTGCCGGGCAATCGCGTGCTTCTCGAAGTCCAGATACCCCGCCAGCCGCAAGATCTCCATGCGATCGCGGAGGGGATCGGGGATAGCGCTGAGCGAGTTGGCCGTCGTGACAAACAGGACGTGGGAGAGGTCGTAGTCGACCTCCAGATAGTGATCGTTGAAGGCGCGGTTTTGCTCGGGGTCGAGCACTTCCAGAAGGGCCGCCGAGGGGTCTCCGCGCCAGTCGTGCCCGAGCTTGTCGACTTCATCCAGCAGCAACACGGGATTCACCGTTTCGGCACGCCGCATGGCCTGGATGATGCGCCCCGGCATGGCCCCAATGTAGGTGCGTCGATGCCCGCGGACTTCGGCCTCGTCACGGACGCCACCTAACGACATACGCACGAACTTGCGCCCAAGGGCACGGGCGATCGACCGGCCCAGCGACGTCTTGCCCACACCCGGCGGCCCGACTAAGCACAGAATCGGCCCCTCCATGCGCCCCACCAACCCCAACACGGCGATGTAATCGAGGATCCGATCCTTGATCTCCTCCAAGCCGTAGTGATCCTCGTCCAAGACGCGACGAGCGTGGGACACATCGAGCACGTCGTCCGTGCGCTCGTCCCACGGGAGGGCGACCAGCCAGTCCAGATAGTTGCGGCCGACGGTAGACTCGGGCGACACGGGTGATGTCCGCCGGAGCTTGCGCAACTCCCGTTCGGCCCGGGCCCGCACGGCATCGGGAAACTGGCGGCTCGCGATGAGCTTCTGCAGTTCATCCAGGTCGTCGGCGTCTTCCTGTCCGAGCTCTCGATGGATCGCCTTCAATTGTTCCTGCAGGTAAAACTCGCGCTGATTTCGGAACATCGATCCACGCACATCGTCGTCGATCTTTCGCTCCAAACCCAGGAGCTCGATCTCCGCTTGCAGCACGTGAACCAGGTTCTCCAGCAACTCGGTCAACGTCGGCGATTCGAGGAGCCGCTGGCGAACTTCGTGGCGAATGGCCAAGTGAGCGCCGACGATGCACGCCATGCGCTCTTCAGTGTTGGCGGCCTGCGCGATGGCCACGACTTCCTGCGGCAATCGGCGATGTAAGGCGACGTACTCCTCGAACAAGGTCAGGACCTGTCGTGCCCGAGCCTTGGCATCCGGCTCCATGCTGCCAGTCGAGAAGGGGAGCGCTGCCGTGCTGGCCCGCAGGTAACCTTGCGACGTGGCGTAGCGGGTGATGCGCACGCGGCCGACGGCCTCCATCAGGACACGCGCCGTACCACCGGCCAGCCGAGTGACCTGCGCCAGCCGCACCACGATCCCCACGCGGAATAGTTCGTTCGGTGCGGGTTCCGGGGTCTCGGCGTTCTTCTGCGCCACCACCAACAAATAACTCCCCTCGTCTGCCTGGGCGGCGTCGACCGCGCCTAGTGATGCCGGCCTTCCCACCAGCAGCGGCATGACGACGTGCGGGAAAAGCACGACGTCGCGCAGGG
Source organism: Gemmatimonadaceae bacterium (assembly GCA_046327745.1). Taxonomy (GTDB): domain Bacteria; phylum Gemmatimonadota; class Gemmatimonadetes; order Gemmatimonadales; family Gemmatimonadaceae; genus JABAQJ01. Next base: position 283,655 of record JAXLXV010000007.1, on the reverse strand, counting down.
GAAGCACGGGGAGGCGTTCCGGGACGTCGAACTGCTCGAAATCGCGTCGGATGATCACGATCGGTGGGGTAGGGAACGGAGCGGCAGGGGTCCCGGAAAAATAAGCGCCCGAAGCGGCGAGTGCCGCGTCGGGCGCTGGGTCGAACTGCCGAGTCTGCGGCTTTACGCTTCTTTCTTCTGCCGCTTGGGATTGATCTCGAGCAGGGGCGGGGCACCGTGAAGGATGCACGCCTCGGTGACCTTGACCTCGACGACGTCTTCGCGACTTGGCAGGTCGAACATGACGTCGAGCAACGTCTCCTCCACAATGGCCCGAAGGCCGCGGGCCCCGGTGCCGCGCTTGAGCGCTTTTTGCGCGACGGCTCGCAGCGCGCTTTCCTCGAAGGTGATCTTCACATCTTCCAGCTCGAACAACTTGTGGTACTGCTTGGTGAGCGCATTCTTCGGTTCCTTGAGAATGCGCACCAGTGCCTCCTCGTCGAGTGCCTCCAACGGCACCATCACTGGGAGACGGCCCACGAGTTCCGGGATCAGTCCGTAGCGAAGCAGGTCGTCAGGCTCAACTTCGATGAAGATGTTCTTCTTGAGTTGCTTGCCCTTGCCGTTCTTCACGTCGTCTGGCGTGAACCCGATCTGCTTTCGGCCCGTGCGCGCCTCGATGATTTTCTCCAGTCCGTCGAACGCGCCACCACAGATGAACAGGATGTCCTTGGTGTTGATCTGGATGTACTCCTGCTGCGGATGCTTGCGCCCGCCCTGCGGCGGCACCGATGCGACGGTTCCCTCGAGAATCTTCAGCAGGGCCTGTTGCACCCCTTCGCCCGACACGTCGCGCGTAATGCTCGGGTTTTCGCTCTTCCGCGCGATCTTGTCGATTTCGTCGATATAGACAATGCCACGCTCGCATTCGGCCACGTTGAAGTCGCCGGCCTGCAGCAGGCGTACGAGGATGTTCTCGACGTCCTCGCCAACATACCCCGCCTCAGTCAGCGTGGTCGCGTCGGCAATCGTGAAGGGGACGTCCAGAATGCGTGCGAGGGTCTGTGCGAGCAGCGTCTTGCCGACGCCCGTGGGGCCAAGCAGGAGGATGTTCGACTTGTCCAGCTCGACCTCGTTGTCCCTGGCGGCTCCCGAGTTGATGCGCTTGTAGTGGTTGTAGACCGCGACGGCGAGCGCCTTCTTGGCCTGCTCCTGCCCAATCACGTACTGGTCCAACACGTCCTTGATCTCGAGCGGCGTGGGGACCTGCGTGATCGCCTCAGCAACCTCGCGCTCCTCGTCCTCCGCCAAAATCTCGTTGCAGAGGGCGATACACTCGTTGCAGATGTAGACGGACGGCCCAGAGATGAACTTCCGGACTGAGTCCTTCGATTTCCCGCAAAACGAACAGCGGAGGTGTTTGTCGTGGGACATGCGCAGGAGCCGACTGGGGGATCGTCCGGGTTGGTCCGCGGCGGACTACCTAGCTAATAGACGCGTCGCGAGTGAGTCAAGCAAAGCGAACCCTAGTTTGTGACATCTGTCACAAACTAGGGCCTGGGTGTCATCCCGCCAACGCCGTCGCCCGGACCGCCTCGGTGACCTCGGCACGGTTCACGACCACGTTGTCGATCAGTCCATAGCTCTTGGCTTCATCGGCGGACATGAAGCGGTCGCGATCGACGTCGCGCTCGATCTGCTCCACGGCACGCCCCGTATGCTTCGCCATCAAGTCGTTCATTTTCCCGCGCAGGTAAATGATCTCGCGGGCCTGAATCTCGATATCCGCGGCCGTCCCCTGAGCGCCACCCGACGGCTGGTGAATCATGATACGGGAGTGCGGCAGGGCCGCCCGCTTACCCGGCTTGCCCGCGGCCAAGAGGAACGCCCCCATGCTGGCGGCCAAGCCCATGCACGTCGTGTTCACCGGCGACTTCAGGAACTGCATGGTGTCGTAGATGGCCAAACCGGCTGAAACGCTTCCGCCGGGAGAATTGATGTACAGATGGATGTCGCGATCCGGATTGTCCGCATCCAGAAAGAGCAGCTGAGCAATGATGATGTTTGCCACGTCATCGTTGATCGGCGTGCCGAGGAAAACGATGCGATCCATCAACAGGCGGCTGAAGATGTCGTAGGTGCGCTCGCCGCGGCTGGAACGCTCGATTACGTACGGAGGATAAATGGTCGCCATGGTCTGCCTTGGAACGTCAGTTGGTGAGGAGTTTCGGCGAGATTCTACCGGGGAAAAGGTGCTTGTCGGACTATTCCACCGTGTTCTTCTCGAACAGCCATTTGAAGACCTTGTCTTCAGTAATACCGCGTTCAAGCTCCTTCAGTCGCCCGGCTTTCTGCAGGGAAGCGTATAACTGTCCGACATCCATGCTTCGCTTGCCTGCGAGTTCGGTCACTTTGTCGTCCAGGTCGGATTCGGTCGAGGCGAGAGATTCCCGCTCGGCGATGGTTTCGATGATGAGGTCGCGCCGCACCTGCCGTTCGGCCATGGGGCGGAACTGTCCAGCAAAGCGCTCGCGTTCGGCCTCGGGTATTTGGTAGGCCTCTTCATAGGCTTGCACCAGCTGTGACACCCAGCTGGGCGGGACGTCAAAGGCATTCGCCCCAATGATCTCATCCAGCAGCTTCTGACGAACGTCGGAGTCCGCGTCCCGGACGGCGTTGTTCGTGAGGTCGGTTTTGACCGCTGTCCGGAGTGCCTCCATGGACTCGAAGTCGCCTACTTCGCGGGCAAATGCGTCGTCCAGCTCAGGCAGGGATTTGCGTTTGACGTCATTGACGGCGACGCGGACTTGTTTGGTCTTCGAGCGCTGCGCCTCGTCCGGGAAGTCATCCGGCCATTTCACCGGCCGCTCCGTGGTGGCACCCGGGGCGGTTTCCATGATGAGTTCCTCGATCCCCGGGATGGCCTGCCCGGCGCCAATGACGATCCGGTACTCCTTTCCTTCGGGCGTCTCCCCCTCTTCGCTGGTGGCCAGAACGGCGCTCACCATGTCGCCCTCACGCGGCCTTTCGTCGACGGGCGTCCAAGACGCCCGTTGTTCGCGGATCTGCTCGATTTGTTCGTCGACATCGCTGTCATTGATCGACTTCTCATTCCGCGTGACGCGAAACCCGCTGGTGCGCGCCAGTTCCAGCTCGGGTCGCACCTCCAGGTGCATCTCGAACGTGAGCGGCTCGCCATCCGTGAACTTGAGGTCATGGACGTGCGGCTGGGCCGCCAGCTTGAACGTCGCCCCATCCACGATCTGCTTGTACGCCGCTTGGACAATGGTCTCCAGCGTCTCCTGGCGGATGGCGTCACCGAACTGCTTCAGGACGATCGCCGGCGGCGCCTTGCCCGGCCGGAACCCCGGCAGGCGCACCTTGGAGGCATAGCGTTTGGCCGTCTGCTCCTGCGTGGAGCGGACGGTTTCGACGGGTACTTCGACGGCGACCAAACGTTCGACGCCTTCGGTTTTCTTGGGAGTGATCTGGATGTTCATGCGACGTTCGGTGCGGCGGAATGCCGGGCGGGCCCGGAAACGAGGGATGCTCGTGAAAGGTAATCCTTTGCCAAGCCCCCTCCAACGCAATGGCCGATGTTCCGTGCGGGGTTGGTACGTTCACATGATGCACCCCGTGGCCCGGAGGCTGGGACGGCGATAGCGTTCTCAGGCGCCGTTCGTGGTTAGGCACTCTCCCCCGGAGTTTCCGATGCGACGTCTGGTCACCGCTCTTTCAATCATGCTGTTGGCACTTGCGACGCCTGCCACGGCGCAGCAGGTCACCTTGGACGCGGTGAAGGTGGGCGACACCACGGTCGTGCACTCTCTCCGCCTGCGCGATGGTTCGACGATTGTCGGCCGCATTGTGAGCGTGACGGCGGACTCGGTGCGAGTCGAATTGCGCGCCGGGAACTTGTCGTTGGCTCGGACCGACGTCACCGAGGTGCACGAATCATCGCGAAGTCGCATGCGAAATGGCGTCTACTGGTTTGACAACCCGCACGCCACCAGGCTGCTCTTTTCGCCAACCGCATTTCCACTCGAGCAGGGCACGGGATATTTCTCGGACATCTATCTCTTTCTGGCGGGCGCGCAGTGGGGCATCACCAATCGATTCTCACTCGGTGGCGGGTTGTCGCTGTTTCCGACGAGCAATTTTTCGGACAACATGTTTTACCTGACGCCGAAGGTCACGGTGGTCGATGCGCCGCAGCTCAAGATGTCGTTAGGTGGTTTCCTAGGCTGGGTCGGCGCGGCAGCCGATGAAGGCGAGTCCGGAAGTCTTGGGTTGTTGTACGGTGTGGCATCCACCGGCACGCGAGACAACAACCTGAGTCTTGGGCTGGGTTGGGGATACTACGGCGGAAACATCGCCGACATTCCCGTGATCATGCTGGGTGGCCAGCGTCGCATCTCACGGCGTATGTCGTTGATCAGCGAGAACTGGTTTGTGCACGACGCCGGCGACACCAATGGCGCCATCTCGTATGGGCTCCGGTTCCTGGGTGAACGGATGTCGGTTGACCTGGCCTTCATCAACGCCCTTGGCAAGGACATGATTTTCCCCGGCGTTCCGTTTGTCGGATTTGCCGTGAAGTTCTAAGGAAACGAATGCCGGCCGCTTCCGCTCAGGCAGCGGGTCCGATCAAGTCGGCGACGATTTTCCCCGAACTCAGGACGCCCGGAATGCCGGCTCCGGGATGCGTGCCCGCGCCAGCCAAGTAGAGGTTGGAGATGTCCTCGCTGACATTGTGCGGGCGAAACCAGGCCGATTGCGTCAACACAGGTTCAACGGAGAACGCACTCCCCAGGTGACTGCCCAGTTCATCGCGGAAATACCTGGGGTCGACCACGCGCTGGGTGACTAGGTGCCGCGATAGGTTCGGCAGATATCGTCGCTCCAAGTAGTCCAGAATGGCGCGCTGATACGTCGGCAGCGCCGCAGCCCAGTCGATCCCGGAGCCCAGGTGTGGCACGGGTGAAAGGACGTACCAGGCGTCACATCCGGCTGGGGCGAGCGAGGGATCCGTCGCGGTGGGGCGGTGCAGGTACAACGAAAAGTCAGGCGCCAGCACTTTTCGATGAAAGATGTCGGTCAACAGTTCGCGATAGCGCGGCCCCATCAGGATTTCGTGGTGCGCCACATCTTCGTATCGCCGGTCGGTGCCGAAATAGATCACCACCAGCGACATCGAGTGGCGCAGGGAGCGCACGCGCCGGTCGCTGTTCACGCGTCTGGCGTGCGGCGCGATCAGCCGCTGGTAGGTCGCGGCATAATCGGCATTGCTAACCACAGCGTCGGCAGGGACGCGCGTTCCGTCGGCCTGAACCACCCCCGTGGCTCGACGCGTGCGCTCGTCCACGGTGATTTCTGTCACCCGTGCATTCAGCTGCAACCTCCCGCCCAAGGACTGAAACAGGTCCGCCAGGGACTGCACCAGCGCGCCCATGCCGCCCATGGCGAACCACACCCCCCACTCTTTCTCCAGTGTGTGAATAAGCGCATAAATCGACGAGCTGTCGAATGGGTTGCCGCCGATGAGCAACGGGTGGAACGAGAGCAGCTGACGTACCCGTTCGTCGCGAACGTATTGATTGACCATGCCGGCCACGGAGCGCCACGCCTTCACGCGCAGCAGCGCTGGAGCATGTCGCGCCATGTCGGTCCATCGGTGAAAGGGCGTGTCGATGAGCGGCATGGCGGCGTTGAAGACGTCACGAGCGGCCGCCTGAAACCGACGATACCCCTCCACGTCGGCGGGGTTGAGCTGTCGGATCTGGGACTCTGTGTCGTCGTCGCGGCCCGTGTACCGTACGCTGGTTCCATCCTCGAAGCGGACGCGGTAGAACGGATCCATCGGCACCAAGCGGATGGCGTCCTCCATTCGCCGCCCCGCCAGCCGAAACAAATCCTCGATGAGCCACGGCGCCGTGATGATGGTCGGGCCAGCATCGAAGGTGAACCCGTCCTGGGTGAAAACAGACGCTCGACCGCCGACGCGATCTCGTTGCTCGAGCACTGTCACCGTGTGGCCGTGGGCCTGAAGGCGGATCGCGGCAGCCAGGCCGCCAAATCCGCTGCCAATCACGACGATCTTCAGGGGAGCGCCTCGGCCGGTCGCAAACCCGGGGGCCGGCGAAGTGCGAGCACGCCAGGAACCAGCATGGCCAGCACCCCGAGCGCCGCCGCCCACCAGAGGCCATCGCGAATGCACAGCGCCACCGGCATGATCCCGTTCGACAGGTACAACAGTATCGGCAAGGATGTCGGGGCCAGGGCCACCACCAAGGTCCGCGGGGGCACGATGGCCAACATGAGACGGGCGATGAGCGTTCCCGTCAGGTACCACCCGAACCAGTTCGACAGTGGCATGCCATAGAACACCGGCCGCGTGAAGAACGCGTCGAGCCACGCAGGAAGTCCGGCCTCGTGGAACAGGTCACCGGCGCCCCATACCCAGTGCGCCGTTCGGACCATGGCGGGATCCATGGAAATGTCCCAGGCCAGCAGCACGGCACCGGCGCAGGCGGCCCAACGCCACCGCGTTCTGCTATCGTCGCGTGCGTTCGTGCCGGCCAGTCGCCCCACAATGGCCAGGCTCCCATACAACATGTAGAACCAGGAGATCGGGATAGGGAACGGTACCAGGCCGAGCACACGCGGCCCCAAGAGCGTGGTGTAGTGATACTCGCCGAATGGGAGTCCAGTGCTGGTACCCAGGAGCTCTGCGCCTAACGAAACCAAGGATCCAACGACGAAGAGAGAGAGGGCGCGCCGCCGGCCAAGGGCTCCCGCAGCGTACGCAAGGGCGGCCAAGGCTCCCATTACGACGTACGTGGGACCCGTGTAGGTCCAGCCGAGCCGCATGATGGTCGCGTTCGGCTCCTGTTGCAGCCAAGGGCCTGGCGGTCCATTCAAGATCGTGGTCATTGCCACCGTGGCAAAGACCGTCAGCGCTACGTGCACCACAAACAACGCCCGTGCCGCCGAAAACCACTCCGCCGAAGTGAGCGCTACCGGACCGGGGACCGCGGGGTCCGCCAACGCGCGCGGAGTGGTCACGCGACCGCCGTCAGGTTCCTGCCGAACGCTGGCGAACGTCCACGCCACGCGTTGAACAACACACGCGCACGGGTTGGCCACGCCACGCGTGCACGGCGAGTCAGATTATCGAAGCCGTTGGCTTCGATCGCTTCGAGAATACGTGCATAGCCGTCGGCGCAAGCGCTGGCACATCCGCGCGCGTCGTCGCAAAGCAGGCCGATGCCAGGAATCGATTCTTGGTACAATTCGCGCGCGCGCCTGATCTGCAGCCGCATGGCATCGCCCCAACCCGGAAGCTCGGCGAGTGAGCGGCCACTTAGGACGTCGGCTCGCGAAATGCCGAAGCGGTTGAGCTCGCGCTCGGGAAGGTAGCAGCGTCCACGGCAGGCATCTTCACCCACGTCGCGCAGGATATTCGTTAACTGCATCGCAACGCCGAGGGTTCGGGCGGACCTTCTCGCGTCAGCCTGAACCGTCCGAGAGTGATCCACGATCCCGAATACGGCCGCGCACATTTCACCGACACTCGACGCGACACCTTCGCAATACGCGCGGAGCTCGTCCCATGTCTCGTACGGTGTAATGGTCAGGTCCTTGCCCACGCCGTCCAGCAGTTCAGCCATCGCTGTACGTGGGATCGCAAAGCGCGCGGATGCCCAAGCGAGTTCGCGTTCGATCGGTCCGGCGGGCTTGCCCTCGACGGCCTGCCAAACGCGGTCCGCAAACTGTTGCAGTTGGCGCTCACACGATTGCAGAGGCTGGCCGGGCACCACGCGGTCCACGATGTCGTCTGCCGTGCGGCACATGGCGTATAACGCAAACGCGCCACGTCTCTTCTCCAAGGGAAGGAGCCGAGCGGCCAACGCGAACGTGCGGGCGTGAGAGTTGGCGATATCGGCGCAGACACGCGCGTCGCTCAGTGACATACCATCATAGGACAGGGTCTCGAGGGTAATGTAGCTCCAGAATGTGAAGCGGCGGGATCGACGTCCCACAAGCGCGCCGCCTGAATTCCAGCCGGACTGTCCAACGTTCGGCGCAAAACACGACGAGGCGATCCCCCGTCGTTAGGGCGACGCGTTCCCGCGTGCTCCGCGAGACGACGTCGACCCTGCCTTCGACCCAGCCCTTCATGCTTCGAGAGTGCAGCCGGCTATGGCTCGCTCCAACGAAAAGCCGGATCGCTTTAAGTGGCCTACCCGCGGACAGGGGCACGGTTCGAACGACTCGCAGAATCGATACTTCAGGGACGCGCGGCGGCCGGATGGAACCCCAGTCGTTGCGGACATTGCACTCAATTGATGGGGCGAACGGAGGAATTGCGCTCTTCGGGGCAATACAGGAGCTGCGGCCTCGTGAATTGGCTGTTAAGTATTTGCCTGTCAATCAGTTGTGACGACGGTCACCTTTGAAGGCAGGGGCGCGTGGCAATGCGGCTCGTAACTCCTCTATTGACAGCGCTATGCAAAAGGTGACATCGTCGCGGCGCTAAATCGAAGGACAGGGTCCGATTTTCGACGGCGCACACACAGAAACAGGTGAGTGAACCAGTCGGCTGCGCAGCGTCATGCGTGGCCGGGCTTTGTGTTTCGTACGGCAGAAGTGGTGCGGGGGGGCGTCTGGTGGTGGGGTTCATGCGAAGGCGACGCCGAGTGCTCCGGTATGCCAGCGTGTGGTTCCCCAACTGCTTGCCGCAGGATCCCGCGAATCCCTACACCCTAACGAGTTCAACTCGGAGGGCATCATGAGCAGTAATGTCCGTTGGCGCAGGGCAGTGGCTGCTGTTGCAGTCAGCGCACTGTCCGCAACGTCGGCATTTGCCCAAGCGGGCGGTGTCGGCGTGATCGAAGGCACGGTGAAGGAAGCCCAGACCGGGCGTCCGCTCGAAGGCGTGCAGGTGGGCGCTCTCGGGTTGGGCGTCGGCGCGGTGACCAACCGTGAGGGCAACTATCGTATCGCGAACGCTCCGGCTCGTACGCTGGACCTGCGGGCGCGACTCATCGGCTTCACGGCCGGTGCGAAGCAGGTGGTGGTGCGTGCTGGGGGAACGGTCCGAGCCGATTTTGAGCTCGGCCAATCCGCGCTGCAGCTGGAAGCCGTCGTGACGACGGGTACCGCCATGGCGACGGAAGTGAAGCACCTCGGCAATACGGTGGCGCAGGTGGAACCGCCAAAGTTCGCACCGATCGCCACGACGAACGAGCTGCTGCAGGGTCGTGAGCCAGGCGTCGTTGGCTTGCCCTCGTCGGGCATGACCGGCACCGGCGCGCGCATCCGTATCCGCGGCAACGCGTCGCTGTCGCAGTCGAACGAGCCGGTGATCTTCGTCGATGGGTTGCGCATCAACTCGTCAGGCGACTTCTCGGCGAACGTTGGTGATGGCGGTGCGGCTGCGCCTTCGCGTCTGGACGACATCGATCCGAGCACGATCGAGCGCGTCGAGATTCTGAAGGGCGCTGCGGCGGCCACGCTGTACGGCACGGAAGCGTCCAACGGCGTCATCCAGATCTTCACGAAGAAGGGATCGGCCGGGAAGCCGAAGTGGGACTTCCAGCTGCAGGGCGACCTGCTGCGCTATCCGACGAACCGGCTGGAGTCGAACTGGGGTGTCCCGTATGGTCCGACGACGGGGGCCACGAGCGCGGCGGCATTGAACGCCTTCTATGGCCGCACCGACATCCAGGACTACAAGCCATTTGACGAGCCCTACGTCCAGCGTTTCTACGACGTCGGAAAGTCGACCACCGGGTCGTTAGGTGTCACCGGTGGCACGGAAGCCCTGACGTACTTCGTGAATGGTCGCTACTACAAGGAAGATGGGCCGTTCGGCGGCACGCAGTACGGTCCGTCGGTGGACGTGGTGCGTCGCGCGAACGCGACGGTGAACCTGGGCTTCGTGCCGTACAACAGCCTGCGCATTGGCGTGCGGTCGTCGTACACGAACACGTTCCAGGAAACGCCACAGAACGCCAACAACATCTTCGCACCGGTAACGCAAGCCCTCTTTGGGAAGCCGGAACTGGTCAGCTGCAACAACGGTGCGGCGGACAACACGGGTCACGGCACCTGTAAGGGCCCGGGCAACACCTTTGGCGTCCAGGGCTTCGGCACGCCGGAAGAGTTGATGGCGATTCACACGCAGCAGAAGATCGACCGGATCATCGGCGCCGTGGACGTGACGTACACGCCGTGGCAGAACCTGTCGTGGGCGACCACGGCCGGTGTGGACTACACGGGAGGCCAGAACTTCGGCTTCCAGCCGTTCGGTACCGACTTCAACGCGGTGTACAACAACGATCCGGCCGGGAACCGTACCGTGCAGGACCGTAACCAGCGCGAAATCACGCTGGACTCGAAGATGAACTATTCGAAGTCGCTGTTCGGCCTGAACTCGTCGTTTGTGGGTGGTGTGCAGGGCTTCTTCTCGAAGGCTGCGCAGCCCGGCTCGTTCAACCACAATTTCCCGGGCCCGGGCATCAACGTCACCCCGGCCGGTGATGACGCTCAGGCGCTCGAAACGGTCAGCGAGACGGTGAACGGTGGCTTGTTCGCCCAGGAACAGTTGGGGCTGACGAACTGGATCTACGTGACGGGCGGCGCCCGCTACGACTACAGCTCCACGTTCGGTAAGAGCTCGAAGGGCGTGCTGTACCCGAAGGTCTCCCTCTCCGTGGTGCCGTCCGACCGAGCGAGCTGGAAGCCGATGTGGGGCATCTCCGCGGTCCGTCTGCGCGGTGCCTGGGGTCAATCGGGCCGTCAGCCGGGCGCCTTCTCCAAGCTGACGACCTTCAACCCGCTATCCGGTGACGCTGGTTCCGGCTTGGCGCCGGGCAACATCGGTAACCCCGACCTGAAGCCGGAAGTCTCCACCGAGCTGGAAGGTGGTGCCGAACTCGGCTTGTTCGATGACAAGATCGGGCTCCAGTACACGTACTGGAAGCGGAAGATCAAGGACCTGCTGGTGGACAAGCAGTATCCGATCTCTGGTGGCTTCCAAGCCACGCAGCTGTCGAACATCGGCGAGATGGAAGCCAATGGTCAGGAAATCGGCATCAAGGCGTTCCTGGTCCAGAAGGCGAACTTCTCCGCTGACATCTTCGTGAACGGCGCCTACTTGTCGCAGACCGTCACCTCGTTAGGTGGCGCGGCCGAGATCAAGGTTGGCGGCTCGTATCCGCGGTACCGCAACTACATCAAGGAAGGCTACACCCCCGGCGCCATGTTCGGTGCAAAGCTCGTGCGTTCGTGCTCCGAGCGTCCGGCGGGCAAGACCTACACCTGCTTGAACTCCGGTGAACTGCCGTATGACTTCAATGGCGACGGCAAGCCGGACACGGAAGCCCAGGTGGCCGCGGCCCTCGCTGGCGCCTCGCCGTTGTCGAAGCTGGTCGCCGGCAACGTCGTGTTGCTGGTGGACGAAGATGGCGACACGGACAAGCTCGATCACTTCACCGGCAAGCCCTTCCCGGATTGGACGGGGTCGTTCGGTGGGTCCGTGAACATCGGCAAGAGCTGGCGCGTGTACTCGCTCTTCGAATACAAGGGCGGGAACTACCAGTACACCTGCTTGACCTGCGCCTTCCGCAATGCCAACGCGCGTGGCCAGAACACCGAAGCCGCCGCGAAGGTCGAAGGGGTGCTCCGCAATCCGGCCAGCACCGGTGCGCAGCGTCTCGCCGCAGCCAAGGACTGGCTGGGTCTTATTGGTTTGAACTCGTATCCAGGCTTGAACCAGCAGTCGCCGGGTGACTTTGTCCGGTGGCGCGAACTGTCCGTGACGTACACCGCGGCGCGTTCGCTGGCTGAACGCCTCGGCGCTCGCGATCTGTCGTTGTCCCTGACGGGCCGCAACCTCATGCTCTGGGCCCCGCACTACATCGGTCAGGATCCGGAAATCAACATCTATTCCGCCGGTGTGGGCGCTGGTCTCCAGAACAACTTCAACGAAGGCATCGACGGCTTCGGCATGCCCATCCCGCGGCGTGTCGCCTTGTCCGTCCGCCTTGGCTACTAAGATGGAGCGACTCTACATGACATCCACCCCCATGTTTCGCCCGGCGCGCACGTTCGTGCGCGCCGCGGCGGCGTCGCTGGCCACCCTGGCGCTTGCGGCCTGTTCGGGCGTTTTGGAAGTCGACAACCCGAACAACGTCACGTCGGACGCCCTGACGAACCCCGCGGCGGCCGGCACGATCATCAACGGCGCGGAGAACAGCGCTGTTCGGGCGATGCAGTCGATCTACACGCCCTACGCGGCCATCACGGACGAGACGATCTTCCGTGGGTCGCGGGATGACTACCAGCAGCTGGACCAGGGCCAGGCCGGCAATCAGGCCAACGAGTATACCAACGCCGCGTCGTTCAACGTGAACGAAGCGCGCTGGCTGGCGGACAACGCGGTGAAGCTGCTCGAAGGCTTCCAGAAGGCCGGCAAGTTGTCCGACGACGCGTTCCTGGAACGCGCGTACCTGAACAAGGCCGTGATGTATGCGTTGATCGGCGACATGTACGATGACTTCACGATCTCGGACCGCACGGTGGCCGGTGCGCCGGTGGGCGAGACGAACATGTCGAAGATGTATGACAGTGCCCAGAGCGCGGTGAGCAAGGGCCTGGCGATGAACGGCGACCTGCGGCCGACGCTCCTCGCCATGAGTGCCCGGGTGAAGCACGCGAAGGGCGTGTGGGCGAAGCTCAATCCGGTGCCGGCGAATCCGACGAACCCGCTCGTGTCCGACAACGGATACGCGGCGGATGCGGCGGCGGCGTTGGCGGCCGGGTTCACGAGCCACGACGTGCTGGTGACGTCGGTGAACCAGGGGAATCCCCCCTTCGGGTTTGAGCTGAACAACCGCGTCGAAATCACGACGTCCCCCTTCTTCACCGCGTTGGGTTCCACGAACAAGCCATCGGCGATGGTGCTGAAAGACATCGTCGAATCGACGCGGCAAGAGCCATTTTCAACCGAGAACGTCGCCCTCGTGAACCTGGCGGCGTGCACTCCGACCAACTGCGCGTACAGTGGAGATCCAAACTTGCCACCGCTGCGCGTGGTCTCGGACAACGAAATGCGTCTGTTGATTGCGGAGGCGAAGCTGGCTGCTGGTGACAACGCCGGGTTCGACGCCGCAATCAACACGTTCCGTGCGGCGAAGGGCTTGGCTCCGGCGTATGTCGGTGGCGTGCTGCAAGGCACGTCCGGACTGTCGCGCAGCGACGTGCTGCAGTGGGAGCGTCGCGTGGCCCTGCTCTTTATGGGACGCCGCCTGAACGACATGTACCGATGGAAAGTCGTGGACCCGAATTGGAACGCGAACTCCACGGCCGTTCGGCAACCAGGTTGCTTGTTCCCCATCGGGTTCTCCGAGCGGGAATCGAACGACCTGTTGAATGGCGTGAAGGGCACCAAGTACGTGGGCGTTTGCCGGTAGGAGACGCCGCCAGATGCACTGGGGATATTCGTGCCCAGTGCATCATCGGCTGCGGACCATTCATATGAAGTACATCGCCCTCATTGAACGAACCGTCGACGGCTGGTCACTGGAGTTCCCTGACCTGCCCGGACTCCGGGCCGAGGGCCCGGATCTGTCACACGTGACCACCCAGGCCCGGGCGGCGCTGCACAGCTGTATTGCCGTCATGCTCCGGCGCGGGGAGCTGCCCCCAAGACCACGCGACGAAGCGATCCGCCTAGTGCCGACGGCTTGCGTCGCCATCCCACTCTCGCCCAGTCATGCCGTGGCGTTGCAGCTGCGGTGGATACGTCGTGAGCGTGGATGGACACTCACCGACGTGGCCAAGCGGATGGGTGTCACGCGTCAACGTATCGCTGCGTTGGAAACGGTCACACACAACTGGCAGATGGACACGCTACTGCGCCTTACCGAGGCGCTGGGCGCTGACCTCGATATCGTCTTGCACGCCCACCCGGCGTCGCAAGCACCCTCGGAAGTAAGCGAGGCGTCCACGCAAGCGTGGGAACTACCTGTGCGCAGCACGCCGCGACTTGCCAGCGGCATGGCACCCTGACGTTCGTCCCTCGCGCTGCGCTCCACCGTGAACAAGAAGCGGTAGAGCGCAGTGCGAAGTGACCGAGGCACGGCGCAGGATTACGCATTGGACTCGGGGCCTGCATGTTAGAGGTGACTCTTTCTCCCTCTCCATGTCCGAGCGCTCCATGTCCCGGCGCGACTTCACCCGACTCGCCGCCGCTGCCACCGCCGCATCCACACTCCCCATTGGCCGGTCCGCCGACGGCGCGCCCGCGCCCATGCTCTCGGACGTGACACCGGCATGGCCCGGCTACAACGACGCCATGGTCATCGACTGCCTGGCGAACGTCACGTACTTCAATTCTCCCGATCAGTATGTGAAGCCGCTCTCGCCGGACATGGTAGAGAACGCGCGGAAGTCAGGAATCACCGCGGTGAACGCGACCTGCAGCGGCGGCGGTGTCGGCGCCCCGGCGTTCATCCAGACCGTGCAGAACATCGCCTACTACGAGCGCGAACTCGTCGCACATCCCGATGCCCTGATGAAGATTCGCACCGTGGCTGACCTGAAGGAGGCCAAGCGAAGCGGTCGCGTGGGCATCATCCTTGGCTTTCAGGACGCCGTCATGCTCGACGCCGACGTCTCGCGTGTCGATCTGTTCCACAGCCTTGGCGTGCGGATCATCCAACTCACGTACAACGTCCGCAACCTTCTTGGTGATGGCTGCCTGGAACCGGCCAACAGCGGACTGTCCACCTTCGGCCGCCGGGTGATCGAGCGCATGAACGACGTCGGCATGTTGGTCGATCTGGGCCACGTTGGTCGTCAGACGAGTGCCGACGCGGTGAAGGCGTCAAAAAAGCCGGTGGCGGCCACCCACACCGGTTGTGCGGCGTTGAATGACGTTCCGCGGAACAAGCCCGACGCGCTGCTCAAGTCCATCGCCGACACCGGCGGTGTGGTCGGCATCTACCTGATGCCCTTCCTGCGTACCGGGTCAGCGCCTAACGCGGACGACGTCGTAAAGCACATCTCACATGCCGTGGATGTGTGCGGCGAGGATCACGTGGGGATCGGCAGCGACCTGTCCATTACACCGTTGGATATCACGCCGGAGTTTCGCGCCAAGCACGTGCAGTTCGTGCAGGGTCGCCGAAAAGCCGGCATCATGGCGCCGGGCGAGGACGAGAGTGTGTTCAATTACGTCGCTGACTTCAACCAGCCGCGGCGCATGGAACTGATCGCCGACGCCCTCGCCAAGGCAGGGCACGGATCGGCGCGTATTGCCAAGATCATCGGCGGCAATTGGGAGCGCGTCTTTGGAGAGGTCTGGAAGTAGTGCATGGCATGACCACCTCGCAACGCTGGCAACGGGGATCGTGATGTCTTGGCCTGGATATGATGCGTCTTACGTCATTGACCTCTTGGCGACCGTTGGGCCGTTCAACGTCAATGACATGTACGGTCGCCCGTTCTCCGCCGCGATGATCGAGAATGCGCGGTCCTCAGGCATGACCGGCTGCAACGCTACGGTGAATGGCTCGGGCGTCGGCGATCCGGCGTTTGTCGAGACGGTGGCCAATATCGCGTTCTGGGAGCGCGAATTCGCGGCACACCCGGACGTATTGCTGAAGGTGCGCAACCTGTCCGACCTCAAGGAAGCCAAGCGCACCAAACGCCTGGGAGTCATCCTCGGGTTCCAGGATGGCACCATGTTCGCCAACGATGTGTCCCGGGTGGATCTGTTCTACCACCTAGGGGTGCGCATTGTCCAATTCACCTACAACGTGCGCAACTTGTTAGGCGATGGGTGCTTGGAACCCGCCAACGGCGGGCTCACGACCTTTGGACGTTCGTGCATCGCGCGCATGAACGAACTGGGAGTGCTGGTCGACGTCAGTCACGTGGGCCGGCAGACGTCGCTGGACGCGCTCCGAGCGTCGACACAGCCGGTGGCCGCGACGCATACGGGCTGTAGCGCCATCGCCGACATGCCGCGGAACAAGCCCGATGCCCTGCTCAAGGCGATTGCCGATCGCGGGGGCGTGGTGGGTATCTACCTCATGCCGTACCTGCGAACCGAGGGACAACCACACGGTGACGACGTGATTCGGCACATTGAGCACGCCCTCGACGTCTGTGGTGAGGACCACGTTGGCATTGGCAGTGACAACTCGATCACGCCGATCGACCTCACACCAGAGTTCAGGAAGGCGCACGCTGAGAGCATCCAGACGCGCCGTCGACTCGGCATCTCCGCGCCAGGCGAGTCCGAGGATGTGTTTACCTATGTGCCTGAGTTCAACGCACCTCGGCGGCTGGACTTGATTGCCGACGCGCTGGCCAAGCGTGGCCATAGCTCCTCACGAATCGAGAAGATCGTTGGAGGAAACTGGATGCGTCTGTTAGGCGAGGTGTGGCGCGGCTAGAAGGCCTTATCCCACGGAGTGGAGAGACGCACCGCGGAGCTGATCAAGCCCACCATGCTGTACGTCTGCACGAAGTTCCCCCACTGTTCATGCGTGCGCGGATCGATGTGCTCAGCCAACAAGCCGTGGTGGTTTCGGTGCGCCAGCACGTTGTGAAACATGGAGCGGGCCTCGTCGACGCGACCGAGCGCCGCCAGTGCATTGATGTACCAGAACGTACAGGCCAAGAACGCGTTCTCCGGGCGCCCGAAATCGTCCTCACTAACGTACCGGTAGATGAAGTCGCCGTGGCGCAAGTTGCGTCCGACGGCCTCCACCGTGCCGATCAGACGAGCGTCGTCGGGGGGCAAGAACCCCACATCGGTCATGCGCAGCAGCGAGGCGTCCAGCGAGTCGCCTCCCATGGTCGCGGTAAAACTGCCTAACGTCGGACTCCAGCACCGCTCGCAGATTGCGGCATGTAGTCGAGCCGCTTCGGCGCGCCAATGCACGGCGGCATCGGCAAGCCCGATATAGGCAGCGATCTTGGCCAGACGATCGCACCCTGCCCAGCACATGATGCTCGAGAACGTGTGCACGTGCGAACTGCCACGCAGCTCCCAGATGCCGGCGTCCGGTTGGTCAAAGAGCGCGGCCGCATGGTGGCCCAGCGGCTCCAGGCGACGGAACAGTGTCTCATCGCCCCGACGTTCGAGCCGGCGGTCGAAGAACACGTGCGTTGCCGCCAGGATCGCAGACCCATACACATCGTGCTGCACCTGCCGATACGCTTGGTTACCGACGCGAACGGGACCCATGCCGCGGTAGCCTGGCAGCGAGTCCACCACGCGCTCGTCGATCTCCGTCCGTCCGCTGATCGTGTACAATGGTTGCAGTCGTGCCTGATCCTCGCCGGCGACGATGTTGAGGATGTAGGCGAGAAATCGCTCCATGGTGCGTGTCGCGCCCAGTCGATTGAGTGCGTCCACCACAAAGTACGCGTCGCGTAGCCAACAGTACCGGTAGTCCCAATTCCGTCCACTCCCTGCCGCCTCGGGAATCGACGTCGTCATCGCTGCCACAATCGCCCCGGTGTCCTCGTAGGCATTCAGCTTCAACGTGATGGCGGATCGAATGACTACGTCCTGCCACTCGAACGGAATGCCAAGGGCACGGACCCATCCGCGCCAGTAGTGGATGGTCTCTTCCAGAAAGCGCCGACCGACTTCGGCGACGGCTCCCTGCAACGTCTCATCGGAGCCAAGGATCACCGTCAGCGTGTCCTCGATGAAGATCGCGTTTTCCTCAACGATGGCCGTGATCGAAATGTCCGTGGTGGCGCGCAGTACCACGTCACCGCCAATGAAGCGGATGTGGTTGCTCCCATACGTGCGCTCAGCGGCGAAACGTCCGTACTGGAAGGAAGGTCGCAACCGCACGCGGATGCGTGGGTTGCCAGCCACGCGTTTGATCTGTCGGACGAGCGTCATCGGGCAAAACATTCGCCCGAATTGACGGAAGCGCGGTGCAAAGTCCGTCACCTCCACACATCCACCGCGACTATCATAGATGGTCGTGACCAGAACCGGCGTATTGTCGGTGTACGACTGCTCGGTTCGCACGGTGTCGATGACCTCAAGCGCGAAGTATCCTGTGCCGCCTCCCAAGGCATGTTCGGAGAGGAGTGAGCAGAACGCAGGGTCGCTGTCAAAGCGCGGAACGCAGCACCACACGATTTCGGCGGACGGGTTGATCAACGCGCTGACGGTGCCGTTGCCGACAAGGCCCAGCTCGAGAGACGTCATGATATGGACGATGGTCGTGGGTGTGTTCGTGGCATCAGCGCCTGCGCCAGCCAACCGCGGACGGCCTTGACGTCGGCCAGTCGCCAACGCGCGACCGTACGACCACTTCCAACCTTCACCGAGTATCCGTCCAGCCGGTTGATCATGGCAAACCCATACTCATCGGTCGCATCATCGCCGATGAACATGGGTGTCCGACCGTGGAAGGGTGCCTCGCTCATGAACTCAAGCACCGCGATGCCCTTGTCTTTTCCCGTGGGTTTGAGCTCTACCACGCGCTTGCCGGATTGCATGCTATAGGTGGCACCGAGTTGCAGCTGGAGACCGCGCATGACTCGATGAACAAAGCCGCCGAGTTGCGGCGCGCCACGGTAGTGCAGGGCAAGCGTCAAGCCCTTGTCTTCCAGCAGGAGTTGCGGAAAGCGCTGTGACACGGCCAGAAGCTCCCGACGCGCCGCATCCAGCGCATGTGTGGGATGAGGATGCCGCGAGATGCGCCCGCCAGCATCCCGACGCTCGATCCCGTGCTGCCCCGCCACTGGCAATCGCATCTCCGGAAACAATCGGTCGATGTCGGCGATGGATCGACCGGTGATGAGCGCCAACGCGCCGTGCGACTCCGCATGGAGCCGTTCAATCAACTGTAGCAGCTGGTGATCGGGATGCACTTTCGACGGCGTCGAGGCAATCTCCACCAGGGTGCCGTCTAGGTCGAGAAAGTGCGCCCACGCCGGGGACGGCGTGGGCAGGGTGGTACGTCGTCGCCCTACCGTCGAGCTGCGGGCGTTCATGTCACTCGCGCGGGATGGTAGCGATGCCTTCCGCGCAGTCGTAATGGGAACTCAAAGCGCTCAAGCAACCGCGACCGTCGTCGTACGGTGGCGGCGTCCGCCAACATGCGGCCGGCCCAACGGTACACGTTGAACTCACGCACCAAACTGCGCATGAGCCGCATGCGAGCACGCTGTTCCTGCTCAGCCATGGTCAGCGCCAGATACAACGCCTGCGCGCACTCCTCTGCATCGTACGGATTGACGATGATGGCCTCTGGGAGTTCCCGTGCCGCGCCCGTGAACTGGCTCAGTACCAGCACACCACGTTCGTCATCGCGGGCCACGACAAACTCCTTGGCTACGAGGTTCATCCCATCGTGCAACGAGCTGACGAAGCACAACTCCGACGCTCGATAGTACTCATAGACCTCGCGCGGTTCATGGTGTTCCACGTGCAGGATCACCGGCGGATACTCGGCGTCACTGAACTCCGCATTGATCGACGCGACCATGGCCCGCACACGCGCTTCGTACGCCTGGTATTGCTCGATCACTGAACGCGTCGGGGCCGCAATCTGAATGAAGGTGAACTTGCCAACCCATTCTGGATGCATCTCCAGGAACCTGTGCACCGCCCTCAACCGCTCTTCAATGCCTTTGGTATAGTCGAGACGGTCGACCCCGACGCCGATGGCATGTCGTGCTGGCAAGCGATGTCGTTGGCGTACATCCTTTCGACACTCAGCCACCGACTTCGCCGTTACATCCGGTGGCGCGGGCCATTCGACAGAGATCGGGTAGCGCTTGATCGCCGTCGGTTCACCGCGGTATGACACGGTGAACGTTTCCCGGTCCACACGAGCCTCGAGCAAGCGGTCCACCGTGTCCACGAAATTGTTGCAGTGATATTGCGTGTGGAATCCAAGAATGCTCGAGCCGAGCATGCCGTCCAGGAGTTCTTCGCGCCACGGACAAATGCCGAAGGCTTCGGGGTTGGGCCACGGAATGTGCCAGAAGGCGATGATCGTTGCAGCTGGAAGCTGCTGGCGGACCAGGCGCGGGAGGAGCGCGAAGTGATAGTCCTGCACCAACACGATCGGGTCCGATGACGTTGCCTCGTCCACCACGGCATCGGCAAACTTCTGGTTGACTGCGACGTACTGCGCCCAGTCTGAGGCGCGAAAGGTTGGGCGGACATGGGCGATGTGACACAGGGGCCACAACCCTTCGTTGGCGAAACCGTAGTAGTAGCCCGCTTCCTCCGCGGCTGTGAGCCAGATGCGGCGGATTTGATAGGCAGGGTGCTCTCGCGGCACGCCGACGCGATCATGGCGGTCCACGACGCGCCGATCGGCTGACCCTGAGCCGTGCGCGATCCACGTGCCAGAACAGGCGCGCATGATCGGTTCCAACGCCGTCACCAGCCCACTGGCCGGACGCTGCACGACAATCTGGCTTCCCTGCCGCACGTGCATATACGGCTCGCGATTGGAAACCACGATCACTTCCTGGCCGCGCAGGTCGCCGCGAAGGAACGCACGCAACTCTTCAGGGCCCCAGATCACATGTTCATCTTCACGCGAGCGATGTTCCGACTGAATGTCTTGAATCAATGCACGCAGGTCGCGTGCGATGGGGCGTAACTCCGCGCGATCGGACTTGTCGGCTGGTCGCAGGAGTCCTTCGCCACGCAACAGCGCGCGCAGTCCTTGGACCCAACCTCGCCAGCTCAACTGCGCCACCACCACGGTGATCAGCGAGATCGTGATCGCCAACGCGATGAAGAAGTAGAAGAGGTATTCGCGCGTCTCGGCGCTACGCCGCGCCACAAAGCTGAGATCATGGACCAGCACCAGACGTCCGGAGGGGGCGCCAGCGGTGGCGATGTGCCTGACCGAAACCAGGAGCGGGCCGCGCGGACTCTTCAGCAAGTGCTCCGAGGCATCGGGCACATCGTACCGGTCCAGCGTTCGGCAGCTGATCTCCGATGGCAAGGACGACGTCGCAACGGGCTCATCATCGGGAGATGGGCAGTAGCCGATGGCATAGAGCCGCTCGTCCTCCGTGACTTTCATGAAGAACTGGAGGACGCGGTTTCGGTTCCCGGCATGAATCAGGTCCTGGACCGGTTCCTCGACCGTGGACGCGATTAGGTTCGCACGCATGTCGAGGTCGCGGGTAAACCAGCGCAGCGTTAGGCGGTCGACCAGTGGGACGACGGCATAGGCCACGCCGGCCAGGACCAGCAGGAGCGGTATGATGAATCGAAGTGAAAGGCGCATGATCCTCCTAGCCCCGTAAGAACGGTGCGCCAGCGCCGTGCGGCTGTGAGGACGGGCACGGTAACGCGACTCGCGTTGACTTCGGCGTGAGGTGTGGGCAGTACCCCGGTGCCGGCCTCAAGAGCCCCTCCTGAGACTTCCTTGCATCTCCAAGTATCTGGGCGCTCCAACGCGTGTCCGGTACGGAATCCTGCTCGTGGACACAACGGCTTGTCCCCGCCGTTCCTAACTCGTTGGTACCGAGGGAGTTGCCGGTGCTATGCTCGCCACGGAACAGGCCTTACGTTCCTGTACCACCGCACGCAGCGACTTTCCCACTCCAGGCTCATGCTAGGCTCGGCACTCAACCTCCTGTTTCTGCTCCAGGTCTCAGCTCCCACGCAGTCGAGTGGCCCCGCCGAATACCCCGGAAGTAGTAGACCGGCGATCACGGTCCCTCGCGCCGATGCTGACATCACGATCGACGGCCGCCTGGATGAAGCCCAGTGGGCCAGAGCGGCACGGCTCACGTCGTTTAGCCAGTATCAGCCAGTGGATGGGCTCGGCGCCGATGAGGCGACCGAGGTGCGCGTGTTCTATACGCCGCGCGCCATTTACTTCGGCGTGAAGGCACAGGTCCGTGGACGTGCCGTCAGTGCGACCCTGTCCAAGCGCGACAACATCTCCAACGACGATCGCATCGCCATCTTCCTGGACACCTTCAACGACAAGCGACGGGCGTTCATTTTTGGCGCCAATGCGTTAGGCGTCCAACTCGATGGCGTGCGGACCGAAGGCGCGGCCGCCGCCGGTAACATGTTCGGCGGGAGCACCGACTACAGCCCAGACTACCAATTCGACTCGCGCGGTGAGGTCTCGGACTCCGGCTACACTGTCGAGATACGCATCCCGTTCAAGAGCCTGCGGTTTCCATCCGCACAGCCGCAACAGTGGGGAATCAACATCCAGCGCGATTCTCCGGCGACCGGAAAGACCGACACCTGGACCAATGCACGACAGGCCACGAATTCCTTCCTGCAGCAATCGGGGACCCTGGTGGGGATCGCCGATGTCGACCGCGGCGTCGTGACCGAAGTGCAACCCTTCCTCACGTCCTCGTATGACGGTGCGCGAGATCCCTCGACTGGCAGCTACGCATACGGCGACCCCGTGACCAAGGTGGGAGCCAACGTGCGCCTTGGCTTTTCCGCCATGTCCCTGGATGCCACCATTCGGCCAGACTTCTCTCAGGTTGAAGCTGACGTGGGGCTGGTCACGATCAACGAACGATTCGCCCTCTTCATTCCAGAGAAGCGGCCGTTCTTCCTAGAAGGCATCGAACTTTTTAGCACGCCGAACCAGCTCGTCTACACGCGGCGCATCGGAACGCCCCTTGCTGGCGGAAAGGTGACGGGAAAGCTCGGCCGCCTGGGCATCGCCTATCTCTCCGCGCTGGACGAGGTGAAACCCTCCGCTCGCCGGACCAGTCGGGCGTTGTTCAACGTGGCGCGTCTCAGAACGGACTTCGGCGGAAGCTCCGTCGCCGGTGTTACCGTCACGGACCGCCGAGATCACGATACGACCAATACCGTGATCGCCGCTGATACGCGAGTGGTCTTCAAGAAGCTTTACTACGTAGAGTCGCAGCTCGGGTACTCGGTGTCGCAGCGCCCCGGGACGTCATCGGCGACGTCGCCGATCTACAAGACTGAATTCGATCGCACGGGACGCATCTGGGGGTTCAACTATTCCGTCAGTGGGATCGGCGACGCATTCCAGAGCGATGCCGGCTTTGTCCCCAGGATCAACATCCAGTCGGCACATGGGTTCAACCGACTGGCTTGGTTCGGATCAGAACGCTCACTCGTGCAAAGCGTGTTTGCCTTCGGTGGACCCATACGCATCTGGCGCTTCGGCGACATGCTGCGTGCCGCACCAATCGAGGGGAACGAATCGTTCTCCAGCTTTGTGAATTTCCGCGGCGGATGGAGTTCCTCGTTGAACGCCAGTCACGACTTCTTCGAGATCGACCCCGCGTTTGCCGACGGCCTGTATGAGCATGGACCGGCGCAGAGCGTCGTGCCTTACCACCCCCCGGGCAAGGTCTCGGGGCTGACGACCGTATCGTTAGGCTTCAACTCGCCGGTCTTCAAGACGTTTAACTTCGGCGGCACGGTACTTACCGGTCAGGTGCCCATCTTTTCCGAAGGCGCCGAGGGTCGCACGAATCGAGTGACCGTCACCGGAGGTGTTCGACCATCGGCCAGTCTCCGCGCCGAGGGACAGCTGGTGGTCGCCCGCATCACACGCGCCTACGATGGCTCGGAGTATTCGCGCACCGTGCTGCCGCGCCTGAAGCTTGAGTACCAGCCCTCGCGGTCGCTGTTCTTTCGCGTGATTGGTGAGTACCGCTCGGAGGACATTGCAGCACCAATGGGCGCCATTGCCCACGATCCGCTGCTCAACGCGGACGGCACGCCCATCGCTGCCCGGTCCACCTCCTCGTTGCGCACGGACTGGCTGATCTCATTTGAGCCACGCCCAGGCACGGTGGCGTTCATTGGATACGGGAGCCTGCTCGATCGCCCAGATGCGGTGGATGGCGTTCGCCCGTCGAATCTTCAACGCGCGTCGGACGGCTTGTTCCTGAAGCTCGCGTACCAGTTCCGCCGGTAGTGACGGGCGGACCTCCCGCGCGAGGGCGCCGGGAATCATCCTTCGAAGCCCGTGATTGGTTCGACTGACCCCGCCCCACTGCGACGTCAATGGACTTTTCAAACCTTGCCGGACATCTCAGTTCCAATCCTGCGGCCGCGATTCCCGTGCTGTTCGTCGCGGGACTGCTGACCAGTCTCACGCCGTGCATCTATCCGATGATTCCCATCACGGCGGCCATCGTTGGTGGTGAGAGTGTCGCTCAATCGGGTGGCCGCTGGCGCCCCCTTCTGCTCGCCCTCGTGTACGCGCTGGGCTTGGCACTGGTGTACGCCACACTGGGACTCTTCGCGGGCCTGTCTGGAACGATGTTCGGCACCGTCAGCTCCAATCCGTGGCTGTATTTTCTCCAGGCGAACGTACTGGTACTCGCCGCCTTGGCAATGCTGGACGTCTTTACTATTCGCCTACCGGTGTCCACACTCGAATGGGCAAGTCGCGCCGGCGGCGGAGGGCGCCTTCCCAGCGTATTTCTCATGGGCGCGGTCTCGGGGCTGGTAGCGGCACCCTGCTCGGCGCCGGTGATGGCCGCCGTGCTCACTTGGGTCACGCAGACCAAAAGCGCGGCTCTGGGGTTTCTCTATCTCTTCACGTTCTCTATCGGCATGTGCGGGCTGCTGGTACTCATCGGTGCCTCCAGCGGGACGCTGTCGCGGATGCCGCGTGCTGGGACGTGGATGCTGCGGGTCAAACGCATTTTCGGCTTTGTCATGCTCGGGGTGGCCGAGTATTACTTGATCAAAATGGGACAGGTGCTCATATGAGAACGGCGTGGCTGCTTGGCGCAATCGTTGGATCGATAGCAGTGACCGGAGTGGGAAGGAGCCTTCGCGCGCAGGATTCCGGGATTGCCATCGGAGCTCAGGCTCCCGGCGCGGCGGTAGAGACTCTGGACGGTAAGGCGACTGACCTCACCGCCTATGTCGGAAAGACACCCGTCCTGATTCAGTTCTGGGCCACATGGTGCCCAAACTGCAAGGCGTTGGAGCCGCGCATTGACGCCGCGATGAAGAAATACGGCGCCAAAATGAAGTTTGTGGCCGTCGCCGTGTCGGTGAATCAGTCGGTGGAGCGTGTCAAAGCATACAAGGAAAAGCACGGAATGGCGCAGGATATCGTCTGGGACAAAAAAGGATTTGCCGCTGATGCTTATGAAGTGCCCGCGACATCATACATCGTTGTGGTCAACGCCAAGGGTGCCGTGGTGTACACCGGCGTGGGCGCCGACCAAGACATCGATGCGGCCGTGCGCAAGGCCATGTAGCGACAGCGCTCCCTCGGCTCGCGCAGCTCGGGGTGCCACATGAGGGGAGCCTCTGGCAGGCGATACACGCGGATGGCGGCGACCCTGTGCCTAACGGTCCTTGGATGCCAGGCATTCGAACCCGGCGTGCCGCTGACGGGAACGTGGGGCGGCCAGGACATCGAGCTGCAACTGACCACCACGGGCGGTACCATGAAGTTGGGATGTGGGGGTGGGGTGCTTGCTGCACCACTCATTCCGGACAACGGGGGCCGCGTCTCTGCCCTTGGTGAAACGACGCCGGGCATGGGGGCGCCACCTCCGCCGAATTACGTTCCCCCGCACTACCAAGTCCGCTACACCGGTCGAGTGGACGGCAAGCACCTCACGCTGTCCGTGACTCGCGTGGATGATGCGTCCATTACGACCCGCTATGCGCTGGTGCGCGGCCGCTCGGGAACGATCTACTTGTGCCCTTGACGATCTTGGATCGGGGTGGCCGACCGGAGACCATCTTCGACGGGCGTGAAGCGATGTAGCTTTGAGGGGAACAGCAGCAACCCTCCTTCACGAGCGCAGGCTGATGCCGACACCGTTCCCCTCCTTTGTGAACTCGCTTCCCGAAGCCGCCGTTGCTCACGCCGGCGTGCGAGGTTGGGTCTCGCAGGCCGCCGATCATCAGGTGGTGTTCCTGCATTTCCCCGCTGGCGCCAAGGCGGCGCCACACGCGCATGGGACGCAGTGGGGTCTGGTGGTATCGGGAAAGTTGCGCCTGACGATCGATGGCGTTGCTCGTGACTATGGACCTGGCGACTGGCACGAGGTGCCCAGCGGCGTCACGCACAGTGCTGAGTTTCCCGAGGAGACCTGCCTGATCAACGTGTTCGCCGAACCTGATCGCTACAAGGTCAGGAATTCCCGCTAGACGTTTCCAGCGCTGGGCTCACTCACGCCGTGCGTCAGACACGGAACAAGTAGGACATCTTCACGAAGAACCCGTCGTGCTGCCGCTCCATGCCGCTGAAACGAAACGCCTTGGTTTCGCTGGACGTGTTGCCGTACCCGAGGTAGACGACGGTGCCGGGTGTCGGCAAGTACGAGAACAGCAAGTCGCCTTGGAAGGAATTCTGGGAGTAGCCTAACGCGCGTTCATAGACGCCCTGCCGGTTCTTGATCAGCAGCGGGTCGTTGGTACGCGAGTCGTCGCGCAGGTCGTCTTGGAACTGGGCATTGTACTGCCCCACGGCACGCACAAAGACGGAGCGGGCCAGCTGGTACTCCACCTTCACGCGGGGGATGCGTCCACTGCCGACGGTCGTGCCGTCGGTTCGCCGCTTGTAGTACTGATAGTTGTAGGTGCTCTCCATGCGGAGCTGCCCAGTCGGCCGCCACGTCAGGCCGAGGGACAGAAATCCGATATCCGCTGGTGCCCACTCGTAGAAGTTCTCGTCGTGGCCCCACAGGTAGAACACGTTGAACGCAAAATGCTGGAATTGTGGGCTGTCGAGGGAGAGGACGTAGTCCCGGTTCGGGATTCGCGGCTGGCCGGTGAATGCGACGGTGTCCACGGTGCTGCCGTCGTGCCGCTCGATGGCATACGGCGCATAGAAGACAGGATCGAATCCGAATTTCTCCAGCAGCAGTGACGCGCCCGCATGCCAGCCGCCGCGGAGCTGATAGTTCGTGTTGAAGTGCAACTTCTTCTCGATCGCATCACCGCTGTGGACGAAGTTCTGGTAGTCCCAGGTGTCGTCCAAGTTCACGTCGCCGGTGATGCTTTGCAGGAAGCCTCCCTTCTGCCCGTACCAGGTCAGGCTGTGCTGCGCATTGGCGTGGGCGATCGCGCCGCGGCTGATAAAGCCGGAAGACGCCCGGAAGTCGTCATGGATGCCCGAGAATGAATAGCGGGCACCAAAGGTCCGGCCGGCCCGTGCCAGCGTCGTGGCCCACATGGGAGCCGTCTTGGTTTCCACGTTAGGCACCACCGTGCGGCTGACCGCAGCGACGGTGGACAAGCTGTAGATCTTTCCAAACACGTACCGGAAGTCGCCACCACCAACCCGGTTACTGCGCGCACCCTCCTCGCGGTCCGTCAGCACCAACCCGACGCGAGATGAGGAGCCGAGGTCGCGCTTGACGCGCAGGATGTTGAAGACCGGATGGTCCTGCAGGGTGGCCGAGGCGATCTTGTCATCCACCGCGGACAAGAACGCGATGTTCGTGCCGGCCAGCTTACCCGTCACCTTGGTGGCGACCAATGGACTGACGATACGCCGCGTGTACACCAGCCCGCCCGGCGTCTCGAACTGCTCGCTGCCTTCCAGAAAGAAGGGCCTCTTTTCTGGGAAGAACAGCGCGGCACGCGGGTCAAACACGAATTGTCCGGCATCCGACTCAACCTCGGCGAAGTCGGGACGGATGGTGCCACTCAAGGTGACATTGTTGGTGATCCCCCATCGCAGGTTGGCGCCAAACTTGGGATTCTCGGCGTCGCGACTGAAGCCGCTGGCATCGCGGACTCCCTCCCAATGCTGCGTGACCACCGGATTCACATCGAGCACCAGTCCGCGACTCAGTTGCGTCAGCCCGATCAGGTGACCGGACTGCTGGAGAAACGATGCCGCGGCCCTCTGCGCCGGGGTCCAAGTATACTCGAACCCGCGACTCTGCGACTTGCGGAGCACCTGAATGCCCCACGTTTGCGGGTCCGCCGATTGGTACTTCAGGCTCTTGAACGGAATTCGGATCTCGACCTCGTAGCCGTAGTCCGTGACGTGGCCCTTCGACTGATATACGAAGTCTGGGCTGACGTCGACCGGCTCACGCCCGATGGCCGGACCGGAGAAGCCACCACCGCTCGAGCGGCCGCTTTCTACCATGATGCCGTCGCCCTGAACGCCTAACGGGTTCGCCCCGAAGACGAGCGCCTGCCGTCCGTCGTTGAAGGTGCTGAGAAAGATCCCGACGTAGTCATCACCGAACATTTTGTCGCGGTCCGACAGCGTCGCGCGAACGGCGCCCGGCTCGGCGAATGCCCGGATCCCGAAATGAATAGCCGTCGACGAATACCAGACCAGGACTTCCGTCGAATCATCGGCGGCGAATCCATCGGAGGGCGCATATCGCGAGAATCCCGTCAGCACCGCCGCCGACTGCCACGCCCCTTCCGTGAGGTTGCCGTCCACTACCACGGTGGAATCGATGCGTGGAATGGCGACTTCTCGCGACCCCGTGCGGCCGTGGTAGACCGGCGTGGCGGCAAGGGCACTGGCGAGCAGGAAGGAAAATGACGGGGGGATCAGCATCAGTACAACTCGACGTGGAAGGTCGCAGCGCACCGGCCGTCAGGTGCCACCGGCGGGCGCTTGGACATGTGGTTGGTGGTGTGAGCTACAGCCAGGACCGCCGAGATACCACTTGGCAGGGATGTGAGGCGTGTAACACGCCGCACGCTGTTGGCGGGAAGGCTGGACCGACGCTCCCCGGAGCCCGGCGATGGCCGGGCTCCGGGAAGGTCTCAATATCGCCAGCTGGCCGTGTCGGCTCCAGCCGGGGCGGTCTTCAACCAGTGCTCCTGCATCTTTCGGATGAACCGCGAGTGGTACGTTAGGCGGGAAAACGCGTTCGACACCGTCGTATCACCGCTGAAGCAATGCTCGTTCTTCACGCCATAAACAATCTTGGCGTCGGCGGGCGGATTCTTCACCTTGCTCAGGAAGTCATCTGCGTAGTAGACGGCGTTGGTCAGGTAGATGTTGTCGTGCACTCCGGAGTAGATCTCGATCTTTCCGCGCAGCTTGGGACCAAGCTTTGCCCAGTCCCGCTGCATGATGTGCACAAGGTCGTAGTGTTCCTTCCAGTAATTCGCCACCTCATAGTCGATCACGCCAGTGCGCTTGTCCCAGATGCGCTTTGGGTAGCCATCATCGCCGACGGGCGAGAACACGGCCTCCCAAATATCGTACTGGCCACCGCTGCGGGTCTTGGTACCAAGGACCAGTTCTCGCAGGTTGGCCTCGCGAGTCGTTGCACGCACGTGTCCCATGAAATCGCGATGGGCCGGACGCTCACTTCGACGGAACGGGCCGCCGTCGTACCAATACGCGTTCTCATCCTCGTAGATGTTCACCGTGGTGTAGCCGCGGAAGTCGATGGGATCGGGGCACGAGGTGAACGCACCATTGTATTGGTCAGGATAGAACACCTGCGAGGCGAGTACCTCCCAGCCTCCGGTTGACCCGCCGTACAGGGCGCGCGCCCATCCAGCTCCAATACCGCGGAATTGCTTTTCCACGTACGGGATCAATTCGTAGTTGATCGCGTCACCGTACGGGCCAAGGTTTTCGCTGTTGACCGCGTAGGAGTCATCATAGTAGGGATTCGCGTGCTGGATCGTCAGCATCAACACGCGCGGGAAATCCGGCGACGTCCATTCCTTGAAGAACTTGTATTCGTACTCGGCGATCACACGATCGTAGCCGACCTTTGTGCACCAACCCCCTTCGTGCCCGTTGGGGCAGTACTTGGTCACCGAGTCCGGATCGTAAGGCGGCAGGTTCGCTGGCGGTGGCGTTTCGCGCCAGCCGTTGACCGTCAGCTGAAAATGGCCTTGATACACGGCCAGCGGGTAATGGGCATTGGGATGTTCGTCGTAGCCCTCGGGCAGCACCACAATCGCCCCAAGGTACATGTCCCGGCCCCAGAACTTGGACAGCCGCTCGCTCTTCAGCTTAATGTGCTTGACGTACTTGGTGTCCTTCGCTGGCTCGATCGGTGGATTCTTCTTGTTCAAGACAATCCGAACGGTGTCTCCGCTCGACGGGTCCAGGTGAATCTTCACGGGCTCACTGTAGAGGTTGCCCGGCGCGCTGGCCCACTGCTGACCTTCCCCGCGGTCCATCGGCAGCTGCACCGTCTTGCCATCGGATCGCTTGAAGGTCTCATAGACATGGAGCAGTCCCTGCACCCAGTAGTCGCCTGGTGGTAATTGACCCAGATGCTCCAGAGGATATCCCAAGGTGGTCGCGTCCAGCACGGCGTGTCCGCCGGGAGCGAGCTGCTGGGCGTCCACGCCAAACATTTGCGACGTGTTGTCGAAGTCACTACTCAGGTAGCGAGGCTCCGGCATCTTCGCGTTGAGCCGAACCCCGGCGGGGTCGGAGCTGAAGTGAGCGGTCTTGCCTGTTTCGTCGGCTGCGATAAACACCAGCACCCGACCATCTAGTGGTGCGGAGGCGACGGAGCCGTCGACGGACACCGAGAAGGTCAGCTTGGCGGGACCCGCCTGTACGGTTCGGGTAGGGCCTTCATCTTTTGACGCGGAGCGCCCGCATCCAAAGGTGGCCATCGAACCCAAAGCGAGTAGCCCGAGCGCGTGTCGTGGTCTCATGTCGTATCGCCCCCTTCCAGCTGGTCGAGTTGCGATAACGATGCGCGGCGTCCCGACGCGGCGGAAGGACGCAGGCGAGTCGCCTTGGCCGTCAGTTGCGCCGGAGCGCGTCGGCCGGCGCGTAGGTCAGGGGAGCGTCTTGGCCGCGTCGCCCACTGAGAAGAGCGTGGTAAACGCCGTGCTGGCGTAACTCGCCTTCACGATGTTCACCTGATCCGCGTGGACCTCAAACAGCATGGCGCTGCGCACGCGCGCTCCGCTTAAGGACGCGGGTGCGCCTTCCAGCTCCAGCCAAACAACATCGCCGGTCCGATGTTGGGACTTGAACGACAGTGGAATACGTCTGCCAGCGCGATCGGTCAGCAAGAGCGTGGCCTGCAGGTACTGTGCAGCGTTGGCGTCCGGGACGACCAAGTCCGCGGCGGCGGCCGCGTGCACATGCCGAGAGACTGCGGTGCTGAAGTCATCTGCGAAGGTGCGCACGCGTACCACCACCCGGCCGCCGGCGTTGGTGCTGATCTCGGTCAGCGTCGAGTGAATCGCATGTGCTTGGGCGGCGTCGGGGATGCCGCAGATCAAGAACGTGGCCAGCATGGCGCGGGCCCGGCGCGAGCGCAGGGCGCCACCGAGGCGTCGGGCCGCCGCGCGTCGACTGGCGCGCTCCTTTGGCGAAGGCTCGGCTACCACGGGATCCGCTCCACCGCCCACTGGGCGGCAACCACGGCGACGACCGTTGAGACAATGACGGTGCGCAGGCGCGGCGTGGAGTTCTTCCAGCTGGCACCACGAAGCCCAGCGACCGTCAGGTCAACCAAGGCGAACGCAACGAACGCCGTGGCTAGTACGACCAACTGACCGAGTTCAATCCCAACGTTGAATCCGAACAGTGGCACGGCGATCTGCTCGACGAACAGGCGCTGCAGGTAGTTGGCGAACCCCGCCCCGTGGACCAAGCCAAACATCGCCGCAAACACTGGGCGATACCGCGCTCGCCACCCGCCAGGTTGGAGCTCGCGCACCACAAGGTTCTCTATCGCCGTCAGCACGATCGTCACCGGGATCAGGAACTCCACGACTCCCGTGGGCAGACGTAACCAGCCCGTGACCGCCAGCCCCAGCGTGAGTGAGTGGCCAATGGTGAATGCGGTCACCACCCCCAGCACGCCCCGCCAGTCGCGGAATCGGTAGATCGCCGCTAGCACCAGCAGAAACAGGATGTGATCGGCGCCGTTGGGATCCGTGATGTGACGGTAGCCTAACGTCACGTAGGTGAGAAATTCTGACATCGTCAGCGGCTCCCCGTGTCGCCCGGCCCAGCGGCCAGATTCAGTGGACCTTGATATGAGGGGTTCCACGCCGCCATCTGCCGCACCTGCTGCGCCGCATCCGTCGCCTTGCCCAAAGTCCGAGCGATGACCGCGGCATGATACGCCAGCTGCGCATCCTCGGTGCCTTGCGCTAACGCACGCTGCATGGCCTGCCACGCTTGGCGATCGTCTCCTTGTCGATGGAGCCCCCACGCCAGTAGATCGTAGCCATACACGTCGTGACGTGTGCGGAGTTCGCGCCGCAAGCGAACGAGTACCTCATCCACGCGACGTCGGTGGTCCAGCAGGTACAACCCCCACGCTCGATGGATCGCTCCCGGCTGGGTAAGGGCGCTCGTGGTCATGGCCTTCTCATAGGAGGCTCCCTGCGCGCTGTCGCCGAGTGCGCGCCATGCGTCCGCGAGCAGACCCAACGTGGCCGGATCAAGCTGGATGGCCGTTGCCGCCTCGCCCTTGGCGATCGCCGACCGCCAGTCGTGCCGCGCGGCGGCCACTCGCGCCTGCGCCGCGAGGATCCGGTAGTCGTCGGGGAAGATCGATAGGCCGGTCTGGTATGCGGTATCTGCCGCCGACAAGTCTCCCCGTTTCACGGCAAGGTCGCCGGCACGCATCTGGAACCACGCCACTTGCTCGCGGGACAGGTTTCCCTCGTCGAGCGCCCGGCGCGCGACATAGCGCGCGAGGGTCCTGGCACGATCCAGATGGCCCGTCAGCTCATACCAGCGCACCAAGCGCGAAGCGACGGACAACTCACTGGTGTGCGACTCCAGTTGCGTGAAGATTTCGCTTGCTGCCTGGTAGTTGCCCAACTCCAGCTGCACCTCGCCCAGCAGGGCGCGCGCCGTGGGCGACTCCGGATCGCTGTCGACCAGTCGCTCGGCGGCGGTTCGGGCGCCAATGAAGTCATGCTTCGCCAGCCGTGCCGACGCCAAAATGCTGTATGTGCCGGCGTTGTGCGATTCGCGCAGCTGCAACGATTCCTGGCAGAGGTGCTCGGCACGGTCGATGTCCGTCACACTCCCTGTTTCGCGCGCACGGGCCAGGAGTAAGAGGGCCAGGCGCGAGCGGTCCATAGCACTTTGTGGGTCTTCGGTCAGGCGCCGTTCGTAGAACGCGATGTCATCGTCGCGAACCTTCGGATCCGACGTCGGCGAGACGACCAGTCGGTCGTCGGTGCCGCGCTCGAGACGTTGGGCTGGATGCGTGCATGCGCCGGCGGTCAGGACCAGCCAGACCCCTGCACCAAT
The DNA here is from genome assembly GCA_046327745.1 of Gemmatimonadaceae bacterium. Lineage (GTDB taxonomy): Bacteria > Gemmatimonadota > Gemmatimonadetes > Gemmatimonadales > Gemmatimonadaceae > JABAQJ01. Next base: position 250,467 of record JAXLXV010000007.1, on the reverse strand, counting down.
CAATTGACGAATAGCCACGGGAACTCCGAGCGAAAGGGACGTGCGCCGGCCGCAGGGCCTTACGCGCCTTCATCCCTTCTACGCGCCTGGGCGCCGGGCGGATTGCGCCCTCGTTCAGCCCGTGAGCGGGATCTCGAAGAGGTCGCGGGCGGGCGCCGGATCGTCCGTGAGCGAGACCCTCAGGTGGTCCACGATGAGCGGCTCCGTCACACGCTCCGCCAGCAGTGCGCGCAATTCATCCCTGGGAAGAGTGCGGAACAGGTTGACCGTGACGTGCGGCGTGAATGCAAAGCGCGCTCGGTTGAAGATCAGTCCGCTCCGAGCGATGCGATCATGCAGTTCGCGCAAGATCCCGTGTGGTGAAAGCGGCAGGACGACGATGTTCCGTTGCAGGAACTTGGTGGTGGGTCCGAACGCGAGGGCGAACGGCGCGGTGGTCCGCGCGATCGGCGCAAGTCGCATGCGCAATTCGTCCTCGGACGTATCGCCAACAATCGGCCCGAGACCCGACGAACCCACGAGAGTCAGGTGCGGCGGGTTGGTCGCGGCGAGTTTTGGATCGAACTGCTGTTGGAGTTGACGGATGCGCTCGCCGGCAGCGCCCCTGGCCTCGACAATCACGAAGATGCCAGCGGGGCGTTGCCACGTTTCTGAGAGTGCCGCGAAGTTGTCGTCGTCCTCAGCCGGTTCGAACATGTGCGTGCGTCTTGAGCCGTCCAGTCACCCGGTGCATGGGGCTGTGAAATTTACGCACCGGACCATGGTCGCACCTCCACAGATGATAGGCCTTTCGTCGCTCCGTCGCACGTGGATGGCGTCTTGCAGCTGCAACGCCATTGCGGACGCTGCGCCCGAGATGACATCTTGGGGCGCAGAGATTTGCCGACATCCCGACGCCGTCACTTGCGAGCATGAGCGCGCGATAGCGTTGGAAATTGTTGGTCGCCCGATTCACCGTTTGCCTCGCCACCGTGTCTGTCTCGTTCAAGAGCGCCCGCGAGCGCCTGGAAGCTATGCCAACGGTCCGCCTTGGCCATCTGCCGACGCCGATCGACGACGCCGTTCGCCTTCGCGATGCCATCGGCATGGGTGCTCGCCTTTTCCTTAAGCGCGACGACGCCCTGCCCTTTGGTTTTGGGGGCAACAAGGTTCGCAAGCTCACGGTTGTTGGAGCGGATGCGCTGGCCCGCGGTGCCACCACCTTGATTACCTGCGGCGGGATTCAGTCCAACCACTGTCGAGCCACCGCCTCGGCCGCGGCCCGCTTGGGCCTCTCGTGCCACATTGTCGCCAACGGAACGGCCCAGGAACGTGCGACCGGCAACGCGTTGTTGGTGCAGCTGCTGGGTGCCAACCTCACGTACGTGGCGGACCGTCAGGACCGCGAGCCCATGATGCAGCAGGTCGCCGACCAGGTGCGCGCCAAGGGTGGCGTGCCCTACGTCATCCCGCTTGGCGCCTCGAATGCCCTGGGAGCGTTAGGATTTGCCCGGGCTATTGGCGAACTCGTGCGCCAAGCGACGGTGCCGGAAGTCATCATTCACGCCTCCTCATCGGGCGGCACGCAAGCGGGGCTTCTAGCGGGATGTGCGCTCTACGAAGTCGGAGCGCGGGTCGTCGGAATCAGTGCGGACGACTCAGTAGATGCCATTCGCGCTGAGGTGCTGGGGATCTGCGCGGGAATCGAGGAGCTGTTGGAGCTGCCAGTTGGGTCGCTGGGCGCGGCGGAGCGATTCGAGGCGGACGCCAGCTTTGTCGGTGAGGGGTACGGCATTCCAAGCGAAGCTTCGCGCGAGGCGCAGCAGCTCGCGGCGCGACACGAGGCCGTGTTTGTCGACCACTGGTACACAGCCAAGGCGTTGGCGGCCCTGATCGCGTATGCGCGCGCGGGCAAGTTTCGTGACGGCAGCAGTGTGATGTTCTGGCACACCGGTGGACAGGTCGGTCTTTTCGCTTAGCAGATAGGAAAGACCGAGTCCCGAGACAAGCGTGCGTCGACCGCAACGTGCTGTATAGTCCCACGGTGTGCGAAAGGCATCCGCGCACGCGCGACGACCCCGTGCGTGCGCATGGAACGGGTGGGCTATCTTGGAGTTCTTCCCGGACCGTAGAGGATTTTGCCTGCCCGTGCCTTGGTGTGCACGCCCTTCTCCACGGTTAGGACGCCGTTGACCAGGACGTAGTGTATGCCGGCCGGCAGCTCAATCGGATGTTCGTACGTACTCCGATCCTGGATCGTGTTGTAGTCGAAGATCACGACGTCGGCCCAGTTTCCTTCCTTGATTGAACCGCGGTTGGCCAGACGCATTCGTGTGGAGGGCCAAGAGGTCATCTTGCGAATCGCTTCTTCAAGACTGATCACGTGGCGGTCCCGTACGTAGTGGGCGATGACGCGCGGATGATTCCCGTACGCCCGGGGATGTGGCAGCCCGATGTCGTCCCCGCCCGTGAGGCTCAACGCCGCCCCAGCATCTGAGCCGATGCTGGTCCATGGGAAGGTGAGGGCCTTTTCAACGTCTTGCTCACTCATCATGTGATAGATCGCGGTGACGCGGCCCTTGCCCGCTAGGACAATATCCCACGCCGCGTCCGGTTCGCTCTTTCCCAGCTCCTTGGCGATCTGCGCAATCGATTTGCCGTTGTACTTGGCATACTCGTCGCTGCGGGCATTCGCCAAAACGACGCCGTCCCAGCCACCGGCGGCTTCAATGATGTTCCACCAGCCAGGGGAGCCGGACTTGATCTCCAGCTTCAACTTCTCACGTGTAACGGCGTTGGTCAGTCGCGCCCGGAGGGAATCCTCGCCTCCCTCGAACGCCCAGCTTGGAATCGTCGCCTCCAGCCCGGTGCCACCTGCCGTGTAGACGTACATGTCGGCGGCAATTTCCAGTCCCCGTGCGCGGGCAGCTTCAACGACGCGTTGGACGCTGTCCATCAACACGCCCCACCCAGGCTTGTACGCTGCCTTCAGGTGGAAGATTTCGCCTGGCAGTCCACCCTTCTCGCTGATCTCGATGAGCTCGCGGACCGACTGCACGACCTCGGCCCCTTCCCCGCGCATGTGTGAGGCATACAACCCGCCGTATTTCGCTGCCACGGACGCTACGGCTGCCAGTTCATCCGTGGTCGCGTACGAACTCGGGGGATAGATCAGGGCCGTCGTCATACCCATCGCGCCAGCTCGCATCGCCGTGTCCATGCTGGCCTTCATGCGGTCCAACTCTTCGGCGTTCGGCTTGCGCGCGCTCATACCCAACACCCCAACGCGCGCCTGCGTTTCGCTATAGTACGACCCGAAGTTGATGCTGATGCCCTGGTGTTCGAGGGTCTCGAAGTACTTTGGAATGCCGCTCGCAGGTACGGGGAACCCTCCTTCGCCGGCAATCGTGGTCGTAACGCCCTGAAGCAACTTGGACTCGGCGAGGCCATTCTTGAGCAGCACCGCGCCGGACTGGTCCATCATGTCGATCCATCCGGGGGTGACGTAGAGGCCTTGTGCGTCGATCTCGCGTTCGCCACGCCCAAGGACCCGACCGATCGCCACGAATCGACCATCACGAATGGCGACGTCGGCGTTAATCCATGGGTTTCCGGAACCGTCGATGACACGCCCGTTGCGGATGACGATGTCGTATTCGGGTCGACCGGTGCGCGCCCTGGCATCGATCGCCTCCTGGGCTCCTTGTCCGACAACAGAGGGTGAAGGCGACGTGTGGGACGTTGCCCGGGAGCACGCCGAGAGCAAACAGGCTGAAAGGAAGGCATGACTGGCAACGCGTACGGCGGACCAGCGCGGAAGCATGGGCATGTGAACTCGCATATCGAGCGTTCTAAGGAGCGTCAGGATCTTTCCCGCATACCGTCATATCAAACACGAGTCGCGGTTTGAGCTGTTGAACAACGGGTACTCACCGATTCATTTGGGCTTCCAGATCGCCGGGGCCGGGCGCGGCACGTGCGGCGCAACGAAGAGTTGCCCATTCTGCACCACGATCCATCCATCGCGAATGACCGTGTGCACCTTGGCCAAGTCATCGAGGTTCTCATCGGGACGGCCGTTGACCACCAACACATCCGCCAGCTTACCGGGCTCCAGGGTACCGAGCTTGTCGTCCATGTCGAGCATCTGCGCGTTGGTCTTGGTCGCCGCGACCAGCGCTTCCGGGACGGAGTATCCGGCCTGCACGAGGTACTTCAGCTCATTGATGTAGGGCGCCGGCAGGTACCGGAACCAGTCAACCACCAGGTCCGTGCCCACACCCATCTTCACCCCCGCACGCTTCATGCGCTGCATCACGCCAAAGTTGAGACTGTCGTTGAACATGAAGCGGCGCGAGGTCGAGCCGAAGTAGCCTCCCCCGCTGTTGGCGAACAGGATCGTGTAGATGTAGACCGTGGGATCCGCTTCAACGCCCTTTTGGGCCATCAGGGCGATGGTCTCGTCCGTGCGTGGCAGTGGGTGCTCGATCATGTCGACGCCCGCCTCAACAGCCCACTGGATGTAAAACGTCTCGCAGTCGCACGTGACCTTCAGGCCTAACGCATGGGCCTCTTCCACGGCCGCTCGGATTTCGTCCTTGCTGAAGTGACTGGCCACCTTAATGGCGTCCGCCCCGCGATTGAACATGTCGCGAACCGCCACCCGCCACTCGATAGGTCCCGCGGCGACGCGAACGGCACGACCCTTCACCAAGTCGCTTTCCCCTTCCGCGCCGTGGCCGCCGAGCGACGTGATCAACTGGCCGACCGGAAAGACGCGCGGACCAATGATGCGATTTTCACTCACCCAGTCTTTCAGCCGGAACGTCACATCGCCATCGGAAGAGACGTCCTTCACGCTGGTGATGCCACTCTCGATGAAGTAGCGCAGGCGTTCCACCGCGCGGAGCGTGACTTCCGGATCTTCCGACGCGACGGCGGTCTTGGTCGGCGGATCCACGTACGTCAGATGCGTGTGCATGTCGATGAGACCCGGCATGACGGTCATGCCGGTCACGTCCAGCACCTTCGCATCCTTGGGCCAGTCGGTTGATCCCGGTGGAAGCACGCGGTCAATCTTGTTGCGGCTGACGATAACCGTTCCGGCGCGCGCGGGGTTGCCCGTTCCGTCGAAGATCCGGCCGCCGCGCAAAACAATGGTGCCGTCGGGGCCGCGGGGGCCGGACGGAATCGGCACACGGCGCGGGTCATCCGTTGTGGTTTGACTCGGGGACAGGTAGCGGCGTCGGTCGGACGCCCGCTCCTGCGAGCGCCCAACCAACGGCGTCAAGATGACCAGGGCGGCGAGTGTCAGCTGCGCGACACGTGTGTTCACTTGCGAAAGCGGCATGATGCGTCTCCGTGAGATCCCGGCGTGCGGGAACGTGACTACTTGGCGGGCGCTGGCGCCTTGGTGGGCGTCCACGACTCCTTGAGCACCCGAATCCAGTTGCCGCCGAGAATTCCCGTGATGTTCGCGTCCGAGTAGCCGCGGCGAATCAGTGCCTCCGTCAGATCAAACATCCGCTTTGGATGATCCAGCCCCTCGATGTCGATCTTGTCGCGGAACGCGTAGCTGCCTTTGTACGACGCCTTCAGTTGCTTGTACTGCTCTGCAGGCATGTCGTCATATCCGTCCAGATCGATATCGCTCCCCACCCCGACGTGCTCGACACCGATCATCTTGGCCACATAGTCGAAGTGGTTGATGACGTCCTCGATCGTGGTGGGCTCACTCCCCTTCACGAAATTCCGTACGCCGGTGATTCCCATGACGCTTCCGGCCTTGCCACACGCGCGAATGACCTCGTCCGGCTTACACCGCGGATGCCCAGGGTTCAGAGCCCGTGCGTTGGAGTGCGTGATCAATACCGGCGTCTTCGACAGCTCGAAGGCATCCAACGAGGTCCGATCGCCGCAATGACCGATGTCAACGGCCATGCCGACCTCGTTCATCTTCTTGATGACCTCCGCGCCGTAGTCGCTGATCCCCTCGTCACGGCGCTCGGTCGATCCATTCCCGATCATATTGCGCGTATTGTACGTCAGCTGCGACACACGCTGCCCTAAGGCGTAGAAGTTCTCGATGTCCTTGGTGGTGCGGAAATGCTCGGAGTTCTGCACGCCAAGGATGATGCCGATCTTGCGTGCCGATTTGGCTCGGGCAAAGTCGTCCACCGAGTCAATGCGCGAGAAACTGTCCGTGTGCGCCGCCACAAACCCGTTGAATCCGCTCAGAAACCAGAACGTCTCCTCGTAGACGGACGGGCCGCCGGTGCCGGTCGCGGTGTGGAACACGTTGATCCCGGAATCCCGGAACCGTTGCAAGTCGGCCTCCGTGAATGAATCGGGATTCGTCATCCACTTTTCACCGTTGGGGCCTAACGACAGTAGACCGAGCATGTCGATGACCGTGGATTCACCTACCAGCTTGACACAGCGCGCTGAATATTCCGTCGGACTCCAAGGAAACAGTCGATACCGACCAATCGAAACGAAGGGCGCCAATGCCAACACGGCGGTGCCTTGCGCCGCACGCTGCAGGGCGACACGGCGGCTCATCGGTTCATGCGTCATCAGGGTCCTCTCCTCGTTCGTTGATTCCAGTCCTGGATCGGGCGCGGACTACCACTTCCCTCGTTCGCCCACGGTCGTAATGACGGAGGCCAGCCGTTCGGCCGCGTTCCGCCAGTTGATTTGCACAGCATACTGCGCGGCATCCGCTGTCCCCGCGCGGATGGCCCGGACGATTGCCCCATGTTCAGCCACCGACGTGGCGATCTCGCGCGTCAACAGCGAGACATACAGGCGTTCGTACCGCTCGGCCTGTGGCTTCACCGAATCGTGCAGACTCAACAAGCGCGGACCAGAGCCTGCCTCCACGTAGCATCGATGGAATCGCTCGTCCAGCTCCCACAGCCGGTTGTGATTCGGGTGCTTGGCGTCCGCCGCCTTTCGGAACTGCTCGTTGATGCTGGCGAGTTCGTCGGCGAGCGTCAGCCGTTCGGGCGCGGGTTGCGACGCAGCCATGCGCGCCGCCAACCCCTCAATCTCGGCGACAATGTTGAACAGTTCGCGCGCGTCTTCCTTCGTCATGGGGGCCACGGTGGGCCGTGACTGCTGCAGCGAGGGCGTGTCGACAATGAAGCCTTCCTGCTGCAACCGCTGAAGCGCCGCGCGCACCGGCGTGCGACTGACGTTGAGCCGCGTAGCGACGTCCGTCTCGATCACACGGCTGCCTGGGGCGAGTTGACCTCGGACGATCAGCTCACGGAGCTTCTGGTAGACTTGCTCGGGACGTGCGGCACGTCGACTGAGCACGACTTTGGCGGCTTGCGGCGTCATGGGGCGCGTCCCGACCATCCTGGTCCACGCACAATGCGTCCTGGGGTTGCACCTGTGTGCGTGCCGTTGGCCACGACCTGCACGCCGTTGACGAACACGTGCCGAATTCCCGTCGACACCTGGTGTGGCTGCGTAAACGTGGCACGATCGCTAACGGTCGTCGGGTCGAACACGACGACATCGGCGTAGAGCCCTTCGCGGAGCAACCCGCGGTCCTGGATCGAGAGCCGAGTCGCTACAGCGGACGACGCCTTTCGCACCGCCTCCTCCAGACTCATGACGCCGCGCTCGCGCACGTACTGCCCCAGAATTCGGGGGAACGTGCCATACGAGCGCGGATGCACGAGCTGTCGGGTCGAGTCGGGGTTCGCACCGCCAGCGTCGGTGCCAAACGTGATCCAAGGTTGTTTGAGCTGAAGCTCGACGTTGTCCTCGCTCATCATGAATACGATCATGCCCACCCGTCCCTCCGTGGCCAGCAACACGTCAATGACTGCATTGGCCCAGTCCTTCTTCATGTCGGCGGCGATTTCCGAAATCCGCTTGCCTTCCCACGACTTGTGCTCCGGCTTCTCGAACCCCACCACCATCACTCCCGCCGGCGTCGCTAGCGCGCAGAGGTTCTCCCACGTCGTTCGCGTGGCGTTCATTTCTGCGACGATCTTCGCGCGCGTACCCGGATCTCGAAGATTGGCTAGGAGCTTGTCATCAGCGGACGCCCACGGCGGCGTACATGCGGACAAGCCCGTGCCCCCAGCGACATACGGATACATGCTCGCCTGCACATCCAAACCCGCGGCACGCGCTGAGTCGATCTTGGCAATGGCCAGCTTTGCCTTGGGCCAGTTGCGCACGCCTCCCGCCTTCAGGTGATAGATCTCGACGGGAACGTTCCCTTCCTTTCCAATCCGCAATAGCTCGTCGATAGCCTCGAGAAATTGGTCAGCCTCGGAGCGCATATGCGAGATGTAGACGCCGCCGAACGGTGACATCGCCTTCGCGATCTCGATGAGCTCTTCTGTGCTGGAGAAGTTGCCCGGGGGATAGATCAGGGCGCTCGCCACTCCGAAGGCGCCATTTCGCATCGCCCGCTGCGTCGCCGCGCGCATCGTGTCGAGTTCCGCTGGGCTGGCGGCGCCCTGCGCGGCGCCCTTGGCATACACACGCAGCGTGGTCGCGCCGATGAACGATCCGATGTTTGGCGTGACCCCGCGTCGCTCCATGTACTCGAGCCAAGCGTTGAAGCCGTCGGGGCCGACGAACTTCCGACTGATCGAGTCGGGTGCCACACCTGGGTCAACGGTGGCGAGCGATGATAACGTCTTGTCGTTCGCCGGAGCGTTCGTCCACCCTTCACCCATAATCTCGGTCGTGATGCCCTGGGTGACCTTGCTGATGACACGACGGTCGCCGGTTAGGAACGCATCGCGAGAATGGCTCTGGATATCGATGAAGCCGGGTGACACCACCAGGCCCCGTGCATCGATACGGGATTTTGCGGTCACACTCTTCAGGATTCCCGGCGGGGCAATCCGCGCGATGCGATCGCCTTGCAACGCGACATCGCCATAGAACCACGCGTCACCACTTCCGTCCACGACGCGCCCGCCTTCGATTATCACGTCATAGCCACCACTGACTGGCGCGTCCGCACGACGCACTACGCAGGCGGTGAGCGCCACACCAGCAGAGGCGATCATCCACATCTTGCGAAACGTCCGTTGGACAGGCATCGTAAACTCCCAATTTGTATACAAAACTTCTGCGCTGATCTAGCGCCCGAATTCCTGCCCCGCAAGTACGACCGTTGACCTCACCGATGAACCGCTCGCCCTCTGACCTTGATCACCTGACGATCCGCGAGTTTGCCTCGCTGGACGAGTATCAGGCGTGCGTCGCCTTTCAGGAAGCCACGTGGGGACAAGGATTCTCGGAACGCGTCCCGGGTGCCATCCTGCATGTCGGTCAGGAGATCGGCGGCGTGAGTGCTGGCGCGTTTGAGCCGACGGGTCGCATGGTTGGGTTTGTCTTTGGCCTGACCGGCGTGCGCGACGGCCATCTGGTGCACTGGTCCGACATGCTCGCTGTGCTGCCCGAATATCGCAATCGACATCTTGGTGAGCGCCTCAAGCATTACCAAGCGGATCGCGTCCGCGCGCTGGGCGTGCACACGATGCTCTGGACGTACGACCCGCTGGTGGCACGCAATGCGCACTTCAACATCAATCGCCTGCGGGCGTACCCGGCGGCCTACCGGCCGGACATGTACGGCTCCAACACAGGGAGTACGCTGCACGGCTCGTTGCCAACGGACCGGTTTGTCATCGCCTGGGACTTGGACCGCGCCACCGCACTCGGCGTCGGCGTGGACGCCGCCGCGCCTGACGACGACCGCCTTCCCTTGCTGAATCCGTTGAACCCGACGGGCAAGCCGTGCCTGGTGGCCGCCGACGGTCAGGACACCGTGCGCATTCAAGTGCCCCTCGATTCTCACAAGGTCCAGTTGGCGTCCCAGGACCTCGCCGCCGCGTGGCGGTACAATGTGCGCGAGCTGGTCATGCCGCTGCTCGTCGCCGGGTATCAGGTGTCGCGCTTCGTACGCGCGCACGGCGACGCCCTGCCGTATTACGTCTTCACGCGCAATCCCGCGTTGTTTCCCCTGCCAAACTCATGATTCAACTCGAGCGTATCACCCTCCGCGAAATCCGGCTTCCGCTCCGGGAGCCGTTCCAGATCTCCTCGGGCGTCATGGCCGAGCGCCGGATTACACTGTTGGAGCTGCATGACGCGAGTGGCGCCAGCACATGGAGCGAGTGCGTCGCCGACGACACACCGAACTACTCGCCCGAAACGACGGACACCTGCTGGCTCGTCATCTCGCGCTTTGTTGCTCCCCGCGTCTTGGGCAAGCGATTCGAAACGCCGGGCGAGGTGCACGACGCGCTGGACAAGGACTTCCGCGGACACGAGATGGCGAAGGCGGCCGTCGAAATGGGCATGTGGGGCTTGGAAGCCGAGATGCAGGGCATGCCCTTGGCGCGCCTGATCGGCGGCACGCGCACCGAGATCGCTACCGGCATCTCGCTCGGCATCCAGAAGTCTCCGGAAGCGCTGGTGGAGAAGGCACGCGCCGCGCTCGCCGCTGGCTATCGCAAGGTCAAGATCAAGATCAAGCCGGGATTCGACGTTCCGTTCGTAACTGCGGCGCGCACGGCCCTGGGCCCCGATGCGCCGCTGATGGCGGACGCGAACAACGCGTACACGCTGGATGATGCCGACGCGCTGATCGCGCTGGACGACTTGAACCTCATGATGATCGAGCAGCCACTCGCTTGGGATGATATCGTCCGCCATGCCACCCTGCAGAAGCGACTGCGCACACCGATCTGTCTGGACGAGTCCATCACCTCGCTCGAGCGCGCCCAGGACATGGTCACGTTAGGCAGCGGGCGAATCATCAACATCAAACCGGGGCGTGTTGGCGGATTCTCGCAGTCCATCGCCATCCACGATTTCTGCGAGTCGCACCACATTCCGGTGTGGTGCGGCGGCATGTTGGAAAGCGGCATTGGCCGAGCGTACAATGTGGCGCTCGCCTCGCTGTCGAACTTCCTGAAGCCCGGTGACGTCAGCCCTAGCGCGCGCTACTGGGAACGTGACGTCGTCACCCCCGAGTGGACGATGTCGTCGTCTGGCATGGTCCGCGTCCCACTCGACCGCCCTGGCATCGGCGTCACCGTCGATACGGATCGGGTGGAGTCGCTCACGGTTCGCCGGCAGGAGCTGACGAAAGGCTAGCTCGCTCGCCATCAAGGAGTCCACGTGACCACTCTCGATGCCGCCGCTCGCGCCCGTCGCTGCTTCAGCGACGGGGAAGCGGAGTTGTTGCTCGCACTGCGCCATGACCTTCACCAGCATCCAGAGCTGTCGTGGAAGGAACAACAGACAGCCAGTCGACTGCAGGAGACCCTCGCGTCGATCGGCGCGCTGGACGTCCAAAGTGTCGCGGGCACTGGCGTCACGGCACGGATCCCCGGACTGCATGCTCATGGACCGGTGACCGCCCTGCGCGGCGACATCGACGCCCTCCCGATTCAGGAGGCCACAGGGGTGCCTTGGGCCTCCACCGTCGCTGGTGTCATGCACGCCTGCGGGCACGACGTCCACGCCACCTGGACGGTCGGCGCGGCCATGTTGCTCGCGCGGCAGCCCGCCCTCGGCGACGTGCGCCTGGTGTTGCAGCCGGCGGAAGAGGTTGGTGCAGGAGCCCCGGCGATGCTGGCGTCGGGTGCGCTGGACGGGGTGCGCGCCATCTATGGGGGACACGTGGACCGACGTTTTCCCGTCGGGCAAGTCGTCGCTGAAGCCGGCGCGTTGGCCGCTTCGGCGGACACCTTCTCCATCACCGTGCACGGACGCGGTGCTCACGGCGCCCGGCCACACGAGTCGGCCGATCCTATCGTCGCCGCGTCGGCGATTATCACCGGTCTGCAGACGATCGTCGCCCGGCGTCTGGATCCAGCCGCGGCCGCGGTGGTCACCGTCGGCACCGTGCACGGCGGCACAGCGCCTAACGTGATTCCAGAGTCCGTGACCCTCACGGGCACGCTGCGCGCCATGCTGCCGGGCGTGCGGGCCGCGCTGCATCGTGAGGTGCAACAGTTGTCGATGTCGATCGCCGAGGCTTATGGCGCCACCGCGTCTGTGACCATGGACCACGGCACACCGCCCGTCGTCAATCCGGTCCGCGAGGCCGAGTGGGCGCGTCAGGCATCCACGCGTATCCTCGGCAACGACGGAGTCGTTCCGTTCGGCATCGTGAACATGGCCGGCGAGGACTTTGCCTTTTACTTGGAGCAGATCCCGGGGGCGTTCCTGCGCATCGGTGCCCGGGAACCAGAGGGCGAAGTCACGGCCGCACACAACCCGCGCTTCCTGCCGTCCGATGAGTGTATTTTCGTAGGCGCCGCCGTGCTCGCTGAATGCGCTCGGGTGGCGGCGGAGGAGCTCATGCGCGCCGGCGACCCTACGCCCGCACGTTAAGGCGTTAGGTACGCCCCCAGGTCGGCACGAATTCGTTCGATCGTCCGGGACGACAGGTCGACACCGATGGAACGACCGGGGCGTGAAGCGTCGCGCACCTCCAGACGGAATCGCGATCCGGTCGCGAAGGCACTCGGCGCGTACACCGCGATCCCCGTGTGAAAGAGTGCTCGCCCGTTGTACAAGTTCGGATCTGGCACGGCAACGACGCGGCTGGCTTCGATCGACGACACCTCGATTCCATCGCGAGTCAGGATGAAGGAGTCCACGTCGCCCTTCTTGAATTCCACCGGCTTGGTGAGCCGGCGAAGGGTGGACGCGTGGCTTCTGGAGAGACATCGATCATCACGATGGCACGTCGCTCGCGCCAATACTCTTCCCATTCCGACCAACGCTGCAACGGATCGCGGATGCCACCTGATTTAGACGATTGATCGACGGCGAACGGACTGTCGCTTCGCTGGCCATCGGTCGTGGCTGCCCGTCGCCACGCTACGACTTGTGGCGTCATCACCAAGACCTCGAAACCGTCGCGGCGTGTGCGATAGGCTTCGATGTCTTTCTCGCTCATCGACGCCCCTGCGCCCCGTTCCGCCTCGCCGATCCGTTTGGCCGGCCAGACGGACAGCGCGGTGGTATCGGACCGGGCCGCGCCGTGCGCGGCGCGCGCCTTGGTCATGAGGGCAGCGATCGCGGGCGCGGCCGCCAGTTGCACCGATCCTGTGCGTCCCCGCGCTGCTACCGCGACGATGGTCCCCGTCAGGGATGACACCGGTGCTCCCGCCTGACGCTGGGGAACGTCGAACGATGCCGTCACTCCCTGGCTGGACGCCGATTTCGCGATGCCGCGCCGCACCCGCCCTGCCACTTCCGGCGACCCGATGAGCACGAGAGAGTCCCCGCCAGCTACACCGGTGGAGTCCGCTGGCAGCGTCAGGACAGTGCAGCCGCGGCAGGCGTGCGCCGGGAGTGCCGCCACCGCGATCAGGCGATCGCTGGTGAGTACCGACGCGCGGTATCGGTGCGTCGCGTCCACCTGCACCGTCACCGTCGTATCTCGCCCAACCAAGTGGGCGGAGGTGACGATTAACCCCGATGAATCGGCGAGGAAGCCGGCGCCGTGACCGGCGCTGGACGATACGTCAAACACACTGCGTCCAAACCGTGAAACGATCGCGTCGCTCCGCAACGTTGAGGCAGGTGCTGGAAGGGCTTTCGGGGCCACGCTATCGGTTACAAATGGCGGTGCCGGGGCGGGGCGTGGGCTGTGCGACGGCCTCCTGGGTGACCGCCGCTGGAGACGCAGCCGGCGAGTTACTGGAGCGAAGCCGCGTGATGGCGAAAATCGCTCCGACCAACACAACAGCGGCAATCGCCAGCACGGGACGCGAAAGGCCACGACTCCCAGACGGAGCTGATGCAGCTGTCGGCGAGGGCTGTGTTGCTGGCTGAAGCGCCGGCGTGCTGGCAGTGATGGGAACCGCGGACACGGGAGTGTCTTGCCAAACGCGCTGGCGAGGCAGCGTGGCAGCCGGCTCTGGCAACAGGCATGCGCCGTGAGGCGGCGTCATCGCCTCGATGGCGCCATAACCGCGCGGCGTGCTGTGCGCTGGGTAAGCAGGTGCAGATACCGCTGGTCGCCGGGTGTCAGCGACATACCAGCCGTCGATGCGTCGAGTGCCGCGGCGAACTTCGCATCTCCGAAGCGCTGCTCGGGGTCGGCATGGAGTGCACGATCGAACACCTCCTGCATGGCATCGGGCCACGCCACGTCGGGCGCGGCATCGACCAGGCGCGTTGCTGGCTTCGTCAGCCGTGCCAGCAGGGATTCCTGCGCATTGTTGCCGAGGAAAGCCGGCGTGCCCGTTAGCATGCGGAAGGCAATCAACGCCAGCGCGTAGATGTCCGTGCGCGCATCCAGGGCATCGCCTGACAGTTGCTCGGGACTCATGTAGTCCGGTGTCCCGATCACCATCCCCGTGGACGTGAACTGCTGCGTGCCACGATCCATGACGCGTGAGATGCCGAAGTCCACGATCTTCACCTGCTCGGTCCCGACTCGCGTCTTGCCTAACATGACGTTGTCTGGCTTCAGGTCGCGGTGCAGGATTCCGAGTGCGTGGGCCGCAGCGAGCGCATCAGCCACTTGCCGCACGATGTCGCAGCTGCGAGCCACACCGACACGAGGCTCGCGCTTCAGCACCTCGGCCAGCGGCTCGCCGTCCACGTACTCCATGGCGAAGTACACCATGCCATCGCCAGTTTCGCCGAAGTCGTAAATCGTCGCCACATTGGAATGCGAGATCTGACTGGCATTCTCGGCTTCGCGATGGAATCTGCCTAACGCTACGGCATCGGCGGTCATCCACCGCCGCATGACCTTGACCGCGACCTTTCGCTTGATGCGCACGTGCTCGGCCAGATACACCTCGCCCATGCCCCCTTCGCCCAACTTCTGGAGCACATGGTACCGGTCAGCAATCACGGCACCAATCAGCGAGTCATTCGGACTCTCAGCGACCAGCGTGGCGCCGTCGCGCGCGCAGAATCGATGCTCGGCGTCGTACTTCGTCCCGCATTGTGGACAGACCTTCCCGTTACTCACTCAGCAGACCTGATGTCGGGGCGACGGACGGGCCACGAATGGCAGTCGCGATTCAGCATGCACCAAACTTAGTTGAGAACACGGTCGAGTCCGACACCCGAGTGCTGGCGTGTTTGGCGATGGACGACCGCGGTCGTTGGTGGGCCAAATCCCGCCGGTGTTCATTGCCCCGACCCGCTCCGAGCGACGTTCATCGCGCAGCGCTACCTCGCTTCTGGCCGTCCCACCCGGCGCCGTAGAGCGCGCGACCTGGCGTCGCCCCTGTGTGCTTGCCGTCGCGCCATACTGGTACGCCGTTTACCAGCACATCGCGAACGCCAACTGACAATTGGTGTGGCTTTTCAAACGTCGCCTTATCGATCACCGTGGCCGGATCGAAGATCACGACGTCTGCCAGCATGCCTTCCTTGATAAGCCCGCGGTCGC
Source organism: Gemmatimonadaceae bacterium (assembly GCA_046327745.1). GTDB lineage: Bacteria > Gemmatimonadota > Gemmatimonadetes > Gemmatimonadales > Gemmatimonadaceae > JABAQJ01. The sequence continues at coordinate 235,070 of JAXLXV010000007.1, read as the reverse complement.
GCAAGCCGAGGATCTGGGCCGTGGACCACGTCATCTTTCGCACGGCGTCTTCCAATGTGAGGACTTTCTCTTCGCGTGCATACTTGCCAAGCACGCGGGCAAAGGTGCCGTAGGATCGCGGGTGAACCAGTTCGGTGGTGGTATCTGGGTCATAGCCGCCCGCGTCGCTGCCGATAACGACCCAGGGACGCGCAATCATCTTGGCGACGTTCTCGTCCGACATCCCGAAGGTGATCTTGCCCAAGTGGTTGTTCTCCTGGATCGTGAGCTCGATGATGGCATCCATCCAATCCATCTTGAGCCCTTTCGCTATGTCATTCAGGCGCTTGCCTTCGTACGCTTTCCACTCTGGCTTGCTGAAGCCGGCGATCTGGTAGGCTTCTGGCGGATTGTGTTGACAATAGACTTCGGCGCCGGGCGTCAGGTCTGACATTTCCTTGCGGATGCGCGCGCGGTTGGCAGGGTCGCGCAAGCGCTCCACGAGCTTACCGTCAGCATGAACCCATCCGGGGATACAGGCAGACAGGTTGTTGCCGCTGGCGGGATACGAGTACATCGTCGCCTTGACGTCCTGCCCGGCCGCTCGTACCGAATCGATTTTCGCGATGGCTGGCGCTGCCAGCGGCCAGTTCACGCGCCCCGACGCCTTGAAGTGATAGATGACGACCGGGACGCCGCCTTCGCGCCCAATTCGGATCGCCTCGTCCATGGCGTTCAGGAGCTTCGATTCTTCGGAGCGAATGTGGGAGATGTACGTGCCATGCAGAGGGGCCATGGCCTTGGCCATTTCGATCAACTCGCCGGTCGTGGCGTAGCTGCCGGGGGGATAAATCAGGGCGCTGGAGATCCCGAAGGCGCCGTCGGACATGGCGTTCCGCACCACGGCGCGCATGGTGTCCAGCTGCGCCGCGTTAGGCGTCCCTTCCGCCCGCCCCATGGCATAGGCGCGGACGGTAGCCGCGCCGAGATAGCTCCCAGCATTTACCGAGATGCCATGCCGCTCCATTTCTCCCAGCCATTGGCCAAAGCCATGGACGCCTCGGTAGGTCGCCGCATGCTTTACCATCACGGAGTCCGCCGCGGTGGTACCCACAAACAGGGAATCCACTTCGGGGGTGGATGGCCCTGGAGTTGTGGATTCACCAAGAATCTCCGACGTCACGCCCTGCGACACTTTGCCGATTACCCGTCCATCGGCAAAGAGCAGGGAATTCCACGAGTGCGCTTGGATGTCGATGAAGCCGGGTGAGGCCACCAGTCCACCGGCGTCGATCTTTGTCTTGGCTGGGCGGTCGGCCAGCGCGCCCTTCGGCGCGACCGACGTAATGCGATCGCCAGTGATTCCAATGTCGCCGTAGTAGAACGGATTCCCCGTGCCGTCCACGATCCGCGCGTTGGTGATGACGACGTCGTATCCCGACGTTGGTTGCGGCGTGGGAGAGCAAGCACTCACCGCCAAGACGCCGATGGCGATGCGCAGTTGTGACGAGCGGTGGGTCACGCAAAACATGAGTCGGTCGCGGAGAAGGAGTCGCCAAAACCTACGGCGCAAAGCCACCTCAGCAAGACGTCATACGGAGGGAGCTTCTCTCTCCTGAAGATCAACAAGGCGGCCCGTCTGATGACGGACCGCCTCGCATGATTCGTATCATGGCCTGGAAGGGGGTTCAGGCGCTGGACACGAGGTAACCAGAGAAATGCTTGATAGTGAACTTGAGGAGTCCGAGTGGGTCGAGCAGGACCGTGTACTGCTCGGCCGTCTCACCCTTCCGTGACTTTGGATCGAGCTTGAGCGGATCCAGATAGTAGCCGCCACTGAGCACGTGACCGACCACGAAGTTCGTCTTGCTCAGATCCTGCTGATACGTGAGCGGCACCAGGAAGTTCGTTCCATGCGGTTCGAATTCGTAGGCGACGAGGCCATTGTCGTTCGGCCTCACCTTGAACGTCGTCGGACGCAACACCGCGCCCGGCGGCACGATCAACGTGAAACCGGTGGCGGGCAGGGTCAGGACCCCGCCTTCAATCCCGATGGTTTTCTCAGCACGGGTGTTGAAGGCCACGCCGGGACGGAACGCGAGCACGCTGACGACTCTTGGACCCGTGGTGACATCGCTTTCGAACAGTCCACGAAGGTTGTTTGTTGCGGACTTGCCCGAACCTTGTGCACGGCTGTCAGACGAGGCCGCCGAGGCAATGACTGTTGGAGCTGCAGTGGGGCTGACCGCGTCCTGGCTGCAGGCCGACCCGAGAAGGGTTGCGGCTGCTACGGCCAGAAGGCGAGCGCTGGACTTCAGTGAGAATTGCATGGCAGGTGTCGTGGGGTAGCGTGAATGACGGATCGCAATTGGGCCGTTGCTACGCCCACACGTTGTAGCCGCTGAAGTGACGGATGTAGCGGTAGAGATAACCGCTCCACGGATCACGGCGCGTCAGCAGCACGGGATCGGTCAGGGCTTCGTTCACGCAGCCCGTGTTCGGACCATGGCAATAGTTGATGCTGCTCCACAGCTGCATCGACGCTTCGCTGTCCAGCAGGTAGAGCGTCGGAAGCTCGCCAAAGAGGTTGACGCGAAAGCGCAGCGCCGGGCTGAAGTCGATCTGTGGATGTCCCTGCTTGTCGACCCAGCTCACCGCAGTGATGGTGACCGGTGCCGAAGATACGCTGCACGGCTTCAGCCATTCGGTGGGACCATAAGAGGTCACCGACATGTCGCAGATGGTGTTTCGCGGGAAGTTGATATAGTGGTTGCCGATCTGAGCGGCGCCACCAATGGTCGGGTAGATCGTGAACGTCGACCGCACGCTGTCCATGAACATCAGCGCCTGGGTTGGCACCGTCGCCGTGATGCTGCCCGGCTCTGGCGGAGCCGCAAGAAGGTTCGCATTCGGGGCAACAGCCGTTGGCGTATCGGTCGAGCAGGCGGCCGACACCAAGAGCAGCGCACCGACGAACAGCTTGGGAAATGGAGGCAGGGTGATTCGCATGATAGGGCCCGTGAATGGTCGGGTGAAACTGAGATTCCGACCCCTTCCTAGGCACAATGCGGTCCGTGTAAATGCTTCCATTTCAGCGAGTTAGGCGTTGTACCCCCATCGGACAAGTTGTCGCCCGCTTCGGTCCGAATGCCCTCGCTTCTGGTGGTGAGTCAGTCATTTCGTCCGCCTCTCAACGCACCACGTGCTTGTGAGATTCAGCACCGGACTCTGGGGCGAAAAGGTGCCGGATTGCATTCTCCAAGGACCATGGCGAAACGCGGGCTGGCCCAACCCTGAGGTCCCCTTGAGGCAAATCCGTGATTCGGGCGATGACGCGAGGGACAGTTCTCCGTGGCGCGACCACGGCTTTTTCGGTCGGCGACTCTTCCTTCGAACCGACGGTTGAACAGAGCCGCGACCGCGTGCGATGCGAGCAAGAGCGTCAGGATTTTGCGGACACGGTACCGTTTGCCCGTCGGCGCACGCGAGGAGTTGCGCCTGACCGCACGTTCCGTCCAACGAAAGAACGGGTCGTCATAGGCAACAGCCGACTCATGGTGACATGGGCTCTTTCGCGAACGGTCGACACTACCGTAATGTTGGGTTGAGGACCGCGCGTGACCCCCACCTGCCGCTGCGCCGGGACTTCGACCAGTACATCGAAGAACGACCTTGCCCGTCCGCTCAAACGGGCCCGAGGTCAATCGCGCCGGGAGGTACCGACGATGAAACAGGGCGAAACTCGGCTCGTTAGGTCCGTCGCACGGGGCAGCGCCCTGGTGGGCGCCCTAGCCTGCCTCCTGACGAGCCGCGTGGCGGCCCAGGACGTCGGCACCGGCAGTATCAGCGGCGTCATCCGCGACAGCGTTGGCACAAAGATCGCCGGCGCTGAGGTCTTCTTGCGCGGTTCGCCGTTACGCATCGAGACGGACGATCGCGGGGAGTTTCGGCTGGGCAAAGTGCCAGCCGGCGAGTTGACGCTGGCGGTGAGACGACTTGGCTTCCAGCCAGACACGATCAAGCTCATGGTGCTGGCTGGACAGAACGTACCGTTGGAGATGACGATCCATCGACTCCCCCTGCAGTTGCAACCCGTGCTGGTGTACGGACGTCGCAACCTGACGGGTCGAATGGCCGGCTTTTATGCGCGCAAGGACCGGGGCATCGGCCACTTCGTGACTCGCGAGGAAATCGAGCGCCGGAATCCGCCCAACGTCACGGATATGTTTCGCATGATCCCCGGCGCCCGCGTGGAAAGTCGCGGCCCGGGTCGCACCATCGTGAGGTTCCGCGGATCGCAATGCGCGCCTCTTACCTGGCTGGATGGCACGCCGCTGTTTGCCGGGGAGTTTGACCTGGACGCCATTTCACCTCGGTCGCTGGAAGGCATGGAGATCTACTCCGGACCGTCCAGTGTCCCCACCGAGTTCCTTGGCACCCGCTCCCTGTCGTCGAGCTGCGGTACGATCATCCTCTGGTCCCGTCAGGGTGAACTTCGCGCCAAGAAACGCAAGGGCTTGTCCGCCGCGCAGGAAATTGCTGCGATGGTCGAGAACAAGAGCGTGTTCACCGCCGACCAGGTCGACGTGCCCGCGCACCAAGACAGCGTGAAGCGCACGGTGCCCGTGTACCCCGACTCGCTCTATGAAGCCGCCCTCCCCGGCACCGTCATCGCCGAGTTCGTCGTCGACATCACGGGCGAGGTCAACATGGACTCCTTCAACGTCGTGTCGACGACGCATCCGGCGTTCGTGGAAAGCGTCCGTCGCGCCCTGAAGGATGCCGTGTTCTACCCGGCGGTGAAGAAAGGGTATCCGGTGATGCAGGTCGTTCACCAACCCTTCAACTTCATCCCCGACTCATCGATCCTGAAGCGACGTCACTAGGGTCGCTCAGAAGAGCGACCCCGCGCTTGGGTCCACCGCCATCCCCATGGTGTGGTAACCCTTGTCCACGTACATCGTGTGCCCGGTGATGCCGTTGGCGAGTGAACTCGACAGGAATGCTGCCGCGTGCCCGACTTCCGTCGCCGTGAGGGCCTCGGGCAACGGCTGATTCGCCGCGCAGTACTGCACCATCCGTTCGATGATGCCGATCGCGCTGGCCGCTCGCGACGCATATGGTCCGGCGGAGATCGTGTTAATCCGCAGCCCCCACTTCCGCCCTGCCTCATACGCCAACGTGCGCGTGTCGCTCTCCAGCGCGGCCTTCGCCGAGGACATACCGCCCCCGTACCCAGGCACCACGCGCTCGCTGGCGAGATATGTCAGGGAAAGCGCAGACCCTCCGGGACGCATCAGCGGCCCCAGTCGCTGCAGCATGGAGACCAGAGAATACGCGCTCACGCTGATCGCACTCAGGTACCCGGAGCGAGAGGTCTCCAGCAGCGGCTTCTTCACCTCTGGTCCGTTGGCCAAGGAGTGGATGAGAATGTCGAAGGCCGGCGTCCCGAAGTCGGCCGTTAGGCGACTGGCCAATCCAGCAATCGAATAGTCTCCGGTATCCGCATAACGCTTGGCCTTGGCAATGTCCTGCGGCGCATCCTCTAGCGTGTCGAAGGCGGCGTCCAACGGATAAATGCGCTCGAACTGCAGCGCTGAACCGTCGGACAACTGCCGCGATTCGTCCAACTTTCCCCGCTCCAACAGGGTCAGGAAGATCTTCAGGGCCGGCGGCCACGTGCCAACGCAAACGGTCGCTCCGGCCTCAGCCAGCGACTTGGCAATGGCGAACCCAAATCCACCGTCATCTGCTACGCCTGCAACAAGGGCGCGCTTTCCCGTGAGATCGATCTTGAGCATTCGGTGATATCGCCGGTCGCGCATGGTGCGGCAAGGGCCCGCCCGCCCTTCACGAGAACGCGCCCCCCCGCTAGCGTCTACGTGGCCAGTTCTCGCAGGTCCTACCGGCTCGCATGACTGTTCCCTCTCTGTCACTCACTGCTGTTTACGAGGCCCCCGCCCGTCCCGGTCCCGCGACCGACGAAGGGGGGGCGCGTTTTCTTGGTCTGGCGGCCAGGGCCTACGCTGCGGTGGATGAAGTGCCGGCGCGCATCGAAGAGGGAATCATGGAGCTGGCCGATCGGCTGGGTTTCCATGCCGACTGCAGCGCCACCGCGACCGCCATTTTCCTATCGCTCGCCAAAGGTGACCGGCAGTGGACGGAGGTCATCCGTTTACGTCTGGCGGGACCGGACTACATGCGGGCGGTAGCCCTGCACCGGATTTTGGCGCGGGTGATGCGGGGCGAGATCACGCCCGATGATGCGGCGACGCGCCTAACGTCGTTGCTCGAGTGGCAAGCGCCCAGCAGCGCGGTGATGACCGTCTTGGCCAGCGCCTTGTTGAGCGCCTCCGCAGGTCTGCTGTTACAGGCCGAACGGTCGGAGCTGATCCTTGCCATTCTGCTGGGAGCCGTGGTCGGTGGTGTGCTGCGCTCCATCGGCCGCCGAGAACATCTGGCGCCCCTTGCTCCGGTGGTGTTGGCCGCGGTGGCATCGGCCGTGGCCTTTGGCGCAGATCGCCTGGGCATGCGCGATGTCCGCCCGATGCCACTCCTGATTGCATCGCTCGTCATTCTGTTGCCAGGGTGGAGGCTGACGGTCGCCATGACCGAGCTGGCTCAGGGACACTGGACGTCGGGCTCGGGGCGCTTTTTGGCCGCCATTACGACGCTGTTGTTGCTGATCGTGGGCGTGGTCGTGGGGTTGCAGGCCGTGGAGTCCACCGACCACGTCCCGCTGGTGATGCCCAGCCTGACCAACCTTCCCGGATGGGTGCGGGTCCTGTCACCGCTGACCGCGGGGCTGGCAATGACGGTCCTGTTCCATGCGCGCCGACGAGATGCGGTATGGATTGTCGTCATCTGCATCGTGACGTCCTTCGCCGCCTACGCCACGGGGCGAGGCTTGGGGTCGACCGCCAGCGCCTTTGTCGGCTCCTTCACCGCGATGTCCGTCGGAACCCTCCTTGCCCGTCAGCTGCGGCTCCCGTATCCCGTGCTGCAACAACCGGCCACGGTCTTGTTGGTCCCCGGCAGCATTGGCTTCATGAGCATGGGCTCGCTCGTCAGCCGCAACGTAACGGCCGCCGTCCAGACCGGTTTCCAGATGCTCTTTGTAGCCCTGACGCTGGCCATCGGCGCCATGGCGGCACAAGTCGCCCTGCGCCCGATCACCGCCCGGCTCTTCGACGATGGGTAGCGGAGAGCGTGACCTGCCGATTGTCGTCCCCAAGGCAACCCGGGACGAGCCCTCATCGATGTCGGCAAGGTCGGCGGCATCCGTGCGAACACCGACGCCGCGCACCCTCGTGCGTGAGTCGTTCGACGGTCCTCGGCCCTCATTTTCGCGGGCACTGTGGCGAATAGCGAATGCCCGCGTGTCCGCCGGCAACAAGGTGGCGCTGCTGCGCGATGGCCCGGAAACATTCGAGGCCATGCTGGCGATGATCGAAGGGGCACACCAGAGCATCGAATTCGAGGGGTACATCTTTCACAACGACGATGTCGGCAAGCGCTTTGCCGATGCGTTCCGCAACGCCGCCCGTCGTGGGGTCAAGGTGCGGATGCTCGTCGATTGGGTGGGACGATGGCCGACGCCGAAGAAGTTCTTCGAGGACATCCACCGCGAAGGCGTTGGCATGCGCTTCTTCAACCCGCTCGGTTTTCGCGCGTGGGGAGGATTGTTACCGCGCGATCATCGCAAGGTGCTGGTGGTCGACCAGTACGCGAGCGTCACCGGTGGAATCGGCATTGGCCAGGAATGGGGCTACGGTCTGATCCGACGGCGCCGGCACTCGGTGTGGCGCGACACGGCCCTGCGCATGGAAGGCGATGCGTCCACGTACATGCGCGAGGCCTTCGAACGCATGTGGGCGCGCGCCCGCGGCCGCACGCCGGAGTGGCATGCGTTGCGCGCGCCGTCCGTAGCGGCCGAAACGCACTTGAGTGGGCGCTTCGATCCACCTGCGCTGGTTGGAATTATCGAGGGTGAGCCTGGCCGCTGGCGACTCTCCCGTGCGTTGCAGCTGCAAGCGGTCGCCGCGGAACGATCGATCTGGATCGCCAGCGCCTACTTCATGCCATCATGGAGTGAACTGGAGGCGCTCGCCGGCGCCGCACGCGATGGCGTGGATGTCCGTGTGCTCGTGCCGAGCAAATACGACCACCCGTTCCTGCGCCGCTTTGCCACGCGATTCTATCACCGCCTGCTGCGCAGCGGCGTACGCCTGTGGGAATGGCGCGGCGAAATGATGCACGCCAAGACCACCGTCATCGATGGCCGCTGGGTGCGCGTCGGCTCCACCGACTTCAATCCCCTCGGCGTCGCCATCAACTACGAACTCGATGCTCTGATCGAGGATCGAACGCTTGGCGAACAGGCCGAGCAGATGTTCCTGGAAGACCTCCAGCACTCGCGGGAAATTGGCCGATATTCCGCGGCCACCAGTCCAGCTTCACTCGAAACGACCTCACTGCCATGACGACGCCCGCTTCCAGCTCCAACGCCTCCTTTCGCCTGCCACAGGACACCCGGCTGGGGCCGGTGTGCCTTCAGATTGCGGACCTCGAGCGGTCGTTGGCCTATTACACCGAGGTTCTTGGATTTCGGGTGTTGGCACGTGAAGGAGCCGACGTCACGTTAGGCACGCAGACGACGGACGATGCGCTGTTACGCTTGCACGAGGCGCCGGGTGCCGCGGCGCACCCTCGCCGGGGCCAGCTGGGGCTCTTCCACTTTGCGATCCTGCTGCCCACCCGTGGCGACCTGGCGCGATTTGTGATTCATCTGGATGCCCTCGGCGTGCCCGCCGGCGCCTCCGATCATCTGGTCAGTGAAGCGATCTACCTGACGGATCCCGATGGGCTTGGCATCGAGGTGTACGCCGACCGGCCGCGATCCACGTGGCGCCGCGTCAATGGGGAACTGGCCATGGCCACGGAACCTCTCGACTTCAACGCCTTGGTTGCCGATGCCGGTGACACGCGCTGGCAAGGCATGCCAGCAGGCACCGTCATTGGGCATATGCACCTACACGTCGGTGACCTGCGCGAGGCCGAACAGTTCTTCGCGGAGGGGCTCGGCTTTGATGTGGTCGTCCGTGGCTATCCCGGCGCGTTGTTCCTGTCGGCTGGGGGCTATCATCATCATCTGGGGACGAACACCTGGGCCGGCCCACGCGCCGCGGCACCGGCCAGCGCTGATGCCCGTTTGGTCGAATGGACCATCGTGGTCCCGACGGCCAATGACGTTGCGGCAGTCGGCCGACAGCTGCAATCCGCGGGAGTTGACACGCAGAGTCAAGGCGCAGTGGTGACGGCCCGCGATCCATGGGGAACGCAATTCCAGGTCGTGGCCGCCGCGCGCTGACGTCCGCCACCGTGGGCGGACGCCAGCGCCAACCATCTACATGGCGATGTTCGGGCGGTTCTTCTTCGGCTCTTCCGTGCTGGGTTTGAGTTCTTCCAATCCAGCCGCACGCAAAATCGCGTTGAGCTTCGGCAAGTCGGCGTCCATCGTGCCCTTGAGCGCCTTCACCTGTGCGGCAAGTTCCTTCGAAAGCATGTCAAAGACGTCATAGGCTTGCTTTGTGGGGCGATACTCTCCTTGGCCCACGAAGCTGGCGACGCCGGCAATCTCGTTGTTCAACCTGATGGGGAAGTTCAGTGGGTCCTGATTGCTTTCGTTCTTGGTCTGGTAGACGCTTTGCTCGTTTTCGGTGATCTTGCCCATCATGTCGGTGGCCAGCGACGAGAACTCCGCCTTCTTGTCCGCTGGCAGACGCTCGGTGCGCTCGCCGACTTGCCAGCGCATGTTTCGCACCATGCGCACCGCGTTGTTGGCCTCGGTGGTCTTGTCTCGTATCGCCAGCAGCAACTTGAATTGCGCGAGGATATCGGCATCGGTGGACGATGAGCGAGGATCCTTCAGCACGCGGAACGAGGCCGTCTGGCTTCCACCACCATTCACCGTCATCCGCACCGCGTACGAGCCCGGGGGCGCCACGGGGCCGGTCGTGTTGGCCGCCCACATGATGAGGTTGTCGAAGGTGACCGCATCGGGATAGCGAAGGTTCCAGGCGAAGAGGTTCAGCCCCGCCTTGTTTGGCACGCGTGGACGCGGTACGCGGCGCGGCGCATCCTCGTCACCACCACCAGCCGCCGCGCCACTTCCCCGCATGGCAGCGACCAGCTTTTGCGCACTGTCTCGCGGCACGCCCGCGCGCACGAGCGAATCTCGTCGCTGGGCCCGCAACCCTTCCTGCCTGACGCTGTCGGCGGCTTGCTCAGGCTCCTGGTCACTGGTGAAGCTCTGAATGACTTCGCCCTTCGCGTCCAGGAAATCCAGGTTCACCCGTTGATTTGGCTGCTTGAGGGTGAAGTAGACCAGCGCACCAGAGGGCGGATTGGCCCCGACCGCTCCCCCGCGGCCTCCGCCACCCCCACCGCCGCCGCCACTCCACTGCGTTCGGATGGCATCCGTCGGCTTGAACAGGTGGGCGTCGGCGAGGACCACGGCCGGCGTGAGCTGTCGCATGGCGGCGATGTTGTCGAGGATCCAGAACGATCGACCGTGCGTGGCGGCAATCAGGTCGTTGTCCTTGATGGCCAGGTCGTGTACCGGCACGCGCGGCAGGTTCCGCTGTAGTGTCCGCCAGCTCATACCGTCGTCGAATGACATCCAGACGCCACGCTCGGTGCCCACGAACAGCAGTCCGCGACGCACCGGATCTTCCCGGATCACGCGCGTGAATTCGTCGTCCGTAATTCCGGTATCGATACGCGTCCACGACGCACCATAGTCGGTCGTCTTGAAAAGCATCGGGCGCTTGTCGCCTAACGCGTACCGGTTCACGGCGACGTAGGCGATCGCGGGGTCATAGTGCGACGGCTCGATGATGGAGACCCTCGTGAAGTCCCCGATATCCTTGGGCGTCACGTTCTGCCACGACACGCCGTTATTGCGGGAGATCCAGATCAAACCGTCGTCGGTCCCCGCCCAGAGCAATCCCGGGGTGATTGGCGACTCGTCAAACGCGAAGATGATGCCGTAGGTCTCGACCCCGGTCTGGTCCTTGGTGATAGGACCTCCACTGGCCCCCATGGTCCTAGAATCCCGCCGCGCCAGCTCCGGAGAGACCGCCGTCCAGCTCTCCCCTTCGTTCGTCGAGCGAAAGAGCTGGGAGCCCGCGGCATACAGCACATTCGGATTGTGGCGTGAGAATACGATCGGAAAGGTCCAGTTGAACCTGACCTTGATGTCCTCCGATGAGTGTCCCATCGGATTGCGTGGGTACACGGTCACGTCACGCGTGAAATCCGTCTCTCGATCGCGACGGTCCAGGTTTCCTCCATAGCAACCGGCAAAGGTCACGTTCGGCTTCAACGGGTGGGCGGCGATATACCCCGACTCGCATCCGCCGGCCTCGTACCAATCGGCCATCGTGATCTGCCCTTGCTTGCGGCTGGGTCCACACAGCGTGGAGTTGTCCTGCTGTGCGCCGCAAATCCGATAGGGGAACTCATTCGTCGTTTCCACGTGATAGAACTGCGCCGTCGGAAAGTCCTGATCGGTCCACGTGGCTCCGCGATTGAAGGAGACATTCGCCCCGCCGTCGTTGCCGTTGATCATGCGGTTCGGATCGTTCGGCGCGATCCACAGATCGTGGTTATCGCCATGCGGTACCTGAATGGCCTCCGGGAAGCTCTTGCCACCGTCGCGCGACCGATAGAAACCCGTGTTCAGCGCGTACACGACGTTGGTGTCCCTCGTATCCGCGTAGATCTGCGTGTAATACCACGCGCGTTGCCGCAGCTTGCGCTCGCGGTTGATGTACGTCCACGTGGTCCCTGCATCGTTCGACCGATAGACGCCGCCGGAATCGTGTTCGATCAGCGCCCACACGAGGTTGGAGGTCACGGGTGACACCGCGACACCAATCTTTCCAAGGATGCCACGCGGCAGCCCAGGCGCGGTCTTGGTCAGGTTGGTCCAGGTGGCGCCGCCATCGGTGGTCTTGAACAGCCCCGAGTGAACACCGCCGGAGGACATCCCCCACGGGGCACGCCAGGCCTGCCACATGGCCACATAGAGTACTTCCGGATTCTTTTGGTCCATGGCGATGTCGACCACGCCCGTCGAGTCGCCATCGAACAGCACCTTCTGGAACGAGCGCCCGCCATCCGTAGTCTTGAAGAGCCCCCGCGCCTCCGTCGGCTTAAACGGATCGCCAAACACGCCGATGTACGCGATGTTGGCGTTCGACGGATGCACGCGAATCGTCGAGATGTGATCGTATTTGAAACCGAGCATGGTCCATGTGCGCCCGGCATCGGTCGTCTTCCACAAGCCGTCGCCGTGGCTGGCGTTGCCACGAATGTCCGTCTCGCCGCCTCCCACCCACACGACATCTGGGTTGGTGGGATCGACGGCAATGGCACCGATCGTTCCGCCGAAATAGCGGTCGGTGACGGCGTTCCAGTTCATGCCGCCATCGATCGTCTTGTAGACGCCGCCACCTGTGGTCCCCATCCAGAACTCGAGCGGGCGCTGCGCCGAGCCAGCGACGGCGACCGAGCGGCCGCCGCGCGGCGGCCCAACCTCGCGCCACCGCAAGGCGCCGAACTGGGCCGAGTCAAAGGCGAGCATCGCCGACGGCATTGGTTGGGTGCTGCGCGGTGTGGGGCGGACGATGGGCCGCTGGGCTCCCGTCACGCGAGGCATGGAAGCAACCAGCGCCGTCAGGGCAATCCCAATCGCTGCGCCGCGCCGTTGAAGCAATTCGCGCCGGAACATGCCGTGGCTCCAGAATGAGGATTCGAGTTTATTCGCGGACGCCGGATGACGCCGCACAACTGTAACGTTCAATGATGGCGCGCTGCTGCGGCGTCCGCGAGCTAGTCAGCCGCGATCCGGGATAACAGAATTGCTGGGGTTGTGCACGGTCATTTTTCGTCTTTCGCATCTTCTCTCATGTCGATCTCCCGTCGTGCTTTCGTCAGCAGCGCCGCCGCGATAGCGGCAGCTACAACCGCTCGAGACGCCATCTGGGCCGCCGGCGCGCCGGCGCCATCATTCGACGACCCGCTCGGCGTGCGCCAGGACTTTCCAGCGGCGATCGAGCGAACGTACCTGAACTCTGCGTACATCGCCCCCGTGCCACGCCAAGTGGCTGCCGCCGGCCACGCCTTTGTGGAAGCCAAGCTCAACCGGCCAATTCCACTGGGCGACATGTTGAGGCAGACAAACCAGGTTCGAGCACAATATGCCAAACTCGTGAACGCGGGCACGGACGAGATCGGGTTTCTCTTTTCCACCAGTGAGGGAGAGAATGTCGTCGCCGGCGCCCTTCAGCTCACGGCAGGCGACAACGTGGTCATCGACGCGCTGCACTACGAGACGGAGTTCGTGCTGTATCGGCAGCTCGAACGCACGCGTGGCGTGCAGCTGCGCGTGGCGCCCCACCGCGACGGGGCGGTGGAGGCGCGCGACCTGGAGCCGCTGGTGGATCGCCGGACCAAGCTCGTCTCGGTGGCCTGGGTGTCGCACCAGAATGGCTTTCGGCACCAGATGCGGCCCATTGCGGACTTGGCGCATGCCAACGGAGCCTTGTTCTACACCGACGTGATTCAGGCCGCGGGGATGTTTCCGATCGACGTACGTGAGGCAGGCGTCGATGCCATGTGCTGTGGCACGTACAAGTGGGTGCTCGGTGGGTTTGGCGTGGCCCCCTTCTTTGTGCGACGAGAACTGCTCGATCGCATTGCCCTCGATCGCTTTGGCGCCTTGCATGTCGAGCAGGAGGGGCCGAACCAGACGTTTGAGCTGTACAAGACCGCCCGTCGATTCGACTACTCCACGCTGCCGTTCCTGGAAGTGTACCAGCTCGGCGCCGGCTTGTCGTATTTGGAGCGCGTCGGAGTGGAGCGCATCGAGCGCCACACGGTGGCCCTTGCCGCTCAGCTGCAACACGGATTGGCCAACCAGGGCTATCGCCTGTTCACCCCACCCGGCAATGCATCATCGATTGTGACCTACTATTTCACCGCCGACCCGCAGCAGGTGCGCGCGGCTTTTGACGCCGAGAAGATCGACGTCAGTGTGCGCGATGCCTTGCGACAGGTGCGGGTGTCGCCAGCGCTCTTCAACACGTCGGACGACATCACGCACTTTCTGGACGTCACCAAACGCCTGCGCTAATTCCCGACCCTTCATTCCACACACCCATGACGCGCGACACGATTCGCTATTTCTTTCGCTACAACGCTTGGGCCACGGAACTCACCCTCGACGCGGTGGCGATGATGTCACCGGAGGAGTACGTCGCTCCAGGGTGCAGCGGCCAGGGCTCCGTACGCGACACGCTGGCCCATGTACTCCTGGTACAGCAGCGCTGGATCGCCACGATCGCCGGCACGCTGGACCCGCAGGAGGCAACGCGATTGCCCTTCGGCGCGGAGGATGTTGCGTCCGTTGCGGAGGCGCGCGCCCGCTGGACCGGGATTGCCGCTGAGACGGATGCGTACCTGGACTCGCTGACCGAAGAAGCGGTCCTCTCAGAGATCGTGCTGACACACCCTACCCGCGGCTCGCTGCGCGCGCTGCAGTGGCGCTTGTTGCTGCATGTCGCGAATCATGGCACGCACCACCGAGCGCAGATTCTGGCTTCAGTGCGACGCGCCGGTCATGCTCCCGCCGCCAGCGACCTCCTGTACTTCTCCATGAGCCCCGCCGGCGCCTAACGCGGCGCGGAGGGCCGACAACGCATGAGGGGCGACCACTTTGGTCGCCCCTCATCGTCTTCCGGTATTACATCGCCACGTTTGGCTTCTGCGTCTTGATCTCGTCGGTACTCGGCTTCAGCTCCTCCAGGCCCGCAGCCTTCAGGATGGCATTCAGCCGTGGCAGGTTGTCGTCGAGCGACTTCTTTGCTGCCTTCAGCTGGACATCCAACGCCTTGGACAACTCTTCAAAGGCGCTGTAGCTCTGCTTCGTCGGCCGGTAGTCGCCAGTTCCAACCACACCCGTCAGCGCCGCGATTTGGTTGTTCAGGCGAATGGGATAGTTCAACGGATCCTGCGAACTTTGGTTCTTGGTCTGGTACACTTCCTCTTCGGACTTGGTGAGTGAACCCACCATACCGTTGGCAAGCTGTTCAAACTCCTGCTTGGCACTTCCCGTCAGCTTCCCGGTCCGATCACCAACCTGATAGCGCATGTTGCGCACCATGCGGACAGCGTTGTTCGCTTCCGTCACCTTGTCGCGGATGGCAACGAGTACGCGGAACTGCTCCTGTAGGTCGGCGTCGGTTGCATCTGATCGCGGGTCTTTCTTGATCCGGAACGTCTGCGTCGAGGTCTGCGTGCCGTTCAAGGTCACCTTCACACTATAGGCCCCCGGAGGGGCGACCGGGCCCTGCACCGTCCCTGCCCACATGATCATGTTCTGGAAGCGAATGGCGTCAGGATAGCGCAGGTCCCAGGCGAACATGTTCAGTCCAGCCTTGTTGGGAACACGAGGCGGACGCGGGCCTTGTGAGAACATCGCTTCCATGTCGACCATCTGGAACATCGCGCTGGGATCTGCATAACGCGCAGTGATGGATTTCGTGGCAGAATCTTTGGTCCAACCGTTGCGGGTGAGCGAATCGATGGCCTGGGCCTTCATGGTTTCCATGCGCAGGGAGTCTGCTGCCGTGGCTTCATCCTGTTCGCTGGTGAAGGCCTTGATGGTCTTCCCCGCGGCATCCATGAACTCCAGCTGCACCTTTTGATTGGCGTCCTTCAGGTTGTAGTAGATGACGGCCCCCGACGGCGGGTTGTTCCCTCCCAAGCCGAACAACTGAGCAAAGAAACCGCCGCCCCAATCGGCGCGATACGCGTCGGAGGGCTTGAACAGGTGAACGCCTTGCGTAGCAACGTCCTGTGTGAGCTGACGAAGCGGGGACACGTTGTCCATCACCCAGAACGCGCGCCCATGCGTGGCGGCGATCAAGTCATCGTCCTTTAGCGTCAGGTCGTGGACCGGCACGGGCGGCAGGTTCTTTTGCAAGGTCCGCCAGTTCATGCCGTCGTCAAAGCTCACGTACACGCCTCGCTCGGTGCCGGCGTACAGCAATCCCCGCCGCACCGGATCCTCGCGGATGACGCGAGCGAAATGATCGTCCTTGATACCCGTCACGATCTTCTGCCACGTCTGTCCGAAATCCGTGGTCTTGTACAGGATCGGCGCCTTGTCGCCCTGTTGGTATCGGTTCGCCGCGACGTACGCGCCGCCTGCGGCAAAGTGCGATGGCTCGATGATCGAGATGCGGGTGAAGTCTCCGATGTCCTTGGGAGTCACGTTTTGCCAGTGCGCGCCGTTGTCCTTCGAGACCCAGACCAAGCCGTCGTCCGTCCCCGCCCACAGCACGCCGCGTTGCACCGGCGATTCATCGAAGGCGAAAATCAGCCCGTAGGTTTCGACGCCAGTTTGGTCTTTGGTGATTGGGCCGCCACTCGCGCCCAGGGTGCGCGAGTCGCGACGTGCCAGCTCCGGTGACACCTGCGTCCAGCTCTCGCCTTCATTGATCGAGCGGAAGAGCACGGACCCCGCGGCATAGAGGGTGTTGGGATCGTGCCGCGAGAAGACGATGGGGAAGGTCCACTGGAATCGTACCTTGATGTCTTCAGAGGAATGACCCATCGGGTTGATGGGATACACCGTGACATCGCGTGTGAATCCCGTGCGCAGGTCGCGTCGGGTCAGCAAACCGCCGTAGCTCCCGGCGAAGATGATCCACGGCTTCGTGGGGTGCGGCGTGACATATCCGGATTCACCGCCGCCGGATTCTTGCCAGTCGGCCATTGTGATGCCGCCTTCCTTGCGACTGGGACCGCAGAGCGTGGAGTTGTCTTGTTGCGCGCCACAGACCTTGTAGGGCCATTCGTTGGTGGTGCTCACGTGGTACCATTGGGCCGTGGCGAAATCCTGCTCTGTCCACGTGCGACCGCCGTTGGAGGACACCGTCGCGCCTCCATCGTTCGCTTCCACCATGCGACTTGGATCGTTAGGCGCGATCCACAGGTCATGGTTGTCCCCGTGGGGCGCGTTGACGGGTTCGCGGAACGTCTTGCCTCCGTCACGCGACCTGAAGAACTGCACGTTCAGGACATAAACGACATTCGTGTCCTTTGGATCGGCGTAGATCTGCGAGTAATACCACGCGCGCTGTCGAAGCTTGCGATCGCGATTGATGTATTGCCACGTCGACCCCGCGTCGTCGGAGCGATAGACGCCGCCGGAGTCCGCCTCGACGATGGCAAACACGCGGTTGGTCTTGGCCGGCGAGACGGACAGGCCAATCTTGCCCAGTGTGCCCGCTGGCAGGCCCTTCGCCGTCGCCGTCAGGTTCACCCAGCTGGTGCCACCATCAGTCGTCTTGTAGATGGCGCTGCCCATGCCCCCGGATGACAGCGACCACGGTGTGCGGTACGCTTGCCACATGGCCACGTACAAGACCTGGGGATTCGACGGATCCATGGCGATGTCGATCACGCCGGTGGAGTCGTTGGTGTAAAGCAGTTTCTGGAAGGTCTTTCCGCCATCGGTCGTGCGATATAGACCGCGCGTGGTGCCGGCCTTGAACGGATTGCCAAAGACGCCGACGTACGCGGTGTTGGAGCTGGTGGGGTGAATTCGGATCGTGGAGATGTGTTCGTCCTTGAATCCCAGCATCTCCCAGGTCTTGCCCCCGTCGCCGGTCTTCCAGAGGCCATCGCCATGCGCCGTATTGCCACGGATGTCGGTTTCTCCACCACCGACCCAGACGACGTCGGCGTTCTGAGGATCCACCGCGATCGCCCCAATGGTCCCGCCGAAGTACTTGTCGGTGACGGGTGCCCAGTTCACCCCGCCATCGGTCGTCTTAAAGACCCCGCCCCCCGTGGTGCCCATCCAGTATTCGTTGGGGCGCTGAGTTGAGCCGGCGACCGCCACCGACCGGCCGCCGCGATTTGGACCGATCTCGCGCCACCGCAATGACGAGAAGGCCGTCGAATCAAACGTGAGGGGGCCAGTGGGCGCTTGCGACACCATTGGCCGTGCAGTCGCCGCAGCTTTTTTCACCGCGCCCTGCGCCGACAGGGCTGGTGGGGTCAGCATCAGGCTGAGACCTGCAATCTGGGAGCTGATCAGCCGGAAAGTCCGTCGCCACATCATTTGTGGATGTCCGAATACAGGGTTGGTCGCACGCGAGTCCGGAGGGCTCCGGAGCCCTCGGAATTAGCACGGCCCGCCGCTCATCCGCCAGCGGCGGCAGGTGATCGAAAGTGGCGTCTGAGTGAGGCGATTTCACACCGCCTCGATTGCCGCGTGCATGTCGGCTGTCGCTTCCACGACGTCCACGCACACCGGCTTGTCGAACAATCGCCGATCAGGCGCAGTGGACGCAGCGCGTCGACTCGATCGCGTGATCGCGTCGCAGCGCGTCCGAGGTTGTCCGCGTTAGGTGAGGGATATCACCGACGGCGCGGTACACGATCTGTGACGCCATTCAGATGTCGCGCCGCATAGGGATTCCCGCGCGCTGCGTGTTTCCATGATCACACACGAATCGACGCAGCGTTTACCCGAGATTCATGAAGCGGCGCATACGTTTGCCCATCCATAGCGGCAGACCTCATGAATCTCCCTCTCCGTATCTGAACTACGCATGAACGACTTCCTTTCTCTCGTGCTCTGGGCGACCTCGCCGCTGATGCAGGTGCCGACGCCAGGCGCGACCTTGGTACCGCCCACGGATTCCGTGGTGCAGGTGACGACGGCTGCTGAGGTGTCGGCCGGCGCCCGCCAGCTCACACCAGCGTTCAGCCGGGTGAGTGCCGGTTCGTCGCGCGCTGACTCGACATCCAACGATCAGCAGAAGCGGCCGAAAGCAATTGAATACAGCGAATGGTATGGTCGCCGCCTGACGATCCATCGTATCGCCAGCTACACGGCGCTGCCGCTCTTTGCCACCGAGTACTGGCTGGGCAACAAGTTGATGAACGATCTGGTCGTGAAGTCATGGGTGCGACCCATGCACGGGACGGTGGCCAGCGCTATCGGCGTCGTCTTTGGCGTGAACACGCTAACGGGACTGTGGAACCTGTACGATTCGCGCAATGACCCGAACGACCGCACCCGCAAGATCGTGCACACCGTGGGCATGTTGGCGGCCGACGCGGGATTTCTCGTCACCGCCTCGCTGGCGGGTGATGACGGCGGTGAGGGCGGTTCCTACAACGGGAACAACGCCCAGAACCACAAGAACGCCGCGCTCGTGTCCATTGGACTTGCCAGCGCCAGCACGGTCATGATGTGGATCTGGAAGCACTAAGCCGGTGCCCCTCTCCACCACGACAGAACTTTTTCTCGACTTCTTCTCGACGGACTTATGACTATCGTGCAGGAATTGGTGAACTGGGCCGGACCCTGGCAGTCGATGTACAATGACTCCAAGGTGGTCTCCACGACCGTGACGACGGTACACCTCGTGGCCCTGATGTTTGGCGGCGGACTCGCGGTTGCGGCTGACAGATCGACGCTTCGGGCGGGACGGGCCGCCAGTCAGGCCGCCGGATTCGGACGACCGCAACAACTCGCCGAGCTTCACGCCGTGCACCGGCCGGTGCTGATCGCCCTCGGCATCCTTTTCGTCAGTGGGTTGCTACTGGCGGCCGCCGATGTAGAGACCTACGCCACTTCGTGGGCCTTCTGGGTCAAGATGGGGTTGGTGGCGTTGCTGGTGGTGAACGGGGCGTTACTCACACGCACCGAAACGTCCTTGCGTGGAAGCCAGTCGGGAGAGCCAAAGGCGGATACCCTTTGGGCCAGACTGCGCACGGGTGCACTGATCAGCATCGGTTTGTGGACGGCCACGCTCATCGCTGGCGCCATCTTGGTGAATGCATGAGTGGGCCCCATCTCGGACCCGACGCGGAAGAGGCGTCGGAGCATGCCTGTGGCAGTTGTTCGATCGGCGTCAATCGTCGCGGCTTTCTCCGCGCGGCGGCGCTGGCGGCGGCCGCTGCGCTGGTCGTGAGCGGTGAGCCGAGCGAGGCGTTCGCTCAGCCGCTGGCGATCAACGACTTGCAGCCCCTGCTGAGCGCGAAGGACAGCAAGACGTACGCGATTCCCGCGGCCGACGGCGTCAGCATCGACAAGAGCGCCGACGTCATCCTCGTGCGGTGGGAGCACAACGTGTACGCGTTCAACCTGTCCTGCCCGCACCAGAACACCGCGCTGCGCTGGTTGGAATCCGATCATCGCTTTCAGTGCCCCAAGCACAAGTCGAAGTACCGTCCCGATGGAGCGTTCATCGAAGGTCGTGCTACCCGAGGGATGGATCGGCTGGAGATCAAGCGCGAGGGAACGAACGTCGTGGTCAATCTCGACCGGATGTTCAAGCAAGATGACGACGCGGCCGGATGGACCGCCGCCGTCGTCCATGTCGACTAGCCGAGGAGAGGAACGGATGTCACACCAGGAGCATGGCGCCGAGTGCGCGCAGGCGTGTCCCCTAGCGATTGCAGCTGACGGAACGGTCGAGGTGGCGTTGATGGACACAGCGGCCGAATCGGGGGACGTTGGTCGGCGCGCTTTCCTGTCCCGCGGCATGCTCGCCGCCGCGGCACTCGCCTTAGCGGCCTGCTATAGCAACGACTCGCTCACGGGACCGGGCACCGTCAGCGGCCTTACCATTACCATCGCCGACTACTCCACGCTCGCGAATGTCGGTGGCATTGCACTGATCAACGCCTCGGGCGCCGCCATCGCCGTGGTGCGCACTGGTGCCAGTTCGTTTGTTGCCTTGTCGCGCACCTGCCCTCACGAGGGCGCCACGATCGGCGCCGACGGTACCGGCGGGTTTACCTGCCCGCGTCATGGGGCGCGGTTCAACGCCAGCGGCACCTGGATCGGTGGCCAGCGCACATCCAGCCTCCGCGCCTATTCCACGACCTACGACGCCGCCGCCGGCACCCTGACCATAGGGTAGTAACATCGTAGCGCAACGTTGCAGCTTAATGTTGCGAAAACAACAGGGCGGGGCTCCGAACGTTTGGTGCCCCGCCCTGTTTGTCTGTTACGGTGCTACCAACGCAGCTAATCCACCGTTTCCCTTCGTCTTAACCCCACGCACGCCGTCTTCGCACCGGCGACGATTCATCGAACTTGCGGTCATTTTTTTTGCACAAACCTGGACGCCCACACCATAGCGCCCCGCGAGGATCGACTAGGGGATCTACGAGTGTACAGCCCTCGCGAGGGAAGGCATCATGCGCGCGAAGACCGTTGGTCTTTCGCGTCTCGTCGAGGGGTGGGGAGGGCGGATCGGGTCGGGAAGTCCGGGTGTGGGCTCGGAGCGTGCGGTGGTGGGGTCAGGGGACCTGTGACGGGTTGTGGGGTGCTGGGCAGGGCGCCGCGAGTCGCGACGGCGGCGCTCCGGACCCCATCCTTTGCGAGCGCGAACGCACGTCCGAACAAGCGGCCGAAGGCGCCATTCCCCGCTCTTCCTTCGGCCAGAGGAACCGGGAACGCCGGCATCGAAGCATGCCGGCGTTCTTTTTTTCGGTCATCGGGAACTCCGGTACCGATGGGAACGCGGAGCGCCTCCAAGCCTAACGACTTTGCTTGTGAAGGTACACGAAGGCCACGGGAGCCTGCAGCGAGTCGTCAACGACCACCGCCCGGGTACGGGTCCCGCCCACCGGGAACCCCGACCCGCGCGGTGCGACCGCACGCACCACGTACTGGCGCTGGCGCAGGCCGCTGACCCAGAACGTGCCGGCGTTGTCCGTTACGGTGGCGCGCAGGCTGTCCAGCCGTCCAGCTCCAACGGACCCCGATGAGGAATCAGGCAGCGGCAAGATGGCATAGAGCGTCACCACGGCGCCACCAACAGGTGCAACGCGCGGCGGGATGATCGCCGAATCGATGCCTAACACAACACCACGGATCAGCGCGTGGCCCGAGGTGTCTGGCGGCGGAGGCGGCGGCGGCGAGGTGTCCGGAGGCACGGTATCCCCCGGAGATACCGTCATCGAGTCAAGGGAAAAGCGCGACCGATGCAGCGATGCATCGCCGACGCCTAACGAATCGGCACACGCCACGAGCCCGACGCTCGAGAGGAACCGAAGGAGTGTGAACGTCCGATGTCGCATCATGAACCTCCGAGGCTTGGGGTCGTCGGGCGACGCGAATCCTCGCGCGCCCTGCCACCCATGACTCGGCTCACCGACCTGCGCCCCATACCGCCGGGATGAAGGGCGATTTCCGCGGCGGTCCCGCACTTCCGTGCAATTGCCGACCACCCGCGTGGCCGAGGGCCGCCCCGTAGGCTGAACGGTGGTGAAGAGTACCAACGACTCCGGCCGGTCCCAGCATGGCCTTGGGTCAAGGCGTCCCTGCACTGCACGGCGACCGGGCAATGAACGTCTACGTCGCCCCACGTGACTCGATAGCCGACACCACTGACCATTTCGGGCTCACGGGAAGGGGCGTGGCACCCCCGGGCACCGCCTGCGATGATCGCCTTATGGCGAGTATTTTTGATATGAGTTCCGTGAACAACCGTCCCCTGCCCGCTCCCTTCCAGTGCCTTCCGACGCCGCCGACGCCGTTTCACCAACACCGCGATCGAAAGATTTCATCCGAGAGATGGTCGCCGCCGACGTAGCCTCCGGGAAATTCGGGCGCTCCGTGATGACGCGGTTCCCTCCCGAACCCAATGGGTTCCTGCACATTGGTCATGCCAAGTCCATATGCCTGAATTTCGGGGTCGCGGCCGAGAATGGTGGCGTTTGCAATCTTCGGTTCGATGACACCAACCCGTTCACGGAAGACATCAAGTACGTGAACGCGATCAAGGACGACCTGCGGTGGCTCGGTTTCGACTGGGCAAATCGCGAGTACTACGCCAGCGACTACTTCGAGCGGTTGTACGAGATCGCCGAGTTGCTGGTGCGGAACGGGAAGGCGTACGTGGATTCACAGAGCGAGGAGGCGATTCGCGAGGGCCGCGGGACGGTCACCACGCCGGGAACGAATTCTCCGAATCGCGACCGGTCCGTGGAGGAGAACCTGGACCTGCTGCGCCGCATGCGCGGCGGGGAATTCCCAGACGGGGCGCACGTTCTGCGCGCCCGCATCGACATGGCGCATCCGAATATGATCATGCGTGATCCGTTGCTGATCCGCATCCGGAACGCCCCGCATTACCGCCGAGGGTCCGCCTGGTGTGTGTACCCGCTCTACGACTACGCGCACGGCCTGTCCGACGCCATCGAGGGGGTCACGCACTCGTTATGCACGCTGGAGTTCAAGGACAACAACGACATTTACCGGTGGCTGGTGCGCGAGGCCGGCTTTGACCGGCCGCCGGAGCAGACGGAGTTTGCTCGGTTGCAGCTGGACTATACCGTGCTGTCCAAGCGCAAACTGTTGCGGCTGGTCAACGAGGGGCACGTCACGGGTTGGGACGATCCGCGCATGCCCACCATCGCCGCCTTGCGTCGCCGCGGGGTGACACCCGAAGCGATCCGTGACTTTGCCGAAACTGTCGGGGTCGCGCGCAAGGACGCACGGGTTGAGCTGGCGACCTTTGAACACGCGGTGCGCAATGACCTCAACATGCGTGTGCCTCGGGTCCTCTGCGTCGTCAAGCCGCTGAAGGTCGTGCTCACCAATTATCCGGAAGGCCAGGTCGAGTCACTCGACGCCCCGTACTATCCTCATGATGTCCCCAAGACCGGTTCGCGGCCGGTCCCCTTCAGTCGTGAACTCTGGATCGACCGCGACGACTTCATGGAGGATCCGCCAAAGAAGTTCTTCCGCCTGGCCCCTGGGCGAGAGGTACGGTTGCGCTACGGATACCTCATCACCTGCACAGACGTCGTGAAGGACGCGTCGGGGAACGTGGTCGAACTTCGCTGCACGTACGATCCAGCCACGCGCGGCGGCAATGCACCTGACGGGCGGAAAGTCCAGGGCACCATTCATTGGGTGAGTGCCGCGCACGCCCTCGATTGCTCGTTACGGCTCTACGAGAAGCTGTTCACGGTGGCCGATCCCGATGACGTCCCAGAAGGTCAGGACTTCACGTCCAGCCTTAACCCGGCGTCGCTGACGGTGGTGACCGGCGCCAAGGTCGAACCCAGCGTGGCGCAGGACGCCACCGGCTCGCGATATCAGTTCGAGCGGACGGGGTACTTCATGAGCGATCCAGTGGACTCGCGTCCAGAGGCGCTCGTATTCAACCGGATCGTGACCCTGCGAGACAGTTGGGAGAAGGAGAAGGCTAAGGGTTAGCAGCATGCCACGCCGCGAGCACCTCTTTCTCGCGCGTGGCATCCAGACCGGCGCGCAGTTTGACCTGATCCGACTCCGACTGCGCTGAGTAGTAGTCGAGCGTGTCTTTGGCGGTTTGCGCCAGCGGCCGGAAGGTCAGGCCCTTCGCCAAGGCTCGCGCCGTGCTGCGGCGCATGAAACCCGTGTACTCGCCCGACGGTTGAATCCAAACGGGCATGTCGCTCCACGGCCTCACGTGCTGCTGCGCCAGAAAAGCAGCATCCACCCACGTGAGCCTGGCGTCGGTCACCTGCGTCGCGCGAATGCCCCCGAGCATCTCCCCGATCGTGAGCGGCGACTGCGGTCCGGTGCAGTTGAACGTGCCTAACGTGTTCTCCTCCACCGACCGAATCATGAACTCGGCCAGGTCGCGGGCGTCAATGATCTGGGTGGGATCCTGCGGTGTGCCAGGCGCCAGCACCTCGCCGCCACGGGACAATCGCACTGGCCAATACGTAAAGCGATCGCTCAGGTCGCCGGGTCCAACAATCAGTCCCGGTCGGATGATGGTGTGCATCTCCGGGAACGCGCGGGCGACCTCCTTCTCCGACAGCGCCTTCAGCGGCCCATACAGGCGTCGCGCGTCCTCACTCTCCGGCTCCGTAGTCGTCGCCAAGTCCGCGCTCTCGTCGGCATTCGGCGTGTCGTTCTTGGCGTACACGGACATCGTCGACACAAACATGAACTGCCGCGTATGTCCCTTCAGCACCTCCCCCGCCTGCCGAACCCATCGCGGGATCGTGGTGGGGTTGTCGATCACCACATCCCAGTCGCGACCCTTCAGGGATTCGTAGTTCCCGACCGCCCGATCACCCTGAAGCTTTTCGATGTCCGGAAACAGTCCTGGATTGGTGACGCCGCGATTGAAAAGAGTGAGGGTGTGCCCTCGCGCCTGGGCGTAACGCACCTGATGGGGCCCAATAAAGCCCGTGCCGCCGAGGATGAGAATCCGCAGCGGTTTCTCTGCCTTGGGCGGGACCGGTTCGGTCGTTGCATCCAACGTTGGCGGTTCGAGTCGAACCACGTCGGGTCCGGTCAACCCGAATCCGATAGCACCGCCTAACGCGGTGCCCTGCTTGAGAAAATCCCGCCGGGATGTCGACATTCGCGCCGCCTATGCAAGGGAACTCGTACTGCGCTCCGTAGACGCTGGCGCGCGGGCACGCGTCCGACAAGGCCTGCCGACGGCAACTGTGTGCGCCGTCGGCTCCCACAAAGGCCGGGCCTACGTATTCACGAGCTGAGGCTCGCGCACCCCCGTTGTGATCCACTCAACGACCTCGGCCGCGCTGTACGCCGAGCGTCCGGCGAGCAGGTCACGCAGATTGGTGAGGTCCGATCCCGAGGTGATGAGCGGAGGCTCCTCACCTTGAGCTCCACGCGATTGCCCGTGGCCCAGGTTCGCGAGAAGCCCGTTGCAGAGGCAACGACGCTGTCGTGTCTGTTCTTCGGTTCCGCCCTTGGCGACGAACTGGTCGACAGGCTCCGCCGCGCACCGGTAGTCAATGGATCCGTCCGGCGACGCCACCGCCGAGCGCAGGTATCCCAAGTCGCAAATGCGTGATCGGCTGGCGCGCCGTGCGTCGTCTGGATCTCCCATCATGTGCAGCACCTTGAAGGGATATTCCGTGGGAGACGCGAGTGCGTCGGTGAGAACCTCAACACTCCCGCAGTTGACTGCGTCCAGAATCCGCGCCTTAAGCGCGGGATCGATGCCAGACTCGTTGCAGAAGGCGAAGAGGGTGCCCACCTGCACGCCGGCTGCTCCCGCCTCTAAGGCCTGCTCCAGCGCTCCTCGCGATCCCGTGCCTCCTGCGAGCCAGAACGGAAGGCCGAGCTCTCGCATCTTGGCCAGGTCCACGACATCACGCTCACCGTAAATCGGCTCGGCGCGTTCGTTCAGCTTCATTTCGCCGCGCGGCGGGGCGTTGTGGCCGCCTGCGGTCGGCCCTTCCACGACGAAGCCATCCACCCGCCCACTCGATTTTCTAGCCAGTGTCGCGGCGAGGGAATTGGCCGAGACGATCGCGAGAAACTGGGGCCGCTCCAGCGGCGCGGACGGCGTCCAATGACGCGACGGGTCGAACTTGAGCCACTCGACGCGACCCGACGGAAGGTTCTCGACATCGAAGCGCATTTCCGCCGGTTGATGCTGCGCCAGGTTGTCGAGCACGCCGGGAATTTCCTTCGGAATTCCAGCGCCCATCAGAACCACATTCACGCCGGCAAGCATGGCCCCATACAGCGTGGCCATGTTCGGCATCTGGACCTTGGTCAGGAGGTTGATACCCACCGGGCCGCTATGTCCTTCCTTGGCGAGCGACACTTCGACGAACGCCGCGAGGGCGGCCACCTGTTCCCGGAACGCCGAGACATGTTGGCGCCACATTGGGAGCAGCGCGTAGGGGGTCTGACTGGGAATTCCTTCCTCGACGAAGAATCGCCGGAGGACCTCTTCGGCGACTGACGGGATGGGAAAGCGTGCGATCGCTCGGCGCATGTCCCCGCCGGGGTCTCCATCCTGGAGGCGGCGGACCAGCAGCGTATCGATCACCGTGCCGGATACCACGCCCAGATAGCCGCGGGACGACACCGCGCGGGCGAGGCGCCAATTGGAGACGCCAACCCCCATGCCGCCTTGAATGAGTCGGGGGAGCGGAGATTGAGCCGTCATAAGGGGGTTAAGGTAGGGGCATAGGCAAACACCCGCCGCGTTGCCGCGTCGAGCGAATGCTGAATCTTGGGTCTGTGATTCGCCCCCGGCACCCTGAAACCCCTGACGCAAAAGGGGGCAACTCACTGACAAGCCATTCTCGACGCCGGGCAGGGGGTGGCCTATCGTATCGCCGACCCACCTCCGGAGCCGCTTTTGCAGTCTTACGTGCACGGTCCCTCTGAAATTCCGCTGCTCGGCGAAACGATCGGCGGCAACCTGCGGCGCACCGTCACGCGTTTTCCGGACCGCGAGGCCCTGGTGGTCCGATCACAGGGTTATCGCGCGACCTATCGGGAGCTGTGGGACGCCACCACGCGGCTGGCCCGCTCCCTGTTGGCGATTGGCATTGAACCGGGCGACCGTGTCGCAATCTGGTCACCGAACCGATACGAGTGGGTGGTGACGCAGTACGCGACGGCGCGGGTGGGGGCGATCCTCGTGAACGTGAACCCCGCGTACAAGACCGCCGAGCTGGAGTACGTGCTGCAGCAATCCGGCGCCCGACTGTTGCTGCTGGCGAAGCGCTTTCGCACGAGTGAATACGCCCTCATGGTCGAGGAGGTGCGCCCCCGCTGTCCGGCGTTGGAGCAGACGGTGGTGATCGATGACGCATGGGAGGCGTTGCTGGCCCGCGGCGCGGCGGTCGGCACGGACGCGCTCGACGCCCGGGAAGCGCGGCTACAGTTCGATGATCCCATCAACATCCAGTACACCTCGGGGACGACTGGCTTTCCGAAGGGGGCGACGCTCTCGCATCACAACATCCTGAACAACGGGTACTTCATTGCTCAGCGACTGCGGTATTCGGAACGGGACCGCGTGTGTATTCCCGTGCCGTTCTACCACTGCTTTGGAATGGTCATCGGCAACCTGGCCTGCACCTCTGTGGGAGCCTGTATGGTGGTGCCGGCGGAAGCGTTCGATCCGACGCTAACATTGGAGGCGGTGCAGGCCGAACGCTGCACGTCGCTCTACGGCGTGCCCAGCATGTTCATCGCCGAGCTGGCGCTTCCCGACTTTGTGACCTTCGACCTGTCGACCCTGCGCACCGGCGTCATGGCAGGATCGCCGTGCCCGGTGGAAGTCATGAAGCAGGTGCAACACCTGATGCACATGACCGAGGTGACGATCTGCTATGGAATGACGGAGACGTCGCCGGTTTCCACGCAGAGCTTGACCGACGATCCACTGGACAAGCGTGTGGGCACCGTCGGTCGCGTGCATCCCCACGTCGAGGTCAAGGTGATCGATCCAGAGACCGGG
The DNA here is from genome assembly GCA_046327745.1 of Gemmatimonadaceae bacterium. Classification (GTDB taxonomy): domain Bacteria; phylum Gemmatimonadota; class Gemmatimonadetes; order Gemmatimonadales; family Gemmatimonadaceae; genus JABAQJ01. The sequence goes on along the minus strand of JAXLXV010000007.1, from coordinate 206,745 downwards.
CAGGTCGTTCCTCGTGGCGCGAAGGGGGAGTTCTGCACGCGCGGGTACTCGGTGATGCTGGGTTACTGGAACGATGTTGGCGCCACAGCGAAGGCGATTGATCGCGCAGGGTGGATGCACACGGGCGACCTCGCCACCATGGATGACGAGGGCTACCTCAACATCGTCGGACGGATCAAGGACATGATCATTCGCGGCGGCGAGAACATTTATCCTCGCGAGGTCGAAGAATTCCTGTACACGCACCCAGCGGTCCTCGATGCCCAGGTCATCGGCGTGCCGAGTGAGCGGTACGGAGAGGAGGTGATGGCGTGGATCAAGGTTCGTCCAGGCATAGAGGTGACGGAGGACGAATTGTCCGCCTTCTGTCGCGGCCGGATCTCGACGTTCAAGATTCCGCGGTACTGGAAGTTCGTGGAGGCTTACCCGATGACCGTGACCGGCAAGATCCAGAAGTTCAGGATGCGCGAAATGGCCGTGATGGAGCTGGGACTGACTGATGCGGCACGTGTGGTCACTGCCTAACGGACTGTCCGCTGACTGGTGCCCCGGAAGGGTCCGGCCACGCCGGAACCAATGTTGCGCCAGTGGATTCTCTTGCATTGAGTGCTGACCCCACACTGATGACGCCGACGCGCGCGGAACTCCTGACTGAGCTGCGGGCCCACCGAGTCTTGGGTTCGGCACCGGAGAGTGAACACGAATGGCTGCTGGATCACGCCCGATACGCGGAGTACGCGGCCGGCGAGCCTGTCCTTGATGGCTCACTGCAGGTTGACGATCTGGTGATCATGCTGTCGGGTCGTTATGCGATCTATGTCGATCGCGGGAGTGGACCACGAAAGGTCATCGAGTGGCGCGGCGGCGACGTGGGCGGCACGCTCCCTTACTCCCGACTGGTGGCATCACCTGGCCCGGTGGTCGTCGACGAGGCCATCCGAACTCTCCTAGTCGCCAAAGATCACTTTCCGGAGCTGATCCGGGTGTGCCCGGTGTGCACGGCCACGCTCGTGCATGTCATGCTCGATCGTGCCCGCGCCTTCTCGTCGAGTGATTGGCAGGACGAGAAATTGATGTCGTTAGGTCGGATGGCTGCCGGGCTGGCCCACGAGTTGGGCAATCCCTCGTCGGCGGCGGCGCGCAGTGCCCAGCAGCTCGCCGTCGCGCTGGACGAATCGGAACGCGCCGGACGCGTATTGGCCGGCCAGGCGCTGACATCCCTGCAGCTGGATGCCATGGACCACGTGCATGAACTCGCGCTCGCCTCCACCTCGCAGTTGTTTCGCGCGCCCCTCGAACGAGTCGACCGCGAAGAACAGTTCACGGAGTGGCTGGCTAGCCACGGTGTCGACGCGCACGCCGGTCCCACGCTGGCCGACACTTCGCTGGAGTTGGACGCGCTAGACACGTTGGCCGACCTGCTCAGTCCCACAGAGCTTGATGCCGCCATCCGCTGGGTGGCAGCGGGGAGCCTAACGCGAACGCTGGCCAAGGAGGTGCTATCGGCGGTCACGCGAGTGCATGACTTGGTGGCGGCCATCAAGCGGCACACTCACATGGACCGCGCGGGTGGCGCCGAGGCCGTCGACGTCTCGGTCGGCATCGGTGACGTCATCGCCATTGCCGGTTCCAAGTCGCGACAACGTCACGTGGCAATCGTGACGAGCATCGACCCGACGCTGCCGCGGGTCTGGGGGAACGTCGGAGAACTCAATCAGGTGTGGGCCAATCTGGTGGACAACGCCCTGGACGCGGCAACGGCTCGTGTGGACATCAAGGTTCGGCACGATGCCCCGTGGGTCACCATCAGCGTAGTGGACGATGGGGAGGGCATACCGCCCGAGGTGCAGCTGCGCATGTTCGACGCGTTCTACACGACCAAGCCCGTCGGCCAAGGGACCGGCCTGGGCCTGGACATCGTTCAGCGCATCGTGGGACGGTACAACGGGGTGATCGAGGTCAAGTCAGAACCCGGGCGCACCGAGTTTCTCATTCGGTTTCCGGTCACAGGAGTCGGTGAGTCACAGCCGGGTCAATCCCGGGTCAGCACCACCTCATCGACATAGCACCAGATCCAGTCCTCGCCAGGTTCCATCGATTTCACCAACGGGTGTCCGGAGGCGTGATGATGTTTGGTCGCGTGTTTGTTCTTTGAGCTGTCACAACATCCCACGTTGCCGCAGGACAGGCAGACGCGCAGGTGCACCCAGCTGTCGCCCATGGCAACGCACGCGTTGCACACTCGTGACGTGGGCGCAACCACCACGACCGAAGCCAAGTGAGTGCATGATGGGATCTGGGCGCGCGATGACATGCCGGCGTCTCCACGGAACGGGGGTGCCTTCACGCTGGGCTGTTGCGCAGGCAGATGTCAATCGTGACGCGACCAGCCGAGCGTCGCAGGCGCCTCGGCCGGTTCGGTGGCGGCAGAAGACGGACAGGTCCGCGGAGTACATCGGGAGCCGGGCATGAATCGACCGGTCATTCTCGCGGTGGACGATGACCCTCAGGTCCTCTCGGCGATCGAACGCGATCTGCGCCAGCACTACCAGGCAAACTACCGAACGGTGCGTGCCTCGTCTGGGCCGCAGGCCTTGGAGGCCGTCCGCCAGCTGAAACAACGGGGAGCGCCCATTGCCCTGTTCCTGGTGGACGAGCGGATGCCGGAGATGACCGGCACGCAGTTCCTGATCGAAGCGCTCAAGCTGTACCCCGATGCCCGACGCGTTCTGCTCACCGCCTATGCCGACACGGAAACGGCCATCACGGCGATCAATCGCATTGGGCTGGACTACTATCTGCTCAAGCCGTGGGAGCCGCCGACGCAACGTCTTTATCCCGTGCTCGACGAACTGCTGGCCGACTGGACAGCGCGCGCGCAACCAAGCTACGACGGGATTCGTGTTGCCGGGACCGCGCTCTCGGCCTCCAGTTACGTCGTTCGGGAATTTCTGTCGACGAATCAGGTCCCGTATCGCTGGGTGGATCTCGACCAAGACGCCTCGACGCGAGAACTCATTCAGGCGCAGCCGGACGGATTGTCGAAGCTGCCGGTGGTCTTTTTTCCTGACGGTACGCAGTTGGCGCGCCCCGACCATCGCCAGTTGGCCGAAAAGCTCGGCATGCAGACGAAGGCCCAGCGTCCCTTCTATGACTTACTGGTTGTAGGTGGCGGGCCGGCCGGGTTGGCAGCGGCTGTTTACGCTGGCTCCGAGGGACTGCGCACCATCCTGGTCGAGCGCCGAGCCCCAGGTGGACAGGCGGGCACGAGTTCCATGATCGAGAACTACCTCGGATTCCCCAGTGGGATTTCCGGCGGGGACCTGGCGCGACGAGCCGCGACTCAAGCGCGCCGATTCGGCGTGGAGATTCTTACAGCCCAGGATGTGGTGTCGGTGCGACGCGAGGATCCGTACCGCATCGCCACGCTGGCCGACGGTACCGAGCTTTCGTCCTACGTGCTGCTCGTGGCGTCGGGGATGGAAGTGCGGACGTTGGATGTGCCAGGCGCCGAGTCTCTGAGCGGGGTGGGAGTCTACTACGGAGCGGCACTGAGTGAGGCCACAAGCTATCGCGGGCAGGATGTGTTCGTGGTGGGTGGCGCCAACTCGGCCGGCCAAGGCGCCCTCTTCTTTTCCCGATATGCGCGAACCGTGACCATGGTGGTGCGTGCAGAATCGTTAGGCGCGTCCATGTCCCAATACTTGGTGGATCGCATTGGCGAGACGCCGAATATTCGTGTGATGTCTCGAACGTCGGTCACGGCAGCGCATGGCACCGAGCGACTGGAGGCCCTGACCATCCGACATGAGGCCGACGGCACCGAGGAGCAAGTCCCAGCGGCCGCCGTCTTTGTGTTCATCGGCACCATGCCCCGCACGGATATCGTCTCTGACTTGGTGCTCCGCGACAACCAAGGGTTCATCCTGACGGGAAACGACCTCGACGCCTCACAGCGGACCGCGGCCCGATGGCCTCTCGAGCGTCAGCCGTATTTCTACGAGACCAGCGTCCCAGGCATCTTTGCGGCTGGCGACGTGCGGCACGGTTCGGGCAAGCGCGTGGCAGCAGCCGTCGGTGAGGGATCCGCCACCGTCAGTATGGTGCATCAATACCTCCGCACGGTCTGAGCAGTCCGGTACATTACCGCTCGCCCGAATCGCCGTGGCTCGGGCTCCTGCTCTCACCGTGTACCGCATGCTGCCAATCGACCGCGTTATCCGGGCCGCCCCCGTGAGCGACCCAGCTCGGGTGCGCCGAAAAAGCGGTGTGCGATGTCTGGTATTGGCCGGGCTTGCGGCTGTTGGAGCGATGCGCGCTTCACCGGTATCCGCGCAGTCACTTCCTTTCATTGCGAGTGACACGATTCCCGCTCGCCGCCTGACGGCGAGCGAGGCGAGCGCCATGCGGGTCGACGGGTTGCTCTCCGAGGCGGTGTGGCGAGATGTCGCACCGATTTCGGGCTTCCGTCAGAAGGAGCCGATCGAAGGCGTCCTGGCCACCGAGCAGACGGAAATTCGCATCGTGTATGACGGCGGCACGATGTACGTGGGCGTCACCGCGCATGATGACAACCCTCGCGGCGTCATCGCGCGCATCCTGGCGCGCGACAAGGTGATGGTCGCCGACTTTGACGGGAAGCCGAAATTCGCGGGCGACGACGCGATCGCGATCCTCTTTGATCCTTTCCACGACCATCGGAACGCGTTCGTCTTCGCCACCAATCCTAACGGGGCGGAGTTCGACGGTCTGCTCACCGACGAGGGGCGTGAGTTTAATGTCGATTGGCGCGGCATCTGGAGTGTGTCCTCGAAGCGCACCGCTGATGGCTGGTCGGCAGAGTTCGCGATCCCTTTTCGCACACTGCGATATCCGTCCAATCCGTCGACGTGGGGCTTCAACGCCTATCGAGTGATCCGACGGAAGAACGAAGAGACGCTCTGGCGTTCGTACTCGCGTTCCAACGAGGGATTCGCCCGCGTCAGTCGCGCGGGGCACCTGACGGGGCTGGCGGACTTGCCGAGCCCGGGACTGAATGCGGACCTGCGACCATACCTCGTCGGCGGCGGTGACGAAGTGCACGCCGTGGACTCGGCGACCGCACGTTCTACCACCGGTGGGGTGGGATTGGATTTCAAGTCCGAAGTGCGACCCGGGTTGGTCCTGGACCTCACCTACAACACGGACTTTGCGCAAGTCGAGGTGGATGACCAGCAGGTGAACCTGACGAGGTTCGACCTGTTCTTTCCTGAGAAGCGCGAATTTTTTCTCGAGAATTCAGGCATCTTCGAGTTTGGCGCGCGTGGAAACTTTGAACCCCCGCCATTCCAGCTCTTTTTCTCGCGACAGGTGGGGATCTCCGATTCCGGCGCCATCCCAGTCCTCGGAGGCGGGCGGCTGACCGGTCGGGTGGGGCAGCAGACGTTAGGCCTGCTGTCGGTGATGACTGGGGAGAAGTATGGGGAGCCACGAACCGCCTTCAACGTCGGGCGCATCAAACGCGACATCGGTGGTGCGAACTATGTGGGCGCGATGATCGTGGACCGGCGATCTGATAGTACATGGAACACCGCGGGGGGATTGGACTGGTCCTTCTGGCCAGCGTCGGCGTTCAACGTGCAGGGGTTCGTCGCCAAGACGAGCACCAAGGGCGAAGGTGGCGATGGCGCGGCGTATCGCGTCGCTGCGGATTACCAAACCAGCCGCTTTGGACTGACGTCGCAACACGTGTACGTTGGACCCGACGCGACTGCCGACGCGGGGTTCGTCACCCGCACGAACATTCGGCGGACGCAGGCCAACCTGCGGTACACGTTGCGCCCACAGCAGTTCAACCTGCGGCGCATCAACCTCTTGCTGTGGAATGATGTGGTCGCCGACACCGGATGGCGGCGACAGGACTATTCCGTCTCCTTCGGCTTTCGCCCGATCTTCAACACAGACGACGGGCTGGGCATCTTCTACACGGTCGGCCGAAATCGAATCACCGAGTCGTTTGATCTGGCGGATACGGTGCGGGTCGACGTTGGCGACTACCTGTATCGCACGGTGTCCATCTTTGCGCAGAGCGCGACGTCGCGTCTGCTGTCGGTGGACGTGAACGCCGACCTTCAAGACGAGTTTGGGGGTCGCGTGACGCGTCTCTCCGGCAACCTGTCGGCTGCGCCCAGCATCCATCTCGGACTCAAGGGCGGGTACACGTTTAGCCGAGCCTCCCTGCCTAACGGGGACTTTGACGTGCACCTCGTGTCGCTACGCGCGGCGTACGCGTTCACGACCAGGCTGTCGCTTAACTCGCTCCTCCAGTACAACTCCTTGACTCGTGACCTATCGGTGAACGCGCGCCTGAACTTCATCTATCGGCCAGGCAGCGACATTTTTGTCGTCCTGAATGAGGAGCGTGGGGGCGACCTGTCCACGTGGGGCGTGAAATCGCGAGGCCTTCGCCTCAAGCTGACGTATTTGGCGCGTCTCTAGACGCGGATTGGTGGCGCCACGTGTCGTGCAACGCCAGTGCCTAGCGTTGCGTTCGTCAGGAGTTAGGCTTTAGCGCGTCGCGCATCCAGGTCGGATCGCGCGTTCCTTCCTTGCCCCACGAGATGCACATGGACATTTCCCGTCGCGTGCCCGCGCTGTTCGTCGCGGTGTTGACTGCTGTTTCGTGCACAAGCACCGCCCCCAAGCCCGCGCCAGCGCCAGTTCCCGCGCCTGCTCCGGCGGTGAATGGCCGACCTGCCGGCGCACCTGAAGGGGCGGGCCAAGCGTCGGACAGCGCACGCGGCATGGGCGCCGGTCTACCGTCGCTCGATCCGCAACCCCGCCCGTACTCCCGAGTCATCACCGCACAGGCGAAGTCGCGGGACGGGCTGTTCAAAACGCATCGGTTGGGCAGCCGAGTGTATTTCGAAATTCCACGGGGTGCGATGAACAAGGATTTGCTGCTGGTCACACGGGCCTCGCGAGTACCTGTGAATGCGGGGTACGGTGGACAGCAGGTGGGTCCCACCCGGGTGGTGCGCTGGGAGCGGCGGGACAACCGTGTGTACTTCCGAAATGTCTCGTTCGAAACCGTCGCCGATTCCACGCAGCCGATCTACCAAGCGGTGCGCAACTCGAATACGGATGCGATTCTCGCCGGCTTCAACGTGGAGGCCTATGGTCCGGACAGCGCCGCCGTGATCGAAGTGACGCGCTTGTACACGGCCCCACCTAACGAGATTGGACCTGGACCGCAGTTTCGCGGCACGCCAGACCCAACGCGCAGTTTTATCGACCGCGTCCTTTCCTTCCCGCAGAATGTCGAGGTCGAGGCCACCCTGACCATTCCGGCGCCTCCCACGGCTGCCGTGCTAGCGCCCGTGAACCCCTTTGCACCGCCGACGACTTCGACGTCCACGGTTGGGGTGCACTGGAGCATGGTGAAGCTGCCGGATCATCCGATGATGCCGCGCCTGGCGGACAAGCGCACCGGCTTCTTTGGCATCAATACGCTCGACTATGGTCGCGCCGAGCAACGCGCACAGGAACGGAACTACGTGATTCGCTGGCGCCTGGAGAAGAAGGATCCGTCAGCAGCTGTTTCCGAACCCGTCAAGCCGATTGAGTACTACGTGGACCCGGCCACCCCCACGTGGCTCGTGCCATGGGTCAAGAAGGGAATCGAAGATTGGCAGCCGGCATTTGAAGCTGCCGGATTCCGGCACGGCATTGTCGCCAAGAACGCGCCCAGTCCCAGCGAGGACCCCGATTGGGCCCCAGAGGATGCACGATACTCCGTGATCCGTTGGTTCCCGTCGACCATCGAGAATGCGACCGGCCCCAATGTGCATGACCCGCGTTCCGGCGAGATTCTCGAGTCGGACATTTACATGTACCACAACATCATGAACCTGCAGCGCAGCTGGTACTTCACGCAGGTCGGCCATTTGGATCCACGCGCGCGCATGTGGCCGTTCCCGGATTCGCTCATGGGTCGCTTGGTGGAATTCGTGGTGGCGCACGAAGTGGGGCACACGCTTGGCTTGCAGCACGACCAGAAGGGGAGCAGCACCTATCCGGTGGACTCGGTCCGCTCCCGCACGTGGGTCAAGAAGATGGGCCACTCGCCCTCCATCATGGACTACTCCCGCTTCAATTACACGGCGCAGCCGGAAGATCAGATTGACCTGGAGGACCTGATACCCGACGTCGGCATCTATGACCGATACATCATTCACTGGGGCTACGCGCCCATCCCCAGTGCGCATACGCCCGATGAGGAATGGAGTACGCTCGATCGCTGGTCACGGGAGCAGGACGGAACGCCGTGGTTCAGGTTCAACATGTCGGATTCGCGCGGATCGGACCCCGGCGATCAGACCGAAGCCGTTGGCGATGCAGACCCCGTGAAGGCCACCGGCTGGGGGATGAAGAGCATCCGCCAGATCGTACCCTTGCTGGTACCGGCCACGGTGCACGATGGGCAGGATTACGAAGACCTGGACGAGATGTACGGACGCCTGATTGGCCAGTGGGCCAATGAACTGCGCCATGTGACGATCATTGTCGGTGGGGCGCAGGCGCAGGAGAAGTACGCGGGACAGGACGGCGCACGTTATCGACCGTGGCCGCGCGCCCGGCAGAAGGAGGCCGTGGCTTTCCTGAACGAGAACGCCTTCGCGACGCCACGCTTCTTCCTGGATCCCGAGATCCTGCGACGCATCGAGGTCGAGGGAGCCATCCGGCGGATCAATCAGCAGCAGGCCGGTATCCTGGCCGCGTTGTTCAACGATCGGCGATTGGAGCGCGTCGTGGAATTCAGCGCCATCGATGGGCAGAAAGGCGACGCCTACACGTTAGGCGAGATGCTGGCGGACATCCGCTCCGGCATCTGGCGTGAGCTCAACAGTCCCACGGTCCGCACCGATGAGATCCGCCGTGAGCTTCAACGCGCCTATCTCCTGCAGGTGGCGGCAAAAGTGAACGCCACGGCGCCGTCGCTCCCCGCTGGTTTGCCGCCAACGTTCGCGGCGAACTTCGCGCCTGCCCGGGCCACCAGCGACATCCGGTCGATGTTCCGCAGTGAGGTCACACAGTTGGACGCCGACCTGGCGAAGGCGCTCCCTCGCGCCGTAGATCGCGAAACGCGTGCCCACCTGCTGGACGCGCGCGCGCAGATCAAGCGGATGTTGGACCCGGAACACTAGAAGCACCACAACAGAAGCGGCCCGGCTGACGCATGGCGTCGGCCGGACCGCGTCGCGTCGCAGGAAGGTCAACAGCCGTTGGCGTTGGGTGTAGTGCAGGACAGGACGAGCTTGGCGCCATTCACTGGTTGATCGTTGGCGCCCAGGTGCAACACCGCGCGGTCGGTGGCTGGCAAGGTGCTGTTGGCCACGGTGGGTTGCGTCGCCACCTCAAACCCGACCGTGTACGTCACCTGCTGACATCCCACGCCGTTGGGCGACTGCTTGTTGCCGGTGACGGGGACGCACGTGGTCGTTGCAGTGTTCTCCGCCAGCTTGACGGTGCCCGAGACCCCTACCCACGTGCCCGCGCCTATGTCTCCACGAATGGCGTAGAGCACGTGGGCACCGGCAAAGGGCGCCGCGAGCGACGCACTCGGTGAGTCACTCAATGGATTCAGGACAGGGACCACGTCGGCGGTTGAACTGATCATCAACGTCTGCAGGGACGTGCCGGCTCGGCGCCAAGCCAGCAAGGTCCGATGACTCGGCACCCGTTGCGGCGGGAATGGCGACATCCACGCGACGGCGTTGACCATGGCCTCATACGTCTGCAGGACCCCAGCGCTCTTGATCTGCAGCTTGGATGGCGTGACGCCACCGCGCACGGCGATGGCCGCCCATGTGAACTCCTGACTTCGTTCCGTGTCGCCCGCTTGAGCCGCCTCTCGGGACAGCGCATCCAAGCTGGCGGCGAGCACATTGTCGTCGGCGGCCGCGGACGGTGAACTGGGGGCGTCCACGCAGGCCGTAAGGCCTAACGCAGCTAACAGAATGAACGCCGAAACCGTCAGTCCTCGCATGTCCTTCATTCCTCGCATCACCTCATGGACCCCGGGCGACTTGACCCGGGGGAATTCTTCGACCGGCGCCCCCAAACGGCGCGGCCGCCGTCCAGAAGAGTGACAATCCGCGGCAACACCACCCTGACCCTGACGCCCCACGCCCTATTGGCGCCACGAGGCCAAGGAGATCCGCAGGGCCTTTAGCGCCCGTCCCATCTGGGTTTCCACGGTCTTGACCGAGATATCCAAGGCCTTGGCGATCTCGTTGTACGTCAGCCCGCCGTCCCGGCTGAGCAAGAAGATCTCGCGACAGCGAGGCGGCAGCCGATCGACGGCATATCGCACAGCCTGCGTGATTTCCTGTTCCGAGGCATCATCGTCAGCTGCAATTGTCGTCACCGGCTCAGCCTCGTCACTGTGTTCTTCTTCCCACCGTCGCTCCAGCTTGCGACGGCGCAGCCAGTTCAGCGCCTGATTCCGCACCGCGCGGAACAAATACGTCCGGAGCGACTCGATGTCCGTCAGCTGCTGCCGTCGGCTCCAAAGCTTGAGGAAGATGTCCTGCACGAGTTCTTCGGCCACATCGGGCGCCTGCACATAGCGCTGTACAAAAGCCGCCAGCCCGGCGTAGTGGGCTCGAAAGACGATCTCCAACGCCCGTTCATCACCCTCGCGGATGCGCTGCACGAGTGCGGCATCCGACGGTACGGCCGCGAGATCGTTCATGTCAGGCGCCGATGGGACGATGGGAAGAGTGTGCGCGGATCGTTCTGATGCTATGGTACCAACGAGGTCGACGGCAGCCATCGTCTGGACCTTGAGGTTCGAGGTGACGTCCGCCGTCGTACCGCCCGCTTAGAGAGACGTTCCCGACCCTTTCCTCACGCGGTATGCGTGCACTTTATCAGGTGCCCGCGAGCGCAGTAAGGGGGGAGGAGACCCATGCGTGTCGAATACGTGGGCGATTACCAGGACGTCGGTAACATCATGCAGCACACAGGGATATGTAGATGAGCGGGCACATCGATTGGGATCGGCTGGCTCGTTATGTAGCGAACGAATCCGCCGCCGCAGAAGCTGCGGAGGTCGAGCGCTGGGCCGCCGAGGATTCCGCCAACCGCCGGCTGTTAGAGTCGGTCAATCGACGGTGGGTGGTTGCACGGTCCAGTGAGTCGTTCGACGTGGATCGAGCATGGAAAGATCTTTCGGCACGCATGACTGGCGAGGCAGTTCAGGGAGGTGTGGTGCCGATTGGCGGGGGGCGGCGCAGCATGCGCTGGACGGCGCTCCCCATCGCGGCGGCTCTCTTGCTCGCCATCGGCGTCTATGGCGTCACACGAACGCTCCGCCCAGGCGTTCCGGCGTCATCGCCGACCATGGCGTCGATGGATGTTCGCACGGGGGTCGGTGAGCGGCGCACGGTGCAGCTGCCGGACGGATCGGAGGCGGTTCTCGGAGCCCGCAGCACCTTGCGCATGGAGGCGTCTGAAGGACGCCAGCGTCAGGTGCACCTGGAAGGCGAGGCCATCTTCTCCGTGCGTCACGATCCGGAGCACCCGTTCCGTGTCGAGGCTGGCGGCGTGCTGGCCGAAGATGTAGGCACCGAGTTTTCAGTGCGGGCCTATGCGAACGAGCCGCGGGTGCGGATCGCCGTGCGCGAGGGAGCGGTTTCGGTGACGCACCGGGCAACCCCGCAGGCACCGGCAGTACTGCTCGCGAAGCAAGATGTCGCCCGCATCGATGGCGACGGGATGGCCGCAGTGACGTCCGGTGTCGCCGTGGATCGACTCTTCGCTTGGCGAGATGGCGAACTGGTGTTTGACAACGTTCCGCTCTCAGATGTCGCGGTCGAATTGAGCCGCTGGTACGATGTGGACATGCGCTTTGCCGACTCCACGCTTGCCACGCGACACCTGACCGCGTCGTTCCATAACGAGCCGATCGAGGAAGTCCTGCGAGTCATCGGACTCACGCTGGAGATTCGTTTTCAGCAGCAGGGACGCGTCTACGTCGGCCATCCTGCGCCCCGCACCTCGCTCCGTGATCCCATCCGGCCGCGATCGTTGGACGTCGCGGCGCGGGGCGGCGTGTGAACCGGCGCGTGGCCGCCAGCTCACGGCGGCGGCGTGTGGCGGTCCTTCTGACGTTCCTGGCCCTCTGGCCGGTCGCCGGCCAAGCCCAGACGCGTCAGGTCACGTTAGGCGCGGACAGTGGGATAGTCCGCACCGACGTTCGCGGCAATGTGCTGTCTCGACTGGTGACCGTCCATCTCAGCGACGTCCCGCTGGACGTTGCCCTGCGGCACATCGCCCAGGCGGGCGGCCTGCGCCTCTCCTACAGCAGCGACATCGTGCCCGTGAACCGTCGGGTGACGATTACGCACGACCGGCACCCCGTCGGCGACGTCCTCGCCGATGCCTTGCGCGGCACGGACATCGATGTCATCGCCACACCGGCCGGACATGTGGTGTTGGTCCGAGCTCCCTCTTACGCCGCGACGCCGGTATCGCCCGTCGAGCCAGCATCTGGCCCGCCTGTGGTGCAGCGCCTGACTGTGCGGCCGCAGGTCATGGACCGTGTGCTGGTGATGGGCACGCCTGTCCTAGGCGCCCCCGAGCGAGAGCTCTCGACCGCCGTGACGGTGTTGTCGGCCACGCAGATCGCCTCGGCAGGTGCAACGAGCATGGAAGCCTTGTTTCGCACCGGCATTCCCGGCGTCGTGGCCTGGGACCTGGGCGTCGCCGGTCCGTTCGCGCAGATCGGCTCCGTGCGCGGTTCCAGCTCCTTTACGTCGAACTACCTCAAGACGTACGTCGACGGGGTGGAGCTGGCGAGTCCGGTGCTGCTGTTTGCCATTGATCCGGCCAGCGTGGAACGCATTGAGGTCATCCGCGGACCGCAGGGTTCGGCCTTGTATGGAAGTGACGCGATCAGTGGAGTGGTCCAGGTTGTGACCAAGCACGGGCGGTTAGGCAGTGGATGGAAGCCCCAAGCCGACGTCGCCGTGTCAGGAGGCCTGCAGGAATCGCGCTTTGTAGACGGACGCGAACTGGCCCAGCGTCACACGGGATACGCACAGGCCGGCGGAATCCGAACCTCGTTAGGCCTTGGCGGTTCTTACGAAGACGCCGGGGCTATCGTACCCGGTGGCCACGAGGGATTTCGCAGCGCATTTGGCGGTGTCCGGCAGCTCTTTGGCCCCTTGCGCGTCGAAGGAATCGCCCGATATGCCGATGTGCATTTCACGTCCGCGCAAAATCCCTTGCTCAGTGCGTTGGATGTGTCGACGGCGATTCGTCCGCAACTCGCACAACAGAATATTGAAACGGAAACGTACGGCGTCCTGCTCGACTATCAGCCGCTGCCGCGGTGGAGACAGTCGTTGATTGTGGGCCTGGACCGGCATGCCGGTGCTATTCCATCACAAGGTGAACCGGCCACGGTCGCTGACGCACTGCTAGGCGCCACCGATGAACGGGTCAGCAAGTCCTCGCTGCGATACTCCACGGTCCTCACACTCCACGATGCCGCGAACGGCGCGGCCTCCATCACCCTTGGTGCGGAACGATCGAACCTTCTCCGCGAACGACTGGGATTCTGGTCGAACATCTTTGATTCGGGAGATGGACTGACCACGCTGTACACGGATCGCGTGATCAACAGTGGCCTGTTTGCGCATGCGAAAGTGGACGTGGCGCATACGTTGTTCGTGACGGCCGGCTTGCGGCGCGAGCAGAACACGAGCTTTGGTCCGCAAGTCGGCGCTGCGTGGTCGCCGATGGTGGGATCCTCGCTCACGCACGACGTCGGCGGCTCCACGTTCAAGCTGCGTTACGCCTATGGAAAGGGACTGCGCCCGCCACCGTCGAACGCGCGCCGTGCGTTGATCTCGCTCACCTTCCAACAGATCGAGAATCCAAATCTCGAACCAGAATCCCAGTCCGGATTCGAAACGGGGGTGGAATGGTATCTCGGCGACCGCGCCTCCCTGTCGATCACCGCGTATCACCAGAATGCGGACGGCCTGGTGCAACAGGTGATTCTTGGACGAGCGACACAGAACTCGTTGCGTTCGATTCAATACCAGAACGTCGGGCGGATCGAGAATGCCGGAGTGGAAATGGAAGGTTCGGCGCGCATGGGCGAATTGCGTGCCGGTCTCTCGTTTGCGCTGACCGACAGCAGGGTCCGCGCTCTCTCGCAGACCTATTCAGGTGACTTGGCGGTCGGCGATCGCGTTCCCGAAGTGCCGCGCTCCTCAGGACTCGCATCCCTCACTTGGGAACACGGACCCACCAGGCTCACGGTTGGGTCCAGCTATATCGGCCCATGGACGGGCTACGATTGGCTGACGTTTTACGGCGGTGAGGTCGGCTCCCTGCCCCAGCGCGCGTCCCTGCGACAGTACTTGGTGGAGTACCCGTCGCTCATGAAGCCCTACGTCTCGCTGTCCCAGTCGCTTACGAACAACATCGAGTGGTTCGCCCGGGTCGACAACATCTCGAATACCCAGCGGAACGAACGGGACAATCTCCAGATCACTTCGGGACGCACGACGACGGTCGGGTTTCGCTTTTCGCGGTAGGTCTCGAGCAGGCGGACCGGAGCTGTGGACGCGCGGCCAAACAGCGTCTGCACGCGACAAAACGGTCGGGGCAAGGGAGGCGAAACCGCTGACTCCGGTGCAGTATCAGGGCGGTCGTTTTCGGCGTCGTGCCGCATCTCCCTCCACCCGCGCCCGCTCATGCGCCCTGTCGCTGCCCTGCTCCTCCTTGTGGTGTCCTCACTCGCGACGGCCCAAGCTCCCTCCGCCGCAGACACCGCTACCGCACTGCCCATCAAGGCGGTTCGCACCCTACGATTTTCCACGGACGAAGGCACGTGGATGTCGCTGGATGTTGCACCCGACGGAAAGACGATCGTCTTCGACTTGTTAGGTGATCTGTACACCATCCCGATTGGCGGTGGCAAGGCCACGCGGCTCACGTCTGGCATGGCCTGGGACTGCATGCCCCGCTGGTCTCCTGACGGCACCTCGATCGCCTTCATCTCCGATCGCGACGGCGGCGACAACCTGTGGGTTATGAACCCGGATGGGAGCGGTGCGCGCCGCATTACCCGCGAGGTCGACAACGCCCTCAGTTCACCGGCTTGGACTCCCGATGGCCAATACCTCGTGGTACGTCGCTTTGGCCCGTATCCAAGCGCTGAGAACTACCTCACTAACGTTCCGTTGTGGCTGTACCACAAGGATGGCGGAACGGGCACGCAGATCTTCCCTGGCAGCGCCACCGCAAAGACGACCAATTCCGGCGTCGCCTTCGCGCCGGACGGACGCGTGATGTACGTGTCATCGCACGGCGGCGGATACTCTGGCGAGAACATCGGTGCGTATCAGATCTCGGCGTTTGATCGCGCCACTGGTGAGTCGCGGCCGCTCACGAGCGCGCCTGGCGGCGCGTTGCGGCCGGCGGCGTCGCGTGATGGGCGCTGGCTGGTCTACGTCAGCCGCGCGGGCACCCGCTCCGCCCTCCGCCTGCGCGACCTGCGGACGCAAGAGGACAGTTGGTTGGCGGGTGAAGTCCAACGTGATGATCAGGAGGGCTACGCCCCGAACGACGTGTTTCCGGGATACTCGTTCACACCGGACTCGCGCGCCGTGGTATATCCGCAGGGTGGGAAGATCCGGCGCGTGGACTTGGCGACACATCAAGTGACAACCATCCCCTTCACCGCGGACGTGGAAGTCGGGATGGCCGAGCGCCTGTTCACGCCGTTGCGCTATGACGATGGACCGGTGGCGGTCACACAATTGATGCAGCTGACGGAGTCACCGGATGGCCGTCATGTGGCCTTCAGCGGGGTGGGCAAGCTCTGGATTGCCGAGGCGAATGGCACCACCGTCGGGACACCCAAGCGGCTGACGACGCTTTCGGTGCGTGAGTACCTCCCTGCCTACTCCCCCGACGGGCAGTGGGTGGCCTTCGTGACGTGGTCCGACGACGCGGGTGGATTCCTGTGGAAGGCCCGCGCCGACGGCAGCGCAGCACCGACGCAGCTCACGCGGGACCCGGCGTTTCTCTCAGGCGTTGCCTGGTCACCAGAAGGCGATCGCATCGTCGTAACCGCCCAACCTCGTCAAGCCGGTTTGGGTGGTGGGAGTGTTGCATCTGTCGGCGACCTGAAGTGGGTGTCCAGCGACGGTGGCGACATGCACACGATCGTACGGACGACCTCCGCGCCCGCACTCGTGACTTCCAACGGTGGACAACAGGGCCGTATCTACTATTTGGACAACCTTCCGAACAGCGCGCCCGGCTTCAACGCCACCCAGATCACGGGGTTGTACTCCGTGCGATACGATGGGAGCGACAAACGTACGCATGCCCGCCTGACGACGATGGCAACGGGCGGTCTGGTGGTGCGCGTGGCACCAGACGAACGCTCGATGATCGTCCTGGACCGCGACGATCTGTACGCCCTTCCCCTCACAGCGGCGGGGGCCGAGGGACTGTCGGTGAACTTTCAGTCGCCGTCGGTACCGCTGCGGCGTGTGACCAGCGAAGGTGCCAACTACATCGGCTACGCCAACGGCGGACAGAGCATCATCTGGAGTTTCGCTAACCGGTACTCGCGCGCCGCTACGTCATCCGTCATCGCCTCAGCGGACACGACGAGCTGGGCGATGACACACGCCAACGTGAGCCTGAGCGTCGCCCGGGACGTGCCTAAGGGTCGTGTGCTGCTGCGCGGGGCCCGCCTGGTGACCATGAAGGGAGACCAGGTCATCAGCCGCGGCGACATCTTGATCGAGAACAACCGCATTGTGCAGGTCGGCACGTCGGTCCGCGCACCCGCGGGAACGCGGATCATGGACGTTTCGGGGACCACGATCATCCCTGGGCTGGTGGACGTGCACGCGCACCCGAAAACCGGTCGCGAGTTGGCGCAGGACCAGGAGTGGAGCATTGCCTCCAACCTCGCCTTTGGCGTCACGACCACGCGGAATCCGAGCGGCACCCGGTGGAATGTGGCGTGGAACGAACTCGTTGAGGCTGGCGAGATGACGGGTTCACGGATTTACGCCACCGGGTTTCCGTTGACGTCCAACAACGTCCCCATCAAGTCGTATGACGACGCCTTGCACGTCGTTCGCCGATACAAGAACCAAGGGGTCAATTCACTGAAGCAATACCTCCAGCCCCGCCGGATCCAGCGGCAATGGGTGTTGCAGGCGGCGATGGCCGAACACATGAATGCCACCAACGAAGGCGCCGCCGATCTCAAGGCCGACATTACCATGGCCATGGACGGATACACGGGGCTGGAGCATTCGATTGGGCAGGTGCCCCTGTACAAGGACGTGGTGACCGTGCTGGCCGATGCCCGTATCACCTACACACCTACCCTCGTGGTCGCCTACGGCGGTCCTGCCGGTGACACGTATTGGCGGGCGCGAACCGACCTGGAGAAGGACCCGAAGACAGCCTATTTCACGCCCGCTGACATTCTCTATCGTCAGGCGCGACGCCGACCACTCATCATCGACGAAGACTACATCACCGCAGACATTGCGCGAGGCGTACGAGATGTTGTTCGAGTTGGCGGTCGGGCCGGCCTCGGCTCGCACGGACAGCAGGATGGAATTGGCGCCCACTGGGAATTGTGGATGCTACAGTCCGGTGGCATGACGCCAATGGAAGCACTTCGCATTGCCACGATTTATGGAGCCGAGTCCATCGGCTATGGCTCGGACCTTGGCAGCATCGAAGCCGGAAAACTGGCCGACTTGGTGATCTTGAATCGGAATCCGCTGACGGACATCAAGGCCTCAACGGACATTCGCTTCGTGGTGAAGAATGGCGAGATCTACGAGGGGAATTCGCTCAACCGCGTCTGGCCAACGCCTCGTCCGTTCCCGAAGCCGTATTGGGTCAAGGACAAGGAAGAGCTGGAAAAAATACGTTGAACCTCTGATCGGCTGGCCGAGCGGGCGGCAAGTGGTCATTCTTGACACGGGCCGCCCGCTTCGATTTTTGCCACCGCGCTCGTGAGGGTTTACGCATGTTCCGCCACACCATAACGCTTGCCATTGCCGGGCTTGTCCTGGCCGCTTGCGGCAAGTCGCAATCTTCAGAGACGCGCATCGGCGACGATCTCAAGGATGCCCCGCGCTTGCCCACCGGAGCCCGTTTGGATCCCGCGGGTCGCAGCGTCGAGTTGGGATCGATGCCACTCAATATGGTGCTGGCCCCGGAGGGCGATCGCCTGATCGTGATGCTGAGCGGATGGCGTGAGCAAGGGTTGCAAGTCGTGGATCTTGGTTCTGGGCGTGTGACGCAGGAGGTGCCTCAGCCGGCGGCGTTCATCGGCATGGCCTTTTCGCCCGATGGCCAGTGGCTGTACGCGTCTGGGGGAAACCAAGACGTTGTGTACCGCTACCGATGGGCGAACCGGGTGGTCACCCTGACCGACTCGATCATCCTAGCGGCCAAGGCGCCAAACCGCTCGGGCACGCGGTATCCCGCCGGTCTCGCAGTTTCAGCTGACGGTAACGTGCTCTTTGTTGCAGAAAACCTCGCCGATTCCCTGGCCATGGTGGATATCGCGACCAAGCGCGTCGTGCGTCGATTCCCGACCCCGCGCTATCCGTACGGTGTCGTGGCGTCGGCCGCTGGTGACGTCTACGTCTCCGCATGGGGCGGCGAAACTGTGTCACGGTTTGCAACGTGGGGCACGGATGGGCGTGTCATCGGACAGCTCAAAGCCGGCCGCCACCCGTCGGCCTTGCTGCTGAATCAGGATGGAAGTCGCTTGTTTGTCGCATCGGGGAGCACGGACCGCGTTACCGTTGTGGATACGCAATCGGGCGAGGTCACTGCCACGCTCATGGATCCTCCCCCCGCGGGTCCTCACGAAGGGAGCACGCCCAACGCGTTGGCCCTGTCGGCGACGGGGACGCGCCTTTTTGTGGCCGAGGCAGATAACAACGCGGTGGCCGTGTTTGACCTGTCGGGCGCGACCTCGGGATCGTCATCGGCATCCGGGCGGGACACCTTGAGTGGCCGCATCCCTGTGGGGTGGTACCCAACCGCCGTGGTGGCTAAGGGTGACTCGCTGTTCGCGCTGAACGGTAAGGGGCGTGGGACATCGGCAAACGTCGACTATCCGCAACCGGGCCGCGGCGTGCACACGTCTCGACCGCGTTCTTACACACTCGGCCAACTTTCCGGTTCGCTGACCATGACGGCGCTGGCACGAGCCACCACCACCGAGCTGGCGCCGTTGAGCGGGCGAGTCGAGCGAGCCAATGGCTGGCGAGGGGTGGAACGCGGCGCGACGTATCCACCGATCAAGTACGTGCTCTATGTCATCAAGGAGAACCGCACGTACGACCAGATCATGGGCGACATGACGCAGGGCGATGGAGACACCTCACTGAACTTCTTCCCGCGTGCCAACGCTCCGAATCACCACGCGCTGGCCGACCGCTTCGGGTTGTTCGACCGGTTCTTTGTGAACGCGGAGGTTAGTCCCGACGGGCACAACTGGTCGATGGCGGCGTACGTCGGCGACTACGCGGAGAAGACGATCCCATCCAATTACTCGAACCGCGGCCGTTCCTACGACTACGAGGGAACGAATCGAGGACGCGTGCCAGCAGAGGATGATGCCGACGATGTTAACGAACCGGCGAGTGGGTATCTCTGGGATCTTGCCCAACGCGCCGGCATCACCTTTCGCAATTACGGGGAGTTCGTGGTGCCGGACAACGTGCGAGCGGGCGATCGATGGCCCTCGGGATACAAAGGGGTGAAGCCGTTTCTCGCCGCGAACACGAGTAAGGAGTATCCGTCCTATGACCTCAACATTCAGGATCAACGACGGGCGGATGTCTTCCTCGCCGAGCTGCCGACGTTTGTGAAGCAGGGGGCGCTGCCGCGGCTGATGATCATGCGGCTGCCGAACGACCACACGGCGGGCGGTCGCGCCAGCGCGCCAACTCCCGGTGCCTACATGGCCGACAACGACCTTGCGCTTGGACGCATTGTGGAGGCGTTATCGCAGACACCGTTCTGGAAGGAGCTCGCCATCTTCGTGTTGGAGGACGACGCGCAAAACGGTCCGGATCACGTGGATTCTCACCGTTCGCCCCTGCTTGTGATCTCGCCGTACAGCAACGGGGGTGTGCATCATCGGTTCACGAACACGACCGACGTGATCGCCACCATCGAGGAGATTCTTGGGCTCACGTCGCTTTCGCAGTTTGACTATTACGGACGTCCACTGAGGGATATCTGGTCAAGCACGCCCAACGTCGCACCGTACCGTGTGCTCACGCCCTCGGTGCCACTGACGCAGCACAATCCGGAGACCGGGTTGAACGCGCGGGAATCCGAGCGTCTGGCCCTCGCGTTCGAGGATCAGGCGGATGAGGACCTGTTTAACCGGATTCTCTGGCGCTCCATGAAGGGTGAGCAAGTGCCGTATCCTGGCGTCACGCGGATGTCGGCGCTGGAATGGAAGCGTTCACGTTAGGCGCGGCGGACCTCTGACCACCGCTCACTCGTGACCCCGCGACGCTGGCTCCTCACGGTCCTTTCGTTCGCCATGGCGATCGGGGTGTCCGTATACATCATTGCCGCGGGATGGCCCGAAGGTGGGGCGCCATTGGGACTTCCTTGGTGGGCGCACTTGGCCGCACTCGGACTGGTGGCGCTGGACATGGTGGCGCGCGTGCTGAAGATCCAGCTGAGTGCTCGCGCGGTCGGTGTTCCCGTTGCATTCGGTACGGCGCTGCGGACCAGTTTTGGCGGCGATTTTGCCGCGTCGATCACGCCGTCACGCTCCGGCGCGGAGCCCGCGCGCTTTCTCGTGTTGAAGGAGGCAGGGTATCACATCCAGTCCGTGCTGGTCGTGATCTTCATGGAGCTGCTGTTGGAGCTGATTTCACTGCTGGCGATCACGATCGGTTGTTTCGTGTTGCTGGATCACTCCAGTGCGGTGGTTACGGCGCTCTTGGCCATGGTGGGCGGCATGTCGGCGTTTGTGCTTGGCGGCGGCGGACTGGCTCTGTGGATCTCCCGGCGACATGGCTCGGGCCCAGCTCCGCAGTGGATGGTGGCGCTGGGCGTTCGACCCCCTTTCTGGCATCGCATCCAGACCTCCTTGAATCACCTGCGTGAAAGCATGTCGCAGCTGCGACATGCGGAACCGGTGACCATGACGCTGGCGCTGGTGTGCTCGATTCTTCACGTGCTGACTCGTCTCGCCATCCTTCCCCTTCTGGTCTATGCGTATGGCGACCGTCCTCCACTGGCGCCACTGGTCGTCTGGCCACTCGCCTTGCTATACGGCAGCGCCGTGGCGCCGGCGCCAGCGGGTGGCGGCGTTGTGGAACTCTCGTTCCGTGCCGCGTTAGGCCATCATATCCCCGCCCATCTGCTGGCGTCGTCACTGATCTGGTGGCGGGTGTATTCGTTCTACGCCTACTTGTTGCTGGGCGCACTCTCGACCGGGCGGACTGTCATGCGCGCGCTACGCCCAGATCGCAATGGCGCCGCCGCACCAGTCGCGGACGGTGAGCAGGCGACCGCCTAACAAGGAGACGGCCGATGGGCTACGACCGCGGACTCGTGGAGCGCATCCGTGACCTGTTGGAACGGCTGGCCGTGCGCTCGAGTCGGGAGAAGAATGTGTTTGGTGGTTGGGGATTTCTCGAAGGACGGTCACTCTTCGCCGTTGCGGCCGACGAAGGATTGCTGGTGAAGGTGAGCCGCGAGGAGTACACGGCGGCCTTGGCGTTGCCGGGAATCACTCCCTTCGCGCCCATGGGGGACCGCCCCATGAGTAACTGGGTGGTGGCCAACGATGACGCCACCGCCGACGATCAGGAATTGGTGGACTGGTTGGAGCGCGGACTCCGCGCCGTCCGAGCGAAGCCCGTTACGGGCCGGCGCGTCAGCACGAAGGGGCGGCCAACAAGTAAGGTCTCACCCGTAACACGTAAGTCAGCGTCCAAAGGGAAAACAACGAGAGGCTCGCCCAAGGCAAAGCGAGCGCGCGTCCAGGCCACGCCCGCACGCAAGCCGCGCCGTCCCCGCTAGCCCGGAGTGAACATCCGGGCCAACGGCGCACCTAACGACACGGCTCTCGCGTCGCCTGCAGGCGTACCGGCGAGCCGGCAGGCATGGGTCGCGCCGGTCCTTGCGTTGCTGGAGCATCATCCGCGCCCAAGCGCGCCGGAAACGTCATGGTGCTCCCGTCGCGCACCACGGTGAACTCAAAGGTCTGTCCGCCAGTCGGCCGCCATCGGTATTCGCCGGGTACGCGCTCGTCCGGTGGCGACATGTCGCGGGCGGCACGTTCGGAACCACCACCCACCCGAGTGGAGTCCAGGGCAACGTGTGTAGGCATGCGGATCGCCGCGATGGTCATGGGTCCACCGCCGACTGCCACAAAGTGGATGGCGTAGCAACCCGTCAAGCCGGTCGCTCCGGTCGCTGCGAAGTCCTCACGAACAGCGACTGCAGTGGCGCGCTCCGCCGCGGCGCCACCAACCGACGCTGCCGCGGGCACTCGATCGACGGCGGATTTGGCCGCCCGACCGGCAACGACCGGCATAGCTGGCGGCGCGGCGCTGACGTCGGCGGCACGCGAGCGAGCGACCGAGTCGCGTGCTTGGGCAGTTGAAGCTGTCGCGAGGTTCGACGTGGCGGATGACTGCGCGGTAGCGGCTACCTGGCGACGATCCTCCTCTTTGGGCTTTACGGGAACGGGGGACGCCGGGGCATCCTGTTCTGCGCTCGTCAGCCGGCGGTCGCCGACAGCCACACGCTTCCTCGACTCTGTTTGAAGGCTCGGTTCGCGGGCTGGCGCGTTGTTGCCCTCGCTATCGGGAGCGGGTTCGGCCTTGGGTACGACCGTGCTGGCCGCTGGCGCACCAGACGCATTGTCGGCGAATGCACCCTGTCCACTTTCCATGCCTCCGCGCGAAACGACGGACCAGGTGCCGACCGCCAGAAAGGTCGCGGCCGCCGCAGCTGCAACGCCCGGATGCCGCCACCACGCACGTCGAGTCGCTTGGCTTCGCCGTCCGCGGTCACGGAGTGCGGATAGACGGTCAGCCGAATTCGCGACCTGTGTTTCTGCCGACGGAATGACCTGCGCTGGGACATCGTCGAGGGCGCTCAGGATGCGCGATGACGCTGCGATGAATCCGCGTGCCTCGGCAACCATCTCGGCGCACGACGCGCAGGAGGCAATGTGTCGCTCGATCTCGTCCCCTTCATCTGGTGCCAGCGCGCCGTCCAGCCACGCGTGCACCGTGCCTTCCTCAAGATGTTGCATGTCCACCTCCAGCACGCCGGGTTTCTTCGGCGCGCAGTGCGTCATACGTCTCTGCCAGGCGGCGCCGTGCGCGCGCCAGGGTCGTGCCGACGGAGCCAGCGGAAAGGCCTAGGGCCTGCGCGATCTCCTGGTAGTCCAGACCTTCTTCCCGCATGAGCAGCGCCAAGCGATCGCGTTCAGCCAGGGCATCCACCGCGCGGCGTGCCAAGGCCGATTCTTGCGCCCGCTCCAGCGAGGTTGGTTCAGGTTCAACGTGCCGCTCACGTTCCTCTGCGGCCAGCAGTTCGAGGTGGCGGCGGCGCCGTTCCTGCTTGCGTCCTTCGTCGCGCACAAGATTGGTCGCCACGGCGAAGAGCCATGAGCGCTCGCTGGTGAGTTGATCCTGCCGGAGAGCGCGCAGGAAGGTTTCCTGCGCGATCTCCTCGGCCCAGTCGCGGTCGCCCAAGCGGCGGGTGAGGTACCTCACGAGCGCCGTATGGTACGTTCGAAAGAGCCGTTCGAGTTCAGCGTCGTTCACAGGTCACCACTTGCTCGCCAGCGCCGTGAGTTCCCGCTCATTCATCGCGTCCAGTCCGTCGGCAGCGATCAGGATCGCGGTCGAGCGCCCCGCCACCAAAGCCGAGTCTCCAACGACCAGGGCATCGGCCAGGCCGGGAAGGCGTCCGGTCAACGCGAAGTAGAGGGGCGAGTAGGGTTTCACGCGGACCACCGTCATAGATGGAACATAGCGGGCATCTGTCCACACGCCGCTCTTGAGGACGAAGATGCGCTGGCCAATGCGCTTGGTCTGGGCGGCATCGTCCCGTTCGGCGCTCATCGAATCCACAGCGGCCAGACTGGTGGCAGCGCGCTGACCAGCCGCCGACTTGGCCGCCTCGAATCGCACTTCGGCGTCCGACGCCCTTCCAGCCGATGCCGGCATGGGCGCGTTCGGCGCGGCATTGGTGCTCGCACGCCGCCGCACATCCGAGGTCATCTCATGGACGTTCATCCCCGGCTCCACCACGAGATATGAGGAGAATTCCGTCGGAATACCGAACTGCTCGCCTAACGACTTGATCTCCTGGTCCAGCTCGGGCGTTCCGCCATTCTTGCGTCGTTCGGCGGCCAGCCACCCAATACGCTGGGCGGCCCAGAGGCGTCCCACAAACGGATTCCCACGGTCACGCGCTGGGAACGTCACCGGTGTGGACCAGTGCACGGGTCCATCAGCGCTTTGCCCATCCAATCGGATGGTGGCCGCGCCGTCGCCCTCGTAGCGCGCGAGCAGGATCAGGTCCTGGCCGGCGTACAGGTCCGTGGGCAGTTGTGGTTGAAGCTGTCGCAGCGTGACACCGTCCGCTCGAACCCGCACGTCGGTGATGACCGGGCTGGTCAAGCGCGTGGCGAGCAGCGTCACCGCACGCTCCACTGACTCGCCGGAGCGAACGAATTGCGCGGTGCCGCGCCCCTCCAGGGCGAGTTGTTCGATCAGTCCGGTATTGACGTCGGCGGACACACCAAAGGTGAACAGTCGAGCCTCATGACGCAGACGTCCGACACGTGCGGCAATGGCGTCCGGCGATCGTTCGCCGATAGTGGGTTCGCCGTCGGTGACAAAGACCACGAGGGGCAAGCGACCTTCGCTCGACGATGTCGACAGAGCCTCTTCCAGGGCGCCGGAAATGTTCGTGGAGCCTTCGGCTTGCAGGTTGTCCAGGTAGCGCCGAGCGGCTGCCAGGTTGTCTGAGCTGGCGACCGTCCACCCGTCGCGGAAGGCACGCACGTCCGTGGAGAAGTCAACAACGCGAAAGCGATCGCGTGGGCTGAGTGAAGCAAGAATCGTCCGACCCGCCGCCTTGGCCTGACTCAACTTCTCGCCGCGCATGGATCCCGATACGTCCACCACAAACGTCACGTCGCGCGGGGTGGTTCGCGCTGGTGCAGCTGGCGGTGTGATCGCGATCAGCGCATACCCGCCCTCGGAGGCATCGGGGCGATGCGCCAACACCGATATCGAGGCCGCGTCTGGTCTCCGGAGGGGAAGCAGGATCGTCAATTCGCGCGAGTCGCCCTCAGCGGTCACGACCCACTGGTTCCCGCGCACACGTCGGCGCAACGTATGAGTCGGCGAATAGGCCTCGCCGAGCTCATCGGACCGCGGGTACGTCAACGTGAAGACGTCCGCGCTCTCGTTGTTGCTGTCGGGGTCGAACCGCCGGACCGCAGCGTCCTGAATGAACGGACGCGGCGACGGCGTGGTCGACGTTGGCTGTGTGCCGCGGACGTAATCCACTCGGATGGCGCTCCCTTCGCGCCGTGCCAGCGCCTGAAAGCGCACGACGACCTTCTTCTCCTCGCCCGGCGCTATCGGGAAGATGCGGGTGCGCAGCATGCCACTTCCCATCCATTCCACCAGGGCCGGGTCGCGCATGCGGCGAACGATCGATTCGTAGATCGAGCGCGCCTGGTCCGCAGGAAGGGTTTCGCCGGAGACCATCTCTCCATTAATCGAAAGCTGAAGGGCTTCGAACGCGGCGCCTGCCGGGATCGGAAACACGTAATCCGCCTCGCCAACCGCGGGCCCGCGATTCAGGAAGGTCTCCGTGACCTCGTAACGAACCGCACGGCCAACAAGTTCAGCGCGAACCTGGCTGGACGTGCGGACGATCGGATTTCCCTGCGGACAAGGCACCACCGGAATGGCGCAGTTCTCAAACTCGCGACAAACTGGTCGGGGAGGCGGCTGGACGCAGGGACGCGGAATGAGTCGGCCCTGTGCTTCCAGCACGACTGGAAGAGATAGCAGGGCAATGAGATAGCGAAGACCACGCATGGCGACTTCCTGGCTGGGTGTGCCTAGGAGACGTCAGTCGCTCGGCAACTTGCACAGCGCGCCCTATCTCGATTTTCGCCGCTCCATCTCGTCCGGCAACTTCGGGTGGTCGCCGGAGCGCGTTAACACCCGGACGCCAATCAGGTTTTTGTCCGCGCGATCCACCGTGGCGTCGAAGGACTCGTGCCCGTGTCGCTCGGCCCATCCGAGCGAGAAGGCGACGGGTGCACTGCGCGCCGCGGCATGTTGAAGCCGCTGGGCGACGTGTTCGGTACGCGACGCGTTCTCGCCAACCAATACGATCAGGAATTCGTCGCCTCCAATGCGAACGACCGGCTCTTCGGCGCGCACCTGACGGAGAAGGAAGCGCGCGATCTTCTGCAGGACCTGATCTCCACTGCGGTGGCCGTAGGTGTCGTTGTAGAGCTTGAAGTGGTCGATGTCGATGAAGATGCATCCCCACCGGGGCTCACCCTCGGCATGCATCCGTTCGCCGAGGTCCAGCAGAAAGCGGCGATTGTAGCACCCCGTGAGGGCGTCTCGAATCAGCTGCTCGTGAAGCTGTGCCTCCATCTCCTTGGCACGGGTGATGTCATCCAGGATGCCGTGCATGTACAGCTCACCTGACCGCGGGTCTCGCACCCGGTGCATCGTGTCGCGCACCATGCGTCGTTGCCCGTCTGGTCGGCGGATCTCCAGCTCGAAGTCCTTGACCGCACCATCGCGTTCGAGCAGCGACAGCTCCAACAACCGTCGCTCCGGGTCCACCAGGAAGTCCACCACGGATTTTTCCGACAGCTCGTCCAGCGACGCTACGCCGAAGATCTCGAGGAACGCGGGGTTCGCGTCCAGCACATGCCCCTTGAGGTCGGAGATATAGACCCCTTCCTGCACGTCGCGCAGGAAGTCTCGGGCGGTGGTGGGATCGTCGAGACTTCGGTGCCGGGCACTGGGCTGGGACTTGCTCTGGTGCGCCATGGTTCAGCTCTTGGTGGTGACTCCGGGTGTCGTGATCGACTTCACGAGGTCGTACCAGAACTGCGTCGCATCGTAGAACGACTTCTCCAACACCCGCTCATCGCGGCCGTGCGCACGGTCGTCGTCGGGGTCGCCGGCAATGGCCCCTGTATTGTAGGTGGGGATGCCCGCGTTGCGTAGGAAAAGTCCGTCCGAAGCGCCGGTCTCCATGGCCGGTACGACCGTGGCGCCGGCGTAGTACCTGGCGGTCAGCCGGTCCAGGATGCCCAGCAGGTCGGCCCGAATTGGCGATGCCGGGCTCTCGATGGCAAACGGTGCGATTGGCTTTACAACAACCGCAGTATCTCCGGTCGCCTTGGCCAGCGCTTGGCGCACCTCTTCGACCTTTGACCCCGGGAACATGCGACAATTCACCGTGGCCCGCGCCAGCTGCGGCAAGGCATTGTCAGCGTGCCCGCCGTCCAGCATGGTGGCCACGCAGGTGGTGCGGAGCAAGGAATTGTAGGTCGGGCTCATCGCCAACCGATGCACCGCGCCAAGCGCCTTGCCGTTGGACGTCGCCACGGCGCGCATGTCGGCTCCCAATTGGCCCTTTTCGACTTTCCCTGACCGCTCGAACATGGTCCGCGTGACATCGTTGAGCTGCACGGGGAAGGCATACTCCGACAGCTTCACCAACGCCTTGGACAGCTGGTAGATCGCGTTGTCCTTACGCGGCACGGACGAATGGCCACCCCGGTTCCGCACCTCGAGCGTGAAACTCTGATAGACCTTCTCGGCAGCTCCAACTACGTTCAGGTTCGGCTTACCGTCTTTCAGCTCGACGCCGCCCCCGTCCGTATTCAGGCAGAATTCGGCATCGACCAGATCGCGATGGTTCTTGAGCACATACTGGATACCGGCGATGGCGTCGGTCTCTTCGTCGGTCGTCAGCAACATGATCACGTCGCGGTCCGGCACAAAGCCTTCGCGCTTCCAGCGCATCATGTTGGCGACGAGCATCGCCGCGCCTGACTTGTTGTCTATGGTGCCGCGTCCGTAGAAGGAGGCGCTGTCGGCCCGAAAGACAAAGGGATCGCTGGACCAGTCGTCACGCTTGGCCTCCACCACATCCGTGTGGGCCATCAACAACAAGGCCTTGCGCGCCGGCCCGTCGGACTTGCCCCGCAACCTAACGATTAGGCTCTTCCGTTCGCCCTCGGGGCCAACGATGGAAATGTCCCGCGCGTCGTACCCGGCCGACCGCACGCGCTCCGCCATCGCCTCGGCCGCCTTGCGCGTACTCCCGACCGATTGTGTGGTGTTGATCTCGATTAGCTCCTTCAAAATCGAGCGCGCCAGCTCGCGTTCTGCGGGCGGCGCAACTTCCTGGCCCGTGACGTCGGCAGGCATTCCGAACAGGGCACCCATCGTGGCGAGTCCAGCTGCGAGCATCAAACGGAGCCGGCTCGGCCGCGGCATGTATTGAGATTTCGACATTTCGTAATATGCGGGACATAGGCTCCGGAGGGAGAGTAGCGCCGCCGCGCCGTGTGCAATGGAGTCAGTGCCACCGGCAGCAGCGCGGCGGCTTGGTTTGGACTAATTTTGGTGACGTTCGTTCCCTTTCAGACAAGCGTCTCGCCGCAACCTGTGGCGCCGCTCACCCCCTTCAGCCCTCCCGGGGAGGACCACGTGGTCTCATCCGCCGAGGCGACAACTGACTTGTCGCTCGACGAGCTGTGTATCAACACGCTACGCACGCTGGCTATCGACGCGGTCCAACAGGCAGACAGCGGTCATCCCGGTGCGCCCCTTGGCCTGGCACCGTTGGCGTACGCGCTGTTTACGCGGCACATGCGGCACAATCCTGCCGACCCGACTTGGCCCAATCGCGACCGATTCGTGCTCTCGAACGGTCACGCGTCGATGCTGCTGTATGGGTCGTTGTACCTCAGCGGCTACGATGTGACGCTGGACGACCTCAAGGCGTTCCGCCAATGGGGAAGCCGCACGCCCGGACACCCGGAGTATGGTCACACGCCCGGTGTGGAGACGACGACTGGGCCACTGGGGCAGGGGCTGGCCAACGCGGTCGGCATGGCCGCGGCCGAGGCCCACTTGGCCGCCAGCTTCAACCGTCCCGGCCACGCCGTCGTTGATCACACCACCTGGTTCATTTGCGGCGACGGCTGCCTCATGGAAGGGATCTCCCACGAAGCCGCCAGTTTCGCCGGGCATTTCCGGCTCGGGAAGCTCATTGGCTTCTACGATGACAACCGCATCTCCATCGATGGTCCCACGGACCTGACGTTCACGGACAATGTCGCCGAGCGCTTCGAGGCGTATGGCTGGCAGGTCCTGCACATTCACGACGTGAACGACGCGGCAGCGATCGATCACGCCATCGAACAGGCACGAGCCGAGCGCGACCGACCGACTCTCGTCATCACCCGCACGCATATCGGCTACGGCTCGCCGAACCGGCAAGACACAGCCAAGGCGCATGGCGAACCGTTAGGCGCGGCAGAGATCCTGCTGGTCAAGCAGAACTTGCACTGGCCATGGACGGAACCGTTTTACGTCCCAGCCAACGCACTCGAGCACTGGCGAACAGCCCGAGACCGGGGCGCCGCCGATCACGATCAATGGCGACGCGCCCTGATCGCCTATGCGAAGGCCCATCCGGAGGAAGCGAAGGAGTTCGGGCGCCGGTCGCGAGGGGAGCTGCCCACGGGGTGGCAGGAGGCCCTGCCAGCCTTTACGACGGAGAACGGTTCGATGGCGACGCGCGCCGCCTCTGGAATCGTCCTCAATGCGATCGCCGGTAAGGTGCCCGAGTTGATGGGCGGCTCGGCGGATCTCACGGGCTCGAACCTCACCTTGCTGAAGGAAGCGACGCGGTTCACACCAGAGACCCCCGCCGGCCGCAACGTGCACTTTGGCGTTCGTGAGCACGCCATGGGGGCAATGATGAATGGCATGGCGCTTCATGGCGGGGTGATCCCGTATGGGGGCACATTCCTGGTGTTCAGCGACTACATGAAGCCCGCCATTCGCCTGGCTGGACTCATGCACCAGCGGGTCATCTATGTGTTCACGCATGACTCGATTGGCCTTGGCGAGGATGGGCCTACGCATCAGCCGATCGAGCACCTGACCGCGTTGCGCTGCACGCCGAACGTCACGGTGTTGCGGCCGGCGGACGCCGCGGAGACGGCCGAAGCGTGGCGCGTGGCCATCCAGCACACCTCTGGGCCGGTCGCGCTGGCCCTGACACGCCAGAAGGTGAAGTTCATCGACCACCCGCGACGGGCGCCCGTCACCGAGGTCGCGCGTGGCGGCTATGTGTTGGTGGAGTGTTCTTGCGGCCGTCCGGCCGTGGTGTTGCTGGCCAGCGGCTCAGAGGTGGAGCTCATACTCGCCGCGCAGCAGCGACTGGATGACGAGTTTGATATCTGCGCTCGGGTGGTGAGCATGCCGAGTCACGAGTTGTTTCTGGCGCAGAGCGACGAGTATCGCGCCGGCGTGTTGCCAGAGGGCATCCCGCGAGTCGCCGTGGAGGCCGCACACTCCATGTCGTGGTCGCGCTTTCTCGGGGATCGGGGCGTCATGATCGGTGTGGATCACTTTGGTGCGTCCGCGCCGTACCAGAAACTGTACGCCGAATTTGGGCTGACGGTTCAGCACATCGTGGACGTGGCCAAGGGGCTGGCGCGTCCATCCTGACGGCGTAGGAAGCGGGCGATGCTGACTCCGTCAGCATCCGCCCGTTACGCGGTGGCAAGGGGTTCGCGTTCGTCAGCCGCAATCTTCGCAATCCGAGCCACGGTATCGCGAATATCGTCGTCCGATGTCTGCGGATTGATGGTGCACATCCGCAGGACATGTCGGTCACGCACCCGCGTGGACGTGAGCATGGCAAAGCCATCGGTGAGGATTCCATCCGTGATGCGCTTCACCCAGACGTCCATGTCGGCACGGTTCTTCTCCGGCGCGACCGGGACAAATGAGACCATGCCGAGTTGCGCCGGTGTCACGATCTCGAATCGGCCGTCGGCGCGCAGCAGGCGTTCGGTCAGCTCGGCCAGTTCGATGCCGCGGGCAATCGCTTGGCGCATCGCCTGAACGCCAAAGACCCGGAGTGTCATCCAGAGCTTCAGCGCCCGGAACGATCTCGTCAGCTGCACGCCATGCTCGTAGAAGATCATCTCGTCCCCGATGATGCGCTGGACGTCTTCCAGATATTCGCCGTGGTCGCCCACATGGACCGTAAACGCCTGGCGGAGATGCCGAAGATCGCGGACGAGCACGCAGCCGATTTCGAATGGCTGGAAGAGCCACTTGTGGGGGTCGAAGGTGATCGAGTCAGCCCGCTCCAGTCCGGCCAGAATGGCTCGGCCCTGGGGCGTCAGTACGGCCGCGGCGCCATACGCCCCATCCACGTGCAACCACATGCCTTGGCGCGCGCAGATATCTGCGATGCCCGGGATGGGATCCACCGCGGCGGTGTTGGTGGTGCCGGCGTTGGCCACCACGCAAAAGGGACGGCGACCCGCGTCGAGATCGGCGCGGATGGCCGCCTCCAGGGCGGGTATGCTCAACCGTAACGCGTCATCGGTCTCCACCGTGCGAATCTGATGTTGCGAAAACCCGATGACCCGCAGGCCCTTGGCCAGCGAGTTATGGGTCTGATTCGATGCGTAGACCACCGCGGTGGCATCCGGGCCGCCCAGCACCGCCCGTCGTGCCGCCGCCAGAGCCGTCAGGTTCGCCATGGAGCCGCCGCTTACAAACAAGCCGCCTGCCGTTTCGGGCAGACCACACTCGCGACATAGCCAGTCGACGGTTTGCAGTTCCACGGCGGCTGCCCCGGACCCATGCAGCCAATGCGCCGCGAATACGTTGAAGCCGGCGGCGAGCGCATCCGCCATGGCTCCGACGAAGTTGCCAGGACCAGGTACGAAAGCGAAGAAACGCGGGTGGTCCACCTGCGTGACCGACGGCATGATGTCGCCGCACACCAGGTCGAGGACCTCGCCAATTGGCGTGGGCGCATCGCGAAAAGGGCCGAACGTGGCCTCAAGCTCGGCGCGGGGCCGTGCATTCGCCACGCGCCGGTCACGCCGACCTTCCAGATGGGCGATGATCTCGTCCACCGCGCGATAGCCCAGACGCCGCATGTCCTCGACGGACAGCGTCAGGGGCGGACGCGACGCGTCCGCGGGAGGAAGTTCGTTAGGCAAACGGATTGTCAGGCAGCAGGGCAATAGGAGGTCGGCCCTTCAGTACGCCGTCCAGATGCAACATCGCGAGGCCAACACCGGCTGCTCCTTGCATGAGCCCGGTCTGGGCCACCACTTGGTCGGGAGACACGCGATTTTCTGCCTGGGCCCATTTCATTCCATCGCCCTCCGCGGTCCCTCGGGCGATGGTGTCTCGCGCCACCACTTCGGCGAACGCCAAGTGGCGCGGATCCCTTCGCCGCTGATGCATGCTGGTGAAGAACTCGGTCACCCCACAGTTGCCGCAGCACTGCGAGATGTTGTTCCAGAAACCGGGAGAGCGCTCAGGCACCTTCATGTCGACCGTGGCGACCGCCAGCGAGTCGACGTAGGCCTGATACGCCGGCTGGCCGGTGATCTGACCCAGCCGGTGATAGAGTCGAGCCGTGCCGGCCGGCCCGTGGCACCAGCTCAGGTAGAACACGGCCTCGTTGCCCGGTTCGCTGTGGAAGACCATATGGCCACCGTTGGCCGTGGTGGTGGCCAGCGATTGCAGGTAACGCGCGCCCGCCCGGGCCGCTTCCAGAAAGGCTGGCTCTCCGGTGGCTTGGTGCAGTGTAGCCAGGAAATAAGAGACGCCCGCCGTTCCGTGGGAGAAGTTCGGGTAGTTGCGCGCCATGGCGGTGTTCACCTTCCAGCGCAGTCCATCGCCGGCCGGCTCGCCAGCCGCAACAAGCGCACGCCCGACTCCCGTGGCAACGTCCAGCGAGCGTTCGTCACCCATGTGCTGCTTCGCCCATAGCAGGAACAGCCCCGTGCCAGCACTCCCGGATATGATGTCCGTGGAGTCCGCCCAGCCGACACCGTGCTCCCCGACCTTCGCCGAGGCGTGGATCACGGCCAAGGCCTTTCGCGCACCAGCCAGATATTTGTCGCGGCCGGTCGCTCGATAGGTCAGTTGTAACACCCACGCTATGCCAGCGAGACCGGTGTAGAGCCCTGCGTCCGCCGTCGTAGCGTCTGGAATGGTGCTGATCAGGTAGTCGGCGCCGGCAGCCGCAAACTGCAGGGCCTCCGGCTCACGCGTGGCGTGATGGAGCTCCAACCAGTATGGCACGACCCCCGGAGTGCCGTTGTATAGATCCAGCGAGACCGTCTTCGGGTCGCGAGGGTCCGCCGGCCATCGCAGCCCCTGCTCGTCGGAAATCGCGGATGTGGCGATCCACTGTCCTGCGCGCCGAGCAACAGAGAGGTAGGTGTCGTCTTCCGGGCGCAGGCCAGCAGACGCGGCGTTCAACCCGGAAGGGCCTGCGCCAAGAATGGCGCGCGCGTTGGGCGCTGCCAGCATGACAGCCGACCACGCCAACCCGCTCTTGAGAGCCGCTCGGCGGCTCAGAGCCGCCGCGTTCTGACGTTCGGGCGTTTCAGGTGATTCGGCCATGAGTCCTCCCGCGCGGTGGCCGGTTGCTTGGACTTTGCGAAGGTAGCCCGGACCACCAAGCCGAGCTAGTCGAGCGGAAAGTCCCGAAGGGGGGCCATTTGACACCCTTCGTACCTCGCGATTGAATAACGCCGACGCCCGAGACGGCTTTTCCGAATCGCGGGCTCGTGCACGCACACCAACGGACGTTCGCACCCGAGAGGACGGCATGGCTCACGCCCCGCTTCCTGTGCTCGACCGACGACGATTTGGCGAAACGCTTCGGCGCGACGCCTGGTGGCTGCCTAACCTTCCCGTGGTCGGCATCCTGACGGCCTTTGTGGTTTACGCGACCTGGGCCGCCTTCCAGAACGGACACTACACCTTTGGTCCGTACCTGTCGCCGTTCTACTCGCCGGAACTGCTCGGTGACTCACCGCATGCCTGGTTCGGGCCCAAGCCGGCCGGTTGGCCCGGTTGGCTACCCTTTTCTCCGGCGCTGTTGATCCTGCCCATTCCGGCGCTGTTCCGCTTCACGTGCTACTACTATCGCGGATCGTACTACAAGGCGTTTTGGGCGGATCCGCCGGGCTGCGCCGTGGGCGAGCCTCGGAAGACGTACTTGGGAGAGCGTTACTTCCCCTTGGTGCTCCAGAACCTGCATCGGTACGGGTTGCTCGCGTCGCTCATCGTCTGGTTCATCCTGGTCTACGACGCGTACCGCGCCTTTTGGTTTGCCGATGCCACCGGCACCGGTACGACCTTTGGCATGGGCGTCGGCTCGTTGGTCTTGTTGCTAAACGTCGTCATGTTAGGCGGGTACCTGTTTGGCTGTCATTCGGCGCGTCATGTCCTTGGTGGCTTGCGCGATGCCATTTCCACGGCACCGGTGCGCCAACTGGCGTACGACTGTTCGAGCTGCCTGAATCGCGCCCATAGTCGGTGGGCCTGGGCCAGTCTGTTCACGGTGGCCTTCTCTGACATCTACATCCGACTGTGCTCCATGGGCGTCTGGACGGACGCGAGGCTCTTCTGATGGCGGACGTTGAACGTGTCGTGCACGATGTGCTGGTCATTGGCGCGGGAGGCGCGGGGTTACGAGCGGCCATCGCCGCCGCAGCCGCCGGCGTGCGTGTGGGGCTGGTGTCGAAGTCGTTGCTGGGCAAGGCACACACCGTAATGGCCGAAGGCGGCGTCGCGGCGGCCCTTGCCCATGTCGACGACCGTGATGGCTGGCGAGTGCACTTTGCCGACACCATGCGGGGTGGCCAGTACGTCAACAATTGGCGTCACGCGGAGCTCCATGCCAAGGAAGCGCCCGATCGCGTGCGCGAATTGGAGGCTTGGGGGGCGCTTTTTGACCGGACACCGGATGGTCGCATCCTGCAGCGCAATTTTGGCGGGCACAAATACCCGCGCTTGGCGCATGTGGGCGACCGCACGGGTCTGGAGATGATCCGTACGCTGCAGGACCATGGGATTCATCAAGGGATCGATGTGCACATGGAGCACACGATTCTTACGCTGCTCAAGGACGGCGAGCGCGTGGCGGGAGCCGTTGGGTACGATCGCGAGCGCGGGCGCTTCAAGGTCTTTCAGGCGTCCGCCGTCGTTTTGGCCACGGGCGGTGTGGGCCGAGCGTTCCGCATAACGAGTAACAGTTGGGAGTACACCGGCGATGGGCAGTCCCTTGCCTATCGCGCGGGAGCGGATCTGCAGGACATGGAATTCGTGCAGTTTCACCCGACGGGCATGGTCTGGCCTCCCAGCGTGCGCGGCATCCTGGTAACGGAAGGTGTTCGGGGTGAAGGTGGCGTGCTGCGCAATGCGCAGGGCGAGCGCTTCATGTTCAGCGACATCCCCGAGAACTATCGCGCGCAGACGGCGGACAATGAAGAAGAAGGATGGCGGTACACGCAGGGCGACAAGTCCGCACGCCGTCCGCCCGAATTGCTCACGCGCGATCACGTCGCGCGATGCATCATGCGCGAGGTGCGTGACGGACGTGGAAGTCCGCACGGCGGGGTGTTCCTCGACATCGCCTGGATCAAGGCGCGCTTGCCGCATGCGGCGGAGCACATCCGCAAGAAGCTCCCCAGCATGTACCACCAGTTCAAACAGCTCGCCGATATCGACATCACCACGACGCCTATGGAAGTGGGCCCCACGACGCACTACATCATGGGTGGCGTGCGCGTGGACGGGGACACGCAGATGTCATCCGTGCCTGGTCTCTTTGCCGCCGGCGAGTGTGCCGCTGGTCTGCACGGCGCCAATCGACTGGGCGGAAACTCTCTCTCCGACCTTCTGGTGTTCGGCAAGCGCGCTGGAGAACACGCGGCGGGGTTTGCCACGTCGTCGGGAGCGGCGCGCGTCGACAGTGCGCAGGTTGACGCGGCGGCTCGAATGGCGCTGCTGCCCTTCGAGCGAAGTGGCGGCGTGTCAGCGTATCAGATTCAACACGAACTGCAGGACGTGATGCAGGACCTGGTGGGCATCGTGCGCCAGGAGGGTGAGATGCAGCGCGCGTTGGAGCGAATCGCTGACCTACGGGCTCGATCCGCGGACGTGAGCGTCGCCGGTAACCGAGAGTACAATCCCGGCTGGCATACGGCGCTGGACCTCGACCATCTGCTCACGGTCTCCGAAGCCATCACGCGCTCAGCCATCGAACGAAAGGAGAGTCGCGGCGGTCACTTCCGCGATGACTATCCCCAGAAAGATCCTGCCGCCCAGCGCTT
This sequence comes from Gemmatimonadaceae bacterium, assembly GCA_046327745.1. Lineage (GTDB taxonomy): Bacteria > Gemmatimonadota > Gemmatimonadetes > Gemmatimonadales > Gemmatimonadaceae > JABAQJ01. Next base: position 170,228 of record JAXLXV010000007.1, on the reverse strand, counting down.
CAATATCGTTGCACGAAAGGGCGGTGACGGCTCCATGGTGATCGACCGCGTGAATATTCCTCCCCTGCCGCAGCACCTGCAGCAGGTGATCGACGAAGAGAAGTAGACGCTTCCCCTGCCGGCATTCCTTCATGGCTCTCGCAACGTTTCGCATCTGGCGTGGTGACCGCGGCAACGGTGCCTTTGGCGAGTACCGGACCGAAATCTCTGAGGGGATGGTGGTGCTGGACGCCATCCACCAGATCCAGGCCGAACAAGCCAACGATCTTGCCGTCAGATGGAACTGCAAAGCCGGCAAGTGCGGTTCGTGCTCTGCGGAAATCAATGGCATGCCCAAGCTGATGTGCATGACGCGGATGAACCAGCTGGACATCAGTGCACCCATCACGGTGGAGCCCATGCGAGCGTTTCCGCATGTGCGCGACTTGGTGACGGACGTTTCCTGGAACTACGAGGTGAAGAAACGGATCCAGCGCTTCACGCCGCGAACGCCTGATGCACCTGACGGGACGTGGCGCATGCAGCAGCGAGATGCCGATCGCGTGCAGGAATTTCGGAAGTGCATCGAGTGCTTCCTGTGCCAGGACGTCTGTCACGTACTGCGGGATCACCACAAGCATGACGAGTTCATTGGGCCGCGCTTCCTGACCTATGCCGCGGCCTTGGAGATGCACCCGCTGGACGAGGGCAACCGGCTTCGTCCGTTGAAGGAAGATTTTGCGATTGGGTATTGCAACATTACGAAGTGCTGCACCGCCGTCTGTCCCGAAGGCATTGCGATTACCGACAATGCCATTATCCCTCTCAAGGAGCGGGTGGTTGACGAGTTCTTTGATCCGGTCGTGAAGCTGGTCCGTCTTATTCGTGGACGGAAAGCCAGCGCCTGACCCACGTGCACCCGACGCCTTGGCGTCGAGGAGTGATCGTTATGCACGAGTTGAAGCCGATTACCATGGCCGGTGTTCCAGCCGCGCTCCAGAAGGCGAATCGCTATCGCCTGCTGAATGACTCCGCGGCCGCGGAGAGCATCTGCGAGGACATTCTCGCGATCGATCCGGGCAATGTGGACGCCATTGTCACTCATGCACTGGCCATTACGGACCAGTTCGCAGACGGGGCCAGTGATGGTGTGGCACGGGCACGAGCAGCCGTGACGCACCTGAACGAGCCGTACAAGAATGCATACTACAATGGCATCATTTGCGAGCGATGGGGAAAGGCGCTGTTGAATCGGCGCATCCCACGCGCGGCAGAAATGGCCTTCGATTGGATTTCGCAGGCCATGGACTGGTTTGCGAAGGCAGAGCGGCTGCGGCCAGCGGGCAACGACGAAGCCATCCTGCGCTGGAACTCCTGCGTTCGGATGTTGCACCGTCACTCACAACTGCGGCCAGCGGACGCGGAGGCCTACGAACCGAGTTTCGAGTAGGGCCGTGCGTCATGGCGCGTCGAGGTATGTCTGACTAGGATTGGTGCGTCCAGCTGGTTTCGCGCCCCTCGCACGCCACGATCATGAATTCCGCCGTCATCGACGCCGCCAAAAAAGCCTTTGGTGCCTCGCCTGCCTCCATCACGTTAGGCGCCGTCGTGCATGACGGGGAATGTGATCCCGAGCCGATCCTTCGCATTCCGGTCGGCATGATGAATCGGCACGGCCTCATTGCCGGTGCCACGGGAACTGGAAAAACCAAGTCCTTGCAGCTGATCGCCGAGCAGCTCTCGGCGCAGGGAGTTCCCGTCTTTCTCGCCGACATCAAGGGAGATGTGTCGGGCATTGGTGTTCCTGGTGAATCGAACGACAAGATCGCCGCCCGCTCCAAGGACACCGGCTACGAGTGGCACGGAGCGGGCTTCCCCGTGGAGTTCCTGAGCCTTACGGGCGCGAAGGGCGCCCAGCTTCGGGCCACGGTGTCTTCCTTCGGACCCCTGCTGCTGTCCAAGGTCCTCGGCCTGAATGAAACGCAGACCTCGGTGTTGTCGATGGTCTTCAAGTTCTGCGACGACCAGAAATTGCTCCTGCTGGACCTGAGCGACCTGAAAGCTGTGTTGCAGTACCTGTCGGAGGACGGCGCGGACGAGTTGAAGCAGTATGGCGGCATGTCCAAGGCCACCGTCGGGGTGTTGCTGCGTGAGATGGTTGAGCTGGAGCAACAAGGAGCCGACAAGTTCTTCGGCGAGCCGATGTTTGATCTGGACGACTTGCTGCAGACCGAGCGAGATGGCCGTGGCTTGGTGAGTGTGCTGGAACTCATGGACGTCCAGCAGCGCCCCGCACTGTTCTCGACCTTCATGTTGTGGATGCTCGCCTCCCTCTACAACGAACTGCCAGAGGTTGGCGACGTTGACAAGCCCAAGCTGGTGTTCTTCTTCGACGAGGCGCACCTGCTGTTCGACAACGCCAGCGACGCCCTGCTTCAACAGATCGAACAAGTGGTGCGACTCATTCGCTCCAAGGGCGTTGGCGTGTTCTTCATCACCCAAAGTCCCAAGGACATCCCGGAAACCGTGTTGGCGCAGCTGGGACAGCGTGTGCAGCACGCCCTGCGCGCATTCACGCCGGATGACGAGGCCGCCCTCAAGGCCGCCGCCCGCACCTTCCCCAAGACGACCTTCTACGATGTGCAGCAGACGCTCACATCGTTAGGCATCGGCGAAGCCCTTGTCACGGTGCTCACGCCACAGGGCACGCCCACGCCTCCGTTCGTATCGCGCATGATTCCACCGCAGAGTCGCATGGGTCCGCTCACCGACGCGGAGATGACCCAGCGTCTCCAGACCCCGCAGGTCAGGAAGTATGCGCAGGCGATTGATCGGGAGAGCGCCCGCGAGATGCTAGCCGCACGTGTGGCGGATGCACCGGCAGACGATGCGAAGTCGGCCGACACTCCCGCGCGCGGCAAAACCCAGGAGCCCGCTGGTGGCGGACTCCTGGGGCAGATTCTTGGCTCAAGCATCACGCGCAGCGTCATTCGCACCGCTGCTGTGGCCATCACCGGAACGCTCGTGCGCGACGCATTGGGTGTGCTACGTGGGAAGCCCAGCACCACGCGACGTCGTCGTTAGTGGCGTAGTTCAAATCCAAACGACTGCTCCACCAGCTGTCGAACCTTTCGTCCGCCCACTTCCGCGCTGGAGAACCGAAACCGCGGAAGCGCTTCTCGCACGGAGCGTTCGAACAGCGCGTGCGTTGAGCTAACGGTCGCAATGGACCCGGTCTCCACGTGGCCGAGTGTGTCCACGACATACCGGACCACCACATGGCCTTCGATTCCGGCCGCGGCCAGAATGGCGGGATACCGCGTGTCGTGATTCCCGAAAGGCTTTACGGGTATCTCCACGCTGTTTACATCAAAGACGTCGGCAATGCTGTTGCGCGCGTTGGTCGGGCTCTCGGCTCCTGCTACACTGGTGCGTCCGAAGTCGCCCTGAGGCACAGGCCGGCTCTCGACGCCAATGTGATCGTCCATCGTCGGAATATCAGTTACTGGGATGTCGACCTCGCTTGTCGTCACCGGCGGTCCTGCAGGATTCCACTGGGAGTGCGAGCTCCCCGCGGTATGCAGAACAGGGTGGGGGTCGGGTGGCGTCGGCGTGTACACAAGGATGTCGGGGCGAGGCTTCTCGTGTGTGCCCTCCTTGGATATGCCGGCGCCGGCGGCCACCATGATGAACAAGGCGGCGTGGAGCACAACGCTGACGGCCGTTCCGAGGGGGGACCGCTTGCGGGCTTGTCCCGTTTCGCTGAGGGTAATGCGCATCGTCTCTCCCGCGTCAGAAGGTTCGAGCGACCACGATGGCCGCTCTTTCCTAATGACGGTGCCGCCCGTGAAGGCACGGTGAGCGATGTATTACAGAATCGTGAAGGGTGCATGAGAATACGCATAACGATCGGTGTGATGTTGCTCCTGCTCGCGCGCAGCGTGCAGGGGCAACTGGTGCGCGGCACCGTGACCGAACGGGCGTCATCGGCCCCACTGAGCGGGGTGTTGGTCACCTTGCTGGATAGCACGTCGCACACGATTGGATCGGCACTGTCCGATGAAGCTGGCGCATTTGGCATTCGCGCCCCAGGGCCCGGCCGCTATCATTTGGATGCAAAGCGGATTGGGGTGCGTCGCTTCTCGTCAGCACCGTTCATGCTGGCGGAGGGCGAAACGAAACGCCTGGATGTGCTGCTGGACGCCTTGCTGTACTCGCTGCCCGAAGTAGTCATCACGGCCGTCCCCTTGTGCCGCCGCAGTGAGCGGGATGCCGGTCGCGTTGGAAGTCTGTGGGATGAGGCCCGTACCGCCCTCACAGCAACGCAGATCTCACTCCGCGATCGCTTGTTCAAGGCGCGATTGGTGCGATATGTCCGCGAGGTCGACCCCACATCCCTGCGTGTCCTGAGCGAGACGCGATCGGATGTTCAGGGTGTGGTCGATCGCCCCTTCTATTCACTTCCCGCGGACTCACTCTCGGCACGCGGGTTCTGGCGTCGGGAAGCAGATGCAACGATCTACTACGCGCCGGATGCGGACGTCTTGCTTTCCGACTCCTTTCTCGACGACCACTGCTTCCAGTATGCACCACCCGCGAAGGATCGCCCGGGGCTTGTGGGACTAGGATTCGAACCAGAGAAGGATCGCAGCGTGGGTGACGTTCGAGGCACGCTTTGGCTGGACAACAAGACATATGAGCTGCGATTTATTGAGTATCGCTATACGAACCTCGACAACGTTGGGCCTGACAGCTCGAGGATCGGCGGCGAAGTCCATTTTGCCCGCTTGAAGTCTGGCGCGTGGATCGTGAGAAGGTGGTTCATTCGGATGCCGCAGTTTGGCCGATCGATTGCGCCCCCTGTTGGTCTGACCAGTTCGGCGCCGAGTGTCCTTGTACGACCGGTGGTCTTCCGCCTGCGAGAGGAAGGGGGCGACGTGACCGCTGAGGGGCTCCGAGTCTACGAGCGCCCGTCGACAGTGGCCGGCGTGGTTCAGGATAGCGCGCGCCGCCCGCTGGAGGGCGCCCGTATTCGCCTGCAGGGAACGCCATACGAGACTATGTCCATGGCCACGGGTGCCTTTCGCATGGACTCCTTGCCGGCCGGCACGTTCGACGTGCTGGTGGAACATCCCGACTATGAGGCGTTAGGCATGCCGGCGGCGACCGGCGAGGTGTCGCTGAAGGAGGGCGAATCCCGGCGACTGACGCTGCGCGCGGCGGAAACACGCGACATTGTGGCGCGGTTGTGCCTAGGCCGGCGCCCAGACCCTGAGCACGCCACGTTGCGCGTCGGGGTGCGCAACGTGTCCAACGGCAATCCGCTCGCCTTTGTCACGCTGACCGTCACCTGGAAGGAGTTTCAGGCAAACGCGGCTGAGCTGACGGCGACCGAACGCGAGCTGACGGGCACCTCGGATTCGCGCGGCGGTGTGGCCTTCTGCGACCTTCCGGCGGGTACTCTCCTGCGCTTGAATCGCCGCCTGGAGGGGGACCGTCTCGTGCCGCTGGATACGTTACGGCTCGCACCCGGCGCGGTCGCGGCGAAGGCCGTCTCGGTCCCCGCCCCGCGCCCCTGACGCCATCGGAGGGACGGCGGCACATTAGGGGCGCCGCGGTTCGGCGGCCACACGGGACCTCTTGCACCCGCACCCCATGTTTCGCTCGCTCCGAGTTGGCTTGGCGTTCGTGCTGCCTTCCGTCAGCTGCACAGCTCGCACAAGCCCCACCGACGCCGACCTGATCCTGGTTCACGGAAGGGTGATCACGGTCGATGCTCAGGATCGCATCGCGCAAGCCATCGCGATCAAGGATCACAAGATCGTGGCCGTTGGCTCGGACTCCACGATTCTGGCGTTAGCCGGCGGTAAGACGCAACGCGTGGACCTGCGCGGGCTCACCGTGACGCCGGGGTTGATCGACGCGCATGAGCACTTCTCCGGCGGCGCGTACGAACGCAAATACGTCTTGGACGTCAGTTACCCGCAGGCCAAGAGCATCGCGGACATCAAGCGGGCACTTGCCTCGCGCATTGAAGGATTGCCCACCGGTAGCTGGATCTTGGCTCGAGGCTGGGATGAGGGCAAGCTCGAGGAGCATCGACTGGTCACGGCCCAGGACATCGACGACGTGTCGCCGTCCAATCCGGTGGTGCTGGGCCACACGACGGGACATTACCTCACCGCCAACACGGCGGCGTTGAAGCTGGCGAAGATCACCCGCGATACGCCGGATCCGCCAAACGGAACGATCGACCGCTATCCAGATCGCACACCCACCGGGGTCCTCAAGGAAGCCGCGATGGGGCTGGTCGCTGGTCTGGTGCCGACGGAGACCCCCGCACAGCTGCACGACGCCATGAAGGAATTGGCCGCCGCCCTGAACGAGGAGGGGATGACTGGCCTGAAAGATCCCGGCATCGCGCAGGCCAATTGGGACGCCTACAAGGCGCTGGAGACCGAGGGCGCATTGAATGTGCGAGTCTTTGCCCTGTGGCAGGGGGGGCAAAGCATGGCCGCCGCGCAAAAGCTCATCGCCGACAAGGCGGCAACGACCAGACCCTACGAGTCAACCGGAGACGACCACGTCATTGCTGGTGGGGTGAAGCTGTACATCGATGGCAGTGGCGGCGCGCGCACGGCGTGGCTGTACGACGATTGGCACAAGAACCTCACCGACGTCGACCGCGCGAATCGCGGATATCCCGCGTTCAATCCCGACACCCTGCGCGCCATGGTGAAGGCGTACCACGACGCCGGCTTCCACATCAGCATTCATTCGATTGGCGACAAGGCGATCGACTGGACCATGGACAGTTACGCCGCCGCCCTTAAGGCCAATCCTCAACAAGGTCGACGTCACGGCATCATCCACTCGAATATTCCAACGGATCGCGCGATTTCCATGATGGCGGAGTTCCAGAAGACCTACGACGCTGGGTATCCGGAACCCTCCGCCACATTCATGTGGTGGATTGGAGACACCTACGCGGGCAACTTCGGGCCAGCGCGCAACGCTCGGCTGAATCCGTTCAAGACCTTCGCCGACCGTGGAATTCTCTGGGCCGGCAGCTCCGACTTTCCCGTCACGCCGTTCCCGGCGCGCTACGGTATCTGGGCCTCCGTTGCACGAGAGACCATGCTCGGTGTGTATGGCAAGAACCCCTTTGGCCTGACCGAGTCGGTGGATGTTCACACCGCGCTTCGTTCGTTCACCATCTGGGGAGCGCACCAGATGTTCCTGGAGAAGAAGACGGGTTCCGTTGAAGTCGGTAAGTATGCAGACCTGGCCGTCTGGGATCGCGATCCCTACACCGTGTCCACCGATCAGCTCAAGGACATGCAGTGTCAGCTGACGGTGTTCAATGGTGCGATCGTGTTCCAGCGAAAGGGAGCGCCGATTGCCGTGACCGGTGGGGCGGGTCGTTAGGTCAGCTCCGACCGTCAGTCACGGAGCAACGCGTCCGCGATCGCCGCAATTTCGTCTGCTTCACGCCACGCGTCGGCGAGTGACTCCAGCTCGCCTTCCAAGGCGCGTCGCTCTGCCTCTTCGTGCGCGGCCATCTCGAGGGCTAGACGATCGACCAGCGGTACGTCCAGCAGGACTGTGCGTGGCTCACTGCCGATGCCCCCGTGCCCCCAGAAGGTGCGGCCCGTCAGGCGAAACGCCATGCGCTGGACGTCCGTATCCGCATGCTCCAGACGCTCCACCATCTGGCCCGGTTCGTCCGCTGGTGCCACGCGGTCGGTGCGGCCCCAATCACAGCGCAGCGCGATGGCCAGCACCCGATTGAAATAGCCATCGGAACGCGCACTCTCCTCGACTTTGCGGACGGCGCTCTCGATCAGCTCATGCGAGAAGCCACCACCGCGGGCCCGCTCCGTACCGTTGATGATCGCGAGCATGCGGGCCGCCGCGCGCACGCCATTGTCGCCTTGGATGTGTAGCACACCGTGATCGTGGGGCACCTGAAGTCCCCAGGGGCGGCCGCTCTCCGGACGGGCGAGGGACGCCTGCAGCAGGTGACGAAAGCGAACGACGGCCACCGGACGATGGTCCATGCCGTCATCCCCGTCTTCAGCTCCAACCACGTCCACCACGCGGTCGCCATGCAGATGCAACACCAACTCGGCGAGGGCAGCGCGCGGATCGCGCCGGTGCGATGACCGGGCGACCATCCGCATGGCGCGCATCGTGACCGCAGCCACCTCACCCATGGCGCGGTGAACCAGTGGGCGGCGGCGCGTCAACATGCGACCGTATCGCCAGGCGGCGACCTCGGGCTTGAGCGCCGGCCCCACGCGCACCAACTCCAACGTGTCGCCCAGCCACGCGAGGCCTATCTCGCCCACCGTGTAGCGGAGGGACGTGGCTCGAAAGCGCCGCTCGCATTCTTCCACCGCCTCCCAACGCTCTTCTAGCGGCGCCAGGTTCCACCGCGCGCAGGACGGGCACACGGCCCACAAGCATCCCTTCCGCGGATCAAATGCCACGCGCCGAGCCACCGGAAACGACTCCACAATGTCGTTTTGACCGAGCGACGCGTAACAGAAGGTGCAGGTGGAATACATCGAGGTTTAGAGAAAGACGCCGTCGTTGAGGGTGCGGCTTACCGTCGCGTGCGAGTGACGACGTGGATCACGGCCCGGCCATACGTGCCGCCGAACCGTGCCGTCGCGTCGGCCGCTGAGTAATACCGTATTTCCAGGACGTATTGTATGTCCACGGTACGAAGCGCTTCTGCGACGCCGGCAACCGTTTCATCGATCCTTACAATGGGGCGATTGTCCAATCCTCCGTAGAAGCTCTTGGGTCCCGCATTGCGGAAAAAGCGCGGACGAAGACGCTCCACAGCGTCCCAAGCATTAAGCAGTCCCTGCGTTCGCTCGATCTCGCTGGCGGTAATGACGTCCGCTTCCCGACTCATCAGGGCGCCGGTGCTGCTCGCAGTTCTTCCGCCACCACACGCGGCAGAGCCATACACCATCAGGACCAACAGCGCACGACGCATGTCTCCTCCACATTCCAGGCCAAGGCCAGCACTGTCCTAACGCAATATCTTCAGCCGCGTGGTCGAGTCCGCAAGTCCGCACTTTCCGTGCGCGGTGCACAGCACGCGCCACGCGATACCCGCCGAGTCGAGCCGGTTCAGCAATGAGGCCATGCTGGCCCGGCTTCGCTCAACATCATCTGAGAACTCGCTCCGAGCGCCTCGAAACCCGCTCGTCATCCGCCAATTCGCTGCGTCACCTGCAAATAGCGTCTCGCGGAACAGGTACGCGGTGCTGCCCGCCGTGTGTCCGGGAATGGGAAAGGCGCGCACGCTGTCCTGACCCAGCGCAAACACGGTGTCCGCCGACACTGGGACGATTTTCAATTCCCCCTCCTTCGGCCGACGGTACGAGAACAGCCGATCTCCAATGCGTGGGACAAAGCCGCGATAGGCCGCCGTCCCGGTGAAGAACGGCACTTCGTCGCGCCCAAGGATGAACGTCGCTTGGCGCAAGACACTCCATGCGCCGATGTGATCGCGATGGGCGTGCGTGAGAAACACCCATCGCACGTCGCTCGGCGTTGCTCCGATTTGGGTCAAGACACGCCGCAGGCCGTCCTCGGCGCCGGTCCAACCGAGGTCGATCGCCAAGACCCCACTGTCCGTTCGAGCCACAAAGATCATGCTCGCCCACGGACCCGTGGTGGTTGTAGCTGCAGCCTTCGGTGGCTGGGGAGCCAGCTGAAGATCATGCGTGCACGCCAGCAGCAGCAACAACCCGGCCGGCACGAACGCTAAAGCATTGGTACGCACCACGGAAATGTACGAATGGACGCTGGCTGACGGTACACGCCACCCATACTTCCGGTGGCGCCCTACTCAGATCCCCGCGTACCGCACACCGCACGTGGCGTTCAGTCCGCCCTTCACACACGCCTTGGCGTCTACACGTAGGACGGGAGAACCCACGCTACTCAATGTCGCTCCACTCGTGAACCGGACGCCCGCTGGATGCATTGGCCATGTACTGCTCGACGAGCATGGCTAACGCGTCGGGACGGTCGTGGCGCGCAAGCAGATGATCCAGCGTCCGTCGCTGCCACCGCGCGGCCGTCTGCCCTGTCTCGATTCGCCCGCGAATGATGCCTAACAATCGCTTGGCCTCACTATCCTCGACTCCCAGGGCCGCCAGCCCTTCGGCGGCCAGGGACAATGCAGTGAGCACCGCGTGGGGCGCGGCCACTTCGGTCGGTGAACTCTCCGTCACATCGGTCGCCGGCCATAGCAGCATCGCGTCCAGTCCCTGTTGCGCCGAGCGGTAGAAGTTGAACTCTGCATAGGCAAAGGGAAACGCAGGCAGCAGCTGGTCGACACGATCCGCGAGCGCGCGGGTGAGCCCGACCAAAAAGGCACCGTTCGCGACCATGTCTACTGGCGTTGGTCCAGACGGCAGGGCCCGCATCTCCACTCGCACGTGGCCGCCCGCATCGTGGTCATAGATGGCCCGATTCCAACGCCAGACGGTGCCCTGATGCAGCCGGAGTTCGCTCAACTGCGGCACACCGCCAGCTGCGACGACGGCGAGTGAATCCTCGTCGTCACAGATCGGAAAGATCGGCGGAAACAGCGCCGCCCCCTCGGCGAACAGTTCCCAAGCACCCTCGCGCACCCACCCATGCCCGAATCCCACCCGCGCGGGGGCGCGCCAGCGAGTAGCATCAAAGTCCCGGTAGTCGAGCGCTTGCTTGAAGAGAGCAATCCGCGTCTCGTCCCACAGTCGCCGTCCTAGGAAAATCGGAGAATTGCCGCACGCGGCCAGCACCACACCAATGGCCATTTGCGCCGCGTTGTAGCTGTTGGCGAATTCCCTGGGGTCGGTGCGATAGTGCACCTGAAATGATGTGTTCGCCCCTTCGAGGGTGATCTCCGAGGTCCGCAGGCTAATGGCGTCAGCACCCTGGATGCGGACCGCCGTCGGTGTATGGCGCAGCCGCCGAACCCCTTCCGCCAACGCGTGATACCGTGTGAAGTCCGTAAGCGCGCGACTTCCCAGTTCTTCTTCGGTGAGCGTGGGCAGAATGCCGATGGTGATGATGCGCCCGCCCAGGCCTTCGGCTCCACGATTGGCGCACGCCATTGCCGTGGTGATCTCCCGCTCGAATGATTCGAACGGACGACCACTGGCTGAGACAGGCGCCAGGTTGTACTCGAGATTGAATTGATCCAGCTCCAACGCCAGCCGGGGTGCGCCGCAGCGGGCCAGGACCTCCCGATTCACGCCTAGGGCCCGACCGTCGGCGCCGACGATCGACATCTCCAGTTCGGCGCCGAGGGTACGCTCCCCACACCCGAAACCGGGGCGCTGGAGTAGCAGTCGCAGCGCGCGAAGATTCAGCTCCAAGCGCGCGGCGAAGGCGGCGTAGTCCGCCGGCGTGAAGTGCGTTCGGTCAATGGCGCGCGCCATGGGGCCCCTGGGGTACGGCCGCGGCCGCTCTCGCGGCCACGCGGGGTGCATTTGCCACCCGCACGTCGAGCATGTGCACCCAAACGAAGGCGGGTCAGGGGGGTTTGCCCCGGATCCTGCCGGGGAAACCGTGACGCCAGCGACTACCGGCTAGTGCTGGGTGTGAAAGTCTTGCGAGGCCGTAATGAACGACCGAAACACGTGTCGCGTGTGGGGGTCAGTGATTTCGAAGACCTCGGGATGCCACTGGACGCCTACGAGGAAGTGGTCATCCGACGACTCCACCGCTTCGATCAGTCCGTCCGGCGCTACCGCGGATGCGACCAGCTCGCGACCCAACGTCTTGATCCCCTGATGGTGCATCGAGTTCACGGGAATCCGGTCCAGCTCCATCAGCGAGCGCAGGCGGGTGCCCTTCGTCAACGTGACCTCGTGAGCCAGGTGGTCGCGCTCGAACCCATAGGTGGGGAAGTAATCGTGCTTGATGCCGTCCTTGAACTGGTCCTCCAAGTCCTGGTACAACGTTCCGCCTAACGCAACGTTGATCACCTGCAGACCACGGCACAATCCCAGCACCGGCTTCCGATCTTCGACGGCCCACTGCGTCAGCTGCATCTCCACCCGGTCGCGAGCCGGGTCGATGCGCCCGAGTTTGGGGTGCGGCGATTCGCGGAAGCACGTGGGGTCAACGTCCACGCCGCCGGGAATCAGGATACCATCGCACACGTCATAAATGCCGCGTAAGGCGTCTGGCTCATCGTCCAGCAGCGGTACCAGAATCGGGGTGGCACCCACCAGCGTGATGGCGATGTAATACCGCTGGTTCATCACGACCGACTGGGGCAACCCGGCGGGTATGCCGTCGATCGAATGCAACGTCTGTGTCGTGACACCGATGACCGGTCGTCGAGAATTCGTCTTCATGAGAGGCGACTGAGCATATGGATTCCCGTGGCTGCGCGTCGGCTACAGCGACGGCTGTTGTTCGCTTTCCGCATACCGCAATTCAGAGACCGCACGGGTTCCGGGCAATCGGGTGTCCGCCGGAAGCTCTGGAGTGGTGTTGGGAAACACCCCTTCTTCAGTTTCGGCAATCAGTTGGTCGACGACAGCCTTCAGGTTCCCCGTTCGCTTGAACGTCGCGACTTGCCGGTCCGCACTCGTGCCTTCGTCCAGAATCCGGAACGCGTACTCCACTTCCTTACGACACCCTAATTCATCCAGCACGTCACCGATAAACCAGTTCAGGAATTCGCGAATCAGTTCCGGCGCCGGGAGCTCAATCTCCTTCCCAAAGTCGATCAACTTGCCAGACAGTCCGTACCGGACAGCCCGCCACTTGTTCTCGTCGATCAGGTCCGATGAGTAGTTGCGCCAGCTGATGTTGTCGCGGCGCATCTTCCACACCTTGAACACCAGCGCTTGCAGAATGGCGGCGATGCACACGGCTTCATCGACGCGCGTGCACACGTCACAGATGCGGAACTCCAGCGTCGGGTACTTCCAGTGCGGACGCACGTCCCACCAGATCTTCGACCCATCGGGAATGCATCCCGTCGCCTGCAACGTCTTGATGTAGTTCTGGTATTCGGCGAACGAGGCAATGTAGCGAGGGATGCCCGTACGCGGGAACGCGCGAAAAATTGCGGAGCGATACGACTTGAGGCCCGTCTCCCTGCCTAACCAGAATGGCGAGGACGTGGAAAGGCAAAGGATATGCGGCAGGAAGTAGCGTGTGACGTTCGTTGCTTCGATCAGGAAGTCGGGATCTTCAATGCCGATGTGCACATGCGTGCCGAAGATGAGCAGTTGTTGCGCCAACTGCGCCATGGCTTCGCGCGTGCCGATGTACCGTTCGAAAGGCGTTATTTCCTGGTCGGCCCAATGCGAGAATGGATGTGTGCCGGCGGCGGCGATTTTCAGTCCCTTCTTGGCCGCCAATTCCATGACGCCGCGGCGCAACGCCACGAGCTGATCGCGCACCTCCTTGGGCGTGCGGCACACCGTGGTTCCCACCTCAACGATCGACTGGTGCAGCTCTGGCTTCACCTGTCCAATGATGAGATGGTCTTCTTCCAGGATCTGCGTGATATACGATTGCAGCTCCCGCGTCCGGGGGTCGATGATCTGGTACTCTTCTTCGACGCCGATGGTGAGCGATGGAGGCTTCATACGAGGGTTGCGCCTGAGGCCAGGGACACGCGATAGGGATGGGGGAATGTACGGCCGAAGCTGGCGGCCTAACACCCCACGGGGCGCGCTCCGGCCGAGCGCCGAGCCATTCTCAGGCTCAGGTCGTTCCCTCGCGCCTACGCGTGAGCCCTGCGTAGATGCGAGGATGGGCCGTCCAAACACAAGGCCACAACATGGATGCCGGCGTGTTCTCACAACACCCGCGGTGGCGCGTGGGCTTCGGTCCGGTTCCGTGCGGGCACAAAGGGACGCGGTGGCAAGGGCCTAACGCTCCCTTGCCACCGCTCGCTCGACCCAGCCCGGCGTCGAGGTACTGCTCCGAAATCCCTAGTTGGCCGGGGTCAACTTCACGCCAACCACACGCTGCGTCGCCATCCACATCGTGACGGCGGGCAATTCGTTCTCGCCTCGGTTCTGCGGCGCGAAGGTCGCCTCGAACCGCACGTCGAACAGCGCTTTCTGGCACATCATGCCTTCCGGCGGTCTCCACGTGGTCACTTCCGGGTTCTCGAAGCGGCAGCCTGCCAAGATCCACACCTCACTCAGGAACGTCACACCTTTGAAGCCGTTCCACGTGCCGCCTGCGGCGCCACGTTCCACGTAGTCCGCGTGCGCACCCAAGGGCAGCTCCACGCTGTGGACGCCGGCGTGCGGAACCACTCGGCCTGTCTCACCCGGTGACTCCAGACGTAGCACGTGATTGATCTGCTCGCTGTTGTCTCGTTGCCAAGCCAACATGGTGCGTCCGGCTTCTTTCCTCGGCATCGTTTGAACCGACGGCACTTCGACCGCTCGGACGAAGGCGTCGTAGTCCTCGATCTTGCCGTTCTTCCAGATTTCGATGCGAGATGGCTTGACGCCGTTACGCAGCGCCGCGGCGACCCAGCGCCAGTCCTCACTTTCGGCCACGGCACCCGCCAGCGCCTGGTCCTGCGCCATGACATCGAACGACGCGGCCAAAGCCACCGCGGTTGGTTGTGTTGCCGCCGGCGCCGTCGCTGTGTCGGCGCATGCCGTCAAGCTGACGAGCACGGCAACGGCGCTCGTTAGGCGCGCCCATTGCAGGGATTTCATAACTCCTCCTTGGACGTGTCCCCGTCGGAGGCCCTGCAGCGAACCCGATCGTTGCAGGCGAGCGGCGCGACATCGTCCGTTCCCCTGCTCCCGTCATGGGAGTCAGTCGGGCGCCCACATCCCTGTGAGCACCCTCGTACAGGGAGCGCGATCCCCTTCACCGAACTTCGCGGGAATCGCGCATTCCCACGAGCGGTGAATCTTGTGGCATGACCTGCGTTGCGATGTCAGGCGCGGTTCGACTCTGTGTGAGGGATTGTCGCCACGATGATGGGACAGTCATTCCTCGCATCGACCTCGCTCACGTGCGTCGACGCAACGCCGTTGTTGCAGCTGATACCAGCCTGCTACGTGCCGCTTATTGGCGACCCTGCCTAGCGACGCTCGGCCAGGAAGGTGGGAACGGTACTGCCACCCCCCGCGGTGACATTCAGAAGGTCCACCGTGGACAGGCGGGTGAGCAATCCTTCCATGTACTGCCCGTGCGAAATGAAGGGCGCGGTGTCGTACATTCGCTCGTAGATCTCCACACGTCCGTCGACCCAACTGGGATAAGGCTCGCTGGGAATGATGACTTTTTCCTGCACGATGTGCGGGGACTGCAGCGCGACGCGAACGGCTTCGGCCCACGCTGCGTCGTCTACCGTCCAGCCCAGGACGATGCCCTTGCCGCCGTACTCGTCGTTCGGTTTCACGACAAAACGCTCGCGGTGCGCGAGGATATACGGGACCAGGTCGACGGCGAGTCCGCCATAGGTCGTGCGGCGCTCTTCCACCACGCGAGTCCATGGGATGCAGTCGTCGATGCCGCGGCGCTCCTCGGTGTTGAACATGTCGGCATTGACTTCGTCCGACAGCACGGCGAGCGACGCCTTCTTGTGGAGGATCTTGCAGCGAAAGCCGTCGACCAGACAGGCGGCGCCTTCGCGCACGGCCCGCACGACCGGCGCGTCCATTCCGCAGGTCTCGATGAGTTCACTGATCAAGACCCGCTTGTAGATGAAGTCTACGGGCCGCCCACTGGCGTAGAGCGTCCGGTCGCGGTATTCGCAGCGGCGGGGGTCATCAATCACGCAACTGATGCCCAGCGCCTCGAAATGCTTGCGGTACAGCTCAAACTCAGTGACCGTCGGCACGTCGTCCCAGTCGAGGATGGCCACCCGCGGCGCTCGCCCGCCGTGGCTGAACTCGCGATAGGCGTCCAGGAGCGCTCCGACAACGCCCTGACGCGCGGGGAGTGGCCAGACGTCGTAAGACTTCGTGAACTCGCGCATGGCGGGCGCGTCCAGGAAGGTGTCGCTTAGCGCGTCGATATACGCCGCACCGGCCGGCGTCTCTGCGTTGTACTCCGTCAGCCCCAACGATCCGATCTCTGGATCCCAGAAGAAGTCCAGACGAGACGTCGGGCTGGGTCGCGAGTATCCCGTCGCGTCGGCCAGGAGCACCTCTTCCCAATCCGTCAGCCAAAACTGGCGTCGGAAGGCCGCGTCCGACAACGCGCGCTCATAAGTCTTCTGGAACGCCGCCATCAGCGGTCGAAGGCGCCGTTGCAACGACTGGTACTGCGCTAGATCCAACAGGCGCGGGCGCAGCACCGTACACAGCGCACGCCCTCCGAAGACCAGTCCGCGCTGTGCAAGTTGACGCTCGACGTGCGCGTGGGTGGCGCCGGCCACCTCTGGCGTCAACAAGTCGTGGTAGCGTGCGACGGCGGTCACAGGTTCACCCGAACAGCGAACGCCACGACATCTCGCGCAATTGCGGGCGGGGATGCAGGGCGCGATCGATCGCCAGGTCGGCCATGGCGTTGACCACCCAGTCGAAATACGTCGGCGTCAGGGAATACACGTCCATGTCGGGGGCGCAGTTCATGAAGTCGATCGCATACGGTACCCCGTCCTTCACCGCGAACTCCGCCGAGTTCATGTCATAGCCTAACGCGTTGCAAAGCTTGCGTGCGTCTCCGACGATGCGCTCGCGAAGCGCCGGCGTCAGGTACGTATCCGACACGATGTACTTCCGGGCCTTTGGATCGTACTGAATGGGCTGGATGTTGTCGCGGCCAACGCAGATGCAACGTACGAACTGATCCCAGTGCACGAATTCCTGCACGATCATGGTCAGCAAGCCCGACTCGTCGTAGTTGCGGATCAACTCCTCCACGGAATGACAGACGTACACTTCCTTCCATCCGCCGCCATGCGCGTCCTTGAGAATGCATGGCATGCCGATGTAGCGCGCGATCTCATCCCAATCGAGTGGAAAGTGGAGGTTGCGCAATGACTCCGTGGGCACGATGCCAGGCACGTAGTCCTTATTTGGCAGCAGGACGGTCTTCGGTGACACGACCCCCAGCTTGGTCGCCAGCGTGGCCCCGAAGAACTTGTCGTCGGCTGACCACATGAATGGATTGTTGATGCAGGTGCGCCCTTCCAGCACCGCTTTCTTGAGGTACGAGCGGTACATCGGCACTTCGTGCGAGATGCGATCGATGAGCACGTCGTATGGCACGGGGCCGTCATGGTGATCGCCGCCGAGCTTGGCGAATTCCGCTACCACGCCCCGCTGACGTTCGTTGACCGCCTTGATGAACTCCGGTGGCCAGCTCCATTCGCGGCCGACGATGACTCCTACGCGCTTGTCCTGGGACATCAGTCGTGTCCTCCGATGTACTTCACGATCATTCGTTCCCAGAACGGCCAGTCGTGAGCGTGACCGTCCCATACGCGCAGCGCATTCCCAATCTGGCGCCGCCAGAGGATCTCGGAAAACTCGCAGTTCTGATCATAGTGTGGATCACCACGCCCGATGGCGATCACGATATCCTGCCGGCGAAATGCCTCCAGACGACGCGGATCCTGTTCATGCTGCATGAAATCATACGGATTGCAGGCGTAAACATTTCCGTCGGAGTATCCGCCGGTCATCCCTTTGATGTCGTATGTGCCGCTCATGCCGATGATGCGGCCGAACAGGTTCGGATTGCGCAGGCCGATCGACATGGCGTGGAATGCGCCAAATGACGCGCCCGTCGCAATGCAGTAGGGATTGCCATTGACGTGCTGCGTGAACGGGACGAGTTCGTCCCGCACGTACTTGTCATACTGCAGGTGCAACCATGCGCGATGCCCGGGGTGCGCGGTCTTGTCGTACCACGACTGGTCGTGGTTATGGTCAAGACACCAGAGCTGCACCCACCCGCGCTCGATATGCTCGCGGAGCACGTCCGGCATGTAGCGATTGGGCCATTCGTTGTGATTTCCCATCGTGGTCGGAAAGGCCAACACGCGCGCGCCGGAGTGTCCAAACCAACGGACGTGCATGTCGCGGCCAAGGGCCGGACTGAACCAGACTTTGTGATGTCCAGGAACACGTGTGCTCATGTCACCTCGAGGTGCCGTTCAGTAGAAATGGGAGTGCCGGCCGCAACCGACGCCCCCACGCCGCTTCGTTATGCACTCCGCCCGCGTCCTCGACCCACTTCAGGTCGTGCTCGAGCGCGTAGCCCTTCTCGATGAGCAGATCGCGCATCATACGCGCATTGGCGAGGGTCCCTTCCCCCTCCCGCGTGCCCACGTCCAGATACAGCCGCCCGCGAACGTACGGTGCCTCACGCACATAGGGGAAGATGGCCCCCCCGGCAAACCACAACGCCGGACTCATGATCCCGGCAAAGCCAAAGCTGGCCGGCTGGCGGAAAAAGGCATACAGGCTGATCAGGCCCCCCAACGACGAACCGATGATCCCCGTGTTCTCCGCGTCGCGCAGGGTTCGGTACCGCGCATCGACCATCGGCTTCAGCGTGTCCAGTAGGAACGAGACATAGACGTCGCCCAGCCCGCCGCCATTCCGGGAATCGACGAACGGCGAGTATTCTCGAATGCGATCGATCCCCATGTTGGGGATGCCCACGACGATCGCCTTGCGGCCGCCGCGGGGAGCTTTGGCCATGGCATCATCCACCCCCCACTCGCCGGCAAAACTTGTCGATGGATCGAACAGATTCTGCCCGTCGTGCATGTAGATGACGGGAAAGGGATCGTCCGACTTTTCGTAGGCCGCTGGCAGGTAGATGAGGATGTCCCGCCGATTCGCCAATTCAGGCGAATAGACCTCGTGAATGACCTGCAGCGTCCCTGGCGGTGTGCGTCGACGACCCATCCATTTGTCCAGAAAGGTGGAACTGGGCGACGTCATTCGCGCGATTCTATCCAGCCTGGGGTGTGGGAACGACAGGACGGTGGAATTCTAAGGGTGCGGCACGGGCCCGGGACATCCCATCGCCAACTCCGCGGACACGAAGGCCCCGATATCCGGGGCCTAAGGTCTGGAGTTTCTCACGGCGTGGGTGTCGTCTGCGTCAGGACGCGTAGAGCTGCAAGTCCGTCCCAACTGCGTCGGCGATATCGCAGCACGTCTGCCAGTCCGGGTGGCGCACGACGATGTACCCATCGGAAATCAGCGTCAGGATCCAGTTACGCCGTTCAGCTCCAACAGGTAGCAGGTCTATGTGGACGACGTGCTCGCCGAATCGGTTGAGGATGCTCTCCAGCCCGGAGACGCGCGTGATCCGTCCCTTGCCGATCGCCCGCTTGAAGATGTTGGCGGCGTTGTACTTTCGCTCGGTGGGTTGGGAGAATCGTCCATGCAGCTCTGCCTCCGCATAGCCCATGAAGAGGTCGGTGTCGCAGGTGTAGTTCATCAAGTCCACGGTCTGCGCGCCTGCTGGGCGAGCCGCGATTTCCCCAAACACTGCCTCCTTCTTTGCCGTATAAAACCACTCCATGTGGGTGAAACCGGTCTGGAAATCCAAGGCCTTCAGCACGTCGTGGCCTAACGAGATGCCGGCTTGAATGGCTTCGGTCGACAGGTCGCGCACGGTCAGCGTCTGTGGTGAAATCCACTCATTGCTGCGCGCCAGCAGTGGATTGGGGCGATAGAAGCACACGTTTTCGAACACGATCCGGCCATCGATGCAGATCGTGTCGTAGGTGTATTCATCACCCTCGATGAATTCCTCGACATTGACCTCATCATAGGTCTTCACTCGCGACAGGCTGGCCTCCAGCTCCTCGGCGCTGCCGGCGCGGAACGTGTCCATGGAACCGGCTCCGGCGATCGGTTTTACGATGACCGGGAAGCCGATGTCCTTGGCCGCCTCGCGTACCTGGACAATGCTGGTGGCCGACGCGTGCCGCGCGGTTCGCAGCCCCGCTGCCGTCACCTTCTGCTTCATGATGTCCTTGTTGCGGAACGTCTGCGCCTGTTCCACCCGCATGCCGGGCACGCCTAACGCTTCACGCAGCTTGGCGGCCAAGACGACGCCTGGTTCCCACATGCAGACGACGCGATCCACGGTGTTGGAGCCGACGCCCGCCACCACCATCCGGACCACCCCATCCTCATCCTGGAAATTGGGGACCTTCAGGTAGCCCGCCATGTGTTCGCGCGTCATCCGGGGCAGCTGATCCTCCGGGACATCGCTGACCCCATAGACCTTTGCCCCCTGCAGGGCCAACCCTCGGCAGAAATACGGCATCTCGCCAGGGTACCCCGGGGCCAACATGATCACGTTCATATCGTTCAGTCTCTCGAAAAAGGATCGATGTGACGAGGGCAGCCTATGGCCCTCACTATCCCAACTCCACTCGGATGGTCGACGCGATGCGGGCGACGGCGCGTTCCACAACCGCCGTCTCCGGATGCCGGACCAGAATGAACCCTTCCCCTTCGTAGCTGGTGGAAGGGGCGGCGCCCATCGCCGGCAGCTTCACGTCCGTGATCAGGTCACCCAGGTCGCGTTGCACGCGGTCCCACCCATGCACGGCCCGCACATGCCCGCTCCCTTGACCACGCAGGAAGCAGGCGCCGGCGGAGTACTTGCGTTGCGGGACGTCGAACGTCCCAAAGACCATCAGCTGCGTCCAAGCCTTCACAAAATCAATGTCATGCGCGCGCGATACCAGCGTCGTGATCTGTGCCCCCGGTGGGCGTGCGCCCACTTCGGAAATCGCCACGCTCCCATCCTTGCGCCGGAACCACTCCATGTGACTGAGGCCGGTCTGCATGCCTAACGCCGTCAGCGCCTGACGTGCGGCCGCCTTGATGTCGTCGTATCGAGCGTCGTCGACCTCGCGCGGCAACACCAGACACCATTGAATCCACGGGTTCTCCACCACGTGTAATGGCGTCGGGTAGTAGTGCGTGAGTGAGTGCCAGATGGCTTGTCCGTTGATGGACACGGTCTCCAACGAGTGCTCCTGGCCCAGGATGAACTCCTCCAGCAGCACGGGATGCGCGGGCGTCGGCACCGGAGCAGTCAGCGCACGTTGAAGCTGACCGACATCTTCCACGCGGTACGTCTGCTGCGCACCGGCGCCGGCAGGGGGCTTGACCACCAGTGGAAACCCCGACGCCGAGGCAAACGCCAACGCCTCGTCTACGCTTCCAGCCAGTCGATGCCGCGCGCACGGAACGCCGGCCGCACGCATCACGGTCTTCATGCGGGCCTTGTCCCGGAAATTCATGGCAGCTTCAACGCTCATGCCGTCCACCCCAAGTCGCTGCCGCGCCTGGGCCAACGGCTCCTGCAGTTGCTCGAAGGCGCCAAAGAAGCGCGCGATCGGACCGTTCCTGGCCGCCAGCTCGCTCCCCGCCCACACCAGCTGATTCACGTCCAACACGTTGTCCACACGCCAATGCGCGACTTGGCCAACCAGATGTCGCAAACGCTCCACTGGGTCGGTGGTCACCACGCCCAAGGTGACTCCTGGCAGCGAGGCGGCCGCCGACACCATGTGAAATGCGTTGTCGGAGAGAAACGGCGCAGCGAAGATGACGAACATGCAGGCGTTCGGTTCGGGTCTGGACGAGTCAGCCAGCGATCACGGTGAGGTGCGCTCGGCCACCTGAAGCTGAACCCCGTCCATCACTCCGGGAAGAAGGGTCTATCCGTTCCAGGCGTCCGGGAGATGTCGATGACCCCGCGCGCGCAGGTGGCGATCAGGTCGAGCCCTTCGAGGCGTCCGGCGGCCCGTCGTCCAGAAAACCCAGCCGCCAGCGCAAGCTGCGCAGCTGGTCTCGGCGACCTTCGGTGGCCCCCTCCCAAACCGACCAGAACTGCGTCTGCGCGTCGAACGGGACCTTGAGCTCCAGCTGCTCGAACAAGTCCAAGAGCGCACCGACCAGTCCGAGCGTCTCGTCCGTCCGGACGTCCGCCAGACGGCTGATGTTGCGGGTGAGCGCCACCGCCACCAGCCCCCGCAGTTGCACATCACCGGCGGCCAGATGGTCCAGTTCCTGTGGCGTCAGGCAACGCGGGAGCAGTTGGCGGCGAAGCACCGAGCGGATTTCCATGCGGGCCCGTTCTGGAAAGTCGCGGATCGTGTACACGCGCGCCGACGCGGCCGTCCCTTCCGGATGCAATTCCACATCGATTTCACTCGCCCCCACCCGCCAGACGCGCCCGGTAAAGATGTGACGTCGCCCCGTGCGTCGTTCGGTGACTGTCACACGATCGCGCTCGGTCACCACGTCTGCGGCGGCAAACTCCAGCGGGTGATGTACACCGATGGTGCGTGCGGCCAATTCCGCCGCGGCGATTCGCGCCGGAGCCGGGACTGGCTGGCGTGCGTACGTCAGGTAGACGTCACGCCCGGTGCCCACGACGCGGTCGTTACTGCGTGCCGTGGCCAACGTCGAGAGCAGAGCCTGTTCGAGCGCGACACCGGCAGCTCCAGCCAAGTGGATCGCTCGCGATGCGTAGCGTAGCACCTGACGGGGCTCCAAACCGCCGATGTCGTCGAAGAACCAGGCGCAGGACGTGAACATGCGCAGGGCATCGCGCTCCATTTCCAGCAGCTCGCGCGCCCGCAGTCGGGCTGGCGCGTCCAAGGCGCCGCTGGCGTGGGCCGTGAGCAAGTCATCGAGACGTTCGGCCGTGGGTTCGGCGACCACACTGCCATAGGCATCGCGGGCGGCCCACGGGTCGCGGAAATAGCTCGTTCCCTCGGTGACAAACACCGCATCCAAGCCGCGCGCCAGCGTGTCCAGGCCCTCGCGCAACGGCGTGCGCCATTCCTGTGACGGAGCGCGCGTGCCGTCCATCCGGCAGCTACAGTTGCTTCGCCACCGCTCCACACCATGGGCGCAACTCCAGGCCGATGGCGCTACCAGTTCCACGTCATGCACGGCGGGGTGGCGCGTCAGGAACGACGCAAAATTCTCGATACGCGTGCCGCGCTCCGCCACCTCCAACAGCATCCGCGCCAGTGCCATTTCGCCAAATCGATGATGATGGCCGTATGACTCACCATCGGTCGCGGCGGACAGCAGCGACGGGAGTTCGCTGGACAGTGGGGGATCCATCGAATCGGCGGCTTGTACCTGTCCAGTGGCAATGCCATCGATCACCTGGACCCAACGCAGGGCATCATTTAACACGCCGCCGAATGCGATGCCGTGCGACATGTCGCCGTTGTACAAACAGAGCGCGATCTCGCGGCCTTGCGACGTTGTGTAGCGGCCCGGTAACCCCAGAGGTGGCAGCTGACGGACCTGATACGGTGCCAAAATCGTAAACCGAATGCCTTCGGCGGCCAGCACATCCAGCGTCTCGTCGTCGACCGCCGTTTCCGGCAGCCACATGCCAAGCGGATCTCGGCCAAACCGTCGCCGAAAATCAGAGATTCCCCAGCGCACCTCCGTCACCTTGTCGCGACGTGTGGCCAGGGGAAGGATGGCATGGTGATACGGCTGCGCGATGGCGTTGCCAGCGCCGAGTCTCTGCACACTGGCCGCGTCGGCAGCCAGGATGGACGCGTAGGTATCGGGCGCGGCCCGTTCCATCCACTCCAGAAGCGTCGGCCCGAAATTGAAGGAGATCCACTTGAGCGTGTTGACGATGCGCGCGATGCGCTCGCCAGTGCCATTCACGCGGGCGGCGACCACCGCGCGATAACACTCGCGTTCGATGCGCTGGTTCCAGTCATGGAACGGTGCGGCCGACTGCTCGACTTCCACCTCATCCAGCCACGGATTTTCGCGCGGTGGCTGATAGAAGTGCGCATGCATGACCAGCGATCGTGATCGCTGGGCAGGGCTGACGATGGACGACGCCGCAGTGTTGGTGGCCGATGAGGTCCGAGAACGTGGTGACATCAGGACGGAAGAGGCTCGGTGGACGCGTCGGCGTCCGTGGCCACGGAAGTTGGTTCGATCACAATGCGCACGACGCTCTGGTGCACGGCCGCGGCGATCGATGGGATGATGGTCGTGAACACGTTGTCGCGCTGATGCTGTACGGAAGCGAGGCGATGACCGGCGGTGACATCTCGCCCTTCCACTCCGTGTTGCAGCGCGGCGATCAACTGCCGAGCGTCCGCGGCGTGGCCATGGAAACGCCGGATCGCGTAGTCCTGCACTTCGCCGGTCGACATGATGAACTGCCAGTCGGATGATTGCAGCAACAACATGGCTCGTGCGGCTTGGGCAAGGATGTCATGCAGGTCGCTCCTTTCGAGCGCGGTCGGCGCCACCGCCCAAAAGGCGTCCTCGATGGCCCAAATGGCGGGCCATGTCCACGCGACCTGGTCATTCAGCCACATGGAGTAGTCGCCGTCCTTGCCCCACGACCCATCGGCCAGGCGCAGTGCCTGCGACGTGCTATGCGCGTCCAGATGCTCGCTGGCCGTGACGGCACGCACACGCCGATACTGCGGCAACGTCGCATACACATCGCCAAGGAAGTCCGGACCCTCGAACCACCAGTGTCCGAACAACTCGGTGTCGAAGGGCACGACCATTACGCTGTCGGTGGCGCCGCCGTGCGTCACGGCTTGCGCATCTAACAACTGTGCAAAGTGCACCGCATGCGTGTGCGCTTCACGACGGGCGACGCGCGGTTGGTACGGTTCCTTGTCGCCGAGTTCTGTTCCGTTGTTGCTGACGCGCCAGAGACGGAGGCCGCCAGGCCACCGAATCTTGTGGAACTCGAGGTAGGCGGCGGCCCCGGGGTACCCGCCATGTCGGCTCCACACCTGCATGGACGCGAGCGGATCACGCACGAGCGCGGACACCGGGACTGGGGCATCCGGGGCGGTCACGCGATAGGCGCGGTAGGGCGTGCGCGGGGCGCGCTGTACCGCGTCGGCCGCCTCTCCAAGCGAGACGTGTTCCGCCTCCCCACCAAACAGCTCACCGTAAATGCCTAACGGGAGCCCGGCGCGGGCCATGTGCGAGTCGACAAAGACGTAGCGATATCCTGCTTCGGAAACGAACGTCTCCAGTCCGCGACGAATGCCGCGGGGTGGCGCGTCGGGGAGCGGACGCCATGGGCCCTCCCGGCGATAGGCGCACTCGGGCAGCCAACACCCCTCGGGCTCGCGTCCGAACACCCGCCGATGCTCGGCGCGCCCCAGATGCAGCTGCAACCGTATGCTCTCGTCGCGCCCAAGTAACGGCAGGAACGGATGCGTGGCTGGGGCGCTGGTGATTTCCAGGCGTTCCTTGTCCTGCAATCGCCGGAACTCGCCCATCAAGTCGCCATCCAGCGTCCGATACAGGTCGCGCAGTCGCAGCAGGCGGTGGCGCCAGAACGCCACCAGGGGCAACAGATGCGCGTCCTGGGTCTCTTCCAGGGAAGCGGGGGCTTCTTCACACGCCGCCAGACGTTGGCTGAAGTACTCGTCGAGCTCCCGCTGGAAGGTGGCGTGTTCGAGCTGGTTGGCCAGCACGGGGGTGAAGCCGATCGTCACCGGCGCCGCGATGTTGTCTCGTTCGAGCCGGCGGAGCAGGTCGACGACAGGCAAGTAGGTGTCGATCGCCGCTTCACAGATCCAATCGCTGCCGTGCGGCCAGCGGCCGTGGTTCAAGACATACGGCAGGTGCGAATGCAGCATCAGGACAAAGTCGGTCTGATGCATGGCGTCGACTCAGCGACTGAACCGCGGCGACTGCAGCACTCGACGATAAAGATCCAGGTAGCGGGCGGCCGAACGTTCCCAGCCAAATTCCCGCGCCATCGCTTCCCGTTGCATCGCCTGAAAGACGGCCGGATGGTTGTAGTGATCGATGGCCCGAATCGCCGCACTCAGGAAGTCGTTGGTCGTGAAGGCGTCGAACAAGAATCCGGTGATGCCATCCTCGATCGTGTCGGCCAGCCCGCCGACCTTTCGCGCGACCGGCAGCGCGCCATAGCGCTGCGCGCGCATTTGCGTGAGGCCGCACGGTTCATACTGCGAGGGCATCACCAACAGGTCGGCGCCGGCCAGCAGGCGGTGCTCCTGCTTGGTCGTGAAGTTTGTCTGCACGCCGATGCGCCCCGGCGCCCGCAACGCCAACTCGGTGAGAATGTCGACGTAGCGCTTCTCGCCCTGGCCGAGAAACAGGAATTGCGCATCAAGCGACAGAAAGCGCGGCGAACTGAGGATCAGGTCCAAGCCCTTCTGGTAGACCATGCGCGCGCTCATGCCGAAAATCGGCGTGCGCGCGCGTTGCGGTAGCCCGAAGATGCGCTGCAACGCCGCCTTGCACTTCTTCTTGCCGGCCAGGTCGTCTCGTGAGTATCGGGCTGTGATGTGCGGATCCGTCGCGGGATCCCACTCCTGCTGGTCGATGCCGTTCACGATCCCGACGAATCGATCGCGCAGGGAGATGAAGTGGTCATGCAGCCCGAAGCCACCGGCCGGTGTTCGTAGCTCGTGCGCGTGTGAGGGTGACACCGTGGTCACCGCATCCGCAAACGACAGCCCGCCCTTCAGGAAGTTGACGCGATTGTACCACTCCAGCTGGTGGTAATTGTAGATCTCCCATGGCAACCCGATGTCCGCGAGTACCTCAGGCGGGAAGTGTCCTTGGTACCCCGCGTTATGCACCGTCAGCACGGACGACATTCGGCGGTAGTAGTCTCGGCCGTTCTCATAGACGCGCAGATAGATCGGCGCCAAGGCCATGTGCCAGTCGTGCGCGTGCAGAAGAACCGGAGCTTTGGCCAGCCCGGGCAGCGCACTCAGCGCCGCGAGCGAGAAGAAGGCAAAGCGCCGGTGGTTGTCCGCGTAGTCACCTCGCGCGTCGCCGTAAATCTGTTCGCGATCGAAGTAGTGCGCGTTAGCAACGAAGATGATGCGTGGCTTGTGGTGCTCTGGGTTGTCCTTGAGGGCGCGTGACTCGAACAGCTGGACGTCCTCGGTTCGCGGACCCACCACCACCGTGAACGGCTCGCCAAGCGGTTCCAGGTCATCCACGACCTCCCGCGCTTGACGATAGAGTGGGAACATGATGATGACGCGGAGTCCGGCGCGGGCCTGAAAGTGCGCCAGACTCGAGACGGCTTCTCCCAGACCACCGGTTCGGGCAAACGGGGCCAGTTCCGCCGCCAGGTGCACCACCGTGACCGCTTCGCCCGTCGTCGCATGCACCAGCGGATAACCTGCTGGCGCTGCGTCTCCCGCCACGACAGGCACGCCGCCGTGCGGCGTCTTCGACGGACGGCGGGGCGGCATCGCGTTAGGCCGTGGGCGGGTCGTCCGGTCGCCCGTCGCCACGCATGGCCGGCGCATAGTACTGCTGCACGTACTGCGTCAGCATCCGCTGGGCGGTGAATTGCTGGCCGGCCACCCGCATCGCGTGCTTCATCTTCTCCAGCCACCCGGCGGGTACCCCATGCTCGTCCCGCTCGTAAAAGAGCGGCACCACCTGATCCTCGAGGATCGAGTAGAAGCGATCGGCGTCCCACTCGTCCGGCGTGGCCCGTGACGACGCCGGCGGAATGGCCCATCCATTCAACCCGTCGTACCCCTCGTGCCACCAACCGTCCAGCGTGGACAGCTGCGGCACGCCATTCAACGCGGCCTTCATGCCGCTGGTGCCACTCGCCTCCATGGGCACCCTCGGCAGGTTCAACCAGAGGTCCACGCCTTGCACCAGCCGGTGAGCCAGGTGCAACTCGTAGTCCTCGATGAAGGCCACGCGCCCCTCGAGTTTCGGATCGCGGGTGAAGGAGTAGACGGTGCGCAGCACTTCCTTCCCTGGCGTGTCCGCGGGGTGTGCCTTGCCGGCAAAGACGATCTGGACCGGGCGCGACGCGTTCACCAACAGCGCGCGCAGTCGCTCGATATCCCGGAACACCAGGTCGGCACGCTTGTACGTCGCAAAGCGCCGCGCAAAGCCGATCGTCAGCACGTCGGGATTCAACAGCGTGCCGGCCCCCACGACGTGCGTGGCCTCCTTCCAATGCCGCGCCCAGCGTCGGCGAGCCTCCTCGCGAACAAAGCTGAAGACCCCGCGCTTGAGTTCCGTGTGCACCGACCACAGCGATCGGTTGTCCATGTCCAACACCCGGTCCCACATCGCCTGGTCGTGGAGCTTGTAGGGCCACTCAGGGCCAAGGAGCACATCCAACTGCTCCATGATCTCCCGGGCCATCCAGGTCTCCAGGTGCACACCATTGGTCACGTGCCCGATGGGCACACGTTCAACCTGACGATCGGGCCAGAGCGGCGCCCAGATCTGGCGCGACACCTCCCCGTGACGCTTGGCCACCCCGTTCACGTGCTTCGACAGCCGCAACGCTGTCACCGTCATGTGAAACGAGTCTTTCTCTTCCGTGGGATGTTGGCCGATCTCCAGAAACGTGTCGCGCGTGATCCCCATCTCGTCCCACATCGGACCACTGCACTTCTCCACCTGCTCGAACGAAAACGTGTCGTGTCCCGCGGGAACCGGCGTATGCGTGGTGAACACGCTGGACGCCCGCACGCGCTTCACGGCGTCCTCGTAAGCCAGCCCCTGCGTCGTTAACTCGCGAATCCGCTCGACCAGCATGAAGGCGGCGTGTCCTTCGTTGGCATGCCACACGGTGGGCGCAATCCCCACAGCGCGAAGCACCCGTACGCCACCAACGCCCAGAATCCACTCCTGCCGCAGCCGAACGTCTGGACCGCCGGCGTACAACTTCGAGGTTAGTTCGCGGTCCGCGGCATCGTTAAGGTCGAGGTCGGTATCCAGCAGGTACACAGGCACCCGGCCCACCTGCATGCGCCAGGCGCCTACATGCACATCGCGGCCAAACGTCTTCACTCGCGCCAAGAACATCTCGCGTCCTGGGCCCAGAACGCGCTCGAGTGGCGTGTTGGCCACGTCAAACTGCTCCTCTGAATCCTCCTGCCAGCCATCCAGCCGCAGCTTCTGGTCGAAGTACCCGTGCTGGTAGTACAGCCCGATGCCAACCAGCGGCACCCCTAGGTCTGACGATGCCTTGCAGTGGTCTCCGGCCAGAATCCCCAACCCACCCGAGTAGATCGGTACTGAGTTGTGCAGACCGAACTCGGCGCAGAAGTAGGCGATCTTCTGCCCGGTCAGGTCGCCGAAGTCCTTGGCAAACCAGGTCCCGCTCGCACTAGACTCGCGTGCGAGGTCTTCCATGACCCGGTCATACAGATCCAGAAACTTTGGGTCCCGCGCGCACTCACTAAGGCGCCCCGGATCAATCCGCCGCAGAACAGAGATCGGGTTGTGACGCGTCAGGTGCCAAAGCGGCTCATCGATCAAGGCGAAGAGCTGACGCGCGATATGATTCCAACTCCAGGAGATATTCGTCGCGACCGCCGCGAGCCCTTCAATCCGCTCGGGGAGGTACGGAATCTTGGTTCGGTCGACTGGCATAGGCATGGGATAATGGCGGTGGCGAAACACTAGGGGAATGGGGATGCCACCGCATGTGCCTGACAGCAAGGATAGCAATCGTTTGCGAGACAGGCTGGGTGTGGGCAAGGCTCCCGCCCGCTGACTAAGGACGGCCAGGGAACCGTCTTTGCCACATCACGGGCCCGCGACGCGCCCTAGGTCCCCTTTCGCACCACCTCGAGTTCGCTCACCAGGACATCCAGATCCCCGGCATTCACGCGAAAGCTCGTTATGCACGCGCGAAGCACCCAACCCTGCCCTGGAAGGTTCACTTCCGACACCCAGACGCGGCCGCGGGCCAGTACTTTCGAAACGAACGCCGAGGTCGCTGCTCGATCGCGACCGATGTCCGCGTGAGTGAAGCAAACGAGTGGGAGTGGAGTGTCATTCGTGACCGTCCATCCGGTGGCCTGCAACTGCGCACGCAACCGATCGCCCATCCGGGCCTGGCCGTCCAGTAAGGTGGCCAACCCTTCCCGCCCATGTTCTGCCAGCACAAAGAGCAGCTTGAGTCCAATGAAGCGGCGCGACCACTGCATCGAATACTTGTATAGGTCAACGGCACCGGCCTCAGTGGGCGGGATGTAGCCCGTATCGACGCCAAACGCGCGAGCCAGGGCTGACTCGTGACGGGTGAAGAACATTCCCGCGCCTAACGGGACGTTCAGCCACTTGTGCGCATCCCACGTCACGGAATCGGCCTGCTCGACCCCGCGGAGCAGCGGTCGCAAGCGCGGGATCAACGCGGCGGCGCCACCCCACGCGGCATCCACGTGAAACCAAAGGCCGAATCTGCGCGCGACCTGTGCCAGATCCTCAATCGGGTCGATGGCGCCAGCTCCGGTGGTTCCGGCCGTCGCCACCACCATCATGGGGCGATGTCCCAAGCCGAGGTCTCGCTCGATCGCTGCCGCCACCGGGGCGGCCTGAAGACGGAATCGGTCGTCCGCTGGAATGGCACGCAGGGCATCAGTCCCCAACCCCGCGGCCCTTAGCACCTTGAGGAAGGAGTGGTGACTTTCCGACGACACGTAGACGACTGGCGTGCCCTCGATCGCCCGCACGCCTCGCTCGCTCCACTCCGGAAACGTATGAGCCAAGGCGGCAATCACGGCGGTATGATTGGCCTCGTTGCCGCCGCTGGTGAAATGCGCGCTAGTCGTTCCTGGCGCGAAGCCCAGCGCCGCGGCCAAATGCTGGAGCACCACGCGCTCCATCTCGTTGGCGGCCGGGCCATGCGACCAGCCACCGGCCTGCGTGTTGTACAGCGCAACGATCGCGTCGGCAATGATCGTCGACGGCAGGACGGCGGGGTTGAAGAGGCCGAAATAGCGCGGGTGCGTGACCTGCAGCGAATAGTCACGCAAGAGCCCTACCGCTTCATCAAAGACGTCGATCGTTGTCCGTTCGCGCTCGAAGTCAAAGGCCTGTTCCACCCGCCGTCGCAACTCGGGCACGGTGACGGCCGGCGTGACTGGCAAGTCGCGCACCCGGTCGTAGACCCGGTCGATTTCCGCCGCCAGTCGTTCGAGAAGCTGCGAGAGATTGGACGCGTCGTTCATTGGCTCGTTGCCCATAAGAACCGTTAGAAGGTAGCCACCAGCCAGGCCGATGCTTCCGATTTCCTGCCGACTGTTGGCCTACGGCGTGCCGCACGACAGTTTATGTCGCTGCGGAACGCATCATTATTTGCCTTGCCCACTTCCCCGCTGGACGCGCCATGTCATTGTCCCGTCGTCGACGCCACCTGAACGTGTTCGGACTCGCCCTCGCCCTGACCGCGACCTGGGCCGCACGTGTGCACGCGCAGG
Organism: Gemmatimonadaceae bacterium; assembly: GCA_046327745.1. Lineage (GTDB taxonomy): Bacteria > Gemmatimonadota > Gemmatimonadetes > Gemmatimonadales > Gemmatimonadaceae > JABAQJ01. Next base: position 139,033 of record JAXLXV010000007.1, on the reverse strand, counting down.
ACATTTTCGAGGTTCAGGTTTACGAGTATGAGACGGTGCCGCGCGGCATGTGGAATCTGGAGACGCACCTCAACTACACACTGCGCGGCACGAAGCACTTCGAAGGCACGGTCGCCCCGACCAACCATCAGACGCACCTGACGTATGAGCTGACGCGCGGCATCACGGACTATTTTGAGCTGGCCGGCTATCTGGTGCTGGCCCATCGCCCGAATGCCGGCGCTGAATACGTCGGCTACCGCATTCGGCCGCGCATCCGATTCCCGGAGAGTTGGAATCTTCCCGCGAAGGTGAGCCTGTCGACAGAAATCGGGTTCCCGGAGTCTGCCTACGAAGAAGCGCATTCGACCCTGGAGATCCGTCCGATCATCGAGAAGGGCTTTGGGTCGTGGCAGATCGACTTGAACCCGACGGTGGGTCGTGCGTTGAGTGGCCCCGGATCGGACGACGGATGGGATATGGAACCCGGACTGCGCGTGGGCTACGCCTTAAATCCGAAGGTCGATCTTTCGATCGAGTACTACGGTTCGCTGGGCTCCGTGACCGATCCTTTGCCGGCAAACGAGATGACCCAGCTGTTCTTCCCTGGCGCTGACATCTCGCTGGGCGAAGGTCGCGTGCTGAATATCGGCGTGGGAGGCAATCTTACCGACGATGGCATCCGCTCGATGGTGAAGATGCGGATCGGGTGGTTGTTCGGCGGCAAGGCAAAGAGCGGGACGTAACGCTCTCCGCTTACGCGCTCCCGACGTGCATCCGACGTTCCATGACTTCAAAGCCTTGAGCGGCCGCGTCGTCGCGCGTCATCAGCGAGACACCAATCCCGATCGCGAAGGACAGCGGAATCGTCACCAGTGCCGGGTTCTTGAGCGGGAACCACGCACTCTGGTGCTTCAAAATGTCGACCTGGATCGTGGGTGACAGATAGATCAGTAGCAGCGTGGTGCCCGTTCCCAGTACCATGCTCGCCACAACGCCCTGCGTGGTACAGCGTTTCCAGAACACGCTGAGCAGGATCGCCGGAAAGTTGGAGCTGGCGGCGATGGCAAAGGCCAACGATACCATGAAAGCCACGTTTTGGCCCTTGAAGGTGATCCCCAGCAGCACGGCGATCACACCAAGGACCACGGTGGCCATGCGCGCCACGCGGAGTTGCTCCTGGGGCTGGGCGTGACCCTTGCGCGCCACGTTGACCCACAAGTCGTGGGATAGCGCTGCCGCCCCCGACAGCGTGAGCCCGGCCACCACCGCCAAGATGGTGGCAAATGCCACAGCGGCAATGAAGCCGAGGAAGGGCGTGCCACCTAACGTCTCAGCGAGCAGTGGGGCCGCCATGTTCCCGCCCTTGTCGATCGCCTTGATCGCGTCCGGACCAACCAGCACCATGGCCCCAAAGCCCAGGATGAAGGTCATCAGGTAGAAGAATCCGATCAGCCCCGTCGCGTAGAACACCGACTGCCGCGCGGCCTTGGCATCGGGCACGGTATAGAACCGCATGAGAATGTGTGGGAGCCCAGCGGTGCCGAACATCAAGGCCATTCCCAGCGAAACCGCGTCCAGGGGATTGGCCACCTGCTTTCCCGGCGCGAGCATCGCGGCGCCGTACTTCTCGGCGGCGGCGTTGAACAGGGCCATGGGGCTAAATCCAAATCTCGCCAGCACCAACACGGCTAGTAGGCTGGCCCCGCCAAGCAACAACAAGGCCTTCACGATCTGCACCCACGTGGTGGCGATCATGCCCCCAAAGAGCACATACGCCAGCATGGCCGCTCCCACGATCAGCAGCGCAGTTTCGTAGGGAATGCCGAACATCAGCTTGATCAACCCGCCAGCACCAACCATCTGGGCAATCAAGTAGAACAGTACCGTGGCCAGTGTCCCAACGGCGGCGGCAATGCGAATCGGCGTCTGTCGCAAGCGGGCGCTGACCACATCCGCAAAGGTGTACTTCCCAAGGTTGCGCAGCGGCTCGGCGATGAGGAACAGAACGACCGGCCATCCCACCAGCCAACCGGTCGAGTAGATCAACCCATCGAAGCCGGTGGTCGACACCAGACCCGCGATGCCCAAGAACGATGCCGCGCTCATGTAATCGCCGGCCAGCGCCAGCCCGTTCTGCCCGGCATTGATCGAACGCCCCGCCGCGTAGAACTCCTCGGTGGTGCGCGTGCGGCGCGCCGCCCAATACGTAATACCGAGCGTGATGGCGATGAAGACAAAGAAGAAGGTCATCGCCACACCATTCGGTTCGCCGATGGACGTGGCCGGCGCGGGCGCCGTGGGCGGAACAGCCGCCTGCAGCAGCAACATCATCGTGGCTCCTTGCCCTTCCAGGCCGCCAGTCGCACGTCGTACACGCGGTTTGCCCATCGCACGTAGACCCACGTCAGGATCCACGACACCACGATCACCAGTGCACCGAGCAAGATTCCCAGACTCAGGCCGGGGACGAGCAGGGACCCCATCAGCGGCTTGTTATACGCGATCAACAAAATGAAGCCGAAGTAGATCGCGATCATCGCGGCCGTGAGGGCCACGGCGTACCGCATGCGTTCCTGCGCCAGCGCGCGCAGCGACGCGTCAGGTTGTGCCACAGTGCCCCCGCTTCGTTAGGTGTTCGTGGAACGGGTCTCCGTGACCGTCCGCACCCTGACGGTCGCGGACACAACCTGCAGCGCGATCCCCGCGTCGGCAAGCAATGCCATGGGGTCAAGTGCCCGGCCAATCCACGGCGCCGGCACCGTCGTAGATGGAATGCGTGGGGAGCCGCCTCGCGCACCCACCTCCGTCGCCCCTGGCCATGCGCTCACAGAATCCGTCACCGTCTTTCGGTCACGCTATCGTCCTTGGCGGCAGTATCGCTGGCCTTCTGGCCACGCGCGTGCTGTCCGATCATTTCCAACGCGTCACGCTGGTGGAACGCGATGAGCTGACGGACGCACCGATGGAACGAAAGGGCACCCCGCAGGGGCGGCATGCGCACGGTCTGCTGGCTTGGGGACTCACCAACCTCAACCACTACTTCCCCGGGCTCCGCGAGTCCCTCATCGCCGACGGCGCGGTGCCCGGCGACATGTCTCGTGACCTCCGCTGGTACCAGCACGGGACGTACAAACTTCAGTTCCCCAGCGGCTTTGAGGGATTGTTCCTGAGCCGGCCGCTGGTGGAGCAACACATCCGGCGCCGCGTGCTGGCCTTGCCTAACGTGACATGCCTCGGTGGCACGTCCGTCGACGCGTTGCTTTCGTCGCCTGATCAGCAATCGGTCTGTGGCGTGGTCGTTCGACCGGCGCGCGCAGAGCAGCACGAGTCCACTCCGCTGCTTGGCGATTTGGTCGTCGATGCCACCGGCCGAGGGTCGCGCACACCGGAGCGACTCGAACGCCTTGGCTACGCGCCACCGCCAGTCTCGGAAGTTCGAGTGGATATTGCGTACGCCACCCGATTGTATCGGCGGACCGCCAATGGTCTCGCGGGCGCGGAAGCCATGCTTATTTCACCCGTGGCTCCTCGCGAAACGCGCATCGGCGTCATGTTTCCGATCGAAGGTGATCGCTGGATCGTGACGCTCGGTGGCTGGCATGGCGATCATGCGACGCCCACCGAGGAAGGCTTTCGCGCCTTTGCGCGCGGCCTACCCGCACCCGATATCGCAGAGGTCATTGAGCGGAGCGAACCGCTGTCCGACGTCATGGTGCACAAGTTGCCGTCTTCTCTTCGCCGGCACTATGAACGCCTCACACGATTCCCGGAGCGATTCCTGGTCATTGGCGACGCCATCGCGTCGTTCAACCCCGTTTACGGACAGGGCATGACCTCAGCCACGCTGCAGGCCTCCGCGCTGGACGATGTATTGCGTCGACAGCAGCAAGCCGGCAGGCTGCAGGGCATGTGGCGGCACTTCTTTCGACAGGCCGCGCGCGTGGTCGACATCCCGTGGCAGATCACCGTCGGCGAGGATTTTCGCTTTGCGCAGACCACGGGCCAACGCCCGCCACTGGTGGACACCATCAACGCTTACGTCTCGTTCGTCCAGCGTGCCTCGGCGGTGGATCGCGAGGTGGCCCGCGCCTTCATGTACGTGATGAACCTGCAGAAGCCGCCAATGTCCATCTTTGCTCCACGCATCGTCTATCGCACGTTCCGGGCGCTGCGCCGCCAGCTACGCCCAGCCCCGGTCGAACGCGCGCCGAAGAGTGCCCTGGCATTCCCCAACTCGGCGATCTGAGCCGCCGCGTTATGCGGCATGGCGCAGGTCCAGGGAGGTCTCCATCGCCTGGATCTGCGCCAAGTCCTCCGACAGGCGCCGTTGGTACCACGCACTCCAGAGGACCAATCCTGCACCATAGGCGGCTGCCGCGACCCAGCGAAACACTTCACCGTCGCTCAGCGTCAGGCGTGAGGCACGGTACAGGAACCACGGTCCATAGGCCGCCACGTACAACACCGTACTGACCCGCACAAAGCGGAGTGTCCGTCGGCCGGCGACAATTCGTTGACGCGACAAGCGCAGGTACTCGCTGGTGCTCTCGGACAGGGGTCGCCAGATCCCCCGGCGGTTCCACGTGGTGAAGGACCAGACGACGATCGTCATCACCACGGCGCACGCCGCCGCCACCCATGACATCCGGCTTCGTTCGCGCAACAGCAGCTCCACGACGAAGGCCAGCACGGCCACCGTCAGACATACTTCCACGACCACCAGCACCAACAGTCCGTGGCCGCGGCGACGCGCCGTCGCACGCAGGGTCTCTAGCTGATGGGGGGGCCGAGGCGTGGTCGGCATGGTGCGCCACGAGGCGGCCAGTACGTCCCAGTCGTCGCGTCGTGTGGTCATGGTCTGTCGCTCGGTGGAGAGGTCTCGAAGATCACGCGCAAGGCCTGACGAGCGCGCGTTAGGCGTACGGCGACGTTCCCCTCGCTAATCCCCATCACGCCACTGATTTCCCGGTCACTCAGGCCTTCGAGCCGAAGGACGACGGGCTCGCGAAGGTGCTCCGGCAGCTGGCGCAGCGCCGACAGCAGGTGCGCTCGCTCCGACGCGCGTTCCAGCCGATCATCCGGACCGGGACCGCCGTCGACCACGTCGGCGGCTGCGTCCAAGGGCTCGGTCGACAGCCGGCGCCGGAATCGCCACGACAACACGCGGTTGTGCGCGATTCGGAAGATGAAGGTTCGTTCGCTGCAATCTCCGCGAAACGTCGGCAGGGCGCGCCACAACGCGAAGGCGATCTCCTGCATCATGTCATCGCGCTCTGCCGCGTTGCGCTCGTACAACGCACACAAACGCTGCAGGGGCCCTGCGTACGTGCTTAGCAGGGCGGCAAACCGTTGCTCGTCGGCGGTTCGCGGCGACACGGCGTTCACGGGGAACAAGACATCGGTGGCGCTAGTGTGCATGAACGCTGGCTCGCAATCGATCGGGAAGCAGCGCCGCGGGACGGCTGGGAAGGCCGCCCTGAATCACCCAGGCGATCTTGCGCGTGTTGCGAATGTCGGCAACGGGATCTGCCGTCAGGATCACCAGATCAGCCACCTTGCCCACCGCAACGGAACCGACTTCGGACTCAATGCCCAGACTCCGTGCACCGTTTCGCGTGGCAATGCGAAGCACCTCACGGTTAGGAATTCCTGCCGACGCCAACAACTCCAATTCGCGATGGAAGCTGGCACCCGGTACGGTCCAGGGATTCGACATGTCCGTTCCCGCCGTGATGGGCACGCCGGCGTCGTACAGCGCCTTCGTGAAGGCAAGGACCTGCGGCCACGCGCGTCGGGCCTCGGCAAAATCCGCCGCCGTCCATGTGTTGGCGAGGGTGAACGTACTGCGCCAGTTGGCCAGGAGGGATGGCGGCGCATACACCAAGTCCGGCGACGCGATCACCCGCGCGCTATCGCCCCAAGCCATCGCCTCGAACGTGACGAGCGTCGGATCAAGAAACACCTGGTGTGTCACCATGGCGTCCAGCATGGTTCGAATTTCCGGCGACTTCACGTCCACATAGTTGAACCACTCGAGCATAAACTGCGTGCCACGGAATCGTTGTTGAAACGCCTGACGACGGTCCGGCGGCAACAGCAGTGGCGTCCCGGGCGTGATGTGCACGATTCCGTCGATGCCGGCGTTCGCGGCGTCGGTCCATGACGTCAGGAAGAGGTGGCCGATCGCGCGAATTCCCTTGCGATGCGCCTCGTCGATCGCGACACGAACGTACGCTGGTCCAAGACCGGCATACAGCTTGACATAGTCCACGCCTAACGCGGCCTGACGATCGACCTCGCGGCGCACATCGGCTTCCGACTTCACCACGATGGAGAGCCCGTCGACGGCGGCCATGCCGTCCAAGGCTTCCCCCGCGGTCGTGATACGCGGGCCACGCAGGAGCCCAAGCCGCACGGAGTCGCGCATGGCAACGGCCGTTGCGGCTGTTGCGGCGGGATTGCGAATCGTCGTCACGCCAAAGGCGAGCAGTGTTTGCAAGGACTCCACACCGCCCGCGTGGTCAGGGACCACATGCATGGTCGGCATGCCGCCCACCGTATCGATGCGCGCTGGGCCCAAGTCGAAGTGCGCGTGCACGTCGATGAAGCCGGGCAGCACAAACTGCCCGCGACCGTCAATGACCTGTGCCCCTCGGGGCACCACCGTGGACGACGTGGGGCCCACGGCGGCAATACGGTCCCCACGCACGATCACGGTCTGCGCAGCGCGCGGTTCGGCGCCAGTGCCGTCGATGACCGTGACATCGCGAATGGCGAGGGTGCGTTGCGCCTGCACAGCCGTCGGTAACAGGAACAGCCATGTGGCGGAGATCAGGAAAGCGAGGCGCATGAAATGGAGGGGAAGGAAGGATCTGTGTGGGTTGTCCTCGCTGGCTGAAGAACCTTACGGACTTGGTTGCCGGTCTACGTCAGAAACGGTAGCTTCGACGCAGGTGCAGCAGGCTTTCACGCCCAGTGCTCCCGATGACACTCGCCGACACCCGCGTGTGACGACTCCGTCGCTCCTCGATCCCGTTCGCGGTGTCTTTCGTGCCGTCGCCACGACCGTCGTCCCCGAGTGTCACGCCCTAAATGACAATGAATGGGCGGAACTGGAAGGGATTGTCGAGGCCGGTCTGGCGTCGCGCCCCGCCGCCCTCCAACGACAACTGGTGACATTCCTCCGCGCGATTGAGCTGCTCCCCGTCTTTCGCTACGCCGTACGCTTCCAGCGCTTGGATGCCACCCGACGCGAGCGTGTGCTGACCGGCTTGCAGAACTCCCGCGTCTTTACGCTCAGGCGTGGAATGTGGGGACTTCGCACCCTGGTGTTCATGGGATATTACGCCCGCCCGGCGGCGGCGTCCGCCATTGGGTATCGGGCATCGCCGGCAGGCTGGGCGGCCAGACGACTGCCTAACGACTCTTCGCCGACGCCCGCGTGAACCAGCGCAGCTACGACGTCATCGTCATCGGATCCGGTGCCGGCGGAGGCACGGTAGCCCAGGAACTCGGTTCCCTGGCGCGGGCAGGCAAGCGTGTGCTGGTCCTGGAACAAGGCCCACGACTCGAGGACCATGAGTTCACGGGTCGCGAACTCGACATGTCCAGCGTGCTGTACGAGGACGGCGGTGGATTTCTCACCGCCGACGGAGCCATGACCTTGGCTTTTGGCCGGCTGTATGGCGGCTCAACCGTCGTGTACACCGGCACGTCGCTCATCGCGCCAGATCGCGTGATCCGCTCCTGGTGCGTTCCCGGACTCGAATGGAGCGACGTCGAACAACGCTCGCGAAAATTCATGGCCCAGAACGACGTGCACTTTCTTCCGCGCGTCCTGATCAACCAGAACAACAAGCTGTTCGTCACGGGCTGCCTGCGCGCTGGTTTCAAGGCGGAGCAATTCCCGTTGAACCTGCGTGGCTGCAAGGGGTCGTCGCTGTGCAACCTCGGCTGCCCGAACGCCGCCAAGATGGGCACGCACCGCGTTCAGCTGCCAAACGCCGAGCGGGATGGCGTCGAAGTGGTCACACGCGCCGAGGTCCTGCGACTGGAAGACCGCGCCGTCGTGGTGCGGGTCAGCGAAAAGGTACCCGGTACCAAGGGCCTTCCGTCGTCATGGGCACCTGGTGAGTATCGCATCTCCGCGCCATTGGTCGTCGCCTGTGCTGGATCGATCGGCACCTCCGCCCTGCTGTTGCGATCCGATGTCACCCGTCAGCTCCCACGATTGGGACAGGGATTCACCTGTCACCCGGCACATATCCTCGTCGGCGAACACGAAGAGGAAATCACCAACGACGTCGGGCACCCCAAGAGCTACTATCTCGACCGCGCCGAGGCCGAAGGGTTTGTGCTGGAAACGTGCATGTACTTTCCCTTTACCACGGCAAAGAACCTGACGGGGTTTGGCGAATCGCATGCCCGGCTCATGCGCGCGTTTCCTCGGTTGCAGATGATCCTCGTCTTGGCCTGTGATCGCGCGGTCCCGCAAAACCGGATCACCGTGGACGCGAACGGACGCCCCGTGGTGAACTACACGTTCACGCCAGACGTGATCGAGTCGCTGGTTCGTGCGACCCGCACGTCGGCGCGCATCTTCTTCGCCGCCGGCGCCCTGCGCGTCCACGCCCCAAGCGCCGATCCACCGCTCATCGAACGCGGTGACGCCTATCGGATCGACGACCTGATCACCGCACGACACTTCCTGCCAGGACGCATTTCGATCTCTGCCGCCCACCTGATGGGCGGGTGCGGTATGGGTGCTCCGGGCGAAAGCGTCACGGATTCGCGAGGTCGCGTGCACGGCCTGCCGTGGCTGCGCGTGGCCGACGCATCACTCTTTCCGGACTCTCTCGAGATCAATCCGTACCTGACGATCATGGCCCTTGCCGATCGGGTTGCCGAGGGCGTGCGCGACGACTTAGGGGCCGTGAGCTGACCGATGTGCGCGAGGCGCCGACGACGCGTCGACGCCTCGCCTAACGTGACGCCCGTGTTGCGCTACATGGCCGGCATCGCCTTGCGCGGCAACTTCTGGTCGCGGTTCGCGGCCAAGTACACGAACGTCGCGACGACCACGGCATTGTGCTTCATGTCGTCAGCCACCAGCCGATCCCAGACGTCCATATTCGAATGATGCGTGCGCGAGACATACTCGACGTCGTCCTGAATGAACTGCCAGCCAGGAAGCCCCACCGCGTCGAACGCCAGGTGGTCGGTGCCCCCGGTGTTGGACGGTGTGAGCGTCCGCATACCTAACGATTCAAGGGGCTTCATCCAGTCACGGAAGATCGGCGCGACCGCCATGTTGCCCTGCAGGTAGACGCCGCGAATCTTCCCCGTGCCATTATCGACGTTGAAGTATCCGGCGAACTTCTCATGTGCCGGCTTGATCGCCTTGGCCTGTAGATCGGCGAAGTGTTCCTTGACGTACGCCCGGCTGCCGAGCAAGCCCTGCTCTTCGCCCGTCCACAACCCGATGCGAACCGTCCGCTTCATTGGCAAGCCCAGACGCTTCAAAATCCGCACGGCCTCCATCATGACCGCCGACCCCGCGGCGTTGTCCGTTGCCCCGGTTCCAGCGTGCCACGAATCGAAGTGCGCGCCTAACATCACCACTTCGTCCTTGAGCGCGGGATCGGAGCCCGGGATCTCGGCGACCACATTGAAGGAATTCAGGTCCGTGTCGTAGAACGTGTTCTTGACGTTCACCTCCAGCTTCACCGGAATCTGCTTCTCCAGGGTGCGAAGGATACGATTGTAATGTTCAGCTGCAACAATGATCGACGGCGTCAGGGTCGGCGTCTTGGGATCGCGTGAGCCCGTGGCGCCGGTGAAGACCGTTCCCATGTCGCCGCGTCCAGCCACCAACAGCGCCGCGACCCCTTCCTGCGCAAAGAAGGCCGAACGGGCCGCGGCCAGTTCCTGGGCCTGACGGAATGCGGCCGAGGGCGTGAAACCGGCTGGATTGCCGGGGGTTGCCGCTGGCGGGGCGGCGGCGGCCATCCGATCCAGGTCGTCCTCTGAAAGGCGACGGCCGTCCGCGGCAAAGTGCGCCGATAGTCGAGGGCCGGTGCCGACCATCACGAACTTCCCCTTCAAGGTGCCACGATACCGGGCAAAATCACCGACACTGTCTATCTGAACGCGCACCACATCGCCGGTGATCGGTCCGTTCGTTCCCGGAGTCCAAGCGGCCGCGTAGGCAATAATCGGGTACGCGGTGGGCGCGATGACCTGCACGGACAGGTAGTCGTTGGTCCACCCGCGGCCAAAGGGGCCCCACGGTTCCAAGGTTGCACCCGTCAGGCCCCAGTCCGTCATGGTCTTAACCGCCCACTCTCCAGCGCGATGTGCATTCGGTGATCCCGTCAGCCGCGCGCCAAAGACGTCCGTTAGCCAACTCGCCGTTTCCATCACCTGCGATCGTTGGAAACCCTCCTCCTTGATCTGGTTGATGGCGGCGACATCTACGCGCTCTTGTGCCGCCAACGGTGTGGTCGCCAGCACACACGTGAGTAGCATTGCGCGGCGAAGCATAGCGTGCATGGTCGTTCTCCTTTTGGGGCAATTCATCATGACTTGGCCGGTGTCCTGCGCGGCGTCGACTGTACCATCTACGGCAACTGTAGAAAACCCGTTGGGGCCCTTTCGCCGGACAGAGATGAAACCAGGGGCAGATCCGCGCCGTTGTATTCACCGCGACCCTACCAGGAGCCCCTATGTCGCGCGCGTTGATCGTCGGAGCTGCATGCGCACTATTGGTCGGAACCTCAGGCTGCGGGCGTGAGATGGCGTTCGCCCAGACTCTGCGCGACCGTTCCGTGCGGGGTCAGTACGTGTACGCCGGCAAGGGCTCCACGGCGACCATCCCGTGGAAGTTCGACGCCGTCTTGAAACTCGATGGCCGCGGACGATATGACCTGGACGTGACCGTCGACGTGAAGGACGATCACGATCAAGACAACGACCAGGGAAGCTACCGAGTCGACGGCGATCGCCTTTTTCTAGATCCCGAGAAGCACGGCGAGAAGCATGAGCTGCTGATCCGCGGGGACTCGCTCGTTGCCGACGTGGGATGGAAAGGCTCGGCTGTCCTAGCGCTGGTTGGCGTTCCCAAACCTGTCTTCGTCAAGCGCTAAACCATCGGCGCTCGGTGCCGGCCCGCTTCTCACGGCGGCCGGCACCCGCCCCCTTCAGGCGGGACAACCCTCGCGACGTTCGGTGTCCGCCAGCTCCATCACCAGCCACTTGCCGCCTTCTTGCACCAGCAGGAAGTGATCAATCCCGCAGTGGCTGAATTTGTCGCCAAGGTGGAACGTGTAATCCGCCCAGACCACGGCGACCGGTCCGTCGACAAAAAACTTTTCGTTGGACGTGCGCTCGTCCCACCGTTGCGGATGCGGTGAGCCGACCGCCTTCACGAACCCGTCAGGAGACTCCTCGACTCGTACGACCATCGGCCCCGTGCGACTCCCTGCGCTGATCATGCGCGCCTTGGGATGAAATACCGAGCGGACCATCGCACTATCTCCCGCACGCATGCCGTCGAACAGGCGTTGAACGACCGCCATGACGTCCGCACGCGTATCCTGCGCCCGAACGGGCGGTGTGAGCAGTACCAGAGCAGGTCCAACCACCGAAAGCAGCCAGCGACGCATCACGGCGTAGCTCCAAGGAAGGGTCACGTACACGATGCCACGCATACGCACGTGCGTCCAGCATGGCTCGAGTCGAAGCACCCGTGACCCACGGCAATGCCTCAGCGGGCTTTCCCTGACACACCGCCACTGCGGACGTCCGGCAGCGGACGACAACGTTGTCCGAAGTTTCCGGAAATTGCTCGAATGCGACGGAAATCGGGAACGGCAGGCGCAACGTCGCGGATATGACGCTTGACCGCGCTGCCTAACAACGACCCATTCTCCGTGAGTTGAGCCATGAAAAGCAATGTTGGATCTGCCGACCGCCTGATCCGTGTCGTGCTCGGTATCGGACTTCTCGCCATCGCGTTTGTCGGCCCGCACACGCCACTCGGCTATATCGGCGTCGTTCCGCTGCTCACCGGACTCTTCGGGACCTGCCCGCTGTACAGCGTGTTCGGCATAAACACCTGCGCGGCCAAGAGCTGACGTTTCATGTCGATCGGCGCGGTCTAGACTGCCGAGATGGACCGCGCCCAGGTGTCGAATTCACGCGACGAACCGTGGGTTTTTCTCTTCGCACTCGGTAGTTCCTGCTATCCCCCTTCGCTGGACCGCTATCCTGCGCTCCGCGTTAAGTTACTGCGCAATAGAGTTTTACAGATTGGAGTCGGTGACAGACAGCGGACGTCGTGAAGGTTCCAGCCCATATGGACGGGGCGCGGACCTTGCAGGCTTTGCCATATTGTTGGCGTTGCCTTGCCAGCTCGCGAACTGACTGGAGCCTCACGAATGCGCAAAATCATGGCGGTTGTTCTGGCGTCGGCGGTGATTGGCGCCGTCCTTCCTGCACAGGCAGAGGCCATGGGCCGCCGCCCGCGCGCGGGCCGCAGCGCCAAGGCTAGCGCTCCGCGCAAGTCGGCACCGCCGCCCGCACGCCCGTCGAAGGACAAGGGCGGCAAACGCAAGAAGGCGGCTGCTTCCATGACCGCGCTTCCAAAGGTTGACCTGCCGGACGGGATCGTGCCGAACGGTGGAGACGGCGGCGGTGGCCGCGGCAGGCGTCGTGCCGCACTCAACACCGCCAGTCCATCCTCAGGCGAGCTTGTCGCTCCCAAGGTGAACTATAACTCGCATGAGAAATCCAGCTTCAAGGCACCTGCGACGAACACGGGCGTGAACCCGAATGCCGGAAAAAAGAGTGGCAAGCATGGTGGCGGGAAGAAACGTCACTAGCCGAGGTGCCAGGTAGCAGGAAAGCAAGCGGCGTGCCCCAGGTGAGTGGGGCACCCCTTCGTGTATCGGTTGCAGTTGACGGCTGACTAGTCGTGGGCGGGCAAGTGTTGCGTCTCGACGGGGACGCCCCCGTCGCTGTCCTGCGTGTCGCGTTGCAACCCTTGGCTCACCGGAGCCAGCACCTGGATCGCATTCCTCGCCAACGTGGTCGCCAATGGAATGCCGAGGCCCGTGGCCAGCAACAACAGGTTGGCGCCTAACAGGCGCGACGTCCAGCGGTTGACCAACCCATAGTCGCGTTTGATCGCCAACACGACTATCGCCGCACCATTCATGAGCACAAACAACGTGGCGGAGACGCCAAAGGCGCGCGCTCCGATGCTGTCCAGCCACTGCGCGACAACAAGCATAGGGCCTCCTGACGGGCGCCGCTCGCTACGGTGTGCAGTCCATCCGAACCAGCCTCACCCCTACAGTACAGCTATCGGGAGAAATGCGCGAGGGCGCCTATCCCTCGTTGGAGCTCTACCCCTTTCCCGAGCGCAGGCGCTCCTCCGCTCGCAGCTGCTTGCGGGTGATCGGCTTTACGACGACCTCCACGGAGGCGCCGTAGGCCGATCCCTTGACCCGTATGGTCGGTGCATTGGGAGCGAAGTCCGGTACGCCGCTCATCCGGGTTTCGAAGCTCCCCAGGAGCGCATGGCCGGTGCATTCCACACGGACGCCAACGGGGACAAAGACCTCCACGCTGCCAAACACGGCAAAGACCTCTACCTCCGACACCCCTTCGGCAATCTCCGCTTCACGTAGGTCGATTTCGGCCGACCCGAAGATGGCCGCTACGCGCATGTACCGCGGCATGGTCCAGCGGCCCTCGCGTTTGGAACCGCTGAGAAAAACGACCATGCCCTCGCGTTCGGGGACGCGATCCACCGAGACCACGGCGTGCCGTGTCTGAATCGGAAGGTACGACTCGCTCATTCGTTAGGCTCCCAGCATCTGAACAGCTCGCGCAAAAGCGTTGCTGTCTGGAAAGCTACCCTGTGCGAGCCGTGCCGAGCCACCACCCCGACCACCGAGCGCCGCGGCCGCCTGCTTCATCATGGCGCCCGCATCCACGCCAGACGAGTCAGAGGCAGCGATGAGGACGCTCCGGGTTGCCTCGTGACCAATCACGCACGCGGCCTTAGGTAGAAGTGAGAACGCGATCGCGAAGCTGCGGTGATCTTCCAGGCTGCCCGTGGTGGCGACATGGACGTATCGATAGATGCCGGCCTCGCCGGGCGACGTGGCACGGTAGGTCTCGCGGGCGCGGTACTCCGCCAGCTCCCCGTCCATGCGCTTGTTCTTCTGCTCCGCAGCTTTCAAAGACTGCTGCTGCGCCAGCACGAGCGCCGGAATGTCATCTAACGATGCGCTGAGCGCCTGTCCCAGCGCCGAAAGAGCTTCGAAGTCCGAACGCGCCCGACGTGCGGCCCGAACACCGCACACGAACTCGATCCGCGCCGTCGAGCGCACCCGTTCCTGACGACGCAGCAGCAACACGCCGATCTCGGCGGTCGAGCGCACGTGTGTACCGCCGCAGGCACTGCGATCGATGCCGGCAATTTCCACCACACGGATCACCCCCTCGCGTTCTGAGGCTTTGCGGAGCCCGGTGGCGCTGGCCTGTTCTTCGAAGGTGACGTGGACCTCTCGGTTCTGCGCGATAACAGCGTTCGCCAGCTCCTCGGCGCGACGGAGTTGAGCGACGTCGACGGTTGGCGTTTGCAGGTCGATCGTGGACATGGTATCGCCGAAATGGACGGACACCGTGCCGTAGCCGAAGGTGTCGGCGAAGACCGCGGAGATGAGGTGTTGTCCCGTATGCTGCTGCATGAAGTCATAACGCCGCCCCCAGTCCACGATGCCGTCAACGTCGTCAGCATCAACTTTGGACGAGAGCACATGGGCGACGTCATCGCCCTCATCGATCACGTCCAGCACCGGCACCCCATTGATCGTGCCAAGATCATGGGGCTGTCCCCCCGACGTTGGATACATGGCCGTGCGGTCGAGGTACAATCGCCGCCCGTCATCGGCGCGGCGCGTCACGTGGCTGCGGAACTCGCCAAGGTACGCGTCGCGGTAGTAGAGGCGATCAGTGGCCATGGTCGGTGGATGGCGGCGTTGGCGGCGTGCCTCCACGCCGGCAGGTCACACACAGGATCCGTGCGCCGAAGGCAATGGCCACGCGTCGGGCCATGGAGCCGTGCAGATGATCATTGCAAAGAATGCGGCGACAACGCTCGCACACTCCCCCGGTTGACACGGGGAAGGGCTTCTTGCACTCGTCACACTCCGTTTCGATGAACGACTTCTGGAAGATCGGCACGAACGGTCTCGGTCGTTGGCCGTGGGAATCTACGCGTCCGGAACCCACGCGACGACATCACCCACAGCAACCACGCCGTCGTCGAGGACTTCGCCAAAGGCGCCCCCGCCCCAGACGGGACGCATCTGGGCTTGCAACCCGGGGAGCGCCTCTTCCATGCGCTCACACGGTTTGGTCTCACCCAGTATCCGAATGCGACTGCTACCGACGCGAAGGACGCGCCCGCGAGCGTCGCGCAAGTCGCAGTCACTCACCATCAGGTTCGCGCGTCGTGTTGAAGGGTCCAGCGCGCCGCCAAGGGCCGTCATGTGCCGCTGCCACACCTCGGCCTCGATGATGGTCACCTGCCGGCGACCCCCGACGTCGGCGTTGTTCAACAGGCCGTGCCCCGCCCGGAGTTCCGCGCGGTCCACGGCGTCCATGGGACCGCGATGCGCACGTTTGCGCCAGATAGCGACCAAGGTACCCATGTTGTTAGGCAGTGGAAGGCGAACGAAAGATGAAGTACACGGCACCCATGATACATACAGTGGCCCAGAGGTAGTCCAGCTTGATGGGCTGACGCATGTACAGCAGGGAGAATGGCACAAACACGGACAGCGTGATCGCCTCTTGGAGAATCTTCAGTTGCGGAAGACTCAGGGCCGTGTACCCGATTCGGTTCGCCGGTACCTGAAGCAGGTACTCGAACAGCGCGATGCCCCAGCTGATGAGCGCCGCGACGAGCCAACTGCGGTGGGAGAGGTTTTTGAGGTGCGCGTACCATGCGAACGTCATGAAGACGTTCGAACAGATGAGCAGCAGCGTGGTGCGCAGGAGGACTGGCATGCGAGAGTCGTCCGGTCAGAGTTCCCGGATGAAGATGGCGCGGAGTCCTCCAAAGTCGAAGACGAGCGCGCCCCCTGGGCCAAAGCTGAAGTTGGCGATCCGTTCCTGGGCGGTCATTGGCACGCCGAGGTGAAGGGTGGTGCCTTCGGCACGGTAGATGAGCGTCAGCGTCTGCCAGTGCTGTTGAACGGGGACGTGATACAGCAGTCGGCCTCCGGGGGCGAATTCGAGGCGCGCGCGGGGGGGAACATCGAGGCCGGGGTCGGCGCGGACCAGTTGCCAGGCGCCGAGTAGACGGGTGGGATCCGGGACGTCCGAGGGGTCCGGCTGAGGCACGTTAGGCGCCCGGTGGGGCGGATAGATCGGCTCGTTAGGTCCCAGATGCGCGACGGCGCGCCAGGTGGCGCGCCGTCGGGAGTGCTACTTGGAGACTTCCTTTAACCATTTCTCGGCCGCCTTCATGGCCTTGGCTTTGCCGCCGTGACTGGCATCGCCGAAGAACGCGCGATGCTTTGGCCGCCATGCGCCATCTCTGGTGCGATGGTATCCGACGCGAACGAAGTAGCCATGTGTACGCGTCGACGGCTGGTCGATCCGACTGATGCCTGGCGGAAGATTGCTCGCCTTGCGACGCGTTGCCTTCTTCGCCGCACCCTTGCCGCGCTTCGCGGCGCCAGCCTTTGCCTTTGCTTTGCGCTGTGCCATGAGAGTTGTCCGGAAGTGCCGCCTCCGCAGAACACGGGCGAAAAGCGGCGGGGTGAGGGTCCTGCGGGTCGGCATTCGTAAGGGGTCAGGCCGCCGACGACCGCCCCTATTATAAGCAATTCCGGAGGAGTTCGCGCCCCCCTCCTCGCAGCTGGCGTCACTCTCGCTAGGCGTCGTAAGGCAGGGCGACGTTAGGTCTGCAGGTATCGCTAGGCAGCTAGAATCCCGGGAGCGAGACAAACGGCGCCGTGAAGACCCAGGCATAGACCACAGCCACCGCGCAGCCCAACCACATCCCGTCCCGGACTGCCTGACGCGGCGAGCGTCCCGTCTGCGCCAATCGGACCAGTGAGGCCGCCGGCACCGCGGCCGCGACGATGGCCACCAAGCCCCCCAGTACCCGCCGATCCACCGCGACAGACCCCACTCCAGCACCAGGTACACCACCGCCAGCACGGGAAACGCCACCACCAGCGCATCCTCGGCGCGTCGTGCCAGTTCGGTCCGCCGGTCCAGCTGCATCCGCATCATCCGTCGCTCCATGGCACGGTACCTAACGCCGTCCTGTCAAGGAGACTACGCCGGGCGCCCGGGGTCGGATTGCAGCCGGCGGGTCAACCAGCCGTCTCCGCTGAACGGTACCCGGCCAAGGGCCCGCACGTCTTGCGCATGATGTGCTCGTCGTGGCCCGCCACGATGTAGTCCGGTACTGTTCCTACATGCCGGTATCCGCCAGCCTCGTAAAAGCGACGCGCGCCCGGATTGAATGAGGAAACGCACAGAAACACATTCGGGGTTTCTTCGAACACCCGGTGCTCCACGCGCTCCAGCAACTGACGCCCGATGCCGCGCCCTCGCCACGACACCTCGACACCGATCGACTGGATGTAACCGGGGAATCCACCGCGCATCGCCAGCACCACAAAGGCCGTCACGGTGCCGTCGTGGACGGCCACCCAGACTTCCCGGTCCGGGTTCAACACCACCGCCAATGACGCGGGATGATCGCGACCTAACGTGATCCACGGTTCACTCGTGGACATAATGGCCGCACACGCCAGGGCCTCGTCATGGCCCTGCAGCCGCCGCAGCTCGAACACTGGATCCTCAGTCGGCACGCGATCCGGCGTCGTCGTCACCTTCGGCCACGTCCAAGTGCCAGCGATGCAGCCAACGGTGCAGGACCGGCGACAAGAGCACCGAGACTGCGGTAATGAATACGACGCCACTGAACAGGGCATACGCCGTGGCGAACACCTTACCCGCCGCGGTGTGCAGTGTCGCTACGGGTCCTTCCCCACCGAGCAGCATCGCTGCGTTCAGCGTCGCGTCCAGCCACGAAAGTCCTTCCAGCCAGTGGTAGCCGGCCGCGCCGATACCGAGTCCGAGCGTGATGACTAAGGCACCGATGAGCGCCCCACGCATAAAGCGGCGGGCGAATTCGGCTGGCGGAGCGAGGGGACGCGCCCGGACCAGCACGCGTCGGTTAGCATGAGGCATCGGTTCGGGGTCTGGGCTGGCCTAACGGTGTCGCGCGCAGGGGCGGGCGCGCAACCTCACGTTCACTCGCGTCAGAGCGCGTCGGCTGCTGGTACCAATCCTCGCAGCCGGGACCCGGCGATCGCGGCGGGCGTCGACCCGTCATGCGCGGCCTGCGTGACCGAAGCACCCGCATCAAGCAGCAGGCGAATTTCTGCTGGCGCATGTCGGCGCCAAATGGCGTGGTACAGTGGAGAGCGCCCCTCGCCGTCGGCCGCGTTGACGTCCGCACCGTGGTCGACCAGCCAGCGCATCATTCGGGTGCGCCGCAATCGTGTGGCGTACAACAACGGGGTTTCGCCATGAAATCGCACGTTCACGTCTGCCCCGTGCCGGGCAAGCTGGCGCGCTGTGGCGATGTCGTCGCTCCAGACCACGGCCCAATAGCAGTAGTTCGGATCCGCCCCGTGGGACAGAAGGTATCGAGCCAAGGCGCGGTTCCCCCCACGGGCCACCGCGTACCACAGGGCGCGAGCCGGGAAGGACTCCGCACCGTCGGCGATGGGGTGAACCGCATTCACATCCGCACCGGCCTGCACCAGGGCACGAGCGACTGCCACCGCCGATGAGGTGGGCCGCTTGGCCCGGCGGATGTCGGCGGTTGCCGTCAGATGCAACGCCGTGCGACCCTGATGATCGGTCGCTTGCGCATACTCCGGATGGGCAATCAGCCCAGCTCGAACCACATCCACATCCCAGTGGCGTGCGGCCGACATGAAACGAGATACACTGACGCGCGCCGCAGGCGTTGGCACGCGAGGTCCGACTCGTCGGCGCTGCAGCGTGGACGGCACCATGGAGACCGGTTGAGCGTCAGCGAACATGACCGCTACCGCAGGAGGTAGCGACGACACTGGCCGAGAAGATAGTGGTCACCGAGATGTGCGGCTACCCCACGACGTCCCATTCGCACCGGCGTCACCATGGCGCCGATACCACGCCTAACGAATTTATGGTTCGATATTCCGTTACAAATCGGGGCGCAGGCGCCACAAGCGACGACCAAGGAGCCACACTCCGCTCATTGACGATACCACGCCACCGACCATCAGCACCAGTACAAGAATATCCCAAAGCGGACGTCGGTTGACGAGTCCCGGAAAATCGAAGTCATGCAGTCCCTCGCGCCACCAGCGCCATTGCCGCACCTGGTCCGTCACGATCGCCGCGGGCATCCCCGTCACCGGATCCAGATAAACCGCCGTGTGCCCGGGATCATCAAACCGGACCCGCCAGACCGGCAGGACGAGTTCACCACCGTTCTTGGCATAATAGAAAGCGTCGGGCCCGTGCAGGAGCTCGACAGCTGCAACATTTGCGGCCCCGGACACCATCGCCCGTGCCGCAACCTCCGCGGCGCTGCTATCGATCTGGCGCCGCACTGCCCCGGTAATGGCGTCGACCCAAACACGCGCGCTGGAGCGCAAATGCACCAAGTAACCGGCGCGACCCTGCGAATGAACGAAATCCACAGCCACGATGGTGTCGCCCAACGTAACCGCGGACGCCCGCGCGTACGCACCTGGAGCATCCAATGTCGTGGACGCCCACGCCGCCGGATCCCCTGCGGCCTTGGCAACTTCACGCACGCCCGGCGTTGATGATGGGCCCAACACCTCGAGCATTCCGCTCAGCGTCCACGTGAACACCAACGCTCCAAACGCAATGCCCGACAGATGATGCCACACCGACATGCCATGGTACGCGCTCACACGCCAGCTCCCACGACGTCGCCGTGGAAAGAGCTGGATCACTCCAAGCACCATCCCGCTCATCGCAATGATCAGGCTTGCACCCGGAAGCAGGATGCTCAGCCAAAGCCAGACGTCGAAGTGATCGTAGTACAGTCCCTGAAAGTAGAGCCAGTGCGGCACCGTGCCGAGCCATGTCGAAATTCGCGCCCATCGAGTGACGCGCGCGACGGGCTCGCCAGTGCGCGCGGCTACATAGACCGCCGTTCGTGACGGATCGGCGAACTGCACGCGATACACGGGAAACGTTCCCTTCTTCTCACTCCCCATGAAGTAGTGATCGCTGCGCGGTAGCAGCTCGACCGCTCCAGCACCCGCCAAATGTGCAGACGCGCGTGCCTCGTCGAGCGCCTGAGTCGCCGAAATTGGCGAGAGTACGGTGCCCGATTCCGCGTCGACCAACGCGACGCCTTCCTGATGGACGCCGCGTTCAGCGTACAACGCGTACGCCAGGTGTCCATTCCAGCGGCGCAGACGCGCGGCCGTCGGTTGTGCGCCATCCTTCACCGCCGCACGCCACGCGCGCTGCACATCTTCCAATGATTGGAGCGTGGTCGATTTCGTGAGCTCCAAGCCGGGGAGTGCCTGCAGGCGCTCACGCGGCGTGAGTTCGGGATAGGGGTAATACATCATGACGATCCCACTCGCGAACCACACGAACACGATGAGGCCTAGGACGATCCCGGTCCATCGGTGCAGCAGGTAATTCAGGCGCTTCCAGGACACGGCCGCGAAGCGTCGGCTAGCGTCCGGGTTGATCGGTGCGAACGGCGGTGCCGTAGCAGAGCACTTCCGTCACGCCAGGTAGGATCTCTGTCGCATCGTAGCGTACACAGATAATCCCGTCAGCTCCAAGCAGTTCGGCATGCTCCACCATCTGGGAGAAGGCGTCGGCACGCGCTTGCTCGCAAAGATTCGTGAGGATCGTGATGTTGCCGCCGACCAACGTCTGGAGCTTGGCGCCGATGCTCCCGAACACCGAACGTGATCGCACGACAATCCCGCGGACGACGCCCATCGTCTCCATGATGTTGCTGCCGTCGATCGTCATGGCCATTGTCACATGTGATGCGCGCATTCCAGCCTCAATCAGAAGAGAGAATTATTGGGTGGTCGAATGGTGCCTGCCGCGGATGCCGGCGTGCGTGGCATCACGAGCGCGGCGGCAGCGGGATCTGTAGACGTAAGTTGTAGACCTGAGCTTCACCCCCGACCGGCGCGTACGTCATCAGCACCGATGCGGTGTCGAAGAAGGCATCACCCGTGATCGATCGCGGATACTTGGCCGCGGTTGCGCCCATGTACACGATGACCGTCGCGGTATCGGGCGAACTGGTGGGCGCACTGAGCGCCCGATGGACGGTGATCGTGAACATCCCCGTGGTGTCCACCACGATCGCTACACTGCGACACGCGCACTGCGGCGTGCTGCGGATCGCGCCCGAGATGCCATCCAGCGGCTCGTCCGCTGGCCCGACCACGCTCCCGGTCAGCACCGCACAGCCAAACGATGGCGTGCCATCGGCCGGGGCCTGGCATTTTTGCGCCCCCGAAACCAATGGCTCCCCGCTGCTGAAGCACGCAGCGATACCTAACGAGCAGAGAGACACCCATCCGCCCATTCTTCGGCGCCTTACCCCGCGCCACGCGGCTCCTGCACTCATGCGGTGACGGCATACCGCGCAAGCAACTGCGCGTAGCTGGCCACGTCTACCAGACGATATCCCATGCGCAAGAACGTGGCGAAGTCGTCGGCGTTGGGCCATGAGTAGTATGTGCCCGCTGACGAGGGTGGGACCCCGGGGAGCGAACTCCCCCTCTGCAGGTCATCGATCGCGTCGGCGATCATCTCCGCCCCAGGTGGATACACACTCTGCACAGCGTCGAACAACGAAGACGTGGTCGGCGTGGGCAAGGTTGCCACGCGGATGATCGGACCGGTGTCGATGCCCGCGTCCACGATGCGGTGCAGCGTGCATCCTATAGTGCTTGCCCCGGTGATCATGCCGCGAAAAGTCGCCAACACACCACGAAAAGCCGGCAGTGGTCCGGAATGCAGGTTGATCACCCCAAATCGAGGAATGGAAATCGCCTCGTCGCGCAGGATGCGTGCGTAGCGGATCGTGATAATGAGATCTGGCTGTGCGGCCCGAAGGGTCTGTAGTCCCTCAGCGGTATTCGGCGCATTCAGTGAAGTACACGTTCCCGATAGACGCGCGGCACATCGCTCAAACGAGGCCCAAGTCGTCCCCGGATCGGGCGCCCCGTCGGCCAGTGGCCACAGGACGCGATTGGGAATGATGCGCTCGGCGCTCACGAGATCCGAGAACACCGCGGGGAGCGCGGCCGCCTTTGAGGGCCCATCGGAGACAAAGATCGTCACGTCGTGCGCGCGCAGCGCGGGAAGCAGCAGGTTCACCGCCGCATTCGCGTGGATGTCACGATTGCAGAGCAACGTGATGCGCATTCGCCTTACCTTATGGCAGTTCTCGGCGCAGGCGGCGCCCGACGCGCAGCACCAACTAGCCGACGCCCTTGAAGGTGTCGCACGACGCGACCTGACCGCTTTGGTAACCGCGCTGGAACCAATCCATGCGATCCCGTGAGGATCCGTGTGTGAAGGCGTCCGGATTCACGCGCCCCGTGGCTTGTTTCTGCAATCGATCGTCGCCCACGGCGGACGCTGCGCGCAGGCCTTCCTCCACGTCCCCCTGCTGCAGGAGGTCCCGCTGCGCCGTGTTGTTCGCCCACACCCCGGCATAGCAGTCGGCTTGCAGCTCCAGTCGGACCGACAAGGCGTTCTGCGCGCCGGGATTGGACCGTTGAAGCCGACGGATCTGAGCGTCGGTACCAAGAAGGTTCTGCACATGGTGGCCGAGTTCATGGGCCAACACGTATGCCTGCGCGAAGTCGCCAGGTGCGCCGAATCGCGACCGCAGCTCGTCGTAAAAGCCCAAGTCGATGTAGACCTTCTGGTCACCTGGGCAGTAAAACGGCCCAGAGGCGGATTCACCAAATCCGCACGCCGTCTGTGTCGCATCTCGATACAGGACCAACTTGGCGTTCGTCCATGACTTCCCAGATGCTGCAAACATCTTAGCCCACGTTGACTGGGCATCGTCCAGCACAAACGAAACGAACTGCACGAGCGAATCTTCTTGCGGCGTGGATCGCACCGGCGCGGACGTTTCGCCAGCTGACGGACCCGGCGCTGCGCCACTCAACAGGCTGAAAAAGTCTTGCTTGAACACAAGACTCAGAATGAGCAGGATGACCATTCCCCCCAAACCCAGCCGTCCAGCACCACCGGGCATGCCGCGCATGCCGCCGCCGCTGGCGCCGCGTCGATCCTCGATGTCGCTGCTGCGTTCTCCTGGGGTCCATCGCATGGTCCTGCCTCCGTGTTCGATCGCTCCCTTGGTCGTCGGTTCGAGTCGCGCTCGATCCATGCTCACGGTAATGCGCGTATGACGTCGCGTACAGGCAGGACGGGTCGGAATGCTACCTCGGTAGCCGCCCTTTTCGTTCGAGCCACGATTCCAGACTCCAGCGATCCACGGACTCAGGCATGGCCAACACGTACAACAACAGGGCGACTCGAGGCAAGAATTGGAGCGGAAAGTCGTGCAGCGGTTCGCGGACGATCGAGCCTAACGCCATCGCCAGGATTGTAGCCGAGACTGCCACCAGGGCCCCACGGGTCTGGATGCCTAGCAGAACAAGAGCTCCGGCAATGAGGTCGACGAAGGGGGCCGGGAAGCCAATCAGCCAGCGAAGCCAGATTGGGATCATCGTGCCAGAGAGCGGGGCAACGAATTCCTGTCGTGTTTGTGCGAAAGGACCGACGTGAAACACCCGCCACATCGCGGGCAGCAAGGTGCTGACGCCCAATAGGACCCGCGCAATCAGGACAGAGAGTGCCGACCCCGTGTCGACGCCGCGATGCGTGACGTCCAGTCTGGCATACGGTGTGATGTCTTCCATGGCGATCTCCTCGACAGACTCACTTCCGGTGGCATCGATGAGCGAGAGGTCCTAACGACGGTTGGGGCGATTTCCTCGATCGCGTCTGGGCATCAGGGCCACGGCGCGCAGTGGTCCGCCTGAACCGCCAACGATTCGCGGTGCCAGGGCGACGACGTATGCCCCCGTGGGCGGCAGCTCAGTGAGATCGGCGAGACTTTCGAATCCTGGTACCCCGGCCTCCCCAAGCACGCGATGCACGGGAAACGTGGTGGCCGACCCCGCATCCGTCGACGCGACATCGACTCCGACAGCTGCAATCCGGCGATCCTGAACGAGAACGCGTACCGCCGCCTCGCCGAGGCTGGGAAAGTGCAGCTGGATTGGTGTGCGGGTCGAGTCCCAGCCGAAGTACTTCGCCCGATTCGACCAGTACGCGGCGTATCCGGTCCTCACCAGCACGATGGTGTTTTCCGGAATTCGCCCGTGCTCGGCCTCGAAACGCTCCACGTCTGACACGCTCAAGGTGTAGTCGCGATTGGCTGCGGCCGAATCGCTGATGTCGATGACCACGGCCGGGCCGATCAATCGCCAGAGGGGGATCTGCGCGGGGGTCGCGCCGTGCTCATCGAAATGATGCGGCGCGTCCAGATGCGTACCAAAGTGCTCGGGAAGCGAGAGGGCGAATAGCGCGGCATAGCGTCCCTCCGCGTTTCGACCGGCGGTGATCGTATCCAAGCGGAATCCCTGCTTGGAACCTGGCCACGCTGTCGTCGCCGACGACAGGTCGTGCGTCAGGTCCACCAGTCGCGGGTTCGCGATACCAGCCACTGTAGCACCCTCGGCCCGTGCGCCGCCTTCCCGCTCCGGTCGTCTCGGCGCTCGCCGCTCCTGTGCGTCACTGCTGGTGGAAGCGCTGGCGAGCAACCATGCGGTCATCAGGCACACGACGTGTCGTCTCATGCGTTACTCCGGATCGATAGACCTGGCCCGCACCTCTTCTTCCGTCAGGCCATACAGCGGGGGGGTGGGCACCTGGAGCATTCCCAACATCAGATAGATCTGCCCGCGATGGTGCGCCTCATGTTCGACCATCGCCCGCAACCACTTGAACGTCGTGATGGGTGTGCCTGCCGGGGTCACGCACTTCCCCTCCCATTGCGCCGGCGTCAACGCACGGAACAGCTCCATGGAAGTGGCGTGGCAGTGCCCGATGTACGCCATCGTCGCATCAAAGCCGTCGGCCAGGGAGCGGTCGTGGCCCGGGTACCGCGAGGGGCGTCCGTGCACCGTTTCCGCATACATGCCGCGTTCAATGGCACCCAAGTGGCGCACCAGGTCGCCTAACGACCACCGCCCGGCTGCCCACGACCACTCCAGTTGATCCGGCGGAATACAGCGGGCAACCCGCAGCGTGCGGGCGCGCACGGACTCCCAGTACTCGAGGAAGGTGTCCAACGAAGTCATGCCGGACAAAGTATGCGCCGGCACCGACCTCGCTACTGCGGCGTGAGGCGTGCGCGCCGAATGAAGTCCAACAGAGGGAAGTCGCGTTTCAGATGGATGTTCCCCTCACGCTCGATTTGCCCCTGTTTTCCGGCGCGCATGCCGCCCCCCGCGGATTCATCGTAGCCAGCGTACAGACGATCGATGACGTCGACACCTTGGACGATTTCACCGAATGGGGCAAAGCCCTCGGCGTCCAGACGCGCGTTGTCCGCCAGGTTGATGAAGATCTGGGTGCTCCGGGTGTCCGCCGTGATGAACGCGTAGGTCAGCGTGCCCCGCCGATTGGTGACGCGAGCGGAATCATCGCGCATCCGACGTGGCTTCCAGGCGGCGATGACCGCCGGATCTGGGTGCAGGCCGAACTGGGCAATGAAGTTCTTCCGCACGCGAAAGAAGCGCTGCTCGTCGAAGAAGTGGTGCTGAACCAGCGCATAGAATCGGTCAGCACCCAGCGGCGCCCAGTCGCGATGCACCAGCACGCGGAAGTCGCCTTGACTCGTTTCGAAGCGCACGACGAACGACGCGGGTGCGTGGGCGTCGGCAAGGATCGCGTCGGGATTCGTGAGGGGCACCGTCGACGCCGACGGTGCTGGCGTGTGGGCGGCGTGACAACTCGCCAGCATGAGCGCCGCCATCGCCAGGGCGACGCGGCGCGAGGCGCGCAGACTGAGCGGCCTAACGAGCTCCTCCGAGCGCATCCATGAGGGTCGCCGTTTCAATCTCACCGCCATTGACGAGGATTCGCTGGTTGTTGCCGCTGGTATCCACAGGCGTGAGGAAGAAGAATCCGGTCGGGAGCGGATATCGCATCGAGAGCGCGGTGACCTTTTCGCCGTCCTTGAACTTCACCTCGACAAGCCGCGCGCCGCGCAGCCGCGCATCGGTTGGGGCGATGTGGTGGGCGTCGGTGCGCGCCGGATCCCCCGTGAGCGATCGCACGAAAAAGAGTGCCTTCAGGTCGGACATCTGCACTTCCACCATCGTCCCGTCTGCCGTGCGAATATGGCATTGCGGGCGTTTGGGATCGACGTCCAGGCTCGTGCCCTTGAGCACTCGACCGTCCACAAAGCGCGCGACGACTTGGTTGGTCATGCGGGCGTGCACTCCCTCGTGAGGTATCCGGACAAGCTAAGCGGCCTGCCGAGTGAGGCAAGCCGGACGGCAGAATGACGATATGCCGCGACCTAACGACTCTTTCCGCAGGCCACGCGTAACGCGCGCACCCGTGTCGTGCTGCGTCGGGCGTCGCCGTCGGCCACCATGGCCTGGGCCACCCCTCGGAGGGTGTCGCCGGCGAGGCTCGTGCTATCGAACTGAATAACCACACCCGCCGGCCACCATTCCGGGAAAAGGTAGAGACGAGTGCCGTTGGAGCGTTCGTCCCAGGCCATGCCATCTCCATGGTCGCGACCGGGTTGCTGCAGGAAGATCGAGTCGCGCAAGCGTCGGGCAGCTTCACCGCTGCCTTGGGCGCTGCCGGCGTGACCGGCCTCCGCCCAGTCGAGTGGGGGCTGCCAGGGGCCAAAGGCAAAGCGGAGGCACGGTGGTGCACGATCCGGGGTTTGCGCCGGGAGGTCCCTTGCGACGAACAGGACGCCCATCGATGCCAGCAGGACGTGCGCGATGCCCGGCCGTCGGCGGGTACCCACGGTGCCTAACGAGAGTTGTTGTAGAAGAGGGTGGCGCCGGTGGCAGGCAGTGCGAACGCCGTCGCGCCAACCAGGGTGCATACCACGCCGCATCGTGCATCATCGTGAAAGAGGTGCCGACCTGCCCAGACGACGGCGATAGAAGCAACACCACCAACCGCTGTTCCCGCCGCCGACGCGGGATAATTCCCGCCGCGGAGCAGGAGCGGCGGTACCACGGAAGCTCCGAGCCCGGCGAGCGTCCACGCGCCGATGTACGCGGCATTTCGCGCTCCGTCCTCACTGGCTCCGGCTCGCAACGCCAACGCCCGGGTGGCAAGCCCGCCAGCCACGAAGGCCACCGGCGCTATCACAGTGGCCGTCACGATCTGCGCCCCCACACGGACCCCGCTCGGATTCTGCGCGCGCTGGGCGTCGGCCGGCCGGGTCAGACACAAGGCGACCAGCAACGCCGCGGCGGCACGAGTCCAGACGCGAAATTCACGCATGCTGTACCTTTGTCCAGTGCGTATCGATTGCGCAAGGCATCGTCGCACGGCTGGGCATACCGCCCGGACGCTCAACCTCATCATTCGTTAGGTGTTGCATGCTCACGACCTATCTGGCGACCATGCTGGCCCGTGACCTTGGGGCATTGCGCCGCGAGGTGGAAGCGTACCCCGACGATGCGTCGGTCTGGCAGACCACCGCCGGCATCCCCAACTGCGCTGGGACGCTGGTGTTGCATCTCGCGGGCAATCTCCAGGCGTACATCGGCGCGGAGCTGGGAGGCACCGGCTACGTCCGGAACCGTGACGCGGAGTTCGCCCGACGCGATGTGTCGCGGGCCGACCTATTGCGCGAGATCGACGCCGCGGCCGCCGCCGTGGCTGCAACGGTCCCTCGTCTTGGCGACGCGGAGCTGGCCGCCACGTTCCCCGTGGCCATCGGTGCCGTGAGGCTCAATACCCTCGACTTCCTCTTGCACCTGGCAACGCATCTGACCTACCACCTTGGGCAGATCGACTACCACCGCCGCGCCGTGGTGGGCCAAGCCGGTGGCATTACCGCCGTGTCGCCAGCCCAACTGGCCTCCGCCGTCCGCGTCACCTAAAGCCGACCTCGGGCCTCAGGTCCCCTGGCGCAACGCCTCCAACCGCTGTTCCACCAACGCCACGAGTTCGCCCATGGTCGCTGCATCGAACACCAGCCGGGCGCCGGCGGTCCGGTAAATGTCGGGCAGGCCCTGCGTGCCGCCTAACGCCAAGGCGCGGCGATAGCGGGCGACGGCCCCCGCTGGATCCTTTAGGCTCTCTCGCCAGATCTGCAACGCGCCAAGTTGGGCGATGCCGTACTCGATGTAATAGAACGGATACTCGAAGATGTGCAGCTGACGGTACCAGCGAATGACCCGCTCCGGGTCCAGCCCCGTCCAGTCAACGCCGCGCTCGAAGCGGCCACGAATGCGTAGCCACGCCGCGTCGCGCGCCTCGGAATCTCTTCCCTCACCGCTGGTGTAGATCCACCGCTGGAACGCATCCACGCTGGCAATGTGTGCCAGCGACGTCAGGATGTCCTCCAACTGCTCGACCTGCGCCACACGGGATTCCTCGGGCGTGTAATAGCCCACCGGTCGCGAAAGGTGCGGGGCAATGAGCAGTTCCATGCTCATGGACGCCAACTCGGCGGCCTCGTGCCCGACGCTGCGCTGCCAGATCAAGGGCTGGGCATGAGAAGCAAAGTCGTGAAACGAGTGACCGGCCTCGTGCACCAGCGTCACGACATCGTCATGCACGCCCACCGCATTCATGAAAATGAATGGCACGCCGCGGAAAGAAAGCTTGGTGCAGTAGCCACCCGGCGCCTTGCCCGCTCGGCTCTCCAGGTCCAACAGCCCCTCGTCCGCCATACGTTTGAACTGGACGCCCAAGGCCGGATCCAAGGCGTGGAAGATGCGCTTGGCAGGTTCGATGAACCCCGTCAGGTCAGCAAACGGCTTCATCGGGCGCGTCGTGTCCAGCTCGATCTGCGTATCCCACGGGCGCAGTTCAGACACGCCCAAACGCCTGCGACGATACTCCATCATGCGCGACAGTGCTGGCGTCACCGTCTGCTCGACCGCGTCATGAAATCTCGCCACATCATCGGGCGAGTAGTCCACGCGGTGCTTGGACTTGAACGCGTACGCCTGGAAGTCGGCAAAGCCCGCGTTATGCGCAATCCGCTGGCGCAGGTCGAACATCCGATCGAACAGGGACGACAGCTCCGCCTTGTGCTCGAGATACGCGGCGGCGCCCGCGCGAAACGCTCGCTCGCGCACCGAGCGATCGGGTTCCTTCAGGTAGGGAGCGAGTTGCGGAATCGTCTTCTGCTCGCCATCCCAGGTCACCACCAGGCCACCGGCGACCTTCTGGTAGGCTGTCGTCAGCTCCTCCAATTGGGAAAAGAGGCTGACATTCTCCTCGCGAAATATCTCGATGTCGGTGCGAAAGTTCTGGAGCGTTGGCTCCAGGCCAGGCTGCGTGTATCCAAACTCCAGCAATCGCTTGGCTAGTCGCACCTGCTGCTCCGCAGCCTTCGGAAAGATCTCGGAAGTCCACCGCAGGTTCGCCGCTTCCTTCTCGGCATCGCCGGTATCGCACGTGTACGCGATCACCGCCAGCGTTCCTGCCTCTTCCACAACCTCCTCGAGTCGTGACCACGTGGACACCCACTCAGCCACTTGGTCATCGGCCACCGGCAAAACAACCAGCCGCTCATAGTACGGCGCGATGTCGTCCCAGGTCGCGCCCGTCAGCGCCTGAGGATTCTCGGGTATTTGAATGAGCACAGCTCTCGTGGTCGCGTGTGGCACGCTGCCCCGCTGAAGGTTCGGTGACCGTCGGTCGCTCGGCAAACCTAACGCCTGCTCGACGGGCATTCACCCTTTTCGCGTGCTATTGATGCTGCAGGAGCAGACGGTAAGAATCGTCTAATTTACCCGCGCATGCATGGAGCGCGCACAGCTTCAGTGAGGACTCAGGCGCTCCAAGCGGTCGAGATGCGTCTTCAAGCGTGCGAGGAGTTGGGGGACCTCGCGCAGCAGGGCCTGCGTCCCTGCGTTGGCACTCGCTTCCATGCTCTCGTGCACTAGTCCAGCAACCGTTTCGGTCGCTGGGTCACTGATGCGGAGTGCCGCCACGACGTGTTCGTAATGTTGGACCGCGAGTTCGAGATCCCGGAACGACTCACCAAGCCGAACCAGCGCTTCCTCGGCACGCTCGGTATCCGTCGTCTCATTCACCGCCTGACGAACACCGAACAGACGGTCACGAAGGTCCTGCGTCGCCAGGCGCTCGCTCACCGCGTCCCGATACGTCTCCGCAAACGCGCCGACCGACCCCCGTCCATCCGGGAGCGGCACCAGCCGCGCCGTGCAAAGTGTCACGGCACCGTCCGGCAGTCTGACCCACGCCTCGCCGGTCCAGAGTCCGCGCTCGCGTGCTACTCGGTAGGCTTCCGCGTCTGCTTCGAGAGAGCGGAGCGTGGGAACGAACACGTCCTGAATGCTGCCGCGGTGTCGCTGGAATAGTGCGAGGGCAGCTGAGTTACAATCGCGGACGCGTCCGTCGGACTGCACAATGAGAACAGCCTCGCTCACGGCGTCCAGTGCGAAGGCCCTTGCTCCGCTCATCACCGCCCAGTCGTCACCCGCGCTTCGTTCCCCTGGCCCGCTTAGCGGCGTGCGCACGCTGGACGATCGCCGATTCCTTCTCCCGAATGCGTACGCCACCACCGCTACTGCTGCGATGGTGAGTGCGACGTTGCCGGAGAGGAGGTCCGTTGACACGCTGGTCTCTGATGGCGCCTGGTGACAAAAGGAGTGGGGATCGTGTGACGAAGACTGACCCCGATAGATCAGGACGCGCTGGCGCGGCATTGCGTTACAGCCGGGCACGGTCCCGCCGGGGCGCTACTGCTGGCCTGCGGTCGTGCCGATACTCATCGAAGTCAGGTGTCTCCGATCCCGAACATGTCCGATATCTGCCTCGTACGACAGCCCATCTTCGATCGCAAAGACGCCGCCATCGGGTACGAACTTCGTTTCCGAGATAGCGGCGACGGCACGGATCCTTTCGCACGCAGCTACCTGAGCGGCTCGTTCGACGTGTTCCGCTCCGGCCTGCCGGCGTATGTGCGCGTGACGCGCCATCAGCTGCTGGAGCGCGTGGTGAATGCGCCAGATCCGCGCTCACTCGTTGTCCTGTTGCCGCCGGACCTCACACCGGAGGCAGCGGTGCTCGACGCGCTGACGGCACTCGCGGCGTCGGGCGTCACGATCGGGCTTGACGAGTTTAAGCTGCCGAAGGGCGCCGGCAGCCCCGTGTTGTCGCTGTTGGCGCATGCCAAGTTGGTGCGGCTCGACCTTCGCGAGACGGATCCTGCGATGTTGGGTTCCTTGGTCGCGGGGCTCAAGCGTCAGGGAAAGTCGGCGATCGCCGACCACGTTCACGACGTGAAGATCCACAAGCATTGCATGGCGCTGGGCTTTGAAGCGTTCCAGGGACCGCACTTCAGTCGTCCCGAGCCGCTTCCTGCCGCTGAGATCCCGACATCCACCGCCACGGCCATCCGATTGTTGGCACTGGCGCGTGACAGCAAGACGTCAGAGCGAGAACTCGAGAAGGTGGTCAGCGCGGACCCGGGCATCACTTTCCAGTTGCTTCGCATCGTGAATTCGGCGGCCGTTGGTGGTCGCGGCATCACCTCCATTCAGCACGCGTTGCGGCTGGTGGGGCGCAACAATCTCGTTCGATGGTTGGCGCTGGCGTCTTACACAGCGCGCACAGGCAAATCTGGGGTGGACGACGAACTGGTGCGTCAGGCAGTGCAGCGCGCTCACCTCTCGGAATCGCTCGCCGCCTTTGGTTCGGGGCGCGATCGCGGTACGGCGTTCTTAGTGGGACTCTTCTCACTGCTGGACGCGGTCTTCCGAATGCCCTTGTCCGAGGTCTTGGAGCGCGTGAACCTGGCGGACGAGGTCAAACTGGCCTTGCTGCAGCGCGAAGGGATCTACGCCGACGTCCTGCAGGTGATCGAGTCATACGAACTCGGCCTGTGGGAATCCGCCACCGAACAGGCGACCCAGTTGAACGTACCTGCCGACAAGTTGCCGGAACTCTTCACCGAGTCGTTGCGCTGGGCGGAAGAGCAGATCCCGTCGGGCAAAGCGCGCGTCGCAAAAGCCAGCTGACGCGCGTTACTCGTAGCGCAGGGCAGAAATCGGATCGAGTTTTGCGGCGCGGCTGGCGGGAAACAGTCCGAACAGAATGCCCGTCAGGCCGGACGCGCCAAGAGCGACAGCAATTGCAGCTGGCGGTACAGACGCGGCAATCGGCGTGGCACTGCGCACCAGGAACGCCACCAGCCATCCCAGCACCAGCCCACAAACCGCGCCGATCGCGGTCAGCGTAGCCGCTTCCACCAGGAACTGCCACAGGATCACTCGCCGGGTGGCACCGAGTGCCTTGCGCACCCCGATCTCCCGCGTGCGTTCGGTCACGCTGATCATCATGATCGCGACGACTCCAACACCTCCCACAATCAGCCCCACGCCGGACAGCACGATCATGACCAGGAAGAAGACGTTGGTCATCTTCCCCCACGTTTCGAACAACTTGTCCTGGGTGATGACGGCAAAGTTGTTGTCCTGCGCGGGGTGAAGCCCGCGGGCACCGCGGATCACGGCGGTCACATCGTCAATGACCTCGTCGCGGCTCACCCCCGCGCGCGGGCGAATGGTGAAATCGATCCAATCGATCCAGGCGTTCAGGTACCGACGTCCGGTAGTGAGCGGGACCGCGGCTCTTGGGCGCGGCGTCCCCAGAAAACCGCCGGCCTCCTTATACAGACCGACCACCTCGAACGGTGCCTTGTTGATGGCGACGATCTTCCCGATAGGGTCCGATTCGCCAAAGAGCCGGTCACGCAACACGTCGTTGATGACGATGACGCGCGCGGCGCCCGCTTCCTCTGCGGTCGTGAAGTTGCGGCCGAGCACGATGTCCCCGCCGTTCACTTCCGGCCAGTTGGCGGTCATGGCCTGAACTTGAATGCTGGGAAGGAATCGATCGAAGTACTTGGCCGAGACGGACGCTCCGGTCGACACCGTGATTCCCTTGACTGTAGCCAGTCGGCTGATGGACGCCGCTTCCGTCAGTCGCAACGGCGGGTTGTTCCGCCACTTGCAGCTAGTTTCGTCGGCGTCGCTGCAGGCTTCCAGCGAAATGGGAAAGCGGTTCACAAAGAACGTCGTCGGGCCTGCCTGTTCAAATTCCTTCGCGACGCCAGCATTGATGCCGTGGATCGCGGCGGACATCACGACCACCACAAACACACCGATCGCGATGCCAAGGATCGTCAGCGCCGCTCGCACCTTGTTGGCGCGCAGTGCATCCACCGCAATGGCGATGCCTTCGATCAGCGCGGTAACACCAGAGGGAAGTTGCACGGCTATTCCTGTCGCAGGGCGATGACCGGGTCCAGCCGCGACGCGCGGCTGGCGGGATACACGCCCGCGGCAATCCCGACGCCAGCACCCACAGAAACCGCCACGACCACGGACCATAACGCCACCTCAGCCGGCAACGGCGAGACGGCAGAAATCGTCTTGGCCAGCCCAGCCCCAGCCAAGATGCCAAAGATCGACCCAACGATCGCCAGCACGGTGGACTCCACGATGAACTGGCTCAGGATATCGCGCCGACGGGCACCTAACGCCTTGCGCACGCCGATCTCGCGTGTCCGCTCGGCGACGGCCACCAGCATGATGTTCATGATGACGATCGCGCCGACGATCAAGCCGATCGCGGGCAGCGCGATCCCCGCCCACACCAGAAAGCCCTGGATCTTCCGCCAGAACTCGAGCGCCGAGTCAGAGGTCTCGAGAACAAAGTTGTCCTTCTGGGTGGGACGCAGCTTGCGGAGCTGCCGCATGACCTGCTGCACGTTCTCCATGTTCACGTGCATCGCCGCCTCGTTGGGCGACTGCACGATGACCGCGTCGATCACCTTGAAGCGGTTGACGAGTCGGTGCGCGGGCGATTTGTACGGGGCGATCAGGAAGCTGTCCATTGACAGCCCAAACGCGCTTCCCTGCTTCTCGGCAACTCCAACGACCGTGTATGGCAGGTCGCCGACCTTCAGTTCGCGACCGATTGGACTGATGCCCGGGAAGAAGTGGGTGCGAACGTCCTCGCCGATGATCACGACGTGGGCGCCGGTTTCATACTCCTGCGGAGCGATCAGCCGTCCTTCGGTCACCCCAAGGTTCTTGATCGCCATCCACTGTTCGGACACCGCGTTCAAGAACGGTTTGCGAGGTCGCGCATAACGCGACTCAACGGTCACCGGGTCCGATCCGACGATCGCCCATCGCGATCCGGCCACTAAGGCATCAGTGACCGGTTTGACATCGTCTTCTGTCATGCGGGGGCGCGTGGCGTACTCGCGCCAGACGGATTCATCGACATCGCCCATGTTGATGTTCGGGCGACGCCGCACTTCGAACGACCCCTTGGTGATGATCTTGCCAACCAGATCATCTTCCATGTATCGGCCCATCCCCTGCACGATCGAAACGACGGCGATCAGGAACATCACGCCGATCGTCACGCCCAGCAGCGTGAAGAAGCTTTTCAGCTTCTGGACGCGGATCTGCGCGAGGGCAAGACGGATAGCCTCAAAGAGCGACATGCCGGGACTACGGCACGGCTCCAACGCAGGTTTCGCGGGGCCAGGGGCCGGCTGGCCCTCTGGTTACCGGTAGATGAGGTAGGGGGTGATATCCTTGGCAAAACGGGCCGATTCCTCGTCCAGGACGGGGATTAGCCGTTCGATGCCGCCTTCCGCCTCCACCGCGGTTCGTAACCGGTCAGAACCGGCCAAGCGGTCGATCGCATCCTTTCGCCACTGAAAGTCCTTCGGATGGTGCTGATAGATCGTCCGTAGCATCTGCAGACCGACCACGTGGGGCCTAACGAGGTCCCGGTCCGACACGACCACCACGATCACCGGGATCCGCTGGCCGCTGAACTTGAATCCCTCCTCCATGGTGACGCTGGTGGAGTCGAACACCACCCCGGGGATTCGCTTGGCGTTTAGCTCCTTGGCGATCACCCCGGCATCGGTGAGCCAGGAGGCACCGATCAGCTGAAACGGCATCGGCGTGCCCCGGCCTTCGGTGAGGTTGGTACCCTCGAAGAACACCGTACCCGTGTACAGGAGGGCAGCGTCGGGGGTGCGGATGTTCGGTGATGGGTTCGACCATACTTGCCTGGTGTCCGTCCACCACATGTCCCGACGATAGCCGTCCATCGGGACAACGCCGATGTCGGCTTTGATCTGACCCACGCCAACGAGATACCGAAGGAGTTCGCCGGGGGTCATACCGTATCGCATAGCGACTGGGAATTGTCCCACAAAAGACCGGAACTTTGGATCGAGCACGCCACCTTCGACGCGATCGTCGCGAACGGGGTTCGGTCGATCCAGAACGATGAATCGACGACCCGCCGCCTGAGCGCTCAGCGCCATCGTCCACTCGTAGGTATAGGTCCGCGCTCCCACGTCCTGGATGTCATAGAGCAGCACATCGACATCCTTGAGCATCTCTGCCGTTGGCACCTGCGTGTCGCCGTAGAGCGAGTACGCCGGCACACCGGTCGCTGAGTCAATCGACGTAGCGACCTTTTCTCCCGCCTTGGCCGCGCCTCGCAGCCCGTGCTCCGGTCCGAACAGCGCCGTTAGGCGCACACCGGGTGCATGGGCCAGGGCATCGATGGTCGATCGCCCATCGCGCAACACGCCGGTGTGATTGGTGATGAGCCCAACTCGCTTCCCTTGGATCAGGTGGAGCGAGTCGGTGAGCAGGACCTCGATACCAGGTCGAAAGGGCGTCGACGGTGGCGGCGAGGCTTGTCCGGTCGCTGCCTGCGGGAGCAGGAAGGCCGCTGCCAAAAGGGCTCGCTGGAGCGACATGCGTTTCGTCATGAAGGAACGATATGCGTGGTGAACGTGGTCGGGCGTCCTCGCAGTCTAGCCGCGCCCCGCGACCTCGTCGAGCGGTCGGCACCGGTTCTGGTCAAACGGAACCTGCCTCTTGAGTCCGCCCTTCAACGCGCCGACTTTGACAGATGCGTCCGATCCTGCAACGCCTTCGCCGCCTCGCACTCTGGGGCATCTTGGTCGTGCTGGTCGGTCCGTTTCTGCTCATTCTCCCGCTCAACTTTGTTCAGCCGCTGACGACCACGGTCATGCTCTGGCGGTCCGTGCAACGCCTGAGCGAGGGCAAGCGCCCGGTGTACCCCAGGCGCGACGTGGTGTCCCACGAGCAGATCTCGCCATTCCTACATCGCGCCGTCTTGGCGTCTGAGGATGATCGGTTCTTCTTGCACGAAGGGTTCGACTTCGAGGAGCTCGAAAAGGCCATCGACGCCAGCAAGCACGGGAAGAAGTTGCGGGGGGCTTCCACCATCACGCAGCAGGTGGCGAAGAACCTTTTCCTGTGGGAAGGACGCTCGTTCATCCGCAAGGGCTTGGAAGCATGGTTGACGATCGTGCTGGAGTTGTGCCTGTCCAAGGATCGTATCCTGGATCTGTACCTCAACCTCGCTGAGTGGGGTGACGGCATCTTTGGGGCGGAGATGGCGTCACAGACGTATTACCACAAACCGGCGGCTCGCCTAACGCGAGAGGAAGCCGCGCGGTTGGCCGCCATTCTCCCGTCGCCCCGTCGCTGGTCGCCCTCCGGCGGCATCGCCTCGCGGCGTGCCGAGATCATCTTGCGACGAATGCAGTATGCCGCACCGCGTGAGGAGGAGGCCGCGAGCCAGAAATCGCCTCGCAGCCCACGGCAGAAGTAAACACGATGGTCCGCGCGGACCGTGAGTGAGGTGACCTCGGCGCCGCTAGCGCGCGAACAGGGTCACGTTCGCACCGATCAGCCGCGTGCGCTCACGCGTTCACTCACGACTTTCACAAAACCGTCAGGATCATCCAGTCGCAACCCAACCGTGTGCCCACGTTTGTGAATGCCAAACGGTCCCTGAAAGGGCACAGGTTGCGAGAGCCGGAGCAACACATTCGGATCGTCTGTGCCCGACAGCTTCACGTATCCAGGGCTGCCCGTGGCCGGGATCTGTTGCCACGTCGGGCGCACGACGGAATCGACGACGTCATAACCGACGCGGCCTTGCATACGACGCCCAAGGCGCAATAACAGGTCAGATTCCCGCACCAGCGTCGGCTCGGCCGCCACCGCGCGATAGTCCTGAACGAACCACCACACCGTCCAGACGTTCAACGCCACCAGCACGATGGACACGGCGGGCCAGCGCTTGAGCAGCAACGCGTGCAGCGCCACCGACTCCACCGCGAGCACCAGCGTCATTGCCACAATGAAAGTCTGCGACCGCGCCGACAGCGCCGAGAACGGCACGTCGCGTCCTTCCATGCGTCAGTCCCCAGCCAGCAGGGTTGGAGGTGGCGGTGCCGTTGGCCCTGACGACCCATCGCGCAGGCGTCGTCGTTCCGCGAGATCAATCACTCCCTCGAGTTCCTTGGCCGTGTGGGAACGCACCGTTCCGAATAGGCGATCCAGCGAGAATCCTCCGGGCGCATTCCACTCGGCATTGAACGCGTTCAGGAATTCCTTGCCGGCCCGGGCAACAACGCCGGCGACCTTGCCCGCCGCCGCGCCAATCATGGTAGGCCAGTCAATCACGCTCGCTTGCCCCGGTTCGGCCAACGACGTCATGATCCGGCTCCGCATGCGAATCGCGATCGGAGAGGCAAACGCAATGGGGTTGAAGTATGGATCGTACTTCACTCCCAATCCCTCGATCAACGCAGCCGTGCGGGCGAAGTACACCATCTCACTCGGCAATCTCACCGGCCAGTCGTACAGAGTAGCCACAACCTCGTTGGCCAGCAGCTCGATCCGTTCCCGCATGGTGCGATCGTTGTAGGCGATCTCGAATAAGCGATCGGCCAGGCCCATGATCTCACTGTCCGAGGTCTCCGGTGCGATCACGCCGAGCGATCGGAAGCCCGCTACGGTCCCAGGGACGTCCTTGCGAATGGCGGCAAAGATCGTCTGCACCAGGTTGCGTCGCAGCTCACGGGGCACACGTACCACCATGCCGAAATCGAGGAGCACGATGCGGCCATCCGGCGTTGCCAGGACGTTGCCCGGATGAGGGTCCGCATGGAACAGCCCGTCGACCATCATCATCTGCAGGTACAACTCCATGACCGAGGAAATTACACCGCGCGGATTCGACGACGCCTCGCCTGGCGCCGCGATCAACCGGTCGACGCGCACACCCTCCATGAACTCCATCACCAGCACCTGACGGCGAACCAGCTCCGGCACGATCCGCGGAATCCGGATGCGCGGATTGTCCCGAAAGTTCGCGCGGACTTCTACGGCGTTGGCGGCCTCGTGCTCAAAGTCCATCTCCTCCCAGATTCGCCCGGAGAATTCCTCGATCACATTGCGCGCGTTCTTCAGGTGCGAGTTGGGAAAGCGACGTTCGAGCCAACGCATCAGCGGCTTTGCCACCGCCATGTCCTTTCGCACCAGCGCCTCAACGCCGGGCCGCAGGATCTTTACTGCGACGTCTTCGCCATTCCACACGGCGCGATGCACCTGTCCGAGCGACGCGGCGGCAATCGGTAGTGGATCGAACCGCTCGAACATCTCGTCCGGGGAACGTCCATAGGCCGTGATCAGTTGCCGACGGATGGCGTCGATTGAGACGGGAGGGACCTGGTCCGTGAGGGTGGACAGTGCCTCCACATACGCCTCTGGCAACAGGTCCGCGCGCGTCGCGAACAGCTGAGCCATTTTGATGAATGACGGCCCGAGCTCGGCCAGATGCCGAACCAGCCGTGCCGCCCGACGACGATGAAAGTCCTCGGTTCGCGCCACCGGGCCACCGCGGAACACCCAACGGCGGTGATCTCGAATGAACGAGATCACGATCGGACCCAGCTTCCACAGGATCACCAGCGCGCGCATACCGAAAAGTATCGGTGCGATGGGCCGTTAGCTGCCCTTCAGCCCTGCCATTGCTGGACAGGTCCGTGCGGAAATACCCGCGTGCGCTGCCCTAGAAACTCGGCATCAGGGGCCTGCCCCACGGCACAAACCCGAGCACGGCAGCGAGGGCGACGCCAAACCAAACCGCAGCCGTCTGGAATTTCAGGGCATCGGTACTGGCCCGCTTCAACCGCGCAGACGCAACATGCGCTGCCACAATGCTCACCAGCATGACGGCGACGTGGTCAACGACGAAGTACCTGACCGGAGGATCGCCCATGGCCGCGCTCATGTCGTGAAAAGCGGCACGCGTGAGCGGGCTGAAAAAGGCGTACAACAGCACGCCGATCAGCAACTGCACGTCCAGCACCGTGACGAATGCGCGCGCAGCTGCACGTTCAGAGGCGCCCCATGCAGAACGTCCGAACCAGCCCTTCCAGAACGTGATCGTTGCCCACAACCCCACGAGAATCACTGCCCAGCGTACGAGATTGTGCAGACCGAGTACGATCGGATACATAGGCTGCCTTGAGTTAAGCGTTCCTTCACGCGTCCACCGCGAAGTTATGCGCCGCGTGTACCCGAAGCCAGTCGGGCACGATGCATTGTTCTTCGTCACACGTGGCGGCTAGATTCGCAGCGCTTTTCTCCTCCCCTGCGCAAGAAACCTCGAGCCGCACGCCGGCATCAACATGAGATCTTTTTCTCCAGCATTCTTGCTGCTCCTATTCGTTCCGTCCGTTGAGACCGTTCAACGCGCGCCTTCTGAAACGCGCGCTGCAGCAAGATCCGCCCTGCAGACGCACGACTATCACGTGTTCGCTGTGAAGTTTGCGACCCTGCCGCAGTTCCGAGTGCGTGGCCTGATTGCTGGCGCCGACACCTCGCGCCGGATCGATGGTCCGGTAATGGTTTGGGCCATCCGCGACGGTCAGCGCACCATCCTGTTCGACGCTGGATTCCACCGGCAGAAGTTTGTCGATCAGTGGAAGATCCCGGACTTTGTTGCTCCTGACGAAGCGCTCAGGCGTAGCGGCATCGATCCGACCACGGTCAGCGATATCGTCCTCTCTCATATTCACTGGGATCACGCTGATGGCGTTGACCTCTTTCCGCGCGCTCGCGTGTGGTTGCAGCGCGCCGAATATGAGTACTACGTCGGGCCGAACGGTGAGGCCCTTCAGCCCGCGATCGACAAGGATGTTGCCCGCGTCCTTCACGACGCCATGCGCGATGGACGCGTTCAGCTGATCGACAGCACCAACACCGAGATCTTCCCGGGCAT
The DNA here is from genome assembly GCA_046327745.1 of Gemmatimonadaceae bacterium. Lineage (GTDB taxonomy): Bacteria > Gemmatimonadota > Gemmatimonadetes > Gemmatimonadales > Gemmatimonadaceae > JABAQJ01. The sequence goes on along the minus strand of JAXLXV010000007.1, from coordinate 98,506 downwards.
TCGGGTTTTTACCGGAGGCAAGCACACGTACGCCTCCGAGTGGATGTCCATCGCCACGTCCACGGGCCCGGTCGTGCTGGCGTCGGACAACGCCTACCTGTACGAGAATTTCGAGCGACACGTCCCAATCGCCCAAACCCTCGACGCGGAGTCCAACTTGCGCGCGCAGGACGCGATGTTGGCGGTGGCCGGCACCTTGGATCGGATTGTCCCAGGGCATGATCCTGCCGTTTTCACTCGTTTCCCGGCGGCGGGTACCGGAAGCGTGCGCATTCGCTGAGGACGCCGGAATAGTTGTCAATTTTTCGGTGGCGGCGCCGGATCGGGGACGCTAGCGTGCATTCCATGACCGCCGTCTTCCCTTCATTGTCCGAGATGGATCGCGCGCGACGCCATCGCGACCGCACGTACGATGGCGTGTTCTACCTGGGCGTTCGCACCACGGGGATCTTCTGCCGCCCGTCGTGCACTTCCCGCCCCGCGCTGCCGAAGAACATCGAGTACTTCCCGAGCGCCAAAGAGGCGCTGTTCGCTGGGTACCGCGCCTGCAAGCGTTGTCGCCCTCTCGAGCTACACGAGGGTCCACCGCCTTGGGTCCGCCGGCTCATCGAGCATGTCCAGCGCACGCCGCAAGAACGCGTGACCGACCAGTCCCTTCAGGCCATGGGCCTTTCGCCGGCCACGGTGCGTCGGTGGTTTCACGCAAACTACGGAATGACCTTTCACGCATTCGCTCGAGGCGTTCGGTTGGGGGTTGCCTTCGATCGAATCAAGCGAGGAGAGAAATTGGATAACGTCGTGCTCGACCACGGATACGCCTCGCACAGCGGTTTTCGCGAAGCGTTTGGCAAACTGTTGAAACGCGCCCCAGGAAGTGTCCGGAATGGCGACAAGATCGCCGTCGCCTGGATGGAAAGCCCGGTTGGTCCACTCATCGCCGGGGCCGTGGACGCCGGGCTGTGCTTGCTCGAGTTCAGTGATCGCCGAGCGTTGGACACGCAGATCGCGACGTTGCGAGGACGCGTCGGTGACGCGATCGTGCCGGCGGCCCATCCGCATTTAGACGCACTTCGCGCCCAATTGCGCGCATACTTCGCCGGAGAATTGAAGGAGTTTGAGCTGCCACTCGTTTACCCGGGTACAGAATTCCAGGTGCGCGTGTGGAACGAGCTGCTTCGCATTCCGTACGGCGAGACACGCTCCTACGAAGATATCGCGCGGGCGGTGGGAGAGCCTAAGGCGGTCCGTGCCGTTGGCACCACCAACGGCCTGAATCGAATTGCCATTGTCATCCCGTGCCACCGCGTGGTCAACAAAGGCGGCCAGTTGGGGGGCTACGGCGGTGGACTCTGGCGCAAGCAGATCCTGCTTGACGTCGAACGCGGACAGCGGTCCCTGATTTGATCGAGGAGTGCGCTCCTACGGGCTTCCCAGTCGTTGCATGTCCCGTAGGAGTGCATCGGCCGTCACCGGGCGGCCGAGGAATGACTGCAAGACGTCCTTCGTCTCGCGTTCCAGGCCCCACTGATACAGTCGATCGGACAGCCAGCGGTAGGTCTTCTTGTCGGCACGCCAGAACGGCCCTCGCGCCGACATCACCTTCGCGCGCAGATCGGCCGTGATCACCGCCCCCAGTGCGTAGTTCATCATGTATCCCGGCAGGTCGACCAACTGTCCCCGCATCGCCCACCACGACCACTCGGGATGCGGAACCAAGTGCAAGTAGCTGCTCGTAATGGTCGCCCAGAGCGCATTGGGATCCTGCGTAGGCTCGGCGTGCATTCGCAGCTCAAACAAGGCCCACGCCACGTCCATCACAATGCCGCTGTAGCGCGAGCGCATGGACTCCGCGGTGGTTGCGGAGTCTCCGAGATACTTCCGCTGCCAGCCCGGCTCAGTCAGGTCCAGCGCCAACAGGTCGCCTAACGCCTCTGTGAACGGATCGGAGTCCGGCCAATCGGCAAAGGCCGGCCGGGTTTCGATAGCGGCGATGTGAACCGCATGCCCCATCTCGTGCAACAACTCCCCGAGATTGTCGACGCCGCCTACGCGATATGTGGCAAATATCCAGGGCTCCGCAGGCTCCCACGCCTTGTCGCGCACGCGCGGATGCGAACCAAAGTCCGTGAAAGCCACCGGCGTCTTGCCGTCACGTGGATCCAAGTCAAAGTGGACGCCCAGACGCACCGGATCCGCACCCAGGTCGGTGTAAAAGCGGTCGTTCACCACGCGCAGCTCGTCTTTGTTCACCCGACTGGACAGGCGACGACTGAAGGCTCCGTTCTCGAACCACCAGTTCCACGGTTCGATCGCCGTGGGTGGCGTGTGGTCCCTCCACGCCGTGAGAATGTTCACCAACGTGGCTTCAACCTGACGGGGATCCAGTCCGAGACTGGCGGCCTGCTGCGATATGTAAGATCCGTTCGTCTGCCACTCGTGTGCACTCAGCACCATCAAGGTGCGATATGGGCTCCCCGGAGAATCGTCACCATTCATGGCGTGCCACAGAGGGGCCAAGGCCACAAAGGCCTGGTGGCGCGCGGCGGAATCATCCATCGTCCCAAGTCGACCAAGTACGGTCAGGCGGTCGACGGTGTCCTTGCCGATCACCACGCGTCGCGCCGCGCGACCATAGCACGCGTAGGCCCGGGCACCGAGTACCTCTCGACCATCCTTTCCCGCGGCGCTTGCCACAGCGCGGGCGTCGTAGGTGCAGCTGGTGTCTCGAGGTGACGTCGTTGAGGCCACGGCCTCGTCGGTGCGCAAGGCCGAACGCATCGTGCGCATCGCGCGGGCGTCGTTGCCCCGCAAGGACGCGCTGTCCAGCGCGCTCAGGGTCTCCAGCAGAGCGGCTCGTTGCACCTCGTAGGTGCGCTTCAGTTCCGTAAGTGAGCTCCCTCGGGTAGACCGATCCGCGCCTCTGGCCTCGGTGACGCGAATTTGTGCCTGAAGGTCTCGGGTATCGGCATACCGCTGTTCAAGCTGTGCTAGTCGCTCTTCTGTCGTCGCAGCCCTCGGCGCGCCAGCCATAATGGCCGGCGAGCAGCCCACGGGCATAAGACTGACCAGACCGATCGTGACCGCGGTGGCAAGTGCGCGACTGTTTGGGCTGGGCATCGGTGGGGTGCGAAGGTTCACGTTAGAGTACCGGACGTCCGAGATTCTCTCGCAGCAGATGGCAGGGCCATCGGTATAATTCGTCAGGGTCGGGGACCGCAACAGCCTTGCGGGACCCACGCACTTCCATCGCTTTCGGTCCCTTTGTCATGCCGTTCTACAAAGCTCCGGTCACGGATTATCGCTTTCTCCTGAGCGAAGTCTTCGACGCCCAGGCACTCACCGCGTATCCCGGGTACGAAGAGGCCGCGTTGGATCTGTTGCTGGCGGCGCTCGAGGAAGCCGGGAAATTCTGTGAAGAGGTTCTGGCGCCCCTGAACCAACCAGGCGACCTGCAAGGATGTCGCTGGAACGCCGGCGTCGTATCCACGCCGGATGGCTTTCCCGATGCGCATCGTCAGTTCGCTGAGGCAGGCTGGCTGGGACTGTCCTGTGAAACAGAACACGGCGGGCAGGGACTTCCCCTCACCCTGCGTTTTGCCGTTGACGAAATGGTCTACGGCGCGAATCTCTCGTTCGCCATGTATCCAGGCCTGTCGTTAGGTGTCTACGAAGGGCTGCACGTGCACGGCACGGACGAACTCAAGGCACAGTACCTCCCCAAGCTCGCCAGCGGCGCCTGGACGGGCACCATGTGCCTGACGGAGGCCCACGCAGGCACCGACCTCAGCATCATCCGGACGTCGGCCTCGCCGTTGGACAATGGCACCTTCGTGGTGAACGGCACCAAGATCTTCATCTCCGCCGGCGAGCATGACCTGGCCGAGAACATTGTGCACCTGGTGCTGGCTCGACTCCCCGATGCGCCATCGGGCACACGCGGCATCAGCATGTTCCTGGTGCCAAAGTTCATTCCACAGGCAGATGGAACGTTAGGCAAGCGGAACGGCGTGCACTGTGGGTCCATCGAGCATAAGATGGGCATCAAGGGATCGGCGACCTGTGTGCTGAACTTCGACGAGGCCACGGGTTGGCTGGTCGGTGAGCCGCACAAGGGCCTGCGCGCCATGTTCACCCTGATGAACGCGGCACGTTTGGGTGTCGGCCTTCAGGGGCTCGGCCTCTCGCAAGCGAGCTACGTCAATGCGGTCGCGTATGCGCGCGAGCGTCGGCAGGGTCGCGCGCTGTCTGGCGTCAAGGAGCCACAAGCCGTCGCTGACCGCTTGGTGCATCATGCGGAAATTCGGCGCGGCTTGCTCTCGATGCGTGCCTTCATAGAAGGCGCGCGCGCCCTTGCCACGTGGACGGCAATGCGCATCGACGACGAACTCAAGCATCCAGACCCTGCGCAACGTGCCGCCGCCGCAGACCTAGTGGCCCTCATGACACCGGTCATCAAGGGCTTCTTCACGGATGGTGCATTCGCCGCAACCAACGTGGGACTGCAGACCCTGGGTGGGCACGGCTACATCCGGGAGTTTGGCATGGAGCAGTTTGTGCGCGATGCGCGCATTGGTCAGATCTACGAGGGGACCAACTACGTGCAGGCGATGGACCTGGTGGGTCGTAAATTGCCGGAGGAGGGAGGTCGGCTCTTCACGCGGTATGTGGCAATCGTGGAAGACGAGATTCGGCTCGCCCAAACGGATGACGCACTCACGCCGCTCGTCAGTTCCTTCCGTGAGGCCGTTGGCCGATTGCAGCGGGCGACGTTGCATCTGGCGAAGAGCGCCTTGAAGAGCGCCGACGAGGCAGGTGCCGGTGCGTCGGACCTGTTGTCGCTCTTCGGCTATGTCGCCGTTGGCCACATGTGGCTCCGCCAGGCACGCATCGCGCGCGAGCGCCTGCAATCCGGAGGCGTTTGCTCGCCGATGTTTTACGAAGCCAAGGTGAAGACCGCGCAGTACTACATGCAGCGCATGTTACCGCAGACGGAGGCGCTTCTTCGTTCACTGACTGCGGGTGCCGACACCGTGATGAGCTTCCCCGAGGACGCCTTCTAGGCGAGAGCGCCGGCGACGACATGCCCGTCGCCGCCGGCGCTCCCTCGTTTTCGCTCACCAACTATCGACGGGCCGGCGGCGGCGGATCCTTCGGTTCGTCCTTGTCGCCAGCTGCATCAAGCAACCCGCCTCTGGTGACGAGCTGCGCCGCCAGCACGGTCTGGATCACATTCACGACATTCGACGCCGCCGTGTCCGGGGCGCCCACCCCACCGCCACTGATGGTCACCATCTTCGCCTTTGCCAGCGCCTCGGCGATTGAGGGGGCGAGCTCCGGCAGCATCTCGATCTGACGATAGCGGAAGTAGCTCTCGCCTCCTTGCTGGATGGCAGTGTTCACCTTCTGGATGCTCTCCGCGGTGGCGTCGGCAACGCGGCGAATTCGAATGGCTTCCGCATCGGCGGCGGCTTCGGCCTCTAAGCGCACCCGCGCAGCATCCGCCTTTGCCTGCGCAATCAAGGTCGCATCGAGTTCCGCCCCACGTTGCACCGCCTGCGCTTCCTGTCGCTTGGCTTCTGCCTGTGCGATGAGCGCCGCATTAGAGGCCTTGGTCTGCTCCAGTTCGCGCTGTTTGTCCGAGATCGCGCGCTCAGCCTCGAGCTGTGCCTCTTTCGCCCGTCGCGTCTGGGTAGCGGCAACGATTTCCGCATTGGCCTGTGCCTCCGCTGCTGACTGCCGGCGACGCGCCTCCGCCACCTCGGACTGCACGACCTTGATGTTCAGTGAATTGAAGATCAGGCCCAGATCCGTGAGTTCGCGCGAGCACGCCTTGCGGATGATCACCGCCAGCGGGTCGTCTTCGTCCTCCACCAGCGACTCTTCACCGGGAACCACGGCTACCGTTGCGGCCTTGACCGGGAGCGGTGGCGGTGGAGCACCAGTGCCTAACGCGCGGGCCGGAGGCGTTGCCTTGGCTGAGAAGAGCTGGTCGTGCGTGAGGAGGTTGATGGCGCGCCGGCCGGAACTCGACAACAGGTCGGTCAGGGTATTGACCTGATCGGCGTCGCTCTTCGAGAAGAAGCGATTGGCAGCCGTCTTGATCAACGTGTCGGAATCGCCTACAGATACGATCGCACTGGCGAGCACGCGCACCTTGATCGGGCGTGGCGTGCCGCCGTCATCCAAGTCGGCGGTCTGGTCGGTGATATCCAGATCAACGTTGATGACCTTGCTGGAGATTGTGGTGCCTGTGGTGAGCAAGGGAATTTCCTTGGACTTTCCGGGGCCACGATAGATCACGGTGCCACCGTGCAACCAGCTCACGAGTCGAATGGTGCCTGCTTCCACGTTGCGCAGGAACGATGCGACCACCAAGGGCACAACCACCAGGACGAAGAGGATAATCCCAGGCACCAGCAGCCAATTCAATGGAAGTTGAGGCATCAGTGAATTCCGAACGAAAGGGGAATGAGCGCTCGACGCGGACGTTAGGTGCGCGACACGGTGCATCGATTGCGTTCAGCGTCCACGTCTTCAATGCGGACTAAGTCGCCAGATCGAACACGTACGCCGAGTTCCAGGTCGGTCTTTCGCAGGGTCGCGAGCAGCTGCACGACTTGGCCATCGACTTCCACCGCAACCAGCCCGTGTCCGCTTTTGTCAAAGGCCGTCACAGCGGTAGCCTGCTGAGTGATCGCGTGCTCCAACGTTTCGGCGGGGCGCGATGCGAATCGAAAAGCAAACTTCCAGATCGGGTTCACCACGGCCCGTTCGAATACCAGCCCCGCGGCCAGCGCAGCGAAGGGCAGCACAACGCCAGGCAGGAGCGGGCGCAGCACAATTCCCGAGGCTCCGAGTCCGAGCACGATCGAGAAAAGAATGCGTGGCGATATGACCGCCAATGCTGTGCGTAGTGCGCCGGAGCTGGAGTCACCGTCCGCGTCGCCAGCGTCCTGGTCACCGCCGGTGTCTGCTGGTGTGTGGCTGAGAACGTGCGCACCAGTGAGTGCCCCGGCCCGCCCGCCGATGGTCGGACCGTTCGCATGGCCGCCATGCCCGGTGATGTGGTTCCCGGCGTGTCCGTGGCCACCGCCCCCGTGCGCATCGCTTCCGTGTCCGCCATGAGTGGCGGCATGTGCGACACCGCTCAGCGCCATCGCGCCGAGTCCAACGCCACCAAGGACGAGGAAGAAGAGGTAGATGTCCATCGATCAGGGAAGTGACGTCGCGCAGCGACGCTCACTTCACCCTTGAGAATCGCTCGGGGATTGCGTGGCGGCAAGGAAGCGCAAAGAGCCTCCTATGACCAACAGGCCTTGACTGGGCGCGGCGACCCACTCTCGCTCGCCGCTCAATCCCGTGGATCTTACGGCTTAAACCGCTCAAGGTACTCCAGGTCGTCCGCGTCAATGCGCACGACGTACATCCAGTTGCGGCTGAATCCCACGATACGGCCCTTGAACGGCAGAGCGACTCGTGATTCGGTGCGACCCTTCAGGTCGAGCACATCGTACAGTGGCAAGGTATCCGCTGCCGCACGATGTCGTCGCACCCACACACGCCCGTTAGGCGCAACGGTCACCGCACCCTGGCCGAACGCCGGTTTCTCCGTGGGCCACGTGGCCGGCTCGTCGATCGTCATGGTTGGAACCTTTGCCGGCGCTTGTGATTTCGGAACGGAGGACATCGCGTCGGCGATCGCCTTGTTCGCCAGTTCACGCGACTTTCGCGTCGCTTCACGCAGTCGTTCCTTGTCGGCCTCGGTCACCTTGAAGCGTTCGAACGTAATGGCCGCGGTGGAAACGACCTGCGTCGCCGAAGTGGCAATGTCCAGGTGATAGTCTTTCCCCCGCACGATGACAATGCGCCCATCGGGAAGGACGCCCCAATCATCGACCGTGGGAAAGGCCGGCATCGTACCACTGATCTTTAGACCTGACGTTGGCGTGCCACTCATCTTGGGTGACACGGCACCCGTGTGGACATACGCGATGGTGTCCAGCTTCCCGCCCTTCAGGTCACGCCGCACGATTGGGGTGGAGTCGCCGAACACGGGCGCGCCATTCTTCATCGTCACGCCAGTTGTTTGGAAAACCATTCGCCCCTGCGGATCAACCGCACGAATGACGGCTGGGATGCTGAGCGCCGCTTCGCCTGCCATGGCTAGCGGTATGGTGCCGCCAGGCTTTCCGCCTGCCTCAAGCCACAGGTAGCGAAACGCACCCACGTCGTATACCAGCGTGGAATCGCCGTGCGCGGGCACCATCTGTAGTGGGCGAGAATATTCGCCCGGTCCGCGTCCCTCTCGGCCGACCTTTGCACCAGCGCTCAACTTGCTATCGACCATCTGAATGCTCTTGTCTTGCGAGTCCAGCACCAGTACGCGGCCATCCGATAGTTCGCGAACGGCGGTGACCTGGGTGAATGGCTCCGAATACTCCGCGGCAGGTTTTCCCAGCGTGCGTGGTGCTGGAGCACCACGCTGTCCGGCGAGTGGCGCGGCCCACATCGCGAGCCCCAAGACAAGCCAGGAGGAAGACATTCTGCGATAGCGGATACGGCGCATGATCGTTGCAGCTGATGACAATTGCGCCGCTCCGTAGGCGTTGGACGGCGCAGGATTCGCCTCGAATGTATCAAGGCGCACCCGCTCGTGCACGCGCTCGTACGGGCTCAGTCGTCGCCCATTTCCACCAGCGTGCGGGGAAAGTCCTCTTTCAGCAGGCGCGAGAGCGCGCGGTCCGCCAGCACTCGTCCCTCGGTCTGGCACTTGGCACAATAGTTCGTCTCGTTGTCAGCATAGCGGATCCGTTGGACCGGGGCGCCGCACACTGGACACGGTTGCCGAAATTTTCCATGCACCGCCATCTCCGGGCGAAAGGCGGTGACCTTCTCTGGGAACCCGCCGCTCGCTTCGCCACGAAGACGCTCAATCCACTCCGACATCACCGCCACGGTCGCGCCATGCAGCGTCGCGATCTGTGCATCCGTCATCCGCGACGTCAACAGCATTGGCGACAGGCGCGCCCGGTGCAGGATTTCGTCCGAATATGCGTTGCCAATACCGCTGAACAGTCGCGGATCCGTCAGTGATCGCTTGATCGTGTGATTCTCCGATCGAAGACGCTGGGCAAAATCTGCCACGCTGCTTCCCATGATCTCCAGTCCGCCTCGATCCATCCGTGCGAGTACTTCCGCCCCCTTCACCAAATGCAGCGAGGCACGCCGTTTGGTCCCAGCTTCAGTCAGGATCAACACCCCATGATCAAACGAGAACGTGGCCAGGCCGAGTTTGCCCGGAGCCTTCCCACCTGGGGCTCGCCAGCGCAAACGACCAGCAATCATTAGGTGGATGACGAGGTACAGCTCCCCCTCGAACGCCAGGACAATCCGCTTGCCGAGGCGCTCCACACCCGTGATCCGCCGCCCAACGACCTCTGATAGCGCCGGCTCGACGCTCCGTAAGACGAACGGACTGGAGAGGCGGATGCCCGCCAACTCATGACCGACCACGTGGGCTCGCAGGGCTTCCACATACAACTGGACGTCAGGAAGTTCTGGCACGCACAATCAGAGTCGAGGTGATCGAACGAACCACGTTGGCCGCCCTGAATCTTGGGGCCAGCAGGGTTTCTCGCGAGGTACGCTTCCACTTTGCCAGCGCTCGGCAGAACTTGGCTGCTGTGGCATCTCGCGACGCATTACCGATCTTTGACGTACTTCCCGAACTCCATCGGGTGCTCGTCGAGCACTCAGGAGTCGTCTTGCAGGCGCCTCCCGGTGCAGGCAAGACCACGCACGTGCCGCTGACGTTGCTGGATCAACCGTGGTTAGGCAACCAGCGCGTGATCATGCTCGAGCCGCGACGAATTGCCGCACGCGCCGCCGCGCATCGCATGGCAACGTTGCTGGGCGAAGACGTGGGGAACCGCGTCGGCTATCGCGTCCGTGGCGATGCGCGCGTCTCATCGCGGACGCGAATCGAGGTCGTCACCGAAGGGGTACTGATCCGGCAACTGCATGAAGACCCCGCCTTGGACGGCGTTGGGGCCGTGATCTTTGATGAATTCCATGAGCGCTCGCTTCACTCCGACGTCGCCCTGGCCCTTACCAGGTACGCGCAGGATCTGGTTCGTCAGGATTTACGCATCCTGGTCATGTCAGCCACGCTGGATGGAACGCAGGTAGCCGCTGTGTTGCAGCAGGCGCCGGTCGTACGCTCCGAAGGGCGACTATTTCCTATCGACACGCGATACGAACCTCCCCGACCCGGTGCTTCACCCCTCGCCCGTGTACCCGAGATCTTGGAGCGGGCCCTGCACGAACACGAGGGCGACGTGCTGGTCTTTCTCCCCGGCACGCGTGAGATCCAGGACGCCGCACACGCCATGGATCATCGGTCACTCCCACATGGCACGACCGTCATCCCGCTGCATGGCGCGCTCTCCCTGGAAAATCAGGACCGCGCCATTGCTCCATCGCACGCGGGCTCTCGGAAAGTCGTCCTGGCGACATCGATCGCCGAAACGAGCCTGACCATTCAAGGCGTGCGCGTTGTAGTTGACGGTGGATTGTCTCGCGTGCCGCGATTCTCGCCAGCAACGGGTATGTCGCGCCTGCAGACGGTGCGTGTGACGCGCGCTGCCGCCGACCAGCGGCGCGGTCGGGCGGGTCGCGAAGCCCCCGGTACCTGTTACCGCCTCTGGCATGCACACGAGACGGCGCAGCTTGTGCCCTTTCAGACTCCGGAGATTCTTGAGGCCGACCTGACACCGCTCGCTCTGGACTTGGCGATCGCGGGCATCGTGGATCCCGCCGACCTGCGCTGGCTCGATCCCCCACCGGCGACCAGCCTGTCGCAAGGCCGGGAGTTGCTCCTAGAGCTGGGCGCCATAGATCACGCATTTCGTGCAACGGCCCACGGCCTTCGCATGGCGGGGATGGGCACCCATCCGCGTCTGGCTCATATGATGTGTATTGCCGCGGACCGAGGTGTGGGTGCGTTAGGCGCGGACCTGGCCGCTCTGCTTGACGACCGGGACATCGTGCGCCGAACGGACACACCAGCATCGTGCGATATTCGTTTGCGGGTAGAAGCACTCAGCGATCCACAGCGATTTCCAGACGTCGACGTCCACGCGGTTCGCCGCGTGCGCGACGTCGCGCGCCGCTGGCGCCGCGAACATGGTGCAGCGGACCAGCGGCATGATCTCGATTGGGTTGGCGTCCTCATCGCCCTGGCGTATCCCGACCGAATCGGACTACGGCGCACCGGGAACGCCGCGCGCTTTGCCCTTCGCGGAGGTGGAGCAGCCCTCGTGCGCGAGAATGATCCGCTTGGCGCCGAGCCGATGCTGGCTATTGCCGCCACTGACGGCCGCCGACCCGAGAGCACGGTCTTCCTCGCAGCTCCCGTGCATGAGGCGGACATCCGTCGCGAGTTTGCCGCGGACATCGTGTCGCGCGATGTCATCGAATGGGACGCCGATCGTCGCGAGATTCGGGGCACGCGGGAAACGCGACTCGGAGCCCTCGTGCTGGCCTCGTCGCACCTGTCGGATCCGGACCCTGCCCTTGTACGCGCTACGATGCGGGCCGAGATCACTCGGCAAGGGCTCTCGATTCTCTCGTGGAGCGACTCCGCCATCGCGTATCGTCAACGCATGGCGTTCGCACATCTCAACGATTCCACATGGCCCAGCGTGGCGGACACCGCACTGCTCGATCGCCTCGACGACTGGCTCGGACCGCGACTGGAACATGTGCGTCGCGGTGCCGACGTGAGTCGAATCGATCTGAAGGACGCCCTGGCCAGCCTGCTCGATTGGCAACAGCGCAATTCCCTCGACCTCTTGGCGCCCACGCACCTGACCGCACCGACGGGGTCACGGATCCAAGTTGACTACTCAGATCCAGCGAGTCCCGTCCTCGCAGTTCGCCTGCAGGAGATGTTCGGCGTGGCTGACACACCGCGGCTCTTTGGCGGCCGTGTACCGGTGACGCTTCACCTTTTGTCACCTGCCCACCGCCCCGTGCAGGTCACTCGGGACCTGCGAGGTTTCTGGGAATCATCCTACTTCGACGTTCGAAAAGACCTTCGCGGGCGTTACCCTAAACACTACTGGCCAGATGATCCGCTGGTGGCGGAACCCACCAAGCGCGCCAAGCGGTCCACCGAGCGCTAAACCGTACGGATTGAAACTCACGACCGACAGGAGTCCCCATGCCGTCATCGCAACAGGACTACCTCCTTCGCATGATGCAGCAGGTTGCGGCCGCGATCGCACGCATGCTGCGTCGCAAGGATGCTGGCGACCTGATAGGCGCTCGCCAAGAGCTTCACGCCGCCATCGGCGAGCTGCTGGGTCCATCGGCGCAGCTGGCACCCCTCATGGATAGTCGCACAGCCAGCGGGCTGCTGAGTGATGCACGCATGGTGGTGTCTTGGGCGCTGTTGCTGCGACAGGATGCGGAGTTGTTGCACTTGACGGGACATGAGGTGGCCGCCCGCGAGGTTGAACGCCGCGCCCTCGAGTTGCTCCTCGAGGCCCGTATGCGAAGCGTCGAACTCAGCGCCGAGGCCTGGAGCGACCTCCGCCTCTTGCAGGGCCGAGTCGATCCTGAGTTACTCACACCGCGGTATACCGCCGCGTTGGCAACCCTCCCGCAAGACGCCTAACGCCTCGCGTCGCTCGATGGCGCTTCGCCCCGACCGTAGCCCGTAGCGATAGCAACGACGACCACAAGAATCAGGGCCCAGGAGTACGTGTTGTGCACGCCCGCCTGGAAAGGCGAGACGCGCGGCATGCCAAACGCTTCACCACTGGCACTCGCGCTCGCCGCCAGAATGGTCGGGATGCAGTAGGGCAGCAGGAACGGCCAGATGCATACCGTCAGGTCCAGAAGATTCGCGCGGCGATAAGCGCTCAAGCCAATGCGTTCGCCACTCGACTTCGCCATTTGGCCCACGGCCAGGATGGCGACAATACTGTGCGTGGTCAGGAGCACGGCCGCGGACACCGCGGACACAATCCAAGCCTCCGTGCGGCGCGCCGATGTCCCTTCACGCGTGGACCACTGCACCACGCGCTCGAGGATCCCGGTCGCCTGCAGCGCCGCCACCATGCCCACTAAGAGAATGGTGAATATCGACGCGCCGATTCCGCGATTCATCCCGTCGAGAATCACGCCCTTAGCCCCGAATGCCGCGCGATCGATGTACAGCAGCCTATCGGCGGGCATGCGTCCAGTCGCCAGCGCCAACGCGATTGCCGCGAGGATGCCCAGCAACAACCCCTCCAGCAAATGACGGCGCGCGAGCAACAGGCCGATCACCAGCACCGGGATTAGCAGCATCGGCAACCCGCGGGACGAAACCTCTGGAAGAACAGCGGCCCCACTCGGTGCCGCCACGTGATGCGTTAGGCTCAGCGCGGCGAGTCCTGCCATCGCCATCAGACCAGCTGGGAGCGCATACTTGGCTCTGCTTCGCACAACGCCACCTATGTCCGCGCCCTGTGTGCCCGCCGACGCGATGGTGGTGTCCGACACGGGCGAAACACTGTCACCGAAGGTCGCTCCGCCGAGGATCGCGCCGATCAGGATGGCGGGATCCGCCCCCACCCCCGCGCCCGCCGGATAGAGTAATGGTCCCGCCAGGAGCATCGTGCCAAAACTCGTCCCCGTCGCCGTCGATATCACCGCGCACGCCAGGAACGCGGCCAACACGTAACCCGCGCCGCGTAGTCCCGCTTCGCGCGTCAGCCACACCAGCGCTTCCACAAACCCCGACGCTGCCAGCACCGCGCCCAACACGCCCGACAGCAACCACGCCATGATCATGACCATCACGATCGGCTGGCTCATACCCTCCAGGACCACTTCGCAGAACCGGGTGCGATCACGAGCCAGCAGTAGTCCGAGTGTCAACGCGGCTAGCAACACGGGCCAGAACCCGCGCTCGTCAGGCGCTCCAGTCAACGCCAGCCACCCTACGCCCCAGAGAAACAAGGCAAACGGTGCCAAGGCGCCGATCGCACCGCCGCGAAAGTCGAGTCCGTTCTTCACCGGCGTTATCATACCCTCACGACCCTTCGGAGAGGAGACCACGCATGACATCAGTCGTTGATGATTCCTTTTCCCTGTATGATCTTCGGGTCGAAGTCGTGGCCACCGACCGTCCCATGGTCTGCAATCACCGCGCTGGGGATTCGTTTGAGCTCTCGGGAGAGAATCTCTCATTTCCACCGGGCCAGACGTTTCCCCTGTATCCCCTCGCCGCTATCCTCCCGCTCCTGCCGGCCAAACAGCGCCACACCGAGCCAAATGATTGGATGACCACCGACACCGACATTGCGTGTCCAGACCCGAATTGTGGCGCACGCTTTCGCATTACCCGAATCGGCACCCGTCGCTTTCGGCACAGTGACGTGACGGTCGTCCCGCGTTAACGTGGACTCGATCACCCTCTCATCGGGCGCGAAGGTCCCCCGTCTGATCAAGGGCGGCTGGCAGCTCGCCGGAGGCCACGGTCGCGTGGACCCAGACGCTGCCATCCGCGACATGTTCGCATTCGCCGAAGCGGGCATCACGGCGTTCGATTGTGCGGACATCTACACCGGCGTCGAAGCGCTGATCGGTGAATTCCTGCGGCAATGGCGCGCGGTGCACCCGACGACGCCCATTCGCGTCCACACCAAGTGTGTCCCCGACCTGAATGCGCTATCGAGCCTCACACCCGCCGATATCAACCGAATCGTGGATCGCTCGCGACGCCGACTGGGTGTGGAGCGGATCGACCTGGTGCAGCTGCACTGGTGGGACTACGACGTCCCAGGTGTGGTTCAGGCCGCCGAAGCCTTGCTTCGCCTTCGCGAGCAGGGCGCTCTGGCCGACATTGGGTTGACGAACTTCGACACGCAACACATGACGGACATTGTTGCAGCTGGTATTCCGATTGCCACGCACCAGGTCCAATACTCACTGCTGGATCGCCGACCCGCCGGCGCGCTGTCACAGCGCGCAACCGAGCACGGGATGGCACTACTCTGCTACGGCGGCGTGGCTGGCGGTTTCTTGTCCGATCGCTGGCTCGGTGCCGCCGCACCGGCAGAGCCGCTCGAGAATCGATCGCTCACGAAATACCTGCTGATCATTGAGGAGTTCGGCGGTTGGTCGCTCTTCCAACAACTCCTACACCTGCTCGCCGACATCGCGCACTCGTTGCATGCGTCCATCGGGTCCGTCGCCATTCGTTGGGTGCTCGACCAACCGGGCGTGGGAAGCGTCATCATCGGTGCCCGCAACCTCAGCCACCTCGCTGCAACCCGACGAGCATTGGACATCCGTCTCGACCCCACGCATCGCCAGCTTCTCGCTGCACTACTCGCGCAAGCCTCCGGACCGACCGGCGACGTGTACGACTTGGAACGCGTGAAGGGAGGGCGACACGCCGCCATCATGCGATACAACCTGAACGCCGCGACGGACTAGCGGTCGTACCACCGCTGTGGCGGCCTAAGGTTCCGCTCCTGTTGTCCGTCGACACCGCGTGGCGGTACTATGGAGCATGCGAAAGCTTGCGCTCTTGGTGACGGGGCTCGCCGCCATCGGTTCAATTGGTGCGTGCAGCCAGAGCCCCGACGTCCCGGCCATTTCCGCGCCACCCGTTGAACTCCGTGTTCGCGTCAGCGACTCGGTGCTCGTGTTCGGAAAGATCGACACCATTCGCGTCATCATCAAAAACACACTGACCATCGCCATCCGCCTGCCATTCTCCACGCAATGCCAGGATCGGGTCTTTATCCGGAACTCGGCCAACAACGTCGTGCTTCCGGCCAGCGGCAGTTATGTCTGCGCCCCGGTGACGTCGCAACTCAACATTGCGGCTGGCGATAGCGTGGTGCGTCTTTACGAGTGGACCGGCGGCCAGACCTTCCTCCCGCCTGATCCCAGCGCCAAGCTGCCTACCGGACGCTATCTGGTGTCCGCCACGCTGCAGGCGACCGACTACTCGGTAGACGCTTTCCCCGTTGCCATTCGCTTGGCCACGTCGCGATAGCCTCGTCCTTCCTTCACTCGCGCGAAACATGTCGCATCTGCAACCCCTGCGGGTCATCCGCGCCACTCTCTTCGTTCTTGCCGCCTCTTCCGCTCTCGGAGCGCAAACGCGTGATCCGGACATGGAGAAGGCACTTCGCGTGCTCCGCACCACGCCACTCATGGACGGCCACAACGACTTGCCGTGGTACATTCGGAGTGACTTCAAGCAGGCGCCGCGCGATGTAGACGCCTACGATCTTCGAAAGCCCACGCCAGGCAACACAGACATCGCCCGTCTACGCAAAGGGATGGTGGGTGGCCAGTTCTGGTCCGTGTATATCCCCGGCGAAATCAAGGACTCAGGATTTGCACGCGTGCAGCTGGAACAGATCGACATCGCCAAGCGAATCTTTGCCAAGTACCCGGACGTCTTCCAGCCTGCGCTCACGGCCGCCGACGTACGCCGGGCCAAGGCCCAGGGAAAAATCGGATCCTTACTGGGCATGGAAGGCGGTCACGCCATCGAAAACTCGTTAGGTGCGCTGCGTGCCTATTTCTCGCTGGGCGTCCGCTACATGACGCTGACGCACAATGTCACGCTGGATTGGGCCGACGCCGCGCTGGACACCGCAAAGCACCACGGTCTCACGCCCTTTGGCAAGGAAGTCGTGCGGGAAATGAATCGGCTGGGCATGCTGGTGGATCTGTCACACGTCTCGCCGAGCGTCATGAGTGATGCGCTGAACGTCGCGGCGGCTCCCGTCATATTCTCCCACTCGTCGGCACGCGCGCTGACTGACGTGCCCCGCAACGTGCCTGACTCCATCCTCGCCCGACTTCCCAAGAATGGTGGCGTCGTAATGGTCGCGTTCGTTCCCGGCTTCGTTTCGCAGGCGGTGGCGACGCACGGACGTCAATTGGATGCCGCGGCATCAGACGCCAAGCGTCGCTTTCCCAACGACACCGCCGCTGCCCGTCGTGCGTTGAATGAGTGGATCGCTCAGCACCCAGCGCCCAAGGCGACCGTGAAGGATGTTGCCGACCATATCGAGCACATCCGAAAAATCGCCGGCGTCGATCACGTAGGCTTCGGCTCAGACTTCGACGGAACCGGCAATGACCTGCCGGTCGGACTCCAGGATGTATCAACCTTCCCGGTGCTCCTCGCCGAACTCTCGCGTCGTGGTTGGAGTGAGGCGGACCTCCGAAAAGTCGCGGGCGAAAACGCGTTGCGCGTGCTCGCGCAGGCAGAGGCCGTCGCCACTCGACTGCAGAAAGAGCGCGGCCCTTCCAACAAGACCATCGACGAACTGGATCGCGTAAAGACGAAGATGTAGTCGCCCGGGACGGCCGCCTCGCTTGTTCGCCATCAATTCTCCGCCGAACCTCGCGGATGAACATTGATCGATACGTCACCGCCTTCAACGACCCACGGCGGCCAGGTGCGGCCGTCGTCGTAGCGCGCGCGAACGAGACACTGATCCGCGCCGGATTCGGGGCAGCGGATCTCGAAGCGGGGGCGCCCGTCACGCCGCGAACGAACTTTCGACTCGCGTCGCTGTCCAAGGCGTTCACTTCCGCGGCCGTCCTCGTGCTGCTGCGTCGTGGCGGCTTTTTACTGGAGACGCCACTCACCGACGCATTGCCGTCGTTTCCGTCCTACGGACGCACCATTCGCATTCACCACCTCCTGACGCACACCTCTGGACTGCTGGACTATGAGGACTTCGTACCCGACGACCTCCCCCATCAGGTGACGGACGCCGACGTGTTGGAGCTCATGCGCACCAAAACCAACGCGACGTACTTCGCACCGGGCCATGCCTTCCGATACAGCAACACCGCGTTCGCACTCCTCGCGCTTATCGTCGCACGCTACTCGGGACAGTCCTACGGTACCTTCCTCGATCAGGCGGTCTTCCAGCCAGCCGGTTTGCAAGACACCGTAGCCCACGAAGCTCGGTTCACGACGGTGAACCATCGCGCGTACGGATATACCGTGACGCGGCTCGGCATCCAGCGCACCGATCAGAATCCAACCAGCGCCGTGCTCGGTGATGGAGGTATCTACTCCTCTATCGACGACATGCTTCGCTGGGTGCGGGCGCTCGAGCATCACGCCGTGCTCACACCTGACGAATGGGATCGCGCGACCACCAATGCATCACTCGCCAACGGAACACCATCCGGCGTCGGATACGGCTGGTTCATTGATGTGCACCATGGCCATCGACGGCTGCGACATCACGGGGAGACGGTCGGATTCACCAACGCGATCGCGATCTATCCCGACGATGCCCTCTCGATCGTCGTGCTAACGAATCGATCAGACGCCGCTCCGTGGATCATCAGAGATCGAATAGCCGAGGATGTTTTCGCGGACGATCGATGATCTGAATGCAGACACCACGCGTGTCACCACGCCGTCGCCGAGATTCTTGTGCGGACGCGCGCCGACCGAATCTTGTGCACAGGGCTCGCGCAATGGCGCGGAGGTTCTTACCTTTTGCACAGGCGGGTAGTCATACGCCGTAGTACCATGGGTGGCGCCACGATCTCCGGGGATCCTGGCGCCGCCTTTTTTTCCTAACGACGTGGCCCAAAAAGACACACAGGGCCGAGCAGTGCCCGACCCTGTGCGCCCTCCCGTGAAGCAATCTCGTTAGGCTTGGCGTTTCCGCCGGCGCCGCAGGGCGCCACCGCCAAGACCCGCTAGCCCAGTCGCCAGCAGCACCAGTGTGCCGGGTTCCGGAGCGACCGTGGGATCCAGCTCGAAGTTGTCGTTCACCGCTTCGCGACCGCCAAACGACAGCTGCACGTTGTCGATGAACGCGTGATACGGATACGGCCAGCTGCTGCCAACGCCAACGCCGATCCCGTACACTACCGCGTCGAGCGGCAGGTAACAGTTTGACCCGTTGCCCCAATCGCCCGGCGTCTCGGTCTTGAGCGGAATACCAGGGGTGATCGTGGGCGGGTTCGAACAGTCATCGATCGTGTAACCCGCACCGCTCACATACCGCCAGAAATACTGATTCGTCATGTCCTCCGTGACCCACTGATCGCGCGGCGCCGGTGACGTGAGGTTATACCACCGCTCCCACACGATCTCGCTGAACACGGGGTTCGCCGGATCACCACTCCGGACGTATAACCGAAGCACGGGACTCTGCGCCTCCCACACGGGATCGTTGGTTGGCATGTCGCTCGAGCGCCACCAATCGAACTGCACGTGCGAGATGTCCGACAGCTGGCCCCAGCCAGCGGTCGTCTTCGGGTCACCGGAGAAGAGGTTGAAGTACGCCCAGTCGTTCAAATCGCCCGTCGTCTGCAACTCGAGCGACCCGTTGCCGCTGCGCGGATTCGAGCCCGAAATCCACACCGTGCCGTTCGAGCCCCGCGTGTCCGTCGACCACAACCCGCTGCTCGGCGTGACAATGCGCTGGGCCTGCATGCCTAACGGGAGCGTCATGACGACGCCGGCCAGCATCATGGCTCGCAATCGATTTCGTGTCTGCACGCTTCCGCCCGAAAAAGTGACCACGATCCACGCCTTTACGCTCGCGTGGGAATGCGCTGTTGGTGACATGCGTCACCGGGATCACTAGGGAAGCAAATGCTGTGCCCTTGGCCCGTCGGACGTCGCCCACCGCTCCCGACGTATCTCAATGTGATTCAATGCGTTGTATAGGTGCACCTGTTCTCGAATCACACACGGATTCTGGAATCCGGATCTCCAGTGCGCCCTGTGGGATCACCGCGACAACAAATGTGAGACCTCAAGCTTCCGCTCGCTTCGCGTCACATCAACGACTCACACCGTCGCTACGCCCATGACACGAGCGCTCAAAGCACCAAAGACCTGCGCGCCGTTGCTCAGGGTGATGCGCTCAGCGGCGATGCTTGTCGGCGCGTCCGGGCGACCGACGCACGTGAACGGGCCCGCCGCCACATCTCCCTCGGCGATCACAGGACCGCCGACGCGTGCCCCCTCGACCAGTCGAATATCACCCTTTGCCACGATGGAGCCGTCCACGATGGCTCGCGCTTCCACTACACAGTTGCCGTGCACCTTGAGGCTGCCGGCGATCCGAGCCTCTTTCCCGACCTCCACGTCTCCGTAAACGACCAGCGTGCCAACGTATGTTGCCCCTGGCGGAATGACCAACGGTTCGTCCACCCGTACAAAGCCACGAAGCTGACGGGACGAGCGGGGCAGCCGGAGCGTACTGTGCGCGACCGGGTCGGGGATCGGCGGCGGTGCAGGATCGGCCGTCCCCACTACTAGGCGCGTCGCGCGTATTCGCCGAAAACGCACGTCGTCCGCCAACCACATTGTGCCATTCGCGGACCCGCGCCCCTCGAGTACCACGCCCTCACGTAGCGCTACGTCGCCTTCCACGTGCAGCCAGCGCAACACGCGTGAACGCGGCCCCAGTTCCGCCTGACCCTCCGCCAGAAGGGCGCGATACACAGCCTCTGGACCGCCAACAAACCGCTCTCGCACCAGCAACTCGTACAAAAACGTCTCACGCCCAGGTAGTACCAAGCGATCATGCGCCACCACCAACCGCCCAATGGTCCCATCAGGCGTCGCCACACGCCGCAGCATGTCCCCGTCGCCATTCAGCTGCAACAGCGGCGTGCCGTCACGTAGCTGCGACAGCGCCATGGGATCCGATGTCACCGGCTGTTCTGGCGGCATTTCGCGCTCGAGATAGCGACGAAATCCCTGTGCGAAAATCGCCAAGTCACCCGCATCGTGACCCACCTGCGTCAGCGGATCCGCGTCCACTGGGCGCACCAGTTCGCGAATGGCTGGAATGAGTGGGAGCAAAATCCACCCGATCGTCGCCGCGAGGATGAAGGCGAACATCATGGCGGGCTTCCCGTCGGAGGCGTCGTATCGTCACCGCCGCTGTCCGGCGCAGTGGCGATTTCGTGCCCATTTCCGTTCCCTCTCCCATTCCCCGCACCATTCCGGTATCGCTCGGTCTTTTCCCAGACCACTCCGCGCTGACGCCGCAGCGTGAACATTTGCTTCAGCGATTCCTGCGAAACGGCCATCAAGCTCACGAGGAATCCGAAAAACATGAACGGCAGAAGTCGCACGCGCTCTCGAGACCCATCTAAACGCGTCGCCGCGGCGATCTCGAAGAACGCCGCGAAGTTCCCGAGCGTGCTGAATCCGGAGAGGGCAAGCAGCGCGAGGATGCCCCAGGACGGTTGATAGCCCAGGTAGTAGACCGCCATCGCCAGCATCCAGCCGAGGAGGAGCACGGGGGCCACGGCGAACACACCAAGCAGTAAGGTGCCGTCCACCGCCTGCAGGAACGTCACGTGCGATGGCTTTCGCAGGACCGCGCCAAGGTATCTGCGCAGTGATTGGTTGTGCCCATGCGCCCAACGTCGAATTTGCCGAATTCGCGTCGGCCACGACTCCGGCACCTCTTCATAACACTCCGAACGATTCTGGTAGACGATCTCCCATCCCTTCAGCAGCAACCTGAAGGTGACGTCTGTATCCTCGGCCAGCGTGTCCGTCCGCCATCCGCCCACGCTCGCCAATGCCTCGCGGCGCACACCGCCCACCGTTCCGCCGTACTGCGGTACCAACCCCAGGTTCATGCGAGCCTGCTGGTCGACCTGATATCCGCCAGACCGTTCCAGGTCCAACAGTCGGGTGAGCAGACCGTCGTTCACATTGTGCGGAACCACCCGTCCCATCACCGCGCCAACCTCAGGATCAAAAAATGGCGCAACGAGTTGCTTGAGCAACTTCGGCCCGGGGACATAGTCCGCGTCGAAAACCAGGTGGATCTCGCCAGCATCGCGTGGACTCACCTCGGCCAAGGCTGCCGCCTTGCCCGGCTGGCCGCCGGTGCGATAGACGGGCCGCAGCAGGGTCGGATGTTGCGTCGCGTACGCGCGCAGGATGTCGCCGGTTCCATCAGTTGAACGATCGTCGATCGGCACGATCGTTAGGCGGTCGGCGGGATAGTCCGCAGCCAGCAGTGCGTCCAGCGACCCCGCCACCACCTTCGCCTCGTTGTGGCACGGGATAAAGACCGTGATGGGCGGCCAGGTGGCGACCGTCACGTCCACATAAGGCTGTCGATGCCGCCCGAACACCCGGTTGAACGTGAACAGGTAGTGGCGGACGGTATACACCACCAAAATCCCGACAACGATAAAAAGAAGAACCAGCAGAGTCGTGGCCATCATCGCGGCGCCAGCCCCGCTGATCGGTTCGCACTCGGCGTCGCTTCGGGCCAGCTCATTCCCCACCCATAGAACGCCACGAACACGAACACGTGCACCAGAATGCCCCATAGGAAGAACATCGTGGGCATGACCAGCAGCGACAGGTGATGAATCACGTAGGCGTGAATGAACACCTGCAGCGGAACCAGCATCGCCAGATGCCCTAGGGCCATTAGGCTCAACGCCAACTTCCGCCACAACGCGATGTCAAAGGGAAAGAGCGTGCACCCATATACCAGTGGCATCAGCACCAACACGGCGGCGCCAATCTCCATCAACGACGCCGTGTATGGCGGCAAAGCGTATGGAAAAGAGTCTGGTCGGATTGCGAACACCAGAATGGCCGTCAGCTGCACCAACACGCCAAAGCGGAGGTAATAGGCGAGGGGCAGGAATCGCGACGGAAGCATCCAGGCAATGAAAAGGAGGATCGCGCACACCGCGCTCATCGCGACCATGTCCGACCACACCGGGAGTCGGGCCAAAGTCGTGGCATACGGGACGGCGAACGAGAAGATCGGTCCCAGCTCAATGCCCTGTAATGCAACGTCGCCAGGCAGCGACGTGCGCTCCATGAGCCATCGGAGCATTGTCCCCCACAGTGAGCCCAATGGACGCAGTGCCAAAGCCATGACAACCGCGGTCAGCACTGGAATCACGAGGATGCTCACCACCAACGAGGGCGTGAGCCGCCCCGTCAGCATCGCGCGATGCGGCGCAATGACGCCGCCGCGCGAACCGCGACGCCGCAACTCGGCCAGCAGCCGATTGCGGTCGCCTATCGCGGCGACGTACGCCGGAGTCCTACCACTCAGTGAAGACGCCAACGCTCACCCCCGACCGCGAATAAAGGTCGTTGCTGTAGGAGTCTCCCTGCACCAGCAGGCCGCCGCGTCGCCCGAACCACTGCCGCCAGCTGAGCGAGCCCTCTTGGCTTTGAAAATGCCGATGCGCGGCATTCACCCCGAGAAGCTGGTATCCCTCAGTGCCTGTTGAACCTCGCACGACCAGATACGCCTTCCCCTCGCGCCCTACCGTCATGGCCCCGAAGGCTCGCGCGCTTCGCACGCTACCTGGTGAACTCGTCGTCACACGCTCACCAAGCTCTATCACGGCCAGTGCGCTCGCATACACGGTCAACGATCCAAAGCCTGAAATGTCCGAGTACCCCCGCTTGGCATCCACGAACGTAGTACCGAGTGTGGTAATCAGACGCCGTGAGCCACCCCACGTTCGGGCCAGCTGGGCATCGGCACGCATGTCCGGCAGCACAAACTCACCCGTGCCGCCGCCGAGGGAAAAGAACGTACTCCATCGATCGCCAACACGTCGCCGCTCGCCCACTCCCACGAACACACCGTCATCCTTGAAGGCGCGCTGATACAACGCCTCGGCAAACCACGTGTCTCGGTCCGACGGCCGCAACACCATGCGGCTGGCAATCCCACTCCAATCGCCCAGTCCGGCCGTCACGTGCTGCGATTGGGCCACCAGTTCCAAGCGGCCGCCACTGCTCCCACGCTGTTGCGCATTGGCGGACGTCACGGCCACGGCACTCGCGAACATGACCGCTGCCAGAGGCCCCCTAAGGCGCATCATGACGACGGCAGCTCTCCCACCGCCCGAATCCCCGAACGCGGGGTCGGGGGCCGTCGTCGCACCATGCGCTGTTCCAGCATATCGACAATCCGTTCCGCGGCGTGCCCATCACCAAAGGGGTTCTCGCCACTCGTCATGGCAAGTCGCGCATCTTCGTCCGAAAGCAACCTGCCGGCAGCCGCAACGATCGCTGCTTGCTCGGTCCCCACCACGCGCCCAAATCCAGAAGTCACAACCTCTGGTCGCTCGGTGTTCTTGCGCAGCACGAGCACCGGCGTCCGCAGTGAGGGACACTCTTCCTGAATTCC
The DNA here is from genome assembly GCA_046327745.1 of Gemmatimonadaceae bacterium. Taxonomy (GTDB): domain Bacteria; phylum Gemmatimonadota; class Gemmatimonadetes; order Gemmatimonadales; family Gemmatimonadaceae; genus JABAQJ01. The sequence goes on along the minus strand of JAXLXV010000007.1, from coordinate 74,294 downwards.
TCCGGAGTCCGTCATAACGAAACGCGAGCGACGAATGGCCTCCAAAAGATCCGCATAAGGCAGCGGATCCACCAACACAATGCGGTCATTCCCGGAAAGCTCGTCGATCACGATGTCCCGTACGTGCGGATTCAGATGGACAGGAAACAAGAGGTGCAGCCGTGGAAAGCGCTGTGTCAGGTCACACATCGCCGCGCAGATCTGGCGTAAAGGCTCACCAATATTCTCCCGACGGTGCACAGTCGTCAGTACCACCGGCTCGTTCCATGGGATCGTGTTCAACGCCTCCGTCGCAAAGCGCTCTCGACGGGGAATACGCTGCAAGGCGTCGACGATCGTGTTTCCAGTGACGAGAATTTGCTCTGCGGATATGCCTTCGCGCAGAAGATTCTCCTTGGCTTGTTCCGTCGGTGCGAAATGCAAGTCGGCGACGGCACTGGCGAGCCGCCGATTCAACTCCTCGGGAAATGGATTGCGGAGATTGCCGGAACGAAGCCCCGCCTCGACATGCCCGATGGGTATGCCCAGGTAGTGTGCCGCCAAGGACGCGGCCATCACCGTCGTCGTGTCACCCTGTACAAGGACGACATCTGGCTTGAGCTCCGTCAGGCAGCTCGACAGCGCCAACAAGGCTCGAGAAGTGAAGTCGGCGAGCGCTTGCCGCGTTGACATCAGCGCCAGATCCACGTGCGGTACGATGTCGAACGTCTCCATCGCCTGCGCGAGCATCTCCCGGTGTTGTGCCGTGGTCACGATCACGGTCTCGAACACTGCTGGCTTCGAACGCAACCGGTGAATCACGGGCGCCATCTTGATGACTTCCGGCCGCGTTCCGACAATCACGCAAACGCGCGTCAGCGCTCCCACCGCTCCGTGCGACATGTTGTCGCGCGGTGTTCGGCGGTCGTCGATACGACGGTTCATTGGGGGAGTCCGTCTGGCTCCCCCTCGATTGAACGAATCGCTCACCGGTTTCCTGGGTCGGTTGGCCTGCGAGGCCAACGTATCGGGTGACAGCGATACCGGCCAGCCGGATCGCGTTTCTCGTTAACACGTCAAGGGTTAGCCCTCACCCATGACCATTTTCGAGCTCACACCGCAACATCGGGTTGGCGCTGGCGTTTCGCTCACGCGCCCAAGGACGTGACGGATCTTCTGTCAGCGCGGCTTCAGCTGGTGTGCAGCGAATCGCGCGCCCTGAGGGTCCGTTCCAACGACCACCCATTCACCGCCAGGTACCTCGTGTACGGGCACAGCGACGGAACCTCCGTACGCACCCATCCTGTCAGCAGCAATCCGCACGTCGTCCACATGAATGTATGGAAGCCATGCGGGGGCCGATGTCGCGCTGCCCACGGAACAGACGCCTCCAAACGAAAGCCCCCGATGCCCGCACAAGTAGTACATCCCGGCCGCTCCCAAATCGAACTGACCCGTGTGCTCCCAGCCGAAGAGGGAGCCATAGAAACGGAATGCGTCCTCGCAATCCGTCGTCGCGAGTTCATGCCACGAAAACTCTCCCGGAGTTGTCACCCGTGCTTTGCCTTCAGTCCCCGCTGCCTGGGTGGCAATGCCAAACAACGCCCCCTGTGGATCCTGCAGCACCGCGCGACGCCCCACCGCCGAGAACATGCATGGCGGCACGACCACAGCACCGCCTAACGTTTCAGCCTGCCGACATGTCGCGTCGACGTCCCCGCAGCCGAGGTACGTCAACCAGTGCGGGGCATGTCGTTCGCGCGCTCCCGCCAGCGTCACAATCGCGCCAATGGGGCGATCACTGGCCTTCAAGCGAGGGTCCGGCGTTTCGGATGCCGGGTCAACCGACCATCCGATGGTACGTGTATAGAAGGCTATCGCCGCGTCCGGTTCCGTCGTCCACAGCTCGTGCCACGCAATGCAGCCACGAGAAGCGCCGTTCTTCATCGACTCCCTCAACGATGCTGGGTCAGTTGGCCCGATGTGCAGCAGCAACCTCGCATCGGGGCCCTTCTTAGCCCGCCATTCGTGACAAGACGCGACATCGCGATGGTGAACTACGCACGCCAGATATGTGTATGGCGGTCATTCCCGTTTCGTCGACGTCGATGAATCCAGCCAGAACTCCCGTCCCTTCAGGCGGACCCCGCACCCTGTGTCCCATCCGCGCAACACGCTCCCTACGCACGCTGCTTTTCGACACTTCTCGCTACCACCGCTAGGCGGCGCTATTCGCCGCCTGTTACCTTCAGCGCGGCATGAGTCCTTCACGCGTCCCAGAAAACGGAAGCCGCGGCTACATCGTTCCAATCGGTGGGCGCATCGGCGATTCCGACATCCTTTCGCACTTCCTCGACCTCTGCGGAGGATCCCGGGCCCACGTCGCCATCATCCCAACGGCATCGTCGGACCCGGATACCGGAGCGCACTACGAGCAGACCTTCAAGGCCTTAGGTGCCAAGACGGCCACGGCTCTTCCTATCGAGGCACGGGCCGATTGCGAGCGAGCGGACGTGCTCAATCACCTTGAGCGAGCTGACGGGGTCTTCCTGACGGGCGGTACGCAACTACGCTTGTCCACAACGTTAGGCGGTACGTCCGTCGCCAAGCTGCTCCGGCGGCGCAATGCCCACGGACAGCACGTGGCGGGAACATCGGCCGGCGCCGCCTTCCTCTCAGAACACATGATTGCCTTTGGAGAGGAGGGGCCCACACCCAGGCAGGGCATGGTCAGTCTCGCGCCGGGCCTCGGACTTACCAATCGCATCGTCGTCGACCAGCACTTCCGGCAGCGCGATCGCCTGGGCCGCTTACTGATGTCGCTCTCGCTCAACCCCTTCGCGGTCGGCGTCGGGCTGGACGAGGACACCGCTGCCTTCATCGGACCGGACGAGATCATCGAAATCAGGGGCTCTGGCGCCATCACGATCGTTGACCCGTCCCACGTCGAGTACTCCGCGGCCGACCACACCGCCCCGTCCGAGCCCGTTACGCTCATCGGCATCCGGCTGCACATTCTCACCAACGGCGCCACGTACAACCTGCACACCAGGAATGCAGGCGCCCCGCAGGAAACAGCCGAACGCCGGTAGTGCATAGCAGTAAGGTCACGCCCTCGGGCGTGGCTCTGGGCATCTCGCCGGCGTGTCACCTTCCCCCTTCGCCGTCGCCCTCTGCATATGCGCATTCTCGATCGACGAGTATTCGTCGGCCCCTCGCTCTACGCGCATTTCCCGGTCATACGCCTCGAGGTCGATCTCGGCGCCCTTGAACAATGGCCCACGTCGCGTCTCGGCGAATCCTTCATCACCTCCCTGCTCGAGCGCTTACCTGGCCTTCATGAGCACGGCTGTTCCTACGGAGAGCCCGGCGGCTTCATTCGCCGATTGCGTGAAGACGAGGGCACGTGGTTGGGTCATGTCCTCGAACACTGCGCCATTGAACTGCAAAACGCCGCCGGTGAATCCGTCACGTTCGGGAAGACTCGCGGCGTTGATGGCCGCCCGGGCGTGTACGATGTCGTCTTTGAATACGAGCAGGCCGAAGTTGGCAACGAAGCCGCTGACCTTGCCCTCTCGCTGCTGCATGCGTTGCTGCCGACGGAACTACGCCCGCAGGACTTCCCCGCCGATTTCGACTGGGAACGTGCCAAGGAAGAGTTCATTAAGTACGCGCAACGTCGAGCGCTTGGACCGAGTACGGCCTCCATCGTTCACGAGGCTGCCCGACGCGACATACCCTGGATCCGGCTCAATCAGTTCTCGTTGATCCAACTCGGCTACGGTCGCTATCAGCGGCGGATTCAGGCCACCGTGACGAGTCTGACGCCACACATCGCCGTCGAACTCGCGTCAGACAAGGAGGAAACGAACAAGATCCTCGCCAACCTCGGGCTCCCCGTGCCGCAACAACGGCTCGTGCAAAGCGACGACGGGGCGGTCTCGGCGGCCGAGCGCATCGGCTATCCGGTTGTCGTTAAACCCTACAATGCCAACCACGGTCGCGGCGTCTCCATCCTGCTGATGGACGCAGCCCAAGTTCGCACGGCGTTCCAAATCGCGCGTGAACACTCACGAAGCGTATTGGTCGAGAGCTTCATCGCCGGATTCGACCATCGACTTCTGGTGATCAACGGTGAACTCGTTGCAGCTTCAAAGCGCGAGCCCGGGCACGTCGTCGGTGACGGTGTGCATACCGTCGAGGAACTCATCGCCATCGTGAATGCCGATCCACGTCGAGGCATCGGACACGAAAAGGTCCTCACGCGCCTCGAATTGGACACGCAGGCAGAGGAGCTACTTACGAAACGGGGCTACACGCGCGCGTCCGTACCACCGGAGGGCGAGCTGGTCTACCTACGGCTCACCGCTAACCTCTCCACAGGAGGCACCGCAACGGATGTCACCGATAGCATCCATCCCGATAACGTGGAGATGGCCGTCCGTGCCATCAAGGCGATCGGACTGGACGTCGGCGGCGTCGATTTCTTGTCGCCAGACATCACGAAGTCCTACAAGGAGATCGGCGGGGCCATCTGTGAAGTGAACGCGGCTCCGGGGTTCCGCATGCACACGGCTCCGAGCGAGGGGAAGCCCAGAGACGTGGCGGCGAGGGTCGTCGACATGCTGTTCCCGCCAGGTTCACCAAGTCTCATCCCGATCGCCGCGATCACAGGTACCAACGGTAAGACCACGACCTCTCGGATGCTGGCGCACATCCATAAACTCGCCGGTCGAACCGTGGGCATGACCTCGACAGACGGCGTGTATATCGACGGCCAGCGGACCGTCGCGGGTGACATGACGGGTCCCGTGTCTGCCCGCATGGTGCTCTCCGATCCAACCATAGACGTGGCCGTGCTCGAAGTCGCGCGCGGCGGCTTACTTCGAGCAGGCATGGCCGTCCGCCACGTCGACGTCGGAGCCGTGCTGAATGTGCAATCCGACCACCTCGGCATGCGTGGGATTGATTCCCTTGAACAGCTGGCTGAGGTCAAGCGCATCATTGTCGAAATCGCCCGCGACACCGCCGTGCTCAATGCCGATGATCCGCATTGCCTGCGCATGGCCGCGTACACCGATGCGCGGAATGTCTGTTACGTCACCATGAACCCCCAGCATCAACTCGTGCGCGAGCACATTCGCGCCGGTGGACGAGCGATCGGGCTCGAAGGTGGCGTCAACGGACAGATGATCACCATCTACGACAAGGGCGCGCACATCTCCCTCCTCTGGACGCATTTGATTCCCGCCACACTCGAGGGAAAGGCGACCTTCAATGTGCAGAACGCGATGGTGGCCGCTGCGATGGCCTACAGCATGGGAGTACGGCTCGAGGATATTCGGAACGGCTTGCGCACGTTTCACACCACGTTCTATCAAGTCCCCGGCAGGTTGAACGTCTTTGACGAGCATCCGTTCAAGGTCATCATGGACTATGGCCATAACGCGGCCGCGGTGGACCAGCTCTGTCAGCTCGCCCGAAGGCTCGACGTGAAGGGACGCCGGATCTGCGTCGTCGCTGGTCCGGGAGACCGCCGCGATGAGGACATCCTCGAAATCGGCACTGTGGCGGCACGCGCCAGCTTCGACCACTACATCTGCCGACGCGATGATGACCTGCGCGGCCGCGACGGCCACGTCGTACCAGAAATGATCCGTGACGCGCTTCGTGGCGCGGGAATCGACGATGGTCGCATCACGGTGATCCCCGACGAACAGCAAGCCATCGATGCCGCGCTCCGGCTCGCTCAACCCGGCGATCTGGTCCTCATCTTCGCCGACGCGATCGCGCGAAGCTGGAAACAGGTCGTCCACTTCAAGCCCGAAGTAGGTGTGCCCGATGCCGCAACTCCCACGGAACTCGATGAGGACACCGTGGTGGATGCACCTGACGACAGACAGGTGACGCCCGTGTTGAGTGATGATGTCGTGCTCGTGCGCGACGAACGCGGTGTGCGCCTCGCCCGCGAAGCCGACGACTGATCCACCGATGAGCAGTCCCGCTGAGGAACCGTACCCGTATCCTTCCCGTGCCATCATTGGCTCGCGACGCCTCACCGGAGCGAATCTCTATAGCCATCGGCCCGGTGCCGTGCTCGAGATCGCGCTCCAACCGCAAAACGTCGGACTGCTTGGTCGCTGGCACGAGCTCATGCGCGAGATCCTCCCTCGTCTGAAGTGGGAGGACGAAGTCACGGTCGTCAGGCACAACGCGTCGAAGACATTTGGCGGATTGTTCCTGTCGGCGCCCCTCGACGGGTTGTTGACGGCCACCGAAGTGAATGAGCAGGTCTGGGTAGCCGCTGAAGAGTTGGCCAACGAGCGGCCGGTGGATTTTGAGGACCTCGCCGCTCGCCTGCGCGTCTTCCAGCAGCACGAACGGCAGCCCAGGATGATGGCCCTGGTGCATGAGGCCCGCGCGCGTGGCCTCTCCGTCACCTGCGACGATGAGTCACTGTCCGTTGGCACCGGCACCGGTAGCGATACCTGGCCCCTCGCAAGCATCCCAGACGTCGCCGCCGTATCATGGGATGAACGACACGACATTCCGGTCGTTCTGGTCACCGGCTCTAACGGAAAGACAACTACCACGCGGTTGCTGGCCGCCATGCTGCAGAAGAGCGGACACGTGGCAGGTTGGAGCTGCACGGATGGGCTATGGGTGAACGGGGAGTGTACCGCACCCGGGGACTACTCGGGACCCGCCGGTGCCCGCGCCATCCTCCACGACCGCCGAGTGACGGCCGCCGTACTGGAAACCGCCCGTGGCGGAATCCTCCGCCGTGGATTGGCTGTCGACCGAGCCGACGTCGCGATCGTCACCAACATCTCCAACGACCACTTGGGCGAGTATGGCATCGACGACCTGGAAGCCCTCGGTGTCGTCAAGCTTGTTGTGGCCCGCGCCATCCCGCCGACTGGTCACGTTGTTTTGAACGCCGATGACGCCCTGCTCCGACGTCTCGCCGCGCACGTGGTTGCACCGATCATGTGGCTGTCATGCGATCCAACGTACGTCGAAGTACGGTCCCTGCTGTCCCGAACCCAAAACTTCGCGGTTCTGGACAACGGACGCGTCCTCATTCATCTGAACGGGCACCGCCACGACGTCGGGCCCGTCGCCGAGATGCCCATCACGGTTGGCGGAACACTGCGTTATAACATCGCCAACGTGTTGGCGGCGGCCAGTGCCGCATGCTCGTTAGGTATCTCGGCTGACGATGTGCGACAGGTGTTGGCGACGTTTGGAAGCCACCCAAGCCACAATCCTGGACGCTTCGTGCAACTCGCGCTGAACGGCGCTCGCGTCGTCGTCGACTTCGTGCATAATCCGGATGGCTGGCGGGTCATGGGCGACGCGTTTCGCGGCGTCCCTGGCCGCAGGCTCGTCGTCCTCGGGCAAGCCGGCGATCGAGACGACGCCGCGCTACAGGAACTGGCCCGCTCCGTCGCGCAGTTTAAGCCCGACCTTATCGTGTTGAAGGAAATGGTAAAGTACCTGCGCGGTCGCACCCACGGCGAAGTGACAAGAGTGCTCGCCCGGGAGTTTGCCTCGTTAGGCGTCGGCGAGCACCAATTGTATCGTGCGCCCGACGAACTGTCCGCTGTGCAACAGGTGGCTGCCTTGGCGCGGTCCGGTGACCTGGTGATTGTGGGTGCACACGAAGATGTCGACGCCGTCATCAACATCCTCCGGAACGTCGGCGCCGTCGACTATCCGCCGGGTTGAGCCGCGCCGCTCTTGCTCTTGGCGGGGGTAGGCTTCGCTCGCAAACGCAGCCGCTCCTGGTACAACCACCATTCGAAGTGCCGGCCAAGAGCCTGAAGCGGGACGGGACCCAGTGAGCTCACCTCGCGGTTGAAGCGTCGCGCATCGAAGTCCGACTTCAATTCCCGCTGCATCCACCGCCGCACGCCACGAATTTCTCGGATGCCCAGACAACCGGACAAACCAGATCCCGGCGCATCAATCGCTACGCGCGCCACTTCGTGGTCGATGTCTGTCGACCCAAGCATCGTGTGCAGCGCGAAGAACCCCTTGGCCTGCTCTTCCGTCCAGCCAAAATAGTGAACGCCACCGTCAACCGCCGCGCGGACGCAGGCAATCTGTTCAAGCATCAACGCGCCGTACTGTGCGTATGGATCGGCAAGTGCGCCCTGTTCACGTGCCACGTCGAGCGCCGTAAACCCCCACCCATCTACGAAGGCGGGCACGGTCGTGTAGTATCGGGCGAGATCCAACCCAGAAGCGAGCTGACGGCCGAGGAGCTCGTGCCATCCCGGGATCAGGGCAAGAAAACTGACGCCATCCACGAGCGTCAGCATTCCTGGCGAGAGCAGCCCCCGCCCCACGACGTATCGCCCCACGGAATCAGTCGCCACGGGGGGACGATACATGCCGAAAATTCTGTCGCCAGGTGCGACGGGCCCGCCACCGTGCACCACGATGGGCCATACCCGTACCGGCGACGACGTACTATCAGAGTCGACTGGAGCACTCCCCTGCGCGAGAAAGATTCCATCGACGACCTCGTCGATGTTCGTCGCCGTCCGCCGCGCGTCCTGCCGCAACAACGTGTGAAAAGAGTCCGCCGTTACAGGACCGGCGATCTGTTGCCGCACTTTTCGCAACGCGCTGTCTAGACGCGCCACCTCGCGCAGACTGGCCTCGTGCGCTTGCTCCGGGGTAATGTCCAACGTCGCAAATCGACGGACGAGCGTGCCGTAGTAGGCCTTGCCGCCAACGTATTGCCAGAGGCCAAGGCCTCCGGGTGCGGCCGTGGCGTAGCTGCCCTTCAGATAGGTCGTTAGGCGGCGAAATGCCGGAGCCACGGCCGCCGCCAAGAGCGAATCCACCTTCGCGCTGAATCGCGCCGATACTCGGCTGTCTAAGTGCGTGAGCCGCGACGGTGACACGTGCAACACGTGCTCCGCGCTCGGCGCGTCGTACGTGGAAAAGAACTCGATCGCTCGTACGAGTGCTGATCGCGACAGGACGATTCCGCTGGCCGCACGCTCTGCCAAGTCGACACGCAGGGAGTCCGGCACCGATCCCAAACCAGACACCAGAGACACGTAGCGGGACAGGTCGGTCGTATCACCAAACGAATACTCCGACATCAGCCGCGTGAGATCGGCTAACGAAGACCCCGGAGAGAACACGGTCAGGTCATTCCCGTAGTACACAGCGTGTTCGGAACGGCTCTCCAACACGTAGCGCATGGCAAGCAACGTGAGGTAATTCGCCTCTGACAACGCCTCAACGCCAATGCCGTCGAGTCGGCGAATCGCCGCGCGTGCAAATCGGGCATCTTCGCGTGCGGCGGCCCTCGAAAACACCGGTGCCGTGTCCAGAAGCACGCCTACGCGAATCCGAAAGTCGATTTGCTCGCCACGTTCGTGCGCTACAAAGTTCTCCACCACGTCCGACAAGGCGGCGGTGGCCAGGATCGACTCAGCGGGCGAAGGCGCTTGGCTACTCGCTGATGACGAGAGCCCGCAACCATGTAGCCCAAGTGCGGCCACAAAGAAGAGGCAGAATCGAAAGAGCCGTCGAAGCGGCGCTTGTGTCAGGAAACTCAACGCGCGCATTGCGATGGAGCACTCGGGCCGCGAGGGAAGTCGCCAGCGGAAATTCCATAGGGCGTGTCAACTATCACAGTCGAGCGCCGCTGGAACAAATATGATCGTCCGGCGACGACAGGGTGTACCTGTCCTTCAACCACGCGTTCCAAGCTTCCTTTCCGTGCCTTCGTTTCTGCTTCCCGCTCGACGCCTCGTCATTTCCTCAGCACTAGTCCTTGGCGGATGTGGGGCTCCTTCGCAGCCTACCGTCGGCACGCCTAACGGTTCTGGGCTGATCGCCGAGACCGTCGCCGGTGGTTTCGACACCATTTGGGAAATGCTGTGGGCGCCGGACGGATCGATTTGGTTCACGCAGCGTAGCGGGGACGTGACCCGACTGGATCCAGTAGCTGGCACGGTCTCGTCGATTGGGCACATCGCGGTCGCCGAGATCGGTGAGGGGGGCCTCATGGGGATAGCGTTGCATCCCGATTTCCCGACTCAGCCTTGGGTTTACTTCGCCGCCACATATGCCGCACCTGGCGGCACGCGCAATCGCATCCTGCGAGCACGCGTCTCCGGTGGCATGCTGGGCACTCCAGAAGTGTTGCTCGATGACATTCCCGGATCATCCATCCACAATGGCTCGCGCCTGACCGTTGGTCCGGATCGGCTCCTGTATGTCACGACGGGCGACGCCTCCAACGCCGACCTCGCCCAGAGTCAGGCCTCGCCTGCCGGGAAGATCCTTCGCCTAACGCTCGATGGTGCGCCAGCCGGATACCTCCCCGGATCGCCGCTTTTTTCTTGGGGCCACCGCAATCCACAGGGATTGGTTTTCGCTCCGTCGGGAACGCTGTACGAGACCGAGCACGGGCCGTCTGACAACGATGAAGTCAACATCATTCTTGCCGGTCGGAACTACGGATGGCCTAATGTGCACGGACGGTGCGACGATGACGTGGGAAGCGGGGAGATCGCCTTCTGCCGCGCCAACAGCGTCGTTGAACCCATCCGTACGTGGACGCCAACAATCGCCCCTGCAGACGCGGCTTACTACGAAAGCACGAGAATTCCTGGATGGCAGGGGTCCCTGCTCTTCACCTCTCTGAAGGGAAGTTCATTGCATCGCCTCGGTCTCTCAGCCGACGGTCGCACCGTGATTGCATCTGAGTCGCTCTTCACGGGAAGCTTCGGGCGATTGCGGTCAATCCTCGTCGCCCCCGATGGCCTCGTGTACATTGCCACCAGCAACCGCGATGGCCGTGGTTCTCCTCAAGGGAACGACGACCGGATCATCCGCATTCGGCCCCGTTAGCGCCCCCTCGCTACGTCGCGGGGCACGTTGACTCCACCTCTGCCCGTAGCGCCGTGAGCCCCTTGGAAACGTGCGCCGTTGCGTTTGGCCTCGTGAGCGTTTTCCTCTCGGCACGAGAGAACATCTGGAGCTGGCCCACGGCGATCGTCAACGTTGGGCTGTATGCGCTGCTCTTCGCCCGCGAAAAGCTTTATGCGGATATGGGGCTGCAGGTCGTCTACCTGCTGCTTTCCGTCTACGGCTGGTACGAATGGCTGTACGGCGGTGAAAACCGGACTGAATTGCACGTCTCGCGTCTTCCCAAGCGCCTCACCGCCCTCCTCTTCGGCATTGGCGTCACTGGCTCCCTTGCCCTGGGAGCATTCCTGCACCGCGCGACGGACGCGGCCTTGCCGTGGCTCGACGCAACACTGTCGGTGTTCTCGCTGATCGCTCAGTGGATGATGACTCGGAAGATCCTCGAGAACTGGATGTTGTGGATCGTGTTGGACATCGCCTACGTCATGATGTTCGTGTTCCTAAAGCACTTGTACCTGACGGCATTCCAGTATCTGGTGTTCCTGGGCTTGGCCACCATGGGCCACGTCGAATGGCTGCGATCCTTGCGCCAGCGATCCACGCCCCACGCCGTCGATTCGGCGAATACCAGCGTTGCGTAGTCGCGTCAGCAACAACGTCAACCCGTGATCTCGAGAATCGTTGTCACTGGATCCGAGTGCACCGGCAAGACTACCCTCTCTCGCCAGCTCGCACAGGAACTCGGCGCCTTGTGGCTGCCGGAATATGCGCGAGCGTACGCTGAGTCGGTGGGGCGCCCACTGACGGCCTCAGACGTCGAACCCATCGCGCACGGACAGATCGCGATGGAGGACGCCGCAGCCCGCTCGCGGCCGACAATCACGGTGCTTGATACGGATCTCGTGAGTACGGTCGTCTACGCCAGGCACTACTACGGATCGTGCCCTCCATCGATCGTCGAGTTGGCACGAGCCCGACTCGCACCGCTATACCTGCTGTGCGACTTCCAGGACATTCCATGGGTCGCGGATGCCGTGCGCGACCAGCCACAGTCGCGTCTTCAGGTACATGAGCAATTTCGCGAGACGCTACGCGAGTTCGGTGCGCAGATCGCCCTCATCACCGGCGTCGGCTTCGATCGACTCCGCCGCGGACTCCATGCCATCGAAGCCGTAGAGCCACGTACGGCGAGCAACCAGAGGTGACCGACGGGGGCCCACGAGATGCCCCCGTCGGATCGCCATGCTAGTACCGGTAGTGCTCCGGCTTGTATGGTCCGTCGTTCTTCACGCCAAGATACGCTGCTTGCTCGGCCGTCAGTTCCGTCAGCTGCACACCCAGCTTGGGCAGGTGTAACCGAGCGACCTTCTCGTCCAGATGCTTGGGCAGCGTGTAGACCTTCTTGTCGTACGAAGCGGCACGCTGATGTAGCTCGAGTTGGGCCAGGACCTGGTTGGTGAACGACGCCGACATCACGAAGCTCGGATGGCCCGTGGCACAGCCCAGGTTCAGGAGCCGGCCTTCCGCCAGGATCAGCACGCTGTGTCCATCAGGAAAGCGAAACTCATCGTACTGCGGCTTGATGTTGATGCGCTCCATGCCGCGTACCCGCTTCAACCCGGCCATGTCAATCTCGTTGTCGAAGTGGCCAATGTTTCCCACAATGGCCTTGTCCTTCATCCGTGCCATGTGCTCAACAGTGATGACGTTCTTGTTCCCTGTCGCTGTGATGAACACATCTGCGCGCTCGATCACCGCTTCCACCGTCGTCACTTCAAACCCTTCCATCGCCGCCTGAAGGGCGCAAATCGGGTCGATCTCCGTCACGACAACCCGCGCCCCCTGTCCACGGAGTGCCTGCGCGCACCCTTTCCCAACTTCGCCAAAGCCACAGACGACCGCGATCTTGCCGCTCAGCATAACGTCCGTCGCGCGGTTCAGGCCATCGATCACCGAGTGACGGCAGCCATAGATGTTGTCGAATTTCGACTTGGTCACGGAATCGTTCACGTTGATCGCCGGGAACAACAACGTGCCGTTCCGCATCATCTCGTACAGACGGTGCACGCCCGTGGTGGTCTCTTCCGAGACGCCGCGAATCCCAGCTGCAACCTTCGTCCAACGCCCAGGGTGTCGTTTGGCTTCTGCCCGTAGGAGTTGCAGGATCACACCCCATTCCTCGGGGTCATTCGCCGCGTCAAACTCAGGAATTCGGCCGGACCCTTCATACTCCGCACCCTTGTGGACCAGCAACGTTGCGTCGCCACCGTCATCCAGCAGTAGCGTCGGGCCGCCACCATCGGGCCACATCAAGGCCTGCTCCGTGCACCACCAGTATTCGTCCAACGTCTCGCCCTTCCAGGCAAACACCGCGACACCCTTAGGGTGCTCGACGCTGCCGTCAGGCCCAACCGCAACCGCGGCGGCGGCGTGATCCTGAGTAGAGAAGATGTTGCACGACACCCAACGCACATCGGCGCCCAGCGTCACCAAGGTCTCGATCAACACGGCGGTCTGCACCGTCATATGCAGAGAGCCCATGATTCGTGCGCCGGCCAACGGCCTCGCGCCCTTGAATTCGGCGCGCAGCGCCATCAACCCCGGCATCTCCTGCTCGGCCAGGCGAATTTCCTTTCGACCCCACTCGGCGAGTGACAGGTCGCGAACCTTGAACGCCGGACGATCCATCGCCGATGTCGGCGCGACCCCTGGCTGAACGGTCGATGTCATGTTGCGATCCTTGTAAGAGAAAGTGCTACGATAACGCTCCATCAGGTTCCTTCACCCCCGTGGCCACAAACAGCGACGGCCCTCGCGCGCCGTCCGCAACCGACAAGGGCACCACGCGACGCTGCTCGAAACCAGCCGCTCGCATCCAATCATTCATTTCGTCTGCGGAAAATCCCTGCCACACGTGGCCCATCTCCAATCGATACTCCTCTCGGCTGTGTGGCATCATGTCGACGACGACAATCCGTCCTCCGCTCCGCAGGGAGCGAAACGTCTCTCGGAGGGCACGAAGAGGTTCGGCAACGTAATGCAGGACCAAGATGAGAAATCCAACATCCAGAGACTCGGACGGCAGGGGCAGCGTCTCTAGCTCACCGACGCGCACCTCAACATTTGCATGGCGCTGCAGCCGATGGCGAGCCGCGTCCAGCATCCGATCGGATCCGTCGACCGCAAATACCCGCGCGACATGGGGAGCCAAGACGGCGGAAAGCGACCCGGTGCCGCACCCGAGGTCTCCGACCACCCATGAGGAATTCAGAAGGCCAAGTAACGCTGATTGCTCGAGCGCGTCACCGTACAGCTCGTGACGCAGGGCATCCCAACGCGTTGCCGCGGAAGAGAAGAACGCGCGGGACGCATCGCGTCGGCTGTTGAGCACGGATTCAATGCGCAGAACATCTTCGCGCGCGACCGGCTGCCGTCGGACATCCTGCCTAACGATATCCCACAGCGCTCGAGCCATTTCATCCAGCTGTGGCGAGCACCGGTAGAAACGACTCGTACCCTCCGCGCGCGATGCGACCCAGCCGTCGGCCCCTAACACCTTCAAATGCCGACTCACCGTCGACTGCGGCAGCTGCAACACGGCGCACAGTTCGCCCACCGTCAACTCATGTTCGTCCAGCGCCAACAGCAACCGACTTCGGGTGAAGTCGGCCAGTGCGTTGAGTCGATCGAGAACGGGGGCCTGAGTCATATATCCGTCAATCCGGATATATGGTAATAGCACTCTGTACTCTATGTCAACGCACGCTCAGTCCGACCTATGCCGATACACAGCTCTTCGTACGGATGTTCACCAACAACATGGTCGAAAGGTGCCGATGTTGGCCTATTAGTGATTCGATACTGGCGTCCTCTTTGGTGTTGTACCGTATCGCGAAGCGGGCCACTTACAGTGGATTAAGGAAGTCAGCTCAGGGACTCTAGGCCGCTGCGTAAGCGTGGGATCGCCTTTTCAATGTCCGCCATCGACACGGCTCCCACCGACAGTCGAAACCACCCGAATTCGGCGCCCTTCTGGTCACGGGACCCAAACGCGTTGAACGGCACTACCCCCAAGCCGGTCTCCCGGAGCAACCACCGTCTCACATCGTCAGCCGTTTGCAGCGGGGTGCCGTCCCGACCCCTCCTGCCTGCCACGTTGAATTGGGCGCTGAGGTAGATCGCCCCCATGGGCGCGATCGCCCGGACCGGGTGGCCGACACTCGCAAGCGCCGAAACGGCGTCATGCAACGCGTCCAACCTTCGCTGAACCTGCGTGCAAAGGTTGCCGGTGAATTCCTCAACCACGTCCGGCGAGGAGAGCAAGTGCGCCGTTGCAACTTGCTCCGCACGCGGTGCCCAGGTCCCGACATGACCTAGGAAATTGTTCATCGCGTCAATGACGTCCGTGGGACCCACCACCCACCCGACCCGTACGCCTGTCGACGCAAATGCCTTCGAAATACCGTCAATGAAGACCGTGTACTTGGCCATCTGTGGGCGCAAGCTGACGGGATCTACGTGCTTCGTGTCGCCGAAGGTCAGCTGCCAGTACACTTGATCGTACATCAGGTACAGCGCGCGCCCATTGGGACCGCGCCGCTCATTCTCCTCGAGCACCAGATCACAGATGTCAGCCAGCGCTTCCGCGCTGAATGCCGTGCCGCAGGGATTGAGGGGAGAATTCAACGCCACCATTCGCGCATCGCGAATGTGAGGTTCCAACAGCGCTCTGGTCGGGAGGAACGCCTCGTCCGGCGATGTCTCGACAGGAACGCCGGTCGCCCCAACCATGTCGCAATAGTAGTTGTTGTTCCATGAAGGGACGGGGTACACCACGCGCTCCCCAGGACTCACGATCGCCCGGTACGTACCATACACGCCCGGCCTCGACCCTGAGGTTACTAGAATGGACTCGAGGCCATAACCGAGACCCAAACCCCGTTCGAGGTAGTCCCGAATCGCCTCCCGCAGCGCGGGATGTCCGGTCGATGGCGGATAGTTCGTTTCCCCGACACGCAGTGCCTCAGCTATTCCGTCCTCCAACAACTGGGGTATGCGGAATTGCCTTGGATCGAAGTCCCCCACGGTCAGATTGCAGACGGGTTCGCCTGCCGCCACCATCCCCCGAATCTCGGCCGCGATTCGAAGGATCTCCGAGCCTTTTAAGCTCAGGGCGACGCTAGAAAGCCTGGAGGATTCTCCCCCCGGAACGTTTGCTATGGAACGGACGTCCAAGCTGGTGGCTTCGGTCATTTGGGTGTCGGTCGAGGGTCCGGACGTGCGCTTCAACCGAAGCTAGACGAACTGGCCACTTCTCGCCAATCCGGATTTCCTCCCACAGTAGGGGTGCCGCACCAAGGGGCCGATGGGTCATTTTTACCGATCTTCGTCTTGACCGTCGTTATACAGGCGCGGCTTTTGCTTGGAGCTGGATCGAACTTCAACGCGCCTTTGCCCGTTCCTATGTCTCGTCCCTGATTGGAGCCTTTCCTTTGCGAACCATTGCTCTCGCTTGCGCTTGCCTCCTCGCCGTTTCGTCCGTTAGTGGCGCCCAAGCGACGCAACCAGCGCCGGCTCAGAGCCAGCTGCCCCTCGTTCCGGGAATGCGCGTGCGCGTGACCGCTTCGAACTTGGTTGCACCGCTCGTGGCCAACTATCTCGAATCTGCCGCCGATACCCTGAAGTTCGTCGAAGGCCGCGGCATTTGGTCACTCACGCTCGACCAGATCACAAAGCTCGAAGTGACCATCGGAGAACAGCGTCACAATCGTTCGTACGTCATCAAGTATGCCGCGATCGGCGCCGCTGCCGGTGCACTGACCTTCGGTTATTTCTCGAGCAACTTCCGACCTGGTGACCGCTCAAAGGACTACTCGCTCATCGGCACAGCGGCGCTGGGAGTCCTTGTAGGTGGCGGTATCGGAGCCTACGTCGGTTCACGAGCCAGCGCCGAGAAGTGGCGGGCGCTTTCGCTCCCGAAAAAAGTAAGTCTGTTGCCAGATGCCTCGGGTCGTTGGCACCTCAGCGCGTCCCTTTCATTTTGATCGCGCTCTGAAACGGCGGCGCCTCAGGGCGCCGCATTAGCGCCTAACGCGCGGAAACGCCCACAAGAACATCTCGATATACGCCGGTCGACTGCCCGCTGCCGGAACGATCTTGAATACGTCCGCACGCGGTGCTCCTGGAACTCGAACGGCGTAGCGATCACCGCCCAGCGTGACGACTGGCAACGTGGTACCAAAACGTGTCAGGAACAGCTGTCCGTCCCGATACGTCAGATCGAGTGAAAACCGCCCCGTGTAGCGCCCCTCCAGCGATTGAAGCAGGGTTGAGCTCACGGGCGCCGCGACTAGCGAATCCGCGTCAGTGCCCCCGTTGGGCAGCACCGCCACGCTCTCAAGTGCGCGCTCGGCGATCGCGTCCAGCCGAAGGCCATCCCGATTCGCAACCACGACCACGCCCACGCCGCGCTCGGGCAGTATCTCGATCAACGCGCTGTACCCCGGCATAGACCCAGGATGCCAGACGCGACGTACGCCATGCCACCGATCTATGAACATGCCGAAGCCATACTGCGCGCTGTCTGGAAGCCCCTCGACATTCGTTCGGGAAACCATCAGTGAGTCCGCGGCGGCCGCCAGCCGCGGCGTCGACGCGCGCACAGAAGTGCGCAAGAACAGCCGAACAAGCTCCGTCAGATCTTCCGCAGACGCCCAGAGATACCCGGCGGGCCAGTAACGCGTGTCGTTGGCAATCGGACGCACGATCCTCAGTCGACCAGTACTATCTGGCGCATGACCGGCAGCCCGAGGGTAGGTGGCCGCGTCGGACAGACGCATCGTCGCCTGGCCCATCAGCAACGGACGCAGCACGCGGTCGCGCAACAACTGGTCGAACGGCGCACGCCCAGCCTCCTGCAGGGCCAGGCCGCCTAACGCGAAACCGAGATTCGAGTACGAGAAGGCTTCTCCTGCGGGGAGCACTTGTGCCGCGTCAGGGACAGAACGGGCATACTCGAGCAGCGCGTTTGGATCCTGCCGCCCAGAATCAGCTGGCTCGTCGCGCAACCCGGATGTCTGAGAAAGCAGTCGGCGCAGCGTGAGCGCACCGATGCGCGGTGAAAGCCCCGACACATAACGTTGGATCGGTGCATCCAGATCCACTTCGCCCGCCAGCTGCATGTCAATCGCCATCAGGGCAGTGGCGACTTTCGTGACCGAGCCAACCTGCGTCAGCAACTGCGTAGACATCGCAGCGCCGCTCTCAATGTCCGCAATACCGAAGGCTCGGCGATACGCCACCTCGTCCCCTTCCACGATCGTAACGGCAATACCCGGAATTCCTCTATTCCGCATGTCCGTGCTAATGACGCGTTCCAGCGCGTCGAACCGTCCGGGCGCTGGAGAGGCACTACGTGTCGACGTCACTTGAGCCGGCAACACCACAGCGCCTGACCAGGTCACCAAGGCCAGGTTGACCAGTAGCAACCGCCGGGCCGGGAACGGCCAGCGAAACACGAAGTCGAGGGATCCCGCGGTGATTGAGCGCAGCGTGGAACCAGTCCGGGTGACCCGGTGTTGCAGGCCGCGCGCATCGTTAGGCACTGGACTCAAGCTCCGGCAACGCCAGAATCCTTGCCCCTCGCGCCGCCCATCCCTGGTACAGGTCGTCGGTCGGTATCAAGCCAAGTCCGTGCGTGGCATCCGCAACAATCCGTACATCGAATCCACGAGTCAGAAAGCCCTCGACGGCATGCCGCACGCAGACGTCGGTCGCCACTCCGCAGACGATCACTTCGGGTCGATCGCCCAGTGCGAGGGTCAATTCCCCGAGAAAGGCGTCAGTCGCGGCGTTGCCCTCGAAGACTGAGAATTCCTTCTTCTGGATGAAGACGGGGCTGTTCGATTGCACGGCGGCTCGGGCGACGACGGCTGCCCGATCGTTTGAAGCATCCCGCTCGAGCACGATCGCTCGCTCGCCTGGGTCAATTTCCGGGATCAACGCGGCTCCCCGACGCTCCTCAGCATCTGGCGCAGCTCCCATACAGTGCGGGGGATAGGTCCCTTGTCCGGCGTCGGGATGGTCAATCACAATTTCGCGATCCCCGTAGGCATGCCAGTCGCCAGTGAACACCACGGCATCGCAGACGCGACGCATCCATGCAACCGTCCGGATGATCGCCGCCCGGGCGACGGACGCTCCAGGGTCAGCGCTATCGAACAGATCGTGCACGTACAGACGCCCCGCCGGCTCCATGAAATCATGCTGAACATCCACTACCCAAGCCAATCGTCGTCGCCCTGCCGTGGGACCAGCGCTCGGCGCGCTCATCGACGCGTTCCTGACTCTGATGCCGTCAGCTGCGCCATGTCCAGTCGGATGAGCCGCGGGTTTGCGCTCAACCCGCGGCCGACCTTGCTCTCGGGCTTCCCATCAACGGCCACCACGTCGGCCGTGTAGTCGAAGTCGTTGATCAGCCCGTCAGCCTCGCCATCGTTATGCCCGAGCAGACTCGAACCCACTCCATAACCAGTTACCGGGACCCCAGTCTCTTCAAAGCGGCGGATTTTCGCAGGCGTGAAGCCCCCGGATACCACAATTCCGACATCGGGAAAACCGTTGTCGTCCAGCGCTGAGCGCAGCCGCCTAACGAGAATGGGGTTCACTCCGGTCAGCAGTTCGCGAGGTAGCTGTGCCCCCTCGCGAACCAAGGTCTGGTCAACCAATGACTCGCTCGTGTCCACGCGCACGGCCGCGAGCGAGCCTTCGCCAAACGCGTCACACATGGCCCGCGCGACGGCTAAGGCATCGGCCACCACGTCGTTGTCATAGTCCACCAGGCTTACCACGCGCATTTCCGGCTCGTACGCTTGGCAGTAGCGCGCGAATGCCAGTGTGGCGGCCACCACATCGCCCTCAAACGCCGCGATCATCGCATGCGGCATCGTTCCCACGCCGGCAGCTCCCCACCACGCGCCACCCGCATCGCTCGACACGCTTCCCGCTCCACCAACACGCGCGGCATATCCATCCGGCGTTTGAACCCGCCAATCATCATGTCGCGCCCCCATGAAGATCACCGGCTTGCCCGCCGCCGCATGCATGACGCGCCTAACGTTGGTCGCCACCAAGGAACGACGCGCGAGAACCCCCAGGTAGTCGGTCTCCAGATGCGCGAACGCCACGTACGGACCGGTAATCAGCATGGCCGTCTCGTACGGTGCGATGTCGTCGCCATCCATCAGCGTCTCGATCACGAAGTCGGTCAGCGAATAGCGCTTCCCGGTTTCGGGGTGCGCCGCCAGCTGCGTCTGGAGCATCCGGATCGCCTCATACGCCCCGGCCAGCACCCCATGCTGCTTCGCAAAGACCTGCATGCACACCACCGGGTCCCGGCCTGCATGCGCGATGGTGCGGGCAGTCCGCACGAAATAGCGATCCGTGTACCACCCGTCGCGCATTCGTGGGTCAAACTGAAACAGTGCCGAAGGAAACAGGGCCAGTCGCTCATGCAGCACACGAACCCGCTCCACGCGCTCCCGAGGAGGCTCTGCGCCAGTCGCCAACGTGGCGGTTGGAGAAGGATCGTGGGATGGCATGCGGCTCGTAATGTACCATGCGCCCAGCATCACGACGAGCGATCTCGCTCCAGCGAAGGACCCATGCGATACTTCTCGTCGTCACTCACACGCCCTCCCATGCCAAGAAACGCTCCCTCCCGCACCACCTTCCACATTCACCCCGAGCGCTCGGCGCCTGACGAGTTGCAGGACATCCTCGCCACGGGCCTGGTTGCGCACGTAGGTATAGCGGAAGCAACGGGCCCCGTCGTTATCCCCATGACGTATCACTATGATCGTGCCCGACCGGACACCATCTACCTCCATGGCGCTACCTTCGGCCGCCTTGCTCCCCTCTTGGCAGCTGGCGCCCGTGTCTGCGTGACCGTGACCATGTTGGACGGCCTCGTCCTCTCGAAGACCGCCAAGTACCACTCGGTGAACTATCGGAGTGCCGTGTGCTTCGGCCAGTCCCATGAATTGACCGATCGGGACGAAAAGCGTCGAATCGGAGATGCGCTCGTTGCCCGCTACCACCCAGGACGGACGGCCGGCGTCGATTTTCAGGTGCAACCAGACGCGCACGTCGACGCCACTACATGGATCGCCGTAGCGATCGAGGAGGCGTCGGCCAAAATCCGTCGTGGAGGGCCAAAGGGCCCCGGCGACGACGATCCGACCGTCCCCGGTACGGCCGGCCTCATCGAGTTCCACCCTCACCGTTAGGCACATGAAGCTACATCGTCTGTTGTTGGGGCTCGCCCTCACCGTCGTCGCCTGCACACGGCCCGTTGCCGTCACGTCGAATGCACCCTCTCGGACCGCCGCCGAGATCTCCCCGCAGGACCTCCGGGGACGGCTGTTTGCGCTGGCGGATGACTCCATGGGTGGGCGTGAGCCCGGACACATCGGGAACTTCAAGGCAGCCGCCTCCATCGCCGCCGAGTTTGCGCGCCTAGGCCTGGAGCCTGCGGGCGACGCCGGCACCTGGTTCCAGACCGTGCCGTTCTATTGGGTCCGCGCGAACCCTGCTCTTCACCTGTCGGTCGCCGACACCCTGCTCCGCACGGGTGAAGACATCGCACCAATCGCCGTCCCGGCGCGACTCCGTCCGATGGATGGCGCCACCGTCATCTACGGTGGCCTTGCCTCAGACCCGCGGACTTGGATCGACTCCGCCGCCGCTCGCGGTAAGGTCGTCATCCTCGCCGCTCCACGGCAGGATGGTTCTCGGGAGGCGTCGCCACTGCGCTTCCTGCGGCCAGTCGCCCGCGCTCCACAGTTCGCAAATGCGGCCTTGGTCTGTGTTACAGCCATGGAGAGTCTTGGTGCCAGCACCGTGGCCCAACTCCTCTCCGGAAATCTCGTTCAGGACACCACCACGCGTGCCGATCTGGTCCCAGCAGCGCTCCTCACCACCGCCGCGGCACAACGTCTCCTCGGCACTTCACTCGCGTTGCTGTCGCCAGGCGCAACTGGCCGGGTCGTTCATGGTCAGGTGGGTGCTGGTGTCTTTCCCCTCGAATACCCAGCGCGAAATGTCGTTGGCATACTTCGCGGCACGGATCCAGCGCTCCGAGGACAATTCGTGTCGATCACTGCGCACAACGACCACGTCGGTTTCGACCAATCGCCGGTCGATCATGACTCCCTGCGTGCCTTCAACCGTGTCATGCGACCGATGGGGGCGGATACACCTCCCCGCGAGCCGTCAGATGCTGAGCGCCACCAGATCCGCGTGATTCTCGATTCCCTTCGCGCTATTCGGCCCGCGCGAGCAGACTCAATCCGCAACGGCGCCGACGACGATGGAACCGGAACCGTCGCCCTGATCGAGATCGCCGAGCGGCTGGCGGCCAGCAATCGGCCTCGACGTTCGGTGCTATTTGTGTCCCACACAGCGGAGGAGTATGGGCTACTCGGATCGCAGTGGTTCACCGATCATCCCACCGTCACTCGTGATTCAATCGTCGGGGAGCTCGACATGGACATGATTGGTCGTGGCTCACTCACCGATCTGCCCGACGCGGGACCGGCCTATCTCGAGGTCGTCGGATTGCGACGACTTTCGAACGAGTTTGGAGACATCGTCGAACGGGCCAACGCCAAACAACCAGCGCCATTCAAGTTTAACCTGACGTACGATCAACCCGGCCATCCGCTGCAGTACTACTGTCGCGCGGACCACTACAGCTACGCACGATACGGCATCCCCGCGATCGCCGTGTCGCGCGGTGAACATCTCGACTACCATCAAGTGACTGACGAGCCTCAATACATCGACTACGATGCGTTAGCTCGTGTGGCATCGTTCATCTACGACGCGGCTCTCGATCTGGCGAACGTTGAGCATCGCCCGAAACTGGACAAGCCTCGCGGCGATCCGAAAGCGCCCTGTCGACAATAGCAAGCACCCGACCGTGCCAAGCCTCACGACATCGTTCAAGGCTTCCCTCTTCCGATATCCGGGGAAAGGAGGGTGGACGTTTGCGGTCGTGCCCGAACGTTGTGCGCCGTCCTCACCCGGTGCTTGGGGTCGAACGCCAGTTGTTGCAATCGTCGACGGGCACAGATGGCGTACGAGCGTCTGGCGGGAGAAAACTGGCCGCACACTGCTACCTGTACCGAAGGCCGTCCGCGGAGCAAAGGGAGATGGCGATCGCGTGACGGTCAAACTCGAGTTCAATGCCTAGGCGGTCATCTGATCCTGCGAACGAAGAAACGCGCGACCCCTAGGGGCCGCGCGTTTTTCGTAAGTGCTCTTGCTGAATACCCTTACCTCTCAATGGCTAGGGACGGAATCGAACCGCCGACACGCGGATTTTCAGTCCGCTGCTCTACCAACTGAGCTACCTAGCCGTGGCCGGAAACGTAACGACACCCCTCGTTGCGGCCAAGGCACAGAGTGCGCACTTGCGAGGCGCACCGTTGCGGCCTCACTGACGGCTGGCGCCACCGCGCTCCCCGGATTCCGCGCTGATAATTGATTTGATGCCGCCACGCACGTTGAAATCCCCGATCACCTTCATCCACACTGGGGCCGCGGCGGCTGTCAGGTCATCGAGAATACGATTAACCACGCGCTCGTAAAAAATTCCGTCGTTTCGGAAGCTCCAGAGATAGAGCTTCAGACTCTTGAGCTCCAGGCAGCGGTCGCCCGGTATGTACGTGATGGAGATAGTCGCAAAGTCGGGTGCCCCGCCACGCAACAGTGCAAGCTCCGTCGCATCGCTCTCAACGCCCCCCAACGGGCAGAGCGACGTGAATTCCGGGCAGGTCATGTGGATCTCGTAGGACCGCCCAGGATACGGATTTGAGAACGTTTCGAGCAGTTCGGGCTGTGGCATGGAACGTACGATGTCGCATCGGCGGCTGGCCCGCCAGACGCGGCACGGACCGTGCTGTGTTTTACCAGCAGGTGGTATCAGCAGTCGATTCCATGGTATGGACAGCCCAGATATCGGGCCGTACCTTGTCATTCAGGCCGGCGCCTTGCGTCCGGCCGCAGCCGCCGCGAGAACGGCGTGGCGGCATTCGCCCCCCGGTAATACCGGGGGGCTCTTTTTTTCTGCTCGACGTTCTTCACACCAAAAACAAAACGACGCCGAGCAGCTGCTACTCGGCGTCGCATCATCTCGATCAGGCGTCTGCTTACTCGCGGCCGCGCAGTTCCTTTGATCGCTCCTCGAGTTGTCGACGCTCATCGGTGGTGAGGCTGTCGATACCCGTTTGCGAAATTTTGTCCAGGAGAACATCAAGATCGGCCTTCTCGCGTCGCGCTGCGGGAACGGTCGCTTGCTGAACACTCGCCGGGCGCCGCGCTGTGGCAGCCTGACTGCGTGATATCACGTCGTCGACTTCATTCCCTTTCTCTCGCGTGCGAGGTAGGGACCGTGGAATTGCCCGCGGTGTTTCGTCGGGAACATCAGGGACCTGAGAGATTCGCTGGCGTAGGCGGTCAAATCCCGCCGCCGACGATGAACGAAGATAGACCCAACCGGCCGCCAACCCACCGACGTGGGCCAGATAGGCGACGCCGC
This sequence comes from Gemmatimonadaceae bacterium, assembly GCA_046327745.1. Classification (GTDB taxonomy): domain Bacteria; phylum Gemmatimonadota; class Gemmatimonadetes; order Gemmatimonadales; family Gemmatimonadaceae; genus JABAQJ01. The sequence continues at coordinate 49,813 of JAXLXV010000007.1, read as the reverse complement.
CTCCCTGATCGCCTGCCGCAATCCCGCTGATCAGGTTGAACGTGGCGAGAATGGCCACCAGCCACTTCACCTTGATCGGTACGACGCCAAAGAGATACACCTCATCATTCGGCCATCGCATCGCATACGCCAGCATCACCCCCAGGACAGCTGCCGATGCGCCAATAAGGAGCGCGTCGCGAGCGAAGAGCAGTTGGAAGAACCAGCCACCCAGCCCGCAGGCGATGTAGTAGCGGGTGAACTCTCCTGGCGACCACAGATGCTCTACCCGCGGGCCGAACAGGTACAGAGTGTACATGTTCAACGCGAGATGCCAAAACCCGCCGTGGACGAACATGTACGACAGCACGGTCCACCACGCCGTCGAGAGATGGCGGGCTTCAAAACCGAGCGCCAGTTGCATGTTGCTGGAACCCACTACCGTCAGCTGCAAGAAGTAGATCGCGACGTTGATCGCGATCAACCATTGCACCGCCTTCGTTAGGCGCGGGGCTTCCGTATCGTCCGTCAACGAGTGGGACATTCCGAGTGCCGATTCTGGGAGCTCTACTACAACTATACCTATCACGCCGGTCCGGCAACTGTTCCCCAGAAATCCGGCGGGCCCGCTGCTATCGAATGGTCGCCGGCCCGCTCAACCTGAGGGCTACCCGAACATCCATATGTTTCGCCATGGCATGTTCCACAAGAATGCTCCAACGCCGGTCGAGCGGCGCCCGCTCGGCACTGGGGCCCGGATGCATGACGATCAACGTATTCTCGCTCGCAGCATGCGCTTGCTCGACGATCTGGAGATAATCCGCGTCACTCGTTTCGTCACTGCCGGCGACCACTAACGCGTGCCCGCAACCGAGCCGCCGGGCATCCCGAAGTGTCGTTTGGACGCGCTCCATGGACACCGCGGACGTCGGAAGCTCGACGGTCACCTGCAGCAGCGTAAGGAACTCGTGCAACACCGTGATTGCTTCAGGTCGCTGGCCGTCCGTGTCTACCATCACGCGCTGGCCGCGAGGGACCTGTCGCAGCGCCGCAGCAAGGAAGTCGACACTCCCCAACGCGTCCCGACCACTGATACAAATCGAGTGCACGGGACTGCGGCCAAGCGTGCGGTTCATTTCCCGAGCCAAAGCGTCCGCGGTATACATCTGGGCGGTTTCTGCCGCACCGGCAAAGCGGACGAACATCTGACGGTATCCCGACCATATCCCCTGTCGCTGAATACCAACAGGTACGCCGGTCAGTGCTGCCGCTAACACGGGACTCGTTCCCATAAAGCCTGATTACGTCAAGGTAGCGCGAGCCGTACGATTTGCTCGCAAAGTGCCGAGAAAGGAATCTGCGCCGCAGCAGCCGCCTGCGGAATGAGGGACAGCTGCGTCATTCCCGGCAGCGTGTTCGCCTCAAGGCAGTAGAACTCGCCGTCTGGTGACAGACGAAAGTCTATTCGCGCGTACCCGCGCAGTTTCAGCGCGCGGAACGCCGCCAACGCCAGCTCCTGAATTCGCGTGGTCGCCGCAGCTGACAGGTCTGCCGGAAAGACCTCGCGGGCCATGCCGGGGGTGTACTTGCACTCGTAGTCGTACAGCTCGTGCACGGGAATAATTTCGCCGACGGGGAGCGCACGCTCGCCCAAGATCCCCACGGTCAGTTCTCGACCTGCAATAAAACGCTCGATCATCACTTCGTCATCGAAGGCATTCGCCATGACGATCGCCGGTTGCAGATCGTTAGGCTCCCGCACCAGGGACAGCCCGACCGTGGAGCCCTGCTTGCTCGGTTTGACAATGCATGGGAATCCCAACGCACTCCCAACCTGTGCAGACGTGCAAGGCGCCATCAGCCAATCAGGCGTGGGAATTCCTGCCTGACGAAAGAGACGCTTGGAAAGGTCCTTGTCCATCGCCAGCGCGCTGGCCAAGTGACCACTTCCGGTATAGGGCACGCCCGTTAAGTCCAGGAGCGCCTGAATCGTGCCGTCCTCTCCGCGGCCTCCGTGCAAAGCCAGAAACACCACGTCCACCGGGGGGAGAGCTTCCAGCTTCGACGGCAGTTCTCGGTCCAACTTGGCAAGCGCGGCGACATCAGGCGGGATGGTCTTTAGAACCCCACCGCCAAGCATCGCGCGCTCCTCGCGAGCAGAAAGGACCCCCGTTGCCGTGTCGATGCTCACCACGTCGTGGCCGACGCCGCGCAGGGCCTCAGCGACTCGCAGTCCTGACGCAAGGGAAACATCGCGCTCCGCTGATGTGCCACCCATCAATACGGCGACACGCATCAGCGAGTGCCTCCCGCCGAGTGGATTTCCGACAGCTCAAATCCTTGGATCACCTATTCCCCTCCGGCCACGTAGGCTCAACCGCTCGGTGATGTTCGCGCGCTCGCCGCGGTAGTCGCGACGGTCACATACCTGGTACGGCAGCGTCCGCATGTCAGGGCTTTGCCGGCGGCCGTGACGTGTCAGCCGGGGTGGCCGCGGCGGCCGGCAATCGGAATTTCACCGGAAACAGGACGGCGTACGGAATCCGATGCGTTCCCCGCTTCGCCGGATGAAACGAAAGCTTGGCAGCGCCCTCAATGGCCGCACTGTCGAATGGCGCGTATTTGGAAGCCTCCGCCACGCGAGTCGAGTCAGTAACCACACGCCCTAACGAGTCAATGTACAGACGCAACACTACGTCGCCCTGTATGCGCTCAATGAACAGGCCGGGCGGGTAGCGAAATGGCAGGTCCGTCGTTTCCAGAACTGGGAGCTCCAGCGGCGGCTGTTTCCCCATCCATCGGGCCAAGAGGCCGTCGTCCCCACACCCAATGAGCACGAACAGCAGCATCGCACAGGTGCGCGACACGGAACGTCGCAGCCTCATGTCAACTCTCCTTGGCTAGCTGCGCCAGTTCATCCAGGAGGCGTAGCGCCTCCATCGGCGTGGTACGATTCGTATCCAGCGATTGCAGCCGCACCACGGCCGGATGCGGTGAAGCGGGAAAGAGCGCCAACTGTGATCCGTCGTGGCGCACCAAGGGGCCGGATGGGTGCTGCCGTCCAGCACCTTGCGTGTCACCGAGTGCTTGCGCGAGTTGCTCGCCTTCGAGCAGCTGGAGGACGTCGCGCGCCCGCGCAATCACCGCTGGTGGTAAGCCAGCCAGTCGCCCAACTTCGATCCCATAGGAGCGATCGGCCCCACCGGGGAGCAGTCGATGCAGGAAGACGATCTCCTCTCCGACCTCACGCACCGCGACGTTGTAGTTCCGAAGCGCGCTCAGCTCATCCGCTAGCTGTGTCAGTTCATGGTAGTGCGTCGCGAAGATCGTCTTGCATCGCACCATGTTGTGCAGGTGCTCCGTGACGGACCACGCGATGGAAACACCGTCGTAGGTGGACGTACCGCGCCCGATCTCATCAAGCAGGACCAAGCTCCGCTCTGTTGCCGTATGCAGGATGGCGCTCGTTTCCGCCATTTCCACCATAAACGTGGACTGGCCTCGCACGAGGTTGTCGCTCGCTCCCACGCGCGTGAACAGACGGTCGACGATCCCGATGCGCGCCTGGGTGGCCGGGACAAACCCTCCCATCTGCGCCATCAAGACTATTAACCCGATCTGACGCAGGATCGTCGATTTGCCAGCCATATTGGGCCCCGTCAGCACAATCACGCGTGCCTCAGCGTCCAAGTGCACATCATTCGGGATGAATTTCTCTCGGGCCATCATTCGTTCAACCACCGGATGACGACCACCGACGATGTCGAGCGCGAAATCATCGCTCAACGTAGGACGGACGTACCCTTCAACGTCCGCCACCTCAGCCAGTGAACTCAACACGTCGAGCGTGGCCAGCGTGGTCGCAACGCCCTGCAGGCGCGCGATCGCATCTCCCACCTGTCGGCGGAGTACCTCGAACAGTTCACGCTCGCGTGATTCAATGCGCTCCGTCGCGTGAAGGATCTTCTCTTCGTATTCCTTCAGTGCCGGGGTGACATAACGCTCAGCGCCAGTCAGCGTCTGACGGCGCTGATAGTCACCTGGAATCAAGTGTCGGTTGGCATTCGTGACTTCGATGTAGTACCCGAAGACACGGTTGTAACCGACCTTCAGCGACGCTATGCCCGTCCGACTGCGTTCTTCGGATTGAATCCTCGCGATCGCATCCTTGCCCCCCGTTCGCAGAGCGCGCAGCTCGTCCAAATCGGCGTCCGCTCCGGGCCGGATGACGTCCTCATCTCCAATCGCCACGGGAGGCCGTTCCACGAGCAAGGTCGTGATGGCGGCACTTAGGTCGGCGCAGTCGTCCCACGCACCCACGTGCACCGCCATCGCACCGGTCCCATCAAGTTCACGAACGGCCGCTTGCAAGTCCGGAAGCCTCGACAACGAGTCACCTAACGCGCGCAGGTCTCGTGGTGAGGATCTTCCGGCTGCTGCTTTCCCAGCCAAGCGCTCCACATCCCGCACGCCGTCAAGGGCCGATCGAATACCACGCCGTGCGATCGGCGCAGTCACACATGATTCGACTGCGGAAAGACGAGCTTCGATCAGGGAGCGCACGACCAAGGGTGCAAGCATCCACTGTCGAAGCAGTCGAGCCCCCATCGGCGTTTGCGTCCGATCAAGCACTCCAAGGAGGGTTCCACTGCGCTCCGCCGCTGCTCGACCGTTCACCTGATCCGGCATGGACCGCAAGGATTCCACGAGTTCCAGGTTCCGCCGCGTCATCTCATCCAACGGCATCGCGTGCGCGCTCCGCTCCAGGACCGGTCGCGCAAGGTGGGGCACACCTGCTGGCTGCAGCTCTCGCAGGTACCGTAGTAGGGCTCCGGCAGCCGCAACTGCGCAGGGGGTGTCGGCGCCAAGGGCCAGCCCGTCCAGGCTGTGGACGTGGAAGTGGCGGCAGATTTCCTCACCGGCCAGCGCAGGGTCAAACTCCCACGCCTCCCGCTCGGTAATCAACGCATCCGGTACGTGCACGGGTGTACCGGGTCCAACCGTCGTTGAGCCTCGCGCAACCAGCAACTCGCGAGGCGCGAATCGTGCCAGAATCGCATCGCCGTCGTCCAGTCGGGCCAACACGAGGCGAAACGTCCCCGTCGATACATCAGCCGCGGCGACTCCCAAATCCTGCCCGATGACGCAAACGGCGCAGAGGAAATTGTGCCTCCCCGCCTCAAGCAGGTCATCCGAATAGGCGGCACCCGGAGTGATCGTTTCGATGACCTCGCGTCGCACCACACCCTTCGCCAATCGCGGATCTTCAACCTGCTCGCAAATCGCGACGCGGAAACCCTGTTGCACCAAACGACGGAGGTACTCCTGCACGGCCTTCACCGGCACGCCGGCAAGCGGCACATCGGAAGCGCCCCCGTTGTTCCGAGAAGTAAGGGTCAGTCCGAGGACTCGTGACGCAACGTGCGCGTCATCGTAGAACATTTCATAGAAATCACCCATCCGAAACAACAAGATCGCATCGGGGTGCCGAGCCTTGATCTCCCGGTACTGCTGCATCAAGGGCGTACCGTCGCGACTCACCGTGTTTCAGCCTCAACAACGCGGGCCGTCACGTTGCCTCGCTTTGCCCTCGCCTGAGCGGCTTCCGCCTCACGACGCGTTGCGTACCGACCGACTCTGATTCGATACCAGGAATCCGTATGCGTAACGCGCGCGTCGAACCCTCGTCGCTTGAGTCGCGCCTGGAGGGCTTCGGCCTCCCGTTTGGTCTTGAAGGCAGCAACCTGCAGGCAATACTCCGGCCCCTTCGTTGTAGGTGACGGCCCAACCGACGAATCCGCATTTGAGACCGCACGCGCCGCGCAGCGCGGCAGGAAGTACTCAACCTGATTTCGCGTCTCCACGTCTTCGGTGGCGGTCATCTCTCGAGCCTGTACCAGCGCACGACAAGCGCGCACGGAGTCCCCGGTATCGAAAGCAATGCGAGCCGTCCACAGCGTCGCTCGCCCAGCGGTATGCCCACCGGGATGGTCGCGCAGCAAGCGGTCCAGATGGCGGAGCGCTGCGCCTCGATCACCCCGTGCGAATTCCAGCTGCGACAGCAGCAACAACGCGTCTTCGGATCGAGGCGCGAGAGGGTACTCGACCGCCAGTCGCAAGTAGTCGCGTTCCGCTTCTGCCGCCGTGGCAGCAGTGAAAGCGCGCCAGTACAATGCGTCTGGATACGTGGGCGCATCCGCCGGTAGACTGCCCACGAGGCTATCGGCAAGGAGTCGCGCACCCGAGCGATCGCCGGCGCTCGCCAGGCGCGCGATCCGTGCGAGGGTGGAGTCAGTGGACTGCGCCGTTCCGACGGCCGGTAGCAGGGCCGCGGCCGCGATCGCGAAAACACGCGGGAGTGCGTTCACGCGGCATGCCCCCGGGCATCGCTGCACATGCTTAACACCACGGTGCGCAGCAGCTGCTCCTCCGAGGAAAAGCGGGACTCCTTCGCCGCACGATCTGCCTCCAACAGCACATCCAACGAACGTTGAAGTGACTCCTCCCGCCAATGAGGGATTGCCTGAATCCAGACTTTCACGGCTTCGCCCCATGGTCGCCCCGGAAATGCTCGTGCTTCCTTGAGGAGCGTGAAAAACTCCCGCTGTAGCACATAGTCAGGTGCGCCGTGGGCCTTCTTGGCGCGGCCCCAGGCAATGCCCAAGGTTTGCGACGTGAGCGCCATAAGTATTGGCACGGCTCCAGTTTTTGGCTGTTCCAGAACGAAGGGCAGGAGCTCCATCGCTTTGCTCGTGTCCCGAGCAGCAATAGCATCCAGCAGATCCGCCAGCGTCTCACCGTGCCGTACACCCACGACGGCACTGACCGCGGGTTCGTCGATTACTCGCTCCCCACAGTAATTGGCGAGTTTCTCAAGCTCACTCGCGAGTTGCGGCAGATCGTCCCCGACAGCTCGAAGCAATAGCCGAATGGCTTCGTCGTTGATCTGGACACCCAGAGAGGTAGCCCGATGACGGACCCACTTCGGCAGGCGCTCGGCGCTTAGGGGGCCGAACTCGACAGCTACAACATCCATGCGCGCGCTCTGCTCGGTCTTCCCTCCCGCGCCGCTCGTCATGATCAGGAGCAGATCCTTGGACGCGGTCTCGAGATAGCGATCCAACACCGCCCGCACGTCCTTCTTCATGGAGTGCACATCCCGCAGCACTACGACGCGCCGTACCGCCATCATGGGTGGAGTCCGCAGCAGCGCTTCCAGCCCTTCTGCTGAGATCGCATCTCCTCGCACTTGATCAAAATTGAAATCGCGAGTCGCAGGCTCAACAGCCGCGGCAACTAGATCCGCGATTGCGCCGTCCTTGAGGTAGTCATTCTCCCCAAAGAGCAGGTAAGCTGGCGAAAATTGGCCTTGTTTGATCGCGCGATACAACTCGCGCTCCCCGTCGCTCGGCATGGCGCCAAATATAGCGCCTCACGTCCGTTCTCCTGAGCGCGCCTAAGGCTGCGTGGGCGATTCGGTGGCTGGGTGACCGGAGGATGTGTAGCGGAACTGAGCACGCTCCGCCAACCATAGTGCCGGCCAGACGGGCATTCCCGCCGACATGGAGGCAACTATCGTCGGCGCGGTCGTCGAGTCGAGAGTTGCGGGAGGAAATGCCACCACCCCCGGTAACAAAGGCGGACGTTCGTGTCGTGCAGCTGCACTGATCGCCAGACTCGCGGCGACAACCAATGCGGCGAAGAGCCCTGAAATCAGAAACACCGGACGTAGGCGTTGTGGCCGCGGAAGCGGAGCCCTGACACTCGAACGGTGGGCCCGTTCGGCCGAAATCCGTTCCTGAAGTCGCGCGGAAAACTCGTCCGACGCTTCTATCTGTGGAAGATTCCTGGCCAGAAGAAGTGACCGGCGAATCTTGGCATTAAACGTCGAGCACTTCGAGCAGTACCGAACGTGTTCATACATTGCCGCCGCGGAGGTGCCGGAGAGCTGCTCGTCTATGAAAGCGGAGTGATTCTTCCGAAAGCTCTTGCAGTCCATGGGGCGGGAACGTCACGGGGTGCAGTTGACCGCACTGTACCCATCGATGGCGGGATGGGTTCCTGAGTCGAAAACTCCTCGCTCGCTCCGCGTCCGGCTAGTCCCCTGCGGCACCTACAAATGGAAGAGGCGCCACAGCCCCTGTGGCTGTGGCGCCCCCTTTCCTGCCCCGTGCAAACTCAATCCCCTGAATCAATTACCCCAAGTGCGGCTCTATGATGCTCGCGAATGCGTTTCGGGCTCGGTTTAAGCGTGATTTGACTGTGCCCAAGTTGCACGATGTGATTTCCGCGATTTCCTCGTACGACTTACCCTCAAGTTCGCGCAGCACGAAAACCTGCTTGTGATGTTCCGGTAGTTGGTCCACGGATTCTTCAACCAACGTCCTCAGATGGCGCTTTCTAAAGAGATCATCTGGACGCGCGGAGTGATCCTCGAACTGGAGCGGTCGATCGTCGTCCTGCCACGTCTTCCGAATTGCCTGGAACAACACCAGCGGGTTTCGCGAGCGATTTCGGAGCTCGTTCTTCGCGAGATTCGACGCGATCGTGTAAATCCACGTGGAAAACTTCTTCGACCGGTCGAATCGTTGTAGGTGGCGATAGACCCTGACAAAAACCTCTTGCACGAGGTCCTCCGCCTTCTCGCGATCCCCGATGGTCCGAAAAATGAAGTTCAGGAGCCGCGACTGATACCGCGTAACGAGCTCGTCGAAAGCACGCTCTTCCCCATCTAGGAACGCACCAACAACTGCGCCGTCCTCCAGCTCACGAAGCCGCGCTCTGACAGCTGCGCCTGTCGAAACGGGGGCGCTCAGAGTTGCGAGTTCAGTCATGGTCATCTCTCCTGTTTGGCCCACTGGGGCACGACGCAGCCGCAATCGGCTGCCGTTCGCTTGCTTCACCCATGGAACAAAGCAGGCGACATGCCCGGCGCGTCCAAACAGGAGGACTCTGTCTAAATGATTATCTGATAATATCTTAGACTATGTGATGGCGCGCCGGGCAGGCACTCATGCTCCCGACCTTGTCCTAGTCTGAGGACGGTTGGCCGATCACACGTATGGACGACGGGAGTCTCCACCATCGACCAGAGCTCATGTGTGCCGTCGGAACGAGGCCGCGAACAGCAGGCAGATAATGGTCTTCGCATCGACAATTCGTCCCTGCTCTACCAGACGCAGGGCGTCGCCCAGCGGCATGGGAACGAGTTCGATGAACTCATCCGGTTCATGATGGGGCGCTCCTCGCGTGAGGTCCCATGCCATGAACAAGTGGATCTGCTCGTCAGTGAATCCTGGTGTTGTGAAGATTGGAACCATTGGTTCAAGCCGACTAGCATGGCAGCCGGTCTCTTCCAACAATTCACGCCGCGCGCATGAAGCGGGGGATTCGCCGGGGTCGAGCCTTCCGGCCGGTACCTCATAAATCACGCGTTCAGCTGCATAGCGGTACTGCCTGATCAAGAGAACATCTGGATCTGCGGTACTTGGATCTGTCAGAAATGGCAAAACGGCGCTCGCACCCGAATGACGGATCATTTCGAGCTGACCGGTCGTCCCGTTAGGAAAGCGAACCGTGTCGATGTCCAAGCTCACAACTTTTCCCGTGTAAACACGACGAGTCTCAATCGTCGGGGCGTTGGCCGTCTCTGACATCACGCGACTCCAGCAGCCGTCGACAGCCGCTTCACCGTGAGCCGCGAGCCAAAATGCGCTTCGACCGCCTCTCGTACAGTCGGGCTGCCAACAACGATGGTGTGGAGGTGATCCGGCGTTAGGTGCTGCTCCGCTACGCGTTGCACGTCATTTGCGGTCACCGCCCTGATCTGCGATCGATATTCGTCGAAATAGCGTTCCGGCAACTCGTAGATCCCCTGTACGGCGAGCGCGTTAGCCAATGCCTCCGTCGTCTCAAAGCGGAGGGGAAATACCCCCTCTAAATGATCAAGTGCGAGCGAAAGTTCGGTCGGAGTGACGAGTTGCTCTCGAATACGTTTGAGCTCTCGATCTACTTCCTCAAGAGCGGGGACCGTCGCGTCGCTACCGACCGCTGTGGAAACAACAAACAAGCTTCCGTCGCGCCGCCATGAATAGCCTGAGGATGCGCCATAGGTGTAACCATGTGCTTCACGCAAGTTCAGGTTGATACGTGATCCGAATAGACCGCCCAGAATCGCGTTCATGACCGTGAGCGCGTAGTAATCCGGGTGTCGCCGCGGTGGACCAGCGTGTCCAATCCGTAGTTCCGTTTGCGCCGCTCCCTCCACCTCGACCAGGACAGCGCGAGGCTCTGCGCGTACATGGTTGGCGCTGGCTGGCGGCACGGCACTCATGGAGGGTTCCCAGACTCCAAACTCGTGATTCACGACCGACTCGATGTCTGACGCCTCGACATTCCCGACCACGACAATCGAGATATTCGCGGGTTTCATCACGGCTTGGTGCCACATCGACGATGCGTCTCGTGACAACCGCTCAACCGAATCGCGCTCGCCGCCGAGCGGAAGGCTAAGGCGATCGCCACTCGTGTACACAGAGCGAGCGAACTCATCATCGGCGAGTTCTCGCGCGTCAGTATCCCGCTGCAGCAATTCCGCCAATCGCTCGTCGCGCAACCGTTGGATATCAGACTCACGAAATGCCGGCTCTCTGAGAAGCTGGCCAATCAGGCTGAATGCCGCAGGGACGTGGGTTGACAGCACGGTGCAGTGAAGCTGGATCGACTCCCAATCACCGCTTGGCGTGATTGAGCTGCCGAGCAACTCAAAGCGCTCAGCAACATCATCCGCGCTCAGATCCGCGGTACCCTCCACCAGCCCACGCGCGGTGAGCAACGCGAGTCCTGCTTGCGCTGCGGACTCGCGCATTGCGCCACCATTCACCACGATCTGAATCGTCGCGAGCGGAAGTCGGTGCGTCGTCGCCACAACGATGTCGATGCCGCTGACAGTCTTGATCCGCGTTGCCTGTGGGAATGCGTAAGGGCGGGGCGGCGCCGGACTCGGCCTCATGATGATGGCTCCGGTGCGCTGCTGGGTGTCATCGGCACGTACATGAGGGACAACCGATTGTCGTCACCCAGCGATGATCTGAGGTGCTCGGCGACCTGCGTCGCGGTCACTGCCTGATATCTGGCCAGCTGCGAGTTCACCAAGGATGCATCATCAAAGTATGTAACGAATTTCGAGATCAGGTCCGCCCGTGCGGCAGCACTTTGAAGAGACTGCACCAAGTCGGTTGCCACCAAGGCTAGGGCGCGATCCAGTTCTCGAGACTCGAAACCCTCTGTCATAACGGCGTCAATTTCCGCGACGACCGCCGCTTCCAGCTGCACCGGGCTCACACCGGGACGTGCGGTGACGTCAGCGACGAGCAGGTCGGACCCGGTCGTCAGGTCAAACGTGAACGCACTTGCCGCGGATGCGATTCGTTGCCCTCTGACAAGAGAGCGGTATAGCCGGCTTCCCATCTGCTGGCCGATGGCCGAGCAGGCAAGGCTTGACGCGTAGTACCGCTCGCTTCCAAATACTGGTGAGCGAAAGGCCAGAAATAGCCTTGGCACGGCGACTCGATCCGGCACGGTCGCTCGGATCCATCGCCCGAACGTTTGCGGTACAGCCATCGATGAAACCGGGGGCGGCTCATCGCCCGGCGCGATCTTGCCAAAGTGCTTCTGTGCGAGTGAAACGGCCTCGCGTGCTGTCACATCACCGGCAATGGACAGCGTGGCATTTCGCGGAACGTAGTACGTCCGAAAAAATTCTGCGACATCCTCCAGCGATGCTGCGTCCAAGTCCTCCATCGAGCCAATCAATGAATGATGGAACGGATGATCGGGTGGAAACGCCAATGCCGGAAGTCGCTCCCACCAAGTGCCGTAGGGCTGATTGTCGACCGTCCAGCGGCGCTCATTTTTCACCACGTCTCGCTGCGTATCTAACTTCTCCTTCGTCATCGCTGGTAGCAGGTTCCCCATCCGATCGGCTTCTAGCCACAGGGCCAACTCCAGCTGATTCGACGGAACGGTTTCGAAGTAGTTCGTACGATCCAGCCATGTAGAACCGTTCAGCGTTCCGCCAGCTCGTTGTACCAGTTCGAAGTGCTCGTTTGCAGCAACGTGCTCGGAACCTTGGAACAGCATGTGTTCAAACAGGTGGGCAAAGCCCGTCCGTCCCGCACGTTCGTTTGCAGATCCAACGTGGTACCAGAGATTGATCGCCACGATCGGCGCCGTGTGATCTTCTGACACAGTGACGCGAAGTCCGTTGTCTAGGGTCACTGACTGCAATGGAATGTCGACATCAGGAACCGCAAAACTGGTCATCGCGAACCTCCGAACGTCACGCTGATGCCATACAGCGCAATCGGATTGAACCGGTCTGTCTGTGTGGACACTCGGTCTGGGTTTGGTGTGAGATTCTGATCAAGCAGGAGATACCCTCTCACGCGCCGCCATTGAGGTCCCAGGTCACGCAGGACCTTTTCTCCAAGGAACACGGTGAACGACAGCTCAGAATAAAAGTCGCGGCCGAATAGGTCATCGCTTCTCGGACCGCCTCCATCGTACGTGTAATACCAAAGCAGCGGAGCATCGACACGTAGCCAGCCGCCAAGAGAGCGTTCCCTTATCAGCGTGAAGATGTTCCCGACAAACACGCTGGGTGCGTTGGTGCTTGTCGATGAGAAACCGGTCGTACCGTAAGGAATCACATTGACGCCAAAGATTGGCGCCAACCACAAGTGATTCGTGGGAAGGACGGTTGAAAAACGAAGGTTGAAGCCGGTCCCGCTACTGGTCGCGTTCGGCGCCGAAATGAAGTCCGTGGTGACCATCCCCGGCTGCAACAGAAACACCGGGCTTGACGCACGCTCTTGCGCACGAAGCGGAGAGTGCCAGCCGATTGTTGAGAGGGTCCCTGCAACCAACGCAAAGAGCCTGAGCCTTCCGGTGGGGAAGCGAATCGACGTGTTCTTCACTTGATGTCAGGGCTAGTACGATGAGCCGCTGATGAACGTGTATAGTAGGGTGACCGGAACCTTCACCGATTCGCCCAAGATGTAGGTAATCGACTCTCCACGATTTGCTGAGATCGGGCTGGTTCGGGTTGGGGACGTAACTCCGTCGATGCCGTAGTGCCGAGCGAGGATTTGGAGACGAAGCGAGTGAAATGGATCGCTGACGAGAATCGCGGTGCGAAGCTTGTGCTCCTGCATGAGGCTCGCGACTCCAGTCAACGACGCGTCAGTCGACCGGCCCACGGTTTCGGCCAAGATAGCAGCGTCCGGCACTCCATTTCGACTGGCGTAGCGGCGACTTACTGCTGCTTCGCTGGTTGTGTCGCCAGGCCCAGTCCCGCCGGTTACTACAAACCACTTGGCCAGACCCTTTCGGTACAGGTCCACGGCGTGGTCTAACCGTGCCTTCAACACGGGGGACGGTCGGCCGGCATACTGGGCCGCACCCAGCACCACAATCGCGTCCGCCTTGATGGCGCCATCACGCTGACCCCACAGGGTCACCGCCAGCAGACTCAACACCCAGGCGACTAGCGGCCCACCCACGAACAGCCGGATCAGAAGACCACGAAGTCCAAGTGTCATACTTACCGAATCTGACACGGACAGCACGTCTTTCGCCATCGGCGCTCATCGATCACTGAATGACCCAGCTCCGGTAATTTGAATCGCCAGATGGCCAACGTTTGGCTACAACGTCACGCGATCGCCTCGAGCAGGGACATTCACGGTCAATCCGTCCTTCCGGAGCGTCTCGGCGAAAGCGGTCTGCGATTCGACCTCTCCATGCACGAGGTGAACGGCGGGCTGTGCCTTCGATCCTGCACGAACAGAACGCATCCACGAGAGCAATTCGGTGCGATCGGCATGAGCGCTATATCCGTTCAGCACCTCTACCCGCGCCCGCAGAGGTATTTCCTCCCCGAACACTTTGATGACAGGGCTGCGTTCGACAATTCGCCTGCCGAGTGTATGCTCCGCTTGAAATCCGACGATCAGGATCGTGTTCCTCGGATCGCCGGCGCCATGCGCCAAGTGGTGCAGGATCCTACCCGATTCGGCCATCCCCGACGCAGCGATGATCACCATTGGTCCATGCATTGCGTTGAGCCCCTTTGATTCACTTACGTCTTTCGTGAAGTGAACCAGGTCGAACCGAAAGAGGTTCTGCACTTGCTGTATTAGGTCTTCCGTCAGATCAAAGGTATCGGGATGGAGCTCGAAGACCGCTGTCGCGTCCGTAGCCAGTGGGCTGTCGATGAACACCGGGATGCGCGGTACGTCACCGCTTCGGACCAAGGCATGGAGATCGTACAGCAGCTCTTGCGTGCGCCCAACGGCAAACGACGGGATCAGCACACGCCCACCACGGGCTGCCGTCTCACGGATCACGGTTCCAAGCTGTGCTCGCGCCCCATCTACCGAAGTGTGATCTCGATTCCCATAGGTCGATTCCATGATCACCACATCCGCACCTGATGGCGGTTGTGGATCACGGATGATGGCCAAGCCGCTACGTCCGATGTCTCCTGAAAACACGATTCGGCGCCGTACCGAGCCCTCCTCACACTCGAGCACCACTGACGCAGAGCCGAGGATGTGCCCCGCATCCACATAGGTCGCAACAACACCAGGAACGACGTCGAAAGGCCGATTGTAGGGAACGCAGTTCATTTGCCCAATCGCGTTCGCCGCGTCTTTCTGTCCGTACAGTGGTTCGACGAAGCTCTTCTGGTGGCGAGCCAGATGCTCCGCGTCCTTCTCCTGAATATGTGCGGAATCCATCAGCATGTACGCGCAGAGATCACGCGTTGCCGGTGTTGCCCAGATGGTCTTTCGGTACCCTTGCCGCACGATCAGTGGCAATCGGCCGGAGTGATCGATGTGGGCGTGGGAGAGCACCACAGCATCAAGCTCTTCCACGTCGATTGGTAGCTGACGGTTCTTCGCGTCAGCTTCTGCTCGTCGTCCCTGAAAAAGACCAAAGTCCAACGCGATTGTGCGCCCCGCCACCCGAAGCAGGTGACAGGAACCAGTCACTTCACGCGCCGCTCCAGCGAACGTAATCTCCACCTAATGCTCGTCTTCTGTGTTGCGCTCAAAGATCACGGTCAGACGCTGGTCATCCTGCGCCATCATCACTGGAGCCCAGCCACCTCGACTCCGCTCATTAAATAGGTCCGTGAGCGCTTCCTCGTCTTCACGCGTGTGCCGGGTCAATCGGTGAATGACCGCTTGATATTCTTTCATGGCGCGAAAATACTAGCCTGCCTGCTATGGACACCACCCCCGAGTTGCCGCGATTGGTTCTAGTTCGCCACCCATTGGTCCAGCACAAACTGGCCATTCTGCGGGACCGGCGAACATCCACCAAGATCTTCAAGGAACTGGTGGATGAAATTGCCATGCTGATGGCGTACGAGGCGACAAGCTCCTTGCCGCTCGAAGAAACTGAGGTTGAGACCCCGCTCGAGACCACTCGCGTCCAACGAGTCAGTGGCAAGAAGTTGACGCTCGTTCCTATTCTGCGGGCGGGACTCGGAATGGTAGAAGGAATTCTCCGTCTCGTGCCGTCGGCGCGAGTTGGGCACATCGGGTTGTACAGAGATCACGACACCCTGCAGCCAGTGGATTACTATTTCAAAGTCCCTGGTGACGCCGCTGAGCGTGACTTTCTTGTGCTGGACCCAATGCTCGCAACTGGGGGCAGTGCTGTGTCGGCGATTGCGTCGTTGAAGCGCGCTGGCGCAACGCGAATCCGATTTCTCTGTCTCGTGGCTGCACCTGAAGGGGTGCAACGCCTCGCACGAGAGCATCCCGACGTTCAAGTCTTTGCTGCCGCCATTGATCGTGAGTTGAATGCGCACGGTTACATTCTCCCTGGACTTGGTGACGCGGGAGACCGACTCTTTGGAACGCGCTAGCCGCAAATGATTCAAACTCGCAGTAGTGAATCTTGTCTCTTGTTGTTCGCGATTAGTGGGACTATCATTCCGCCCGGTTTGAGCAGCACTCGCGCCGCCCACCCGCGACCTGGTCGTTGATGCTCGTCAACCTGCTCCCTGATTTTCTCGCCGTTCTCAACAGCACTGACCGCGTCGCCGCGTACCACCAGTACTTCGAAGCGCATCGCCACCGACTGGCGGCTTACTGGAACAACTACGTACTCGACCCAGATGGTCCGCACTTCCAAGATGTCGTGCGGATGGCAGCGCTCGCGAATCGCGACGACTTGCGAGCGATGCTCGAGCGTGTCGACGTTGTTTCTTTGGCTCGCGACACTGAAGCTCACTGCTCAACGCTCCTCGACATCGACTGCGAAATTGACGTCGTATTGATGGTTGGTGTCGGCGCAGCGAACGCAGGCGAGTTAGTCGTTGCAGGTCGAGGGATCGCGTTCGTGTGTTTAGAGCATTTCACGGGCGTGGCGAATCCAGAGACGCAGGGCTTAGGGTTGGATCCTGAGTTGCTTCCCCTCTGGCTTTCGCACGAAATCGCCCACGCGGTGCGGTATACCTCTCCCACCAGCCGCAGCGAAATGAAGGCGCTCGTAGAGGAGGCCGACGGCTACTACTCGTATTGGGAGACTGGCCGGCGCGCTCCTCTCAAAGAACTGCTCGTGAATGAGGGGCTCTCGGTACAGGTGTCACGGTTGGTCAGCCCCGGTCACGCCGCGTGGGAATATTTTGGCTATGGCCGTAGGCAGTACGGTCGTGTGCGCGAACTTGAGCCGGCGATTACTCGCGCGGTCCGTGCGGAGTTCGAGCGCAGTGCCCTCGGCCTTCGCCTACGCTACCTATCGGGCGGAGTCGGAGACGAGGCGCGGACGATTGACCGTCAGGTCATTCCCGAGCGCTCAGGCTACTACATCGGCGCTCAGATGGTTGCATCGGCTCTAGAGTCCAATGGCGCAGCATGGAGTATTCGAGCGAGCGCCGACGAACTCCTCTCTGCAGGAGCGGCCGCGGCGTCAGCCTAGCAATTCACTTCCCGACGCAGAAGCGCTCAAATACCGCGCCAAGGATCGTGTCAACATCAATCTTGCCGATCATTTCTGCGAGGGCGTGCGCCGCCTGACGGACGTGCACCACTGCCATAACCGTCGGGACCGAACCGGTGGACCAAGCCGCAAGAAACGCCTCGAGTTCGAGCCGCGCCTCGTCGAGTGCGATCTGCTGTCGCACGCGCGTTACGATCGGTGTCGTCAGCTCAATGTGATCAAGCTGAGCGCTGATCGAATCGCGAACGGACCGCAGCAATTCAGGTAGTCCTTGCCCGGTAACGGCGCTTACGACTTGGCAATTCTCATCGGCTTCACCAGGATGCAGATCCGCTTTGGTCCGGACTCGCATAACGGCAGCGTTCACGCCCAGCATGCGAATCGCTTGAATGGTCTCCTCGATTCCTTCTGCCTGATCACCGCACACCAGCACCAAATGCGCGTCCTTGAGGTGCCGAACGCTGACTTCGATGCCCAACCGTTCGATTACATCGGTGGTTTCCCGAAGGCCTGCTGTATCGACGAGGCGCAGGGGTATCTCAGGATGGTCTAGCAGAACCTCGATGGCATCTCTCGTCGTTCCCTCGTGTTCGGTGACAATCGCACGGTCTTCGCCGAGTAGCGCATTGAACAACGAAGACTTACCGCAATTCGGCCGACCCGCGATTACCACGACGGCACCGTGTTTCGCGATCTCTGCCGTCTCTCTCGTAGAGAGCAATCGCTTCAGTACTGTGAGGCTGTCCCTGGCAATGGAGTCGATACGCCCACGGGGAATTGGTCCATCATCTTCTTCGGGGAAATCGAGGTCATAGGCGATGAGCGCCTCTAACTCAACAAGGTGTTGGTAGAGCTGCGCCGCATAAACAGAGAGCGTTCCAGTAGCATTTGAAAACGCGATGCGACGCTGTGCTTCCGTCTGGGCGTCGACAAGATCTCCGATCGACTCGGCTTGAACCAGGTCCATTCGGCCGTTGAGCACAGCGCGTTGAGTGAATTCACCCGGTCTCGCGTGGCGTGCACCCGATCGTAAGATCACGCCCAGCACCGCGGACGGCGTTGCTAAACCACCATGTCCGCTGAACTCAAAGAGCTTTTCTCCTGTATAGCTTGCACCACTATCAAATCGCGTCAGGATGCCCTGATCGAGCCAGGTGTTCGCGATTGGATCCTTGACGCGGGAGAGTACGCAGTGGCGTGTACTCAGTGGCCAGCGCTCCATAATTGAGCGCCCGATATCAAACGCCGCTTCACCAGACACGCGGACAATGGCGATGGCTCCACGTCCCGGTGGAGTCGAAATCGCTGCGATCGTATCGTGATCCAGCAACATCACTCAGACATCTTGGAATTTCTCTACGTCTTCGTGACTTGCTGATTTCTCGCGCGCTCGTTTGAAATGAGCCATTGTTGCGGCAACGCCGCCAGGTTCTGGATCGTGTAGTACATGTTCAATCCAGCGGGGAAGTTCGCAAAGAGCACCGTCATCATGACCGGGAAGATGTACGTCATGGCCTTTGTCTGCGGATTGGGCGGCGTATTACGCATACCAATCCAGGACAGGACGAACATGGAAACACCCATGGTCAGCGGCACGATGTAGAACGGGTCCTTTTGGGAGATGTCCTGAAACCAAAGGAAGGGCACTCCACGAAATTCAATGGTATTCTGAAAGACGAAGAACAGTGCGAAGAGTATGGGAAGGGGAAGAAAGAGCGGCAGACATCCAGCAAATGTGCTGAAGGGACTCATGTCGTGTTCTTTATACACCCGCATCATTTCTGACTGCATCTTCTGAGGATCGTTCTTGTACTTCTTCTGAATTTCGTTCAACTCAGGCTGGATGCGTTGCATCTTCATGCTGGCACGCATGCCTTTTTGATTGAGCGGCCATAGAACGAGCCGCACGGCAATCCCAAAGATCACCAGCACCCAGCCGTAGCTGATTGCCAAGTTTTCACGCATCCAGAGCAAGATCTTCATCACGATCGTCGCGAACGGCTGCACCACTGGCTGTAGAAATCCGCCGTAAGGATTGGAATTCTGGAAGTCGCGACCAATCGCCGAGAGCCTTCTCCAGTGTTGCGGCCCGGCATATAACTCAAAGGCAAATTCCCCACGCTTGTTGAACGCCGAGACAATCGTCCCGGCAGCGTGTGTGGCAGTTCGCGATGCTCGGGGGCCGCCGACTGCCGAGAATTCGACAAATGAGGAATCGTGCTCTAGTGCGAGAACGCCGAGTAGGAAGTATTTGCTCTTCGTTACCACCCATGTGAGTGGACCCTTGACGATCTCACGTTCACCTGGATCGAGTTTGCCAAACGGAAGACTCTTCGCATCGCTCCCAGCTGGGCGATACGCGAAGGCAAGATGGCGCTGATCGTCTACTGTGTCAGCCTCGAATGACATGAGCGTTCGCGGCAGATCGATCAACAGATACGATGGATCACCTAGCGAATCACTCGCTGAGATGGAGCCGCGAACTCGTGTGATGAAGCTGTCTGGGTGAAC
Organism: Gemmatimonadaceae bacterium; assembly: GCA_046327745.1. Lineage (GTDB taxonomy): Bacteria > Gemmatimonadota > Gemmatimonadetes > Gemmatimonadales > Gemmatimonadaceae > JABAQJ01. Next base: position 30,307 of record JAXLXV010000007.1, on the reverse strand, counting down.
TTGATACTCTACGGTAATGCGTGCTCCCCGTATCGCCGTCTCATACATCACGCGCTTTCGTGCATTTGGCTGCGAGTCTACGACGGATCGAAAGATCGTCTTTGAGAGATCGATGGTGTCCTTGCTCGTCACAAGTCGGTATGAGACAATCGGCGTCGCACCTGCCGAAAGTTCCACGGGCGTTTTGCTTTTATTCTTGGCAAGATCTGGGTAGCTATGCAACACCACGCGCGACAGTGCAGCTCCAACGCTGCTGAATTCGAAGCTGGACAACGAATCGTTGACCACGGCTGCCTGTGCGATCGCCGCTGGCTCCGTACTTGTAGATCCGGCAACACTCTCCACGGAGCGCGTCTGACCGGCTGAAGGCGCATTGGAGGTCGGCGGGATGCCGGCCGCGATCGTCGGCGGTTGGGTTCCAGATGCTGAGTCGGAGGCGGGGGCTGGCGAAATGGGACGGTTGCCTGGAAAAAGGCGTGGAGTTACCGCCAAGACGAGAGCTGCCAGCGCCAGCGCGAGAATCGTGCGTTTCTCCATGCGCCTTATCGAAGCCTACGGAACGGGGTCATAACCGCCTGATCGAAATGGATGACATCGGGCAATGCGACGTGCAGCAAGCGCTGTACCCTTGAGGAATCCGTACTTTTCCAACGCTTCCACCGCATACGCCGAACAGCTGGGATAGTACCGACACGCCGACGGCAACAGCGGCGACAAATACAGCTGATACGCCCGGACGAGCAGCACAGCAATGGTCTTCAATCGTTCTCCAACGAGTGTCCCGCCACGACAAGTCGTGCTTTCTGCATTTCCGCCTGAAGACTCTCAAACGTGAGGAGATATGTCCTAGCTCCACAGTGAATGAGCACGTCGACTGGCGCCGGAATCTCGAGTAGACCTGTCCGAACCAATTCGCGAAGTCGGCGTTTCAGCCGATTGCGCATGACAGCCGTGCGTCCGTGCAACGGCACGACCAAGCCAACACGCATGTGCGACGAAGGGGAAGCGCACATTCGAACGGTAAGTGAACCAGTTCGACGTACCTTCCCCTCACGCATTACGCGCTGAATATCGGAGGTGCGCGTTAATCGATAGTCGCGCGGGAATCGATGTCCCTTACGCTGCAGCGTACTTGGACGGCAGTTGAACCGTTAATCGCTTCCTGCCCTTTTTCCGCCGCCGACTGAGTACCTCGCGCCCCCAGCGGGTTTCCATTCGAGTGCGGAAACCGTGCGTGCGGATGCGTCGCTTGTTCCGAGGACGATATGTAGGCTTGCCCATTCCAGCTCCAAAAACCCTTGAGTTTGCATTGGGTGAGCCCGAGAAAATACTCCGTTACTCTAACTCAGTCAATCGTTTAGCGGACAGTCGAATATTGGGTCCGTTGACTTTTCCACACAGCGTCTCTAGGTTCGCCGCCCCGTTGTTTTCCACATCCATTGATGAGCCTCTCTCCCTCCGACGCCTGGTCCCGACTACTTGCCCTCGCCGGTCGCGAGGTTTCGGAACAAGTGTTTCGCATGTGGCTCGAACCACTTGCGCCATTAGCGTTTACTGGAAGCGTACTTTCGCTCGGTGCCCCTGATCAGTTCGCCATTGAATGGCTCTCGAGCAAACACGGCGACCTGCTTTCGTCATTGGCGCCTATCGCGCTCGGACACCCTTGCCGTGTTGAATTCCTCATTGATGAACGCGTTCGAGATCGCGTTCAGATGGATCTGTTTGCTCGGCCTGCGACACCGGGTGGTTCTCCCTTATCCAAGCCGATCCCCACAAGACCGCAGCTGTCAGCTCGGTACACATTCGACCATTTCGTTGTAGGCAAATCAAATGAGCTGGCTGCCGCGGCGGCGATGGCGGTTGCGGAGGCTCCTGGCCGGGTTTACAACCCGCTTTTCATTTATGGCGCGTCTGGACTTGGCAAAACTCACCTCATGCAAGCCGTCGCCCATCATGTACTCGCTTCTGTTCCGACTTGTCGAGCTATCTATATTGGCGCCGAGCAGTTTACCAATGACTATGTCACGGCGATTCAAACGCGTTCGATGTCACTCTTTCGGACTCGTTTCCGGGAAACTGATTTGTTGCTTGTCGATGATGTTCACTTTCTGAAAAACAAAGAAGCCACCCAGGAAGAGTTCTTCCATACGTTCAATGCGCTGTACGAAGCTGGTCGGCAAATAATTGTTACGAGTGATCGCCCACCTGCTGAAATTCCGGGTCTTGAGGATCGACTTGTAACTCGCTTCCAGTGGGGGCTTGTAACTGATGTTGAGCTTCCTGACCTAGAACACCGAATCGCAATTCTTCGCAAGAAAGCCGAAGTTGACGATCTTCAACGAAGTATTCCTGATGATGTTATTCGCTTCCTCGCTGAAAATATGCGCGGAAGTATCCGCGAGCTTGAGGGTGCTATTGTACGCCTTCTCGCTTTCGCATCTCTAAAGCAACGTGAAGTTACTCTTCCACTTGCCTTAGAAGCTTTTGTTGATCGTATACGTGCTTCCTCGCCGGGATCTACGGAACCTCGTTCCACAATTACGATTGAGGCGATTCAGCAGGCGGTATCTACAGTCTGGGAGGTTCCACTCCAGACTCTTCGCTCTAAGTCTCGAACAAAGAAAGTTGCAATCGCTCGACAAGCAGCCATGCACCTTTGTCGAGAACTTCTCAAGCTCCAACTAACAGAGATTGGCCTTGCCTTTTCTGGACGTGATCACTCAACAGTGATTCACAGCCTCGAACGAGCAAGAGATCTTCTAAAAACGGATCCCTTTTTCATGAAGCATTATGAGCGAGCTTGGTTTGCACTTACTGGAATATCCTACCAGTCACATTTCTTACCATAGTTCTTAACTTTTATACAACATCTACTTCTTCTAGAGTTTCTTTCTTTCTAAAAAGAACAGAGCTCCTGAAAAATCGCTTTTCTCTGAATTTTCTTTCCTGGGAACGAGCCCACTCTTTATGCGATTGACCATTGCACGTGAGAAACTTCAAGAAGGTCTATCAGCTGTGGCGTCTGCAGTTCCTAGCAAGACGACGTTACCGGTTTTAGGAAATTTGCTACTTGAAACCACGGACCGAGGTCTAAAGCTGTCAGCGACAGATCTTGACGTTGCAGTCAGCACCGAAGTTGTGGGTGAGGTAGAGGCAACTGGTGCGCTAACATTGCCGGCAAAGAAACTGGCAGAGATAGCTCGGGAACTTCCGAGCGCACCCGTAAAATTGGCAGCACTCGGAGAGCAACGAGCAACGCTTGAATGCGGTCGATCGAAGTTCAAACTTCTTGGTTTACCACGAGATGAATTTCCATCGTTTCCAAGTGTGTCGTATGACAAGAATATCCGAGTTCGGTCAGGAGATCTTCAGAAATTGATCTCGCATGTTGCCTTCGCGGTATCAACTGAGGAAAGTCGTCCCATCCTGAACGGTGTGTTATGGGAGATCCAGGGTCATCGGCTACAGATGGTTGCCACGAATGGACATCGGTTAGCTAAGATGAGTATCGAGTCGAACCTTGGTTCAGGCGGTAGTTACACGTTCATTATCCCACCACGTGCTCTTGAACAAGTTCGACGACTCTTCCCAGCTGATGAAGAACTAGAAATCGGAATTGGGGAAAATCATCTGAGTTTCAAATCGCCGATTACGACTGTTGTCACGCGAGTTATCGAGGGTCCGTATCCGAACTATGATCAGGTAATCCCGCGCGATAACGATAAGGCGGCGGTATTAGACCGGAGTGCATTCGCGAGCGCATTGCGACGAATGGCCATCGTGGCATCGGATCAAACACATCGTGTCAGACTTTCGTTCAACGCTGCGTTGGTCAAGTTCAGCGTTCAGACACCCGATGTGGGCGAAGCTCAGGATGAGTTGCCTGCGCAGTTCAGTGGTGATCCGTTGGATATTGGATTTAACGGAAACTATCTGCTCGAAATCTTGCGGTATCTTCCGACCGATGATGTCAGACTCACGCTAAAGGGTCCAGAACGAGCCGTGGTGCTGAGTCCAGAAGCATGGACTGACACCGCGGAGTATCTCTGCCTACTAATGCCATTGCGCTTGGTCGATTGAGATAGTCACGTACGAAGCGTTCCAATGGGCTCGATGCGAAAAGGCTCCGTCCTGAATGTGGACGGAGCCTTTTCTTCATGTTGAAGTGATGGGCTGACAACTAATAAGCCGGATTCTGTCGAGCTCAGAATTACGCTCGTGTGGTCATTCCTCTAGAGCACAGGTTACCCTGGTGCTTCAAGCAGCCTACCCGCAGTGAGTTCAGACCAGGCTACTATCACTGCCTATTTGGCCTTGCTCCAGCCGGGGTTTACCCTGCCATTCATGTTGCCATGAATGCGGTGAGCTCTTACCTCACCTTTTCACCCTTACCTGAAGTGCTAGGCACTCAGGCGGTACATTTTCTGTGGCACTTTCCGTCGATGGCATCTAGATGCCATCGCCCAGACGTTATCTGGCGACTTGCCTGGCGGAGTCCGGACTTTCCTCGGTTTCAGGTTCGACCGAAAAACAACCTGTAACCGCGACCACATTGCTGCCAACCCATTGAGTAAAAACGTAACTACTCAGTGCTCAGGGGGAACTGGCATGGGTCGAAAAGGGAGACAAATGACGCTCGTGTGACGACGTGTGCTAAGGTCGTTACCTATCACACGACGAGACGATGATCATGCTTTCCCAGCACAGAAAACCCTTTTCGGATCCAAACAGCAGACCCGTAATTCCCGTTGCCACCTTCCTTACGCCGGACGAACGGCTACGAATTGATGCAGCAGGAATGGGCGTGTACGAAGCGTGCCACAGAGAGAGCGTGGATCAGATTGCCAAGGACCTACAGAGTCAGCGTGTTCGAGCTGTACTACTATCACCAAATGCATGCGAGCAACACGCCCTCACACGAATTGCGCGGATCGTGCGTGAATATCCGAGAATTCCGACTGTCGCGGTAATCTCGCAGTACTTACCAACAACCGCTCACGCTGTGCTTCTACTGGGGCGGTGTGGTGTGCGAACACTCGTGGATGTCCGCGACCCCAAGGGCTGGCAGGAGCTACGAAATCTGCTGGTGCGTGATCGCGTATTAAGCCTGCAGCGGTTGGCGTTAGGCGTCGTGGATGTGGATCTGGCCGAAGCAACTACCGGTTGTCGCCAGTTCTTTCAGGCAGTATTTGAGTTTGCTCCTCGAGTGACAACGGTCCGTGCACTATCAAAAATCGTGGGTGTTGTCCCGAGTACGCTGATGAGTCGGTTCTTCCGATATCAGCTGCCGGCTCCTAAGAAGTACCTCGCCATGGCGCGACTCATTTCTGCGGCGCAGCTTTTCGAGAATCCAGGGCTCTCTGTGGCTACCGTATCCAATCAATTGGACTACTCATCGCCACAAAGTTTCGGACGTCACGTGCGCATTCTCATGGATATGACGCCAACAAGATTCCGAGACTCGTTTGATGGAGAAGGCATGCTCGACTACTATCGTCGAGAGTTGATCCTGCCGCACAAGGTGACACTCAAGCGCTTTGATCCGCTTGTTGGGTAGGCGGTCGCTCCGAGCTTGCGAGGAGCGCAGAGACCGACACAAGGCACACGATTGGGACATCGCAGGCTCTTATTCGCGCGGTGCCACCCTCTTCCCGATCGACAACGCCGATTACGCCGGCAACAATTCCGCCAGCCGAGCGGACGACCTCAATAGCCTTGATGGCTGACGCGCCGGTGGTGATGACATCCTCAGTAATCACGCAGCGGTCGCCTCTTCGGAACGGTCCCTCAATCTGTTGCCCAGTTCCGTGTGCCTTCGGCTCTTTCCGTACGGTGAAGGCTCGGATAGGTCGAGCCCTGTCGGCGCTAAAGTATGCGATTGCGTACGAGACCGGATCGGCCCCTAAGGTCAGGCCGCCGATCGCTGTCACGTCCCAGTGGTGCTGCTCTATTGCCTCATGTCCCAGTTGCCCGATGAGTCGAAGTCCCTCAGGGTGCATCGTGGTAAGGCGTGCATCGATGTAATGGGACGAACGTTGACCTGAGGAAAGGACGAAGTCCCCCAAACGAACGGATTCTCGTTTGAGTAATTGTGCTAGCTTGGCGGTTTTTTCCATGGTGCAACAAGGTAGGGGCAGCCGGGGGTCGCGTGTAAACCTCCCGTGGAGACCGTCTACTTCCTGAACAGACTCCGCACGCGGGAGAGCACACCCTCTTGAGCCGGCGCAGATTCCGCGTCCGAGGGGGCAAGAAGAGCCTCTGTCAGGGCACTACAGAAGTCCGTGATCGTGGGATACCGGTGGTTGGGGTCCCTCGAAAGCGCGCGCATGACCACAGACTCTATTCGTGGGCCAAACTCGAGCCCTGACCGTGCCTTGTTCAGGGCGATAGGTGGCTGCGAAAGGAGTTGGGTGAACATCTCACGGGGCGACTTGGCTAAGTAGGGAAGTGAACCCGTGAGCAGGAAGTAGGCGATCGTGGCGAGGCTGTATTGGTCAGCGGCGGGTGTAACTAGGGCGCCTGACAGGGCCTCGGGAGCGACGTACATCAGGGTGCCTACAAAGTAGCCAGCGCGAGTTAGACGTTCGTCAGGTGCGGTGTCCGTAGCAGCTGCGATTCCAAAATCGAGCAGTTTGACTGTGCCCGATTCGGGGTCGTACATGGTGTTGTCGGGCTTCAAATCTCGGTGAATGATTCCAGCATGGTGAGCCGCCTGGACGGCACCACCAATCTGGCTGACGATCTTGGCAACTTCTGTACGTGGAAGTGGCGCTTTCGCCTTGGCGTAGTTCTCCAGCAGGTCACCGGGGACCCACTCGATGACCAAGTAGTGGAGACCGTCTGCCTGACCTGTTTCTATTGTACGAATGACGTTGGGATGCTGGACACGTTTTCCGAAGTCCGCTTCCCGATTGAATCGAGCGAGAGCGGTTTTGTCCTGCCGCAACTTTTCCCGGAGTACCTTAAAAGCCACCATACCATGCACTGGATGGCGAGCACGATAGACGACGGAGGTTCCTCCTTCGCCGACCAACGCTTCAAGCTCGTAGCCGGCGATCACTCGGCCGACAAGATTCTCCTTACTCACGGGCGCGAACCTAATGATCCTGTGCAGGCACGGCAAGAAAGGACACTGACGGAGTAGGCATTGGAGGGAATGACGACAACATGACGAAATTTGAGCGAATTGGACGGCAAGCTCGGGCGGTGGTCCTGCTGACCACCGGCGTGGTCGGATGCGCATCTTCACCGCGTCGGCCCGAGCCAGTGAGCGCTCCTGTCGGGGCCGCCAATCCTAATGTGACACCTAGCCGACGCGTCAATGCGTCGCCAGATGCGGTTGCCCTTTATCGACGAATGGGGCTTCTAGCAGAAAGTGGTGAAACTCCGTTTGTCGGCAATCTGACGTTCTTCGCAGGGCCCTCTGGCGACTCCACGACGGTTCTTCTGACGGTCGCACTCGCGAACAGGGTCCTGACGTTTGGCCGCGAAGGAGACCGCTATCGTGCCGCATACAACGTGGCGTTAGAGGTACGTCGCGGGACGCAGCTCGTGCGCGACTTCAAGAGCAGCGAATCCGTTCGGGTTCTCGCGTTCCGAGAGACGACGCGAAGTGATGAAAGCGTGATCTTCCGCCACGTCTTATCGCTGGCACCGGGAACCTACGAAATGCGACTTACGGTGCGTGATGAGAGTGCACCGCGCGGTAGTGCGATCGAGGCTACCGTAGGAATTCCACGGTTTGGCGAAGGTTCAATCTCCTCTCCCGTAGCATTCTATGAAGCGGTTGTTCGACAGAGTCGCGATTCGTTTCCGGCGGTAGTGGCAACTCCGCGTACAACGGTGACCTTCGGCAGGGACTCCATTTTGCCGTTTTATGTGGAGGGGTATGGGGGTGGGGCAGACTTTCCGATTCGCGTGACGGTGAAAGGCGAAGGGTCGACCGGGGTCCTATACAGCGAGGATGTAACGTTGCCCAGGCAACGCGGCCTTTTCGCCGGGACCTTCAACATCCCGTTGGCGAGACTGGGCGTAGGCGTGATGACCGTTGGAGTTTCACGGCCCGGGTCTGCAGATACACTGCGCTCGCCGGTGTTCGTCGGGTTTGGAGAGGACCTACCCGTGGCGACCTTCACTGAAATGCTCGAGTACTTGCGGTACTACGTGGTGCCTTCTCGACTGCAGGCAATGCGAGACGCTTCCCCCGACGCGCGGGCAGGTCTCTGGGCAGCCTTTCTCCACGACACGGATCCTGTGCCGCAGACGCCGCAGCACGAAGGTCTCAGAGACTACTTCGGCAGGATTGCGCAGGCGAACATTCGGTTTCGAGAAGAAGGTATGCCAGGTTGGATGACCGACCGTGGCCGAGTCTTTGTGGCGTTAGGCACACCTGACCAGATCTATGAGCCAAACATGGCGGACCTGAATCAGCGAGGACGTACCCAGGTGTGGGATTATCGCTCGCAGCGGCTTCAGGTCGTCTTTATCGACCAGACCGGATTCGGGCGATGGAAGATGACGATGTCAAGCGAAACCGAGTTCGAGAGTGCCGCGCGACGAGTCCTCGTGGGGTAGCCGAACCGACTTGCGAGGTGCTTCAGCGCACCGAAGTTGTCGCTCAAGTTCGGTGAACAAGTTTGTGTGGTCTGATCGTTTGTCCGCCCGCTGAGATTCTGGTATCCCATTGCGGTACAAGGCCTTCTCTTGACACTGCCGACAGGCCGCTCTATATAGGGGCCCGCAGACCAGAGCGGTTTGTCCGGCACCATGTTTGTGCAGGATCGGCTCACCCTGCAGGAGGCAGCTTGAATGGCCAGAGGGAAGGTTAAGTGGTTCAATGACGCCAAGGGATATGGCTTCATCGAACAAGACGGCGGAGAAGATGTTTTCGTGCACTTCTCTGCGATTCAGATGGAAGGGTTCAAGACACTCGTAGAGGGTCAGGACGTTGAATTCGAAATTCAGAGTGGGGCGAAAGGGCTACATGCAGCAAATGTGACCCGCGTCTGAACGAACCTTCCTCGAGGTATCTGGAGCTGGCTCCGTCTGCCCATCGGCAGGCGGAGTTTTTGTTTCTTGAACAGTTCTGTGGATCTGCATAGGGTGCACACCTCGCCAGGGCGCGCTCAATTTCTGGCAAGGTGACCCTTCCCTGATAACGCGGACTCAACGACATGTCATCTGTGGCACCTCCATCGGGACCTACCCTCTATCTCGTGGATGGATATGCGCTGATTTATCGAGCGTTCTTCGCTCTCTTGTCTCGTCCGTTAACCACTGCCAAGGGCGAGAATACTTCAGCGGCGTGGGGTGTCGTGAACTTCCTCGCGCGACTGCTCACGAACCGGAATCCTACCTACATCATCTGGGTCCATGACTCGGGGAAATCATTCAGACACGCGGTCCTTCCGGCTTATAAAGCGACGCGAGAAAAACTGAGTGATGAACTGCGCGCGGATTTCGACAGGGGACTCCAGCGGATTGAGGAGTTGCTCAATGCCTACCACATCGACGTTGTCAGCGTCCCAGGCTTCGAGGCAGACGATGTGATTGGCTCTCTCGCGTATCAAGCCAGACAACGCGGGCTTCAGACAGTGATCGTGTCCGGCGACAAGGATTTTCAACAGTGCGTCGAGCCCGGTATTTGGTTGTTGAACCCGGGACGTGGGGGACCAGCTGGCGTTGATGAGCAGTTCGTAAGCACAGAGAACGCAGATGAACGACTCGGCGTGCCACCGAGCCGAGTGACGGACTATCTGGCTCTTGTTGGAGACACGTCCGACAACGTCCCAGGAGTCCCTGGCATTGGTGAGAAGACCGCGAGAGAACTGATCGGAGAATTCGGTGGATTGGAAGAGATTCTCGCTCGGGCGGCGACGATATCCAAAAAGCGTCCGCGAGAAGCGCTCCTTGCTCATGGCGACCAAGCGCGTCTCTCCAAAGAATTAGTAACTATTCGCTACGATGTACCGGTGACGCTGGACTTGGACACCGCCAGGACAAAAGGACCCGATCTCGCGCGTTTGCGCCAGCTGTATCTCGAGCTCGAGTTCACGTCGCTGCTTAAAGGACTCGAGCCGCTTCCAACGACACCTCTCCAGGAAACTGCACGAAACTACCGCTTGGTAAGCCGCGTGCCGGATGTCGCACACGTTGTGCGGCGAATGGGCGAATGTTCCGCCGTTAGCCTCTTGGTGCTGGCGGTGCCGGAGAGCGATGTCGCGCGGTGGGGCGATCCGCTGCGTTCCGTCGTATCAGGTATCGCGATTGGTGTGGCAGCTGGCGAAGCATACTACCTGCCCCTTCGACACCGATCGCTGTCACCGGCGCAGGGTAGCCTTCTGGGCGTTGTGCCTGACGAACCAGTGGGGGCCGATAGCTCGCGGGCTGAACCAACCGCTGTTCCGAACCTACCGGACTTGGCAAGTGACGCCATGGCCGAGTTGAGAGGCATACTGCAAAATCCAAAAGTAAAACTCGCTGCTCACGATGCGAAGTTTCACGTGCTGTTGCTTGAGAATGCAGGCGTCGACCATCTGAACATCCAGTTCGACACCATGCTCGCCAGCTACGTGTTGGACCCAGGGCGGCGTGCACACGATCTAGAGCTTCTGGCCATGGAGTTTCTCGAGCATCCCTTGTCCTCTCTGGAGAGCATCGCGGGCAAGGGACGTGCAGAGGTTTCTCCGGATCTTCTACCTCCGGATGCGGTCAGCACGTATGCATGTGAGCGAGCGGATATCGTGCTTCGCCTTATGGGCGCCATGGAAGTTCCGCTTCGAGAGCAGGGGCTAGAACCACTCCTTCAAGGTGTGGAAATGCCCTTGGTCCAAGTCCTGGCAGACATGGAACGTGCTGGCATTGCCATTGACCTAACGTGGTTTCGGTCACTTAAAGAACGGTTTCAACGCGAGCGTCAGCGCGTTGAGGAAGAGATCTACAGTGTGGCCGGCGAGCGATTCAACATTAACTCGAATCAGCAGCTTCGAGTCATACTGTTTGATCGCCTTCAACTTCCGATTAAGAAACGGACATCCACGGGCCCGTCGACCGACGCCAGCGTGTTACAGGAACTCGCTGAGGAAGGTCACACGCTCCCGGTTCTGTTGATGGAGTACCGTGAGCTCGCCAAACTCGAGTCCACATATGTCGATGCCCTCCCGCGACTCGTCCATTCGCGAGATAGCCGACTCCATACCTCGTTCAACCAGACGGTTGCGGCAACTGGGCGACTCTCTTCAAGCGATCCCAATCTGCAGAACATTCCCATCCGTCGCGAACTCGGGAGAGACATTCGACGGGGCTTCATCGCACAACGTGGTTGGAAGCTCCTCGCAGCGGACTATTCGCAAATCGAGCTCCGTCTCCTCGCGCATCTGTCACACGATCCAGCGTTCGTCGATGCCTTCTCACGGGGGGGTGATATTCATCGTGAGACCGCGGCGATCATCTTCGATGTGCCCGCGACATCGGTGTCAACCGAGATGCGGGCACGGGCGAAGACGATCAACTTTGCGACGATCTATGGGCAGGGCGCGAACGCTCTGGCTCGCCAGCTCAAAATCCCCATTCCGGAAGCGAAGACATTCATCAGCACGTACTTCGAACGGTTTCGCGGCGTTCGCGAATACCTCGATGGTCAAGTCGCCTCCGCGAAGGAACGTGGGTATGTAGAGACCATCTTCAACCGGCGCAGATACATCCCCGAACTCCGCGACCGAAATTTCAACATTCGATCGTTTGGTGAGCGTGTGGCGACAAATGCTCCGATCCAAGGATCCGCCGCAGATCTCATCAAGGTCGCCATGATCAGAATTCACGATCAGTTGCGAAAGGCGCATATGGAAAGCCGAATGCTCCTCCAAGTGCATGACGAGCTCGTTTTTGAGTGCCCACCAGCTGAAACAGAGGCACTTTCTGCGTTGGTGGCTGACCAGATGGAGCATGCCGCGCACCTGGATGTCCCGCTCGTAGTCGACATCGGTTTTGGCGAGAATTGGCTATCCACAAAGGCACATTGAGCATCCTTCCCGCCGAATCCAATCCCTTGCAGAGTGCGCCATCCCATGCGAATCGAAGGACCGATATCACATTTTCTAAGAGAGCAAGAATGTCCTAAGTCGTTATATTTGAAAGAGTTACAGTAGTTATTCCAGCTAGGCCCCGGCATTGCTTCTCCAGCCAGCGGAGGAACCACCGTGATTCCATGGGTCGGTTCCAAGGTTTACGAGATCACTGTTCGGGGCTCGCATATGAAAAAGCGCCAGCGAAGTGGCTTCACCCTGATTGAACTACTCATCGTTGTGGTCATCATCGGGATACTCGCGGCTATCGCGATCCCTAAGTTCAAGAGCACCAAAGGGAAATCCTACGCGGCCACGTTGAAGTCCGATCTGCGCAACCTTGCAACGGCCGAGGAAGCGTACTTCTACGAGACAGGTACATACGCGTCGAGCGTCTCTGCCCTGAACGTGTCACTGACAAGCGGTGTGACGATCACATTCGGCACGGTGAACGCAGGGGGATGGGCAGCGTCCGTTACGCATCCGCTCGCGTATCCCATCCAGTGCGCGATGTTCATGGGAGGCGTACCTCCGATGGCCCCGGCAACGGTCGAAGGCATTCTGGTTTGTCAGTAGACGGCTGACGGCGGCTACTTTTGTGGATGGACTGCCGCGTCGATCCCATCACTCCTCTTGAGTTCGAACGCCGTCGCGATGGAATGATTCACGCCATGAGTGGCGGCTTGTGGCTACATCGCCATGTTTGGCGCGGGCACGCTATGGCACATGTCGTCTCGACGGACCGCGTGCTGCTTCTACAGTACGGAGCGTCCATCGGTATGACCGAGGCGCGGCTGCAGTTCAAACCGCTGAAGGACCCAAGAGATGCCGCGCGGCGTGACGCGTGGCACTGGGATTTGGTTGGTGAACTCGTTCCGCCAAAGCCACCGCTGACCGATTAGACACCCTACAGGGCCAACCAATCACGGCGTCGCTTCTCAAACCCGAAGCGTTGACGGCAAGTGAGTGACCCGCAGATTTCGTCGTATGTTAGCTGCGAAACGGATGCGTGGCCTTCTGTTCATCGTCGGGTGCTCGCTTACGCCGACGGCATGTCGCCAGGAACGGCCATCGCGAGTTCCCGACAGCGCGGTGGTCCGGACAGTTCCTGTCCCGTCAGCGCCAACGAACATCCTGCCCAGTCCCACGTGGGACCAACGTACCGGATCGTTCTTTGTCGTTCCCGCGTCGACCGCCGAGTCAGCGCTAGTCATCTTTCCCGAGTTCACGAACGACATTTCGATCGATTCTGCACACTTTGACACCGATCGCGCCGCAAACTCTACAGTGATGCTGACCCGCGACGGCGAGGGCGTCGGGAGCGCGCGTTTGGCAAAGCTTGTGGTGGAGAAAGTCGAGGATTGTCCGGCGTGGCCGAGGGCACAACTGGTGTCGACATTGCCAGGCCAAGCCCTTCCTACCGATTGGGGCGTCGGTCTAGTGGGTTCGACCACAGCTCTCCGGCTCGCTCAGCTCGCACACATGTCAGAGCGAGATTCCGCGCGCGTCACGGTTGTCATCGCCCGGCTCGCATCAGGTCTTGCGGACGACACCTCAACCGTGTTCCGCGGGCGACCGTTTGTCGTCCGCCAGGTTACTACCGTTCACACTGAGCGCGCGCCCTTTTTGTTTGCGGAAGTGGTGCGGACTATTGATCAAGAGGCTATGCCGCTGCAGGAACACCTCACGATCATTGCCGAGCCCGATTCGACGCAGGTTGGGGGATATCGTGTCGCATACTCCGAGCGAACAACCGGTACCGAGGAGACCGTAGAGACGACGGAACTGCTTGCAGCACTAGCACCAGACGGCGAGACCATTCAGCTGCTGGTATCGCGGGAGCTGGGCGAGGGCGTTTCGTATGCAGTAATCGCCAGGGAGGGAACGCGAGGGTGGCGTGTTCGATGGACCAGTGCCTACGCAGGTTGCTGATCAAATCCTAGGGATTCAGCTCCAACGGTCGCGCCAGGTTGGCCGGGGCGTTGCGCCGACCAGCACCGGCTGCCAGCACAGCCAGGGCTAAAAGGTACGGTATCGCGAGAAAGACCTGATAGGGAAGAACGGAACCAGTCGCCTGAAAGAGATACTGCAAGGCAGAGGAGCCACCGAACAACAGCGCGGCGGCGAGCACGCCCATTGGGTGCCAACGGCCCAGAGCTACGATGGCGATCGCAATAAATCCTCGACCCGCTGACATTCCGTCGGCGAACGTTCCCACCTGCGCGAGCACCAATGTCGCGCCTGCGACTCCTGCGAGCGCGCCGCCACACAACGTCGCCGTGACCTGAATCCGCATTGGCGAAGCGCCGACTGCGCGAACAGCCTCGGGTGACTCACCTGTCGCGCGCCACCAGAGACCGGTCCGCGTGCGAAACAACATCCAAGTGCCAACAACGGCAACGGCATATGCCAAGTAGGTCGGCAGCGGTTGGCGAAAGAACGCGGCACCAAGTAGCGGTGCCCTCGCGAGGACTGGTATGGATAGCGCATCGAGCGTGGGCACGCGAAGTGCCAGATCCTGAGCTCCGAAGACACTACGATGCAGCGCGCTAGTTATACCTAACGAGCCGATGGTCACAGCCGTCCCGGTGATGATTTGGTCCGTCCGCAACATGATGGCGAAGCAGGCGAAGACCGCAGCGGCCAACATGCCGCACGAGAGTCCGACCAGGAGTCCCACAGGGGCGCTGTACGTTGATGCGGCCACCGCAGCGCCAAACGCGCCGGCTACAATGGACCCTTCCGTTCCGAGATTGATAACGCCGGTACGTTCAGCCAGCGTTTCGCCCAACGCGGCCAACGCGAGTGGCGTACCAGTGCGCACCGCAGAATCGAGAAAGGCACCGAGAAGTGATTCCATTCAGGCGCTCGCGGGACTGCGTGTGGCGGACGGGCGTGGATCCTGTCGCAGACGTGCCAGCCGAGGTGCAACCAGCAGGGCCAACATTATGAGCGCCTGAAGAAATGCGACATATCCCGCAGGGACACCGACATCGCGTTGCATAGCCGCGGCGCCTGCATCGAGTGCTCCAAAGAGCACGCTGCTGGGAATAAGCCACGCAGGCTTGAGGCCCGCGAGAAGGGCGACGGCAATGGCGGTGTATCCGTAGCCTGGTGACAGGTTCTCATATAAGGCCAGAGTCACACCGGTTACTTGGATGCCTCCGGCCAGTCCGGCGAACGCGGCGCTCAGCAGAAATACACGGAAGGTCAGTCGCGACACAGGTACGAGTCCGGCCTCCCGTGCCGCCGTCGGATTGGCGCCGCTGGCGACAATACGAAAGCCTACCGCGGTGTAGCGTAGTACCCATCCGACGGCCACGGTGATGGACGCAGCCAAGACCGCACCCCAGTGCAGTCGAGTTCCCGAGAACAGCGCCGGCAGCTGCGCCACAGGATCCAGTGTCGAAGATTGGGGATAGACCCCCGAGGGTTCCTGCAGTGGCCCTCGAACGAGAAATGACACGAGATGCAGTGCCAAGAAGTTCATCATGATGGTCGAGATGACTTCCAGCACGCCGAACTGCCTTCGAAGCCATGCAGGCGGTAGCGCCCACAGCACGCCGCCAGCAGCGGCAGCGACCAATTCTGCAGCAACGGTCAACCGCCCGAGTGATCCAGCAAACGCAAGCCCAACAGCGACGGCCGCCGCAGCGCCAATCAGCAGCTGCCCTTCGGCTCCGATGTTCATGACTCCGGCCCGAAATGCCAGTGCTACCGCAAGACCCGTCAGCAGCAACGGTACGGCGCGAACGATCGTCGCCGAAAGAAGGGCATCCGGTGACCCGAACGCGCCGCCAAGGAGTGCGCGAAGGGACGCGATGACGGGGAAGCCGCCAAGACCCACGGAAAGCGAGAAAACGACGAGCAATATGAAAGTAAGGCCCACGACTAATCCGGCGTGCGACAGCAGCCGCTGGCGAAGCGCCGAGCTCACGCAGGCGCTCCCACCATCGCACGCCCAATAGGTTCGCGGCTCGCCTCGACCTCTGTCACGTTCCCGCTAGCGACCACCAGTATGCGATCTGCCAGACCAAGCAGTTCGTCAATGTCCGTGGAGTACACGACGCTTGTGATGCCGCGATCTCGTGCCTCCTGTAGGTAGGCACGAAGAGCCATGGTCGCACGCACATCCAATCCCCGTGTTGGATTCACCGCGACAAGTAACTCGGGGTCATCGCTCAGCTCCCGCATCAGGAGGAACTTTTGCTGGTTGCCGCCGGATAGCACGCGTATGGGGGCGCGAACATTCGGCGCGCGCACATCGAAACGCGTTAGAAGGGCCTGCACCTGCAGGCGCAATGATCGCCAAGGCACAATACCACGCCGCCGACTCGCTCCATGAAGGACGAAGTTCTCGGCGAGGTCAAAATCGTCAATGAGAGCATCCCGAGCCCTATCATCCGGCAGGTAGGCGATACGTTCGGGCAGCTGCAACTCACCGCTATCGGGCGGCATGCGCCCACTCAAGCAGCGCAAGAGTTCGTACTGACCTGCGCCTTCGATTCCGGCAACGCCGATGATTTCCCCTGCCAGAAGATCGAAGGTTGCACGGTTAACGGACACAACGCCGTGTTGATTGCGCAACGTCAAATTCCGCGCGCGAACTCGAACCACTCGGTCGATGGATACCGGCGTGGGTCGCTCGGTCGCCTCCACGGTAGCTCCGACAATAGCTTCGATGAGCACCCTATCGCTCGAACCTTGCGCACTACCCGCAAAGACCGATCGACCACCACGCAACACCGTAATGTCATCAGCCACTGCGCGAGCTTCGTCGAGCTTGTGGGTGATCAGAACGACTGCGTGATTTCCCGTTGTGACGTAGGCTCGAAGCCATTGCAGCAACTCGGCAGCTTGACCGGGAGGCAGGACCGCGGTGGGCTCGTCCAAGATCAGGACGCGCGCAGACGACGCGATCGCCTTTAGAATCTCCACCCGCTGTTGCGCTGGGACCGGCAGATCGCGCACATACGCCCCGGGTTCAACGGGAAGTCCGGACGATCGCGCGAGTTGATTAACTCTCTCTGTAACGGCGCGAGGGTGGTATCGACCAGGAAGTCCCAAAGCGATGTTCTCGGCAACCGTCATGGCCGGGACGAGGGCGAAATGCTGATGCACCATGCCAATTCCCTGCCTAATGGCATCAGCTGGAGATCGAATCCTTCGTTCTATGCCGTCGATCGAGATCGATCCGTGATCCGCGTGCAACATGCCGTACGCGATGCGCATAAGCGTGGTCTTTCCGGCGCCGTTCTCTCCGAGCAGAGCATGCACGGTTCCTGGACGTACCACGAGGGTGACGTCACTCAGCACCTGAAGCTGGCCAAACCGTTTGGAAACGTGCGTTAACGCAAGTGCGGGCTCGGTCACAAGCCGGTTGGCTCGTTCAGAAAGCGCCACGGAAGGCCAAAGTGAGTTGCAGCTGCACGAGCCAGAGCCTGCACACCTAGGGTTTCGGTGGCGTAGTGACCGGCGTATAGAATGACTAACCCCCAATCAGGTGCATCAACCGCTGTATGATGCGGCCCCTCGCCAACGATCAGCGTATCGAGCCCTAGCGCGACCGCTTCACGAAGCGTTTCGGACGACGCACCGGCACCGGTACAAATGCCCCAATGTCGCGTCCTGCGACCTGGTTCGACGCGTGATGTGCGAACAGTCGCTCCAAAGGGCTCGACCACATGGCGAACACGATCAATGAGCGCAGCCGTCGGCACGTCTGTCTCACCGGCAAGTCCAATGGCGGCGCCGCGGTATGAGGCGAATGGGCGCGACGGTTTTAGTTCGAGTGCACCGGCCAGAAGAACGTTGTTACCAAGGACCGGATGTGCATCAAGTGGAAGGTGGGATGCATAAACGGCCACGTCGTTCGTAAGCAGGGTGCGAAATCGCTGGTACGTTGCGCCAACTAGCGCTTGCGGCCCATTCCAGAACAGACCGTGATGCACAATGAGGAAATTAGCCCCCGCATTCGTCGCGGCGTTTAGAACGGTTAACGAGACGTCAACAGAAGCAACGATACCCGTGATAGGGCCGAGATTGTCAACCTGCAGTCCGTTCAGCGCCCCCGGGTAGTCGGGGACGGCATCGCGACCTACGACTTCGTCAAGATATCTGGCGATGTCGCGAGCGAATGCCGCGCTAGTGTGTGGCGGCTGGTGTGCCATCGGCGTTCAAGCGAAAAGTGCCGGCAATGAATGCACGCCAGACTGAATCTGCCGCTGATTGCATGGGCGCCGGAACCTTGCTGGCGAGCGCGGGGTTGGGGATGTAGCGAACGACTTGCACTTCAGCGCCTAACGAAAATACGTGCGAATCTGCTTTCTGATCACGAATCGCGCGTGCGACGGTGAGATATGCACGGGGCAGGTCGATGACCACACTACCGAGCACGACATCAGGCGCAACGCTGTTTTGGTTTGAGTTGGAACCAATGACGACCACCGGTGGGTGCTCGCGTGCTGCCTGAAACACACCCAGACCCGCGGCGTCGGCGTTCTGAAAGATCACATCTGCTCCCTGGGCGATCTGCGCGAGCGCTTGCTCTTTGGCTGCACTGGCATCGTCCCAATTCCCAACGTACGCTGTGAGGAGTCGGATTTTGGGGTTTACGGAACGTGCCCCCTCAGTGAAAGCGGTGAAGCCCGATCGGACCGGTGGAAGCTCCGTTCCGCCTAGGAGTGCAATCGTGCCAGTCTTGCTCACCGCGGCGGCGGCCATACCCGCGATATACGCAGGCTCCTCAAATGCGAAGCGCATGCCAGCGAAGTTTTGTCCAGCGAAGTCGCTTGACGTCACCACAAAGAAACTCTGCGGATATGCAGGTGCAACACGTTTGGCGGCGTCTTGGAACTCAAAGCCGTGACCGAAGATGATCTGGTACCCTTGCCGTGCGTACTCACGAAAATTTTCTTCGAACTCGGCGGGGGTCTTGGTCTGAATGTGGCTGACCTGTGCGCCAAGCGAGTCGCGAATCATCAAGAGGCCATCGTAGGCGCCGTTGTTCCATGATCGATCTGTGATCGGTCCCGGTGTCAACAGAGCGACTCGCAGGGTTCGGTCACTCTGCTCGCGCTGTGCCGCGGGCGTGCAGGCGAACAAGGCGAGCATGCAGAGTGCCCGCGCGGGCCGAACGAAGGCGTGAATGAGGCGCATGCTACTGATTCATTTGTGGGAGCGAGGGAGCCGTTTACGCGCGATGCGCAGCTTACTGTGAAAGTGCCAGCGTCCCTCGAGCGTTGCTTTGCGCACCGGCACCGTTCATCTGGACCATACCGTTTATGACGCCGCCTTCGAGGACGACAATGCACTTCGTTTGAATGTTGCCCTCGACTGTACATGTGCTCTGGACTTCGGCGCGTTGGCTAGCGAGGACAGAACCGACGATCTTGCCTCCGAGCACCACCTCATCAGCGCAGATGTCGCCTAAGACTGAGCCAGCTCGTCCGAGGAGGACTTGTTTCGCGGTACGGATGGAGCCTTCGACAACGCCATCGACTTTGATAACGCCGGTGCTTTCTATATCACCGATCACCTTCATACCGGCACCAATCACAGAGAGTGCCGCATCGGGGGTCACCAGCTCTTGTCGTGCCGCCACGCGTCCACCTCCGTTTTTGTTGAAGAGCGACATTGTTTACGCACTCCCGCGGTTGTTCAACCCAGTTGCGAATCCGACCCAAGAATAAGTGTGAGGACGCGATCAAGGTCATCGGCGGAGAAGAAACGAATTTTGATCTCTCCCTCTGCTCGCGCATTGGCGACAATGGCTACGTCTGTTTGCAGGCGCCGGCGCAGCAGATCGACCACTCGGCGGGCCTCGGCCGACTGCACGCCCTGAGCTGCCTCAGGTTTTAGTCCGGTCGCATTGGACTGTGGCGGAGACGACGCGCCAGAAGGACGCGCCAGGCGCTCCACGTCGCGGACTGTCAGACCGTCAGCGACTACTTGAGCTGCGACCTCGGTGATATCGAACTCACTAGGGAGTGAGAGCAAAGCACGCGCATGCCCGACTGACAGTTTGCCATTTCGAACCATTTCTCTGACAGAAGTTGGCAGCTGCCGGAGACGCAGGAGATTGGCCACAGTCGAGCGGTCTTTCCCCACAGCGCTAGCCACCTGCTGCTGAGTAAGGGAGAACTCGTCAATGAGGCGTTGGTATCCGTCGGCCTCTTCAATCGGGTTCAGGTCCGTTCGCTGCAGATTTTCCACCAAAGCTAGAGTAAGCATCTCTCTGTTCTCTAGCTGGCGCGTTATTGCCGGTATTGTGATCCAACCTAAGGCAGTAGCCGCTCGAAGCCGGCGTTCGCCCGCGATCAGCTCGTATCCGCCTTCGACCGCCCTCACGGCAATGGGCTGCAGGAGCCCATTGGACTTCATGGATTCTTGAAGCTCGGCGAGTTCAGCGGGCGAGAATTCCCGTCTCGGCTGGTAGGGATTTGGCCGAATGTTCGAGATTTCGACCTCACGGTGCGTTTCGCCCTCGCGCTCCGCCGGCGCCGCCACCGGGGTAGCGATTGGCGGCGGAGGTCCGCCCAAGAGTGCCCCGAGTCCTCGTCCCAGGCGCCGTTGCTTCTCAGGCAAGCTCATGATTCATGTGGATCGGAGGCATTGTGGAAAAGTTGACTACCGTTCCGTGTCCGACGATAGCGACTGTGGCCGTATAGCCGAATCAGAAACATTTGTTTCCAGTCGCGTAATAACCTCTTTTGCTAGGCTCATATATGCGACAGATCCCACCGAGGCCAAGTCATAGGAGACGATTGGCCTTCCGAAACTCGGCGCTTCGGCCAAGCGAACATTGCGTGGAATAACGGTGTCGAAAACGCGAGGTCCAAAAAACGCCCGCGCGTCCGCGGCGACCTGACGTGATAGGTTTAGCCTGGCGTCATACATGGTAAGAACGACGCCAAACAGGTGGAGCCGATCATTGAGGTGTTGCTGTACGAGCTGAATCGTACTCATGAGCTGGGTGATTCCCTCGAGCGCGAAGTACTCGCACTGCAGGGGGATGAGGACCGAGTCTGCTCCGCTCAGCATGTTCACCGTTATCAGGCCAAGGGATGGCGGGCAGTCGATAAGAATCACGTCGTACGCCGGCCTGATGTCCGAGATTGCACTCCGGAGGCGATGCTCGCGAGATGGGACGTCCACGAGTTCAATCTCCGCACCTGCGAGGTCCGGAGTCGCCGGTAGCACGTCTAGCCGTGGAAACTGAACGCCCTTAACAATCGCTGCCTCGGCGGGCATATCCCCGATGAGTACATCGTAGGTTGTGCCCTTGAACTGGTCGGCCGACACACCAAGACCACTGGTCGCATTGCCCTGTGGATCGCCGTCGATCAACAGCACCCTCTGTTCCGCTAAGGCGAGGGATGCTGCGAGGTTAATGGCGGTGGTTGTTTTTCCCACCCCACCCTTCTGATTTGCCACTGCGATAACGTGCGTCAAGTGCGATCCTGGTGATTCCCGGGCCGCGGAATATAGGACGGCCTGTGACCGACAGCCAGCCGCCGTGTTTCACGTGAAACATTTCAACCGAAATTCCGACGTCTCAGTGGCGGAATACTGCGGTTGGAATCTTGGTAAAGGGCCAACAAGTCGGCTAAGGAAGGGACTCGGAGTCGCCGAATTCGGAGAAGGCTAAGCGGCGGTCAAGTCGCTATCAGGCAAATGCCGTTTGATCGTTGGAAACGGCCCCATGGAGAGCCGAACACGTCGGAAGCCATTCTCTAACGCTGATCCCCGTGATGACCGCTCACAGGAATCGCGCAATCAGTTCTTCCCGAGCGCAGCTGCGAGCGGCTTTTCGCGCTGTGCCGACATTCAGCCAATGGATCGTCGCATGACCCACGGGCGTCACCGTTCAGCCATGCTTGAGAAGTGCTGCGCACGCCCAAGGCAGACGACGCGTAGTCGATATTAGTACCAATTCGCTACTAATTCGTCGTTAGGCGTGCTGCGATGCTTTACGGCAGCTGACCTCTGAGCAAGAATCGCTACGGGTGGACGCTCGGCTGATCGGTAGTCTGCGCCTCGAGCTGCCATGCGCGCACAAGCGAATCGCGAGACATCTGCTTCAGCTCCAAAGGAGCTCCGATCTCATTGCTGACCGGCCGGAGGAGAAACAGGGAACGCGATGGGTACCGCGCGATCAAGAGCGAGTCGCGTGCGTGCAAGTCTCGCACGTAAATGTTCGTGCCTTGGTCGAGGGCAAGCACTGGCGCGAGCAACGTAAAACCCTGGCGATCCTCATTGATGCGGCTCACGCAAATCGGACTGTACTTCGCACCGGGCAACATGCGCTCTGTGCGGTCCGGTGAGAGCTCCGTCTTCACAACGCTCGCCGAGTCACGTAGCAAGGGAATGAGCTTGCGCATGGCCACACTGTCACGTGCGGAAGAATGCTCGACAACCGTGACGGCGTGTTCTAGGACGCAAGAATCAACCCCGCGGTAGAGCGCTTCAGTCTCCGTATGTGGCACGCCTAACGCCCACAGTCGTGCGACGATCTGGGTTCCCCAGCTTTCCCTGACGAAGATCAGGGCATTCGCCACATGATCGCGTCGTGCCGGCGCCGTGTAGTCCAGTCGCATGGACGCCAGACCACCCTCATACTGTTTCACACGAACCGGAACAGAGGCTACGGCACCGACAATCAAGGCCGTGCCAAGAGAAAATGCTGCCGTTCGCACCACCATGGAGCCATTCCCGCTCACCCTTCGCAGTTCGGCAAGGAACCGGGCGGACCACAGCGCAAGCACTGGCATGAGCGGATATAGAAATCGCGGGCCGAGATAGAATCCGTCGTGCCAATAGGCGAAGTAGCCCAGCAACAGAAAGGCACTCGCCCAAAGCAGCAAGCGATCCACGCGAGTCAAACGCGACCCCAGGGCCATGGCACCCAGCGCAGGCAGCAGCGAAGGAACCGGAGATTCAAACAAGTAGGACTGCAGTCGCAGCAGGTAAATGTTGATTAGTTCAATCCCGCGCGCCGGTGTATGGGCGAAACCCCACGGTGCCCGATGGAAACCGAGCGCGTGACTTTTCCCCCAAAGCAGTTCATATCCGAATAGAAAGGGGTCACCGGTTGTACGGCTGTTGTAATAGAGCACCAAGCCAACCGGCACAGCGACGCCGAGCCCGGCGGCAAGTAGATCGGGCAATCGTTTGGGATTCCGGAAGGTGAGCCAGAGCATCCACAGGCCAATTGGCGCTGCGTACGCAGCTCCATCGACAGGTCGAACGGATGCCATCGAGCCGAGTGCTAGGCCAAGCAGGGCGGCCATCCAAACGCCTCGATCTTCACGACGACTCCATTCTGCGGCGGCTAGCAAGGCGAGCACACCAAACAGCAATGTTGGTACGCTGTTCATGTGCGAGCCGGCCATGAAGGCCATGAACGGCGCGAAGGCGAAGAGCAGAGACGCGCCGAGTACGACGGTGGCTCGATCGTCAATCCGTTGCATCAAGTACCAGAATGCGACCACCGCAAGAGCCCCGCACGCTGGCCCTACAAGCCACACTGCACCAAACACCTCCCCAATCATCAGCATGGCCGGACCGCCAGGCGGAAACTGCGAGTACCAACGTCCGCCCATGTCTACCATGTGCAGGATGCTGTAGAACTCTGGGTTGGCTGGCGCAGGAAGCGTTAGGCGACCGCTGGCGAAAATGCGTGCTTGGATTACCTGAACCAGCTCGTCAATCAGCAATGGACGCGCGTCGAAGACGACCTTCGCTATGACGGCGTATAGACCGAATGCCGTAGTGCCGAGCACAATGGTGGTGAGGTGCCTCCGGGAGGCGGCGTACGCGGAGACCCGCTCACCCAAACCCACGCGCCACAGTGGAAGTCGGCGGGAGAGGATTCCTAAAACGAGTCCGGCTCCTAGCGCGATTACACTTCCACTCAGCCATTCAGTAGCGACTTGGCCATACCATTCAGCTTCGTGCCCTCCCTGTATCCAGTTGGCCACAGGGAAGAGCCCGAGGAGGGCGAGGAAACAAACGGCAGAGACCCGGAACAGGGCGGCCCGGGTAAGCGTCGGTATCACTTGTGATTGGATGTTGGTTACGTAAGCGCTCTGAGCGGCGCTTAACGCTCAGAGTCAAGACGCGTCTGTAACTCGTCCCGCAACCCTGCGCCATCGCTCGACTTCGATCACCAGGTTCTGAAGGTCACTAGGGCTTACACCGGGAACGGAGGAGGCTTGAGCGAGGGACTCGGGCCTTCTCACCGCCAATTTTTGTCGGGCTTCAATCGACAGGGAACGAAACGCCGCATAGGGTAGGTCGGGATCAAGTCCAAAGCTTCCCATTCGCCGCAGCCGGTCCGCGTGACCTCGCTCGCGTTCGAAGTAACCGGCATACTTCAATTCGAGGGATACTGTCGCGACGGCTTCTTTTGGAATGCCTGTGCCGACCCCGACTGCAGCAAAGAGCGCGTCCAGTTCGACACCTTGTCGTTTGGCCAGATCGCTCAGCTTCATGGACTGGGCGATCGGCGTGCCGCCTGCCGTCTCCAGAAGCGCATTGACCTGATCAGGCCGAGCGCTGCTGCGCTGCGCGATGGACGAGGCTTCGGATTGCGCATTCAGCCGTGCTGCAATTCGCCGCTCTTCGTCGGGACGAAAAAGTCCCAGGGTCGATGCCATAGGGCTCAAGCGGCTCAGTGCGTTGTCTTGGCGATTTGTTAGTCGGAACTCAGACCGAGAGGTGAACAGCCGATACGGTTCATCCACACCACGCGTCACAAGATCATCGACAAGGACACCGATATACGATGTCTCTCGACCGAGTGTCACCGGCGCACGACCGAGCGCATAGCAGCCCGCGTTGCACCCGGCGACTACGCCCTGACCCGCGGCTTCTTCGTAACCGGTGGTGCCATTTACTTGTCCCGCGAGGAATAACCCGGGAATGGCGTGGGTCTCGAGCGTAGCCTTCAGCTGCGTCGGGGGGAAATAGTCATACTCGATGGCGTAGCCGGCCCGCGTCATTCGGGCATTTTCTAGCCCCGGCACCGTGCGGAGGATCTCGACCTGCAGCGATGCAGGAAGCGACGTCGAGAGCCCATTGACGTACAACTCCGACGTATCGTGCCCCTCTGGCTCAAGGAAAATCTGGTGCCGCTCTGCCTGGGGGAAACGAATGATTTTGTCCTCTACCGAGGGGCAGTAGCGTGGTCCTCGCGCACCGATTGCTCCCCCGTACATGGCCGACTCGTTGATGTTGTTGGCGATCAGCTCTTTCCCAGGACTCTCGAGAAAGGTGATCCAACATGGCATCTGCGCTGGATGGCGCGTAGTGCCGCGGTTCACTCGAGGCGTGGGCCACAAGTGAGACCACGTGAAGTCAAAGAGATCGACCTCTGATTCCTGTCGCTCCAGGATCGAATAGTTCACTGACCGCCCGTCGATTCGGGGTGGTGTACCGGTCTTGAAGCGAGCTGTCTGCAGCCCAACTTGTTCGAGCTGATCCGCCAGATGCGTAGCGGCGAGTTCACCGGCTCGCCCTCCTGGGACACTCGTGCGAGTGCCGATGTGGATTCGGCCGCGCAAGAACGTTCCTGATGTAATCACGACGCTCTTTGCCGCAAAGCGTCGCCCCTCGAGCGTTTGGATGCCGAGGACTTCCCGTGTGACCGGATCAAGAATGAGCTGCGCAACGGTGCCTTGAATACAATGCAGATCGGGCTGCTCCTCAACGAGCGTGCGAACGGCGCGACGGTAAAGGGAGCGATCGCATTGTGCACGCGGAGCCCACACTGCCGCACCCTTGCTGCGGTTGAGCATCCTGAATTGCACCATCGCCAGGTCGGTTGCGCGCGCCATGATACCGCCCATGGCGTCGACTTCTCGTACGACCGTACCCTTGGCAATTCCTCCAATCGCTGGGTTGCACGACATCTGTCCGATCGTTTCGAGCGCGCTCGTGATGAGGCCGACCGACGCGCCCGTTCTCGCTGCGAGCACAGCCGCTTCGGTCCCGGCGTGGCCGGCGCCGATCACGACGACGTCGAAGGCATGCTCAAAAGTTTGAGTCATTCGCAACGAAACTCGAGGAGTTTGGCGTACGTGCGCATGTCTAGCGAATTAGTGCCAGTAAAACACTAATTCGGACCGCTCATCCGTGGAATTGGGCACGATCTATTGCAATTCGAATGCGACAGGGCGAGTTTGCCGGGCCATTTTCAATCCTCGCATGCCTGTAAACGTACCGGTGGGTCATCCGTCCGTGTTTATCCGCAAGGATGCGTATGAACGTGCGAATCTCTCGCGATCCGCGCTCGATGCCCGACTCGGGCTGACTGACGAAGAATTTCGCGTGGAGGGACACCTTGTATGCATCGGTCCGATCTTTGAGGATGAAGCGTTGCAGCAGTTGATCGCCGAGCTTGAAGGGACTGGTCTCACCTACTTCGAGGATTTCTTCGAGTTCAGTGGTAACTGGCCGGACTGGCTGGCCCTCTTCGCCGTGGGCGTCTCGTCCGCCTAACGCCGTGTCGTAAGCTGATCCGAAGCGACCGCGCTCGGATTCGGAAGTCCGCCCCGGAGCATACCTTGCCATCCACAGGCGAGGCACCAACGCTTACGAAGCCATGGCAGGTAGCGGTCGGACAGCGGGGACTCGATGCGCATGGTGGGCGTATCACAATTCGGGCAGCGGTCGCCCCTGGGTATCACGAGCAGAAACACCGTGGTGGCTATTATCAGGCGCAAGACAAAAAGCCCGCCGAAAACCATCACGAACAGTAAGAGGTCAGACACGCGAGACTCCGGAATCGGGCGCCGAAATACGATATAGCGCGCTGTGCCGACGCGCCAAGCCCGTCAACTTTGGGCGTTGCGTTCTGGGAGACCGGATGAGATCGCGGACTTCAGATGTCCCCACTGCGACACGAGAAGGTGCTTGAGCGCGCTCTGGACACCCTGCGTGTTGGGGGGGACCAGTTCGCCTCGGAGGTAGCGGGCGCGAATCTCTGCCCGACGCAACTTTCCACTGGTCGTCTTCGGAAGGGTGCCTGCTGGGACTAGCTCGACGACCGCGACGGTAATCCCCACACTGTCCAACAGTCGAGTCCGAATGTCGCTGACGACTCTGCTGGCGTCAGCATCTGCCTTAGCCTCGGCGACGATCACGACTGATTCGGTCTCTGCCTCGCTTCCGGGAATAGAGAACGCGGCTACCGCACCGGACCGCACGCCGTCGACGCTGGCCGCTTCCCATTCGAGATCCTGGGGGGCGCAATTCCGGCCGCGTACAATGATCAGATCCTTGATGCGACCGCAAATATGCAGTTGACCGTCAGCAAAATAGCCCAGATCTCCTGTACGAAGGAAACGTTCTTCATCAAAAAGAGCTTGGGTTGCTTCCGTCGCTTCAAAATAGCCGTCAGTGACGCTTGGTCCCGCGATGCGAATTTCTCCGATTTCGCGCTCTTGGCGCAGCGTTCCCGACATCGGATCGACGATTCGAATGCTGTGTCCGGTAAAAGCGCTGCCACACGCTACGAGTTCACGCGTTGAGGTGCCGCTCGCCTCGTCGTCCTTCGGCACTCGAGAAGCGCGTTGGGCGGACTCGAGGTCGTCAGCAGAAACAGTATCAGTCCGAACTCCCCGACCGAATGAAACTGCCAACGAACTCTCAGCCATCCCGTAGCTCGGATAGAACGCCTCGAGGCGCGCTCCGACTGATGCGAAACGCTCTACGAATTTGTTGAGCGTAAGCGGATTGATTGGCTCAGCTCCGCAGCCAAACACCCTCACATGGGACAAGTTCACACCGGTCAACTCTGCGTCACGAATGCGCTTGGTGGCGTACGCGTAAGCGAAGTTTGGCGCGTATGTGATAGTGCCCTGATGATCGGAGAGCAGCTTGAACCATGCGGCCGGCTTTGTTGCGAATAGTGTCGGCGGCATGAGCGTGAGTGGTATCTCACTGTAGATCGGACATAGTACCATGCCGATCATGCCCATATCGTGGAAAAGCGGCAACCAGGAGACACATCGATCCGGCGCTGCCGCGCGGAGTCCCTCACGAACAATCACCCAGCAGTTCGCGGCGAGGTTTCGATGCGTCAGTCGGACGCCCTTCGGTTCGGACGTTGAGCCTGACGTGAACTGGAGCATTGCCAAATCGTCGAGACGAACGACCGGCGGACGATAGCTCGACGAAGTGCCGCCAAGGTCGGCGCAGCTGACGATCGCCCCTAGGCTAGGAACGGCTTCGCGCAGCGAGCCGCTCATGGCCCGAATGGACTTCGAGGTGATGAAGAGCTTGGCCCGCGATGTAGACAGCATGCGCGAGGCTGCGTCAAGGAACGTACCGAGCTTACCAATCCCGAGCGGCGGTGCCAGGGGCACGGCCACGGCACCGGCGATCAACGTTCCGAGGTACGTGGTGACGAACTCTTCCTCGGACGGTAAGGCAAACGCCACGCGGTCCCCAGGCTCAACTCCGCGGGCCGAGAGGGAGCTGGCGATCTCCTTAGCGCGCGCCAAGAGATCGCGATAGGAGAACTGACGCTCTTCGAGCTTCGGTCCAACGAAGGTCGCGCCGTACGATGTCTTTGCCGCGCGCTCCAACGACGCCGGAACCGTGAGAAGCTCCGACGGTGGAATCTGGCTAGACATGCACGGGGGCTACCCGAGACTCGCTTTCCGCCCGACGTCGGATGTAATCCGGATGCTGCACCGCCCAACGCTCGGCCGCACGCTGCGAGAAGGTGCGCTGGCAGAGGAGTTGTCCCGCCCGATAGTACCCAAAGGGTAGGATATGAGCATCATCGTCGATCATTTGCTGCTTCAGGCGTTCGTGCAGGTCCGGGAGCACGCTCCAGTGCACGGTGGGATGTGCGTGGTGTTCGATATGATACCCAATGTTGAACATCGTCAGATTGAACGCACGCTGCACGAAGGTATTTGAGTGGCGATAGGGATGTTCGTCGGTCTCGGGCTCGCAGTCTGCATGCTGAGCATACATGCCTGGTCCCATGACCATCGCATTGGCGACCCAAGCCGGGAAGAGCCACAGGCCAATGGCCATCTGCCAATCGATGAAGAATGGCACGGCGAAAATCGCAACAAAGAGCGTCAGCTCAACCAATGCACGCCGGCCAATCTCAGGCCCACCGCGTCCGGAGGTGAAGTCGCGAAACAGATGCTTTGTATATCGCAGGGGCCAGGAGGCGATGGCATACCAGTATGGATTTTCCCAACTGCCGTCCCGACGCCGGTAGGGAAGCGTCCAATCCGAGTCGTGCAGGAGATCGGCGTGGTGAACTGTGACGTGTGCATGTTCCCAAAACATCGACGGCCATCCACCTGACACGGTCCAAAAACGACCAAACCAACGATTCAACCACGGCGCGTTGAAGACGGGGCGGTGGACGTGATTGTGGAAGTTGACGCCCACGTTGATACCGGAACACCAGCCGAGCATAAGTCCGGCGCCCGCCATAAAGGCGATACGTTGGCCCGTCGTATGGATCCCCGACGCGTCTGGATGTAGGTAGAGCCAAAACGCACTCACGTAACCCGCAACGAGTAGCAGCTGGAAGACTACGCAGTGAATGTCTTCCGGTCTCTTGAGCAATCGCTTGGACATGTCGTTATCCCATTCGTGCCACTACGCGCCACAAGACGTAGGCCAGTGCCAAAGTCACCCATGGTCCCCACCAGACGACCCCGACAATTACAAGCAGTGCGGCGATGGGGAAGAAGGAGCGGCCAAGGAACGTTGCAACCCCGCCAGTCCTTGTTTGACGGTTACTCATGGTTCGAGAGAAAGAACATTGGAGCAGCCAAGGGGGCGGACGAAGGCTCTTCCGAGCAAACGGTGGAGGGCGATCGCGTCGTCGGGCGGCGTAACGATCCGAGAGAGTGTCGCGGCCGAAGTGACTGGCGGATCGAAAGCCGCCGTCAGATTCCCAACTCGGCCGCATGGATGGGCGGTGTCATCCTCACGCGAAGCAAGCCGCTTGTTGCAGCTCCAGCGAGCGGACATTGGGAAGCAGGGGTCGAGGTGGTGGGCGCGTCAGATCAGGGGTCCAACGTCAGCCGCGTTAGCAGGGGGGCCTGGTCTGCCTATGGCTTTGCAAAGACCATACCGAATTCATCAGCTGGCGGACGGAAGGCCGTAGTCGATTTTACAGCCTCGTCTCTACGTGCGACCAAGGCTCAACAAAGGCAATGCCCTGCTCGATACGTTCGATAATTACGTCGGTTCCGGCTGATATG
>JAXLXV010000069.1:0-1489 GCA_046327745.1 Gemmatimonadaceae bacterium | reverse complement strand
GCCATTGCCGCGCGCCGCAAGATCGCCGGCTCGTCCTCACTCGGGTCCAGATCGAAGATGCACAGATCGGGATACAGCAAGGTCGGCACGCGTGACGCCCAGACGTGCGGCGTTATGCAGTTCTGGTTGGCAATCCACAGCAGCGACCGAAGGTCCGTCACCAACGGGTAGTGCACCACACCCCCTTTCTTTGGTACCGCGACCCGCTCCAGCCACGTTGGGAAACCCCTGGAGACGTCCTTCTGCATGAATCCGTCCTTCCCGATACCTGACGGGAAGCGCTCCATCGTCACCGGGCGCGCACGAATGTGCGGTAGCATCAGCGGTGCGATCGCCTCGTAATACGCGGCGAGTTCCCCCTTGGTGATGCCGTCGTCCGGGAACAACACTTTTTCCGGATGCGTGATCACGGCCCCTCCCGAACCACATCGCGCGCCGCCTTGTCTTCCCGAACACCAAGAAGCCGGGGATGCCGGAGCTTTCCGTTCACCGTCCACTCAATGAAGGCGACCTGCACCACGACCTCTGGACGCACCCAATGCGCTGTACGTGGCAACCCTGTAGCGCGCGTGAATGGCGACGCCGGAATCTCCGCCGCATCGAGGCGCGCTCGAAGCTCCAGCAGCAACTTCCGGTCAAAGCCAGTCCCCACCTTCCCGGCGAAGACGAAATCGGACTTGTCGTAGTAGCCGACGAGGAGCGCTCCCAGCCCAACACGGCCGCCCTGCGGATCCGTGAATCCGCCGACCACGAGTTCCTGCGTCGCTTCGCACTTCATCTTCAGCCAGTGCGGAGAGCGCCGATGCTCATACAGCGAATCCCGCCGTTTGGCGATCACCCCCTCCCATCCCTCCTGGCATGCGTGCTCCCACGGCGTAGCTCCGGTCAGGGCCTCGACGCGCGACAGGGGCTGATGAAGTGGCAGCTGACGGAGCAGTTCCCGGCGACGGTCCAGCGGCAACGACATCGTATCGCGACCGTCCAGCCAGAGAATGTCGAAGACGTGATAGGTGACCTTTCCGGGCTTCCCCCAAACCCCCGTCGCTTCTCCGTCAAGGATCGCGTCGTGCACTGGCAGCTCCTTGATCGCAGCTACAACGGACGGGTACGCCTGATCCTGTGGCAGTCGGTTCCGTGAGAAGAGTCGCACGTTGACGCCGTCCTTGAACGCCAGCAGCCGAATGCCATCCAGCTTTCGTTCAAAGACCCACTCCGGTCCGGTGAAGCGGTCCTGCGTCAGCGTAGCCGCCATCGGCTCGACCCACTCTGGAAGCGTCTTCGTCACGGGCCCTGGGACCTCATGCGCCGTTAGGCGGGACGGTAGGCCTGTTCGATGATTTCCAGGTCGCGTTGGGCATGATCGAGCGTCATCTGTGCCGGGCGTCGCTCCGTCAGTGCGCCGACAAAATCCACCCACAGGCCCTTGAAGCCAAGGAAGTCGCCAGGGCCGGGGAATCGGAGACGCGTGCGCCGCGCGCGCAGCAGCACG
>JAXLXV010000068.1:0-1611 GCA_046327745.1 Gemmatimonadaceae bacterium | reverse complement strand
GATCTTGAGGGTTCCCGGCTTCGTCACGCCAGGAGCTGGCTGTGATGACGTCCTCCCAGAAAAGGCAGGCAGGTCAGAACTAGAGTACGTTGTCGTCCGCGGTCCTCCACGATCACCCGGATCACCAGGAGGCAGGGACGATGAAACGGTCGAAGTACTCCGAGGAGCAGATCGCCTACGCGTTGCGCGAGGCGGAGAGTGGGACGCCGGTCGGCGACGTGTGTCGGCAGCTCGGGATCAGCGAAGCCACGTTCTACATCTGGAAGAAAAAGTTTGCGCACCTCGGCGTGAGTGAACTCCGGCGACTCCGCCAACTCGAGGAGGAGAACGGCCGGCTGAAGCGCCTCGTCGCCGATCTCACGCTCGACAAGCACATCCTGCAGGAGACCCTCCGAAAAAACCGGTGAAGCCGGCCAAGCGCCGGGAGCGCGCGCGCTGGATGCACGAGACATTCGGCATCGCGATCCGTCGGGCGTGTCGCTTGGCTGGCTTCTCTCGGGCCGCCTGGTACAGGCGAAGCATCGCGAAGGACCAGACCGCGCTGCGGATGCGCCTGCGCGAATTGGCGCATGCGCGACCACGCTTCGGCTATCAGCGGCTCCACGTGCTGCTCCGCCGCGAGGGATGGCTGGTGAATCGGAAGCGGGTGCGGCGGCTCTACCGCCTCGAAGGGCTGCAGCTCCGGCATCGTTGCCGCCGACGGAAGCACATGGCGTTGCATCGCGGGGCCGCGCCTGTGCCCACCGCGCAAGCGCAGCGCTGGAGCATGGATTTCGTGCACGATCAGTTGTTTGACGGCCGGCCGTTCCGAATCCTGACGGTCGTCGATCACTGGAGTCGCGAGAGTGTGATGCTGGAGTGCGGATTTTCGCTCGGCGGCCGGGACGTGGCCCAGGCCTTGGAGCGCGCGATCTGGCGGCACGGTCGACCGACGTCCATCACGTGCGATCACGGGAGCGAATTCACCTCGAAGGCCCTGGAAGCGTGGGCCTACGCGCGGGGCGTGCAGCTCGACTTCACGCGGCCTGGGAAACCCACCGACAACGGGCACATCGAGTCCTTCAACGGCCGGTTACGGGACGAGTGTCTGAACGTGCAGCAGTTCCTCACGCTTGACGATGCGAAGGCCAAGCTGGAAGCTTGGCGGCGGGACTACAACGAGCACCGGCCGCATAGCTCGCTGGGGCACCTGACCCCCCGCGAGTTCATCCAAACCTGTCAGGGCAATCAGGACCTAACGACGACAGCTATTCCAGCTTAGACCGGCCTACAAACGGGACCAACGTCAGACACCCCCGGAGTCCAATTCCGAATGGTCCACTTGACGGGGGAGCTTACCCTCTGCCTTCTCGCTGGATGCGCTCCAGCCACTCCGGGGATCCGGCACGAACGCGTCATCGCCAAGGACTACGCCTTTGTCTTCCCGCGGTCACTACCGGCTGGCGCGACCGCCTTTCGCCTTATCAATCAGGGCAGCGTGAACCACGAAGTGCAGATCTACAAGTTCAAGGCGGGGCTGTCGCCCGATTCGGCGCTGCGCCTTCTCGCCACCGACAAGCTCACCGAGGCCGATATCGACCCGGACGGTGGAGTGCTCATCGCCCCCGCGTC
>JAXLXV010000067.1:0-1684 GCA_046327745.1 Gemmatimonadaceae bacterium | reverse complement strand
GAGTTGACAGCGAGCGGGGGCTGTCCGGTCTTCACATTCAGCGCAAGCGCGGCCCCTTGCCCGGTGTTCTGTAGCCTGGAGGTTGCGCCCTCCTTGTTGAAACTGCCGAGGATGAAATTGCCGCCGGTCGCGGCGTCCGCGTATCCGGCCAGGACCAGCAGGAGCGCTACCAGCCCCAGGATTTGATGTCGCAGCAGATAGACGAATGGGCGAAGCATGACGGCCTCCGACGGGTTGGTGGCAAGCATCATACGCCGTTGAGTCAACCGACGGTGGGGGAGCGACGCCCGGGTGGACGGACGTGCGTACTGGCGGCGGAGTTCTGCCCAGGAAGTGGCGTTTGCGGCTCAGGCGATCTACTCTGCGCGCAGCGTGGCACAGCGGCACTACGTAGGTTCCGGGGACAGTCAGGCTAACTCGCTTCGGAAAGCCGAGTGGCGCCCCCCCGATGCCGAATTTGCCACGACGCGTTGTCGAGAAATGGAAGGGGAGAACAATGCGCGACGTGCGCCCTCAGGGAGATCGATCTACGTACCAACCAGAGCCGGCAAATGGCAGCAGGAAGCCGCGTAGGAGGACCCTTCTGCAACTGGCCGCTGTCCTCGCGAGCGCGACAGCGGGTCCGGCACTACTGAAGCGCCAGGGCGCGGAAGCTCTCAACGGTTTGCCGGTGCTCGCCGGAGTGAGTAACGACGCCACTCACACCACTACGCTCGAAGCGTCCGGGCCGTCGGTTGGCGTCGACTTCAGTCTGATCAACAGCGCAACGGGAACGGCTCTTCGGGCGCGTACGACGGGTCACGGAGTGGGCGTCCATGCGAGCGCAAACTCGGGAGGCATCGCGCTCAAGGCCGAGAACACGGGTTTCGATACCGACATCGGTCTCGCCGTAATCGGGACCTCGCAGTTCAGCAGCTCCGCCGGGTTCTCGCAGACGGTCGGCACGGGGATCACAATCGACAAGCTCACGAGTGGCAACGGCGTTGTCGTCAAGACTGCCTCGGGTATCGGCATGCAAACCGAAGCCGCTAGCGGCACCGCTTTGAAGGTAATCGGCAAATCGGAATTTACATCGACTGCGACATTCGACAAGCCCTTCGGCACCGCCATACAGGTACCCAACAGCCTCAGTGGCAGCGCAATCTTCGCGCAGACCGCGCTTGGCGCGGGTATCGCCGGAACGACCACAGGCAGCGGCAAAGGCCTCAAAGGGACATCGACGGGGACGGCGGGTGTGGGCGTTTTCGGGTCAGCGACAGGGGGCGGTATCGCCGTTCACGCTGAGGCCTCGGGAAGTTCCACCACGGCACTGGAGGTGGTTGGCCAGTCGGAGTTCTCGTCCACGGCCTCCTTCCCCCAGGTAGACGGAGTCGCGATCCGTATCCCGAACATGACCGACGGGACCGGGATCGAAGCCCGCGCCGTCAGCGGTCGCGGGGTCTTCGCCACCGTCACTGGCGCTTAAGGAGAGGCGCTGCGTGGAGAAGCCAGCGCCCGCACGTCCTTCGGAGTGGTCGGGATCGGCGGAGCTGGCGTCGGTCTCCTTGGTGTCGGTGCCGTCGGAGCTCGTCTAACCGCCTCAGACGGTGGCACCGCACTCGAGGCCATCGGACCTGCAACTTTCACGGAAGGCGCGACCTTCGGCGGCGACGTGAGTGCCAGCCGGCTCCTATCTGTGGGAGAC
>JAXLXV010000066.1:0-1878 GCA_046327745.1 Gemmatimonadaceae bacterium | reverse complement strand
GACGGCGCCCTTGAACCGGTTGGTCTGCGTCACGACCCAGTACGTCATGTAGCCGCCATAGCTCCACCCCCATACGCCCAGCCTGGCGCTGTCCGCAACGCCTAACGCGATCACGCGGTCGACGCCGAGCATGATGTCCTGGTAGTCCTTCCCGCCAAAGTCCTTGAAGTTCGCGGCGTAGAACTTGTCGCCATGACCAGTGCCGCCGCGCGGGTTCGGGGCAAACACCGCGTACCCGCGCGCGGCCATCAGCTGCCAGAACGGATCGAACGACTTCGTGTTGACGCCGGATGGGCCACCGTGGATGTAGACAATGGTTGGATAGCGCTTCCCGTCCTCATAGTTGGCGGGCCTGACGAGCACTCCGTCCATCGGCCAGCCATCGGCGCCTTTCCACGTGACGGTCTCCGTCTTTCCGAGCCGGATCCCGGCCAGCTCCGGGTTCGCCTCCGACAACCGCTGCGGCGCATAGGACGCAACCGTGGTCACGAAGACATCGCCGGGGTTGTAGGCGTCGCGGGCGATATACGCCAGGTGCGCGCCGGTCGCGTCCGACGACATCGACCGGAACAGCTGCTCGCCGTCGCCGCTCAGCGGCGTTAGGCGGTTTGCGCCCACGTCGTAGCGCAACAGGCGGCCGGTCACGCCACTCACGGTGTTGACGACGATGACGTTCCCGCCGGCCCAGGTGTAGCCGGACAGGCCGTAGTCTCCTTCCGTGGGAAGGGTGCGGCGCGTCCCTGCAGAAACGTCGATGATGCTGATGCGCCCCTCACCCAGTTTCAGGGCGCAGTAGCTGCAACTGTAGCCCACGTAGCGGCCATCCGGGGACCAGCTGAGCGATGCGAACGACCATGCACGCTCGATCGGGAGATCGCGAGGCGCGGCGCCGTCGGCGGGGATGACCGAGATGTGCGTGTCGACCATCCCCTCGAACTCACCACTCCCTGGCGACGTCATCGCCGCCAGGCGCGGCGCAGTCGTCGCCGACGGGTCCCAGACGAAGTCGTTCACCTGGCGCGTCCCACTCGTCAGGCGCAACGGATCGCCACTGCCGTCCGCTGCAACGACCCATAGCCGCACGGGGCGTGGAATACTGTCCACCATCTTCTGGTCATTCTGGTGCCGCTTCTCCTGCAACTGCTCCGCCTCACTCAGCGGATCCGCCGAGAGAAAGGCGATGCGGCTGCCATCCGGAGACCAGCGCGGCCGCGTCGCGGACCAGCGCGGAACGGTGACGGCGCGCGCTTCGCCGCCATCGACGCGGATGCGCCAGATGCGCGATCCGCCGTCGCGATCGGATGAGAAGGCCAGCTCTTCGGAGTTCGGGGCCCACGTCGGTTCGCCATCGTTGTGATCCCCGGATGTGAGCTGACGGCGCGACTCTCCCGTGGCTGATACCAGCCAGATGTGGCTCGACCGCGAGTTGGTCGTGAGGTCCTTTCGCTCGAGCACGTAGGCGACCCACTTCCCGTCAGGCGATATGGCCGCGTCGGCGATGGTCCGCAGCTTGAACGCTGCGTCGACCGTAAGGGGCGACTGGGCAGCCGCCGGCATCGCCTGAACAACTGCGACCATTCCGATCACGAGCAGCCGGCGAGCTGCGTTAGACTCGATGAGGTGCGGACGCATGTCGTATTCCTCCGGCGTCTGGTACCTATTGCCTGGGTGTGTTTCGCTCCACCAGCTGCGCCATCAGCTTCAACAACTCCTGATTTGTCCACGGCTGCCACCCGTGCGGCTTGAGTGGCCGGCCATACTCCACCGTTCCAGCGTAGTACGGACCTTTCCCCGGCTCCTTCGTGCTCTCCAGGAAACGCTCCATCCGGTAGACGCCAAGGTTCAGGAAGTAGTTGTCCATGTCACCGACGGCGATGT
>JAXLXV010000065.1:0-1927 GCA_046327745.1 Gemmatimonadaceae bacterium | reverse complement strand
CGTCTGCTTCGTCAACTGCAGCCGCGTGTTGTACTCCCGCACCTGCGTCACCCCGCCGGCGTAGGCCAGGTTCGTCAATTGCCCCGCCGCCCCATACTGCATCCCACTCAAATGATAAAAGTTCGAGGGCGTCTCCTTGATCCCCGTCAACTGCGCCAGCCCATTGTATTCGTACGCGTACTGCGGCCCGCCATTCAAGAAATTCCCCGACGTGTAATAGTCCGGGTACTTCTCCGTCAACATCTGCCCTTCGCTGTTATACGTATAAGCAGACGCCAGAATCGTGCTCCGGTTCCCGTACCCCTGCACGTTCTTCGTCGCCCGCACCGTCTTCCCCTTTACCAGCCCGCCCTGAGTATACCCGTACATCTCTTCGAACACCAGCCCCGGCCCGGCGCAGTTCCCCGTGTCCGTGCTCCCGTATACCGCCGCCGCCAGCCGCCCAGCCGCGTTGTCGGTGTAAGGATAGGCATATCCATCGTAATAATACTGCACCGCCTCGCACACCTTCTCCACCCACCCGCCCACCGTCCACACGTACTTCCGGATCGCCGACACTCGGTCCTGATTCTCGTAAGTATATTCCGTCTTCCGGTAATTGGCGTCTATCTTCCACGACAACCGGTGGTACGAATCATAGCCGTAGCTCGTCGACCCCGTTTCCGGCAAATTCTCGCTCATCAGCTTTCCGTCCGCGTAATAGCTGAACGTCCGCGTCTGTGTCACCCCGTCTCGGGGCATCGACACCGTCAACAACTGATTCCGCCCGTTGTAGGTGTAGCTCGTCGTGTACTCGGGCGGTGTTCCCCCACCCGGCCGCGGTTCGGTCACCTTCACCAGGTTCCCAAACGCATCCATCTCGTGCTTCTTCCATCGGCCCGCCGGATCCGTCACCGTCACCGTATTGCCGGAGTACGAATACCCCGTCACACTCCCTCCACCGGGATGCGTCACGCTCGTCACTCGGCCCATTCCATCATACGCATACACCGTCCAATACGCGCTCCCGCCCGGCGCATACGGCTGCGACACCTGCTTCACCTTCCCCACCGGCGAACAGCCGCACGGGGCATACTGCGTCTCCACCACACTCCGCACCACGTCCGCCCCGCCCACGATATCTCCCGCCTCTGTCTTCTTCACACGCCCCAGCCCGTCATACCAGTCCTTCGTCCAATGCGTCCCCGTCACCGCCCGCCTCCATGCCGGCGACGTCGAATAGCTGTAATTCGTCTGCGCCCCATGCGGGCTCACCGTCTGCAGCGGCCGCCCTTGCGCGTCGTAATTCAACGTCATCGCCGCCCCGTTCGGCCCCGTCACTGACCCCAGCCCCAGAAAATCGCTGTAGGTCATCGTTGCCGCCAGCGACGATTGCCCGTTCGGCGTGATGTTCGTCGGTGCCGCAAAATTGTACGTCGAGGCGCTCGTGATCGCCTGCGTCTGCCCATTCATCGTCATCACCGTCACGTTCCCGCCCGTGTCAAACCCCGTTTGGCGTATGCCGGCCGAATTCGTGATCCGCGACGCGTTCCCCCGCACCGTATAGCTCAGAACGTTGTACACCGCCGCATCATGCTGCCGTGGCGCCAGCATTGTGGCCCCCACCGAACCCGGCTCGTCATACGCGAACGTCGTCGTATCCGCCGGTGTCGTCGCCACCGATGGCAGATTTTGGATGAATCGCGACGTATATGCCGTCGACGTCACATAACTGATAGTCGTCTGCCGGCTCGCGATCGTCTCCGGCGCTACCCCCGTCCCGAAGTTGTACTCCAGCACCTGCGTCACATTTCCCCACGCATCAAGAGTCTGTTCTGTCTTCGAATCCTTTTCCGTCGCCCCCGTCCCCATCTTGTTCACCGACCACATGGCGACGGATGCATTCCGGCAGGCGTTGGATGAACTGATGGCGCTGGCGGCGGAACAA
>JAXLXV010000064.1:0-2140 GCA_046327745.1 Gemmatimonadaceae bacterium | reverse complement strand
TATCAAGTGCCTTGGCATTGTTATATTAACTCGTACAACACCGAGCAACGTGCACAAGAAACACACACAGGCGCAGAAAAGGTGGTGGGAACCGATTCGAACCAGCCCACGGTACCCGATCACGCCCGCCGCCAGGAATCGGTTCCTGACACCTTTTCCCCCCCTTTTCCCCCCCTCCCCCTCTGCTACCGGTCCACCCGGGGAGGCGATGGTTGCGCCGACCGCGCCGCCAAACGTGCCCCCGCGACAAAGCCGCCTGTAAGCGTGGCAGCGCCGACGTGCCTCAACTCCCGAACCCGCCACGGCTTTCAATGGGACAACCTTTTGAACTCCGACGATTGGCGGCGCCACGCCGCGGCGGCTGCTTTGGCACGACTGACCGGGCTATCCGGATTGCTCAAGTCAAAGTAGCCTCGCGGAAAGGCCGTTACGCATTTCACTATTCCACCTTCGTCATACAACGAAATACCAACCTCGTTGAAGGTCAGTGAATCATCCTTGTAGCCGCGCTCAGCCATCGCCCGCACGACGTCCTCGACGGCGCGGCCAAGAAACGAGATACCGTCAAACGAAATAGCTGACGGAGCGACGGCATCGATACTCTCGACCAAGTACCCCCGATCGTAGTAGACGTGCAGCCCAGCTGCATCGAACGCATCCGTATCCGACGTGGCAAATGGGACCTTCCGGAACGTCCTGGATGGCGTTCCAAGCAATCTCACCACGTCATCGCGCGGCTGGCCAAAACGGATCATTCCGACGCCTAGAAAGGGCCGGATTTCGTAATCAAAGTCGTCGAGGCGGGTCATGCGTTACTGCTCCTGCCGTGGTCTCATAGCCCTAGCGTTGAAATGTATTCAAGCATTTGCTCAATCGCAGGTCAGAAAAGGTGTCAGATCAGAAAAGGTGTCAGGAACCGTTTATCGGGGGGAAAAGGTGTCAGGAACCGTTTGTGGGCATCTTGGGACGGTCGAGGGGGCGGAGGGCCGATGCGCGCCCCAACCGACGCAGGGGCGTTTTGCGCCACGACGCGTCCGCACAGGTGATCATCGCATTGGCCCAGTCGCGTGCGGCCTCGAGGTCGCCCGGGCCGGCGGAGGGGGACCCGGATGACAGGCATTATACTGCGGGGTGCGCGGTGGCGACAACGGGGAGAGGGGCGAGGGGCCAGGGATCAGGGGACAGGAGCCAGAAGCGAGGAGCAAGAAGGCAGGAGCAAGAAGCGAGAAGTCGGAAGTCGGAAGTCAGAAAGACGACTCCTGTCTCCTGACTTCTGTCTCCTACATCCTCCCTCACTCCCGGGGATAGTCGGGCGAATCGGTGCGGGCCGCGACGAGAAGCTGCTTCAGCCGCGCGACGACGTCGGCGTGCTCGGCAGCAAGGTCGCGGTCCTCGTGGGGGTCGCTCGAGAGGTCGTAGAGTTGCAGTGGCGCTTTGCCTGGCGGTCGCACGCCCTTCCAGTTGCCGGCGCGGATCGCCTGCTGAAAGCCCCCTTCGTAAAATTCCCAGTACAGATACTCGTGCTGCGGTTGCGGGCGGCCCGCGGCGGCTTCACCCAGCAGCGTCGGTGTGAGCGACAGGCCGTCGACTCCCGCGGGCACGGCCGCGCCGGCCAGTTCGGCCAGCGTGGGCAGCACGTCCCAGAACGCGGCCACCTGGTCGGTCGTGCCCGGCGCGATGTGGCCAGGCCAGCGCACGATAAACGGCACGCGCGTGCCGCCATCGTGCATCGAGCGCTTGATGCCCCGCAGCGGCCCGCTGGAGCGAAAGAACGCCGGATCGCGCCCCGCTTCCTGGTGCGGGCCGTTGTCGCTGGTGAAGAACACGAGCGTGTCGTCGGCCAGGCCCAGCTCGGCCAGCCGCGCCAGCACGAGGCCGACCTCCGCATCGAGCTTCGTCACCATCGCGGCAAAATTCTTCTCGGCCTGCGGCCAGTCCCGGTCGCGATACGGATCGTCGCTGGGCACCTCCAGGCCGGCCGTGCGTCCGGCCTCGTTGTTGGCGTGCGGCAGCGTGTAGGCCAGGTACAGGAAGAACGGCTGCTGCCGGTAGCGCGCCAGCAGCTCACACGCTTCCTGAGTGAACAGCTCCGGCGAGTAGACGACCTTGTGCGTGGCCACGCCCCGGCTGACCACGTTGG
>JAXLXV010000063.1:0-2173 GCA_046327745.1 Gemmatimonadaceae bacterium | reverse complement strand
AGCAGCCCGTCGCAAGGCCGGCCACCCCGGCTCCGATGATGGCGATCGATCTCTCTCGCATGTTCGAGCCGCCTTTCTGCGCGCCCCCGGTCAGTGGAAGGCGTTGGGGCCGCCGCCCACAAAGGTCACCCAGTCGCCGCAACCGTCCCAGAAGTGGACCGGGTTGACGGTTGCACCACCGCTTGGGACGACGCGCTGAATGGTCAACGTCACGGATGTGGTCCCCGCCGGCGGCGTGTACGTAAACCCGCTGGTCTGGCCAATTGGCCCGCCGGCTGGGGCTGTGATCGAGACACGCGCATTGTCGAGCGAGTGGCCCGTCACGCCGAACTGAATGTGGTCGATCGGACCACAGCCCGCTCGCGCCGTGAGTGTGGCCTGAAGCTGAGGTGAGCTCGGCGGCACCCCTGGCATCGGAACGACGCTCACATCGACGTTGTTGCGCTGGAACTGCGCGTTGACGGCCCTGGCGCCGTTCATCGTGACCTGGCACATACCCACGCCGCCGCAATCGCCACTCCAGCCGACGAACGTCGATCCAGCGGTAGCCGTGGCTGTCAACGTGATTACCGTGCTACTGGTGTAGGTCTCAGAGCAATCACTCCCACAAGTGATGCCGCCCGGACTGCTGGTAACCGTCCCCGAGCCGCTTCCGTTCCGGGTCACGGTCAGGGAGAAGGTCTGCGGCGGGATGGTGACATAGTCAGTTCGTGAGGTGTTGTTGCTGGCGTTGCTGTCACCTGGTGTCGTCACGGTGGCAGTGTTGGCGCGCTGACCAACAGCACTGGCCGCGATGTCAACCCGTATCGTCACCCAGGTATACGAGCCCGGCGCGAGCGGACCGGCATTGGTGCACGTCACCGTCTGACCTGAGGCCGAGCAGCCCCAGCCGCTGAGCTGACTGTCGATCGAAAGGTAGGTGATCCCGGTCGGCAGCGTGTCGCTCACCGTGATCGTCCCAGTCGTCGGCCCACCCGCGACGTTGGTGACATTCAAGGTATACAAGGCGTTGGTGCTGCCGACGACGAACGAGCCACTGTGACTTTTGCCGACCGTCAGGTCTGGCGGCGCGACGGAAGGCGTGACGGTGACCGTGTCAGTCGGCGACGTGTTGTTGGCGATATTGGTGTCGCCCGGGGTCGCGACGGTGGCGGTGTTGGACCGATCGCCAACAGCGCCAGCCGCGATAGTCATCGCGATGGTCAACAGGCTGTGACCGCCACTCGGGATCGGACCGGCATTGGTGCACGTAACGTTCTGCCCTGTTGCCGAGCAGCCCCAGCCGCCGGACTGGCTGGTCACCGTGTCGTAGGTCATGCCGGTCGGCAATGTGTCGGTGAGCGTGATCGTTCCGGTCGTCGGGCCACCATTGACGTCGAACACGGTGAACGAGTACCTGGCGGTGGAGCTGCCGACGTAGAACGAACCGGAGTGGCTCTTACCGATCGAGAGGTCAGGTGGACCGGGTGTCGCCGTGACGGTGACGGTGTCGGTCGGCGAGGTGTTGTTGCTGAGGTTGGTGTCGCCGTCCGTCGTGACCGCGGCTGTATTGGAGCGCTGGCCCAGGGCAGGTACGGCGATGTCGACCATGATGTGCACGGTCACGTAGCTGCCGGCTTCGAGCGGTCCGGGAGTTGTACAGGTGAACGTCTGCCCGGAGGCCGTACAGCTCCAGCCGCCAGTCTGACTGTACACTGAGTTGTAGGTGATCCCCGTTGGCAAGGTGTCCGTCAGTGCGATCGGCCCCGTCGTCGGACCGCTCGAAGCCCCATTGGCAACATGGAAGGTGTAGATAGCG
This sequence comes from Gemmatimonadaceae bacterium, assembly GCA_046327745.1. Classification (GTDB taxonomy): domain Bacteria; phylum Gemmatimonadota; class Gemmatimonadetes; order Gemmatimonadales; family Gemmatimonadaceae; genus JABAQJ01. The sequence goes on along the minus strand of JAXLXV010000063.1, from coordinate 375 downwards.
AACGGGCTGCCGACGTAAAATGCGCCGAAGTGGCCCTTACCGATCGACACGTCCGGGCCGAGCAGGGCGTACGCCTGTGGCGGTAGCGTCGGCGACACTCCCAGGCCCATGACGAGGATGGTTATCAAGGACACCAACAGTGCCCGGTCGCCGAGACTCCTCCAGGTGAACATGACCAATACGCGGCCGAGCATTCGTAGGATGCGGCTTGTCGTGATGCGACAGGTGCGCATTCCATTCCGTCGCGGTGCTGACCTCATGCCGTCGCTCCTTTCGGTGCGTGAGCAGGCCAGGTGAAATCGCTACTCCGAAGATCGCAACATTCGATTGCCGGGCGGGTCACTGGGGGTGAACGCCGCGTTACCGTGAGACGCC
>JAXLXV010000062.1:0-2582 GCA_046327745.1 Gemmatimonadaceae bacterium | reverse complement strand
AACCTCGGCACGTGCACCAGCGATCTCTCGACGGCGAGCGCCAACCTGACGTCGTGCAACGGCTTCCTGAGCACGTGCAACGGAAACCTGGGCACCTGTAACAGCAACCTGACAGCGACGACGGCGAGTCTGACGACGTGCAGCGGCAATCTGACCACCTGCACGGGGAACCTGAGCACGTGCACCGGCAGCCTGTCCACCTGCAACGCGAACCTGGGCAGTTGCACGGGCAGCCTGGCGACGGTGAATGCCGGGACGGCGACTGCTGGGAACGTGCTGAGCGGCAAGACCTTCTCCAGCGCGGCCGGGATCGGGCTGACCGGCACGATGCCGAACAACGGGGCGGTGAGCATCACGCCGGGGACGGCGGCGCAGGCCATCGCCGCCGGCTATCACAACGGGTCGGGGAGCGTCGCCGGTGATCCCGACCTCGTCTCTACGAACATCGTCGCGGGAGTCGCTATTTTCGGCGTGTCCGGAACGGTGTATCGGAGCCAACCCCTGCGCACAGGCCAGACGCAGTGTGACCAGGGCGCCGGGACGCTCGGGGTGTGCCCCGGATCGCCCTTGGGGCAGGATGGAACGACGCTCAAAGGCCAGCCCCGCGCGTACGGCACCAATGGGTACTCAATCTTCGACGCCAGCACTGGTTTGGAGTGGGAGAAGCTGAACTCCACCCCCAACTCGATACATTTTTATGGCAACCTGTTAACTTGGACGAACGCGTTCAAGAAGATCCAGGTGCTGAATGGTGACGTGGCCGGCTGCATCGCGTTAAACAACCCGGATCCGTGCTGTTCGGGACCGGGGATGGGCAGTTGCACACCGTACATGTTCTCCACGGACTGGCGTCTGCCGAACGTGAACGAGTTGCACACCTTGGTCGATTACGGCCGCACTAATCCCGCCATCGATCCCATCTTCAGCTCTCCTTGCCCGAGTGGGTGTACGCTTCCGAGTTCGTCTTGTAGTTGCGAGACGAACGCACCGCATTGGTCGTCGACTTCCGCCCAGAGCCCGAACGCGACGGCGGCGTACTATGTTCTCTTTTCGGGTGGCACAGTGAACACCGATGCCAAGACGAGCACCTACGTAGTACGTGCCGTCCGTGGCGGCTCGTGATCGACGCTTCGGCCTGACCGATTCACACGGCCCCTGCGGCATCCCGTCGCAGGGGCCGTGCTGCGTCTGGCTCACCTGACCTGCCCCCCTGAAACCGGTCCAGCCAAAATGAGAGTTCTCCATGCTACCAACCGCGAAGGAGAACTCAGATGCGCAAGAGCAGGTTCAGCGAAGAGCAGATCATCAAGGTCCTGAAGGAGAAGGAGGCTGGGGCGAAGCTGGCCGACCTCTGCCGCCGGCACGGGATCAGCGAGCAGACGTTTCACCGCTGGAAGGCGAAGTTCGGCGGGATGGAGGTCAACGACGCCCGACGCCTGAAGCAACTCGAAGACGAGAACCGGCGGCTGAAGCACCTGGTGGCGGACCTGACCCTGGACAACCAGGCGCTGAAGGCGATCGCCACAAAAAAGTGGTGACGCCCACGGCGCGACGCCAAGTCGTGGGTGAGATGCAGCAGGCGTATGGAATGAGCGAGCGACGGGCCTGTCGAGTGATCGGCTTCCCTCGATCGACGTGTCGGCAGCCGCGCCCGGCCCGGACGGACGAGGCGCTGCGCGCGCGGCTGTGCACGCTGGCCGCGGAGCGGCCGCGCTTTGGCTATCGGCGCTTGCACGTGTTGCTGCGCCGGGAAGGCGTCGTGATCAACCATAAGCGCGTCCACCGGCTGTATCGCGTCGAGGGCTTGGCCGTGCGGCGCAAGCGGCGCAAGCGCGTGGCGCAACAGCGGCGGGTGCTGCTGGCGCCCGCCACGGAGATCAACCAGCGGTGGTCGATGGACTTCATGGGCGACAGCCTGGCCGACGGCCGCACCTTCCGAACCTTCAACCTCGTGGACGACTTCTCGCGCGAAGCGCCCGCGATCGTGGTGGACCACTCGCTGCCCGGCGAGCGGATCACTCGCGAGCTCGACGCGGTGGTGGCCGAGCGGGGCGTGCCGGGGATGATCGTGATCGACAACGGCCCGGAGTTCGCCGGCAGGGCGCTCGACGCCTGGGCGTACCGGCATGGGGTGAAGCTGCACTTCATCCGGCCCGGCAAACCGACCGAGAACGCGTACATCGAAAGCTTCAACGGCAAGTTCCGCGACGAGTGCCTGAACGAGCACTGGTTTGTCAGCCTCGATCACGCCCGCGAGGTGATCGAAGCGTGGCGCCACGACTACAACGCCGTGCGCCCGCACAGCGCCATCGGCAACCTGGCGCCGGCGGAGTTTGCGCGGCGCGCGCGGGCCGAACTCCGGTCGCCTCCGGCTCCCTTCGTTCCGCCCGCCGGAGAGGATATACAGCCCGAACTCTCACAATGAGTGGACCGGCGGCGGGGGGCAGGTCATTCGGTACGTCGATCTTCGCCGTGCGCGTCCCCGCCGGATTGTGCGGCGCCGGGGTAATACTGCTCACCGGCCTGTTGGCCCGCGAGCTGGGCGGCGGGCGCACGGCGCAGGCGTTGGCGGGTCTCGGGGC
>JAXLXV010000061.1:0-2771 GCA_046327745.1 Gemmatimonadaceae bacterium | reverse complement strand
CGGTCATTGAGTGTGACGACGTCTATGGCAAGTTCTTGATCCAAATCACTGATACAAGCGTTGAAGTCGAGTCGGTGTGACAGGATGGCAGATAGTCCTGGATGATAATCCAAAATGCGGAATTCCTTCGGGCCGCCGATAGCTGCGATGATGCCGCTCCCATCGCTCGTCCATGCAATTGCGTTCGGGTGACGCAAAACATATCCGTTGGAGAGGATGACGTCGCCCTGAGGTGGAACTGACGTGCGCGATTGTTCGACGAAATCCCCCCTGTCGTCCACTCTGTATACGATTACAGCAGTGCGGGCATTGATGGCAACTAGTCGATCTGGGGAGCGGAAATTGATGCTGATTCCGTATCCAGCTCCAAGTCGATCTGGATGTACGACTCTGGTAGATCCAGCCACTAAATCGATCACGTTGATATCGGGACCACCGGTCGTGATCAGCACGAAACGATCATCCGGGGTGATTGCCGCATTTGTGTATCGGATCTGACGCAGTGGATTCGCATACTGAACGGTCGGCCGGTTTCGCAGCATCGTGGATGGATCGATGAATTCAACAGACTCATTGAGATGAACAATAATGGCCATGGACGAATCACGTGTGAATAGGATCGCCGCCGTGTCTGCGGACACGAACTCGCCCGATATGCCGCCAAGGCCCGACGCCGAGAACCGGCTAACATCATATCGCATCACCTGTCCTCTGCCAGCCACAAGGAGCCAGGTATCGTTAGGTGCGAAGGCAAGGGGACCACCTAGGACGATGGGGGCCGCGATTTTGGATGTGCTCCATCGCAGGGAATTCAAGCCGAGTTGATTCAATAGGACGATGAATGCTCCGGTGTTGCTGCTGGTCGACGCAATCCACTTTGCCTGTGACGAGACCGCAATGCGTCCGGGCGATATCGTTTGACGTGCATCAAACACGTGATCGCCCGTACGCTCATCAATCGCTGTGATAGAATCGCACCCCGCCACGTTGATGGACGCGTCATCATCTGTTACGAAGGCAAGATCTAGATCTGACCTAGGTGTTTGAGCATGAGCACTAAAGTGGATAAGTCGGAGGATCATTGCGGCAACGAATGTGACCCGTGGAATTCGTCCCATTTGTCGACCTGTTTCGCCGTATGTTGGACTGAAGGGGTCGCCCGCGGGCGACCCCTTGAGCACTCGACAAGTGGAGCGCCGTGGTCCAAACCAAGAGGAGACCACAAAGCTGCGATCGATCAGGCAGCGCCTAATCCGCAGATTGACACGGAGTGACGAGGGTCAGTTGTAGGTAATGTTGACGTTGGTGCCCGTCTGATTGCAGTCGAACGTGCACTCGAACCCGCCGCTGTCCATTCCGCCGAACGGACCGGAGGTAGGTGAATGAGAGCTGCCTGCCGTGCACGTTCCATCATGGTCGGTGCCGGTCGGTACGCTCGTTGCTGCGAAAATGACCTGTCGCAAGTTGTAAGGATTGCCGGCGATGATTATCGGATCATCCACATTGACGTACAGTCGGTACGAACTCGAGTGCGATCCGCATGTAACGAGAGCACACACTCCAACAGCGTTCACGTGACCATCCGCGCTTGCCACGAAGGAGGACGCCACCCAGTTGCTGCCGTTCCAGGTCACATCGACGGTGGCAGCAGAGACATGATCGTCGCAGTTTGCGCCGCCACCCGCTGCCTGTCCCCAATACGCGGTCATGCTCCACGAGGTAGCCGAGTTTGGCTCGACGGCGGTAACGGAGGAACCGCCGGGGATGTAATACGCGACGTCAGCAACTGCCGTCTTGTCGTTCGGCGTGCAATTGCCGTTCGCCGCGTGACACGCCGCATACACCGGCGCAGGCGGCGTCATCCACCGCACCGCCGTCCCGCTCGCTACGGTCGCGGCGAAGAACAACGACGCCAGGAAGACCAGCGGTCGGCGATGGCGGAAGAGGGACGTGAAGGGGTTCGCGGAGCGGGGGGAAACCACGGTCTGCATCATAGACCTCCTGTCGCAGGACGCGCCGCCGATGCGACGCGTTTGCCGGAGGGCAATACTCCACCACCGGGCTTGCCAACAGACGGGGGGTCGTGGCAAGCTCTGAGGGCCAACGGAGGCGGAGCAAAGCGCCTCACGGTGGGGGCTGGCCGGGCGTGGTAAGCGGCTGGTCAGCCCATCTTTGGGTCGTTCGGGAGTCATGGTGCCGTTTGACGCGTATGGCAACTCCTTCGTTCCAGCGTGCACTGTTCCTGAATCAGTTGGAGTGAGCGGCACCTCATAGCCTGCACTTGAGACTATCCAACAGGCGAGACACCAACCAATCTCACGACATCAACATACACCCGTTGCGCCGCGTTGTAACATCATCGTCACAGACTTTAAGCTTCCGACCGCGCCGTCGATGCCGATAGCAGAGAAGAACGGCACCCTACCGCCGCCCCCAGAACCCCCCCGCCGGGCACGGAATCCGCCCCGCCACCTGCCGATACACCTCCGCCAGCCCATCCGCCGTCGGCGCCCGGAAGTACCGCCCGCCCGGCGCCGCGATCGCCTCGAGCGCCCCGTCGTCGACGTCATCGCCCAGCCCAATCGTGAAGAACGTCACGCCCGCCGCCTTGGCCCTGGCCGCCGCATCGACCGCCTCCCCCGCCGGCCGCGGGTTCGCGCGCCCGTCCGTGAGCAGCACGACCACCGGCACGTTGCCGTCCCGCCGTCGCGCCGACGCCAACTCGGCGGCCGCGGCATCGACGGCGCACACGAGGCACGTCTGGGACGCGG
>JAXLXV010000060.1:0-2790 GCA_046327745.1 Gemmatimonadaceae bacterium | reverse complement strand
TCCTGGCTGAATACCAGGAGGTCGCTGATGTCCACTCGAACGATGTACTCCCGCACGGGATCGTTGCCGCACCCGTGACGCACGCGAATCAGGCCGATGACGGGTCAGCCACGCCTTCGAGCGACGCTTGGCAGCGCGAGAGAAAATCATGATCCTCATGGAGTTCCAGAAACGCGCGGCAAGAGTCGAAATAGGCCTGAGCGGCCGATCGGTCGCCGGCAAGCGTCAGGAAGGTTTCAGCTTGAGCTTCTTCAACAGCTCAAGAGCCTTCTCGGTGCGCCCCTCTTCGCACTTGACACCTTTCTTGCGCTTGAGGCGTTCGAGCGCCGACTTGTGGTCGTGGCCCATCTCGCGAAACGCGTCATAGGTGGCGGCGAGTTCGAGCACGACCGGATCGGCGTCGTTCATGGTTTGGATGGCTGGCTTGAACTTCTTCACCTCGGGCCGCTCCGCGAGTGACGTGGCGGCCTGTGTGGCATTTAGAACGAAGTACGATGAGCCATCCTGCTTGAGCTGCTCCTTTTCCTCGACAAACCCGAACGTTTCCAGCAGGCCGATGTCGGACTGCACGCCCTCGCTGTATGGGCCGTAGAAATGAATCATGGTAACTCTTCAGCCGTCTGCGGGTTTCGGTGGCGGCAACGGCGGCAGTTTACCGGTTCGGACGTAGGTTTGCAGCGCGGCCGCGAGGGTATCAAGCGGATCATGGCCGCGAAGTCGTAGCGTGCGGTAGACGGACATCAGGATGGCCTGCGTCGCCGCACCTGGTTCGGAGCGATTGGACTGGCTGTTCTTGCGGATGATCACGGCCGGACGAATCATGCGTTCGGCCAGGTTGTTGTCGAACGGGACCTCGGGTTTATCCAGGAACGTGAACAGGTGATTCCAGTGTTTGCGCAGTCGCTTCGACAGCCGCAGCGCGTCGGCGTCGCGATAGAGTGGACGTCCCTCGGGCGTCTCCCCGTCGGCCAGTTGATTCAGCCGACCGTCGATCAGCAGGATGCGGCGCGCGTAGCGCTGCGGCGTGAAGTCCGGCCGTTTGCGCAGGCGGATGCCGTCGTGGATCAAACGCCGTAGTTTCTTGGCAAACGCCTGCCACTCGGCCGAGCGGTTGTGCTCGTCGACGTTCTCCAGCTCGCGCAGCAGATGCACGAGGCAATACTGCCGGTCGTCCGCGTCGAACGATAGGTAGGCGGCCCAGAAGTCGTGCACCAGCGTGCCGGCGAAGGCCTCGCTGAAAAACTTCTGCAGCGCGGGACTGCCGCGGCAGCGATCGATCATGTAGTAACACACCTGGCCATTGGCAAAACACCACAACCAGCAGGTTTGCCCGTTGACCCGCCAGCCCGTCTCATCCGCGTGCAGAACGGCCGACTGGCGGGCCTGATCGGCGATCTGCTCATACCAGTCTTTCAGGATCAGCGCCACGCGCTGCCAGGCATCCAGCAAGCCGCCGGGCGTCAGGCGCGTCTGCAGGTGACAGCCCAAGATGTCCACGACCTGCGACAGTGTGATACCCAGACCATAGTGGAACCAACTGGTCAGCGCCAGCACACGATGGCCGAGCGTCGCGCCCGGCAACGCCTCCGGCACTTTCGGTTCCACGTCTTTCTTACAGCGCGGGCAGTAGTCGCGATGAATCGTGTGCTCGGTCACCACGGGCTGAATCTGCTCGGGGATGTCTTCGACGATACGGGTGCGGCGTCGCGCGCTGCGCTGCAGCGCTCCGCCGCAGTCGGGACATTGCTCCAAACGATGTTCCGCGCGTTGATCAATGCGCGTCGCTGGCGCCCGCCGCGCACCGGGATGCCCGTTCCGCGCGCCGGGCCGACGGCGGCGCTTCGGCGCGGCGGGTTTGCTGTAGACCGGGATCATGCCGGACGGCGTGGCGGGTGTGATCGAAGCGTTGCCGCACGGCTGCAGCTGCGCGATCCGCCGCGTCAGGGCCAACAAAGCCAACGTAACGGCCTCCGGACCGAGTCGATAAAGTTGCCGCGCCTGCGCCTCATCCAACTCCCCGCGCAGCGCACGCGCCAGCAACCCCTCTGCATCCGGCGACGACTGCGGCCTCCATGCCATGCGTCTGGAATAACAGACTTCGACGCATGGCGCAAATCCCCCCAGCTTAACATTCTGCGGGCCTCACAACGCAATCGGCTGAAGAGTTACGAATGCGCGAATGAAGCTCCACTGGCGTGGATCACCCAATCGACGTTGAGTGCGGAGACATGATCGACTCGCGTGTCGTTTTCCTGGTCGTCTTCAAAGAACTTTCCGCGACTATAGTTGATCACATCAGCCTCCGGTCGAGTTTCCTGGACACTTGGCACAGCGGCCCACATAAACGCCTCAAGTTCCCGCGACCAGCCGGGCGAAAGTGGATAGCTGCACCCTTGTTCAGGCGGGCAATGTCCGGCATATGGGCAACCGGTGTCCGGCCACGAGGTTGCGACTTTTGCGTTGACGACGTTGGCGTCGTACGCAATCCCGACATAACCATCCCCCTGATCCGGCTGTGTGAAAATCACCCCCGCGACGAACGTTCCATGCCCCCGTGTGCAACGATTTCCCGGTCCCTGGCAGTCATCTGTAGAGAAGTCCTTCTCATTAACGGAATCCACGGACGGCAGCCGCGGATGCGAGTAGTCGATTCCATCGTCAACCACCGCGACCTTGACGCTGTCGCCCGTGTAGGGTCCGACGCCGCCGTCGCCGTTGTGTACGCGGTCGGCCTGGATGTTGACCCGGCTGACATCGAGCATCGGCTCGATGGGGAAATCATAACAGATG
>JAXLXV010000006.1:0-1769 GCA_046327745.1 Gemmatimonadaceae bacterium | reverse complement strand
TCACGGAGAAGGCGCTGGAACACGTTCTTCATGTCAAATCTCCCGACACGGCCGAAACCGTGCGCCAAGAATGCCTCGCAAAAAATGTGCCGAACGCGAACAGTAGCCGCCAGTTGCCGCCGCTGACTCGTGAAGAATCGACGCCGGCATCGAACGGGGTCGGCAGCAGACCGGCCAAGTCGCGCTCAGAACGCCATTGGGTCTTCCCCGCAAGGCACTACCTGACTAGACCATTGTTCGTCGATTCAGAGTAAGAGTCAACCATGCGTTAAGCGCGAGCAAGGCCGGCATCACGGCAGGGGGCACGGCGAGAGTTGCCGCGACAATCGGAGCCGTCCACAGAGCACCGAGCGTCCACAACGCGAGCGGGCGCCCTTCAGACCACGCCGACATTGCTGCAAGCAGCATCGCAGGCGCTGCGAGCAACATGTCGTAAGCGTAGAGATGAGGATCGATCAGCAAGGTGACGAAAACGATCCCACTGTATCGACGCTCGATCGCTACCGTTGGTTGCCAGGCACGAACCGCCACGACAATTGCGGCGAGCGAGATCGCGGCGCTCAGTGCCACGGCGGTCGCCGACGACAGACCAAAGCCCGTCAGTACTGCGCGGATGGAGTACGCGAGCGCTGCGTCCGGTTCCATGGCCGAGAAAGCCCGTGGAAGTCGACTCAACGCGTTCGCATAGCCCAGGAAAATGGACGGTCCCCAGTAGACGGCAGCCGCCGTTCCCTGCGCCGCGATCGAGAGCACCGCGCCCGTCACTACACGCCATTCGCGGCGGCCCACGAATACCGCAGCGAGCACAACGCCAAATTGTGGCTTGTACGCGAGCACGCCAACCGCGAGGCCGGCCAACACCATCCGACCGCCGCGCAGCGCCAGCCACAACCACGTGAGCGCAAGGAGACCGACAATGGAAGCCTGTCCGAATGACAGGGTGAAATGCAGTCCGGGGAAGCCGAGCAGCAATACGAATACGACCCACGGTGAGAGTCGCGGCTCTGAATAGGACCGCCAAGTCGCGAACACGCACCAGCACGTGACCGCAACGGTCAGCGCCAGCCATACGTAGAGGCCAGAGAGGTACGACACGTGGGCGAACGGGAGGAACAGCAACGCAACCTGCGGCCCATACACGGGCGGATACATCTGGGTCGCCGCTTCAGGCAACGCCGTTCTGGCTACGGCCGCCATCGCCTCCGTGTCGTACAACGCATGTGAATCGTGGAGGCGCGCAATGAGACCCTGCGTGTAGAAGTGCAGGAAGTCACGCAACACGTGCGCATCGCGATGTGAGGCGCCTGGCAATTGGTGCCAGAACAACACCCACAGGTGAACCAGCCACACGTAGCCCGGTATGAGAACGAGCTGGGTGCGAATCAGGCGATGTTGACGCGGTGTCAGGCCCTGGGGGGGCATCGCCGGGGTCAGCGCGCGACCGTCATGCGCGCCGTGCTGAAGATGGGGATGTTCCAGGAGGGAATCAGGCCACCGCCAGCGACGAGCTGGTAATCGACGCGAACCTGGACGACCTCACCCGCCCTCAGCGTATCTGGCGAGCCGCCTGGCGTCGTGACCGTGAGCCCGGTCAACAGCGCTGACGAGCGACTTTCTACAAATGCCGCAACCGATGCTTGATCGGCAGGGCTGTCGCTATTCCGCCCATGGACGGAAGCAAATCGGGCGCCCTCTTGGGCGAGATCAGACACGAGATTGTAGTTCCAGATGGCGAGGCCGAACTCGATCGTGCCAAACACAATCATGAA
>JAXLXV010000059.1:0-2805 GCA_046327745.1 Gemmatimonadaceae bacterium | reverse complement strand
GCACGCCGACGTCAGCACAACGATGATCTACACGGACGTGCTGCAGCGCGGCGCGATGGGGGTGCGGAGCCCGGCGGACCAGCTGCAGGGCGCCTGCCCTGGGGTATTAGGCTGACCGCAGTCTAAGCAGATAGGCCGACCGCGCCTGCAGGCCAAGTTCGGTGGTCAGCTACCTGGCCTTGCGGTGTAAGCTGGCGCCGTTCAGGGACATGCGAGTCGCGACGAGGTTGTGTCCGAGCCGGCGAGGGCTGACCGCGGTTGCCGGACGCCGCCTTCGGGCTCGCAGGTCCAATACTTGTTAGACCGCTGAACCAACTATCGAGTAATCATGGAAACAACGACCGCTGTGATTGCAGCGCTCGAGCGGGCGCCGAGCGTTGTTGTGCCTCTTGTTCAAGAAGTGCCACCCGTCCTGCTCAAGAGGCGCCCTGCTCCCGCTAGGTGGTCGGCTCACGAACACGCCTGCCATTTGGCCGTCGTTCACCGCCTCTTCTTCGACCGGCTGGAGCAATTCCTAGCGGTGCCAACGCCGATCATCACGCCCTACGATCCTGGCAAGAACGATCCGGACGACTTCCTCCTAAAAATGGACCTGGACGATTCACTCACACAATACGTGACTGATCGCAGTCGACTCGTCGAGCGACTCCGCAGGCTATCGGCAACCGATTGGAATCGAACCGCCCACCACGGCGAGTACAGCCACTACTCCGTGCTCATCATGTTCCGTCACCTGGCGCTGCACGACTTCTTTCATGCCTATCGAATCGAAGAACTGTTGCTGAAGAGAGAGTGGATGCCGGAGTGGCAGGCGGCGGTGGGGCATTCTAGCTGAAGAACAAAATCACAAGCGGTCTAACTTGCGCTGGAGCCGACGCGCCAACCGGTCCGTGACAGCCTGTCGCCGAGGCGCGCGGCTCAGCGCCGACGTTAGGTGTCGGAAGCGGCGGGCTCTTGATCCCGGAAGGGTTTAGGGTAGCCTGAAGCCATGACCCAGTCAGTCAGGGAACTGGTCCACCAGTTCGAGGCCCTCCCGGAGCGAGAACGACAGGAAGTCCTCGCCGAACTGCTACGCCGGGCGACGTCTGAACCGCACGATCTCCCAGACGATCAGGATCGGTAGTGTCCCGTCAAGTGGTGTAAATCACGCGCGTCTTTCCTGAGTTCGACCACGGCGTGGACGCTGCCGTCGCCGTGGACGGGAAGGACACCGTCCACCGCGACTTGGAAACCACACGACGGTTTCCACAAGCGTCCACACCGACCGTCACGCGATCGCCGCCAAGATCTCCTGGGCGGTCGCCGACAGCGTGGGGGTCGTCAGTTGTGTCATCGATTCCACGCTGAAATAACGCCGCTCGGCGACCGTCCATTCGTCGTCCTGCTCGAGCAGAATCGCCCCGACCAGGCGCAGAACCGCCGCGGGATTCGGAAAGATGCCCACGACGTTCGACCGGCGCTTGATTTCCTTGTTCAAGCGTTCGAGCGGATTCGTACTGTGAATCTGTCGTTGATGCTCGAGCGGCAGATGCCGATACGCCAGGACATCCTCGGCGGCCTCTTCGAGCAGCGCGGCCGCCCGCGGGAATCGCCCGCGCAGGCCATCGGCCACCTTCCGCAGCTGCGTCATCGCCGACGCATGATCCGGTTGCGCGAAGATCGTGCGGACGATCGCGGCAATGGCTTCCCGGGCCCCTTGGGGCACCGTCGCGAGGAGATTCCGCATGAAATGCACCCGGCAGCGCTGCCAGGTCGTGCCCGTGAGCACCGTCCCGATCGCCTGCTTCAGGCCTTCATGCGCGTCCGAAATCACCAGACGCACGCCCTTTAAGCCGCGCTTGACCAGACTCCGAAGAAACGCGGTCCAGAAGGCGCGATCTTCGGACGGGCCGACGTCCACGCCCAGCACTTGGCGCTCGCCCTCGGTCGTGACGCCGACCGCGACGACCGTCGCTTGGCTGATGACGCGGCCGTCCACTCGCACCTTGTGGTACGTCGCATCGACCCAGAGGTAGCGATGCTCCCCGGTGAGGGACCGCGTCCGAAACGCCGCGACGACCGTGTCGAGCTCGCCGCAGATGCGCGACACCTCCGATTTCGAAATCCCATCCAAGCCGAGGGCCTTCATCAGGTCATCGACCTTCCGCGTCGAGACGCCGTGCACGTAGGCTTCTTGGACGACGGCCAGCAGGGCATGTTCCGCCCGCCGGCGGGGTTGCAGCAATGACGGGAAGTACGTCCCCGGCCGTACCTTGGGAATCGCCAGCTCGATCGTGCCCACGCGCGTATCCCACGTCCGCGTGCGGTACCCATTGCGGTACGCCGTGCGGTCGCCGGTCCGCTCGTGCCGCTCCGCGCCGATCAATCCAGCCACCTCCGTCTCCATCAAGGCCTGCGAGAGCACGCGAATGCCCTCGCGCAGCACGTCGCCGTCTTGTTCCTCAAGGAGCTTGCCCACAAACGCAGACAGATCCATCCTAGGCTTCGCCATCGCGTCAACACCTCCGTGTCGTCCTTCTCCAGCCAGAGAGAACTCACGGAAAGATGCGCGATGGCGGCTTCTGCTGTCTACGTTGCCGCTGTTAGCGAATTTCCACCACGTGCGGGGACTCTAACCGAATCTGCCGTACGTTCAGGTTCAGACCCTTGACGAACTCGTTGGCGGCCTCACGCGGTCATGGCGACTCGGCCAGACCATCTTCCTGTCGTTCGGCCCGACCGCCGTCTTCCTTGTGTCGATTGGACTATACGCACTGGTCGCCATGATGGCGCGTCAGAGGCGCCGCGAGATCGGCGTGCGGATGG
>JAXLXV010000058.1:0-3137 GCA_046327745.1 Gemmatimonadaceae bacterium | reverse complement strand
ACGCAAAATAGCAGATAATGCAACTTTAAGATCGGCCTAGAGGCGGAGCCTCTCAGGACCACTGGTACGCTGGTCGAGGACATGAGGGAGCCGGCGGACGGCCAGACTCACGCACTCGCATACTGCTCGCGTCCGCGCTCACGACGCCTTGTCGCACCTCCGCGAAGGCCAACGTCCAAGTCACTTGCACAACCTTCTGCGCACTCCCGCAGTGTCGCACTCATAACGGTCGTTTAGATCATTCCGACGTGACACCCGCGCAAGCGGACACTCAACCTGTCAACACCGATTGAAATTGCACACTTTCACCGGTTGAAATTGCACACGGGGTTGCGAGCCAATTAGCGCGAGGCGGTCTCCCGGCGTGGCGCGCGTTTCGGGGTGGAGGGAGTGCCCGCGGGTTGCGATGTCGGGCGGAGGGCCGCGTAGAGCTCCGCGTGATTCTTCATCCGGTAGCTGTTGCCGCGGATGTTGACGATGTGGCAGTGATGGACCAGCCGGTCGATGAGCGCGGTCGCCATCACCTCGTCTCCGAAGATCTCGCCCCATTCCTCGAAGCTCTTGTTGGACGTGAGGACACTGCTCCCGCGTTCGTAGCGCCGCGACATGAGCTGGAAGAACAGCATGGCGCCTGTGCGACTGATCGGGAGGTAGCCGATCTCATCGACGACCAGGAGACTCGGGAAGATGAGCGTCTTGAGGCGCTGCGAGAGCCGGCCGGCCGCTTGCGCTTCTTCGAGCGACGTGATGAGATCCGCCAGCGTGCCGTAGTAGACCCGGCGTCCACTCTGCGCGGCGGCGATGGCCAAGCTGATGGCCAGGTGGCTCTTGCCGACCCCGGGTGGCCCGAGCAGGATGACGTTTTCCCGGCGCTCCACGAAGCCTAACGTGTGGAGGCTCTCGACCTGCTCGCGTTTGAGGGACGGCTGAAAGGTGAAATCAAAATCGCCGAGCGTTTTGACGGCTGGCAGCCGGGAGGAGCGCATGGCGGCCTGCAGCCGACGATTGTTGCGGAGCGTGATCTGCGCGCCGAGGAGCCGCTCGATCGCGACCGGCGCCTGGAGTTTGCCGCCGTCGAGGTCCTGGAGCACCGCATCCAGGGCCTCCAAGGCGCCCGGCATCCGCAGGTCGGCGAGCTGCGCGCGGATGCGATCGCGGAGTGACAGCGCGGCGGCCTTCATACGATCTCCTCGGTGAGCCGGGCATACGCGGCCAGCGGACGGCGCTCGACCACGACACGCGGCGAGGGTGACGAGGGCCGCGGCGTACTCCGCGTGAGGCGGTCCGGGGCCAGGACGAGCGAGTAATAGGGCCGTGCGGCCAGCGGCAGCAACACGGCACGTTCCTCCCGCTCGAAGCGGTCGTGGGGGACCTCGTGCGTGGTCCCGTGCACGCGGGCATTCGCCGTGTGCGCCAGCCACGACAGCGCCTGCGCGTTCAGATCGGCGTCGCCGAGAAAGTCTCGCCCATAGACGAAGTTGCCACGGATGTAGCTGACGGGTCGCTCGACCTTGCCCTTGGTCTGCGCCCGATACGGCCGGCAGGCGCGAATCCGAAAGCCCCAGTGCGCGGCGAAGCGCAGGAACTCGGGATTCTCGAGGACCGGGCCGCCGTCCGGTCGCTCGTCGTCGGCGATCACCGCCTTCAGCTGGTCGAAGAGCAGTTCGCGCGGCACGCCACCGAAATACAGGAACGCGGCTTCGAGGCCCCGCATCAACACCTGCATCGTTTCCCGCGGATAGAACTGCACCCACAGCAGCCGCGAGTATCCCAGTACCACTTGCAGCCCATGGCGCTTGCCCCACGGGAAGCGATACGTGGCGAAGTCGACTTGGCCTTGGAGCCCGGGCGCGGTCTCGAACCGCACGACCGCTTCCACCGGCGGACGGGGGCGGACCAGCTGCACGTACTCGCGCAGCTGGCTGATGCCGCCGCCATACCCGGCCGCGCGAATCTCATCGAAGAGCCGGATGGCGCTCAGCTCCGGGAACGTCTCAAGGCGCGCCGTGATGATCCCGTGATACGGAGTCAGTTTTGTCGGCTGCGTCTTTCGGACGCGCGGTCCCGCCGCGCTCACGTCCCGATCCAACTGCCCCGTGGTGAGCCAATAGTAGATCACGCGCCGGCTCACGCCTAACTGCGCCGCTATCGCGGCTTTTGAAAGTCCCTGGTCCAGCAAATGTCTGAGAAGCACAAGTCGCTCCCATCCGTACACCGGCGCCTCCGCCAGCAAGGGGAGACGCAACTTGGAGAGGATCCGGGAGCGGGATCAGCCGATCTGCACCCCCAGATCAGGAACGAGATGTGTGCAATTTCGATCGGCGCTTCTGCGCAATTTCAGATCGGTGATGACACTCAACCTGCGCAAGGCGACACGAAGCGTGCGCGAGGCGACACCAGGCGTGCGCACCCGAACGCATGACCCAAGCATCGGAACGCTCGACCTGTGCATCGGAATGTTTGAGCCGCGCGCGGAGACACGAGACGTGAGCACCCGAACCCGTGACCTGCGCACCTCGACACGAGACCTGCGCATTCGGACTCGAGACCTACGCATCGGAACAGCGGACCGTCCCTTTGTGACGATAGACGCTCCAGCGCCAGCGAACGACCCTTCCCTTGCGACAGCGGAGCGTCCAGATCGGCAAACGGACGCTCCACACACGCGAGCGCTCGCAGCCATGCGGACGGCGTTCGCTCCCGTGGCGACACTTGTCACACCGCTACAGTGCATTGGCACGTCCAGCGTTAGTACGCACCTGACGGAGGCGTCACGCGCCTCTCCCATTCATTAGATGGGCGTGTCGTCTGTGACACTGCTCGCGTGTGCTGGAGAGGCAATCACGACGCTGCGGACAACACCCGCGTCGGTGTTGGTGAGAGACTGGCCGAGGGTGGCTACGTCCCGTACAGACCGTGTAGCGAGTCGTACCGCCGATGCATCGGTTGCTCCCGTGCAAACAACGGTGCGGTGCGTCATGACGACGCACGCGTCATGTTCACTTGCACACGTTGCCACATTGGAAACTGGCACGTGCACCGGGAATGCGGACCGTGCCGTCTTTGGTGTCGGGGCGCTCGTTGGAGTTGCAAACCTGTCGGGTGCGTGCGCACACGCTTCAGCAGATGCGATCGTC
>JAXLXV010000057.1:0-3169 GCA_046327745.1 Gemmatimonadaceae bacterium | reverse complement strand
CGTTCTGTCGTTCAACGCCTAAGGACGGCAGGCCGCGGAGGGTGTGGGGGCACCAGCGCACGCGGCGAGGCGCCCCAGTCCCTCACTCGCTCTTCGCCGCCGGACGCCTGAGCCCTAATGCCTGATCCACGCCCTCCAGCGTTAGGTCCCCAACCGCCGCGATGTAACCGTCAGGCCGTACGACCACCGCTGACGGAGCGTCCACCGAACCCATCGCCGGCAATGCCCACGTGGCGTCACAGGTCGCGTCGATCACCCGCACACGATCACCCCATGCGGTCGCATCAATCCGGCCCGCCGCCGAGAAATTCAGCACGACCGGCCGCCCGTCGCGCAACAGCTCAAACATGCGCACGGGCTCGCCGGACACCACCAGGTCAAGGTCGGGCATGCGGGCCCCGAGTAGCGGGTGCCCTTCGCCAACATCGTAACGCACGCCGAGTCCGGTCATCTCAGTCGCCATCAGCTGGCGCGCCTGCGTGGTGCCGAGCAGCTCCGTCATCACGGCCTTGATCGCCTTGGTGCGATCATCCGTCCGGGCCAACGCTACTTGTGTCAGGTTGTTCCGCAGCACGCGCGCTCCCACGGGATGTCGTTCGGCGTGATACGTATCGAGGAATGCATCGGGTGACTCGCCACGCACCACTTGGCCGAGCTTCCAGCCCAGGTTCATGGCGTCACCGACCCCCAGATTCAGCCCTTGGCCACCGTGCGGCGCATGAACGTGCGCGGCATCGCCCGCCAGAAATACACGTCCCGCGCGGTATGACGCCGCTTGTCGCGTCGCGTCGTTGAAGCTCGAGATCCATCGCGGCGTGTGTACTCCGAAATCGCTGCCATACACGGCGCGCAGTTCATTCCGGAGGTCATCTAGCGTACGCTCGCTCTCCAAGCGCAACAGGCGCTCAGTGAGCACCATGCCCGCCAGGCCCCCGTCGGCAGGTCCAATCGCATGCGTGCCTGTGTCGTTGTCGCGAAAGCCGTACGGCGGCGGTTCCGTCGTGCGCACCTCGGCAATGATCCAGCTGGTCGTGGCATCACTCCCGGTGAACGCGATGCCTGCGTGCTTTCGCACGGTACTTCGTCCACCGTCGCAGCCGACGAGATACTTGGCGCGCATGGTGGTGGTTTGCTTGCCGTCGCTGACCGTGACGGCTATGCCGTGCTCGTCCTGCGTGAAGCCCGTCACCTCGCGGCTTCGGTAGAAGGGAACGCCTAACTCCATGACCCAGTCAGCGAGGATTCGCTCGACCGGCCCCTGGAGCAAGCCCAGCGTGTAATTGTGTCGGGTTGGAAGGTCCGTGATGTTGAGGGCCGTGGGATGCACATGCACCGCGGGGTACTTCGTGCCTTCGGCGACAAACCGATCAACGACGCCCCGCATGTCCAAGAATTCCAGGGTTCGTGCGTAGAGGCCTCGGGCGCGCGCCCCTTCGACCTCCTGCGTCGCACGTCGCTCGACGATGGCAACGTCCACGTTGGCGATGGCGAGTTCGGCGGCGAGCACGAGGCCGGTGGGGCCACCCCCGGCAATGAGCACGGAATGATCGAGCGTCATCAGGTCCTCGTCGGAAATGAAGGTCGACAATTAGCCACCGCCCCCCCGGCTTGCTGCAACTCCCCGGGCCTCTATTATTCATTGGTGGGGAGGCACGTGTTGTTCGCCGTGCCTCATGAGTGGGCCCTGCCAACGTCCCTCGCGGGCGCCGATCAGTGCTGCCCCGCTTGCCCTCTGCTCCGCTTGCCCTGTGCTCCGCGCGTCAGCCGGCACTTTGATGTTGCTTGCACGCCGTCCGATTGGGCGAAGCGTAAGGACACGACGTGAAGGAACGGCGTAACGACCTGTAAACCTGCCTGCGCCCACCGGCTCTTGTTGCTGCTTGCGTCCGGAGCGATTGGGCGGAGCTTGAGGGGACACGTGGACGAACGGCGCGATTACTTGGTGAGCGCTACTCCCACGAATTCGCTCTTCGTTCCTTTTCTCCACATTGATCGGGCTCAACCCATGAGGCTTCCATGCGCCTGACGCGCGTGTTGCAGCTGGTGCTTCCCCTGCTCGCGGTTCGCGCGACGCAGGCCCAGGTTTTTGACGTCAGCGTCCAGCGCAATGTCATGGTGCCGATGCGGGACGGCGTGCGATTGGCCACCGACCTGTTCTTTCCCAGCCGAGATGGCGCAATTGCGCCAGGGAAGTTCCCCGCGATCCTCGTCCGGACGCCCTACGGCAAGACGGCTGAGGCCAGAGGCATGGGCGATTCCCTGTTCGCCCGCCACGGCTACGTCGTGGTCTACCAGGACACGCGCGGCCGATTCGATTCGGAGGGCACGTGGCACTGGATGACAGATGACGGGCCCGATGGCCACGATGCCTGTGAGTGGATTGGGCATCAGCCGTGGTCAGACGGACGCGTGGGCACGATGGGCATCTCATACGTTGGCGGCACACAGCATGCGCTGGCCATGGAGGGATGTGAGTTCCTGAAGACCGTGGTGCCCACGGACGCTGTCTCAAACATGGGCTACCAAAGCGTGCGGAATGGCGGCGCGTTTGAGCTGCGGATTGCCATGTGGCCTCTGTACGGTGCCGCCACGGGCAGCCACGTGTCGCGCGATCCAGCCACCAAGGCCGTGCTGGACTCCATGTTCGCGAATCGACGGGCGTACCTCAGCAACTTTCCATTTCGACGTGGCACCACGCCACTCAAGTTGGCGCCGGAGTACGAGGACTTTCTTGTGAAGGCAATCCGCGCGCCCGGTGGCAGCGATTTTTGGCGGCAGAACAACATCCGCGATTTCGGGCAGACGTATCAGGACATGCCGGTGTACCTGGTTGGCGGCTGGTACGACAGCTGGGCCGGGAACACGTCGGCAAATTACCAAGTCCTGAGTAAGCGGCTGCGCAGTCCGGTATACGTGATCTTTGGTCCGTGGACGCATGGGGCGCAGGGCGACTCGGCGCACGGTCAGGTGAATTTCGGAAGCGCCGCGGCCATTCCGGATACGAAGGCCTGGCACCTGACGTGGTTCGACCGATGGCTCAAGGGCACCGACAACGATGTGGGGCGTCGCGCCCCCTTCAGCTCCAACGTTCGGATCTTCGTCATGGGCACCGGGGACGGGCACCGCGACGCCTCGGGGCGCCTCTTTCACGGGGGCTACTGGCGTGATG
>JAXLXV010000056.1:0-3279 GCA_046327745.1 Gemmatimonadaceae bacterium | reverse complement strand
GATTCAGGACGTGATCCGATTCGTGGTACGGAAAATGGCGCTTGAAGACATGCACGCGCTCGTTGCTGCTGCCGGGCAATCCGATGGCGCGCACCATCTCGTGGATCAGCCCAATTCCTCCGCAGGGCATCGCCTGGATGCGCGCCGCGATCTCGTAGCGCACATTGCTGCCCGCAATCATTGGTTGCGAGCAGTCCGCGGGCAAATTGGTGCGATCCAGTCGCACTGCCAGCCGCGCCCGTTGGTCCTCCCACACCACCGCATCTCGAACCCTCATCTGAAACCGCCCTCCACCACCTCGTTTGCAGCCGACAACAAACGCAGCCTACCCTTGTGCCACAAGGGTTTCCAGCGATATGGGACCGTTTCAGCATTCCGCAGGTACTTTTTCAGGGTCTAGTGCGCCGCCAGAGCCAGTACTGCACGCCGTTTGGGGTCACCGGCCTGTGCCTTGATGTCTTCTACAACACCGGCCAAGGCTTTGCCGCGTCCGCCCAGGTGGTGCTGGCCCCGTATGCCTCGGGCATCCGCTACACCAACGGGTCCGGGGAGACGATGCGGGATGTGGCCGACGTCAACGGCGACGGGCTGCCCGACTGGATCGACGTGATCAACAACCAGTGGATGGTCGCCCTGAACGCGGGCGACAGCTTGGAATCGTTGAGCGTCGGCACCTGGTGTGATTGGGTCCCGTGTGGCGAGTGGATGTGTCCCGACTGCTACTCCGTCTTCACGGCGCCGCGCGCGTGGAGCGGCGGCAGCGGCGCGATCCGCACGACGACCACCACCGGCAACCCACGCTATACCCTGATCGATTTCTTTGACGTCGACGGCGACGGGATGCTCGACCGTGTCAACACCAACAGCAGCACAGCCTGGACGGCCCAGACTAACCAGAACCTGGTGCATGACGGGGCGCGCCCCAACCTGCTGCAGATCTCGAAGAACGGCCTGGGCGGCACCACCACGCTGGTGTACGGCCCGTCCTCGGTCTACGACAACACTGGCGGCGATGGGGTCTCGGATTTGCCCTTCATCAGCTGGGTGACCACCCAGATCGTGCACAACGACGGCATGTGCGGCACGCCGTGCACCGGGCATGACCTGACCGGCAGCTATTGGTACCAGGATGGCCGGTATGACGCCACCGAGCGCGAATTCCGCGGCTTTCGGGTGGTATACCGCTTCGATGCCGACAACAACTGGACCCTGACCACCTTCGGGCAAGAGGCCATCACGAAGGGAAAGGTCATCGAGGTGGATACCTACGCCGGTGGATATCCCAATTTGGCCCTGGTACGCGTGCAGAAGAATGTCTGGTCGTACGCCGCCTTGGCGAACACGCAAAGCACGCAGTTGTGGTTGGCAGAGAACGACACCTTCACCTGCGATCAATTGGGCGGTATCACGTGTAACAAAGACGTGACCAACGCGCTGATCCATTACGAGCGCAACGATCCACCCGACCCGTACGGCAATATCACGCACACCTACTCGTGCGGAGCCGGCGATCCCGCGGAGGCGTGCGGCGCCACTGCTGCTGATCGCGTGGATACCTATGTCGAGTATGCCCAGGCCGGGATCTACAGCAACGTGCGCGACAAGCCGAAACACACCTGGTCGTCGGCGGGCGCAGGCGGAGCGGCGTTTGCCGAGAAGTGGTTCTTCTATGACGGCTGGGACCTCTCTCTCTACGGCTGGGTCGGCTTCGGCAATCCTACCGAAGTGTATACGTGGCTTGATCAGACCACCGGGGCGGTCACCCACGCCTGTCCGAGCGGCACCGGGCGGTGTACCAAGAGCACGATGACGTATGACAGCTCCGGCTACGGGAACATCATCGAAGCCCGCGACGCCAACAACATTCCTACGGTCACGGTCTACGAGAGCCAGGCCCTGCTCTATCCATCCCAGGTTATCAGATACCCGGGAAATGGAGTGACGCTCACCACCACCACGGTCACCGACTACAGATGGGGCAAGCCCACGTCGGTCACCGATCCCAACGGGGCGGTCACGTCGTACGAATACGATAGCGCCGGCCGTCTCTCCAAAATCAAACGCCCGCTGGAAGACCCCGACTACTACTCCACCCTGTACACCTATACCTTCGGCAGCAAGGGGCAGTACTCGTCGGTGAGAGTGCGCCAGCGCGAGCCGAACCAGCGAAGTGGCGCCCTCGGCCAAATTCCTGACTACCTCACCACCACCGAATATTTCGACGGCCTCGGCCGCCACCACCACAGCGCCACGCTGCGGGTCGTGGATGGTGCCGATCAGCAGATTATCACCGGCCGCACGCAGTACGACGTCGGGGGCCGGGTCGCCGAGGTGGACGATCCCTATCCGTGGGCGGGGGACCCGGCGGCGCCGGGCGCCGGTAACAATGGCACGACGTCCTACCGGTATTGGCTGGGGTGGTCGTCCTGGATCGACCCGCTCGGGCGGCCGCAATGTGTGTACAAGCCCGATGGGACGTCCGCCTGTACCCTCTACGAGGGCAGGGTGCGCCGCGATGCGGACGAAGAGTCGAACTGGACCATGACCACGTTCAACACGTACGGCCGGGTGACGCGCAAAGACGTCAACCACGGATATTCGGCGCTCTATACCTACACGACCTACGAATACGATAGCGCCGGGCGGCTATACCGCACGACGCAGAACGACAACAGCAATACCCGGATTACGATCGCGTATGACTCGCTGGGCCGCAAGCTCCAGATGACCGACCCGGATTCGGGCACGTGGCAGTATGCCTACGATGCCGTGGGCAACCTGGTCTACCAGGAGGATCCCAAGGCCAGCCAGCATGTGCAATTCTGCTACGATGGCGTGAACCGACTGACCAAGAAGTTTTACTTCGGCAACGACACCTGGCAGCCCAACATCTGCGGCACGACGGCGGCCATCACCTATAGCTACGACACCACCAGCGACGGAGTGTGTCCGCTGGGCCGCCTGGGCTCGGTCAGCGATACGAGCGGCAGTACCGCCTTCACCTACGATTGCCGGGGCCGGACCACTAAGACCACCAAGACGGTCACCGTGGACAGTGCGGCGAAGACAGCGCCCACGTGGTTCACCTACGATCTGGGCGACCATCTGCGCACCACGACCTACCCCGATGGCGAGGCCGTCACGACCTGTTACGATAATAGCGGGCAACCGAAGGGGCTGAGCACGAGTGCCGCCACACCCTGCACCCCGAACGTCTACGCCGCCTCCGCGAAGTACGATCTCTTCGGGCGGCTGACCGAACTCAAGCATGCCTACGCG
>JAXLXV010000055.1:0-3491 GCA_046327745.1 Gemmatimonadaceae bacterium | reverse complement strand
CCCAAACTCTCCCAGCCCGTCCGGTACGCGATCTCCGTGATCGAAAGGTCGGTGTCACGGAGCAGCGTCTTTGCGCGTTCAATGCGGCGCGTCAGGAGGTACCGATGCGGCGGCAATCCAAATGCCTGCTTGAACGATCGAGCAAAATGCGCGTGCGACACGCCGCTCACCCGCGCGAGTCGTTGCACGGGCCAGTCCTCGTGCGAGGCGGCGTCCATGCGATCCTTGGCGCGGAGCAGTCGCCGCAGCAGTTCTGGATCTTGGCTGTTGGGGCTGTCGGTCATGTCCTGGCGACTCGACAACGCTACTGGCGAGTGAGCGTCACGCGGGCAAACGGCCGGCGCACACCGGCGCTGTCGTTGTCCATGTGCCACTGCCAGCTGTCCTTCTTCCCATCGTAGACAAACGTCGTGTGGAACGAAGTCGTCGCGCTGTAGTGGAACAGGAAGGGAATGGAGTCGCCAGCGACCGAGCCGTGGCCAGTGCCTTCGGGATCGAACGCCGCCGAGGCCGTGTTGTCCATCCACAAACAGGCGTATGCACCCGTCTTGGGATCACGACCAAAGAGCACCACGGCTTCATACGCGGGCGATCCGTTCGGTGCCTTTTCCCGAGAGACCTCGTGCATCTGCACGTATTCGCGGCCCAGCATCCACGAAAAAGTGACGTCGTGCGTCGTCGGCTGCCGGGCGATCGTCCCGCGCAACTCCCAGCGTCCGATAAGGCGCGGGAACAGTGAATCAGGATGCAAGCCCTGGCCGCGAAGGGCCAAAGGCACGAGCATCACCACTGCACTGATCGCCAAATACTTCCGCATGGCATGGCTCCAGGAAGGGTCTATGAGGCGTTGCACGTACTTAAGCAGACGGCCGCGGGCGTTCGTGGATGATCGACCACGCCACGCCGAAGCGATCACGCACTTGGCTAAATCGCGTGGCATAGAAGGTCTCTGTCATGGGCATATGTACCTCGCCTCCATCCGACAGAACGGCATGCACGCGCTCGGCCTCCTCTGGAGAGTCGACTCCGAGATACAGATACACACTTCGGATGCGCTGGAACACGGACTCGGGCACATCGTTACCGATCAGGACTGTGCGGCCGAGATCCATACGGGCATGAATGATCGCTGACCCTGCCCCAATTGGTGCACCTGGTGCCTGACTCTGGGTCATCATCATGGTAATGCGACCGCCCAGATGTTTTTCGTAGTAGCGGAAGGCCTGTTCGCAATTTCCGCCGAAGTTGAGCTGTGTATAGAGCTGCATGGGCGCCGATCTCGAAGCGTGGGTGCCGTTCGCGTCCGGCGGATTTGGCGCGGAGCGGGAGGTCCGGGCAAGATCTCCTCGGTGGCGTTGGGCCGGCAAGGTCGATCGGCGAATAGGGCCGCCGCATGCTCAGCAGGGCGGGACGAACGGGCGGTCGGCGATCGGGCTACAACACCTTCGCGGCCACTTCGGATCGGGACGTGGCGTGCAGCTTGTGCAGGACGCGTTCTGTGTGACGGCGCGCGGTGAACTCGCTGATCCCCAGCCGGGTCGCGACCTGCTTGTTTCGGCAACCACGCGCCAGTAGGAGCGCGACGTCTGCCTCACGGGGCGACAGTCCAAAGAGTGCGCGCAGGGCCGTGGCGCTCTTCGCCTCCCGTTCGCCCTTCACCGTCAGTACGCAAAGGCGCTCGACGCCGAGTGATCCCGATTCCACGAGCGAAAGGTGCATGACGTAGGAGCGTCGGTCGCCGAAGACCACACGCTCGGGAATGGCTGGCCGCGCACCGCGGCCCCACAGGCGTCTCGCCACCTCGCGGACGAACGCGGAGGCCGCACTGCGGAGGGTCGCGCCATCGGTCGGGTCGTTCAGCATTGCCGTCAGCTGCGGCACGGCATGTAGCAGTCGCCCGTCAGCTTGAAACAGTCCCACTGGGCTGTCCACGGTGTCCAGCAGTGTGGCGTCGTATCGCGCGCGTGCCATGGCGCGCATGGTCGCCACACCCGCGGCCAGCGCCGGTTGCATCATCTGGAGCATGGCGGACACATGGCCTCCTGGCGGAAAGCCACCCGTGCGCGATGTGCTGACATAGACGGCCACTTCTTCGCCAGCTCCTTCGTACACACACATGCCCGCCGAGTCATTGTTGCCGTTAGGCAGGCACCATTCGCGGAAGTAGGCAGTTCGCTGGATTTCCCGGACCGACCAGACGTCGGCTCGAACCCATGACGTCAGGCCGCGCTGGCGTCGGCGAACATCGCCCGACATGGTGCGGTACCAGCGCGTGACGTACTCCTCCATCGCCCGTTTGCCGAAAGTGCCCACCATCGATGCCACGTCGCCCCGCTCGAGGATGACGCCCGAGCGTTCAGCCGCTGTACATGCCCGCAGCGAAGCGCCGACCAGCTCAACCCACGCGGTTTCGGAGGGTGCATTCAGGGGACTGACCAACACGCGCGTCGCATCGGCGACGCGACGAACGTCCTTGGCAGAAAGTTGGACCCCCATAAATAGGACCTCCCACGGCGACGATCCGCGCCCGCGCGGGTGGCGACGCTACAGGGCGTATGGTCGAGGCGCAAGAGCAGGTCCGACAAATACCACGGACCCTGCGTAGCAGCCGACGGATTGAGCTCGTGAGGTCGCTGCTGAACGGCCGGAGCGTTCGAGCCCGGTGCTCCGAACGCCTAGCTCTCGCGCAACGTTCCTGCGGTGAGGAGTGAGGCGGACGAGACCCTTCGGTTTACCGGTACGGCCTGCGGGTCGTTGGAGCTACGGGACGATAGTAATCGTCACGGGCGTGCTTTCGACCTTCCCATGGCTGGACCAATACCAGGCGCCGGCTACCACTTGGTAGGTGCCCGGCGGCGGGACGGTGAGTGCACCCCCGGACGTCGCCACGAACATGGCGGGAAGCCCCTCCTGCCACCGGAACGTCTCACCCGGCGCGAGCGTCCTAATCGCACTGAAGGCACTACAGAGGAACGGAAAGTACCGTGCGTCGTGCACGAGTTGTTGCTGACTGTTATAGACCTGAAGTGTGCCCGGGCAGATGTTGGACTCGAACTGGAACGCCCGCGATGTACCGTTGGTGAGTTCAAGGTTGAGCGTGTTGTTCTCGTTCTGATGCAGCGTTGTGCTGAAGGCAGTGCCTGTGATCACCAATGCACCGTCGGAACTGGCGGTGCTGCTTCCGCATGCTGAAACGAGTAGGACGATGATGGGGATAAAGGCGTGGTGTCGCACGGGTGACTCCAAAGCATTGGACGTACCAAAACGTACGATGCGTGCGACGCTGCGTCAGTGAGGTGCGAAACATCATTCGGCCGCCAGCTTGCCTAGGTGGCCATCGCAGCCCATGCCGCGAAGGGCTCGCCGAATGGGCTGCAGCTAAACAGATTCTCCGTGTCACGGGTCCGAGACACGCGAGGCAAGGGGGGATGATGAGGACAGGATCAAGGGCATGGTTGTTCTGCGCGATGGCTGCGCTGGCATGCAACGAT
>JAXLXV010000054.1:0-4008 GCA_046327745.1 Gemmatimonadaceae bacterium | reverse complement strand
GATTCGGTGCGCGCCCTGCGCGTGAGCACGTTGCTCCTCGTGCCGGTAGCGCTGACATCCGTGCAGGCATGCACGGACCTGTCCGAAACGCCCACCAGCGCCATCACGCCGGACAACTTCTATCGCAACTCAGATGAAGTGTTAGGCGGCTTGGCAGCCGTGTACGCGGCGCTGCGTGGCACCATGTGGAACTACTACAACCTGAGCCAGGTGAGTAGTGACGAGAACGTCGTGCCAACGCGCGGCAGCGACTGGTACGACAACGGGCGCTGGCTCGAAATGCACCGGCAGACGTGGCAGGCCAACAGCCCGGCGGGGTTGGAGGACATCGGTGGCGCCTGGAACGACCTCTTCACCGGGGTGTCTCGCGCGAACCAGGTGCTCACTGCCATGGAGAAGACGTCGGTGCCGGATGCAGCGGTCATCAAGGCCGAGCTTCGCACGCTGCGCGCCTTCTACTACTACTG
Organism: Gemmatimonadaceae bacterium; assembly: GCA_046327745.1. Taxonomy (GTDB): domain Bacteria; phylum Gemmatimonadota; class Gemmatimonadetes; order Gemmatimonadales; family Gemmatimonadaceae; genus JABAQJ01. The sequence continues at coordinate 3,541 of JAXLXV010000054.1, read as the reverse complement.
CCTGATGGACCTGTTCGGTGGCGTGCCGATCGTGACGACTACAGAGGTGAAGCCGCGTGCCCAGAACACCCGTGCCGAGGTCTTCGCCTTCATTGAGAAGGAGCTCAACGAGTCTCGTCCGGCGCTCCCCGACCGCTGGCCACCGACGTCGTACGGGCGCATGACGAAGGGCGCAACCGACGCGATCCTGGCGAGCATGTACGTCAACGCCCAGGTCTTCCTTGGGACCGTCACCACGGCAGGCCTAACGAAGGGAACGGCGAAGTGGACGGAAGCCGCTGCCGCTGCGGATCGAGTGATCAACTCATCCGCCGGCTACACGCTTCCGGCCGGGCCGGCAGAGTGGAAGGCGAACTTTGCGTCCACCAACCGCACCTCACTCGAAAACGTACTGGTGGTCCGCCACGTGGCGCAGGACGGCCTGGGCCTGACGATCATCATGCGCGGTTCGCACTACAACCAGAATCCGAGTGGATGGAATGGTTTCGCAACGCTGCCGGAGACCTACACGGCGTTTGACGCTGCGGACCATCGTCGTGAGATCTTCCAGATCGGCCAGCAGTACAGCCTGGACGATGGATCGCCGCTGAAGGACCGTGCGGGGAATCCGCTCATCTTCACGTTGACGATCAACGACGTGACGCAGGCGGCAGAGAACGAAGGGCCGCGCATTGCGAAGTACACGCGCGATCCCGCGCGCGTCGGCGGCGACAATGGAAATGACTACGCATACTTCCGACTGTCGGAGATGTACCTGATCAAGGCGGAGGCCCTGAACGAGCTGGGACAAACGCCGGCGGCAGTCGCGCTGGTCAACACCGTTCGGCAGCGCAACTTCACGCCGGAAAAGCCGCTCAACGCCGGCAGCTTCACGCAGGCGACGTTCCGCGACCAGATCCTGAAAGAACGCCTGTTTGAACTGACGGGCGAGTCGAAGCGGCGCCAGGACATGATCCGGTTCGGCACCTACACCGGCCCATTCTCGTACAAGCAGCAGCGAGAGCCGTACCGCATCCTGATGCCGATCCCGCAGTCACAGATCGAGACGAACCCCCTGCTGAAGCAGAACCCGGGGTATTGATCGACGCGGAGCCATCGTAGTCACGCCATAGCCTGTTCTCGGTCCCGGGAACAGGCTATGGTAGTTCAGGGGGACAATTCTCCCAATTCCCCGTTTATGCAGGGCCCGCTTCACCGTCTTCCACTACAGGCAGCAGCCTTGGCAGTCACAGGTCGTCTAAAGAGCGTTAGGCCGCAATGAGAGCGCGACTGCTGGCGCTCGTCATATTCTCCGGTTGTTCTGGTGGGGGGAACGCCAAGCCCGTCAGGGGCAACGATTCGACGCAGGCAGTGGCACCGGCGGTCGACGGAAAGCTGTTCACGCGCATGCCATCCGCGTACACGGGCGTGTCATTCGCGAACCAGGTCACGGACCGTCCGGACTTCAACATCTTCACATATCGGAACTTTTATAACGGTGGCGGCGTCGCGATCGGCGACCTGAACGGAGATGGGCTGCCTGACCTGGTCCTCACGTCCAATCAGGACGGACCACGCGTCTACCTGAACGAGGGGAAGTTCAAGTTTCGCGACATCACGGACGATGCCGGGATGCGCCAGAAGCGGACCGCCTGGAGCACCGGCGTGACGCTGGCCGACGTCAATGGCGACGGGCGGCTGGATATCTATGTGTGTCGTGCGGGGAACGGCCAGCCGCGCGATCGCGCGAATGCGCTCTGGATCAATGGTGGCAACGATCGGAACGGTGTTCCGTCGTTCTCGGAGAAAGCAGAAGAGTTTGGAGTCGCCGACGAGGGGTATGCGATCCACGCCGCCTTCTTCGACTTCGACCGCGACGGCGATCTGGATCTCTTCATCATTAACAACTCGCCGAGCCCCGTGAGCAGCTTTGGCCTGCGGAACACGCGGAATATCCGTGACAAGTACGGCGGTCATAAGCTGTACCGGAACGATGCCGGTCACTTTGTCGATGTCAGTGAGCGTGCCGGCATCTACGGAGCGGAGATTGGCTTCGGGCTTGGGCTCGGCATCAGTGACGTGAATCGTGACGGGTGGCCGGACATCTACGTCTCGAACGACTTCCACGAGCGCGACTACCTCTACATCAACCGGCGCAACGGAACGTTCGCTGAGTCGCTGGTAGAGGAGATGCCATCGATCAGCTACTTCTCGATGGGAATGGACATCGCAGACGTTGACGATGACGGATTGCCTGACATCTACACGACGGACATGCTGCCGGAGGATGAGTACCGGCTGCGGACGATGATCTCATTCGAGGGATGGGACACGTACCAGACGCGCGTCCGCGATGGGTATCACTACCAGTTCATGCGCAACATGCTGCAGCGCAACAACGGCAACGGAACGTTCAGCGACGTTGCGCAAGAGGCTGGCGTGTCGCGCACGGACTGGAGTTGGGGCGCATTGATCGCGGACCTGGACCTCGATGGCTACAAGGACATCTACGTCACGAACGGGCTCGTGCGGGATGTGACGTCACAGGACTACATCGCCTTCCTGGCAAACGGTGAGACCCGGAAGGACGCGACGAGCGGTGGCAAGGTCGACTACATGCGGCTGATCAACGCCATGCCGCAAACGCGTATTCCCGACTACGCCTTTCACAACAGCGGGAAGATGACGTTCACCAATGAAGCGAAGGCGTGGGGATTGGACACCCCCAATTTTTCCAGCGGCGCAGCCTACGGCGACCTCGATGGCGACGGCGCGCTGGACCTGGTGGTGAACAACGTGAATGACGAAGCGTTCGTTTACCGGAACAATACGCGGGCCCTGCATAACGAGAACCGGTACCTGCAGGTGAAGCTGCAGGGGGATGCAGCGGGGAGGAACCGGTTTGCGGTCGGCGCACAGGTGGCGGTTCGCAGCGGCTCGCAGATCTTCTACCAGGAGCAATCACCATCGCGCGCCTTTGAGTCAAGCGTGGACTACACGCTGACCTTTGGGGTTGGCGCGCGCGACACCTTGGACTCACTCGTTGTCACGTGGCCCGATGGGCGGAAGAGCGTGCGGACCAGGGTGGCATCCAATCAGGTCGTGACGGTCAGCCAGGACGATGCCGGGCCTACGGTGAAGGTGCCGCTCGCGCCCCGGCGCGAGACCGTGCTCGCGAACGTGTCGGCGTCGACGCCGATTCCCTTTGTGCACCACGAGAACGATTTCGTCGACTTTGATCGCGAGCGGCTGATTCCCAAGATGCTGTCGATCGATGGACCCAACATGGCGGTCGCCGATGTCAACGGCGATGGCCTGGATGACGTGTACATTGGCGGGGCGAAGGATCAAGCTGGCCAGTTGTTGATCCAGCAGCCGGGCGGCGAGTTCGCGGCGAGCAACCCCGGATTGTTCGAGGTCGACGCCATCTCCGAGGACCTGGGTGTGCTGTTCTTCGACGCCAACGGCGATCGCAAGCCGGACCTGTACGTGGTAAGCGGCGGGAACGAGTTCTCCGACCTGGCTCCGGCGCTGCAGGATCGGTTGTACCTGAACGACGGCG
>JAXLXV010000053.1:0-4050 GCA_046327745.1 Gemmatimonadaceae bacterium | reverse complement strand
CTACGCTCCCACCGACACGGCTACCCGCCCCGGCACCACTGGCAGGACTCCCGCCGTCGTGCGCTTGCGGCCGGAGCGGGCCGCGATGACCCGGCACGGCCTGCTCGAAGAATCGAAGCCCACTCGGTGCTGCCGTGCGCTCCTTCGGGGTGTCTTCAGGCCCGGCACACGTCGGTTCAGCGGCCCGGTCGTGACGGCCGCTCAGACTGTAAGGACCAGATGCCACACGGCCACGAGGGGTACGACGTGCCGCACTACGACACGCACTTCTACGTCGTCGGCCGGGACGAGGAGCGCTCGATTACCTGCCCGTAGTTGAGAGGTGAATGGGGTGCCCGATCCACCCTTCAGGGCTGGCGGTCCCAGCGCGGGACGGGGCCTGTGTCACGGCCATCCGGCGCCCGGCGCCGGCGCCCTGGTCATGAGAACCTGCCCCGTGTGGGCCGCGACCGCTTCGTCCACGTGCTCGATGCCGCGCCACTCGGCCGCTGCCAGGAACAGTGTGGTGCCGTCCGGTCCGCCGAGCATGGTGGCGAAGATCGTGCGGTCGTGCTCGATGCGCTGGAGCGCTCCGCCGCCCTCGCGGATTCGGACGACGGCGCCTTCCGGAGTGTCTGGGGTTTGGACCCAGATGGCGCCCTCGGCGTCGATGCAGATGCCGTCTGGTCCGAGACCCTCGGCCCAGACCCGCCGGTTGGAGAGGCTTCCATCGGTGGCGATATCGAAGGCGGTGAGCCGCCCGGCGAAGGACTCGGAGACGATCAGCGTCGCGTTGTCCGGCGTCACCACCATGCCATTCGGGAACGCCAGGTCGCCTGCGACCTGGCGGGCCCTACCCTCCGGGGTGACGAGGGCGATGATCCCGTGTTTCGGGGGCTCGCCGGCGAGGAATCCGAAACGGATGCTGTTGAGGTAGATGTTGCCGCGGCCGTCGACCACGATCTCGTTCCAGCCATGCTCGCCGATATCCCTGAGGTCGGCGTGCCGGACCATCGACCCGTCTGGCTCCCTGCGCAGCAGCTCCTTGCCGGTGACCAGGAGGCGGCCGTCGGGCAGCCAGTCGATGGACCAGCCGAGACCGTGGCCTGGCACAGCTGCATTCACCTTGGGAGGTCCGTGGGCCATGACCTCGCTGGTGCCGTTGAGGCCGACCGCGACGACGTCGCCTGTCCCCCAGTGCGCAAACCACAGCCGGCCGTCATGCCAGCGAGGTGATTCGACATAGGCGAGCCCGTCGAGCAGGAGCGTGGCCTCAGGCATGGGCGGTGTTCTCGCCATCGGCACCTCCAGACATACAAGATATGAACCCAACGAACTCCGTGCCCTCGCCACAGTCGACTTCCAACACGACTGACGCGCTAGTGCAGCGTGGCCGAAGTCACTCTGGAGATGTCCCCCTGGACCAGCCCACCAGAAGGGTGCAGACAAGGGATGCGGCCGAGGGGCGCGATGAATCGCGCCCGTACGAGGTCCGTCGTCCTCGTACGGGTTCGATTCATCGAACCCCACCGCTGGTGAGGACACGCACGGAAACTGTCGAGAATCTTCGTCCGCCGCGACGGCCTGGCGAGAATCCGCGCGGGGCCGTCGCCTTACCACATGCCCTAACCTGACCCCCGAAGGAGCGGCACTCGGCGGCCACGTCGCAGCAGCGGTCACTCGCGGGCAGGCCGACGCGCCCCGCCCGTCGCCCGTCATCCCTGCGTCGCCCGCCCCGTAGCGGCGGGTGCATCCGTATCCGACAAACCCGATCCTCAGTGGCGATCTGAGGATTCACAATCAGGTCACATCACTCGCTTCTGGCGGGTCTGGTAGGGACTGCTCATCGTAACCGATGGGGCGGCGCACCCACGTCACGACGGCTACGAATGCCCTTTGGACCTTGCGATCCTTTATGCCTGCAACCTTCGCATGTCCGGGCAGGCCGTCATGTGGCGATCTGTACATGATCTGCCCCTGGCTTCGAGCGAACTGAGCGCTGAACGCAACGACCCCGAAGCCAGGGTGTTCTCCAAGCACGGCTTCGAGACTTGCTTCCCTCGCCAGAAAGACTGACATTGGATCGCCGTCACGATCATCACGGAACGCCGATGTGGTGACCCGATGGTACCCGAGCTTCTTGTCGAGAGTGATGAATCCGTCCCAGGTAGGCACCCGCCGCCAGAGCACGTCATCGGGCAAGATCGTCTCGTCATCGACATGGTCTGGCGGGACGGACATGCAACGCGAGCTGGATCAGACGCGACGCGTCAGTTCGGCCGCGAGCTCGTGGAAGCGAGGAAAATCGCCGCTCTCGGTGAACTCGTCCTCGACGCCCTCCCGAGAGTCGTCGTACCAGACATGAGCGAGCCCCTGAGCGTCGATGACAACCTCGATCTCCATATCCGGTTCATGCCACTCTAGCTGGATGCCGCCATCCGACAGTGGCGTGATGGTCGGGGAAGGAGAAGCCTCGGTTAGGGTTTGCACCGTCATCATGAGCATCGTGGTCGCAGCCTGAATCGGAACGGCTGCTGCCGCGTGGCCGTTCCAACCCTCTGGGAGCTCGAGGAGAGCCTTGGCACGCTCTACAAGCCTCAACAACCAGAGCGGTGGCTCAGTGTCAAACTCGATGCGGAGTGCCCATCCGGTGACGGAGAGCAGTTCAATCACTCTGGCAGGAGTCGCCTCACTCACCGTGTCCGGGATGGCGGACACGTCACAGATCATGAGTGCCGAGTCCCCATAGAGTGCTGAGCCTCTATACACGCCCGGCCACGCGCCGATGGTCGCACTCGTGCCGCCCATCATTGCCAGAGCATTCATCGTAAGCGCCCCCAAGCTTGATGCATGTCCGGAGCCGTGATCGCGGTGAAGCAGCGCACGGCCCACTCGTGCCCAACATCAAAGAAGCGGAAAACCCCCTCAAGCCCGGAGCCAATCGGTCGTCCCTGTGCCGTGAGGCGCAACCGATATGCCTGCTGACCGCTGCTTGCACTCTGGACCGGTTGTAGGATGACACGTAGTCGTCCGACAGGTCTGCCATCCGGGTCAGGAATGACATACCGCATCTCCTGCGTCACGTCCTCCAGTCGCGCCGGAAAGTCGTCGGAGTCAAGAGGCGACCAGGTTGACATGACGCGCGACAGACCCCCCAGATCTGTGCCAGCCTGCTTCGCCATCAACTCATTGACGTACGTGACTTCGCACTGGTTCGGTTGCAGTGGACCAAGACGCTCACGTTCGAGGAAAACAGCGAACGTCGTGAGCTCCTCCGAGAAGTCGGCCCGCAATTGACGATAGCGCGGGTACTCCTCGCGTCCGTCCATCTTCCGCCAGTTACGAATGAAGCGGTCACGCTGTACCTGGAGCAAACGTCTTCCATCTTCAGTGATGAACCAGAGACGCGGTAGGAGTTGTCCCGTCACCAGCTCCAGGTTGATCCGGACCGGCCTGGGAGGACGAAGATCAAACCGCTCGAATGCTGGAGGCAATGGCGGCTGTTGTTCGACGCGAGGATACCGATTCCTAAACTCCTGCCATGCCAGACCCAGATGCACCACCCCGAGTTTCTCAGGCGGCTCGAACTGTACGCCAAGCACCATCTCTGAGACTGGTGGTTGCGTGTATTCTGGCAGTGGGGACAGAGGAGATGTCATGGAGTAATCGAGGCCTTATCGAGAAGAATACGAAGCGCCCGTGGGCAGGAACGGTGCCCAAGGGTAACCGGGGAGGGAAGAGGTGTCAAACTATATAACCACCTGAACGAAGGAGATCATCCTTTTGAGGACGATGCTCTTCGAGCCGACGATCTCGATGGGCCTACTCCACCGGTCACTTCTGGCGCCCACGGCAACTGTCCAGCCAGAGCATCAATGGATGCCCGATCAGGCCCAACCCTGCGACACCTGCCCCCTCTCCGGTACGGAAAGGAGGCTGGGGTCTTCTACCCCAGCCGCACCAGCTTCCCCTCGCGAGCCGACTCGTAGATCGCCAGGATCAGCTCGATCGCCTTCCGCGAGTCCGCCGCCTTCACCAGCGTCGCCGACTCGTACCCATCGTCGCGGACCC
>JAXLXV010000052.1:0-4750 GCA_046327745.1 Gemmatimonadaceae bacterium | reverse complement strand
ACGGATCATTCTCGCCGTACAACCAGACCGATTCCCGCGGCGACGTTGCAGCCGCTACGAACGTCGAGCGATTTACCACCACCGCATCCGCGCACCCTTCCCCAATCCACCCTCCTACAAAGTTGACCGTCCCCAAGTACGCCGAAGGACGCTGCGCGGCGTGCGCCATCGCCAGGATCCCGCCGCGTGATATTCCGCCGACCATGAGCCGCGTGGCATCGACGTCAGCTCGAACGCGCACCTGCTGGTAGATCACGTCCGCGTCCTCGAGCGCATGCGACAACCCGCCAAGCGCCAGGTCCGCCTTGCACGAGTAACGCGATCGATCCGGCTCGAACCCTTCATCATAGAGGCCATCGGATGCCCCGCGTCCGCGCCGCTGCGGGAAAAGCACCATCCACCCCTTGTCCACAAAGACCTTCGCCAGAGTCTCGCTGGTATAGGTCCGCCCGAAGAGCGACGGGTCGTCCCCGTTCCCGGTCGAACCGTGATGGAAGATCAGCGTCGGATACGGGCCAGCGCCTAACGGGCGGTAGACGACCATCTCGAGCGTGAGCGCTCGTCCCCCTTCCGTCCACGGCGTCGGAAGGCGCTCGACGCTGCGCAACGCATAGACCTGGCAGCTCGTTCCGTTGAAGCTGCTGCCGGGATTGCAGGTTGGCTCGACATTCCTGGGATCGACCGCGCCACCGCTGCAGGCGGATACCACCAGTGCGAATGCGACCGATAGGACCGCTGACGTTCCGGTCTCGCAGCTGCCGGGGATTTTGACGAAGAGCGCGTGCGTCTCCATTTCCCGTTTGAGCAGGTGTCCTGCACGCTAACGATCAGTTCGGCCTTTGACACCTCGTTCTATCCCATATCTGCCCAACAGGCTCACCGCCGCTCAATCCCGCCAATGGCGAATCGGCGCGTGGATGGCGACTGGCGCGGCTATGGAACCTGCGTCGCCGAGAACGATGCCAGCCCCCAGTCGTTCAGTAGCCCTCCACCAGGGTTGGCCTGCACCAACGCGTACACGCGGTTCCTCATCACGAAGACGAACCGCCCTTGTGCGGCCACCGGCGCTGGCACGCTGGGGAAGCTCGGAAGAGGGATAGTGCCGGTGAATGCGAGGGTGTTGCTGTTGTAGCTGTGGATCCGGTCGTGCATCGCGGCTGGCTCCCTGATGACAGCAAGAACACGCTGCATACCGGGCGCATCCGTCACCCAGCGTACGTCGGTGATGCCAGACAGCTTGCCCGCGTAGGTGATGTCGTCAGACTGATTCGGACTCAGGCGAAAGGCGTGCGCCCATCGGTTGAAGAGCCGCGTGCCATCGTCGGAGATCCAGGCATCGCCACCCATCGGATAGTCTCCGTGGTAGCGCGAGTCATACAACCGCACCGCGACACCTTTGCTGATGTCGTAGCGCTCATGATCGGCTGGGGACAGCTGCGTCTGAGAACCGTAGATCGATCGACCGTCCGGGTGCAGCCGAGCGTAGGTGCCGGCGTAGATCCCCGGATGATTCGTTTGATCATTCACGTTGCCCGTCGCCAGCTCGATGCTTCGAATTGCGGTCCACTGATCGCGAATCGGAAAGGCGTAGGCCCACCCATTCATGGGGAGGACAATATCCAGAATATCGGCAGAGACCGCGTATTCCCGGACGACGGCACGAGCGTTGAGGTCGACAAGCGTCACCTTGGCATCATGCCCTACCGCGGCAAAGGCGCCGTCAGGTCGAACGGCGACCGACGTGGGCACGCTCGACAGCGGGACACTCGACACGGCCCCGGTGATGACGTCCAGGATATTCAGCTGCGACGGTTGCGCGGACACCGTCACAATGAGACCGGTGCGCGGACTTGGCTCGGCATCGATCACCCGGTGCGTGAGCACCGTCAGTCCGGCTGAGAAACCGGGCGACGCGGTCACGAGGACCGGTACTGCCAGCGGACTCCCGGCGGCATTCGAGGTGAGGGTCAGCGTTGCCTGCGCCTCGGGGCCCGGGAGGCGTGTGCGATCGAGCTGCAACGCGAGCGTCACCGATTCGTTAGGTGACAAAGAGCCGGCATTTGGGACGGCGCTCAGCCACGGCACACCGCTGGCCACGGACCACGCGAGCGATCCCTTCCCCGTGTTGCTGAGTATGAGCTGTCCCTGGTTCTCGCCGGCAAGGAAGGCGACGCGGGATGCATCCAGCGCGGGACGCGGTGATGACGCAACGTGAGCGGTGACGGGAACCGTGACCGCCGGAACGGACGGCGTTGTTGTAACTGACACGGACCCGGTCGCGACTCCCGCCGGAAGCGATTCCTTGTTCACCACCACGCGCACAAAGGTCGATTCTGTTCGACGTAGGAAGCTCGTCTCAACCCGGGTCGTGATCCACGCGTTGGGCGTCGCCGCCGATACACTCACAGCATCTTTCCCGGTGTTCTTCACCACAAAGCGGCCGCTGTCCGCAGACTCATCCAGGTCCACAGGTGATTGTGTGACGCTGATCCTGGGGGCCGGGAGTGATTGCGCGACCAGGGCAATCGACCCGGTGCCGCCGGACGAAACGAAGTCCAATCGTCCGTTGAAGTATCCCGCGTCCATCTGCGCAAGTGCAGAGGCATCGAGAGTCAACTCAACGATCTTGCCGCTGATTCGACCGTTCTCGGGCGTCACCTTCAACCACTGGGGCTTGGCGGTGACCTGCCAATCCAGGTTGCCGCCACTGGGCGTCGTGGTCAGGTACGCCTTTTTGATGGGCTCGAGGTCCGAGAACGCCAGGCTGGCAGGTGAAACCTCGAAGGCGACCTGCGTGGTGGACGTTGTCTCCTTGCTACCACAAGCGATGGCCGCCGCCGCGATCGCGGTCAGGGGGAGCAGCCTGCACATCACCGAACGCCTCATACCACCCTCATCCGAATCCCACCCCAGTCGCGTCGTGACGCCTAACGCATCACCTGGCGTGGGGTCTCCGTTGGAAGGTAGATCGTAGCCTACGCCGGAGACGAATGCAAGCGGGGTACTTGCTGCAGACCTGAACGCGCCGGCAACTTTCGAAATGTCGCTATTTCGCCTGCAAATCATCCGTCAGCTCGTAAGCCGTGCGACGCTCGCCGACGAGGCGGGGCGCGGCTTCGGCGACATGATCAAAGCCGTCGTGGATGTCGAACGGAACGTCATGGCAATCGGCGCTGAGTTGCACTCGGATGAGGAGGCAGCACTACTGGACGACGGTTCATTGCAGGCCAATCTGTGGGGCATCAACCTGTATCCCGCCGAGTCGGGTGATGACTGGCTCGAATTCGACTCCATGATCAACGTTCGCCCTGCACAGGGAAACCGCTCGCGTGGAGTGGACGATGCGGGTGTCCGAACGGCCATTCGACGTGTGGTTGGTATGCTGGTGAGCGATCGATGACCACCCCACCGCTCCACTCTGGCCTGGCTGCTCGCTGGTCGACCTTCTCACTGCTCGAGCAGATGGGCAATGTCGGCAGCGAGGTCGGCCGCGCAATTCGCGCTCATGCGGGAGGTAATACCTCTCGGTTCGATCACGCCCTTGCCCGAGCGCTTGAGCTCTTCGATCTCACTGCGGCGGATGATCGGTGGAAGGGGGCACGACGTCGCGAAATCCTGCGGGCGCGAGAGGAGTTCTGCCGACTTTTTTTTGATGTGGACGTCAGTCCGGGGTCAGCGAAGTCCCTCGAGCGCTACTTCCTTCATTTCGCGCAGGCAGCCAACAAGCTTCGCCACGTGTAGGGTCGCCTAACGGTTCGTCGCTATTGCGGGTGGGCTTCCTCTCCCGGAGAATCAGAGCGCACCGCGTACGCTCACCATTTCTCAATGCTCGCCATCAGCGAGTCAGCACGTGGATCGCGACGCAATGCGTCGAACCGTTCCGATCGGTTGTACATCTGCAACCACGCGTCCGGCGCCTTCACCGCGCGCTCGATCATCGTCACAGCCGCCGCATGATCCCCAAGGATATCCAGCGCGGCAGCGAGTACCGCCATGGCCGGAAGTTCGCCGCCGTTCTTCGTGCGCAGCCGCTCCATCGCCCGCCGGGCATCCGCGGCGCGACCGGCGCGCGCATACACATAAGCGAGGATGCCCTCGGTCTGGTGCACGCGGTCCTTCGCCAACTGCGCCAGGTTGCGCTCCAGAGCTGCAACGGCTTCATCATTTCGACCGAGATAGCTCAGCACCTCGCCCCTCACATCCCACGCCAGCGCGTACGTCGAATCCATCGCCAGGATCGAACGCGTGGCCGAGTCGGCGGCCTGATAGCGGCGATCCGTCATCAGCAGCTGCGCTCCCCAGGTGCGTGCGATCAGTGACGCGGGCTCGGCGGCCTGTGCGCGCGCGGCGTGCTCGCGCGCCTCATCGAAGCGCCCCATGTGCGTCAGGTTCAACGCATGCCACCCCCACAAGATCGCCACCGTGGTGTCGAGCGCCTGCGCTCGGCGATAGTTGGAGTCCGCCTGCCGGTTCTCGAAGATGTTCATCTGTGCGGCGGCGATGGCACCCCACGCTTCGGCAACGGTCGAGTCAAGGGCGATCGCTTTCTGCGCCGCGGCGAAGACGCGTGGGGCGACGATGCGTCCCGTGCCCTGGAAGTAGTACGGCGTCGACGCGATCGCGAGCGCCAGCGCGGCATGCGCCCGGGCGAACTTTGGATCTCGGGCCACGGCCCGCTCGAACAGATCGATCGACTGCTGAACGGTCTGTGCCGTGCGCCGGCCAAAGAGCACCTGCCCCTGCAGGTACA
>JAXLXV010000051.1:0-5255 GCA_046327745.1 Gemmatimonadaceae bacterium | reverse complement strand
GCGCGGCGAAGTTCTGCCTGACCCGCGCCGCCGCCCACGCCGCCACGCGCGTCCAATTCGGCCAGCCGATCGGTCAGTTCGAGCTGCTGCAGCAGAAGCTGGCGTTCATGGCGGCCGGCGCGTACGCGATGGAGGCGATGACCTATCAAACGGCGGCGCTGATCGACGCCGGCGCCGCCGACTACATGCTGGAAACGGCCCTCTTAAAGGTGTTCGCCACCGAGACGCTGTGGCGCATCGTCAACGACACGATTCAGGTCTTCGGCGGCCGGGCCTATTTCACCGACGAGCCGTACGAGCGCCTGCTCCGCGACGCTCGCATCAACACCATCGGCGAAGGGGCCAACGACGTGCTCCGCGCGTTCGCGGCGCTGGTCGGCCTGCGGGACGTAGGCCTGGACTTGCAGGGCGTGCTGGCGGCGGCCCGTCAGCCGCTGCGCAACTTAGGCCGCTTGGGCCAGTTCGCCGGCCGCAAGCTGGAATCGTGGTTTTCCTCGCCCCACGTCGAGGTGAGCCGCGCGCCGCTGGAGCCGGCCGCGGACGAGCTGGGCCGCCTGGCGGGCGAGTTTGGCGGCCACGTGGAGCGGCTGCTGCGCACCCACCGCGAAGCGATCGTCGACCGGCAGCACTGCCTGGGCCGCGTGGCCGACGCCGCGGCGGAGCTGTACGCCAGCGCCTGCGTGCTGCGCCGGCTGGATTGCCAGTGGACCAGCGGTTCGGAGGACGCCGCGACGCGCCAGCGCGACCGCGCGGCCGGTTTATACTACCTCGCCACCGCCGCCCGTCGCATCCGCCGCAACCTGGACGAGCTGTGGTCCAACGACGACGACCAGACGAATCGGCTCGCGGCCCTGGTGCTCGCCCGGGCCGAGCGCTAAGCTCCATCAATTGAATCGATGATCGTGTCTGGGCCGACCCTGGCTTCAACTGAAAGCCCATACGGACGTGAGGATACGCGATGGATTCGGTTGCGTTTTGATCGCACGCCCTGTACGCTCACGAGTATCTCGTGCTCGTGCAGAGTACTACGCGATGACCGAGGCGCACACAATGAGACAGGATTACGGAAAATGGCACGTCGTTAGGCCACTTGGAAATGGAGCACAGGGCCAAGTCTTCCTGGTGTTTGATGCTTCCAATGCGACGGTACCGCTGTCCGCGTTCAAGTGCTTAGATACTTTTCCCAGGCAGCACGTTACGGAGTATTTTAATCTCGTCGATATGACTGGGGCGAGTTCCAACAAGCCGGTTCAGCTTCCACTAGATCTTGTCTCGTCGATTGTCGAAGTGAGCAGCGTCCTGACCGTTGGCGCCTTGAAGGTGCTGCTACACGATGGCCGTCGGGACCGCGAAGTTTCAATCGCTCGCTTCCAACGTGAAATCGGCGTCTTGCGGTCAGTGCAGCACCCAGGACTCGTAACGGTTCTCGACTGGAATGAGCACGAAGGATGGTTTGTAGCGCCGTACTTCCAGAGCGGCGCGCTATCGTCGTCCCACAAGCTCTACGAAGGTCGTCCGCGCGAAGCGTTGAGGGCGCTGCGTCCGCTTGTCGAGGGTGTTGCACTGTTGCATGAAAAGGGATTCGTGCATCGAGACATCAAGCCTCAGAACATCTTCCTCGCAGCCGATAGATCACTTGTCCTGGGCGATTTGGGAATCGTACATGCTCCTACAGATGCGCCGCGGCTTACAGGTACGTACGAGAACGTCGGTACTCGCGATTGGATGCCCCCGTGGACGATTGCTCGGCGAGACGAAGACGTTCGGCCTTCCGTCGACGTTTTCGCGTTGGGGAAGATACTGTGGGCACTTGTTGCAGGCGTTGCGACGTGCCCAAGCGAGTACACGAACTGCGAGATAGCTGCTGCGTGCGAGGACAAACGTGCTGCCACGCTTATCGAAGACATTGTGAGATCGTGCGTCGTACCAAACGAGCAAGACTGCGTGAAGAACGCGGGGGAACTGCTGACGCTCATTGACGACGTAATCCGTGAACTGGACCTACGAGTGCCCACAAATGCGCTTCGATTGGCTGCTCATTCTTATTCTCGGCCTGGTGGGCCGTGTCTATTCTCCGTGGAGTGGCCAGCCCGGTGCCGGTCGCCAGTTTTCCACCCCACGGGGACGTTGTTCGCTTGCCACCCCGCAGCGCAGGGGTTCTCTCCGGGGATAGGCAGCGACCAACGGCCAGTATTGTTAAGGGACGACAACTGGGAAGCGAATTCAGGCTTTCGAAAGCTCGATAAAAAGAGTCAGTTCAATCTCTTGACGTTACCCCGTGTTATTCATCCCACCTTTTCGGAAGGGGGTCAATACATCGCGTGATTCCCGGTGTTTCATGGAGTGTGACCGACATTCCACGACTCGCCAGGAGATCACGCGATGGGTGAAACGCACGGATGGTTATTCGAGCCGAGTTTCAACCGCGCTGTCAAGGTTCTGGCCAGCGACGAGCGGATTACCTCCGACGCGGGCCTGTTGTTGTTGCGCGAGGCCGATCATCGGCTGGGACTCAACGAGTGGCTCGCCGGACAACTCGACGATCCGCGCCGCCAGGAGTGGATTCGCTACCAACTGGTCGAACTGTTGCGCGAGCGGTTGTACGCCTTGGCGCTGGGCTACTCCACGCAGGACGACGCCGACCGCCTGGCCCACGATCCGGCCATGAAGCTGGCCGTGTGGGATCGTCCGGGGGAACAAACGCTGCACGAACGGCTCGCCAGTCAGCCTACGCAATCGCGGCTGGTTGCGATGCTGACTTCCACGGCCCGCAATCGCGCGGCGCTGCGCAACTCGCTGGGCGAGTCCTGTCAACGCCATCTCCGTGCCACCGGTGGCGACCACGCCGCGCGCAAGGTGACCATCGACATCGACAGCTTTCCGATCGCGGTGCATGGCCAGCAGCCCGGCGCCGCCTACAACGGCCACTATCATGAGACGGTCTATCATCCGCTCGTGGCCAGCTACTCGGTGGCCGGCAGTTACGACAGCATGCAGGAGGGGCGCCGCCTGGGCAACGGCTTTCTGCACGCCATCTTGCGGCAAGGGCAAGTCCACACGGCGCAGGGCGTGAAGCGGTTCATGCAAGAGGTCGTTCGCCAAGCCCGGGGCCTGGGCTTCGTGCTCGACTTCCGCATCGACGCCGGCTATACGGACGGCGAAACGTTGGATTTCCTGACCGATGAAAAACTGCGTTTTCTCGGGCGATTGAAGAGCAATCCGGTGCTCGATCGCTTGGCCGAGCCACACCTGTCGCGCCCGGTCGGACGGCCACCGAAGGGCGGCTACGAGGACGTCATCGAGCTGGGTTTGCATCGCGCCGAGTCGTGGAAGCATCCGCAACGCTTGCTGTTGGTGATCGTCGATCGGCCCGATCCGAAAACGGGCCAATTGAACCTGCTGCCCGACTACTTCTTCCTCGTGGTCGGCTGGAAGAAAGAAGAACTCGATGGGCCCGCGGCGCTGGCCCACTACCGTCAGCGGGGCACGTTCGAGGATCGCATTGGCGAGTTTCAGCAGGCCATCGGGCCGCATCTTTCGCACGACGACTTTGCGGCCAACGAGGCTTTGTTGCGCTTGTCGCTGTTGGCCTTCAATCTGGCGTCGGCGCTGCGGATTGAGTACGAAGCGTCGGCCGGCAGTTGCTTGGATCTGGGCCGCTTTCAACGCGACGTGCTGAAAGCCGGCGGGCGCGTGGTGAAGGGCTCTCGACGGTTGCTGCTGTACGTGGCCCGGGTGGTCGCACCCTTCTGGGAAAAGCTCATCGGCTGCTTGCAACGTTGGACCCTTCCCCGCCGCTTTCCCACACCTCGCGGGTCGCGCGTTCGCGCGTGGCTGCCGCCGCCGCGACATGCGTTCTTGCACGAGGTGCGCCGCTGCTAACGACGCGGCCTATCGACGAGGCGCGTCGTGGAATACAACGCACGAAATGGGGGTAAGGGGGTCATGCGCGCCCCCGCGTCGCCCGGCTCCGTCCCAACGTTCACCGACAAGCCGATGGTGCCAGCGGATAACGGGATGAATAAGACGGGGTCAAGGTAAGATCGCCCCGGGTGTTCGCGCCCGATGGCGAGGGACAAAGGCTTTTCTCCGGACGCCGCCGTCTCCCAATCTATCACTGCGATAACGTGCGACTGCGAATCATCGGGCCTGTGCTCCACACGCCTGCCGATTCCGACAGTGAATACGTCTCGCATGGTGTCTTCGGTAGTTTGCACAAGCTTGCCGTCCTTGTTATAGGCGTCCTGGTGGACCCGATACACTACGTCGTACGACTTTAGTCGGGCCACGGCGTCGACGTACTGCTTTACGGCTCCGTCCACGCCGTCGTCCGCGGCCGCGTGGCTCCACGCAAGACACAAAAGTGCCGCCATTGAAAAATGCCGCTGCATGGTCAACGCTCCTGGGCCTGTTGGCGAAACACGGTGACAATGAACAGTGCAAGTCATTAGGTACCTAGCCACCCCGAGAATGTCTCGGGACGGTTGGCACGTCACGCCGGATATACTTGCACGCCTAACTCTGGCGCAACGCGCGTCCCCGGTTGAAAGCCGGTCTTTCGCGGTAAGTCGGCAGCTCGCATCGGCCACAACCAGCGGCCGACCTGGCGAATGACGACAACGCAGAGACGTTCTGACCCTCCCGGGAATCCCAATGCCCTGCGACTAAAAACGCCCAAACTCTCAATCGCGCGAACCAGCGCAGTCGAATCAGTAGCCCGTATTGAGAAGTGGTACGCAAGAGACGTCACCCCATCCGCAGTCCACGTCTGCTGCCATGCAGCGATTAGTTCCGCACGAGTCATCCTGGATGCAAGTGTCCGCAGTAGTACACTGATTAAACCCGCATCGATTGATTTGACAGGCGTCAAAGTTACATGTATTCGTCGTGCAATTGTCTTCCATGTCGCATTGATTGCGGCCACAGCTATTGTGCGCGGTCGCGGCACAATTCATGGTGTTCAGATGTTGGCAGGTGTTGCCGTCCGTGCAAATGTGGGAGGGGTCGCAGACGTTGCTCTGTACGCAAGTGTTCTGCTGAGTACACGTGTTTGGCGAGCAGGTGTTCTGGTTGCACGCGTCGACGGCGCACGTATCCTCACCGCAGTTGTCAATGTCGCAATCAGCCCGAGCAGGTCGTGCAGTGCCGATCGCAAGACCGGCGGCCGCAGATCCGGCGAGAGTTCTAACAAACCAGCGCCTCGACACCAGCGACGGACGCTCATTTTGTTCGTGGGAATCCGCATCCAACAACTG
>JAXLXV010000050.1:0-5373 GCA_046327745.1 Gemmatimonadaceae bacterium | reverse complement strand
ATTCGCGCCGCATGACAGGACACGCTCCGCTTAAGCGCAGCCTGGGACTCGGCGCCGTGGCGGCGCTGGTCATCGGGAACATGATCGGCTCCGGTATCTTCTTTACTCCGGGCGAGCTAGCGTCGGTGGCGCAGCATGCCTGGCAAGTGCATTTCATCTGGGCACTCTCTGGGTTCATCACTCTGTGTGGCGCGTTGACCCTGGCGGAGTTATGCACGATGCTCCCTCAGGCGGGAGCGACCTTCCACATCATCACGGAAGGATTCGGTCCATTCTGGGGGTTCCTGCTGGTCTGGTTGGAGCTGTGGGTGACCGGTCCGGGAGCCATTGCCTCGAGCGCCGTGGCCTTCGGCGACTTCCTGCATCGCTCGGTGCCCATCCTGCCCGGTGTGACCGCCGTTGGGTGGGGAGCCGCGGCCATCCTGTTCTTCGCAGGGATTAATCTGGCGGGGGTGCAGTGGGGCGGGCGGACGCAGGTGTTGCTGACGACGGCGAAGGTGCTCGGGATCGGTGGGCTGATTATCGGCGGGCTCTTTCTGGCACCGGCCACCGCTGACGCTTCGCCGGCACCGACGGCAGGGGGCATGGAGGGGTTGTCCGGCTTTCTGCGGTTTACCGGGTTGGGGATTGCAGCAGTCCTCTTTACCTATGACGGCTGGATCGACGTCACGAACGTAGCGGGTGAGGTGCGGCGACCGGAACGCGACTTTCCGCTCGGACTTGGTCTGGGGGTGGCGGCGCTCACGGTATTGTACCTGGTGGTGAACGTGGCCTACCTCCGTGTGGTGCCACTCTCGCAGATGCGGGCCGCCCCCACGGCCGTGGCCTCAACACTGGCCACCACGGCCTTTGGTACCGGTGGCGGGAAGATGCTTACCGCGCTGATGACGATTTCGATCTTTGGCGCGTTAGGCGGCTTGGTGATGACGCAGCCGCGACTCTTCTACACACTGGCCGCGAGTTATCACGATCCTGCGTCCGCGACGCCGCGAGGGTTCTTTGGCCTGCTGAGCCGCGTGTCGTCACGCACGGCCGCTCCACATGGGGCGATTCTCTTCACCACCGCCACTTCACTCGTCGCCCTGTGGTTCTTTGGTTCCTTCGGACGGCTGGTCAACTTCTTCATTGTGCCATTGCAGCTGGCGACCATCATGATGGTGGGCGCGATCTTCCGCTTGCGTCACCGACGCCGGTCGACGGGGTACCGAACGCCTGGCTACCCGGTGACACCCGTCATCTACATGGTGGTGGTCTCAGGCTTCGTGGTCAGCGCCGTGATCTTCCGTCCTCTGGAACCACTCATTGGCATCGCCTTGGCTGCCACGGGCGTCCCGGTGTATTGGCGCCTTCGGCGCAAGCAATCCGCCTGAGTCACCCCAATCCTCAACGGGATTGAGTTCGCGCGACGCTTATCCCTCGGCCGGGGTCGTGGACACGACGGCCACAGCCGATCGCGCCATGGTGCGTTTGAGGCTGCTGCGGGCCAGCGCCGCCGAGATCATTGTGAGGAAGCCGCCGAGCGCCATCGCCGCACCTGGGAAGTACAACGATCCGTCGTGCCGTGAGAAATAGGCGAAGGTGTTGGACATGAGCAGAGGTCCTACGATCGCCGTCAGGCTCATGATGCTGGTGAGGGCCCCCTGCAACTCACCCTGCTCGTTTGGCGGCACCTGCCCCGAGATGAGGCCCTGGATCGCGGGGCCGGCAATGCCGCCGAGACAATAAATCGCAGTGAACACGAACATCATCCACGACGCGCTGGCCATGGCAAAGAGGAAGAACCCCACGCTGTACAGGCTCAGGCCCGTGTACACGCTGCGCTGCGGTCCAAGCTTGGGAAGCACAATGCGAATGAGGCCGCCCTGTACCGAGGCGATGGCGACACCGATCATGGCGATCGAGAGCCCGACCATCCGCTCGTTCCAGTGAAACTTCTCGATCGTGTAGTACGACCAGTTGCTCTGCACCGCCGCGGCGGCGATCTGGACAAGGATCAGGGATCCCACGAGTCCCAGGATCACCGGATACTTCCGCAGATTGCCTAACGATCCAACCGGGTTGGCGCGCTTCCAATCAAAGGAGCGACGATTCTCCGGCTTGAGGGACTCCGGCAGGACGAAAAAGCCAAAGAGCCAGTTCAACAGTGTCAACACCGCGGAGGCCACGAATGGCACGCGTGGCCCGATCGGGCCGAGCAGTCCACCGATGAGTGGGCCAACGATGAAGCCGAGTCCAAAGACGGCCCCGATCATGCCGAAATTCTGCGCGCGTTTGGCCGGCGGTGATACATCGGCGATGTACGCGGCGCCCGTCGTGAAGCTGGCGCCCATGACGCCGGCGATGATGCGACTCAAGAACAACCACCAGATCGTCGGGGCCAGCGCCATGAACACGTAGTCCAGGCCAAATCCGAACAGCGACGCCAGCAGCACCGGACGACGGCCATATCGGTCACTCAGTCCACCGACGATTGGTGCACAGAAGAACTGCATCGCGGCGTACGAGAAACCCATCCATCCGCCCCACCGCGCTGCGTCGCTCATGGTGCCGTGCGTGAGCGTCGTGAGCAACTTGGGCATGACCGGGATGATGATGCCCAGCCCGGCCACGTCGATCAGCAGCGTGATGAGGATGAACCAGAGGGCCGGCGTGCGGTGCTCGGACATGGACTCGGTGCAAAAGGGGCGCGAACGACCGAATCCAACTTAGTGGGTGGCCCGGGGTCGCGGAGTGGCGCGCGACCCCAGATTTGCCCCGCTAGACGTGAACCGGCGGCTGGTATGTGCCAGGCGTCAGTCGGCCGGCGATCGAGATGCGATTCCAGGCGTTGATGGTCGCGATTGCGAGCGTCAGGTCGGCGAGTTCCTTCTCCGAGAAGTGGGGGTGCACCGCCTCGTACACATCGTCCGGCACTTGTCCCGTCGACACCAAGGTCACGGCCTCGGTCCAAGCCAGTGCAGCGCGCTCCCGCTCCGTGTAATACGGGCACTCCCGCCATGCGTCGAGCGAGTAAATGCGTTGCTCGTGTTCGCCCATGGCGCGCAGGTCCTTCCAATGCATGTCAAGGCAGTATGCGCACCCATTGATTTGCGACGCTCGAAACTTGACTAGATGCAGCAGGGATTCTTCGAGTCCGCAAGTCGTGAGGTATTGCTCCAGGGCGTCCATCGCGTCGTACACCCCAGGGGCCGCCTTACCAAAGTGAATTCGTTCCTTCATTTGACTCTCCGGCGTGGAATCGTTCATGCGCGCAGTGTAGGATCAAGTGGTCCGGCGCCAAAGAGCCATTTTCGGTATTCTCTCTGTACCACTTCCTATGCCGAAACGAGTGACGTCCTTGACGCTGGCGCTGCCTCCGCGCGACACGACGGTAGCGGCGCAGCGTTGGCTGGCAACCGCGCTTCGCACCGAGATCCTTGAAGGCCGGTTAGGTCCCGGTTCGCGACTCCCAGCCACACGCGATTTGGCGCGTCAGGTTGGGATCTCGCGTGGAACGATCGTGAGCGCCTTCGACCAGTTGAAGGCCGAGGGATATCTCGAAGGGAGCGTGGGCTCGGGGACGTTTGTCCGTCGCGTGCTACCCGACGAGCTGCTGTCCGTGCGCCGCCCGCCGCGGGGCGGTGTGGCGAAGGAGCGATTGGCTCCTCGTCACGTGTCGACCTACGCGCGGCGCGCGCAGGCATTTCCGTCACTGGATCTGCGGCCAACGCGCGCCTTCCGTGCGAACCTGCCGGCGCTGGACCTGTTTCCCACGTCGCTATGGGCGCAGATCGCCAGTCGCCGGGCCCGAGGGGCGCGCATGTCACACTTGTTAGGCACTGGCCCGATGGGATATGCCCCGCTGCAGGCGGCGGTCGCCGAGTATCTCCGCGTGTCACGCGGGGTCACCTGCGAACCGGAGCAAGTGGCGATCGTGTCCGGGGTGCAGGAAGCGTTGGACTTGGCGGCGCGATTGGTGGTTGACCCCGGGGATCAGGTGTGGATGGAAGATCCGGGATACATCGGCGCGGCGCGCGTGTTTGAGAGCATCGGTGCCAACGTGACCTGGCAACCGGTGGACGACGAAGGGATGGTCCTTCCTTCCGTGCGCCAACGACCCGCGCGACTGGTGTACGTGACGCCTGCCCACCAGATGCCGCTTGGCGTGAGCATGGGCGTCACCCGTCGGCTACAACTCCTGGCTTGGGCGCAGTCGACCGGGGCGTGGATCTTCGAAGATGACTATGACGCGGAGTATCGGTACGTGGGCCGGCCATTACCCGCCCTCCAGGGACTGGACCGTGCACACCTCGTACTGTTCGCCGGCAGCTTCAGCAAGACACTGTTTCCGGCGTTGCGGCTGGGATATTTCGTGGTTCCGCCGGAGCTGACTGAACCACTGGCGGCCATCAAGTCGATTGCCACTCGGCACACGCCGCTGTTCGAACAGGCCATGCTGCACGAGTTCATCAGCGAGGGACACTTTGCGCGGCACGTTAGGCGCATGCGCGAGGTGTATGCCGAGCGACGAGCGGTCCTGATGGAGGAGGCCGCCAAGCAGCTGCGGGGAATGCTCGACTTTTCCGGTCTGGAGGCGGGACTGCAGACCGCCGGATGGCTCGCGGATGGATTGTCGGCGGACGTGGTGGCGCACGCGGCGGCCGCGCGTGGCGTGGACGTCATGGCGGTGCACTCGCGCGTCCGTGCGAACATGAAGCGCGAGGCACTGCTGCTGGGTTTCGCGTCGCCTGACCCTCCGGAAATTCGCCGCGGTGTGCGTGAGCTGGCCAACGCCATTGAATCGTGTCACCCCGCCAGGCGAAGACGGACCACCAGGCGGCCACGCGGCGCCAGTTGAGCGCAGGGATTCCCGGCCGGGCATCCCCACGGTAGCATGTGCGCAGCATCCAAGGCTCGTCGTCCTTGCACTCCCCTATCCGTCCGTTACATGCGCTATCGCCGAATGCCCATCGAGGTCGAGTCTCCAGAGGAAGTGGGCTACGCGTCCATCCGATACAACCTCGCCGAGAGCTCGATGCGAGACCGCGTGCTCGGAGACCTGGGTGCGGACATGGACCTGAGCCGGATGATCCTGCTGTACGGAGACCACCGCGGGCACCCAGGCTTGCGCGAGCTTCTGGCGGCGGAGAGCGGTTGCACGGCGGATCAGGTGTTGCTGACGCCAGGGGCCGCAGGGGCGCTCTTCGTGATCTCGACCAGCCTGTTGTCCGCAGGGGATCATCTGGTTGTCCTTCGACCGAACTATGCCACGAATATCGAGACGCCGCGGGCGATCGGCTGCGACATCTCCTACGTCGAGTTGTCGCTAGAGACCGGATTCCGTTACACCGCGGCGGACATCGCCGCGGCCATGACGCCGCAAACGCGCCTCGT
>JAXLXV010000005.1:0-1745 GCA_046327745.1 Gemmatimonadaceae bacterium | reverse complement strand
GAGGGGGCCAGCCCGAGGGTTGGGGAGAGGGGGCGAGCACGAACCCCAAACTTGGGGGAGAGGGCCGGGGAGCGGGGGCCGGCCCCAGCCCCGGAGCTGGTCTGAGGCAGCCTCAGCGACGGCGGCTCACCGCCTGGAGGGGACTAGACTCCACCGGGATGCGATTATCGATGCTGCTAAAGATGGCGAGATAGTCGCGCAGATACCGGGTGATGAGGAAGTGCTCCCGCACGTGCTCCCTGCCGGCGGCGCCCATGCGGTCGGCGGTGGCCGGATGCGACAATAGGTAGTGCACGCGGTTGATGCACTCCGCCGTCGTGTTGACCAGATAGCCGGTACGGCCGTACAGGATCTGGAGGGGAATGCCGCCGACGTTGCCCGCCACCACCGGCCGCCCCTTCCAGAGCGCCTCGCTCACCACGAGGCCGAAGCCCTCGCGCACCGACTTCTGGATCACCACCCGCGCGTGCTTCTGGAAGGCGTTCACCTCCAGGTTGCCGACGCCGTTCAGGTTGGACAGGATGTGGATGTCGTAGTCCTCACCGGCGCGGCGCACCGTCCGCTCGTACCAGGCCCAGCCCTCCGGGTCATCGTTGGCCATCGAGGCCACCAACACCAGTTGGAGCGCCGGAAACTCACTCTTCAGCGCCCGGTAGACATCGATCACGCCGAGCGGATCCTTCCAGGGATCAAAGCGCGACACCTGGAGAATCATCGGCCGGTCGGGATCAACGTTGTACCGGCACAGGATCTCGGTGGTGGTGCTCTCCGACAACTCGACGTTCTTGGGGCTGAGCGGGTCGATGGCCGGCGGCACGGTGAAGATCGTCGGGTGCGACAGGTCGTCCTTGACGTACTCGGGCATGGTGAAGATGGCGGCGTCGTAGAGTTCCAGATGGGGGTGGAGGAGGTCCCACACTTCAGGCTGAGCGTCGGTCAGGTCGATGTGGCAGCGCCACACCCACTTGCCGGCCGGCCGCCGCTCCAACCGTTGCGTGAGCAGGCCGAGGATCGCCGCCGGCTGCGGGTCGTGGATGACGACAAAATCGTAATCGGCGTCGAAGCTGTCCGCATTCATGCGATTGTACTGAAGCCAGATCTCGCGCATACGCGGCGTCCATTCGAGCAACATGCCTTGAAGGGAGTTGTGCATCGCCTTCGTGACGTTGTAGAACTCCTCGGCGCCGCGGATCACTTGCCAGTCGGCCTGGAGACCGAGATCCTGCATCAACGGCACAAGCGTGGCCAAGATCTCGGCGACGCCACCGCCGAACGCCGTCGCGTTCACGTGCAGCACGCGTGCCCCACGCAGCGGTTCGGCCAGACGCAGGACCTCGTCCATGCGCGCGTCGCCGATGATCGGCCGGTAGGACTCAATCGTTTTGGGTGAGATCGGCACGGATCCAAACATCATCTGACTCCACAGCCGGCGCGGACCCGGCGACGTGCGGGCGCAAAGACAGCAAAATACCCCAGACGCGGTCCGGTCGCGACGTGGACCGTGGCCGTGGTGTGGACGGTGATAGGGGCTGCCATCGGGCTTACGCGGCGGGGAACGGATGGGACCGCTCCGCCCCACTTATTTCATCGTAGGAACCGGTTATCCAGGCGGTCAAGGCGCGGATGGGGGTAAATCGGCTGAAGACGGGAACTCGTCGTTGTTGGGACAACCGATGGGGGGGTTGTAGGTATTCTCCTGATACCAACGGCCTTTCAATCTATGGTCCCATCAGCACATGGGTATG
>JAXLXV010000049.1:0-5768 GCA_046327745.1 Gemmatimonadaceae bacterium | reverse complement strand
TCAAGGGCCGGCCAACGAACCACACCCGAGGTCGGGTCAACGAACCACACGTCGCCTATACGCATTAACAGCGTAACGACGTGGCGCATCGGGGTCGGGTCAACGGACCACAGCACGGGTCAGGCGGCCTTCGGCGCGGTGCGGTAAGAGTTGCCGTCCAGGACGATGACGTGGCTGTGGTGAAGCAGCCGGTCCATGGCGGCGGAGGCCAGGAGGGCATCGCCGAAGAGGGGGTACCACTCGGCGACGTCGCGGTTGGAGGTAATGATGGTGGCGGACTTTTCGTAGCGCTGGCGGATGACGTCGGACAGGTCCATGGGCTCGTCGTGGGCGAGCGGACGGAGGCCGAGATCGTCAATGATGAGGAGACGCGGGCTGGTGAAACGGCTGAGCCGGCGATCGTATGTTCCGTCGGCACGGGCGGCGCGAAGCGTGGCGAACATCTGTTGGGCGGCGACGTACAGGGTGGCATGGCCAGCAAGGCAGGCACGGTGGCCCATGGCTTGGGCCAGGTGACTCTTGCCAACACCAGCTGGGCCAACGAGCAGGACGTTGGTGTGGGTGTCGATGAAGCGGCAAGTCGCCAGGTCGAGCAGCTTGGCCTTGGGCAGGGCGGGGTTGAAGCTGAAGTCGAAGTCGTCGAGCGACTTCTGGGACTCAAACGCGGCGCGGCCGACACGGAGTTGCAGCTGCTTGCCTTCGCGGCGTTCCACCTCGTCGAGCAGCAGACGGTAGAGGAGCTCCATGTGGCTGAGGTCGCCGTCGGCGGCTTGGCGGAGCCGGACATCAAGGCTCTGCAGGACGCCGGACAAGCGCAGCTTCTTCAGGACAGGGACCAGTTCGTCAACGGGACTCAAAGACCTTCTCCTTTATGTGCGAGAGCAGTTCGGCAGCCGTGCGTGCGAACCGCGGCTGAACCAGGTGGCCGTGAACGACATCGCTCTGTGGAAGCGGCTCGAGGTCGAGGGCGCCGGCAAGGATCCGCCGCACGCCCGCGTACGTGTAATTGGCGAAGTAGTCGGCGCGGCGACAGGCCGCTTGGGCTCGAACGACGGGAAACTGCTCGACATGGGTGACGATGGCCTGGACGTCGCGCAGCTTGGAGAGCACGTCATCGGAGGCGATGACGTTGCGGATGTAGGCGCCGACGTCGGCGCCGATCTTGTCCGCACGCTGGATCCAAAAGGCGATGGATCGCTCGGCCAGGGCGCTACGATGCGGCGGGAGATGCGCGCTCTGCGTGCTGTGGCGCGCGTCGCCTCGGCGTTCATGCGTCGCGATGCGCGTCTCGCCGGAGTAAACGGTGACGCTGGACGGACTCGCCTTGACCCACACCTTTTCCCCGACGTGTGGCCACGGCACCGAGTACAGCCGTCGTTCAAACTCGATGTGGCTGTCGGTGTGGACGGTGGCGGACTTCCAGATCTGCGGCTCGTAGGGCGTGCCCGGCAGAGGCAGCAGCGCGCCGCGTTCTGCCGCGAACGCCTCCAACGGCCGCCGTCCGGTAGAGCCGTGAACACGCATGCCGGCGGTCCGGGTCAGCCAATCCGGCAGCTCGGCATTGGCGGCGGGAAGCGTCTCAGCGGCGCTCGTGGCCAGGAAGTTGCGCCGGACGTACTTCACGCCGGACTCGACCTTACCCTTCTTCTGTGGGCTACGCACCGGAGCCGGATCGACCTTGAAGCCGTAGTGTCGCGCCAACGACACGTAGGTCCGGTTGAGGGCGATCTCATGCCGGTCGCCGGCGCCGAACGCAGCTCGGACGACGGCCGCCTTCAGGTTGTCCGGCACGATCACCCGTGGCACGCCGCCGAACCAGCGGAACGCCTCGACGTGCAGATGGACCCAGGTGACCGCCTTCTGATCAAAGACCAGACGGACGAACATGTGGCGGCTATGGCCGAGCACCATGACGAACGCCCACGCCTTGCGCAGCGTGCCGCTCTCCGGGTCGAAGAACCGTCCGGCGTAGCCGAAGTCGACTTGCGCCACCTCGCCCGCCACGGTCTCCACCGGGATGACGACGTCCTCAGGACGAACACCCTGTTCGCGCCGCACCCGCCGCGCCGCCCTCTTCACCGCCGACACGCTGGCCGTGAAGGCGGGGTCATCGCGCCGCAGCCGATCCCAGATCGCTTGAGGTCCAGCACCTCCGGCAAGCAGCGTGCGGATCTGCGCCATCCAGGGCTCGACGCTCGTCGGCGTCTCCCGAGGCAGCGGCAACGGCCGTGCCGAATCCACCGCACAGCGCAGTTCCGCAAGCTCCGGGAGCTCGGCTGCATCACCCGCCAACAGCCCTGCCTTCCCGATCGCCTCTCGATACATCCGCTCGGTTCGCGTGCTGATGCCCAGCAGCCGCGCCCGTTCGCGAACACCCGTTTCCAATCGGTACAACCGGACCAGTTCCTGCAATCGGTGCATGTCCGTCCTCGGCGCACTCAAGGCTGTCCTCCTCCTGCCCGTCTTCGACGGCTCGGAGGGTGCCGCATCTACCCGATGCGTCCAGCCTACTGTGGTCCGTTGGGCCGACCCGACTGTGGTCCGTTGACCCGATCTACCTGTGGTCCGTTCAGGCGACCCGGGTGTGGTTTATACGCCGGCCTGCGACAGCTAGGGGATCCGCGCTTTCGGCGCATGCGCGGTGCGGGACGCGACTACCTGATCCCGCCAATGGTTCACATCGAAGCCGGGGAGTACGCTATCGGTGAGGACGAGCCCTACCGCTACCTCGGCAGCGAGACGCGCGGCCATATGCCCCGACACACTGTGTCGCTGGACGCCTTCTCGATCGGCCGCTTCCCCGTCACGAACGCCGAGTGGCAGCACTTTCTGAACGCGCGCGGCTATGATGACGAGCGCTGGTGGACGGACTCCGCGTCGGCGGCGTGGCGCTCGGGCGAGGGGACGGCGTCGGGCGCGCGCCTGAACGCGCGGGCCTGGCGCGACGCATTCGTCGAGGACCCCGAATCGCTCGAGACAGCACTATCGAAAGGTGAGATCACGGACGAGGTCTACGCGCGCTGGAAGCTCCGGCTGGCGATGTCAGAAGACGAGTTTGAGGCGTATCTCGCGGAGCAGTACCCGGCAGAGCGTAAGACGGCCCCGGCCTTATGGGATGATTCGCGTTTCAACAACCCAGCCCAGCCGGTGGTTGGCATCTGCTGGTACGAGGCCTGTGCATACGCACGTTGGCTCAGCGCGCAGTCCGGCACGACGCGGTACCGACTGCCTACTGAAGTCGAGTGGGAAGCGGTGGCGCGCGGTCCCGCGGAGAAGCGTTACGCGACGGGCGATGTGTACGACCCGTGGAAGGCGAACGTGCTGAGCACGCGCGTGCGTTGTACGACGCCAGTCGGGGTCTTTCTCTCGGTCGACGATCCTGATGTTGTGGCAGATCTGACGGGGAACGTTTGGGAGTGGACTTCGAGTGCCTGGGGCCCAGACTCCTCCATCCCCGCATTCCCATACCCCTATCGGAAGGATGACGGTCGGGAGGCGCAGGACACGCCGCCCGACGTCATGCGCATCGTGCGCGGCGGCTGCTGGGTGAGCGACGAAGCGTCCGCTAGAGCACCGGCTCGGAATCGGTTGATGCCGGACTATCGGTTCAATTCGTATGGGGTCAGACTGGCATCGGACGGGGAATCAGTCGTTATCTGATTCACGGCGCACCACTGACGGTCAACGGCCGGCCAAGCTTGATGACGACAAAGGCACGACTATCGCCTTCCAAAGGGCGTCCGCAACCTTGTGTAACCGGCCGAGCAGAGCCGGACGGAGGGAAGGACCGTCTATCGCGCCCCGACCCGCGACGAGGCCGAGCGTCAGCTCGGTCGCCTCGAGGAGGTCTGGGGCAAGCGATACCCCGCCGCCGTCCGCTCCTGGCTCGTCCACTGGGACGACCTGGCCACCTTCTTCGACTTCCCCGCCGAGATCCGCAAGCTCATCTACACCACCAACCGCATCGAGGCATACAATCGCCAACTCCGAAAGGTCATCAAGACCAAGGGTTCCTTCCCCACCGCCGACGCCGCCAAGAAGCTCCTCTACCTGGCCCACATGAACGTGACCAAGCGTTGGACGGGCGCCAACCCCGGCTGGCCCCTTGTCCTCAACCAGCTCGCCATCCGCTTCGATGACCGCCTACCCCTCTGACCGGCGGCCGGCCGGTTACACAGGATTCCGGACGTACCTGGGACGGCCGCTGCCGTCTCTACTGCCGCTACCCAGCTGAACGCTTACGGGAGCAAGGTGTTCTCATGGATCAGACCCGACGAGAGCAAGTGGATCTGGGTGAATCACGTCTCGCACCCTCTTCAATCTGCTTTATCGAACGTGCGCTGTGCCTACGAGAAGATCATTCGCGCACCCAGTTCAGGGAGTTTCTTTCTTCTGCGTCATACAGGATAGTGCCGATCGCCGTGATAGGTCGCATCGCGACTACGGCCACACGCGTACTGTCGATCCCAATCGCGTTTCACTTGACTATCTTGGTTGTCGCAACAATTCCAATCGTCCTTAACATTGCCTTGTCCTATTGGTCGGCCAGATGCGCTGGCGAGGCCACGCTCTGGATTCTGTACTACTCGGTCGTAACTCTACTCGTCTTCGAATTCAGTGTTGCACTCTGGCGTTACCTGGTGAACACTGGTAACGACCTCAATTCCATGTTCGCAAGTGAGCGCGATCGCGCTAGCATTGAGGCTCTTGTCCTGCGGCGATTCGACGTACGCGGACAGATTTCCAGCGCATTGATCATTGGCATTGCTTCTGTGTGCGTGCTGCATCTTGCCGCCCCCACTGTGCGTCCAATGATAGGGCTGTGCCCCGCATCGTACATCGCCGTGTTCATTGCGGCGACTATTGGAGTGTGCAGTGCGCATTGGCTCTGCCAGGTGCCGCTCATCGTACGGGGGCTGTTCAATCTGCCGGAGTTGATTGTCCATTGGAATGCCCCGGCATCGACCCCTGCGATTCGGAGGCTGGCCAATTTCGGTGCTGCTAATGCCGTAATGGGCGCATTCCTGATGATACTGTTCATGATTCCTCCTCTTTACGTCGCAGCCCGTCAGACAACAGCGTTCATGATGGCAATAAATGGCGTCGCGATGATCTTCACTCTCACGGTGGTCGCCATAATTACCTTGCCAATACAGTATTGGCTCACAGCCATCATCCGGAGAGAGAGGGCAGCAATTCTCGGCGCTTTGGGCGGTCAGCTCAATCCGCTTCGCGACGTCGTTCTAGGAATCGGCGATAAGAGACGGCTCTCCACCGTCGATAATCTCGCGAATATCTACCAATCTGTCCATGAGTCGCGCGAATCGACGATTGATGCCAAGACACTTCTGATTCATAGTATCGCAGTGGCTACATCTATTCTTCCATATGTGGTTCAGTTTGTTGCGAGAGTGACAGCAAGGTGAGTTTATACGTAGCATTACCAGTTACCGTCGATCTTCCCGAGTGAATGGTCTTGCTGCGGGGCGCGAGTTGCCTCCGACCTGCTCTCCGATCAGTGGTCCAGCTAAAATGAGAGACTCCGGCTACACTGGGAGTGCGGAGGATGTCTCGGATCGGCTCGTCGACTGTCGCATCCTGTACCCACATCCTTCGGAGTCGCACGAGGCGGCGATCAAGCCACCGCTGCCGATCCAATGTTCCGGTCTCGTCAACGCGGGGCGGATCCCATGGTCCTTGGCCAATCCATGGAACGCGAACGCTAGCACACGAGGTTTCGGCGCACCGTCGGGCTGGGGGCATCGCGC
>JAXLXV010000048.1:0-6909 GCA_046327745.1 Gemmatimonadaceae bacterium | reverse complement strand
TGCGCGCCGTGATAGAAGGTGTTGGGTTCGTGCTTGCTCCAGATGATCGGCGCGTTCCAGACGTAGCGGTACTTCATGTCCTTCGCGTCCATGCTTTGGTACTGGATCGGCGCCGCCATGATGCTCGTGTTCACGTGCGCCTTCGTGTCCAGCACATCGATGGTCCCCGCGTAGCTCCCGCCCAGTACATAGCGCGGGTCATTCGGATCGAAGGCGAGGAACGCGCTCTCGCCACCGGCGGAGGAAGTCCAGCTCGCGGTGGTGATGCCGCCGCCGCCGAGTTCCTGGCTCGCGATCCGCACGGAGGAGTTGTCCTGCTGTGCGGCGTAGATGCGATAGGGAAACTCGTTGTCCACGTTGATCCGGTAGAACTGCCCCGTGGGCTGGTTCATCAGTGAGCTCCAGCTCTTGCCGCGGTCGAACGAGATCACGCTGCCGCCGTCATCGGAGAGGATGAAGTTGTCCGAATCGTTAGGGTTGATCCACAAGTTGTGCGTGTCGCCGTGCTGTGTCGGCACCTCCTCCCATGTCTTCCCCCCATCGTTAGAGCGGAGCGCCGGAGCACTCAGCACGTAGAGCCGGTTCTCGTCCTTCGGGTCGATGAACAGCTCGATGTAGTACCACGCGCGCTGCAGCAGCCGCGGCTCGTTAGTCACCTGGCTCCAGCTCTTCCCCGCGTCGTTCGACATGTAGAGGCCGCGCGCCGCGCTGTACGAGTCGCTCTCGATCAGCGCGTACACCTTGTCCGAGTTCGAGCGGCTCACGGCGATTGCCATCTTCCCCATCTTCTCCGGGAGCCCCTTGGTCATCTTCTCCCACGTCTCTCCACCATCTGTGGACTTGTAGAGTCCACTCCCCGCCCCGCCGCTGATGACCTGCCACGGACGCCGCCCATGCTCCCACATCGCGGCGTACAACACGCGCGGATTGTGCGCATCCATCGACAGCTCGGCCGCCCCCGTCTTCTCGTCTACGAAGAGCGTGTTCTTCCACGTCACGCCACCGTCGGTGGACTTGAAGACGCCGCGCATCTTGTTAGGCGCATAGAGCGCCCCCTGCGCCGCGACGAAGACTACATCAGGATTGCGAGGATCGACGATGATGCGGGAGATGTGGCGGCTCTCGTCGAGGCCGATCTTCTTCCAGCTTTTCCCCGCGTCCGTGGAGCGATAGACCCCGTCGCCCGAACTCGTCATCACGCCGCGCACCGCATGCTCCCCCATGCCGACGTAGACCACATTCGGATCCGACTCGGCGACCGCGATGGCGCCGACCGTGGCGGTCTTGAACCAGCCGTCGGAGATGTTCCGCCAGGTGATCCCCATGTTGTCGGTCTTCCACACGCCACCGCCAACGGTCCCCATGTAGTACGTCTTGGGATCGCCCACGACGCCGGTGGCGGCGACGGAGCGTCCGCCGCGAAACGGGCCGATGGAGCGCCACTTCACCGGCTTGAACACACTGTCGAGGGGCGTCGCACCGGGCGTCGGCGCTGCGTCGGCGGCGCGCCCGTTGGCGGCGCCCGCGCTTGCTGTCTGCGCGGCGGATTGGCCAAGCGGCATCAACGCCGCCGCGAGGACGACAGCGAGAGGAAGGGATCGACAGGGCAGGGGTCGCAACGGGGGCTCCGGGCTCGGGGTTTGGGCCAAGAAATTGGGCTACCGTCGGGTGCGCCCGCCAGTCGGTCCGCACTGGGCCCTGACTGGGCGTCGAGGCACGCTCCGCGGAGGGGATCACGGCCCGGCGCGCCGAGTTCTGCTCCCAGGCGTGCGTGGGCTGGTCGGGACGCATCCATAGTTGCTGCTCGCGGGCGCTGGCGGAGCTGCCGTGGCTTGGGTGCGCGGTGGGGCTGCAGGGGCGCGTGCGAAACCGAGCGCTCAGATGCTGATTTGGATCAGCGAAAGCTCATCGTTGACCCGGACTTCGGGGATTCGCGGCGGCCTAACGTTCCAGCTTCAACTGCACCGCATCTAATAAACGGCTGCGTTCGCGTAGCGGAACCCAGCCTACCTTACGAGTCTGCGGTGTCAGTTGCAAGCGTTGTTAGCTCGCGGCCACGGTACATTGTGATCGACTCCCCACCATCCGCCCTCGCGGTCAACGTCTTGGCGAGAAAGCGCTCGGAGCTAAACTCCACGGCCTAGCTCCGGAACGATTCCCTCCTCGATCGCGGCGTTCGCGATTTGTGCTTGAAGGTCGACGAGCTGCAACGCGAGCGCCGGTCGCTCGGCATCCGTACCGCAAACCAAGCTGACCCGGAGTTGGCCATCCGTCCACGGCTCAACCCGAGCTTCGATGATGATCGGCGATCGCTTCGCAAAATCCGCTTCCAATCGGCGCAGCGCTCGCCGAAGGCGAGAGCTGGGCGGGCGTCTTATTCGCTCGGTCACCCAGAGTATCGGGACGAGCAGGATTCCGATCGGAAGGAGGTTGCCCTTCGCGAACGCAATTAGCGCGATAGCGATATAGATGCCAGCGACGATCGCGATCGTTCTCAGCATCGATCAACTCCACCAAGGTCCCACGCCGCGAGCTAACGTCCCAGCATCAGCTGCACCGCATCCTGAACAATCGCGCGCGCTGGCGAAGCTGTGCGCGCCTCCACAAGGAGGCGGCGTCAGCTGCATGCGTTGCAGTAGCCGGCCCGCGATGCCACGCTGGGCGTGCGGCGAGGCTCGTTGATGGTCAGCGGATGCGTCGAGCTCGAGAATGGAGGCGATGGTGCCGAAGCCGATAGTGCGCTGCCCCTCACGAAAGAGGAATGGCGTCCCAGGCTTGAGCCGACCCACGTGGTCCACCGGACTAAGAAACGCAAGAAATGCGCGGACTCCGATGCGAGAACTCGTGCCCAGGCGCGTGATGATCTCGACACGGCAATCCCAATCGTGACCCAAGTAATAGAATTGCGGCCGCGAATTGGTAACGAGTGGGTGCTGCCGTCCACCGTGCGCTTGATCAAGCTCCTCGAACTCCACTTCGACGTCTCGCGGAATTCTCAAACGACGCCTCCTTTGAAACGTCGGAAGGCTGCGTGAAGCGCGGCGGCCGACTCGCGGTCCGCGCCTTCATTAGAAGGAAGTCCCATCGCTTCTGCGCGGAGGCGACCCAAGTGGGAAGCAATCTCCGAAATGTCCGCGTCACGAATCAGAAGGCCAATGACACCGGGTACGTAGGCGTCATACTCCTCGTCCGATGGTCCGTCAGGCACCGAGTAGACACCGATTGGATCCCAATCATGCAGCAGGCGGGATGCCTGCGGCACAAACTTGTAGTAATCGTAGCTATCCGGCATAGCTGGTTGGGCTACCTAACGCCTTAGTTCAGCTGCAAGGAGGCCAATAAGAGCACGCGGCGGAGCCGCGTGCAATTCCGCAGACTCCTTGTCAGTTGCAGCGTTCGTTAGATGGCCGGTGAATGGGGGCATGCCGCCTCGATCCGAGAATCGATGGACGGCGTCAGCTCAACGCGCCAGAAATGCGTGCTGTCGCGGGTATCGGACCGAGCGAAAGGGACTGCGCCGGTGTCAGCGAACGTTGGCCAGTCGTTGCTCACGATGAGGGCGAGATGGGGATAGCGGCAACGAGCAACGTAGGAGCCGGGGCCATCGTCGCCATGATCGACAATGACGACCGCCACGGAGTCGAGCATGCGTAGCGCGCCCACAGTGGTCGGAATGAGCGCTCCATCAGGAAAACGCAGGCTGTCGCCGCGGGCGACCCACAAGTCGGCTGGTTCCTCGGAGTGAATGCTGTCGCCGTGTGCGTCGTACCGGGTCTGCACACCACTGACGACCGCTCCTGGCGCAACCAGCGACAGCGCGACCGGCTGAGTGCCGCCGACTCCGACTGTATCGAGCCGCGCCATTGGACATTCCCGTCGAAGGTGTCCAAGCGGTGTGCTCGTCGGAATGCCCGCAAAGGTGTCGAAGTCGAGGCGAACATTCCGAGGCATGAACGAACACCCGCCAACGATCTGGCGAGCATCGCGACGAGTGACACAGGCGACAGCAAGAATGGCGGCAGCAACCAAGAGTAGGCGACGCAATCGAGTAAGGTCGAGTACGAAATGTGTGGCCATCTAACGCCCGAGCTAGGCTGCAAAGCATTCAAATAAGAGTTTGCCGCGCAGCGGCAAACAATTCAATAGCGATGCTTTGACAGCTTCAGCGCTTGTTAGATAGCGGCTCATCGAACGCCCGCACTGCGGGCGATCCACGCGCAGCCCACGGTAGCCGCGGCGGCACGTGGGAGATAGGTCTGATGCTCCATCTTCACGCCGCGAAAGCTCGAATCCATGGTGACTGCGCGGCCAACTTGCATGACGGTATCTGCGGGCGCAGCGAATCCCACGGTGAAGCCGGGCTGCTCGCGACGATCGTGGCATAGCGTAACGCCGCGTGACCCGAGTGAGTGGCGGCGATAGCTGAGAACCTCGCGTGGCGTAGCACCAGGTTCGATGAACTCGTGCGCGATCGCTCCCGTGTCCTGGACAGGCACGTCTGTGTACCCGTTGCGGGCGACGAACGCCTCCGCACAACGGACGGCGATCGAGTCGCGAGGCAGTGATGCGGGTATGGTTAGTCCGCAGAACCGGCTGGAATCGGCGGAGACCGCATGACCGTTATTGGTAGCCGCGTCGCGAGAATGGCAGGCAAGGATGATCAAGCAGGCAAGCGCCAGCAGGAACGGACGAGTCACTAAGTCGGGTCGATTCGAAATCTGTATCGCTATCTAACGTCTAATTTCTGCTGCGCCGCATCCATAGATGGCTGCGCTGACGCAGACAGCGCAGCCTACCATACGCGTTTGCGGCGTCTGCAGCAAATCATGTTAGGCAGAGTCCTCTGGTTGCTCAGAATCCGCCGGGCACTCGAACTTGCCCTGCAAAATAATCGCCGTACGCACCACGACCGTTGAACGTGGAAGGTTCCAGACCTTTTGGGACCAGTGCCCGATACCGCGCGCGAAACTCGCGACCGCGGGCCTCCCAGGTCTCGAGGTCGCCCCCTACGCGCGAAATCAGGATGCGGCGTGCCGCACGACGCGGAGGCAAGGCGAGAAGGCTACTTCGTGCAGCTCCTCGAACGGCGAGCGCCACGCCGCGCAATTCCTCAAGCGTCTGCTCCGCTCCCACCAACCGCTTATCCGCACCCACCTAAGGCATCGATACACCGAGTGTCGCTTTGTGCCTGAACACTTCCACCCCGACGCCAGAGCCTCCCCGCAACTCGTTAGGCGAGCCAGCGACGAAGAATGCACGTGACGACGGAATACGGACTCCTTCTACTGAACCACCCGCGGCTTCAACGTCTTCCCAACCGCCCCGATCCCGGCTTCCGACAGCTTCCGGTCGAGCGCCGGAATGTCCTCGTTGACCATCGCGTCGGCCCGCGCCTTGAGGGCCGCCCACGTCTTGTCGAGCTCCACCCGACGATCCTTCGCGGGTTGGTTCACCTGGGGGCGCTCACTCTCCATCTGGTTCAGGAGGAAGATGTAGTGGGCCGTGAACTTCTGCGGGAAATTTTCCACGTCGTCGTAGACCTTCGTGCGACGCTGGACCATCTCCTCGTCCCACGTCTTGAGCTTCGCAAGGAGCGCTTCCCCCTCGCGCTTGATGGTGGCATTGGCGTCTCCGGCTGGCAGCTCCGCGAGCACCGCAGCCAGCCGCTCCTGCATCGGGTTCAGCTGGTTTACGGTCTCGTGCATCAACCGGAGTTCGCGCTCCATCGCCGACATGAAGGCGTCGTACTCCACGTACGCGGCGGCATCCGTTGCGATCAGCGGGTTCGCGAGGATCGCGCCCTCGGTTATGGCGGTCTTGCTGCCCATGGTTAGGGTGAAACGATATGATCCCGGCGACGCCTTATGCCCACGGTAATTCGCTTCCATGTGAAGCCCCGGCACCCCTGGCAGCGTCGCATGACGGAGATCCCAGACAATTCGATTGAGTCCCGTGGCGATTGCGAGCACTGGATCGGACGGCGGGGCGCTCGCCCACTTCTTCGCCGTCGAGTCAGAGTTCGACGAGTAGCGACGCACGAGCGCCCCCGCAGCGTCGCGCACCTCGAGCGTCACACTGTCGCTGTTCTCCAACTTCGGCAGCCGGTAGTAGAGCACGATCCCGCTTGCCGGGTTAACGCCGCGCGTGAGGTTGGCGCCGGTGAATTCCTCCTTCGAATCATCCAGTTCGCTGCGACTGTTCGTCAGCACCACATCCGCCGGACGATAGAGCGCCAACTCCGGACCATCGGCGCGATACTGCCGAAGGAGCGTCAGGTCGTCGAGCACCCAGATGCCGCGCCCCGCGGTCGACGCGATCAGGTTGCCGCGATGGATCTTTAGGTCGGTGATGGGCGTGACGGGCAAGTTGCGCTGGAACGGCGTCCACTCCTTCCCGCCGTTCCACGAGACGTACAGTCCCAGCTCCGTCCCCGCGAAGAGCAGGTCCCGCCTAACGTCGTCCTCGCGGACCACGCGGGTGAACGCGTTAGGCGCGATCCCCGTGTTGATGCGCGTCCACGTCTGGCCGTAGTCGGTCGTCTTGTACAGCCCCGGCGTGTGGTCGTTGAACTTGTAGCGCGTCGTCGCGATGTACGCCGTCGCCTTGTCGAACGGTGACACCTCAATCGCATTGATCAGGCACTCGGCGAGTCCCGGCGGAGTCACGTTCTTCCACGTCGCCCCGCCGTCGCGCGTGAGATGAACCAGTCCATCGTCGCTCCCCGTCCAGATCACGCCGCGCTCGTGCGGCGACTCCATCACGTACGTCAGCGCGCCATAGTTCTCAGCGCCGACACCTTCATTCGTGTAGGGGACGCCAGCCTTCCCTTGCTTCTCCTTCTCGTTCCGCGTTAGGTCGGGGGACACTTCCTTCCACGTCTTGCCGAAGTCGCTCGTCTTCAGCAGGACC
>JAXLXV010000047.1:0-7504 GCA_046327745.1 Gemmatimonadaceae bacterium | reverse complement strand
GCGGGCGTCGGCGATACGGTGAGCGTCGAAATGGGCGAGGGGGTGGGGCGGGGGAGGCGGTCGTTCAGAGTGACTACGTCAAGGGCTGACTCAAGGTGCTTTGGGCTCTCACATGTGTCGAGATTGAATCGTGGCACAAGACTGTATTTGCTATTCTCGTAAACCCAGTCAAATACCTTGAACTCAGCGGGTCCACCCTGCGATGCGACGATGCCGTCACCGCGCCCCGTCCAGGAGATAAGTCCGATGCGCTCCGCAAACGCTTCGCTGGGAGGGTATTGCGGCTGTTGCGGAGATACCGTCGTTCGCGCCAACAAGACTGCCGTATCCGCATCTTGCAGACGAAAGACTCCCACCGTGTTATGGCCGTGAACTGCGACAATCGAGTCAGCTGCGGTATGGTTAATGCTCAAGCCGTATGTCTTTGAGATAACCCCAAGATCTACGCGATGTAGTGTCCGTGCCTTGACGTCAATTATGTTCAAGATGGGAGTAGCGCTATTGATCAATAAGAATCGATCATTATTCGAGATGACGGCAAACGTCTGCCTAACTTGGCGATCGAGACTTGAATCCGGCGCCACATATGAAACACTCGCACCGATCTTGGTCATAGTTACAGGGTCAACGAAATCAACGAATCCATCGACTCGAATCAACGCCGCAGTAGCTGAGTCGCTGGTAAAGGCGATCGCCGCGACCGGGCCGCTAGCGTAGGTGCCAATGATCGGGCCAATGCTGGTGCGCTGGAAAGAACTAACGTGATATTTGTTCACGCCAGAATCCGTGGAAATCAATAACATGGTATCGTCCGGTGAGAATTCAGAAGGGCCACCAACAAGAAGTGACATACCAATGCGAGACGACGTCCAGCGCATCGGCGATATGGACGCCTGAGACATTAGTACAAGAAATTGTCCGGCATTATTGCTAGTTGATGCGATCCATCGACCATTCGATGTGGCCGTGATTCTTCCCGGTGATACGAAGTAATCACTATTGGCGACCCGTCTGCCATTGCTGGTATTGAATACTGAGATCACCTCACATCCAGGCATTGGGGCTGAATCGTCATCGGTGAAGAACGCCAAGTCGGATGGAATGACGGTCTGAGCACGTGCCATAAACGGGGGAATCGTGAGCATGGCGCAAACTAGTAGGACGAGTGAAATTACGTTCCGTCGCATAGTGCAGCGCCTGCTGTTCGGGATGAGGCGGGGCGCGCCGAGTGCGCGCCCCGCTTGATATGGTGCTAATTGTAGGTGAGATTGACCGTCGCGCCGGTCGCCGAGCAGTTGAATGCGCATTCAAACGAACCGCTGTCGGTACCATTGAACGTTGACGCTGTCGGTGTTCGGCTGCTTCCGAGGGCGCATGTGCTGCCGTCAAAGTCAGTGCCATTGGGTACAGTAACAGCAGTGAAGACTACCTGCCGGAGATTGTTCCCGAATCCTGCACTTGGATCGTTGATGTCCACATACAGGCGGTAGGCGCTGGCGTGACTTCCACAGGACACCAAGTTACAAACGCCGATCCCGATGAAGTCAGCGGTCCCAGCAAAGCTGTTAGTCGTCCAATTGGTTCCGTTCCAGACCACGTTGACGGTGGCCTGATGGATCTCGTCGTTGCAGTTCAGTCCACCGGTAGCGGGTCCCCAGTAGGCGTCGATGGTCCAGGCAGTAGCAGCGCCGGGTTCAACGGGAGTAACAGAACCGCCGCCTGGAATGAAGTACGCTGCATCGACGACCGCCGTCTTTGTGGGGTCACCCGTGCACGTACCGTTCGCCGCGTGACACGCCGCATACACGGGCGCCGGCGGCGTCATCCACCGCACCGCCGTCCCGCCCGCGACGGTCGCGGCGAAGAACAACGAGGCCAGGATCGCCATGGGGCGACGAAAGCGGAAGATGGACGTGAAGGGGTTCGAGAAGCGGGGGGAAACCACGGTATTCATCAAAATCCTCCTGTCGCAGGACGCGCCGCCGGTGCGACGCGTTTGCCGGAGGGCAATACTCCACCACCGGCCTTGTCAGCAGATAGGGAGCCGTGGCAAGCTAGGGGGGCCAACCGAGGCGGAGCACTGCGCCTCATGGCGGGGTTGGCTGACCGTCGTAACCGGTTGGCCAACCCAATTCATTCTCTCCAGATGACCTGACTACAGTGCGTGGTGGCTGTTCGATCGCGCCTCCTTCGCATGGTGTGGAACTCGCTGACCAGCAAAGTAGGGCACGGGTCAGCGTGCACAATCATACCAAAAAAAAGACGATCGGTGTCAAGCCGCCTGGTCGCCGCTACGCGGCGGATGAACGGATCCTGATCCTCTTTGGACTGTATGCGCGACAGCGACACTCTCCACCTACCGCTTCCCCCAGAACCCCCCCGCCGGACACGGAATCCGCCCCGCCACCTGCCGATACACCTCCGCCAACCCGTCCGCCGTCGGTGCCCGGTAGTACCGCCCGCCCGGCGCCGCGATCGCCTCCAACGCCCCGTCGTCGACGTCATCGCCCAGCCCGATCGTGAAGAACGTCACGCCCGCCGCCTTGGCCCTGGCCGCCGCATCGACCGCCTCCCCCGCCGGCCGCGGGTTCGCGCGCCCGTCCGTGAGCAGCACGACCACCGGCACGTTGCCGTCACGCCGTCGCCCCGACGCCAACTGGCGGCCGCGGCATCGACGGCGCACGCGAGGCACGTCTGGGGCGCGGGGGCGATGCGGGCGAAGGCGGATGCGAGGGCGCTCGGGTCCGTTGTCAACGGCCGCAACAGCTGCGCATCGGCGTTGAACGCGATGAGCGCCGCCTGGTCGCCGGGATCGCGCGGGGTCGACGGGCGCGCTCGGGTCGCGCAGGTCGAGCAGGGCGATGAAGGCGCGGGCGGCGCTGATGGCGGCGTCGAGCTTGACGGCGCCGGAGGCATCGCGGTCGAGCATGGACGTGGAGGCGTCGATGACGAGGACGGCGTCGGTGCGGCGTTGGGTGGGGGTGCAGTGTTCGTTGAGGGCGAGGGGGAGGTAGATGGGGCTTGGGGGTTGGGTTAGGGTGGGCGGAGGGACGGTTGGGCGGTGGGGGTTGGCGAGGAGGTGGGGGTGAGGGTGGGCGTGGGGGGTGTGGTGGGCGTGGGGGCGGCGGGGAGTGTGGCCGTGGGGGATGCGGGGATGGTGGGGGAGGGCGAGGGGGTGGGGCGGGGGAGGCGGTCGTTTAGGGTGACGACGTCGAGGGCCATCTCCTCATGCTGTTGCCCCGTACAGCCTTAGAAGTCGAGTCGGCGTGCTAGGGAGTAATTACCATCTTCATTCTTGAAGTCAAATACTCGAAACTCACTCGGCCCTCCGATTGATGTAATCACACCCTTTCCGTCACCAGTCCATGCAATCTCTGAGTGACGCACAATCCATTGCGACTGCGGAATCGTCCTAAAAAGTTGTGCGGGAGCACTTGTCGTTATTAGCATCTTGATTGTGTCAGCGGAGTCGATTCGATATACGCCGACCGCAGTCTTGCCACGTGCCGCGAAAACATCTCCAGGCAAGGCGAAGTTTGCGGCAAGTCCGAAAGCCTCTCCGATACCGGGAAGTTCGACAAGAGTAGAGGTGCGGCTTGTGACATCGATGATGTTGATGCGAGGCGTTCCGGAGTTGACAAGGATGTAGTTATCACTGGGCGTGATCGCTGCAAATGTCTGACGTCGCTGCCGGTCACGCGATGAGCTTATGGGTCGATATGGAATTCCTCGACCGATCTGTGACATCGTGGCCGCATCAATTATATCGATCAAACCATCCACTCTGATCGCATAGATTCTCGATGAATCATGGGATATGAGCATCATCGCCACTTCGGAAGAAGTGACATGCTGTCCCTCCGCGGTTCCGATGCTCGCTCGGCCAAATTGCGCAACAGCGTACTTATCGAGCCCGCCTGTCCGAGCGAGCAACGCAAATGAACCGTTTGGCGCGAAGGCGACCGGGCCGCCAATTAGTAGAGGAGGGCCGATGTCAGCAGATGTCCACTGCATCAGATCGAGGGATCGCAAGTGCATTAAGACAGCGAATGGGCCATTATTGTTGCACACAGAAATGATCCACTCGGCACCCGGGGCGATCGCCAGACGTCCGGGCGAAGACCTGTAGGTAGCCTGATCGATCGCGCGACCCGTGCGCGTGTCGATGATAGTGACGGCATCACAGCCAGGCGCAAATGTAGGGTCATCATCTGTGACAACAGCGATGTCGGTAAGTGTTGGGGCTTGCGCCGCCACTTTGACCGTACGCGGTACTATGACAAGAACCGCGAGTAGCAGCATGCCAATCAATTGGTGCGCGAGCGGCACACGGATGCGCAGCGGGCATCGACGCGCCCGACAACTTCCCATGACACGGTCTCCGACTGTGACTGTGCTAGCGGGGGCATCGCGATGTGCCGCTGCCCCCGCCAGCAATTCGACTAGTTGTAGGTGATGTTCACCGTCGTACCGGTCTGATTGCAGTCAAATGTGCACTCGAAGCCGCCGCTGTCGGTTCCAGTGAACGTACTTGCTGTGGGCGAATGTGATGTTCCTGTTGCGCAGGATCCATTGTGATCTGTGCCGTTCGTCACGCTCGTGGCCGCAAATACCACTTGCCGCAAGTTGTACAGGCCACCAATGATCGGGTCGTCTACGTTGACGTAGAGCCGGTACGAACTTGAGTGCGATCCGCATGAAACGAGTGCGCACACGCCAACGGCGTTTACGTGACCATCCGCACTCGCAACAAAGCTGGACGTCACCCAAGCACTACCGTTCCATGCCACATCCACTGTGGCAGCGGAGACATGATCGTCACAGCTTACGCCGCCACCCGCCGCCTGGCCCCAGTACGCCGTAATGGTCCAAGACGTAGCGGAGTTCGGCTCAACAGCGGTCACAGAGGAACTGCCGGGGATGTAATACGCGACGTCAGCAACGGCCGTCTTGTCGTTTGGGGTGCAATTGCCGTTCGCCGCGTGGCACGCCGCAAACACCGGCTCCGGCGGCGTCATCCACCGCACCGCCGTCCCGCCCGCGACCGTCGCGGCGAAGAACAACGAGGCCAGGATCGCCAGCGGCCGGCGAAGGCGGAAGAGGGACGTGAAGGGGTTCGAGGAGCGGGGGGAAACCACGGTCTGCATCGTATACCTCCTGTCGCAGGGCGCGCCGCAGATACGACGCGTTTGCCGGAGGGCAATACTCCACCACCGGGCTTGCCAGTGGACGGGGGGTAGTGGCAAGCTAGGGGGGCCAACCGAGGCGGAGCACTGCGCCTCATGGCGGGGTTGGCTGACCGTCGTAACCGGTTGGCCAACCCATTTCGTTCTCTTCCGATGAACTGACTGCAGTGCGTGGTGGCTGTTCGATCGCGCCTCCTTCGCATGCTGTGGACTTCGCTGACCAGCAAAGTAGGGCACGGGTCAGCGTCCGCAATCATACCAAAAAAACGATGGTTGTCACGCGCCCCGTCGCCTCGTGACTGTCACAAGGGCGGTGGGCGAAATTCGTCAGGCGGGCATTGGGCAGAGAGGTGGTAGGGGCGGGGGCGGGAACTAGGCGACGAGACGGGCGTGGCACAGATGGAAGATGGCGGTGCGGCCGGCAGCGCTCTTCACACCCCGCATGGTCTTGACTCGGATCTTGTAGCGGCCGATGGCCTGTTCGGAAGGGTTGTTCGTGGCGGGGACGTCGGATCGGCGTTGGTGGAGGAGGAGAGCTTGCCAGCGGTTGCTCAGCCGGAGCATCAGGCGCTTGAGACGCTGCTCGGGTGGATCGGGTTCGCCGGGTCGTGTCGGCGGCGCCTTGATCTGCGACCACGCGTCGAACAGGCGATAACCGCCGTCCGCGGGCAGGTCGTCCAGCAGGGCTCGGATGTCTTCGATCGTCGGCATCCATGACTCGCCCAGGCTGTCGGCGAGTTCGGCGAGCATCTTGCCTGCATAGCGCTTGACGTGAAACAGACAGACTTGATGGTCCAAGTGCAAGGACTCGGCGACCGGCCGATAGCTGGCCAGGTCATCGGTCACGAGTACCTCGACGCCCAACTGCTCGACGAGCGGAGCGAGCCACTTGCGTACCGCCTCGGGATCCCGTTCGTCGAGTTCGACGAACGCCACCGGTTGGCCGCTGCCCATGTCGACCGCGACGACCACCCCGCTGGACTGCCCGGCGATCCGGGCCCCCGTGCCGTCGACGCCCAACACCCGCACGGATCGGCGTGGCCGGCGCCCCGCCACGCGCTTGCCCAACGCGACCGCGTCCCGCCAGACCGTCTGGTGACACAGCGCGGCGTCGAACAGCTTCAGAAAGGCCGTTGCGGATCGAAGGCTGAGCCCCATCGCCCACATCATCGCCGCCGCCACTTGCAGCCGCTGCGTCTGCGCCGCCGCCGTGATCCCTTGCGGGTACTGCCGAAACGTCCGCCCGCACGCCGTGCACCGGTATCGCCGCACCGTGATCGTCCGGCTTCCCGTCGTGTCACGGATCGGCTTCGCAGCCACCCCCCAGCCCTGGAGGATCGTCGACTCACACGATGGGCATTTGCCGGGCCGACCCTCCGCCACGTCCTTGACCTCGGGCACTCGAACGCTCAGAATGGCCATCGGCAGCGACTTCCTTGTGCCCTGGGTTTGGCTCGTAACCCCCAGTGTACCTGGAATCGCTGCCATCTTCTTGTCGACCCACCGCTCCTGTGACAGTCACGTCGCCTCGACGTCGCCGAGGTGCGGGCGGAGAGTGCCTGATCGCCTGTTCACGCCGCATCGTCAGGAGATCGACCCCTTGCTTACCGACGGCCCACTGACCTTCAGGGAGTTCGCCATGGCCGAGCCATTGCCGCTCGCGCGCGTCCAGGCCACGGTCCTCGCGTTCCTGCGCGGCCGCGACGACGTCGTGCTGTTCGGGGCGCAGGCGGTGTACGCATGGGTCGACGCGCCGCGGATGACCGAGACCATCGATGTGATCGCGCTCGATGGCGCCATGTTCGCGGATGCACTGCGACTGCACCTTGCCACGTCGCTTGGCATGGCGGTGCGGGTGCGCGAGGTGGCGCGCGGGCGCGGGCTCCGGCTGTACCAGGTCCGGAAGGAAGGCAATCGCCATCTGGTCGATGTACAGCTCG
Source organism: Gemmatimonadaceae bacterium (assembly GCA_046327745.1). Taxonomy (GTDB): domain Bacteria; phylum Gemmatimonadota; class Gemmatimonadetes; order Gemmatimonadales; family Gemmatimonadaceae; genus JABAQJ01. The sequence continues at coordinate 378 of JAXLXV010000047.1, read as the reverse complement.
TCGACGCGCTTCCGCCGTCTGAGCCCGTCGCCGGCGTCCAGGTCGCCAGCCCGCCGGCGCTTCTCGCGCTCAAGGTGCTCGCCCTCGCCCATCGACGCGGCCAGCCCAAGGCCGGCACGGACTGGCGTGACATCGCCCTGCTGCTGCTCCGCTTCCCGGACTTGAAGTGCGATCCGGGGCCGGTGTCCGACCAGCTGGCCGCCCTCGATGCGTCCGACGCGGCCCGAGCCGAGTGGCGACGGATCGTCGCTGAGCCGATCGAGGCTGACATGGACGATCCCGGCTGAGCCGTCGCTGCGCTGCGTGCTCGCGGCGACGTGCCTCGGCGGCGACCGCTACCGCCTCCCCCAGAACCCCCCCGCCGGGCACGGAATCCGC
>JAXLXV010000046.1:0-8735 GCA_046327745.1 Gemmatimonadaceae bacterium | reverse complement strand
CTGCATCCACGGCGCGTGCAAACTGCGCGCCGCCGCGGCCGGTTCGCGGCGTTGCGCGCGCGGGGCGGCGAGCGTCATCCCGCGCTGTCGATCTGGTAACTCGTGCCGCGCGTCGCATCGCCTTCCGTGCATGCCTTGCCCGGATCGACGAGAACCGATCACCGCCTCGGTCTAGGCTGGTTGCTGGTTCTTGCCGCGACCCTTGAACAGCTTCGCGACGGACCCGCCGACGGCGATCACGCCGATGGCGATGGCTTTCTTGGCTGCGAGCAGCGCGACGATCAGCCCCTTGGACCTGCCCACCTTCGGGGCCAACCCGCCCGCGATCAGGCCGCCGATCCCGTGGGCCGCGACCGTGTCGATGGGGTCGCGTGGCGCCTGTCGAGCTTCCGAGAAGTTCCGTCATGCTCATGTCTTGAGCGCATGGTCGACCTAGAACTGGTCAAGAGCGACGTGCCCATTGCGTGTGGAGGATGCGCATGGCGATGGACACGTGCTGCTAGGGTCCGGCAATTACCCACCGTGGGCACCGCCACTCAAATCCTGCCGTGACGCAGGTTCCTAGCCGGTTAGTCCCTTATGGACGAAGTCTTGACGAAAGCTGGCAAGAATCATGGGAGATCGAGGCCAGGCTTGGCAAGCGCGGGAATGAGAAAGAGGGTCTTTAGCTTGAGGCCGGTGAGAGCGACGTGGCGGCCGAATTCGGTAAGGTAGTACTTGTACGTGCGGCCGATGCGTTTGATGAGGCCATGGATGCGGAGTCTCTTGAGGCAGCGTGAGACTTGGCTGGTGGTTTGGTCGAGGTAGGGTTTGAGATCGTGATTACGAAAGCCGGAGAGATTGAATTCGCCGCGTACGATCGTTTGAAAGAGCGATTGGTCCGGCTCCGCGAAGAGGTTGAAACCCTTGTAGTTGCGCCCCGCCTGTTCTTTGGTTTCGGAGATCTTGTTCAAGGCTTTGATGCCGGCCGTTGGGTCGTCGATGTCGGAGATGAATGCGAGATAGCGCTGGTTGGCAGCGCTGAGCAGTTCGCGAAGGTCGGGCTGGAGGCTGTAGATGGTCTTGCGGAGAGGGGCAAGCTTGTAGGAGTGCTCGCCGTTTTTGTGTTCTACCGTGCGGTAGTGCTTGAAGAAGGAGAGGTCGTTGACCGTGGTTTCGATACGGAGGACGAGGCCGAACTTGTCGTACATTTTGATGGATGCCGGTCCCATGTGGTGTCGAATGCGAGTTCCTTCGATACGAGTGCTGAAGTCGTTACCGAGCTCGTCCTGGTAGAGCTCGGTGAGCTTGCGACCGAGAAAGGTCGCGACGTCGTCGGGCTTGACCGCATGGATGGCAGTTCTGCTGAGGGTTGCGTAGACGTCCGCGAGGTCTGCTTGGCGTTTGAAGATGATGTCGGTGGCGAATTCCGCCTGCATGACGCTCCAATGGTATGTGACGCCGAGGGTCTTGAGTATCGGGCAGAAGAGAGTGGCAAAGTGGTCGAGTGCTCTATGAAGGGGTCTGACGCTGATGGCGTCGGCAAGTTGTTGGGCAAGCTGGAAGTCAGCTATCTGGGTGAAGGCGTTGTCGGCCAGGGTGAAGGCGACCTGTCGTTGCGTGAGCTTCGCAGCGAGCTGATTGTGGCCGTTGAAGTAGAACTGCAAGCGGAACGGACACCACGTGGGCACGCGCACATAGCACAGTCCAAAGTCCGGGTCGATGAAGTAGAAATAGTAGTGGACGCACTTGCCGGTGTCGGGTCGCAGAAAGGTCTTGCCGGTGTTCTTGTCGTGCCATGGCTTGTACGTGGAGCAAGTCTCCGACGCCGAGAAGATGTGCACGATCCCGGGATGATCACCGCGTTTGGCGAGAATCTGTCGAACGCGGTCTTCTTTGCGGAAGGCTTTGATCTTGCGGATCCACTCGATCTGGATTCCCAGCTCCGCGGCGATTCGCTCGGCGTTCTCTCGGATGCGATCCCGCAAGGGTTCAGCAAAACGAGGATAGTCGAAGATGCGGATGCCTTGTTGGTACAGGTACGCCGTCATGCCCTGGGCGTAGCAAAAAGCAGGCAAGGTCCCCTGGACTACCACCCGGTCATAACACGAGATCACACCCGCGATCTTGTCCTTGTACCGTTCGAGAAGCGAGGCCATGGCATTCCTCCCGAGCCTGGAAGAGGAAAACCACACCGGTCGATGCCTTGCAAGCCCTTGCGCGCGTGCGGTCCGCTGGACCCTTTGAACTCTCGAAGGTCTCGATCACTCTGGTCCTGTTTGGTTCCGGCTATGCCGGGTTAGGATAGCTCGCCCTCTTACGAGACACATTTTAGATTCGTGGTTCTGGCCTTTCCGGAATGGACCGCTTCAGAGCAAGCTCCCGCACCGACCACACTCCCGTATTCAGCGAGTTTATCCGCGTACACGCTGAGGATTCTCCGTCTGGCAGGGCGCTCGAGCGACAGCACAGGAATGTTGCACGGGGCCGACCCGCATGCCGGTGCTCCTTTGACGCCCGCGGCGAACGGTTCTCCCCGTTCCACCCTGCTTCTCCACGCCCGCGAGATGGGGTGTTTCCAGGCGGTCCACCCCTTGCGACGCTGATTTCGTGTCGGTCGCTCGTGAGCGTCGAAGCAGGAGAATCGCCATGTCGTCGAAGATCATGTCCGCGGCGCGCGTTCTCGTCCTCGCGGTGATCGGTACGCTCGTCGGTGCCGGCGCTCTGCTGGCACAGGCCACGACGCGCGTGAGCGTCGATTCCCAGGGCGGGCAGGGCGACGCAATGAGCTACGGCGCTGCGGTCTCGGCCGATGGGCGGTTCGTGGCGTTCCTCAGTGCGGCGAGCAACCTCGTGGCTGGCGACACGAACGGGGTCACGGACGTGTTCGTGCACGATCGCCAGAGCGGCCAGACCACGCGCGTGAGCGTCGATTCGGCCGGCGGGCAGGGCGATGCCGCCAGCGACTATCCGGAGATCTCGGCGGACGGCCGGCTCGTGGCATTCACGAGCGACGCCAGCAATCTGGTCCCGGGCGACACGAACGGCTGGCCCGATGCCTTCGTCCACGACCGGCAGACCGGCCAGACCACGCGCGTGAGCGTCAGTTCGTCAGGAGAGCAGGCGAACGCCGGGAGCTACAACGCGATCATCTCGGCGGACGGCCGGCTCGTGGCATTCACGAGCGACGCCAGCAATCTGGTTCCGGGCGACACGAACGACTACCTCGATGCCTTCGTCCACGACCGCCAGACCGGCATGACCACGCGGGTGAGCGTCGACTCGGCCGGTCACCAGGCCACGCTCGGCGGCTCAGCCTGCTCGCTCACCGCGGATGGCAGGTGCGTGGTGTTCACCAGCTGGTCGAGCGATCTCGTGCCGGGCGACGAGGGCAACGCGGATCTGTTCGTGCACGATCGAGCGACCGGGGAGACCACGCGCGTCACGGTCAGCATGACCGGCGGCCAGGCGAACGGCATCGCCTGGGGCGGGGCGGTGTCGGCGGATGGTCGGTTCGTCGCGTACGCCAGCGACGCTACCAACGTGGTCGCCGGAGACACCAACGGCAAGCAGGATATCTTCGTGCGCGATCGCGAGAGGAGCGAGAACATCCGGGTGAGCGAGGATTCCACGGGCGGCCAGGCGAACGGCCACAGCTTCGCCTGCAGCATCTCGGCCGACGGCCGGCTCGTGGCATTCGATAGCGAGGCGAGCAACCTCGTGTCCGGAGACACGAACGCCACTCTCGATGTGTTCGTGCGCGACCGGCAAACCGGCGCCACGCTGCGCGTGAGCCTCGACTCGTTCGGGACCGAGGCCAACGACCGGAGCGAGTACCCGGCGCTGTCGGCGGACGGCAGCTGCGCTGCGTTCCGGAGCCGCGCGACCAACCTGGTCGACGGCGACACCAACGGGACATTGGACGTCTTCGCGCGCGATCTCAGGGCCGCCGTGTGGACCAACTATGGATCCGGGTGGCCGGGGGCCAACGGCGTGCCGGACCTGGCAGCGCGGTCGAGCCCCGTGCTGTGCACCACGCTCGAGCTGTTCGCCGGCAACTCCGCGGGCAGCAGCACGGCGGGCGTCCTGTTCGCCGGCCTCAGCACCGCCAACCTCAAGACCTCCTGGGGCGGCAGGCTCTTCCTGCTGCCAGCGCTCGCGGTCTCCGTGCCGCTGCCCGCGGCCGGCCTGTCCGTCTTTGCCGCGCTCCCTTGCGATGACAGCCTCGCAGGCCTGGCGCTCTTCGCGCAGCTCGTGGAGCTCGACGCGGGCGCTTCGCGCGGCGCCTCCTTCACGCCGGGGATCGCGCTCGTGCTGGGCCATTAGTTAGTCTAGACCGTTGTGCGCAGCGATCACCTGGCCCTATCATGCAGCTGCTGGTCATGCGGCTGCTCGATGCTGGGTCGCGCCCGGCCGCGCGATCGGAGTTTCTCGAAGGCACAAGTCAACAGCTGGTGCAAGAGGCCAGAGGATGAACAGCGCCGGTGATGGTCGACGCGGGAAACCGTCGCCGATGGTTGTCGAGGAACGCTCCCGCGACAGCACGAGCCAACCCAAGGCGGCAAACTCGATTCTCCCAACCTCGTGGTTTTCGTGGTGCATTCTCCTGCTGTTCTGGCCGCTGCACATCGGTATCGCCGTCTTCGTGGCACTCTCGCTGTGGCCCACCGAGGCGAACGGGCAGCTTCAACTGCCGCTCAGGCTCGTCGGTGGGCTCGCTGCCGCAGCACTCAGCTTCACCGCCATCTGGGGGCTCCTCAAGGTAGCGGCCAGGGGCAAGGGGGCACTGCGCCTCGCCAAGAAGCCATGGGCCCCGTTCGTTCTCGCAGGCCTCGCTGTTCTCGCGGTCGCAACCCGCAGCAGCCTCAATGTCCAGGGATTCTCCTTCGATGACGCTGTCCTCGCCGGAATACCCACTGCCGTGTTCGCCGTGATCCTGGCCACGGCACTCTACGCGGAGCAGCGTGATCGCGCCTCGAAAAGCCGTCATCACGCAGGTTCGTGAGCAACGTGTCAAGAGACACCGAATCCTGCGGAGCTGGGCACGCACAGTCTTACGCACGCCGCACGCCCATGAGCGGCATGGACGAGGTCGCACTGACGCATGAGAAATGGCGGATGAGTCCCCGGAAGGGACAACGATCATGAACAGCGCTAACTCCACGCACGCAGCGCCACTCGACCAGTTGCGAGAATCGCTGATGGCATTCAAGTCCCTGACCATTCTCCTGGTCCTGGCTGCGGCCATTCGGATTCTTGCGGCTGGTCGCCAATCCAGCAGCCCGAGCAACGTGCCATGAACAGCCATGCCGATGACGTGATGCGCTCGGACTTACGACCGGTGCTGTGGATCGAAGCCGCGCAAGGAGTGGTGTTTGGAGTTCTATGGCTGCTCGGGCGACTACCTTTCTACCAGAGTCACAAAGAGCCTGATCCGGCACTGATCGTCATCGGGTGGGTCATCGGCGCATTTGTGAGCGCGGTGGCCATCGCGCTTGCTGCCTATCCCGATCGCTGGCTAACACCGAACCAGCGCGAATCCCCCAGCCTTTACGCTTCCACTCGTTCCCAGATCCGTGCCAGCTGCCTCTTGCGGGCAAGCGCCGTAGCGGCAGGGTTCGTATTGATTCTCGGCCCGTCAGCTTTGGTCCTGTGGATGTTGGTCTGCATCGCCTCGGTAGCCTTCTTCTGCGGCTCAGCTCGTGCCTACGTACGCGTCGATAGCCGCACAATTCCGGAAGAGAGTGGGCAACCGGCTCAAGCAATTGTCACAACTGGCGACAATGCGCTCGTTGGTCGGATGGCAAAGGCTGGGTATAGTATCTCTGGGGTCCTCTCGCTGCTGATCCTGATCGTCCGCTATCCCGATGCCTTGTTTCAGTTCCCGCGAAACCCAGAGGCGCGGGACGTGTGCGGACTGGCCGGCCTGCTCCTGCTTGCTCAGCTCATCCTTCTCGCCCTGGCCGAAGCGTACGCGAGGCATCACCGAAGGCCGGCCATGTTGCGCCATGGGGCGAGCGAACCCACCGAGTTGCGAGCGCAATACCCGGTTCAGCTCGCACTCGTCGGTCTCGCCTACCTGTTGATGATACCCCTGATCGCGATTCTGGTACTTCCCAGACCCGTGGTGATCCAGTTCATCGGCGTGCACGAGCATGGGGTTCTCATCTTCGGCGCCATGACCGTTGTCTTCTTGCTGGGCGTGATATTCATGCCCTGGAGTCGAATTGCTGGCAGGCGTGAAGCGGGAGCAAAGTAGCTCGGCAGGGCAGGGCGGGATGTCGGCCACGATCGTTGCCTCATCGCTGCTGTTGCCAAGAGCCTGCGTCTCAGGACCAGTCCTTGGCCGGCAGGCGACGTTCGAGCTCCGCCAGCGATGCTCGATCGGTCAACGCGATTCGGCTCGGAAGGCGGCGAGTTGCAGCAGCCAGGTACCGTCGTTGAGCGGCGCGGAAGCGCTGTAGCTGCCTGCCGAGGGCGCGATCGCATCCTCGACGATGTCTCCGTCCGGACTCGTGATGACCCGCAGCGTGTACCCGGGGCCCGGCCCCGTGAACAAGGCTCCGGTCATGCCGGCCGCGAACAGGAGCTCGGACGACGCGGGCACGGCGAGGGGACCCGTGGCGGCGTCGTCGCCGGTGCCATGCGCCGACACGCCGCCGTCGAACGGACTCACGCTCCGCACGCGCGTGTACTCCGTGATCCGGAGGTCCACGTAGATCGCGGGCTGGTTGAAGGTGACGGTCACTTGATTGCCGCCCGCAGGTGCGGCCGCGATGTCAGAGGCGTCATAGATGGCCTGGCTCAGGCCGCTTCCACGGTAGGTGGCCATGGCCTGGTGGTAGACGTTGCCAGCGCTGTCCACGACCGCCACGATGCTCGCCGTCATGTCGTTCCATCCGATCGCGAGGATGTTCGTGTTGCCGCCGGTTTGCGCTTCGAGATAGGTCGCGCTGACCTGGCTCTGCGGAGTCTGCGGCGTGGCGTAGTTCTGCTGGATGAAGGCGGGGCTGGGCCCCAGGGTCGTGACGAGGAGCGGGGCCGATGGTGCCGAGAGGTTGTCGGCGAAGTCCAGAGCAGCGACGGTGTAGGAGTAGGTCGTGGCTGGCGTGAGGCCGGTGTCGGTGATCGTCGTCGAGCGCGTCGATCGGACGAAGGCGCCGTCCCGGTAGAGCAAGTAGGCGGAAACCGCGACGTCATCCGAGGCAGGCAGCCAGGACAACGTCACCTGCGAGTCGGTGACTCCGGTGGCAGACAATCCGGTGGGCACCGAGGGGGCTTGCGTGTCGGGTGGGACCGAGATGGCTTGCAGGACGAGGACCCAATCGCCGTCGCCGTCGGCGTTGTTGCCCGGGGGCGAGAAGGTCCGCGAGCCGGAATTGGGGAACGGCGAGCCAAAGATCGAACTCCACGCGCCGCTGGTAGGGTCGTACCAGGAGGCATCGGCCATCGAGCCGAGCCTGGACATATCGACCGTGATCGTCCGCAGCGTCGGCATGTAGGCCATGATCCAGGCGCCGTCGGGCGTGCGACCCGCGGTCAGGTAGTCGTTCGCGGCCAGGCTCCCACTGTCGGAATACGTGCCGTAGCCCGCGGTCACGACGCTGTGATCCTGATCGGGGATCAAGTTGTACCAGGGCCGCGGTGCGAACAGAGACTTCACATACGCGATCTGGGCCGATCCCGGCGTGTCGAGGTGGCTTTGCCAATCCTGCCGGAACGGCCAGGTGTAGCCGTTCCCATAGAGCTGCCCAGCGGCCCCGCTCAGCATGGTCCAGTACTCCTGGCGGCGCAGGATCGCCGGCGTCCCCTCGTCGGCGGCGTTGTGCTCGAACTCGTAGTTGGCCTCGACCATGAAGGTCGGCGGCGCATCCTGGCGGTCGTAGTCCGTCAGCACCTGGGCATAAGTGGGATAGTAAGTGTAGGAGGCGTTGAGGTCGATGATCGGCGCCCAGCTCGGATCGTCGAGCGAGCCGCTCACGAGATAGTCGAGCTCGACCGTGTGGATGTGGCGATCATCGATCTCTTTGATCCCGAGCGCGACGGCCTGCACGACCGCGTCGTCCGCGGGATTGTCCCAGCTCTGGAAGTCGTTGCCGCTCATCCAGACGATGTTGTCGAAACTCTTGTAGCGAGCGCCGAGGAAGCGACCGTAGTCGCGCGACTTGGCGATGCCGTTGCTCAGCAGGACGCTCAGGTAGCTGCCGGTCTCGGCTGGATCGAGCACCACCACGAGCCCGTGCTTGGCGGCGAGGCGGAGCATGTGGTCGACGCGGATGAAGTAGCTCTCGTTGGGTGTCGAAAGGTCGTCCGGGATCGTGAAGGGGACGATGCCGTCGTACGTGCTCCCGTCAGGACGTCCGCCGGTGTACGTGGCGCAGAGCAGGTTGACCCACACGCCATTGAAGCCCGCCGCTTGGCGATCGGCGAAAAAAACCTCCGCCTCGGCCTCGGAGAGGTTGACCATGAGCGCCTGCGGAGAATCGCCGAGGAGCATGAAGGGCTTGCCGTTCGCATCGACGAGATGGCGTCGGTTGAGGCTCACACGGAGGGGATATGCGGCGGGAATCTTCCTTGCATGGACCGGGAGCTGCGCCTGGAACACGGACTGTGAAAAGACCACCGGGGAAAGTAGGCACAAGGCGACGGGAAGAGAAAGCCGGAACTCCTTCATGTCTCTACTCCATAGGTCCTGAACCGAGGCGCCACGCCTGGTCTCGTGAAAGTTGCCGCACCGCGCGCTGATTCTCGGAGCG
>JAXLXV010000045.1:0-8979 GCA_046327745.1 Gemmatimonadaceae bacterium | reverse complement strand
CCAGGTGCCGTCGGAGCTCGGTCCGGCGCGCGTCACGCGCCTGGAGGGCCTGGACGAGGCTCGAGAGCGTGCCGCCAGAGGCGACCGCTTCCGTGAGCCGGGCGATTTCGCGCTCGACGGTGGCGAGCTCGTGCTCGAGCGCGTCACGCCGTGGGGCCTCGAGGGACTCGGTGAGGAGCGCCTCGGCGCGGGCGATGGCGCGCTCGACGATTCGCGGTTTCAGGAGGTCGCGTTCCACGGTCGCCAGGACGGCGAGCTCGAGGGGGGTCGGCCCGGACCATCAACCGCACGACACCTGCGCCGTCGTCCACGATCGGATGGCCGGTCGGCCACGGAAGCCAGCGCACGAACCACACGTGCTCACCGTCGACGGCCGGATGTAGCTGGGTCGTTGCCTGCACCTCTCTCGGCGCGACGAGATCGAGCCGAGCCTGATCGAAGCACTGGCCGCCAGTAGAACGCGGGGGTGGCTAGGGCAAGGCGTACAACTTGGAGGCGAGCCAGTCCGCAACATCGCTGCCGGCTTCAACGTCGCTCCCGATCACACGGTCAATAAGCTCGAGAACTTCGGTGTCCGAGGCGTTGACGCCGAGGCCAAGTCGAGCGAGAACGTCTGTCGAAGCGAGCCATGCAACTCGCTTGTTACCGTCAACGAAGCTGCCATTCGAAGTGTGCTGCAGACCCTACGCAGGGGCGCCAGGCCCGTCCGAGCTTCGTCCAGTCGGCATGCCACCTCGCAGCGCCTCAAAGCGACGGCGCACGACCTGCCTCAGAGCGTCCATGTGTCCGCCAACCTTAACTCTGTTCTGTTCGCCCTGATCGAACCAGTGCCCTCGCGCGGCCGCGTGTGTCGGCAACCTCGCTGCCTGAGACGCCTCCAATGCCCCGAGTGTGCGAATCTCGCGCAAGGAGGCGATGACGTCTTCGTCCAGAAAGGGCTCGAACTCACCCGTACGCCTCAGCAGATCATTGGTCGCTTCTCGAAGTTCCGCAACAGCCTTTCCGATCATCGACTGATTGTCGAGGTCGACGTCGGAGGGTCGTACGCCGTTCAGGGTGTAGAACACGCGGTACGCCGCATCCCAGCACTTGCGCAATCCGTCCACCTCGATATCAGACATTCGCTGCAGCAGCAGATTCTGATGCTGGAGTTGCGCGTTCAGGCGAGCAAGGTCGGCATCGAACTGGGCGCGCAGTGTTGCGATCTCTTGCTCCGTTTCTTGTCTCAGTTTCTCCGAAAGGCGTGCCTCGAGTTGCCGGCTGGCGAACATCGCGACACCGGTTGCGATTGCGGCGCCGGGGAGGGCGCCCGCCACCATGTCCCCAACCGCGCCCAGATCCGTCCAGTTCATTGGGAGCGGCCTCTCTCGCTGCGACGTTCGGCCTTCTCCACCGCCGCGCGAATCCGCTTGATCAGCTGCCGCGTCGCCTGCCGCGTCGTCGTCAGCCCGGAGTAGTTGTCGACCCACAGCGGGTCGGGTGCCGTGGGACTGGTGACGACCAATGTGACGCCGGTGCCGCTCACCGCGTACATCGCCCCGCCGGCCAACGGCACGGCCACCGCGCCGCCTCCGGCGCCTTCTTCGATGTTGAAGACGACGTCCGCCTGGTCGCGCGACGCCTGCGCTTGATCCGATTCGGTGGACGGTTTAGTTACGCTGCGTGAGCGTGCTTCCGTTCGTATGCCGCCGGGCTCATTCGGCCTGCCGACGAGTGGCGGCGCCGTTGGTTATAGAACACCTCGAGGTAGTCGAACAACTCGGCCTTCGCGTCGGCGTGGCTGGCGAACCGCTCGCCGATCTCGCTCTTGACGGTCGAGAAAAACGCCTCCATGACCGCATTGTCGTAGCAGTTGCCGCGCCGGCTCATGCTGCACGTGATCCCAGACGCGGCGAGCACGTCTTGATAGTCCTCACTGGCGTACGTCGACCCCTGGTCGGAATGGTGGAGCAACCCGAGCCCTGGGCACCGTCGCTTCAAGGCCATCTCGAGGGCCTTGATCGTGAGATGGCGATCGTTGACCGCGCTGATCGCCCAGCCCACGACGAATCGGGAATAGAGATCCAGGATGACCGCCAGGTAGGCTTTCCCCTGCTCGCCGATGCGGAGCTCGCTCGTATCGCCGACCCAGCGCTGATTGGGACGCTCCGCTGTGAAGTCTTGGCGCAGGAGGTTGTCGGCGATCGGTTGGTCGTGATCGCTATCAGTCGTGACCCTGTACCGCTTGCGCACACGCGCTTGCAGCCCTTCTTCCTGCTTCAAGCGAATGATCCGCTTCCGACTGACGTGCTCGCCCCACTCGATGAAGTCATCATGGATCCGCGGACTGCCGTAATACCCGCGCCCGCCCGTGAACGACGCGTGCAGCAACACCTTGAGACGCCGATCTTCTTGGGCGCGGCGTGACTCCGGTCGGGTCTGCGACGCATAGAAGCCGCTCGGCGACACGCCGAACCACCGACACAGCATTCGCACGGGCACGTGGGCCCTCTCCGCGGCGATGGCCGTGAAGGCTACCGCTGATCTTTGGCGAAGAGGGCCGAGACTTTTTTTAGGAGATCACGCTCCAGGCGCAACTCGCGATTCTCTTTCCGGAGCCGCGTCAATTCCTCGCGCTCTTCCTTCATCAGCCCGCTCTTGCCCTTCGTCCGCTCGGCTCGGGCTTGACGCACCCAGCCCCCCAGCGCCGACGGGGTCAGATCCAGCTCACGGGCCACGGCGCCGACCGTCTTCCCCTCGTCGAGGACCAGACGGACAGCGCCTTCCTTGAACTCGTCAGAGAACTGCCGACGGGGGCGTCGGCCCCCACTGCTTCGGGACATGCGGGACATCGTATCCACCTTTCGGAACGTGTCCACCGAAGCGGATCAAGCACAGCCACAATCGCAAGGCGGCCCCACTCGGTGACGCGCTTGGCCACCTCTTCGAACGCCCCACGATTGCCTGAATGTTGGGCGATGAAGACGCGTCGAGCGGCAAGCAACTCTTCGGGAAGCGGGGCTTGAGCCCACACCGCGGTCGTCAGGATGAGAAGACCGGCGATCTGGATTGGAGTGCGCATGGCGGGTGACTCCTCGCGGCTCACGGCCGAAGGCTGGAGCGAAGCTGCCGCTCATTGGTCTTGAACCAGCCAGCAATGCGCCGCGCGGCATTGCCGGCGGCGTCCGACCAATCGCGGTCGTCGTTGGTCCCGTCGAGCGTCAGGGTCTGATCCCCAACGTTGAGGCGCAGGTGCACGGTACGGTCGTCGCCCTTCCGCTCCCGGCCCATCACTTCGACCAACACCTCGCCGTCGGACCGCTCTCGCACGAGCGCCGTCCAGCCAGGCAACCGTCGGCCGAGCGCTCGCCGCAGGTCGTGCACGGAGTCCTCGCGGTCTTTCTGATCGAAAGGGACGAGCCCAGCATCGGGCGGCGCCGTGAAGACGAAGACGTGAATCGCCTCCGTCGTCTCAGGCGCACGTTGAGCCTGCGGGCGTTCCGCCGGCGTGGGCGACACCGTCGCCGTCGATCCATGGGCCGCAAGCACCAGCTCTCTCAGACACAGGAGGCTCAGGGTCGTGAGCACCAACCACCCGACGACGGCCACAGCGCACCCTTTTCCGAGCCCGACCGTCGTCCGCGCATACACGCGGTTGTACGCCGCGCGGCGAGGGTTCGTCAGCCACCCCCAGCCTCGAGGCGCCTTGAAGCCGAGGCTGTGGCGGACGAACCGCTTGGGCGACGTCCGAGCGGCGATGCGTTTCCGAAGCGACGGTCGACGAATACCGAACTTCATGCCACACCTGCGCACGCGCGGAACGCCAGGCGCCCCACTTCGGCCTGGGTCAGCGCAAACGCCCCGGTCAGGTCGCGCCGTTCACGAGCACAGCGCGCCGGGACACACGAAGCACTTGACGCCACCGTGAGACGAGCAGGTGCCTGACGCTGATTGGGAGCAGCTGTAGGCGCCGTCGCCGCAGACGGCCGTGACTGGAGGGCTGCCGTTGCCGATGCACACCGCGTTCGAGGGAATCGTGTTCGCTTGGCAGATCCCGTTGACGGGCGACGGGCTCGGCGTTGGCGACGGCGTGGGACTCGGGGACGGCGCCGGCACCGGGCTTTGGGCCACGCACGTGGGCTGAATGCCCCGGCCGTCGATCTGCAAGAAGACCTTCAACACCGCCTCGGCATGCGTGCAGTTGTTGACCCGGTAGCGGATGTACTCTTGGGTCCACACGATGTCGCCCTCGAGGTCGACGAAGGTCGGCGTCGCACTGCGGCGGAGGCCGTCGCGGTATTTCGACTCCAGCTCCTGCCGAAACGCGAACGGCTCGTTCCTCGGCGGAAACGCGACGGTGCTGCTCGTCGTCGACGTGCCACAGGTGGGTTGAATCACACCGGTGTCGATCTGCAGCAGCACCCGAGCGACGGCTTCGGAGTGGCCACAGCCGTTCAGTCGATAGCGCAGGTACTCCTGCGTCCAGACGATGTCGCCCTCCAGATCGACGAAGGATTGGGCGGACCCCCGTCGAAGTTGGTCGCGATACTTGCTCTCGAGTTGCTGGCGAAAGTCGAAGGGCTCGTTGCGAGGAGGGAAGGCGATGGCCGAAGGGCCGATCTCGCCAGGCACTGGCCCGATCACACGGGTGGGGCCTGTCAGTACTCCCGGCACCCCACTCTCGACGGCGGTCGCCGGTGCGGTGGGAGCGGTCGGTGCCCGGCTGTCGCCGCCACAACTGATCGCCAAGCCGAGCGCGACGACGAGTGGTCCGGTCGAGCGTGAGTCGCGATGCTTCGCCATGGCGCCCCCTTGTACGCCCCTTCAACGCACGAGTGGCTTTGGTCGTACACTCCGCCGACGTGATTCTGACCGCCGGCCTTCGCTTGGTGGCTCGGTTCTGCGTAGAAATTGCGGAGTGGGGTACCCGTCGTTCAAGCCCTTCAGCCCGTGGTCGGCGTCGGCGGCGTCAGCGCCGTCTGAGTCGGCTCCGAACGATGGAACCAGAGTCCCCGGAGCGCTAGACTGGCGCCTGCCCGATGCGCCGACACCTTCCGCCGTCGATCGCCTACCAACTCTTCATGCTCGGCGTGTGTCTCTATGCACTGGCGGCCTTGTCGTTCGACCTGCTGTGGGCACCGGGCACGCAGTCGCAACGCCTTCTCGACTACGCGGACACCGCCGTGTGCGCCCTCTTCGCGCTCGACTTCGTTATCTGCCTCGTCACCGCCGAGCGACCCTGGCGCTACGTGGTGACGTGGGGGTGGCTCGACTTGCTCTCGAGCGTGCCAATGATCGGCGTGGCGCGCTGGGGTCGCGCGGCCCGGGTCGCGCGCATCCTCCGAGTCGTGCGAGGTGCTCGGGCCGCCTCCATCGTGGGCGGGCTCATCGCCGCGAAGCGGACCGAAAGCACGCTGCTGGCCGCGGCGCTCACGACGCTGCTCCTGCTCGTGACAGCGAGCCTGAGCATCCTGCAGGTCGAGGTCGCTCCGGAAGCCAACATCAAGACCGCGGAGGACGCCCTCTGGTGGGCGCTCAGCACCATGACCACCGTCGGTTATGGCGATCGTTTCCCGGTCACGACCGAGGGGCGCGTCATTGCGGGCGTCCTGATGTGCGCGGGTGTCGGCCTCTTCGGCTTGCTGTCAGGGCTGCTGGCGGCGTGGTTCGTGACGCCCCAAGTGCCGCAGGGTGCCGGAGAGTTGCAGGCGCTGCGCGACGAAATCGCCGCGTTGCGCCGAATGCTCAGCGACTCTGGGCGTTCAGCGCGCCCGACGGGCAATGACGAGAGTTGAAGTTTGCGGCGATGTCCAACATCACCGCGGTAGGCCGCGTAGCGCCTGTAGGCACTCGGGAGAATCTAATTTGCCAATAGAATTTCGGGCCACGCAGAGACCCAGGGCAGCCGCGTACTGCGGCTTCCAGGACTGCGGCATGTTCTCCGTGTGAAGACGCTTGCTCAATTCGACAAATGCCCCGTAGCCGTTGGAGCTGTCGGGTTCGGCGAGTATCGTGTCCAACAATCGGACAGTGAACTCCCGGTCGGTCGAGAGTTCACCAGACGTCGTTGTGGACTGCAGCGAGGGCCGTCGGAGCTTGAGGAACGATCCGATTGCCTGAGGCACGACAACCAGCGCTGGGAGGATCAGCAATGCGGTTGCCAGGCCCAGTGCGGTCAGGGCCTCCGTGGAGGTGCCGTCGCTCGGCGTGCCACGGGCAGACAGGACGAGCGTCACGCCAAGAATAAGCAGCGGTATGATTGGGAGCCCAAAGATCAGGGTTGATGCACCCACGCGGGCCGGCGAGTAGGGCTCGCCTTGCATCGCCACATTGAACCAATCAGTCAGCAACAAACTCAGGCAGCCGATGCTCAGAAACGTCGCGGTGATTCCGAGCGTGCGTCGCCACACAAAGCGGCCCGGTGGTGGCCCTGGCGTTCGAGATTCGCTAGGCCCTGAAAAGGGTTCGTCGCGCGGTGTCATGAGCCAGCCTCCGACTTCAACACTGCTCCATGGCAACGTTGCAGAGAGCTGATCTGTACGCGGACGTCAAAGGGATGCGTGCAGTCATGCGATCTTACGTCTGCTGACGAGTCCCGCGCGAGTGGTCGGCCTGACGAATGATACGCCGATTTCAGCTGTAAGGTCGGGAGGTTCGCAGGCATCCGCCGTCTCGAAGCCGAATGTACTCAATGGCTGGCGCGTGAACAACGTCCGCATCCCCCACGCTTTGGACCCTCGCCAGAGCGTACGCGCGAACTTCGGTGGTTGGAAACAACTCGAGTACGCGCCTCGCAGCTCCCATCAAAGTCGCACCTCTTGTCACAACATCATCGATGAGGAGAATTCGCTCGGGCGCGACCATCGAGGCGATTTCGAAGGAGCCGTAGTGCTGATTCGCAGAGGGTCGATCGCGACGGCCTGCACTTTTTTGCACCGCGCACGCGCGTCGCAAGATCGGCGCAACGGGCGCACCCACCCGTGAAGCGAGGGCTCCGCACAGCGAGAGTGCTGGCCAGACTGTCCGCGGCTTCGTCAGCCCGGCTCCGGGCACCGGCACGAGCGTGACATCAGGGGTCAACAGATTGAGCAACGTCGGTGCTCTCGAGAGGACCAATTCCGTGGCATCGTCGACATATTGCCGCCCAGTGCCGGGGTCGACTCGGTCGCTCTTGATGAAGATGACCAGATTCCGGACTCGCACTGCCCCCTCCGACGTCGCCCGCGTGGCGTACACGAGCGAGGACCCGCACACTAGAGGGTCAGGCCAGACCGGCGAGAACATCTTTGCAGGCGGTGGGCAAGCGTTCCAGCAGGTCGTCCACGTCGTCGAGCACTTGCGCTCCGTAGTCCAACATCGTGTTCGGCCACGACAGGTCGGTCCGGCCGAGGATCGATCGCATCAAGAACAGCGGTCGACCCAGTCTCAACGCTTCCCACCCCTGGGAGAGGGTGCCGCTACCTTCGCCGGCTTCAACGATCACTGATGCGTCGACGAGGAGGGCCATTGTCCGATTTCTGATTGGGAAATTTCGGCGACCGACGGGCTCGTCTTCCGGGAACTGGGACACAACGGCGTGGTTAACCATCATGTCCAGTTGCAGGGCTCGATTCGCGGCAGGATACGACTGCGACAAGGGCGTTCCCAGCACGGCCAGTGTCCTGCCGCCTGTACCCATGGCTGTGCGGTGTGCCATCGCATCGACACCGTGCGCGAGGCCACTCACGACGATGACGCCGTGTGTCACCAGGTCAGTCACCAACTTCGAAGTTCGCCTGAGACCGTCCGCTGAGGCTTCGCGCGAACCGACAACGGAAACCTTCGGATGCTCTCGCAACCATTCCGCATGGCCAGCGACGTACAGAGTGGACGGCGAGTAGACGCGTTCCAAATCGCTGAGCGGCCCCACGAACGATTCAGTCGTGCCGTGCACGACCCGCGGTGGACTGGATCGACGGCTTGGCATGTGTGGCGACATCCTACGACAATCGGTCCGCCGGCTCCAAGGCCGCACTTTACACGTGCACGTGAATCTCCGGCAGCCCGTCGCGGCCGCCGACGTCCGGGTCGCCCTGCTTGAACCACCCGAACACTTTGGCCAGCCAGTTCATGTGGTCGATGCTCCCCTGCATGGCGAGCGCCACCGCCCGGGCCGCGACGACGTTCTTCGAGTAGTTCCGCACCCCGAAGCTCTCTTCGAGCCACGCGTTGAAGGCTGGGTTCTGGCGCCACGCGCCCAGCGTGTGCCGGTCGATGCCGGCGCGTTCCGCCACCGCGGAGTCGGAGATGCGGCCCCCCGTCTCCGTAAGCTCGTGGAGCGCTTGGCGAACCGCGAGATGCTTCGGTGTCACTCGAAATCCTGAGTTGGTGGGTTCTGGCGTACCCGCCGCGGCCGCCTCCTTGCTCGTGCCTGTCGCCCCGCGGCGGCGTGACGTCGAACGGGAAACCGGTTTGCGCATGGCCTTCAGTGTACGCCCGGACCCGACGGGACGCGCCCGACCGCCTGCAGGCAGCCGACAAGGACGTCGGGCGGCAGCGCGTCGACCTCGGCGTCGAAGACGCGGCGCACCCATGCGCGGGCCTCTGGCACACCGGACAGGGCCAGCGCAATCGTCGGGGCGATGGCTTCCGTGAGGCTGCCATATCCGGCTGCCACATGGGCGCGCAGCCAGGCGCGGAAGCCGGGGTCCCGCTCCCATTCGGCGAGGTCGGCCGCATCGACCTTCCCCTGGCGGATCAGCGCGGCGTCGAACAACTGCTCGAGCTGCTCCTCGACGGTCGGGGCGGCTTGGGCACGGGTCGTGCGGCGAGCGTGCCCACGACGGGAGGGTCGGCGTGGCGGCATGTGGCTGACTCCCTGCTACGAGCGGGCTACGCGGCCCGCGTGTCCCCGTCGAGCGGCGTCGTCCACAGATCCGCGGTTCCCGCTGGGGACGCCATCACGCGACGCGTGATGGCGTCTCAGCGGGCTTCTGGGTCAGCAGGTCGTCGGCGTTGCCT
>JAXLXV010000044.1:0-12795 GCA_046327745.1 Gemmatimonadaceae bacterium | reverse complement strand
ATTCGGCACACTGTGTGTGAGCTGCATGGATCAGGGTCCCGTCCAACCGCGCTGGCGACCGGTGGACGTGCAGGTGGAGCAAGCCATTCCGGACGGCTGCGCGCGGTTCCAGATCCACGCCAACCCGGGCCAGACGGTGACCATCGACTCCATCTACGGGACGCAGTTCTGCCAGACCGATGAGTTGAAGCTGATCCAGGACTCGGCGTCCGTGTTTGATGCGGCCACGGGAAGGCTGCGCGTGCCGATCGTGGTCAAGAATGTGGGCACGCGGGCGGTGCGCGGCTTGCTCAAGCTGCGCTATGACGCGGACTCGGTGCAGCTGTTCGATACGAATGGCAACCCGGTGCCCGGGCCGACGACGATCGTGGGGCTCGGGGACTCGACGCTCAACAATGGGCGGGTGGCGTACTGGGCGTACAACCAACTGTTGGCGCCGGCGGGCGAGCAGCAGGTCCTTTTCGCGGGGCAGACGTCGGGCCGTCGATGGTTGGAGCTGCAGGGTTTCGATTGGAACCGGACGGTTAGAATCAAGCTGTTTACCACTGCCCGTTACGGCGACCCTGTCTCTATCTCAGCCAAGGACAGCCTGCCACCTTGGGTGGTCGCCGACATTAACATGGTGAAGCATTCACGTCGACACGGCGACTGGTTTGCTAGGAACGTCGTTACCATACTTTTTCAGGCGTCGGCGACATTGGCGCAGCGACAGGCAGCAATTGACTCTGTTGGCGGCATCGTTGTCGGCGGCATCCGGGCCGCAGGGACGCCGGATGGCCGCTACCTCGTTCTCGTAGCGAGCGATTCGACAGGAAACGGTGTGTTCGCCGCCATCGACCGCCTACAGCGACTACCGTACGTACTCTTTGCTGGCCCGCTCGACGGCTGGATGGCCGCCGATGGTGAGCCCACGTATGCTTCCATCCATGACCCGCCCCTTCCCCCGCGCCGTCCTCTTCGACCTCCTCACGGCGCTACTGGACTCATGGACGCTCTGGAACGCCGTCGCCGGCTCTGAGCAGGCGGGCCGTGCGTGGCGGGCCGAGTACCTCCGGCTCACCTATGGCAGTGGCGACTATCAACCGTACGATCAGCTGGTGCGCGACTCCGCGATCAACGCCAGACTGAGTGCCGGTCTTGCCGCGTCACTCGAGGAGCGCTGGCTCGAACTCGCGCCGTGGGAGGGCGCGCAGGCTGCCCTCGATTCGCTCCAGGGGAAGACCAAGCTGGCGGTCGTCACGAATTGCTCGGCGCGACTGGGACATGTTGCAGCTGGCCGATTGAACACGCGTTGGGATTGTATTGTCACGGCAGAAGAGGCTGGCGCCTACAAACCGGACCCTCGGCCCTATCGGCTCGCCCTCTCCACACTCGGCGTCGACGCCGCGGAGGCGGCATTCGTCGCTGGCTCGGGATACGATCTCATCGGCACATCGGCCGTCGGCCTGCGCACCTTCTGGCACAACCGGATCGGACTCACGCGGCCGGAGGCGGCCCCCCCGGCCGATGCGGAGGAAACGACACTCGAGGGATTGTCTGCGTGGCTGCAACGATAGTCCCGAACTTGCAGCAATTCGCTGAGATCGCGGCCCGGAGCGTGACTAGAGTCGAACGCGGAACCAACGACGCGACGCATATATGACCACGGCCAGAAGAAAGGACTCGCCACCTAACTGAATCAATCCGTGGCCAATCGTTGGCGCGAAGCGAGCCACCTCGCTCTTCACCACATATTCGCGCGCGAGCGTTGGCGGTCCGAGCCAAAGCAGCACGGTGACGACGATCGCCAAGGCGACCAAGAGGATCCCAAGAACTCGAGCCGCAACGCGCATCAGGTCGGTGTCGAGACCCGGCGCTTCACGCCGAGCAGTCGGGGAATCGTGATGTAGCGCCGAATACCTACGACCAACAATCGCCAGTTCATTGCCGCATGAATGCCGAGCAAGAGCAGTGTCGCATTGAGCGTTTGATTGTGGAGCGCACGCCATGTTCGGTCATTGATGGTGCTGACGCCGAAGGCAGGCAGTGCAACCTCCGAGATGGCAATCCCCGATGCGACTTCAACCACGATCAGCACGAACAAGATCCAATTGGCGATGTAGTTCGCTCGAGCGCGTGCATCACGTCGGGCGATGAACTGCGTTGTCGCCGTTCGGATCCAGGACCACGACCACAACAGGTGGACCACGACAGGCAAGCCGAGCGCCACGCCGAGCCACTCATGGACAGGCAATCCCGTTAGGCGTGGCGAGTACAACAGCAAGATCACACCGAGCAGTGCGATATCAACGTAGATCGCCCCGGCCCTGCGCCACCGCACCTTGCTCACTGTGGACCCTTCATTGTCTGAATACCCTCCGTCGAACGACAACCCGACCGTTCATTCGCTCCTCACTCTCGTTCAGGGCATGGTCTCCCGAAGCCATGCCTCCAGACGTCGCCACAGGTCCAACACGTTCGCGCGGCCCGCGATGGTGTGCCCCTCCCCGGCATAGCGGAGCAGCACCACGCGCTGTCCCTGACGGTAAAGGGCCGTGAAGAACTGTTCGGCGTCCTGCACGGGTACGAAATCGGACTCGCCCTTGATGAGCAACACGGGGGTGCGAACGCTCGACGCGTGGAAGAGCGGACTATTTTCCTTATACCGTTCCCTGTCCACGAGAAATTACGTGCTGGAACGCCGTCTGGTTGCCGCGACGGTCATGCAAAGGTGTGCCCCGCGCAGACGGCGATATGAAGGTGACGCACCTTGGCCCGTGCGCGCACCCGCTCGGACGGCTGGACGATCGTCGGCGTCTTCCCCACGATGGTGAGCAAACACGGCCTCACGGCATGGGAGAGCGAAAGGCAGGGCGTTCCCTGAATGGCGAACGCCCTGCCGTGATAACCTCACCCGCTTGCCGCGAGGGTCTTACGGTTGCACGGGTCCTGCAGACAAGCCGACCCCGGTCAGCGTCACCACGCTCGGCGTGGCACTCGCGTTGCTACTGACGGACAAGGTCGCGGCGCGGTTCCCTGTTGCCAGTGGTTCAAAATACATGGAGATCGTGCAGGAGGCGCCCGGCGCTAACGTCGCTCCGGTGCAGGAGTCCGTGTCGAAGTAAAAGTCCCAACTGTTCACTCCACCGATCGTGGCCGACGAAATCACCAGCGGCGAGGAACCGGTGCTGGTCACTGTCAACGTACGTCGCGACGGATTGAGTCCCACCTTCACGGACCCGAAGCTGATACTCGTGGCGCTCAGGCCAATGCCGGGAGCCGGAACAAAGCCGGTGCCCGACAGCGAAACCACGTTCGGTGACGAGACCGCGTCGCTGGTCAGCGTCAGCGTGCCGGGCTGCGCACCGACGCTGACTGGAGTGAACGTGACATAGATCTTGCAGCTCGCTCCAGCGGACAGCGTCGCCGGACAGGTCGTCGACACCCCATAGGGCAACGTCGGAATGATTGCCTGAATGTTCACGGACGCATTGCCGGTGCTGCTGACGGTCACCGCTTGCGAGGCACTTGGCGATCCGATGGGCTGGTTGCCGAAGGCCAGCGACGGCGGCGTCACCGACAGTGCCCGCACCGTTTGTGGCGGCGCGTTGACCGTCAGTGTGGCCGACTTGGTCACGCCACTGGCCGTCGCCGAGAGCGTGACTGGCGTAGAGGTCGTGACCGCGCTGGTCTGTACCGTGAAACTCGCACTCGTATTGCCAGCGGTGACCGTCACGTTAGGTGGCACGGTGGCGACCGTGGGATTGGTGCTGGCCAAGGTCACCACCACACCCGAAGCCGGCGCCGCGCCGCTTAGTGTCACTGTGCCGGTGGACGTCGCGCCGCCCTGCAGCGATGCGGGATTCAGGGCCAGCGACGTGAGGATCGGAACGGGCGACTGACAGGGGTCGTCCGCCGTGTTGGTCGTTAGGGCCGGTGGTTGGTTGACGCCTGCCAGCGTCACGAAGTGATTGGCCAGGGTGCTGCTGAAGCCAATCGCCGATCCCACGGACACGTTGCGGCCCGCGCCGTTGACCAGGCTCCCATCCAGCGTGCGCGACAGGTACACCCACGCCTGCGTGAGGCTGGTTTGTCGGGCGGCGCCGATCAAGTCGCCACACGGGCTGAATTGCCAGAAGCCCGTAGCCGCGGTCTCACTCAGCACCGGCGTCGACGTCGCCGTCAGGTTCACCGCGTTCCACTGGGCCATGGACGGCCCGATGATGTACAGATAGGCCAGCGTGCGATCGGCGGCATCTGGGCTGAACCCCCAGCTGGCCATGCCGAACGTGTTGCCAGGCGTTCCCGGCGGCGCCTGGAACGTGAAGGACGCTTGGTGCCGAACGGCGCCAGTGACGGCGTCGACGACGGTCAGCGACGTGATACTCGTTCCGGTCAGCCACGCATACATCAGGTACTTCCCGTGTGGGCTGAACGTGATTTGCGAGGCACCCGTCGCCACCTGAAACGAAGTGACCAACGGGACGTTCGGAGCCGCCAAGTTGTACACGAACACGTTGTGGGTCTGGTTAGGCGCTGTCCCACTCAGATAGTGGTAGACAAACCGCTGATCGTCGGGGCTGAAGCCCCACTTCGTGTTCAGCGGCACCACGAACTGGGTGACGGGAGTGGCTCCACGGCTGATCTGCAGGCTGATCGTACTGCCGATCTGCGTCGCCGACAGCTGATAGACGTTGCCGGGAGATGCTCCTTCCCGGGAGGTCCCGATGGTCTTCCCGGTCGCCGGCGATACGTATGGCCCGACCTTGGTGCATCCGCACTCGATGCCGGTTTGAAGGATCTGGGCGCCACCTTGCGCGGCAAGGCTGGGTATCCCTGACTCGAGGGTCGGACCGGACACCTCGGGATCCACGCAGCCAACCAAGGCACAGAGGGCGGCGATCGAAAGGCGGATGAAGGATGCACCCCGGCGGGCACGCGCATGATGGGCGCGATTCGGGGTCGTGATTTCGGTACGCAAGTGTTCTCCTCATTCGTGTTGCGACTGATGAGCGATGCGTCGCTCGCGGTGCCGTGGTTGCTCCACGACACGCGGGAGAGTACGCGCGCACCTCACGCACACCTCACCGCATCAACACGTTGTATGAGAACGCTTTAGGTCCGTCCGCCCGAGGGGCCGAACGGCCCTACGGGAGATTCTTCATGGGCAACTCCAGCCACGACGGCTGTCCGGGCGTCCGCATCACGCTCCAAGTCGGGGCGGCGCCATGTGGCACCAGCGCAAACATGGAACGGTCCGCGCCGGCCAACGACAATCGAATCCGGTGCCCCTTCTTCAAACGGACCGACGTAGCAAACAACTCGAAGGGGAGGTCGCTGGCCACGCCAGGCACCATCGGCTCGGCGTCTGCCCGACTGTAGGTGTGATACGGGCCAAACACACGGTACGGCGGGGTGGCCGTGGAGATCTTGCGATGCTTGGCCCGCAACATGCCTTCGGTCAGGTACGTGACCCGTCCGTCAGGAGCAACATCCTCCAGGTAAGCGAAAAAGCCGCCATCGGTGTGGGTGGACGCGACACGCAGCCACACGACGGGAACGCCCGTGACCTCCACGTCCCGTTCAAGGGGCGGGCTGGTGTACGTGAGCAGCTTTCGGTCCTCTGCCGCGCGGTCGGGGTAGGTGACGTCAAAGCCACCGAGCTGGGTGTGCCAGCGGTTTGGTGTACCTGTGGTGGCGGTCGTGTCGACGGTGTAGCTGTCGGCACCGCTATCCGTGGGCGCATTCGGGGTCAGGCTCCGGGACGCGTTGAGATACCAGCGCACGGGGGCAAGCCCCTCAGGCGGCCACTGGGCCGTCGTCCGCCAGCCTCCGCCATTCATGGTGTAATAGCGGACCTCATGCTTGGCGCTCGTCGCCCGGTCCTTCAGAAAGCCGTCGAAGAACGAGATCATCTGCGCCATCTGCTCTTCCCGCGTCGGGTCGGTGGGGGTGGAGTCCGGTAGGAAGGGGTCGACATGATGTCCGCCTCCGTGACTCCACGGCCCGATCTCCATCTGTTGAGGCACCCGCAGGGTCAGGTACCGGCCTAACGCGACGTTGACGGTGCCGGCGTCCAGCCATCCGACCCGGATCAGCATCGGCGTAGCGAGTGACTCCACGGCGGCGCGCATCCCGAACGGACTGATGTCGTCGAAGGTGAGTCCGGAGGAAGGCAGAGTGTCCCGCGGATTCTCGATCTGTTGTATGTCACGGAGGACGTCGTAGTTGGCGCGAGCGCGCACAATCGAATCGAGCATCCGGCCGTCGTGGTCGGCGTCCACCGGCTTGATTCCGCGCACATACAAGCGTTGCACCCAACAGGCGGCGCCCGTCGCGCCAGTGACCGCACAATAGTCGTTGTGGTCCAACCCGTTGTTCGCGGCTCCCCAATCGGCAATGAAACCCTCAGCAAAGATTCCGCCGGGCATCACCAAGTCCATCGGTGCATCGTAGTCGTCGTAGAGTGGCGCGACAGCACGGACGGCCGTCCGCTTGGTCGCGGCCAACATCTCCGCGGTATTGCCATCGTACGACACGCCCCATCCGCCGACTCGACCGTTGGACCAGGGTTGTTTGACGATCCAGTCGACGATCTCGCCGTAGTCAGCCAACTCGTCCGGCGACCACTCGATCTTGCGCACCCCCGTGGATGCGCCGCTGCCCCGGGCATCGACCAACACCGCCGCATACCCAGCCGCGTTGAGCGCCTTGGTGCGAGGGTCCAAGGTGGAGTACTTACCTAACGCGGTCGCCAGACGGGCCAGCGGGCCTGGCGCTATGGCGCGCACGTATCGCGTGGCGTGGATGAGCGCCGGAATCTTGGCCCCAGTGGCATAGTCCGCGGGCAACCAGACGTCGATGGCAATCTGCACGCCGTCACGCATCGTCACGTACAACGCCTGGTTCCTGCGCAGGCCAGCGGGAACCGTGGCGTCACCGGCATCCTTGGCCGTTGCGATCAGCACGCCAGCAGCAATGACCAGCACGACCACCACCGCGAGCGCGACCTGCCCCACACGTTTTAGCATGACGAACTCCATTCCCGTGGCTTGACCGGCGAATACCGACGCGTGAGCCCCAAGCGCTTGGCGGCGCCGGCGCGCGCGCAACGGACGATCGTGCGTGGGGGGACAGGATTGAACAGCTTACGACAGACGATGAAGCGAACGGGCCCCTTCATGAAAGGCCGCCACCAGCACCCGTTGCCCGGCGTGTGTCGACGCTGGCCGTCCGCGATGACGCCAACACGCCCGCGACCACGATGACGGCAAACACCATGAGGCTCACCGGCTGCTGCAACGCGGCCAGGACGAAGAACAGCGCCGAAATGACGATGAGCCCCCCACCCGCCAGCATCAACTTTGTAGGACCCAGCTGAAAGGACGAGGCGCGCCACGCGTCCGGTGCGCGCGCAGGCAAGCGAAGCGCCGCCACGCCAAGCACCCCCTGCACCGCCATCATGCACATCGCCGTCGTCACGGCGTATTCGCGAATACTGGCGCCGACGGCCGTCGCCAGTAGCGCCAGTGCGCCAAGGAGCACCACCGCGGGACGCGGAATGGCGCCCGGCGGTGAGGCAATCACGGAGGGCAGTCGACCGTCGAGGGCGAGTGCGTTCACGTCGCGCGCTTGGGTGAACAGGATGCCATGGATGGACGTGGCCGCCGCTAGCAACGCACTCAGCACCAGACCGCGCGCCAGCGTTGGCCCGAAGTGTCGCTCAGCCAGACGACCCACCAGGGCCCCCGGCTGCGCCTCGTTCGCGTCGCCGGACAACAGCACGACCGCCAAGACAAAGAACAGGTACAACAGCAGGACGACGGTAAAGGACAGGGCCAGGGCCCTGGGAATCGTGCGCTGCGGATCCCGCACCTCACCGCCAATGTCGATCAGCACTTGGAGACCGGCATAGGAGAAGTAGGCGGCCACGGCCCCGGTGAGCACGCTCCCCAAACCGTGCGGCGCTAGGGGCGAGACGCGCGACCAGTCGCCGGCCACCAGCCCGCCAGCGGAGAAGATCGCAATGACGATCACAAACAACACCACCATCGCGCCTTGCGCTGCCACGGCAACCGTAACAGACGTCAGGTTCAACAATATGAAGGCGCCGACAACAATCAGGGCACACCAGCGCGGCGACAGTGACGGCCAGAAGTAGCTGGCATAGTCGGCCAGCCCATACGCGACCAGCGCCGCGCCGATCGCTGCCGCCACCACAATGAGCCACGCGGTCAGGAACGCAATCCGCGGCGAGAGGGTGTCACGTACACTCACGTAGCTGGCGCCCGAGACGGGAAATGCATTCCCAAGAACCGCGCTGACGATGCAGGTGAAGACCGCAGGTATGGCTGCGATCAGATAGGCGAGCACGACGCCGGCGCCCGTGCTCGGGAGCAACTCGGCCGGCAGGACGAAGATCGATGCGCCGATGACGTAACCGACCAACGTGGCAACGGCGCCACCGAGTCCGATGCGCCGGTCGTTCATGACGGGCGACGAAATTCGGGTGCCCGCCGTTCAACAAAGGCGCGAGCGCCTTCCACGTGCTCACCACTGGCCACGCACTCGTCCAAGTACTCGAGTTCCGTCGACAAGGCCTGTTCAAGGTCATCTCGGCGGGCATTGAGAATACGCTTCGTGAGCCGGACGGCGGTGGGCGCG
Source organism: Gemmatimonadaceae bacterium (assembly GCA_046327745.1). Classification (GTDB taxonomy): domain Bacteria; phylum Gemmatimonadota; class Gemmatimonadetes; order Gemmatimonadales; family Gemmatimonadaceae; genus JABAQJ01. The sequence goes on along the minus strand of JAXLXV010000044.1, from coordinate 4,152 downwards.
TGTCCGGCAATGCGAGCGGCGATCTCGTTCGCGGCGTTCACGAGCGCACTTCCCTCGACAACGTCGGTCACCATCCCAATCCGCAACGCCGTGTCTGCGTCAATCGCTTCGCCCGTCAGGAGCAACCTTCGGGCCCACGCATCGCCGACCATGCGGGGAAGGATGAGCGAGATGCCGTTCGTCACGAACAGGCCGCGCCGCACTTCGGGAAAGAGGAATCGCGCCTCGCGGGCGGCCACCCGAAGGTCGCACGCACAGGCCAGTTCGGCGCCAAAGCCCGCGGCGACGCCGTTCACCGCGGCGATGTATACATGGCGGCTGTTGACGATCCGACGGGTGATCTCCTGCAGGACTTGCGCACCGTCCAGCGCCGGCGTGTCAGCATCCGCGGACTCGCTCAGCTCCTTGAGATCTTCGCCGGCGCAGAAGCCGCGCCCCGTTCCCGTCAGCACCACCGCCGACACACTCGGCGTGCGCTCAAATTCATCGAGCAAATCGTGGAAGCGCGTGTATTCGCTGCGCCGAAAGGCATTCAACCGATCGGGGCGATTGAATCTGACCGTAAGCACGGCACCATCCTGCGCGACAACGAACGAATCATTCATAGCCAGGTTCCGGTGAGGGCGTCGTAGCTCCCTTCGCGCAGGTTGGGTTTGCTCGCCACCAGCACATGCTTGGCGATGCGCTCCGACGGTGTGCGTGGAAACTCATCCACAAATTCGACAAAGCGAGGGGCCTTGAACGCCGCCAGATGCTGGCGCACGAATTCCACAATCGCCAACGGCTCGACCGCCGGGTGATCGGGTTGCAGCTGAACGTAGGCCTTCACTTCCTCGCCACGGAGTTCGTCTGGCACAGGGACGACGGCGGCACCGCGCACCGCCGGATGTTGCGCCAACACCCCCTCTACCTCAGCAGCGGAGATGTTCTCCCCCCCGCGACGGATCATGTCCTTCAAACGGCCCACCAAATGGTAGTAGCCGCGGTCATCACGGAAGGCCAGGTCGCCGGTGTGCAACCACCCATCGCGCATCCGCTCCGCCGTGGCGGCCGGCTTGTTCCAGTAGCCGAGCATCATTCCGGTGCCGCGGACACACAGCTCGCCAACCGCGCCGTCGCCAAGCACGCGTCCCTCCGCGTCGACAATCCGTGCTTCCTTTCCGTCGACGGGTCGACCCACGGCGCCGCTGCCAACACAGTCAGTGTCCTGCACCGGTACCGCCAGGTCAACCCCGGTCTCAGTCATACCAAAGGCCTCACGCCATGGCACTCCCCAACGCTCCTCGAACGCGCGGTGGAGCTGCGGAACAATCCCTGAACACGCGACAAAGCGCACCCGATGGCCACGTTCCACCGCCGGGTCTACCGGCTGTTTGAGGAGGAAGACGGGCATGGTCCCCAGCACGTAGAAGAAGGTCGCGCCGGAGTCTTTCACTGACTTCCAGAACGTCGATGCCGAAAAGCGCGGCAGAATCACCAGCGGGCACCCCGCCACCAGACACATGCCCACGTTCCACTGCGGGTCCATGTAATAGAACGGCTGAGCGGTCAGGGCGACGTCGTCCGCTGACATTCCTGAAAAGCGTGACGAGCGTTCGGCCAGGCGCACCCAGTACTCGTTGGTCAGCATGCACCCCTTGGGGTCGCCGGTTGTGCCTGACGTGTACTGGATGTTCAGAAGATCCGTCGCGCAAATATCCGTCAGGTCAAAATCCGTCGGTTGCGTGTGCACGTGCCGCGCGAATGCGCCGGCGTCTGCGCTGACCATCGCGCCGCGCTGCACCACCTGAACGGCCTGGAGGGCGGGACAGCGCCCCTCCACTTCCTTCACCGCGGCGACGTAGCTCTCATCCGCCAGCAGCAGTCGAGCGCCAGAATCAGCGAGTGTATACGCCAGGTCATGCGCGCGATACTGCGTGTTGATGGGCACCATGACGGCGCGCGCCTTGGCAATGGCCAGCCACGCCACCGGGAACTCCAGACCGTTCGGCAGCATGACCGCGACGCGATCCCCGGGGGCAATCCCACCCGCTTGCAGCACCCTGGCCAGCTGGTTGGATCGCACGTCGACTTCGGTGAAGGTCATTTGCTGACCTTCGAATCGCAGCAGTTCATTCGCACCTATTCGCCCGGCCTGCGTCCGCAGCAGGTGGGCAAGGCTGGGCGCCAGTAGCGGAGGGGCGGCTGGTTCAGGTGTGTTCATGCCGGCGGAGGGCGTCGTGGTCTCAGCGGTTGGAAGGCGCCACCAGATGAACTCGTGGCTCGTGTTCCGTCCGGCCTTCGGGGTTGTGCGGCAACGGGTTGGCAGCGCAGCTGGGCCCATTGTGCTGTTGCCAAAAAGCACTGAGCGGTCCCGAAAGTCGAGGCCCTTCGGCCAAAGAAGGCACGCGATCAGACCGAACGTAAGGGTCGCAGCATTGGCAGGGCGGACGCCCGCGCCGTACCTTCGGTGCCAGCGGGCCGGACGTTGAACTCCTATTGAGCGCGATGGCGGACGGGAATACTCACGACGTCACACGACTGCTGCACGAGGTATCGTCGGGCGCCGACGGCGCCGCCGAGCGCCTCATTCGACTCGTGTACGCCGAGTTGCATGATCTGGCGGTCGCCTACATGCGGCGGGAGAAAGGCGACCACACCTTGCAGCCGACGGCGCTGGTTAACGAGGCGTACCTGCGGTTGGTGGGACCGAGCCAACCTGAATGGAAGGACCGCGCGCATTTCTTTGGCATCGCGGCGCGTGCCATGCGCCGCGTCCTCGTGGACCACGCGCGCCGCCGGTCGGCAGTCAAGCGCGAGGGCGGCGAGCGGATCACGCTTGATGAAGCGGTGGCATCGGCCGACGAGCGATCGATTGACCTGCTGGCACTTGATGACGCGCTAGCCAAGCTGGCCGCGCTCGAAGAGCGTCAGGCTCAGATCGTCGAGCTGCGCTTCTTCGGCGGACTGGACGTCGATCAGGTAGCTCAAGTGCTGGGCATATCTCCGGCTACGGTCAAGCGGGACTGGGCCTTTGCCAGGGCGTTTCTGCAGCGGGAGCTGGATGACGGCACCGTGTCCGGCCGCGCCGCGCCATGAGCCGCGATCTCTGGCCACCACGCATGTCGAAATAGTAGCCCCGTTGCTTTATCGCTGCCTTCGCCTGCTGTAATCGCCCTTCTGTGGTTTCGCCGTCGCCGCCTCAATCACCCTGCACGCTCACGCGCATCGAACGAGCGTCCCTTCCCCATGACTCATGAACCGACCATCCGTCCTGACTGCTGAACGTCTGGCGGAGGTCAAGCGCATTTTTGGCGACGCGTTGGAGCTGGAGAGTGACGCTCGGCCAGGCTTTGTCGCGTCGGCGGCAGGCGATGACGCGGCCTTGCGGGATGAAGTATTGAGCCTGTTACGCGCTGAAGCCCGCGCGGGGGCGTCGTGGGACCGCGCCGCGGCCGATGTGCTGGCGAAGGCGTGGCAAGAGATCGCCACGGACGATGAGATCGGCAAACAAGTCGGCGCGTACCGCCTGACGCGGTTGATCGGCGTCGGCGGCATGGGCTCTGTCTACGAGGGACACCGCACGGGCGATGACTTCACCAAGCGCGTAGCGGTGAAGTTGCTGCGACACGGCGCCGAGAGCGACCTGGCGCTGCGCCGATTCCGGTACGAGCGACAGATCCTGGCCACCCTTTCGCACCGCAACATCGCTGCCCTCCTGGACGGAGGCGTTGCGGCCGACGGACAGCCGTACTTCATTATGGAGTACGTGGACGGCGTCCCGATCACTGAGTACTGTGCCTCGCGTCACCTGGGTGTGCGCGAGCGGCTCATGCTCTTTCGCCAGGTCTGCGCCGCAGTGCAATACGCGCACCAGAACCTGGTGGTCCATCGCGATTTGAAACCAGGCAATATCCTGGTGGCGACCGATGGGACGGTGAAACTGTTGGACTTTGGCATCGCCAGGCTGACGCGCGAGAGCGATGGTGATGTCGCACTGCCCGCGACACGCGATATGGGCGCCGCGCTCACTCCGGAGTACGCCAGCCCCGAGCAGTTGCAAGGGCGATCGCTCACCACCGCGTCCGACATCTATTCACTTGGAGTCGTACTGTTTGAGCTGTTGACGGGTCGGCGCCCGTTCGACACCCGGGACAAGACCCTGCGGGAGAT
>JAXLXV010000043.1:0-17314 GCA_046327745.1 Gemmatimonadaceae bacterium | reverse complement strand
GCTTCGATACCAGTCGTACGTGTCCCAGCGCGTGATGCGCAGTGGACCGGTGCCGGCCTGACGCGACTCGCGGCCAGAGACCCACTCAATGCCGTACGACTGCCGAAACGCTCCTTGATGGAAGAAATCGTCGCCCATCCATGTGTCGACCATGGGCGCCTGGGGACTCATGGCGCGCAACGCAGGGTGTGGTTCCACCATGGCGGCGTTCACGAGAAAGCCTGGATACGAAATGCCCAGCATTCCGACGCGCCCATTCGTGTTCGGCACATTCTTGAGTAACCACTCAATGGTGTCCCACGTGTCGGTCGCCTCGTCCACGCTCGATGGCACGCCACGATCGCGAGGGGGGCGATTCATGATGAACTCCCCCTCGGACTGGTGTTGGCCGCGGATGTCCTGGAAGACGAACACATAGCCGTCGTCCATGAGTTCCTTGAAGGCCTCGTGGATGTTGTAGGTGCCGCCCCACCCATCCGTCCCGTATGGCGTCCGTGACATCAAAATCGGGAGGGGTGTCGCCGACCGCTTTGGCACCAACACCACGGTGAAGAGCTTCACCCCGTCGCGCATCGGAATGCGCACCTCGCGCCGCTCGAACATCGTGTCCGCCGGTGCTTGGGCAACGGCCGCACGGCCCAATATCGCCGCAATCAGCAGGGCACTCCGGAAGATGGACGTCATGTGCCTAACGTCGCGCACCGAAGGCGAAGACCGTTTGGGACTGGAAGGTCTGCCCAGGACGCAGGATGGTGGAAGGAAAAGCCGCGTGATTCGGGGAATCCGGAAAGTGCTGGGTTTCCAGGCAGAATCCGAAGCGACGTCCATAGACGCGTCCATTCTTTCCATGGATGGTTCCGTCCAGGAAGTTCCCCGTGTAGAACTGCACGCCGGGCTCGGTGGTCCAGACCTCCAACGTGCGACCGCTCGTCGGCTCCCACACGCTGGCCGCATGGCGAAGCCCCGCGGGTGCGTTCGTCAGGACAAAGTTGTGGTCGTAGCCGCCACCTCGCCGGAGTTGCTCGTCGGTCGCGTCGATCCGTTCGCCAATACGCGTCGGCGTGCGAAAATCGAACGGCGTGCCGGCCACTGGGGCCAGCTCTCCCGTGGGAATGAGGCCAGCGTCCACGGGCGTGTAGCGGTCGGCGTCCAGCTGCAACACGTGATCCAGTACATCCCGGGACGCGTCACCGACCAGGTTGAAGTAGGCGTGTTGCGACAAGTTCACCGGTGTGGCCTTGGTCGTGTTGGCCCAGTAGTCGACGGTCAATCGGTCATCGTCGCCCAGCGTATACGTCACGCGCACGTCCATCGCCCCGGGGTACCCTTCCTCGCCATCGCGGCTATGGTACGTGAACTGCACGCCCACGCCGCGCTCACTCTTCATCGGCTCCGCCCGCCAGACGACTTTGTCGAAGCCGACCAGACCGCCGTGCAACGCATTCGGTCCGTTGTTCTGCGCCAGATGGTACTCGACGCCGTCCAGCGAAAACCGGCCGTTCGCAATCCGGTTGGCATAGCGACCCACCAGGGCGCCAAAGTAGGGAGATGAGGTCTTGTAACCACGCAGGTCGTCGTGGCCGAGGACGATGTCACCAAGGTGCCCACGAGCATCCGGCGTCTGCACCGAGGTGATCGTGGCGCCAAACGTGATGGCCTTCACCGTCACGCCATTCCTGTTCACCAACGTGTACTCGTCCACGATCTCTCCCGAAGTGGAAATGCCATAAGGTTCACGGCGAAGACGCGCACCGGTGGTGTCGCGGCTCGCCTGGATCAATCGCCGGTTGGCGTCTGCCCCTTCTGTCGACAGCTTCACCACACGCCGGTCATACGTCATCAGCCCGTTGACCTCGACCTCGACATCGGTCGTCTGCGTGTACACCGCGGCCGAGAGCCCCTGCGCCTGCAGTGGACGCACCAGCTCCAACACGCCGCGATACGCCCGCGACAACACTGTGGTGTCCTCAAAGGAACGATAGCCCCAATTCCCCCGTTCCACCCAGGTGTGGCCCGGAAGCGGCAGTCCTAGCCCCCCGAACTCACCCAGCACCAGCGCTCGGCGCCCATCGTTCTTGGGAATCGCCGGCCCCGGGTAAGAATGCACGTCCGCAATGTCGCCGACTCCCTCATCATCCCAACCGCTGGCACCGTTCACCAGACGCGTGGGATCGTACCCCTTGAGCCAGTCGACATACCTCCCGGTTTCGTGCTGACCCCATCCTTCATTGAATGGCACCCACATGACGATGGAGGGATGCGATCGACGGGCATCCACCATCCCCTGCAGCTCCTCCTGGAACTCTCGCACGGCGTCGGGCGAGTCGTTGTCGGCCGAGGGCATGTCCTGCCACACCAGCAAGCCTAACGAATCTGCCCAGTAATACCATCGATCGGGCTCCACCTTCACGTGCTTGCGCGCCATGTTGAAGCCCATGCGCTTGGTCATTTCAATGTCAAAGCGCAGGGCCTCGTCCGTCGGCGCGGTGTACAGCCCGTCGGGCCACCACCCCTGATCGAGCGGCCCAAATTGAAATAGCGGGGCTCCATTCAGCACGATCCGCTGCACCCCGTCGATCTCCTTCAATCCGATCGAACGCACTCCGGTGTAACTGCGGATGGTGTCTGCGCCCGCCACCAGCCGCAATCCATACAACTTGGGATCCGCCGGACTCCAGAGTCGTACGGCGGGAATGCGGACCGTCAGCGGCGTTCCCGCGCGCCCCGTTCCGGAGGCGACCACCCGCTCTCCATCCATGACCTGCAACGCCACATCGGACGTCGCACCGGGCGTCAGCTGCGCGTTGACGCTTACCGAACCCTCCTTCGCATCGGTCCGCGTGTCGAGCGAGACCACGTGCGCTGCCGGGACAGGCTCAACCCACACGGTCTGCCAAATACCTGTGACAGCCGTATACCAAATACTGTGCGGACGAAGCACCTGCTTCCCGCGGGGCTGTCCCCCGCGATTGGTCGGGTCCCAAACTGCGACGACCACCTCCTGCATCCCGCTCGGGCGCAGCGCGCTGGTGATGTCGAAGCTGAAGGGATCGTAGCCCCCTCGATGCTTGCCGATCCGGCGCCCGTTCACCCATACCTCTGCCTCCCAATCGACCGCACCAAAGTTCAGCCGCACATGCTCGCCAGGGCGTCGCTCGGGCGCTCGGAATGCCCGGCGATACCACAAGCGCTGCTCTTCGGACACGTCGCGCCTAACGCCGCTCAACTGTGACTGCACGGCAAATGGAACCAGGATCGCGCCGTCCCAATGCATCGGGCGGCTGGCGGTCCGCGGCACAATCGCATACTCCCACGGACCGTTCAGCGATGCCCAGCGCGCTCGCTGCAGCAGGGGCCGAGGGTATTCGGGGAGCGGGGCGGTCTGGCTGACGTCATTGGCCCAACGCGTTCGCAGCGACGAAGGCTGCTGGGACCACGCGGCCGTGGTCGCCACCGACAGGCTGCCGATCAGCAGGTACAAGGGCCGGCAGGCGTGGTGTTTGTGCATTGATCTCGCTTTCCAAGTCACGATGCTGAAGAAGTTGCGAGCGATTCGCCGCTGGTCAATCACCGAGACCCCGTGGGAGCCCAACCGGACGCCCGCCCATGGAGCGCTGGGGAGGCATTCCGCCACCAGTCACGGCCGGCGGGCGGGATTGACGTTGTGTTTCCAACCGCACGCCGCAATTTCCTGAGGTCACGACTGTGTGATCCTGGCCGACCGGTCACCCCGCCCTTCTGGAGTTCCCGATGCCTTCCCGAACGTCCCTGTGGCTCACTCTCCCTGTCGTCAGCGCACTCACGCTGTCCCACGCATTGAACGCGCAGGGCAAGCCGACCATTGAGCAGTTCATGGGCCCGTCCTCGCCACTCGAGTTGGTGAGCGCGAAAAAGGTCGACCGCGTGGCGTGGATCACGTACGAGAAGGGAATGCGCAATGTGTATACGGCGATGGGCCCCGGCTTCAAGGCGGTGCGGTTGACCCAGTTCCTCACCGATGATGGTGTGGATCTCACCGACATCTCCATTTCCGACGACGGACAGATGGTCACGTTCGTTCGCGGATCGGCGCCCAACCGCGACGGGTGGGTGGCCAACCCGTCGCACGATCCGAATGGAGGCGAGCGCGCGATCTGGGCTGCGCGCACCGTGGGAGGGCCGGCATGGAAGGTGGTCGACGGCGCGGATCCGGCGTTGGCCCCCGATGGCCGTAGCGCGGTGTACGTGAAGGATGGGCAGATCTACCGCGCCCGCCTAACGCCAGGCGAGACCAGGGACAGCGTGGACCTGGGCCTCAAGCCATTCATCAAGGAGTGGGGTGTGCAGCGGGGCCCGCGATGGTCGCCCGACGGCAACAAGCTGGCCTTCGTCAGTGTGCGCGGGAATCACTCCTTTGTCGGCGTCTACGACGTGAAGACTCGGCGCGTCTCATACCTCGCGCCCTCCGTGGACTTTGACGACGCGCCCGCCTGGTCGCCGGACAGCAAGGCCATTGCCTTCACGCGCCGACCCGGCCTTCCCTTCGGACAACAGGGACAAGTGGCCTTGGGAAGCATCGGCAACCCGAATGGTCCCGCCTCCCCGGTGCCGGGCGCGTCCCGCGGTCCGTGCGCCAAAGCGCCACTGCCTAACAACAACTTCTTCGGCTTTGGTCCGCCGTCGAACCCCGCCGCCGACAGTGCCAAGGCTAAGGAACCACCTGGACTGTGCCGAGCGACGTTTGCCGGGGGACATACCCTCTCGATTGTGATCGCCGACGTCGCGACCGGGACCGGACGGGAGTTGTGGCACAACGCCAAGGACGACTCGACCTTTGCGTTCATCCCGGCCCTGGTCTGGGCCAACGGCCACGTGATCTTCCCATTGTCCGCGGCGAATGACGAATGGGAACGCTACTACTCATTGGACGTCGCCGCGACGCCGGCGCGCCCGGTGATGCTGACGACTACGAACGGGTTGATCGAAGACGCGACGTCGGCGGCGCTGTCGAAGGATGGTCGCACCTTGTACTACAGCACCAACGCCAACGACATCGAGCGCCGGCATATATGGGCCGTCAGCGTCGCCGGCGGAAACCCACGGCAGGTGTCGACCGGCGATGGCATCGAGACCAGCCCGCAACCCCTGTCCTCAGGTTCGCAGCTGGCGGTGCTGTACTTCGACGCCCGAACGCCGGCATCAGTGGCCCTGGTCCCTGATGGCGGCGGAAGGGCCCGAACGGTGTTCCCAACGTTAGGCGCGGACTTCCCGACCGCGGCCCACGTCACCCCAGAAGTGGTCATCGTCAAGTCCCCGGATGGCATGGACATCCACAACCAGCTCTTCCTTCCGAAGGACTTGAAGGCGGGCGAACGACGTCCGGCCTTGATCTTTGTTCACGGCGGTCCGGTGCGTCAGATGATGCCCGGGTATCACTACATGCAGTTCTATCACTGGGCGTACGCGTACAACCAGTGGCTGGCCTCACAGGGCTACGTGGTACTCTCGGTCAACTATCGCAGCGGCATTGGGTACGGACGTTCCTTCCGTCAGGCGCCAAACACCGGCGGTCGTGGGAATGCGGAATACCAGGATGTGCTCGCCGCCGGCAAATGGCTGCAGCAGCGCCCAGACGTTGACCCCACCCGCGTCGGTATCTGGGGGCTTTCGTACGGCGGCGTGCTGACATCGCAGGCGCTGGCTCGCAATTCAGATCTTTTCGTGGCCGGCGCCGACTTGGCCGGCGTTCACCTCTGGGGCAGCTCCCTTGATTCAGCCGCCGTCTCGTATCGATCCTCGGCCATCTCGGCAATCGACGGCTGGAAGTCGCCGGTGTTTCTGGTGCATGGCGACGACGACCGGAACGTCGACTTCGCCCAGACGGTGGGTCTGGTGCAGCTGCTACGCGCACGCAACGTCCACTATGAGCTGCTGGTGATTCCCGACGACCTTCATGAGTCCATGCTGCACTCGCGATGGATGGACACGTGGACGCAAATCGGCGGGTTCCTCAAGCGCTTCGTGTGGGACAAGCAGAGCGCCGCGACATCTCCCTAAGGTCATTCTCCGCCAGCACTGCCCGATCGACGTACGTTGAATTCGACGCCCACGTTCATCTGCGTATTGGAGGCCCCCATGAAGACTCGCTGGCTCTTCGCCGTTGTCCCGTTCGTCTCGTTGACCCTGCCGGCTGCCGCACAAGCGCCATCGACCATCCCCGTGCGGCAGTACGAGGTTCCCTGGGGCCGTGATGGGCGGCCCCGCGATCCCGCGGTTGCCCCTGACGGAAAGGTGTTCTTCGTGGGACAGGCGGCCAACTACATCGCGCGTCTGGACCCGTCGACCGGCGAGTTCAAGAAGTACACGATCCCCGAGGGCGCGCATCCGCATACGTGCATCGTGGACAGCAAGGGGATCGTCTGGTACTCCGGCAATACCAACGGCACGCTGGGACGGTTGGACCCCGCCACCGGCGAGGTAAAGGAATTCGCCGTGCCGGAAGGAATCAAAGACCCCCACACCATGGTGTGGGACAGGAGAGGCAATATCTGGTTCACCGCCCAACAGTCGAACGCGGTCGGATACTTCGACGTGATCACCAAGAAATTCAGGATCGTGAAGATCCCGACGCCGAATGCTCGTCCCTATGGCATTGTGTTGGACTCAAAGGGACGCCCGTGGTTCAACCTGTTCGGTACGAATACCATCGGCACGCTGGACCCGCAGACGTTTGAGCTGAAGACGTATCAGGTCGGCTCGGAACGTACGCGAGATCGCCGTATGGCGATCACCTCCAACGACAAGCTCTATTACACCGACTACACCCGCGGCTACCTGGGGCACTTCGATCCGGCCACAGGAAAGAGCGATGAGTGGCTCCTGCCGGGAGGCGCACAGTCGCTGCCGTACGGCATGACGATCGACGACAAGGACCGCGTATGGGTCGCCGAGGCCAATCCCGACCGCCTGAACCGGTTGGTGGGCTTCGATCCAAAGACCAAGTCGTTCTTCAGCGTGACCGACGTACCCGGCGAAAAGAACACGATCCGCCACATGATCTTCGACAAGAATTCGAAGCTCATCTGGTTTGGTGCTGACGCCGGCTACATCTCCAAGGCCGACGTATCAGGCAACAAAGTCGCGATGTAAGGGGCACGTGCAAAAAGGTGTGTGGCGCGCTCGAAGTCACGCGCCGCACACCTCTTTTGTTCCGCGCAATACCGCCGGGCGTCGCCGACGAAGCGCTATGTTCGAGCTACCTACTCGTATCGTAAGGCCTGCATGGGCGCGATCCTGGACGCGCGCCGAGCCGGGAGATAGCCAGCGCCTAACGCTACGGCCGTCAACGTCACCACCGACAGGACAATGACCAGGGGGTCGTACCCCTTGAGTCCGTAGAGCAGTGACGACGCCATGCGGCCCAGTGCAATCGCCCCGGCGATGCCGATGACTCCGCCGATCGCCGTCATGACGCCGACCTGACGCAGCACCATCGCCCGCACCCGCCCCGCGTTGGCGCCTAACGCCATGCGGACACCGATCTCGTTCGTGCGCTGGGCGACGGTGTAGGCCAGCACGCCATACAGGCCCACCGCGGCCAGCAAGGTGGCCAGGATCGCGAAGGCCGACGACAGTGAGCTGATCATCCGGTCCAGGAAGACGTTCTGGCGAATCTGCTGGGGCAGCGTCCGCAAGTCCTCAAGCGGCAGGTTCGGGTCAATCTTGCTGACCACCGTGCTCACGGTGCGGAGCATCAGCTCCGGAGGCGTCGAACTGCGCACATAGTAGTTGATGGATCCGACCGTGGTGTCCTGCAAATACGGTCGGAAGAAGACCGGAGGGACGGCGTCCTTCACTTGGGAGTACTTGGAATCCTTCACCAAGCCCACAATCTCCACGTCCAGAGCCTTGGATCCCCCCGACGACATGTGCTTACCCACGGGATTGCGCCCCAGGTTGAACTTCTTGGCGAACGTCTCGTTCACTACGGCCACCTTGGGCGCCCCAGCGATGTCGGCATCCGTGAATTCTCGACCCGCCAACAACGTCATGCCTAACGTGGTGAAGAAGCCGGGGCCAACACCGTTGAAGCGCGAGCCGTTGTCGATGTCGGGCCCACTCGCAAAGCCTTCGACCTCGACGTCGTTCCCCCAGTTGTTCCCCGCCAGTAGCCCAACGCGATCCTCCGACACGGCGGTCACCCCCGGTAGTGCACGCAGCTCTTCCGCCAACTTCAGGAAGAACTGCCGCGAGCGAGCCGCTTCATATCCATTCAATTCAGGCGACGTCCGGAAGGTGATCACGTTCTCGGGACGCAGTCCCAAGTCCACCCGACTGATGTTCACGAGACTCCGAACAAACAGCCCGGCGCACACCAACAACGCCATGGACAATGCGATCTGCGCCGTGACTAGTGACGTGCGGAAGCGCGCTGACGCCCGCGAACTCGACGCCTTGCCGGAATTCGCACGCAGCGTGTTCACCAAATCGGGGCGGGTACTCTGCAACGCCGGGTAGGCACCAAAGAGAAAACCGGTCACCACGGCCAGGCCACTCGCAAAAAACAGCACACTGGGATCGAGTCGCAGCTGCAGGAACGCCACGGCGTCGTCGGGAAGCATGCCCGCAATCAGCGACAACGTCCAACGCGCCACCAGCAAACTTCCCACCCCTCCCATAAGCGAGAGCAACACCGACTCGGTGAGCAACTGCCTGAGGATCTGTCCGCGACCAGCTCCCAGCGACAACCGAACGGCCATCTCCAGGCCACGATTCGCGCCGCGCGCCAGTAACAGGTTGGCGATGTTGGCGCAGGCGATCAGCAGCACCACGCCGGTAATGGCGAACAACAACGTCAGCGGCGTCTTGGACTCCTTGTGGATCGAACTTTGTCCGCGTGCACCCGGCAGGGTACCGATTTCCTTCGCCTTGAAGCGCTTCAACGTCGCGTCGCTCATGCCCGTCTGCAGTGGCGCTTCGACGTCGGTGATGATGGGGTGGTAGATCGCGTTGATCGCCGCGTGCGCCTGATCGATCGACACCCCTGGACGCAGGCGACCGAACACATAGATCCAGTAGGAGTCGCGTCGCTCGAAGCTTTCAAAGCCCGGGTCCGCCACGCCGCGCATGGAGAGCGGTACAAAGACGTTCGGTTGCTGCCCCAGCGTCGTGCCATCAAATCCGCGGGGCCCGACTCCAATGATCGTGAAGGACTGCCCGTTCACGATCAGGTTGGAGTTGACCACGTTCGGATCGGAGCCCAAGCGTGATTCCCAGTAGCGGTAGCTCAGGACCGCCACGTAGCTCCCGCCGATCTGTGCGTCATCACTCGGCGATATGAGTCTGCCTAACGCGGGCTTAAGGCCGAGCACTGGGAAGTAAGATCCAGAGACCAGCATTCCCTGGCCGTTCAGCGTCTGCTTGTTGTACGAGAGGTTCACCCCAAAGCCGACGTGGCCCGCGAGTGCAGTGAAGGCCTTTTGACCCTTCTCCAGGTCGCGGAACATCAAATAGCTGAAGACGTCGTCGCAGTCACCCGCCTGTCCGCACGACTGCGATCCGGGCTTGGGCCCTGCCGCCGTCAGGTTCACCAACTCACCGGGTGCCGTCACCGGAAGCGGCCGCAGAAGAAGCTGATTGAACAGCGAGAAGATCGCCGCGTTCGCGCCAATGCCGAGAGCCAGAGAAAGGATGGCGACCGCGGTGACAAACGGCGTCTTGAACAGCGTGCGGAGGGCGAGTTTGATGTTTCGCATGGGGACTTGTACGGTGGCGCGCTTGGGCGGGATTCACGGGGGACATTTACGGATTTTCGCGAATTGGACACCGCGGATTCGCAGAACGATGGCAACTCCCTCACGCGCGATTGGCGACGGTTTGCCCATGCGACGTCGCCGTTTCAACCAGCATCGCGGGTCACCCGCGCATGGGACGGACTGCCCCGCCTAGCGAGCGGACGGAAACACGCTTGCCGGGGGCCGGAATCCCAATCCGTTCGAGAAACGCCTACCCCACAGGTCCGACCCGGCAGATCGGGTCACCCGGGAGGCCGGCAGCCTAGGAGTTGACTGGAAACCGGAGCCGACTGTGGGGAAGTGCGCGGTCCTGCCGATACTCCTCAGAGGAGCTCCCACACCGAGGTAGACGGTGACCGCCAGCTTTACACCCACGCGCCCCATCACGGCGCGAATCGAACGACACGTCGAGGTCCGCTTGAAGGACATCGGCGCGGACCATCACTTCATCAGCACGCGATCGGAAACGATCAACGTGAGCGAGTACGGCTTGCTGATGGAAGTTCCAACAACGCTCGACGCCTGTGTGAAGCAGGAAGTGGTCGCATCGCTTCACTGGGACGGCGGCGAATTCGAGTCGCTCGGCGAGATCGTTCGCTTCGAGGGCCCGTATTGGCGAGATCCCACCAAGAGCGTGATGGCGGTCCGGCTCAAGGAGCCGCTCCCGCACGAACTGCTGACCCCCGCGCCCTGAGCGCGGGACACGGGGGAAGGGCTCGGCGTTAGGTCGCCTGGGCCTCTGGCGGCATGGGGCGTCGTTCTCCCGATCGAGGCAGCGACTGACTGGTGCCGCAGACGACACAGGCAGCCATGTCCTTGCCGTAGAGTGCCAGGTCACTCTCCAGGTTGCACGCCGCGCAGAATCCACGCGCCATGGTGAGGTGCTCGAGCGACATGCCGCTCCGGATCAGGCGAGCAACCATGGCATTCGGTTCAGCCGCGCCTAACGGGCACAGGTTGCCGCTACACCAGGAACCGATCTCCAGGCAGACCACCTCAGGGTCATGCACGTTCGCCTGTGCGTCGTCATGTCCGGCGTCCGTCATCAGCACGCGTACGTCGCGGTCGCATGCGCTGCAGAACACGTCTCGGGGCTTCACGGAAGCACCCTCCTTACTTTGGGGACCTTAGCCGACCGACCGCCTATCACGGCCCTACGCGGCAGGGATCCGTCACGCCATGTCGATCACCAACGCGCCGGGTGACCGGCGGTCCAGCACCTGTTGCGCTTGCTCCGGCGTCATGCCGTACACCGCCGTGGCCGCGGCGTCGGCGTCCATGCACGTCTCAGCGCGAATGCTCACGCTATGCATTGGCGTCGCGCGCGGCGTCGCCGTGTCGGGGTCCATGAGATGGTGATAGCGACGCCCGCGCCACCGGAAGAACTGCTCGTAGTCCCCTGAGGTGGCAATCGCACCGTCCGTCAGCTCCACCGTTCGTCGCATGACTCGGGGATCTTCGGGATTGGCGATGCCGATCTGCCACGGTTCATCAGGGGCCACGCCGCCGATGGCCGCGACCTCGCCGCCAACGTCAACGAGCGCGTGTTCCACCCCCGACGCTCGCATCGCCGCCACCGCTCGATCCACACCATATCCCTTGGCGATCGCCCCAAGGTCCAGGTGCACGTCGTCATTCCGGTAGAAGACCGACGGCTTCAACCGATCCGTGCCAACCTCGATCTGTTGGAACAGCCGGCGCCTCGCCAGCCGGCGGATCGAAGGTTCGGGGGGCGGCTCGTGTCGATGCATGACATCCCACAGCTCCACCACGCGCCCAATCGCGGGATCGAATGCCCCGTCGGAGGCGCGCGCCCAGCGTAAGGCGGCGTCGACTACAACCATCGTCTCCGCCGACACGATCACCGGAGCGCGATGAGCCATGGTATTGGCTCGTCCAATCTCTGAGTCGCCCCGAAAGCGCGTCATCCGTCGTTCGACGTCGACCAGCGCCCGCTGCGCGGCATCAATCGCCTGCTCGGCCACGCTGGCATCGCGATGTACGACCGTGAACTCGGCCAACGTCCCCATGACCGGCATGGTCCGCTTTACCACCTGACGACGTCGAATGGCCGCGGCCGGAATGGCGCCAACCACCAATGCTCCGACGCCAGCCGCGACAAACTCACGGCGGCCCAGCGATCCGGACCAGGCGCTCATGGTGCCTCCTTCGATGACGATGACTCGCGGTGACACGCACCGCCGCAGGCTCCACAGCCACCGCCCGTGCACTCCGTGCGCGGCCTAACGAGCCCGAAGATGATGAACAACAGCGCGCACAGCGCGACCCCAAACAACGTGGACATCAGGACGCTCCCAAACCGGCGAATCCCATGAACGCCATGGACAGGCAACTCGCAATGATGAGGACAATGGCCATCGGCCGCGCCAGACGCGGCACATCCGTCAGCTCCGTGCGCACCCGGATGGATGCCATCAACGTGAGGGCCAAAGTGAGTCCGAGTCCCGAACCGATCGCAAAGGCCAACCCTTGAATGAAGTTGTAGTTGCGGTTGGTCTGGAAAATCGCGAGACCCAGAATAGCGCAGTTCGTCGTGATGAGCGGCAGGTAGATCCCGAGCTGCCTGAACAGCACCGGATAGTATTTCTTCACGGTCATCTCAACGATCTGCACGGCCGAAGCAATGACCACGATGAAGGCAATGGTCCGAAGGTACGGCGCGGTGCCCAGCACATACTTGTTCAGGAACCACGCCGATACGGCCGTCATGATCAGGACGAATGTATTCGCCAGCCCCAACCGGAATGCCGTCGCGATCTGCTGCGTGACGCCGAAGAACGAACAGAGCCCGAGAAACATCACCAACGTGAAGTTGTTCACGAGCAAGGATGAGATCACGATCCAGGCTAGGTCGCCCATATTATGCCTCCTGCCGGACGGCTTGCTTCGCTCGCATGTCGCGAACGATCGACACCGTCAGTAGCAAAAGTCCGAGCGTGAAGAATCCCCCGGGTGGCAGCGCAAAGAAGACCCACGGTTCGAAGTTGGCCGGCATCACGCGCATCCCCAGGAACGATCCGTTGCCAAGCACCTCGCGAATGGTGCCCATCATCGTCAGTGACATGGTGAAACCCGCCCCCATGCCCAACGCGTCCAGCACGGAGCGACCGACGGGCTGCTTGGCTGCAAACGACTCCTGCCTACCGAGCAGCAGGCAGTTGGCGACAATCAGCGCGATGAAGGGCCCCAGCGCTTTGTGAATGTCCGGCACCAGAGCCTCCAGGATCAGCTCTGCCAGCGTCACGAACGTCGCGATGATCAGGATGTACGACGCAATGCGGACTTCATTCGGGAAGTACTTCTTCAACAGTGATACAAAGAACTCCGACCCTAACAGCACGAACAGCGTAGCCATACCCATCGCAAAGGCATTGGCGACGTTGTTCGTCACGGCCATGGTGGGGCACATCCCGAGCATCTGGACCAGCACGGGATTCTCCTTCCACACGCCGCGCATGAGATCAACGATCGGCGGCGACTGCGGCGCAACGCTCACGTCTGCCTGAACTGGCGACGGAGGGGCAATGGTCGTACTCATTTGGTCGTCGCCTCCGGTTTCCACGCATTCAACAGTGGACCCCACTTGGCCACCGCGTTGTTCATGATGCGCGTGACGGCACGTGAGGAAATCGTCGCGCCAGAAATCGCATCGATCTCCGACGGATCGGAGCCGCTCTTCTTCTTCACCGCGCGCATTGGCGCCTTCGCTCCCGCAAACTGCCGGGCGAAGGAACTGTCGCGCTCGATCTTGTCGCCGAGCCCCGGCGTTTCCTTCTCTTCAAGAATCTTGAGCCCCAGCACCTGGCCGCTCACCACGTCATATCCGAACATCAGCGAGACGATTTCCGAGAAGCCGGGTTCAGCCGCCGAGATGGCCGCACCAATGTTCTTGCCCGTTTGGTCGTAGCCGACAAAGACGCGCTCCAGATCTACGCGGCCTGCACTCGGGTGCTTGGTGAGGGCGCCGTTCTCCAAGTACAGCGTGTCCCAGCGCGCCGGGTTCTTCAGCACCTCGGCGATAGCGACCTGCATGACCTGGGCGCGATGCCGTTCGATGGGTGGCAACGTGACCCGATACACCGCGGCCACCAACAGGCCGGCCAATGCACCCGCGATGCCTAACGTGGCGACCAGCCGGTAGGGCGGCGTGTCGGGTGGCACTTCAACAGAGGCCGGACCGGCGCCGGCACCATGCACGTGGGTCATGCGATCACCCGCTTGGTGGTGCCGAACACACGCGGCTGTGTGGCTTTGTTGATGAAGGGCGTGAACGCGTTCATCAACAGGATCGCGTACATCACGCCTTCTGGAAGCCCGCCCCAAATGCGCACGACGACGGTCATGACGCCAACACCGATTCCAAAGATCCAGCGGCCTGCGTTCGTCACCGGCGACGTGACCATGTCAGTCGCCATGTAAACCGCACCCAGCATGAGCCCCCCGGAGAACAGCATGAACATCGGGTCCGGATACTTGGCGGTGACGAGGTGCAGAATCCCCGAGAGAACCACCACCGTGCTCAGCACCGCGATTGGAATGCGCCAGTTGAGAAAGCCCCGCCAGGCCAGATACGCGCCGCACAACAGGATGATGAGCGCGGCAGTCTCACCGACGGAACCGCCGGTCGTTCCCACGACAAGGTCCGCCAGCGCCGTTCCCTTTCCCTCGAACTTCAGGGCGCCTAACGGCGTTGCCGCGGTGATGGCGTCTGTCGTGCGTGGATGCATGAAGGGGATCGCGAACAGATCCCCGTGCAGCGTCAGGAACGACGCACCGCGGACCTGCGGCCAAGTGGTCATGGCCACCGGAAAGGACGCCTGAAGAAAGGCCCGTCCAAACAAGGCCGGGTTGAAGATGTTCTGCCCAAGGCCCCCGAAGATGATCTTGCCAAACCCGATGCCCATCGCGCCGCCAAGCGTCGCCATCCACAGCGGGAGACCCGGCGGAAGCGTGAGTCCCAAGAGCAAGCCGGTGATCATGGCCGATCCATCCAGCAGTGAACCTGACCGACCGAACACGCGCTCCGTCACCAGCGCACCCGCGGTCGCCGCGGCCACGATCAGCAGCGCTCCGATGCCAAAGAACCAGCCGGCGGCCACGATGATCGGCACCAGACTTCCCACCACGGTCCACATGATGCGCGGCGTGGTATCGCGTGCCTTAAGGTGCGGCGACGCCGTAACAACAAGCTTCGACGTCATCCCTTCCCTCCCGCCTCATTCGCCGCCAACGCCGCCGCGGCGACCTTTCGCTTCCGCAAACCAGCCTTCGCAAAGGCGAACTGCTGCGACAAGGGAATATTCGACGGGCACACGTAGGAACACGACCCGCAGAGCATGCAGTCCGTCAGATGCAATTCCTCCATGGCTTCCCAGCGCTGATGTTTGGCCAGGTCGCCAAGGAGCGATGGGTTCAGGAACACGGGGCAGGCATCCAGACATCGGCCGCAGTGAATGCACGGGTAGACCTGGGTGCCCCGGGTCTGCTCGCTCGTCAGCACCACCACACCGGTCGTCCCTTTCGTGACTGGCGCATCCAAGTTGCTCTGCGCCAAGCCCATCATGGGACCACCAAGAATGACCTCTGCCGCGTCGGGACCCAGGCCACCACAGTAGTCGAGCAAGTCGATCAGCTTGGTGCCGACAGGAACAATGAGGTTCTGCGGCTTCAGGATGCCGTCGCCGCTGACGGTGACAATACGCTCGATCAGTGGCAGTCCGGTCTCGAAGATCTCTGCGACCGCAGCGATCGATCCCACGTTCTGTACGATCACCCCTGCCGTGACCGGCAGCTTGCCCGAGCCAACCTCCTCTCCCGTCACCGCATGAATGAGCATCTTTTCCGCGCCCTGGGGATACTTGACCGTCAGGGGCAACACACTGATGTCACTATCGGTGGGCAAGTTGGCCCGCAGGGCAGCCACGGCGTCCGGCTTGTTCATCTCTACGCCGATCACCGCTTTTTTCACACCCAACGTCTGCATCATGACCCGCACGCCGAATATGACGCGCTGCGGAAACTCCACCATCGTGCGATGGTCCGACGTCAGATACGGCTCACACTCGGCGCCATTCACAATCAGCGTGTGAACCGCGGCGCCCTTGGGTGGCGTAAGCTTGACGTGTGTCGGGAAGGCCGCGCCTCCGAGCCCCACAACACCAGCGTCCTGCACGGCTTGAATCACCTGCGACGTGGAGAGCCCTTCCCATTTGGGCACCAGGCGCGGCCGAGGCAGGTGAATGGCGTGCTTGTCGACCGTTAGGCGTACCGCCATCTGCATGGTGCCGTCGATGTGCGGCCACCAATCGATCTCGGCCACCGTCCCGGCCGCCGAGGCATGGATCGGCACCGAGATGAACCCGTCGGCCCGGGCGACCATGTCGCCGCGTTCGACGTGATCGCCCACCTTCACGATCGGTATGGCAGGATTGCCCGCATGCTGACGCAGCGGCAGAACCACCTCATCCGGAAACGGCATACGCCGGATGGGGAGCTGGTGAGTCAGCTCCTTGTGCTCTGGGGGATGTACCCCGTGTCGGAACCCTATCCGCGCCAGCATACGGGCATCAGTTGAACGGTTTCCCCCGCTCGATCCACTTGGGGAGATCCTTCTCCTTGGGATTGAGGGGCGTTCCCGGGTGAATGGCGCTCACCGGACATTTCTCAGCTGCTTGCACCAGCTGCGCGAAGGTTCCGGCGGACGCGTTTTTGATATAAGCCTGCTTGTTCGCGTTGTACGCGAACATCTTGCCGTTCAGGTTGGTGCATTCGTTGCACGTGGTGCACCTGACGGACTCGATGTAGGCCTCCATCGCCAGGTCATCGGAGTCGGCGGGTGCCGGGGTGGCCGTCGGCGCGGTGGTCGGCACCGCCGCGATAGGCGCGGCGGCCGCTGGCGCGGGTGCCGCCGGTGTTGGAGCCGCGAGCACGGTGGTCGCTGGCTGTCCATTCCCGGGTTGCTCTGCTGGCTTCTCCGCAGGGATCAGCTCACCCAAACTCGCTCCCAGAGCACCCGTCCCCATCAATTCCTGCGCCAGTCGCTGCCCGCCGGGGCTCTTTAGCAAACCCTCCGCCAACCGACGTGCGACCTGCATCGGATACTGTGCCTTCAGCTGCTGAATCTTGCCCTCGTACTCCTGACGGATTGCCTGAATGCGTGACTCGAATTCGCCTTCCATCTGTGACGTCACTCGGTCGCGAACACTTTCCGGCACCTCCAACCCGGCCAAATGACGCAGCTCGAGCCAGAATTGCTGCCGTTCTTCCGCCAGCCCGACGATTTCCATGGCCACGCTCAGTCGTTTCAGGCGACGGTCGCCTGTCGTGGCATAGATGAACGGCGTCTTCCCTTCCCGTTCCTCCGGCGCGAGGTGAACGAATTCGTGGAAGGGCACCTGGTCGTCTGACGCGTCGCCCTTGAGCGGCTTGAAATGCTTCTTGAATCGTCCTTCCGTTGCGGCCCAGTCGGCCGTGGTCAACGGCAGCTGCATCGACTGCTCCACACCGTCACCATCGACATA
>JAXLXV010000042.1:0-29442 GCA_046327745.1 Gemmatimonadaceae bacterium | reverse complement strand
GTGTTCTCCGCGCACATGGATCACGTGGGAACTCGACATACCGGAGTGGCCGGGGCGGATTCCATCTGGAACGGCGCCGATGACGACGCCTCGGGGACCGCCGGGATCATTGAGCTGGCGGCGGCCTTCGCGGCGGCTCGGCCCCGGCGTTCGATCATCCTGCTGACCGTGAGTGGCGAGGAAAAAGGGCTGTGGGGGAGTGAGCACTTCACGGCGCACCCACCAGTTCCAATTGATCGCATGGTCGCCGATTTCAACATGGACATGATCGGCCGCAACTGGAAAGACACCATCGTCGCGATTGGCAAGGAGCACTCCGACCTGGGCGCCACGCTGGACCGCGTGTCGGCGGCGCATCCTGAGTTGAACATGCAGGCGATCGACGACCTGTGGCCCCAGGAGAGCTTCTACTTCCGTTCCGACCACTTCAACTTTGCCCGTCGCGGAGTGCCGGTGTTGTTCTTCTTCAACGGCACACATCCAGACTATCACGAGGCCAGCGACACCCCCGACAAGATCGATGTGGAGAAGGAGACGCGCATCATCCAGCTCGTGTACTACGTGGGCATGGAAGTGGCCAACACGACCGCACGCCCGGTGTGGAATCCAACGTCATACAAGAAGGTCGTGATCCCGCACTGAGGGAGCAGCGCGTGGTGCTATCGTGCGCTGCTGTGGGCCACCCGGGTGCGTTCCTGCAGCGCGCGCAGGGCGTCGAGTTCCTCCGTCGTGGGAGGCTCCAGGGTGTCGATCGCGGATGCGACTTGAAGTGGCCAGCCGGTGGCTTGGCGTACCTGGTCGGCGGTCACGCCGGGATACACGGCTGTCAGCTGCAACTCGCGGGTGTCGGGAGCCGGCTGAAGGATGCCCAGATCGGTGATGACCCGAGTCGGGCCGCGGCCAGCGAGCCCGAGTCGCCGTCGCGCGTCGCCGCCGTCCAGGTGTCCTACGGACGTGATGAAGTCGAGCGTGGGAACAAAGGCGCGTGGCGTCTGCCGCAGCATGATGAAGACTTCCCGGGCGTGGGCGGCGATCTCCGGCGCCCCTCCGGCCCCAGGAAGCCGGGTCTGCGGAGCGTTGTAGCTGCCGATGACCGTCGTGTTGATATTCCCAAAGCGGTCGACCTGCGCGGCCCCCAGAAACCCCACGCTGACGCGCCCCGCCTGCAGCCAATAGGTGAAGATCTCCGGAATGCTCACCACCGCGTCGGCCGTGGTGGCGAGTTCGCCGTCACCGATCGACAGGGGCAGTACACTCGGCTTGGCGCCGATCGTCCCCGACTCGTAAATCAGCACGACATTCGGTGCGTGCGTGAGCCGGGCCAGGTTCGCTGCCGCGCTGGGAAGGCCGATGCCCACAAAGCACACGTCTCCATCGCGGAGAGCGCGTGCGGCGGTGACGATCATGAGTTCATCGCGAGTGGGCGCGCTCATGCAGCCGTGCCCTCCAACCGTTCGAGGAATTCGCGCCAATCGGCGGTCTGATCGACGTACTGCTGCATCCAACTGGTGAATCCCTCGCGCTCCCGTGCGATGCCGTCCCACGACTTGTAGAAGGCGTTGTCGCGGTCGTAGAAGCCATGCGCGTACGATGGGTACGCACCACGTGGCACGTGACAGACGGCGGCGATGACCCACGAGGGAAGCACCACGGCGTTCATTTCGTCGGTGACGCTGTCCACGATCTCCTCGACCGTCACGATCGCTACGCGCGCCGCCAGCACGGCTTCCTTTTGTACGCCGATAATGCCACGCAGGCGAACGTTGCCCTGACGGTCTGCCTGCTGCGCGTGGATGATGGCGACATCGGGGCGAATCGCGGGAACCGTCGCCAAGATCTCTCCCGTGTAGGGACAGGTCACGGACCGGATCTGCGAGTTGTGCGCGGGGAGGTCCGTGCCTTGAAATGCGCGTAGCACGCCGAAGGGGAGTCCGCTGGCGCCGGCAGCGTAGGCGGCGGCGAGTGCGGCATGGCTGTACTCCTCCAGCTCCAACGCGCGCGGCCAACCGTTCTCCACGGCATCACGTAAGCGATGCAGCGAGCCCACGCCAGGATTCCCGCCCCATGAGAACACCAGCTTGCGCACGCAGCCGACGCCGATGAGCTGGTCGTAAATGAGGTCCGGGGTCATGCGCACCACCGTGAGGTCCCGGAATCGCTGCCGTGCAATCTCCTGCCCGGCGGCCATCGGGATCAAATGCGTGAAGCCTTCCAACGCGAGCGTTTGCCCATCGTGGACGTGCGTCGCGATCGCCTCACGCAGCGAGAGAAAGACGCTCACGGCTGTTCGCTCACAAGGCCCGACAGCAGGTCACGCACGGCCTTCAACTCATCGGGGTTCACAGTGTGACCCATGCCAGGATAGATGCGCCGGTCGACCGTCGCGCCCAATCGCTCGAGCACCTCGGCGCTTTCGTTCACACGCCACAGGGGAATGTGCGAGTCCACATCGCTGCATCCGAGGAATATTCGGGTCCCCTGCAGCGTGCCCGCGTACTCACGTGGTGTACCTGGCGGACCAATCAGTGCACCACTCAGGCCAATGACGGCCCCGTACGTCTTGGCGTTCCGCGCCGCGAACTCCAGGGACAGACAGGCGCCCTGGGAAAAGCCAAGGAGTGCGACACGATTGGCGGATATTCCGGCAGCTTCAACACTCGCCACCAGCCGGGCAATGCAGGCGATGCCCGAGGAAATGCCCGGCTCGTTTTCCGGGATTGGCGAGAGAAAGCTCTTGGGATACCAGGTCTGTCCGGCGGCTTGCGGCGCCAGATAGGAGATGCCGGGCACCTCGATGGCTCGCGCCAGTTCGAGGATGCTCTCAGCGGTGGCACCGCGGCCGTGCACGAAGATGGCGGCGGCGCTTGCTGTCCCGAGTGACGGACCCAGCGTGCGCACCGGCGCATCGCCGTGGGGATCGGATTCGTGAAGGATCGTCATGGTGGCGCCATACCTTCCGTCGCAACACGCCGTCGCGCAAGTGATGCTCTGGAGCATTTCATGGCGAGGGGTTAACGTCGGTCGCCTACCGAGATGCGGACACATTCACCGGAGAACCACAAGATGCCCGAAGCTGGCGTGACGTTTTATCGCTGGAACGATATGCCGATCGAGACGGTGACCCCCATGCTGAGCCGTCGACTGGTTACCGGCGACACGATGATGCTGGCGCACGTGTACCTGAAGAAGGGTTGCATTGTGCCCAAGCACCAACATCACAACGAGCAATTGACGTACATCCTCGAAGGGTGCTTGCGCTTCTGGATCGGCGAGGATGGATCGCACACGCTCGACGTTCATGCTGGCGAGGTATTGCACTTACCATCGAACGTCTGGCACAAGGCCGAAGCGCTCGAGGATACGCTGGACGTCGACGTATTCAGCCCGCCGCGAGAAGACTGGCTGCAGAAGACCGATGCCTACCTGCGTGGGGCGGACACCACCAAGAAGTAGGCCGCAGATGTCATGCGGGGTCGGCGATCGCCGACCCCGTCACATGCAACATTCTGCACGCCCGCCCTTGCCCTAGCGGCGCGCCATTCATTCCGCGCGCGAGGCGAAGGGATGTCAGAAGGGGTTACGCGTCGGCTTTTGCCAAGGGCGCGGTGTTCGCCTTTCCCTTGCGCGTGCGCGAGTGACTCAGCGCCGCCGCAATCGCGATCGCCAACCCAATGGCGGCCAGCATGAGCCCAAGCCGCGACTGCGCGGTGTGCAGGTCGGCGCGCGAGACGTAAGACATCCCCGCCGGCACCAGGTACGTGCCATTGGCCAATGCCGTAAGGGATTGCCGCGCGAAGAGAAAGAGACCAATCCCGGTCACAAGAAATGTCGCGGCAGCAGCGTCGGCGATGCGGTCTCGGGTTCGAACCAAAATGACCCTCACGGGTGCGGCGTTATCGGCGTGGAAGTGAATCGGCGACGTGAACATCGGTTTTTCCGGCCCGTTGTCGTGCGGAAGTTCGGTTTGCTCTTCCACTTGACGATACTCGCCCTCAGACGGCACGCGTGACGCGCGCGTGACCGCAGTCACTACGTTGCCGAGTCATGCGCCACCGGGCGGCCAAAATTGCCGCAAGTAGTGGTTGCTCATCGGGTTGCCGATTCGTCCTTTCACGATGCCCATCGCTCCGTTCACGCCTTGGACCCGGCGCGCCGCGCCCCTTGTTGCCTGCCTCGCACTCGTTGTCGTGGTGGCCCGTACCGTTTGGGGAAGCGAGGTCACCTCCGTCTTCGGCAACCCGGTCGCGCCACCCCCGGCGCGCGCTGAGATCGTGAACAACCCGGCGGCGCGCGACACTCGTGTGCAGCGTGACGGCGAGGTGGCGGGGGGCGACTTGAACATCGATGCCCTCATGGGTCGCAGCCGGCGAGTCTTTGTGCGACTGGTACAACGCGACGAAGTCCCGGAATTTCCTGGCCTGATCGAGCGCTTCGGCAACTCCGTGTTGGAACCGGGGATTCGGCGAGTGGAAGGGGCCGCGGCGGGCGCGGACTTCTCCTTCATCACGTTGCTGCCGTGGGGTCGCAAACTCGGCGACCAGATCAACGGCTACAACGTGGGGTGGTGGCCCGCCGAGCGGCGCGCCATGCCCACGAACTACGACAACCCGATCGGCTTTGTGGAAGTGACGCCGGAGAATGTGAACACACAGCTCTCCGAGCATTTCCGGTTGCGCGACTTTGTCACACACGATCAAGTGTCCACCTGGCCCAAGTACGTCGTCTTGCGCGAGGATCTGCTCGACAAACTGGAGTTGGTGCTTCAGACGCTGCAGGGCGAGGGCGTGCCAGCGTTGCACGCGACGGTGCTGTCCGGGTTTCGGTCGCCGCAATACAATGTGCGCGGCATGGGAGAAGGGATGGCCTTCGCCAGCCGGCATCAATTCGGCGATGCGGCCGACGTGATCATCGACGCCGATGGTGACGGACGGATGGACGACCTGAACCGCGATGGGATCGTTGACTTCCGCGATACGGACGTGATCAATCGCGCCGTGGAACGCGTGGAATGGCGCTACCCGGAACTCGTAGGCGGACTTGGTCTGTATCGCGCCATGGGCCCCAGCGGCCCGTTCGCACACATCGACGTGCGTGGCAAGCGCGCCCGATGGACGAACGCCAACTCGTCGCGTCGTGGTGGAAGTTCTTCTCGCTATGAATTCACGGCCGAGCCCCCCACGCACGCCACAGGGCGTTGCCAGGCAGAGGGAGCGATGGCCGTGCTGTGCGCCGGGATGCGCTAGCGCGCCGACGCGCCGAACCTATTCAGCCGTCGGCTGCTGTCCGGTTTAGTGAATCACCTGTACCACTGCGCTCCCCACACGGTCGCGAAGCGTCGCTGAATACGTGGAGCGTTCCCGTCGCTTGACGGAGTCTGGCTCGATAACGGTTCCCGCCAGATCCAACGCCGCTGACAATCCTTGCAGCTGAGTGGAATCACGCAGCAGGAAGACGCGCATGTGGGTCCAAGGCGATGCGGTATCTGCCGAGACGTACGTGGTGACCGAGAGGAAGGCACCTTGCCGCTGCGCCTCACCGTCGATTCGCTCGGCGATTCCGGTGATGTACCGACTGTACTCGTCGAGTTTTCCCGGCTTGGCCCGCCAGTAGTAGATCTGGGCGAGCGTTGCCGGCACCGGCGCCACCGTCGGTGTGGACGCTGGGACGGATGCACACGCGGTCAGGCCAATGATCGTAAGAATTCGCGCCAAGGGCGCCATGACGGTTCTCCGCGAGGAAAGTGGTGCAGGAGTGGAGACTCAATCGGGCCAGGTACGGGAGTAGATCCATTCGTCCATCACGCGCCCGTCCTTGACCGCTGCGTTCTTGAACGTGGCGTCGCGCACGAAGCCTGCCTTCTCCAACACCCGCGCCGATCCGGGGTTATTGACGAAGACCGCCGCCCACAAGCGTAGCAGGTTGAACTGCTGCGCGACCCACGGCGCAAAGCCGGTCAGGGCCTCGGCGGCCAACCCGCGCCCCCAGTACTCCTCGCCGAGCCAGTATCCCACTTCGGCGGTACGCGCGTAGATGTCCGTGCCGGGTATGACACCGATCGAACCGGCCAGCTGGTCATCGACAGCGATGGCGAAGCTGGTGGGTGGCGACGCGGCCTGAACCGCGGCCAGCCATTCCTTCCCCGCCTCCCTCGTATACGGGCTGGGAAAGCGATCGCGAAGGGTCAACCAGATCTTTCGGTTGTCCGCGAGCCTAACGAGGCGATCGAGATCTCCCTCGCGCCAGTCGCGAATTGCGCAGTGGGAGAGATCAATACGCATAGGAAGCGTGAGGTCTTGGCCGCATGCGCGGAAGGTGGCGCCAACGGGGCGCCTCGGGTAGGCCCGTCGTACATCATTTTCTGGGCGAGGTGTTGGCGTCTTGTGGCGCCACGCAGGCCCCCTACATTCGCGATATCGCGTGGATTCCCTTTGCCAATAGGGGAACGGTCACTCAAGCATCTTGGCGATATGACGGATCGATCGAGGGCCTCAGCTTCAGTTGAGGAACAGCATCAGGGACACACCACTGGCTGGCCCTGGGGGCGCCGAGCATTTCTCGGATGGACGGGAGCGATCCTCGCATTCCTGGGAGTCAACCGGCGGCAGGCGGCTGCTAGCGTGTTGCGTGCGCCGATAGGATCGCAGCAGCAACCCCTGGATCTGACAATCCTGAGTGCGGTGGGTGCGGCTGTTCTTCCCAGCGAACTCGGGACAAGTGGCGCTGAACAAAGCGTCCGCGAGTTTGCCCGATGGGCGCAGGGCTACCGCGCCGGCGCTGAACTGCTTCATGGATACGGGAGTGGCAAACTGACCTACGCCGGCGCCTTACCGCTGCCGGCGTGGCGCGCTCAGCTCGCTGAGTTGGACCGTCAATCACGCTCGCAAACGGGTGGCGGCTTTTCGGCGATGACGATCGACCAGCGTCGTGCGTTGATTCGTACGACGCTGACTGGACAGAAGCTGACGGCGTTTCCGGCACCTCAATCGGCCGCGCATGTCGTGGTGGGGTTGCTGGCGTGGTACTACGACACGCCAGGTGCAACCGATCTCTGTTACAACGCGGAGATCATGAAGAACGCCTGCCGCCCGCTGGCGCAAAATCCGCAGCACCCCCTGCCCCTGCGACGGCGATCGCCTGATGGTGGGCCTCACGGCCTGCTGGACGGAGGGACGCGATGAGTCGCCGGGTGTTGGAAACCGACATTTGCATCATTGGCTCTGGTATTTCCGCGGCCATGGTGGCTGAGAAGATCGCCGACACTCGACGCGCACAGATCCTGGTGATTGAAGCTGGCGACGACGTTCCGCCACCCAGTCAGTTTCCAGGGCTCCGTCAGCGGTATTTGGACTACGGGGAGAGTCCGTGGCCCAAGGATCATCTGGACGACGCCGAAGTGACCGGCATGCAGTCCCGCTCGATGTGTGTGGGGGGATTGGCCATGCACTGGGGCGGCGTGACGCCGCGCTTTGCGCCGGAAGACTTCAAGACGCGCTCGTTGTGCGGTGTGGGCACGGACTGGCCCCTCTCCTACGAAGATCTGGAGCCGCACTACCTTGAGGCGGAACAACGGATGGGTGTAGCTGGCGGACAGGGACCAGCCGATCTCGATCCGCGGGCCCAGCCATTTCCGATGCCGGAAATCCCCCTGACCTGGAACCTGGAGCGGCTGAAGGAATGGGCGACTCGAGCCGGCATCCCGATGTGGAGTCAGCCGTCGGCGAAACTCACCGTGGCCCGCCCGGGCCGCGGCGCCTGCTGCCGCAACGACACCTGCTTCCCCATCTGTCCGGTTGGCGCGAAGTACTCGCCGGACATGACGTGGCGCGCCCTGCGCGGCAGCGGCCGCGTGACGTTGCTGCCTCGCACCATGATCCGGCGCCTTCGCGTGGCCAGTGACGACGGACGCATTGTGATGGCCGAAGGGGTGCGACGAGACCGCCCGGGTGAGACGCTGCAGGTGCGGGCGAAGACGTTTGTTGTTGCTGGCGGCTATACCTGGAGTTCGCACCTACTGCTGCTCTCGACGGATCCACGGCATCCGAACGGTGTCGCGAATCGGTCCGGGTTGGTGGGCAAGTACCTGTGTGGCCATCGCAACGTGCAGGCCTTTGTCGAACTTCCGATGCCGATGGTCCCGGGCATGAATGAACAGCATTCGCTAGTGACCAAGTACTTCATGCGGAAGCCCAGAGTAGAGAAGTACGTCCGTCATGATCTTCGCGTCTGGGAATCCACCGTGGGCCGTGGGGCGCGGCCGACCAACGATGCCGGGGAATTGCTCCTCGGCGACGCACTCATGAATGACTGGCGCCAGCGGACGCGTGCGACGTCCACGGCGCGCGTGCGTTCCTACTACGACGTGATTCCCGCGCGGAACAGTGAATTGACGCTCGATGCCTCGCGTCAGAATGCCTTTGGCGATCCGTTGCCCAAGCTGCAATGGAATGACGATCCGCTGTCCCGTGACTTGCGTGGCTACACGGAAGACCGGATTCGCTCGGTATTTGCGGAGATGGCGCGCGCTGGCAACGGGGCGATCATGCGCACCAACAGCGATAGCTTCCAGGATCATCCCGCCGGAGGCTGTCGCATGGGCGATGATCCCGCGACCAGTGTCACCGACAGCTATGGGCGGACGCACGATCACGAGAACCTCTTTGTCGTCGGCGCGCCGACGGCCGTCAGTGGAAGCTGCGCCAACGGCACCCTGACGTTCTGCGCGCTTTCCCTGCGGGCCGCCGAACAGATCGGCGCGACCTTTCCCGCACACACCGGACCGTAGCCTCTCCTTCCCTTTCCGCTGAGAACCGCTGTCATGTTACGACGTCGCTTGCTCCGTTCGGCGTATCCCATGCTGTTGGGTGGTCTCGTTGCCGCCGGTGCCCTTCCCGCCCAACAGGTCGCCCTCACCGCGGACCGCGTGATCGATGGCACCGGGCGCGTGCTGCCTAACGCCGCGGTCATCATCGAAGGCAGCCGTATTCGTCAGGTGGGCCCCCTGCCACCGGGATTCAATGGCGTCGTCTACCGCCTTGGCAACGCGACGCTCATGCCTGGGCTGATGGATGTGCATTCGCATATTGTCTGGTACTTCAACGCCAAGGGTCGGTTTCATACTTCCGACGATGGAGAAACGCCCGTCCAGTCGATGCTGGCGGCGGCCGGCAACGCTTACGAAACGCTGCAGTCGGGTGTCACGACGGTGCAGAGTCCGGGAGCCCCAGAGGATAAAGACCTGCGCGATGCCATCGCGCGCGGCGAGATCCCCGGTCCGCGCCTGCTGACTTCACTCGGTTCCCTTTCAGAACGCAGCGGCACGCCGGACGAACTTCGACAGAAGATCCGCGACTTCAAGGCACAGGGCGCCGACCTGATCAAGCTGTTCGCCAGCAAGAGCATTCGTGAAGGCGGCGCCGTGACGATGACGCAGGAACAGTTGAATGCCGCGTGCGGCGAGGCGCGATCGTTAGGCCTGCGGACGCTCGTGCACGCGCACAGCGCAGAAGCCATGACCTTGGCCGTCAAGGCCGGTTGCACGCAGATCGAGCACGGGATCTTCGCGACGCCGGAAGTCCTGCGCATGATGGCGCAGCAAGGCACGATCTTTTCGCCGCAATGCGGACTGGTTTTCCGAAATTACTTGGGGAACCGAGCCAAGTACGACGGCATCGGCAACTACAACGCCGAGGGCTTTGCGGCGATGGAGAAGGCGCTGCCTATGGGTGTCGACGTGATCCGTCGAGCGACGAGCACACCGGGACTGAAGGTGGTGTTCGGCACAGATGCCGTGGCCGGTGCGCACGGGCACAACGTGGAGGACTTGATCTGTCGAGTGAATGAAGCTGGGCAGAAACCGCTGGATGCCATTGCCTCCGCCACCTCCGTGGCTGCGGCGTCCATGGGCATGGCAGACTCGCTCGGCACGTTAGGCACAGGAAAGGTGGCCGATGTGATTGCGGTAGCCGGCAATGTCCTCACGGACTTCACGGCCTTGCGGCGCGTGGTGTTCGTGATGAAGGGTGGCCGAGTGTTCAAGAATGAAGTGGTTGGAGGTGGGCGATGACCCGACGCGTGGTCGTGGTGCCGTGCGTTGTCATGCTGGCCATGCCATTCGCCGGCCTTGTAGCCCAGAGTGGATCCAAGCTGGTGGAGTGGCCGACGTATGGTGGCGACGCGGGTGGCATGAAGTACTCGCGGCTGACCGACATCAACCGGGACAACGTGGCCGGCCTGCAGCGGGTGTGGACGTGGGCGACTGGCGACGTGCCGATTCCGCAGACCGACAGCACCGCCGCGGCGCGTCCGGGCACGTTTCAGGCCACGCCCCTGATGATCCACGATACGTTGTACCTGCCGACGCCGCTCAATCGTGTTGTGGCGCTGGATGCGACGACCGGACGTGAGCTGTGGCGTTTTGATCCACGCGCCTACGCCGCCGGCCAACCGTCGAATGGCACAGGCTTCGTGCATCGCGGCGTCGCGAGTTGGACCGACGGCAAGGAACGGCGGATCTTTATCAACTCACGTTGGAAGTTGTTCGCCTTGGATGCGACGACCGGCAAGCCGATTCCATCGTTTGGCAACAACGGCGAGATCTCCTTGATCGAAGGGCTCTCGCGTCCCGTGAACAAGCTGCACTACACGAACACCTCGCCGCCGGTCGTTTGGGGCAACCTGGTGATTCTTGGGAACGGCGTCGCCGACCGTTTGATCTACAAGGGCGATCCTCCGGGCGACATTCAGGCCTTTGATGTGCGCACAGGACGGCGCGTGTGGCGATTCAAGACCGTGCCAGAGGCTGGCGAGGTTGGGAATGACACGTGGCAAGATGAGTCGTGGCGGTTTACCGGACACACCAACGTGTGGGCGCCGTTCACGGTGGACAGTGCCCGCGGCTTTGTGTACTTGCCGGTAGGAACGCCCAGTAACGATTGGTACGGGGGGCGGCGGAAGGGCGCCAATCTGTTTGGGGAAACGCTGTTGTGCCTGGATGCCCGAACGGGAGCCCGGGTGTGGCATTTCCAGGTGGTGCACCACGGCATGTGGGACTACGACCTGCCGGCACCGCCTAACGTGATCAACATTCGCCGGGACGGACGCACCGTCGAAGCGGTGGCGGTGCCCACCAAGCAGGGCTTCATCTTTGCCTTTGACCGCGCGAACGGAAAGCCATTGTGGCCGATTGTCGAACAGCCTGCACCCGCCAGTGACGTGCCTGGAGAGGCAGCGTGGCCAACACAGCCGGTGCCGAGTAAGCCGGCACCTGTGACACGTCAGGGGTTTTCAGAGGCCGATGTGAACGACCTGTCGCCAGAGATCAAGGCCGCCGCGATGGAGGTATTCCGCAGGTACAAGTCCGGGCCGTTGTACACGCCCCCTTCCATGCAGGGAACGATCACGAACCCTGGTTCGATTGGTGGGGCCGGATGGGGTGGCGCGATGTTCGATCCGGAGACGAGTACGCTGTTCGTGAAGGCGTCGAATACGCCCACGCTGTGGAAGATCTCGAAGAGAGACACACCGTCCGACACAGCGGATGACAACTACATGGCCGAGCTGGGTGCGTCCCTGGGGGTGCGTGTGCCAGCGACGGCAGATCGTTCGGTGCCGGACCTGCCGATCAATCGCCCCCCGTACGGCACGTTGACGGCGATCGACATGGCCACGGGCGAGCATCGATGGCAGGTGACGTTAGGCGACTCGCCGGCAATCCGGAACCATCCTGCCTTGCAGGGACGCAAGCTGGCGGACTTGGGCGTGTCCGGAGCGCCGGGAGGTGTGGTCACCCGCGGTGGGTTGATCTTCATCAGCGGCGGCGGCAGTACGCTGTACGCGATGGACGTGAAGGATGGCCGTGTCCGTTGGCAGGTCGACCTGGGGCAAGTCGCCTACAGCAATCCGATGACGTATCGCACATCGGCGGGGCGACAATTTGTACTGGTGTCGACCGGCGCTGGTGCTGGTACCACGTTGCAGGCGTTCGCCCTGAAGTAGATGCCAGGCCTTGTGATTGCGGTCGCGTTGGGCCTTGGCCTCGCCGCGGCCGCTGGGTTCCGGGTGTTTGTGCCCTTGTTGGTGATCGGGGTTGCGTCGCGCGTCGGATACTTGCACTTGGCCGACAGCTACAACTGGCTGGCGTCGTCGCCGGCCTTGGTAGCGCTGGGTATCGCCACGGTGCTGGAGGTCGTCGCGTACTACATCCCGTGGCTGGATCACGCGCTTGATGTCGTCGCCACGCCGGCGGCCGTCGTCGCCGGCATGGTGGCCTCTGCGTCCGTGCTCACCGACATGCCGCCGATGATCAAGTGGCTTGTCCCGATCATTGGCGGCGGCGGCATTGCCGGCTTGGTTCAGGGGGCGACCGTGCTCACACGACTCAAGTCGACGGCGTTGACGGGGGGTCTGGCGAACCCCGTGATTTCGACCGCTGAGCTGGTCGGCGCGGTGGCCACGGCGTGTCTGGCGCTGTTTGTCCCCGTGCTGGCCCTCTTGCTTTGTATGGTCGGATGCTTTCTTATCTTTCGGGCGTCCGGGCGATTCTTGTTCGGACGGCGCCGGGCCACCTGAGACAACCTGCAAGGGGGACATGCCATGATGAGCATCATTTGGACGGCCTGCATCGGACTCCTCGTCGGAGTGATTGCCAAGTTCCTGATGCCCGGCAAAGACCCCGGCGGCACGCTGGTCACGATCGGCATTGGGCTCGCTGGATCGTTTGTCGCTGGCTTCCTGGGTCGCATTGTGGGCTGGTACGAGCCGGGTCAGGGTGCGGGGCTGGTCGCATCCATACTGGGTGCCATGTTGTTGCTGTGGGCGTACCGTAAATACGGCGCGACGACGCCCACACCCTAACGATTCTCACCTTGGACGGTCGGGCCCGCAACGCCGCCTTGGGACGCGTTGCGGGCCCATCTCTTTCGGAGCGCTCGATGCCCACTCTGCAATGCGCAGCCCGCCTGCTGACGCTGTTGGCCCTCGCGGCGCCAGCGGCGATCCATGGGCAGGTTGCCCGTCAAACCGATGCGGACCATTACACGCGGTACGAACTGCTCGCTCCCGGAAGCGCCAAGTTCCGGATCATCTATGAAGTGACTGCTACCACCGCGGGTGCCACCAGTTACTTCAACCCGATTCGCAAAGGGAGTATCGCCACGGACGAGGCGGTCTACGACCGGATGACGGGAGCACCCCTGCGTTTCGAGGTCGTGAATGGTCGTGTTGCACGTGCCGGAGGCGTCCTTGGTGCCGATTCGACCGGTGACTATATCCAGGTCCATTTGGCCCGACCGGTCCCCGCAGGTGGCGAGGGACGCATTCGGATCGACAAGACATACGAAGACGCCAAGAGCTATTTGGTCATGGGCGACACCATCGTCTTTTCGCGCCCGTTGGGGATCAAGAAGAACAGCGTGATTCTGCCCGCCGGGTTTGAGCTGATCGGCGTGAACTACCCGTCGCAGGTGCGCATGGAGCGCGACGGTCGGATCGGTGTGTCGTTCATGAACATCGGGCCGGCCGAGGTGCCGTATGTCGTCCGAGGCGTTCGCCTCAAGGGGAGATAGGCGCATGCGACACACGAGACTCGTTGCAATCGCGCTGCTGGCGTTTTCGTCCGCCGCGGGCGCGCAAAGCGTAGCCAACCGCGAGGGACGCCTGAATGAACGCGCCTATCAGGACCGGGAGATCGTCTACTTCCTCCAGCAACCTGAGACGCATGCGTTTGACCTGTACCACGACTACACCGAATCGCGCCCCGGCGTCGACAAGTACGTCAATGTCGTACGCGCCGGCAGCAAGGTATCGCGCCCCTCGGCCATGATCCTCGACACCGGGGAATCGCTCAAGACGGAGACGATGACTGGAGCGCAGATCCTCGCCGCAAAGCTGGACATTGGTGAAGAGGTCAAGCCGGAGACAGAAGCCGTGATCATCCGGTTCCCTGCCGTGAAGGCCGGCCAGTCGGTGCGACTTCGTATTAGCGAGACGTACGCTGATCCAAATCGATATTTCGTGAACGGCGACGAATTGGTGTGGGATCGAGCCTTCGGCCGGCCGGCGAATGCCATGGTGCTTCCGGCAGGATGGATGCTGACGAACTGCTCGGTGCCGTCGACCGTCAGCGTGACGGAGGACGGACGGATTCGACTGGACTTCATCAATCCGCGGAACGACGAGATTGCCGTGTTGGTGACGGCTCGTCGTCGATAAGCGTTGCCGCATCTCGACGTCGACGAAGCTCGCCTGTTCTACCAGGACACTGGAGGAAGCGGGCCGGCGGTGATCTTTAGCCACGGCCTGCTGATGGATCACCGCATGTTCGACGCGCAGGTCGCCGCGTTGCGCGGGACATATCGCTGCATCGCGTACGACCACCGCGGACAAGGTCAGAGCCAGTCGCCACCCATGCGCTGGTACGACATGGAGACCTGTTATCGCGACGCCGTACGCCTCATCGAGACGTTAGGCGCCGCGCCCTGTCATTTCGTGGGCCTGTCGATGGGTGGGTTCGTAGGACTTCGTATCGCGCTTCGGCGCCCTGAGTTGTTGCGCTCCTTGTCGCTCCTGGAATCCAGTGCCGACCCCGAGCCACCGGAGAACGTGCCGAAGTATCGCATGCTGAACTTGGTGGCCAAGCTGCTGAGCATCCGGCTGGTTGCGGGGCGGGTCATGCCGATCCTGTTCGGCAAGACTTTTCTGAGCGACCCGGCACGCGCCGCCGATCGCGCACTCTGGCGCCAGCGCGTCATGGAGAATGGACGGGATATCTCACCATCCGTGTTAGGCGTCATCTTTCGGGATGGCCTGGCGGAGCAACTCTTATCCATCACCACGCCCACGTTGATTGGGGTTGGGGATGAGGACGTCGCGACGGTGCCGGAGAAATCGCGGCGGATGCACGAACGCATTTCTGGCTCCCGCTTGGTCACCATACCCGGTGCCGGCCATTCCTCTTCGGTCGAGCAACCTGACTTCGTGAGCCGGATGTTGACTTCATTCTTCAGCGACGTACCAGGAGCAGACGCATGATCGTACTCGGCGCGGAAGCAGAGATGTCGCGGGACGACGTCGTGGAGATGGTGCGAAGCACCGTGGAGCATTTGGGGGGTGACGTGACCCAGGTGGAGGAGTCCGACGATGCCCTTCGATTCGAGTTCCGCGTCCCCGCGATGAGTGTCCCCTCGTTAGGTGCCTACCTCGCCTCGGGAGGACTGCTGCTGGATGACGAGGCGGAGCAGCAGATCGGGGGCATTGCCAGCGGCGTGCACGTGAGCACGCTGGCGGGAGTCCTCCTGGTGCGACTGACGCCTTCCGCGAGCTGAAGTCGCGCGCTTACTGCGGCCGGTTCGCCAGCCGTTCGGCCAGCATGCGCGCGATGCGCGCCTCCAGCTCGCCGGTTGATGCGCACAGCACGGGCTCCTTGGCCGCCCCTCCATTACTGCGCGCGCCGGCGATGAATCCCGTCCCGATCTTCGTTCGGCCGTCGCCGGTGGGGGTCAGGAACGACGCGATCGCCACCATGAGCTGCCACGTATCGGCGTTGTCGCCTTCCAGTCCAACGCCACAGCGCAGGTAGGTGGAGAAGCGCTCTCCTCCGAGGGAACTGGACGTTCGGAAACGGATGGTCGAGACCAGCCCCTGGGCTGAATCGGCGATCTCCTGCGGGATCTTGAGCTGCGCATAGACCCCGCGGAGCGCCGCGAAGGCCACGTCAGGCGCCGCACTCACGGTGGCTCGGGAATACACGAGGGTGTCCAAGGAGATCTCGCGGGAGAACCCCGGCATCTTCACCTTCGGACTCACGACCTGCGCCGATGCAGCGGACGCGAGGACGAGTTGCAAGAATGCAGCAAAGAAGAGGCGAGACATGAGGCAGCACCGCGGCGCCGAGAGGAAGTTGGCAACTTGCCACCGGCGGCGTGGCCTCGTCAAATCCCGGTAGCCGCCGAGCCGCGAGAGGGCGGGACGTGTGACCCCTCCGAGCCGCGAGGGGCCGGGGCGTGTGACCCCTCAGTGGTGTCCTGTGGCCCGCCGCGCCGGCTCCGGTTGGACCCCTCGTTGGCCGGCAGACAGCTGACGCCGTGCCTTCGTAGTGAGCGTTCGGAGATGGTCCGGCACCGCGGCGCGCTGTATGCTTGCGGAGTGAAAGGTCATAGCAAGAGTGGCCGGGCGGTGTGTGTGGCAAAAGCTGGATGGGACAGCTACGAATTAGTGGTGCCTAACGTCAGTTGGCCTTGCAGCTGAAGCGCACTCGGGTATTTTGCGGCCATCGAACTCAGCCAGCGATCATGCAGGTTGAACGCGGGTGGTGGCGGGGATTGGGGCGCGTCACAAGGCTGGTCTACTGCGATCCGAGAAACTGATCGCACGAATCGCGCAGTGGTTCCAGCTGGTCTTCGTCACCTATCGAGCCTGACATCGTGCACAAACTGCTTGCCCGGCAGCTGCGACGCCATTTCGAGTCGGCCGATCGTGTGCCGGCTGAACTGCAGCCGTTCCTGGCGGCCATCGAGCGTGCCTA
This sequence comes from Gemmatimonadaceae bacterium, assembly GCA_046327745.1. Taxonomy (GTDB): domain Bacteria; phylum Gemmatimonadota; class Gemmatimonadetes; order Gemmatimonadales; family Gemmatimonadaceae; genus JABAQJ01. The sequence continues at coordinate 12,923 of JAXLXV010000042.1, read as the reverse complement.
CGAGGATGCCGATCAGGAACGGAGCGTCCTGGAACACTCGATGCAAACGGTATCCCGGGAACTGGAGGATCGTTTCCGACGGCTACAGGCTGCGTTGCACGAGAGTCAGCGGGCCCAGGACGAACTCGATCGGGCCGTCTCGCTGCTGTCGGCGACCCTGGAGTCCACGGCGGACGGCATACTGGTCGTTGATCGTAAGGGCAAGATCGTGCAGATGAACCAGCGGTTCGTCGAGCTATGGCGAATTCCCGAAGCGGTCATCGAATCGCGGGACGACGCGCGCGCGCTCGACTACGTGCTGGAGCAGCTGGCCAATCCCACCACGTTCCTGCACAAGGTTCGCGAACTGTATGGCCAGCCCGAGGCTGAGAGCTTTGATGTGGTGCCATTCAAGGATGGCCGAACGTTCGAGCGGTACTCCATGCCTCAACGCATCGGCGATGAGATCGTCGGTCGGGTTTGGAGCTTCCGTGATGTGACGGTGCGGCGCCAGCTCGAGGAGCAGCTGAGGCAGTCGCAGAAGCTTGAAGCGGTCGGATCGCTGGCCGGCGGAGTGGCCCACGATTTCAATAACATCCTCACGGTGATCCGCGGTCACGCCGGACTCCTCGCGGACACCTTGTCGCCGGACGATACCGGGCAGCTGGACCTGCGGGAAATCTCCCGGGCGGCCGAGCGTGCCGCGGCGCTGACGAGGCAGCTGCTCGCCTTCAGTCGCAAGCAAGTGTTGCAGCCGACGGCACTCGACCTCAACGATGTGGTCACGGCGCTGATGTCCATGTTGCGGCGGCTGATCGGCGAGCATATCCAGATCGCCTTCGAGCCGGCACCAGCCCTGGGCATCGTGACGGCGGACCCGACGCAAATGGAGCAGGTGATCGTCAACCTGGTGCTGAACGCCCGTGACGCCATGCCCGCCGGCGGGCGGGTGCGCATCACGACGGAGAACCTGGTCTTGGACGCCGACGGTGATCGCGAGCGTGTGCCCGACCTTCCCACCGGACCGTGTGTGGTGTTGACGGTCTCTGACAGTGGGCATGGAGTAGCGCCCGAGCACCGTGAACGCATCTTCGAACCCTTTTTCTCAACCAAGGAAGTCGGCAAGGGTACGGGGCTGGGATTGTCGACGGTGTTCGGGATCGTGAAACAGTCCGGCGGCCACATCACGCTGGAATCGGAAGTCGGGCGCGGCGCGAGCTTCCGGATCTACCTACCCATGTCTGGGCCATCGTCCAAGCAGAACACGCCGGTGTCCCTGTCCGCGGCGGCTCTTCCCGGCGTGGAGACGATCCTGTTGACCGAGGACGACGATACGGTTCGTGTGCTGGTTCAACGCGTGCTCGAGGCGCGCGGCTATACCGTGTTGCCCGCGCATGATGCGGCCGAGGCGTTGCGCCTGTACGAAAGCCACGCTCGTGAGATTGGGTTGTTGCTGACGGACGTGGTCATGCCGGGGATGAGCGGCGTAGACCTGGCCGCTGAGATTCAGCGACGCAACCCTGGTATCCGCACGTTGTACATGACGGGGTATGCCGCCGAGGATATCGATAAGCACGGCTTGCTGGCGCGCGGTGCGCCACTGCTGCGCAAGCCGTTTACGGGCCCGGGACTGGAACTCGCCGTGCGCGCCGTGCTTGACACCGGCGGGCTGGCTCCCGTCAGCTAAGTCAGGATTGGCGGCGTAGCAGGCGGAATGCCCAGCCGCTCAACGCTGCCGCCGCCAGCGTCAATCCGAGATATGCGGGCTCGTGTGACGGCGCCATGTGCTCCGCCACCATTCGGGCGATATGCGCGACCGTGATGAGTGCGAAGAGCGTACCGGTAACGATGATGTACGTTCGCATGAAGACTCGGGGGTGAACGTGTTGGTTGCTACTTGCCTTGTCGTCGTGCGGTGACCTCGATCTCGATCTTTATCCGCGGATCGATCAGCCCAGCGGCTATCATCGTCGCCGCGGGACGCGCCTTCGCAAAATAGCGTCGCAGCACCGGCCAGCTCGCCTCGAAGTCGGGCGCGTTGGGGACGATGTATCTGACTCGCACCACATCGTCCATCGTCGCTCCCGCCTGCTCCAATGCCGCTTGGATGTTCCTCATGCATTGCTCGGTCTGCTGCATCATGTCGTCGGCAATGGACATCGTGGCGTAATCGAACCCAGTGGTCCCGGACACGAAGACAAAGTCGCCGTCTACCACGGCCCGCGAGTATCCGATTGTCGATTCAAAGGAGGAGCCGGAGCTGATGAGCGTTCGTGCCATCTGTCGTGAGGAAGAGGGTGAGCCCCACGGCGAAAGGGGCGTGCGGCCCGCCTAACGCCGCTGCCGCCCGTGCCGCAGGTACCTCGTGAAATCGAACCAGTCGCACCGGACACCGCCAGAGTCCAGGCGTCGAAGGCCATGATCGCGTTCGGTGCAGCAGGTCCTGAATTGCGTGCCGACTTCGGTGCAGCCCCGGGTATCGTTCCGGTCAGAGTAGCGCGATACTTCCCGCGAACGATGACACAACCGGCGGGTGCTTTCCGTACGAGGTGTTGTCCCAACCAGAGTCCGCCATGCGATCGAGCCGAGCCGGGAGTGCGTTGCTGTTCACGGGCCTAGCGGTGGGCGTGGCAGCCTGCGTAGGGCTCGTGCTCGGGTTCCGGCCGTCGCAATTGCCCCCGGCCTTGCTGAACATCGCTCTGTACAAGTTGACGTTCCTTGCATCGGGGGGCCTGCTGGTCGGCGGTGCCATCCTCGTGCGCCGGGCTCGCCGCGCGTCGCAGCTTCCGCCGGCCGAGCCCGCGGGACGCGTCCCCGTGCGTCGTTAGGTCGGCGGCCAGATTCCCAGGGCGCGTCGGGCCAAGATGATCTGGCCGACGTGGTAGGCGTTGTGGTCGATCACCAGCAGCAGCTCCCGGAGATACGTCTGTCCCGTCCCGTGCGGGATGGTGGCGAAGAGATCGCGCCCGGAGTCGAGCGCCAGCTGCTGCAACGCCTGGCGATCACGGCGGATTCTCGCGAGGCTCTCATCCCACGCGGCGTCAGACGGCGGCGCGGGCGTCGGCGGCCAATAGCCCTCGGGGAACTCCCGCTCCGCGTAGTTGGCGTTCACGCAAAAATCGAGAATGTCTTCCTGGGCCAGACGGAGGTGCTCCGTCAGCTGCCACAGTGTGTGCTCCTGTCCGGGGGGCTGCTGGCCGCGCATGTTGGCGGCGACGTCTTTGGTGGCGGCGTCAAAGGTCGCATGGGCGTCACCCCACTCCAAGGCGCGGAACAGGTGTGCGCGTAATTCATCCAGGTTCAGCATGTCAGGCCTCCCATCGTTAATCGTGCACCGGCACGTGGTACGGACGGGAAAGGCGGAAGCGACGTACATCGCTTCCGCCTTTCCTTGTTGCTGCTGCCGCCGTCTCCGGCGGCGACGTACGTCAGGACACCACGTGCTGCAGGTCGTTCACCGCTTTCTGTAGCATCTTCACGCGCGGGCCGTCGCAGGAGCCGCGGGCATCGCTGTCCAGCTGCGTGCCAAGGGTCGACAGCGCCGACGAGCGTTGCGCGCCGGTTGACTTCTCAGCATTCGAGAGCGCCGACCGCACCTCGGAGATCCGTGAGGACGAGAGGCACTTCTTGCGTTCGAGCTGGTCGACGAAGGCGCGAGCCAAGGCAAAGCTGGGCGGCCACTCGATCTTCGGTTGCCCCTGCGCGTTCAGGTGCGTCCATCGAACCGTCTTGGCAGCGTCGATTTCATTCTGCGAGATGTACGGGCTGGGCACCAGCTCGGCCACGTCCATGCCGCGAGCGATTTCGGAGCTGACGATGGCGCCGTTGTACCAGTACACGGACCACGAGCCACCCATGGCCATGTGCGTGGAGTCAACGGGACCACGGTCAAAGAAGGCGACTTCCTGCGGGTGCGCGGGATCGGTCCAGTCAAAGACCGAGATGCCGCCCTGATACCACGCCTGAACCATCACGTCGCGGCCCGGAATGGGGATCAAGGATCCATTGTGGGCCACGCAGTTTTCGTTCGACGTCTGGATGGTGGGAATCTTGTAGTAGCTCTCGAACTTCATCTTGCGATTCACGATCGAGAAGATGGCGTCAGAGCCCCACTCCTTCTTGTCGTTGGCGCGGCACTTGGGTGCGCCGCCGCCGCCCCACTCGTCGGAGAAGAGGATCTTCGTCCCGTCGTTGTTGAACGTGGCGGAGTGCCAATAGGCAAAATTGGAGTCCGACACCGCGTCCAAGCGAACCGGGTTTACTGGATCGCTGATGTCGAGCAGCAGGCCGTGTCCTTCGCAGGCACCGCCGGCCAGACCAAGTGACGGATAGACCGTGATGTCGTGGCACTGACGTCCCGCGGCAATTGGGCTGCCGGGGGCGGGCGCCGTCCCGAACAACTTGTTGACGATGTCCTGGACATTCGCACGCAACGTGGCGCTGTCAGCGCCCGTCGGATCGCCCGAGCCGCCACGCGCCTTCACGAGGCTGTCCAGCAGGGAGCGGGCGAACCCGCCACCAATGACGATCTCCTGACCGCTGGATGGGATCTTGGCCGTGAAGCCGCCCTTCGCCCGCGCTTCCGCAGCCGCCTTGGCCGCCGCGTCGGCGTCTTCCGGCGCCTGACCGTGGCTTGGCGTGAACGTCAGACCGCTGAAGATGTTGGCGCGGTTCACCACGGCCGACTGCTCGGGATGGTTGACCGGGACCTTGATGATCTCGATCCGGAGGAGCGAGGAATTGGGATTCTTGTCTGGCGCCTCACGGACACAGCCAGGCAGTTCGTTAGGCGAACGGATGCCTGCGGAGCCCGAGACGTAGATGTAGACGTTTTCGGGGTCCTTTGGATTTTCCACGACCGTGTGCGTGTGCGACCCACGGCAGGTCTGCACATTCGCCATCAACTTCGGATTCTTGATGTCGGTGATGTCGAAGACACGCACGCCGCGGAAGCGCACGGCACTGACGGTATCCGGCACACCGCCGGGCAGGCAGTCGACGCGTCCGTTGTTCGCCTCGGCGGACATGAACATCAGGTTCTTGTAGACCGAGATGTCGTTCTGCGAGGCCGGGCAGGTGTAGGCCGTCACCAGCTGCGGCTTTGACGGGTTGGACACGTCCCAGATCACGGGGCCGTTGTAATTCCCCTGGATGACGTAGTTCCCCGTGAACGCCAGGTCGGAGTTAGTGATGCCGAGGAAGCCTGGCGGTGAGGCGGCCTTGGCCACGACCTTGAGGTTGGACATGGCTTCGCCAGCGTCCATGAGTCCAGCCTTCAGACCGACGCGCGCGTCCATTCGCGGATCGGGGACCGGCACTGGGGCCGGGGTCGGTGTTGAACCCGCGCACCCCGCGGCCACCATCAGCGTAGCGGCTAGGGACAGGCGGGGCATCAGGCGGTGAGCGCCATTCATTCCGGATTCCTCTGCGAAGGTGATGAGGGGGCTGGTGCTTCGATCAACATCTGGAGCATGCGACGAATTTCGGTGGACTGATCGACTTCCACATCGGATGCGAACTTGAAGACGGTCTCGTCTTGTCCCGCACCGCGGGCAGCAAAGAGCGAACGCACCATCTCCACGGCACCGCGATGGTGCTGGATCATGAAGGTGAGGAACAGGTGGTCAAACTCGGCGTTGTGCGCGGCGTCCAACTGTTTGAGCTGCTCGGCATTCAGCATGCCCGGCATGGGCATGATGTGCTCCATGCCGTCCATCTTCATCGGCATGCCGGCTGGATTGGGTTCCGGTGCCTCTTGGTTCCGATCGCGCAGCCAGTTCTGCATCAGCACGATCTCGTCCCTTTGGGCATTGATGATTCGCTCAGTCAAGCGCATCACCGCCGGGCTGGCGCCATGGGTTGGTGCCCACCCAGCAATCTGAATGGCCTGCGCATGGTGGTGGATCATCCCCGACATGAAGTCGATATCCGCCTTGGTGTACGGATAGCGAAGGCTATCGGCGTGAGCGCGGGCCTTCGCGGCCTCTGGGCCCATGCGAGAAGGCGCCGTGGTAGGATGCACACGGGAGCATGCGGAGAGCGCCGCGACCGCCAAGCAGGGAAGAATTCTGGTCGATCTTTTCATGGGAAGCTGGTAGTACGGTGTTCGGACAGAAGTACGCCCCGCGGGGTTGCTCCGCGGGCGGGTTGCCAGTGATTTCGGGAGTTTTCCACCCCTCACCTTTCAGCCGCCTGAACGAGGGGACCGCCCGAGCTCCCGAGGCGCGGGCGCTGGGAGACAGTCAACATGCACCGGTCGCCGTGGATTTGCGATATCTGACGTCCTACGGAAGGGACCCGACTGACGTTCCGGCTTGGATCATGGCACCTTTGCGGCCCGCGGCTTGACCAGTCCTGCAGGCCATCTTTACGGTCGGGTGCTCCGCAGAGCTTACTACGCCTGTGGGTCTTCCCCACCCTCCCCCATTTCCAGCTAGTTCATCTCGTACATGTCAGCGGGGCTTCCCGAGCTCTTTTCGCGCTACCAAGCATTCCTGCGACCCGTCCTTCGCATTGGACCGGTGTTTGGAGGCATCGCGATGTTGGCGTGGCGCGTCCGGGAGACGCGGGTGCCCGTCACGCGAAAGGCGATCGTGATTCCTCCACTGGCGATGAGTTCGGCGTTTGGGATGTTTTTCTCGCCGCTCATGCGCGTACCGTGGTCCTGGGGGATCAGCGCGTTTGTGATTGGCGCGGTGGTGCTGTCGTGGCCGCTGGTCCGCTCGTCGCGTCTGGAGCTACGCGACGGGGTGGTATTCATGAAGCGGTCGCGCGCCTTCCTCGCAATCCTGCTGGTGCTTCTGGGCATCCGTCTGGCACTGCACGACTATATCGGCCATCTCATTTCGCCACTGCAGACCGCCTCTTTGTTCTACCTGTTGGGCTTCGGGATGATCGTGCGGTGGCGGGCGCAGATGTACCAGCAGTACGAGCGTATTACGCGCCAGCCGGTTCGTTAGGCGTCCCGGCGGCCGTGGCCGGGAACGGGTGATAGGTCAGGATCATCCCACCCGTCGCCAGTGTCCGCGATGCCACAAGTTTGAGCCGACGACTGTGATCGTGGAGCTTGAACAGCGGCGTCCCGCCGCCCAGGTCCCACGGCTTCGAACCTTCGAAGAAGCCATCGAGCGTCTGCAGGTTCCACATCACCAGGCGTCGCATTCTCAGATCTCCATGAAGCCACAGGGTACAGCGCGCCGGTGGACGAGCGAGCATGAAGCCCATCGGCTCGCCGAGCGCGGGTGGGAAGTCACGCGCTCGGCAAGCGGGTGGAACTAAGGTACGCGACGCGGCGGCGGCGGTGGGTCGTCTCCACCGCGCTTGGGCGGCGGTGGTGGAGGCGGCGTATCTCCGCGCGGCCGACCGGGAGGGGGTGGAGGATCGTCGCCCCCACGCTTGGGTGGCGGCGGCGGTGGTGGCGTGTCACCACGCGGGCGTGATGGGGGCGGCGGGTCATCGCCACCTCGCTTCGGGGGCGGTGGAGGTGGCGGCGTGTCGCCACGGGGCCGCTCAGGAGGCGGTGGAGGGTCGTCATCTCCGCGCTTTCGCGGGGGTGGCGGCGGCGGCGTGTCGCCGCGCGGTTTGTCCTCTTGATCCATCTCGAGCCTCCATGTGTGTTCGTTCGGTGAACGTGCTGCCTACGCAAACATCACGGCTGCTTCAGCTCCAACAAGCGCGCCCGGTAGCGGCTTCCCCTCGCATCATCGTGCAACTGGGTGGCTGCCTGGGCACGCAACTGCAGGCTGGTGGCGACAAATCCCGCGTGCACCACAGCGCGCGAGTCGATCACGTCCAGCACGCCGATGGCTGAGTCGGGTTGGCCGCGGGCTATCATAACACGCGCCAGTGCGAGCCGCTCGATCGCCAGCGGCATGGCCAAGTCCCATTCAAGGCTGGGGATGCTACGACCCGAGAGCAGCAAACGCTCGAAGGTGGCGGCGGCGGCGGACGTGTCACCGCGAGCCAATTGGACATGTCCTTCGAGGGACTGGGCCATCACACTGTCCTCGTGTGTCGCGGAACGCCCGGCGGCCTGAAGGATCCGAGGTGCAATCGCCGCCGCTTGGTCCACTCGGCCGACCTTGGCGAGATAGACGCCGTACAGCCAGCAACGCAGTGCCGCGGAACATGCGGTGGGATCGCTCAGGACATCCCGCGCGTCGGCTTCGGAGGCGCGTGCCGCTTGGTCGCCAAACAGGCCCCACGCCGCCGCATCGAAGAGATAGAGCGAGGTTCCGATCTTCCAGCGCTGAAGGAAACTTGCGATCGACCGACCGGCTCCCGCGGTGTCATTCACCGAGAGCTGCAATCCCTGCAGCCCCACCAGTGCGTACCAGCGCCGCGTATCGGCCTCCACGGTTGCGGCGGTGTCGTTCGCGAGGAGTGCCTCGAACGCCGCCTGCGCGCACCGCCACTTTCGCGCTCCCGTGCTCATTGTTACCGCGGCCGCCAGCAGCGGTCCGGGCGTATGCCGCGCCGCGTCACCCAGCGCCGAGCCGGCAGGTCCGCGCCGGACGCATGTGTTCATGATGCGCACCTGATGCGAGAGTGACGTATCAGGTTGCGCTTCCAGAAAGCGCTGAACGAGCGGTGCCGCACGCAGTGTGTCCCCTTGGCGTAACCGCACCTCGATCAGGTGGAACAGGACATTGGTCGCTGTCGAATCTCGCCGGGTCGCCTGCTCCAACGCGTCGGCCTCGAGCGAATCGGTTTCCCCGTACAGTGGCTGCAAGTGGGCGAATACCTCACCCAGCTGCATCCACACGAACGCGCGAGTGGAGTCCAACGCCAGCGCTCGGCGCAGGAAAAGAACCGCCGAATCCGCGCGGCCCTGTAGAAACGCGCGGTATCCTTGGGCAAAGGCCCGATGCCGATCGGAGAGGCGGGACCGCAGGGCCACGTCAATGAGCGTGGTCGCGCCCTGCTGATCGTGATTCCACGTTGCCGCCTGTGCCCCGCGGATGGCCGCCAGGCCAAACGTCGAATCGGCGGCGATGGCTTGCAGGTACTGGGCCTCCGCCTCAGAAAGTTGCACCCGACGGAACGCGGACTCGGCCAACAAAAAGTGGGCGACCGCCGCCGGCGCACGCTGCGACCATTCGCTGACGACGTCGGGAATCCCGGTTGTGATCAGTCGCGGCAGGAGCTGCGTGGTAGCGGCCAAACCGGCGCGCCAGACGTCGTTGACGCTCGCGGTGGCGCTCGGGCGTGCCACGACGGAGTCACCCGCCACGTCGCGTAGTTCGAGCAACACGGTGGCGGAATCGCGCCCGCGCGGGGCAATGCGGCCCGTCAGGGTGTACGCGCTCCGCTGCGCTCGTGCGAGTCGGGCGGCGTCCTGAGCGGTCAGCGTCCGGATGTTCTCACGAGACGAGGCGTCCAGCAGCTGCCACGCGTCGATCCAGCGCAGCGGGCCCGCGCCATCGACTGCGCTCCCGATCATCGTGGCCACGTCTTCACCGGCGCTCTTTGAACCAGCCCAGTCGCCTGGAACGACCAACGGGAACACCACCACGCGATTCGGATCCAGGGAAGATTTCCCGGTCCCCTCACGCCAGATGACCACGGCGGCGATGACGGCAATAGCGGCGACTGCGGCGCCGACGCGCCCAGCAAGGCGACGAACGCCTTGGCGAGCAACCGGCGCTGCGGTGGCGGGCATGGCGGCCGCTCGAAGCATTTCCTCGCGAAACTCGCCGGCCGTCGCGAAGCGATCGGTGGGGACCTTCGCCATGGCCTTCAGTACCGCTGCCTCCAGTTCCGCCGGTACCGTGGGGCGAACGGAGCGAATACTCGGAGGAGGGTCCACCGCGTGCCGCGCCATCACCGACTGCGCTGTTGGTCCCGCGAATGGGGGCGCGCCAACCAGCAGCTCATAGAGCACGCAGCCCAGGGCGTAGACGTCCGAGCGGCTGTCCACCCGCTCGCCGGCGGCCTGCTCGGGACTCATGTACGTCACGGTGCCTAACGCAAGCCCTGAGTCGGTAATACGCTCGGCGCCCGTGACATCCAGCGCGCGCGCAACGCCAAAATCGGCAAGGACCGCGTGGCCGTGCGAGAGCAGGACGTTTTCCGGCTTGATATCCCGGTGGACGAACCCGCGTGCGTGCGCATACGACAATCCATCGGCAATCTCAGCGACCAGCTTGACGGCGTCGCCGATGGCCAACTGGCCCTCGCGTTGCAACCGCCGGTCCAGCGACTCGCCCTCCACGAACGGCATCACGTAGTACGGGATGCCGTTGACATCGCCGGAGTCCAGCAGTGGCAGGATGTTCGGGTGCTGGAGTTGCGCGGTGATCTGGATCTCGCGCGTGAACCGCAGGGCGCCCAGCGCTGCCCCCAGCTCCGGACGCAGGACCTTGATCGCCACCAACGAGCCGTGGCGCAGGTCCTTCGCCGAATAGACCGTGGCAAAGCCCCCCTGTCCGACCTCCGCCACGATCTCGTAGCGGCCGACGAGGGTCTGCCTCAGGTCATCCAGCTGTTGGGACACGCGATTCAGGAGTGGGTTGGAGCCGCTGACAGCATATCGGTGAAGCAACGTAAGGTCCAGATCGCCACTTCGTAGGGTGCGTCATGGACGCACCGATGTTGGCTTGCCACCGTCTGATGGACGCTCGCCCGTTTTGGAGGCGACGGCCGATCACCGCTTGGCGCCGTGCGCAGCAAGTGCCAGCTTCTTCCCGCGGGTGTAGTCGATCGGCGCGTGTTTCGCCGGCGCACTCCATCGGGCGCCTACGCCATCGAGCGCCGTGTCAGGGATACCATCACGCAAGGGAGAACGTCATGGAGCTCACCGAACGGCTCGCCGCCACCAACCGCGCCCTGGATGTGCGGGATCTGCAGGCGGCACGGTCGGCGATCGGCGAGCTGTTCGCCGAGCATCCGAACCATCCCAAGGTGCTCTGGACCGCTGGGCGTTTTCTCGGCCTCCTAAAATCATACGGCCCGGCGGCCGCACAGTTTAAGCTGGCGGTGCAAGGCGATCCCTTGCTCAGCCATGTGGAGTTCGAGGTTGCCGGACGGGTCATCCGCCTGCGCGACATTCCCGGTTCGTCCTGGGCCGCCGACGTCCTCGACGAGTTCGCGCGTGGCATGTATGGGATCGCGGAGCTGTCGTTTGCGCCTGACGATGTGGTGGTGGATGTCGGGGCGCACATTGGCGGAGTCTCGGTGATCCTCGCCGCCCTGCATCCAGACATTCGCATCATTGCCTACGAGCCGGCGTCCAGCAATTACGCGATGCTCGTGGAGAACGTACGCCAGAACGGCATTTCCAATGTCACCACCGTGCAGCAGGCGGTGATGGGCGAGCGGGGCCAATTGAAGCTGACCTGGGCTCCGCACGCCACGGCAGGTTCCACCGTCGGCCTACCTGAAGCGGCGCGCGCGTCGCGTGAGGCCAGCGGTTGGACCAGTGAGAGCGTCGAGTGCGTCACGCTGGATGACGTATTCCAGGAGCACGGGATTGCCCGCTGTTCGTGGCTCAAGCTGGACTGCGAGGGGGCCGAGTGGGGCATCATGGAGAAGACGGGCGTGTTGGAGCGGATCGACCGCATTTCCCTGGAATTGCACCTGCCGGCCTCGCGACAGAGTGAAGGGCTAGAACGTTGCGTGCGCGACTTCTCGGCCCTGGTGAACCGGGTGCCCCGCGTTCCGCGCGTGGTCGTGTCATCGACATTGTGGGTGGGTGACCTGTGAGCTCGGCACCGGTGGTCGTGATTGGTGCGGGCATCAACGGCTTGGTGGCAGCACATTACCTGCGACGCGCCGGCCATAACGTCACGCTTCTGGAACGCGCGGAGCGGGCGGGGGGCGCCTGCGTCCGGGCCGAGGCCACGGTGGACGGACGGACGCAATCGTATTCGTTAGGCGCATCAGTCCTTGGCCTCATGCCGGATTTCATTTTTCAAGAAACCGGGTTGGCAGAGCGGCTGGAGACGTTCGTTCCCTCCACGGCGAAGCGCGTCTATTTCCCCACACCGGAGGCCAGTGCCTGGATTCACCGTGACCCAGCGCAGCTGGACGAGGAGTTCCGGCGACAATGGGGCGAACATGGCGACGCAGCGGCATTCCGTGCTGATGAAGCGCGGGTCGTGGAGTTCCTCCAATCCGGATATCGCTCCGCCACTCCCCCGAACCTCGATGCGGCTCGGTTGGTCCTGGGCGACACACTCACTCGGCTGTGGATCACCGGGAGTGCTTGGGACCTGCTGACGCACTACTTCACTGCTGACCGCACACAGATCTACATGGCGATGACGGTGACGGAGAGCGGCCCAGTTTCACTCCGCGAGCCGTACTCGTCGTTCACACTTCCGCTCATGGACTCGGGCTCGGTGTTTGACGGCTACTACGGTTTTGTGAAACCGGGCCTGTGGCGCCTGACCGAAGTCTTGGCTGAGATCAATCGAGAGATCGGCGTACAGCTGCAACTAGGCGCCCAGGTCGAAGAGGTCGATCCGTATCAGGGACGTCTGCGATACCGAGCCGGCGGAGCAACGCATCACGTGTCGTTCGAGCACTTGGTCTTGGCAACGGATCCATTGTCGGCGGCCAGATTGGTGGGCGATCATGCCACGACCGAAGCGATTGCCGGCCAGCGATTCCTGGGGTCCAGTGGCAAGCTGACGCTGTTCTTTCGCCACCCGGTGCGTTGGAAGGACGCGCCGGATGCCGACGCCGATGCCGCGTTTCGTTTTGTCTTTTCGGTCGAGACGCTGGAGGCTTTCGAGCGCGCCACCACAGGCGTTCGTTCCGGCGACACAGTGTACCAACCAGGCTTCGTGCAGGTTTACTGCGAGGGCGCGGCCATGCGGCGTCTGGGGTTGAATGAACCCTACGACCGCCTAACGCTATTCTTCAAGAACCTGGCGCTCGGAACGCGCGGCGATGCGCTGGATGACGTAAAGCAGCAAGTCATGGCGCAGGTGCTCTCGCAT
>JAXLXV010000041.1:0-29990 GCA_046327745.1 Gemmatimonadaceae bacterium | reverse complement strand
GGAGTACGCCAGCCCCGAGCAGCTGCAAGGACGTTCGCTCACCACCGCGTCCGACATCTATTCACTTGGAGTCGTACTGTTTGAGCTGTTGACGGGTCGGCGCCCGTTCGACACCCGTGACAAGACCCTGCGGGAGATCGAGACGATCATCACCGGCGAACCGGCGCCGCGGCCCAGCACCGCGGTCACGGAGGAATTTGCGGCGTCCACCCCGGACCGCCGCGTCGCTCGGCTCCGCACCACGCTTCGCGGAGACCTCGACGCCATTGTCTTATGGGCCCTACGCAAGGAACCGGAGCGTCGATACCTGTCCGCCGAGCAGTTCAGCGAAGACATCCGGCATTTCGTGGAAGGGCTTCCCGTACTGGCACATCGCGATTGGGTTGGCTATCGCGTGCAGAAGTTTCTTCGCCGGCGTCCGATCGAATCGGCGGCGTCGATCTTGTTTGTAGCATCCTTGGTGGGCGGGATTGTGATGACCACCCGCCAGGCACAACGGGCCCAACTCGAGCGTCAAAAGGCCACCGAGGTCAGCGCTTTCCTTACTGACATGCTGTCCTCGGTGGACCCTGGCAACAACGGGCGCGACGTGCGCGTTGCTCAGGTGCTGGAGGCGGCCGCCCGGAAGGTCGACAGCCTCACGGCGCAGCCCGAACTCGAATCCGAACTGCGCGAAACGATCGGCCGGACATACACCTCGTTAGGGCTCTTTCCCGAGGCGGAGCATCACCTGAGCCGCAATCTCGAGCTTACGCGAGCCCTTCACGGCGAACGCAGTCCTGAGATGGCCCGCGCGTTGAGGTTGTTGGGCGACGTGCACGAAGGGGACGGCAACATTGCCGAATGGGAACGGCTCGAGCGAGCGTCCCTCGACTTGTGGAACGCGCTGCCGAACGCTGACGTCGCGGAACGCACGGCCGCCATGGCGGGCTTGGCCAAGCTGTATCAGCGCAAGGGTGCGTTCAAGGAGTCCGAGGCGCTGCACCGTCAGGCTATCGCGTTGCGAAAGACCGCCAAGATCGACCCCGCGTACATCGCCAGCATCAACGATCTGGCCGTTGCCGTTGGGCAGCAAGGCCGGTTGGCCGAAGCAGAATCCCTGCATCGTGAAGCGGTGGACTTGGCGCGGCGGACGGAAGGTTCGCAGAGCCTTGACCTTTCCACCGGTCTGGGAAACCTGGCGACTATCCTCGATTTCCAGGGAAAGGCGGCGCCCGCGGAGTCGGCGTACCGCGAAGCCCTCGTGCTGCAGAAGCGCCACTTGGGCGCCGGCCATTCAGCGTACGCGCTCACCCTGCTCAACTACGGGCAATTCCAGTTCGCGCAGGGCAAGTTCCATGTCGCCGACACCGCCGCCCGTGAACTGCTAAGCTACCGGGGCAAAACCCTTGGCGATTCGAACCAGACCATCCCCGGGGCGTTGCAGCTGTTAGCCATGGTGGAGGACAGCCTGGGGCCCGTCGGCCCAGAGGCCGAACAGCTCTATCGAGAAAGCCTGCGCCTGCGTCGCGCCATCTACGGTCCTGACCACTGGCTGGTCGCGAGCAGCGAGTCCGTCCTGGGCCATCACCTGGCTCTCGCCGGGAAGTATGCGGAGGCCGAGCCCCTGCTCCGCGGGGCGTATGAGCGGCTTAAGGAGAAGCGCGGCGCGGACGCCTCGATCACCAAGCTGGCTAAGTCCCGGCTGGACTTCCTGCACGCCCGAATGAAGTCGACAGGGCCTTAGGAGAGGCGGAGGGGAGGGTCGGTTGGAGGCGTACGTGAGCCCCTTTTCGCGCCTTTTGCGCCTGAGGGTGTGGACACCCTCTCGACTGGACTCCCATGCGACTCTCCGGACTCTTCCTCATCGTGCCCGCGTTCCTTGCCGCCTGCGGCGGCGGGGGTGACGGCGGCAAGTCACCCACCGCACCTGGCCCGGCAGCCGTCGCCAGTGTCGACGTGAGCCCTGGCAGCTCCTCGCTGGCGCCTTCGGGCACCGTGCAACTGTCCGCGACGCCAAAGGACGCATCGGGGAATGCCCTGAGCGGGCGCACCGTGACATGGACCAGCAGTGCGCCAACGGTCGCCTCGGTGAGCACGAGCGGACTGGTCACGGCCCTCACCGTCGGCAACGCAGAGATCTCAGCCGCGAGCGAAGGAAGGACGGGGACGGCGACTGTGAGCGTGGTTTCGCCCATTGCCACCATAAGCTTGGATCATTCATCAGAGGCGCTGGTGGCCGGACAGACGCTGCAGCTCACGGCGACTACCAAGGATGCCGGGGGCGCGGTGCTCACGGGACGCACACTCACCTGGACGACGTCAGCGCCGGCCGTCGCGACCGTCAGCTCAACGGGTCTGGTGACCGCCCTGACGGCAGGGACGGCCACCATTGGCGTGGCAGGTGAAGGCAAGAGCGCGACAGCAGCGATCACTGTCACCGACGGTGGAATTGTGTCGGCAAACGGCGCCACGGTCAGTGCAGCTGCCGGCAACGTGAAGATCGACGTGCCCGCCGGCGCCGCACCAGTCGGTACGGCCATCACCGTCCAGGAGGTCCCGGCACCGGCGACAGGCCCAACGGGCGCTTTTTTGTCCGGCGCCTTCTACAAGTTTGGTCCCGAAGGCACGACCTTCTCGGCGCCGGTGCGTGTGACGTTGAAGTACGATCCGACCAAGCTCCCACCGTGGGCGAACGGTGGCGACCTTGGGATTCAACGGCTGAGTGGTGGGCAGTGGAACCAACTGGCCAACATCGTGGTGGACACGGCAGCCCACACGATTTCGGGCACGACCACCGGATTCAGCGCGTTCGGCGCCTCCGCGAATGCTCCTGCCGTGACCCTCTCGCCTAACAAGGGACAAATCAACTACAACCAGCGCTCAGTGGTCTTGAGTGCGAACGTCGCCGGTCACCAGGCGAACCAGTTCCAGTATAGTTTCCAGACCACGGGGATGAACGGCGCGGTTGGCGCGCAGTTCACGAACACGATTCAATACACAGGCTCCACGCCCATCCTGCCTGACGGGATCATCGATGGCGTCTGGGTCGACGTGAAGGCGCCCACGTCACCCGGTGGCCCGTTGCAGGTGATCGGTACGGCGCGCGCCGATATCTCGACGGATCTTGGACTGACGTTTGAACTGAACCCGTGGACGCAGCTCGTGGACATAGGGAAGTCTGTGCCCATTCAGGCGCTCGTCCGCGAGCGGAATGGCAACTTGTATCAGGGAAAGTTGAGGTACACCTACGTGTCCACCGGTTACATCGGCACGATTTCGCCGGCGAGTGGCGTGCAGACCACCACCAACACGGTGACTTACCAGGCACTCCCGGCCGCCGCGCAGACCTCGCGTCCGCCAAGGGGCGACAAGATCACCGTCACGTTCTACGTCGAGCACCTGATCCCGAACGGTACCCTGCAGAATCCCAATCAGTACATCATCCAGTGGGACCAACTGGGAACGACCGACGCCTTCGTGGAAGTTGGGAAGGACGTGTACATCGGCCATTACTCGATTGAAACGCAGATTACGAATCCGGCGACTGGCTTTGGCTGCGTGTATGTCTACTTCTGGGCGCCTAAGACCTCACCCGCGCAATCGTACGCGCTGCACGCCTACGGCTTCAATGATCCCGGTGGCCTTGGCAGCGACTACACGCGCACCTTCTCTGGTCCCACGGGGAGCGGTTTCACCGCGGTGGTGGATGCAGGGACGGACTACAAAATGGGCGTGCAGGGAGGGTGTGGCTCGCCTTCGAACATCACCTTCCGTCAAAACCTGTACAACGCCAATTTCGCGGGTACGGTGATTGAGGTCAAAGTCACACCGTAGCGTTGCAACTGACGGATTGGGCGGGCCGGCGCGGGTGCCGGCCCGCTCGTGCGTTCGCCCTTCGTCTCGCTGGCTTACGCGTCCAACCGGCCCAGCAGCCTTGCGCAGCCGCTCAGGCAAGGGACGATCGGCGGCCATAGGCTCGGCGGTCCCCGGGGAGAACCGGCGACGATGGCCCGTGACGGCCAGAAATGTCGCCTTATGTTGGGATGACCCCAACGCGCCCGGCGGAGGCACACCGTGACACTCAAGACCGTGGACCGAACGCTCATGGTGATCATCTCGGTCATCTGGGTGCTCTCCTGGGAATTCGTGCGGTCTCCCAACTTCGTCACGTTCAATGCCGTGTCATGGTGCGTCGCGATGGCGTTGATCGTCGGTCACCGCACCGTCTCAGATCGCCTGTACACGCGGCGACTCCAACAAGCGTCACTCCGCGCTCGCATCCTCACGATCGCCAAGTCACGTGGCGGCAGCTTAACACGCGCCACCCTCACGCAAACGCTCATGGGCGAGGATTTTGGTATCTCCCTCGAATCGATCGAAGGTGCGCTGGCCGAGCTGGAACTCTACGGGTTATGCCAACGCGACCCGATGGACGTTTCCGGCGCCGAATGTCTCGACTTTCCGGGATTGTGTGGACGCGATCGCCTAACGTCCACGGAGCCAGACGGCGGACGTATCCGCCACCTGTTCAACGATGTGCACGGGACGGCCTGACAATCGACGAGGACCCGCCTCCCTCGAGCGGTCCGCGCGCGGCACCGGTCGACACCGCCTTTCCTCGGGACCGATCTCGGTTGCGGCGGCCGCGGCGACCGGAGAGCTTTTACATACCACGGTGACTGTCACCGCTGAGCCCTTTCCCAGGGCGCACGCCCAGCCGAGTTCTCTCATGCGTTCCTACCGAATCCTTTTGGCCCTGATCGGCCTACTCGCTCCCCTTTGGACTGCGTCCGCCCAGCAGACACCGCGCGATGTCACCGGCAAATGGGCGTTCGCGGTCACCACCGAGAACGGCACCGGTTATCCCACGGTCACGCTCAAGCAGGACGGCGACAAAATCACGGGGACCTACGAATCGCAACGCCTTGGCCTTCGAACGCTCGAAGGGTCAGTGAAGGGCGATACGTTGCGACTGACGATGAAGTCCTCTGGCGAAGGCCCCGACTTCACCTTCGTCGGTCTGCTGGCGGACGCCAATAACGTCAAAGGCTCATTGGAAATGGGCGGGATGGGAAGCGCGTCGTTCACGGGGAAGCGCGAACCGAAATAGCCGCGGTCTGACGCTGCGTACCAGCACGCGACTCGGGGGAGCATCGAGTCGCGTGCAGTGGTGTCGCAGCTACATCCCCCGCAGCGCACCCGCCATGTTCTCCAACGCCTGAGGATGCTGGCGGACCAGGATCCTCCCCATCACCATCGCCGACAGCAGGTTCGCCGCGCCCGCCTGATACCAGGCGATGCGCCCTAACGAGGACCCCTGCGACAAGAGATAGGTGAACCCGACAAACCCCACCTCGATCACCACAAACAGCACGAACAACCCCGCCATGAGTGACGGCTCGGCGTCGGAGGCCCGCAGCAGTGCCGCCGCCACGATCCCCACAATAATGAACGCGGCGAAGTGAAAGACGGTGTACACGGCCACGTGCGTGATGAACCCCAGGTGCTGGTTTCCCCGTAGCACGCTGACCAGCGCCGCGCCTAACGTTGCAGGCGTCGATAGTGCCTGGCCGGAGATGAGATCCACAAAGAAGAACCAGACCGCCACCACCAGAGCCCCCGCGATTCCCGCTCGGGCCCCCTCGCGCGTAACTGTTGACGCTGACATGGACGCTCCCGCGTAACGGCTTGCTTGCACGTTGGCCAGCGCGCTCCACGCATGCAAGCAAACCCATCGAGGGTGCTTGCCGAACGGCGCTCATCGCGGAAGCTTACGGGCTCAGCCCTGCTGCACGTCCACGAAGGATGGGAGGGACCATGGCTGCCACCACTGTCGCACCACCTAACGATCTGGACGCCCTCAGGCGCCAGACTCCACCGGCGCCCCCCCAACGCCTTCCCACCGAATCCGGCCGAGGCCAAAAGGAGCGACTGCTGGCCTTGGACGTGTTCCGGGGCATGACCGTGGCCGGCATGCTCCTCGTGAATAATCCGGGCTCTTGGGACGCCATCTATCCTCCGCTCGAGCACGCTAAGTGGCACGGCTGGACCCCTACGGATCTCATCTTCCCGTTCTTCCTGTTCATTGTCGGGATCACCACCCACCTATCGCTCGGTTCGCGGCGATCACGTGGTGCCAGCGACGCTGACCTTGCCAAGCAAATCCTGAAGCGCGGCCTGCTCATTGTCTTCTGCGGGTTGGCCCTCGCGGCGTTCCCGTATGTGCCGCTGACCCGCATCACGCAAATGCGCTTTCCAGGGGTGCTGCAGCGCATCGGAGTGGCCTACCTCTGCGGCGGACTGCTCACCCTTCGCACTTCGCTCAAGCAGCAGATCGCCATTCTGGCCGTGCTCCTCTTTGGCTATTGGGCCGCACAGGCGCTGATTCCGGTGCCGGGCGGCGTCTGGCCCCCTTCATTAGATGATCCGTCCGGCGTGTTCTCGGCGTGGCTCGACCGCACGATCTTTGGGTCGCACCTGTGGATCAACTCCAAGACGTGGGACCCCGAAGGACTCCTGAGTACGGTCCCCGCAGTCGGCACAGTGATACTCGGTGTCCTGTGTGGCCGCTGGCTGGACTCGCGACGGGACATCATGGATCGGCTGGTTGGGATGTTCGCCGTAGGGTCGTTGGGGATGGTCGCGGGTCTCATGTGGCACTGGGTATTTCCGATCAACAAGAGCCTGTGGACCAGCTCCTACGTGATCTTCACGGCCGGGATGGCCACGGTGACGCTCGCCACCTGCATCTGGGTGGTGGATGTGTTAGGCAGCCGTAAGTGGACGACACCTATCGTTGTCTTCGGGATGAACCCGCTGGTGGCATTCCTTGGATCTGGGATGATGGCCCGCGGTATCTATACCTTGATCAAAGTGGACGTCGGTGGTGAGGCGGTTCCAATCGAAAAGGTGATCTTCGACCGTTACTACGCGTCGTGGTTGGAACCTCGGAATGCATCGTTGCTCTTCGCGGTCACTTTCGTCCTCCTGTGGGCCCTTCTACTTTGGGGACTGTACCGCAAGCGCATCTTCCTGAAGGTGTGATGTCGCTTCGCCCTGCCTGACGAGGGTGGCGAAGCAAGGAGACCGTTTCGGACCCATGCTCGCTGCCCGTCTCAACGTCGTTCGTCGCTTTCGCCGCTGTCCCGGTGTGCGGCTCCATCACGGAGCAGCCCTTGTGGTCGCGGCGTTCGCCCTTGCCGCATCCACGGCATCCGCACAGAGCGCTGCGACAAATGTCGAAGACGCCGCCCTAACGCGAAGCGCAGCTCCGACCGCGGACGCGGCACGCGAATCAAAGACGCGTAAGACGCGCACGACGCGGCGCGCCAGTCTGCGACGCAAAGCGCTCCCTGCCCTCCGATACGCAACTCCATACGGCACGTGGTCCCTGGCGTCGAGCCTTGACACGCTGCTGGGAGCGCGCGTCCGCACGGGGACGTGGGGGGTGCTGGTGGTGTCGCTCACGAAGGGCGACACGCTGTACGCCACCAACGCCGACACTCGCCTGCTGCCGGCGTCCACCATGAAGCTGTTCACCACGGCGCTCGCCTTCGACCGCCTGGGGCCACAGCATCAGTTCTCAACGCAGGTCCTTCGCGACGGTGCACTCTCTGCCGACGGCACGTTGGTGGGAAACTTGATTCTCCGCGGCGACGGTGACCCCGGATTCTCCAATCGATTCATTCCAGGCGACCAGAATGCCCCCATGCGCGCACTGGCGCGGCAGGTCGCCGCGGCGGGCGTCCGCCGGGTGCAAGGAAACCTGATCGGCGATGCCACCGCGTTTGAAGCCAAGCGGATCCCCGACGGCTGGTCACCGCGCAACGCGGAGTCGTCCTTCGGGCAGAGGGTCTCGGCGCTTTCGCTCAATGAGAACCTGCTGCACGTGGCCATTTCGCCCGGATCGGGCAAGGGTCCCGCACGCATCACCCTGGAGCCAGGAACCGTCGCCTACAAGGTCGAGAACGAGACGCGCACGGTGGCCGGAAGCCGTAAATCGAAGCTGACGGTATCGCGCAAGCCGGACGGCACGGTGGTGGCTCGCGGCTGGATCGGTTCGAACTGCGAGGTAAAGGTCTACGTGGTGGTGGTCGACGACCCCGCACTCTTTGCCACCGGCGCCTTTCGTCAGGCACTCCGCGACGAAGGAATTGAGGTGACAGGTGAGCTGGTGATCGGGACGACGCCACCGAGAGCATCGGCCGTTGCCACGCTGGCCTCACCGCCGCTGGCGCAGCTGGCGAGCGTCATGAATCGCGAGAGCGTGAACCACTTTGCGGAGTTGATCTTCCGCGATGCGGCGCGCACGGGAGACCCCACCGGAGTGGGATCTGCGGCCACCGGCAACACCCTGCTCCAGCAACTGCTCGTGAATCGGGCCGGGGCTAGTCGTGACGCCGTGTTTGCCGCCGATGGCAGTGGGCTCTCGACTCTGGACCGCGTGACTCCTCGCGCGCTGGTGCAGCTGCTGGCGTTCGCGGACAAGGCGCCATGGTCCCGCGAGTTTCACGAATCACTGCCTGTGGCTGGGACCTCGGAGTTGCTGCGACATCGTATGCGCGCGACGCCTGCCGAAGGGAACCTGCATGCCAAGACAGGCACTACGGATCAGGTCATCGCGCTGGGTGGCTATGTGATGGCCCAGAACGGCGAGCGGCTGGCCTTCTCATTCCTGTACAACGGGCGTGAGCGTTGGACGGCGCGCGAGACGATTGACGCGATGGGCGGCACGTTAGCGGCGTTCGTTCGCTAGAACGTCGCCTGCGGGTCCCCTCGCTCGAGCCATCACCGAGGACCGCGCAACGCCTGCGCCCGATCGAACAAGGCGGCAGCAGCGGCGATAGCGGGATCGCGACGCAATTCCGTGAGGTAAAGACCGAGATCGCCCCATTTGGCGTGCGCAATCGACCGCCTCAGCAAGCGTTGCAGCTGTCCATCCGCGACGGGGCCATCGGGAATCACCACGCCTTGTTGCGACGCAAATCGCCGAAAATCGACGAGTGCGTCCGGCGGCAGCTCGGTGGCTGCGGCGAAGTCGGCAGCTGACGTCAACGACGCTGCATGGGCCGACACGTACCCGCCAACCCACGAGAGGGTCAGACTCTGTTCGCGCGCCATGGAGACCCACAGGGGCACGGGCTCATCGTCGGGAAGGAGGACATCGGGGTAAATGCCGCCACCTCCGTATACCACGCGCCCGCCGTCCGTGCGGCACGTCGGTCGACCGGCCGTGTCTCGCTCGGCGCGCGCCATACGGTAGTAGTCGCGGCGCGTGATGGTCCGGTACTGACGCTGCACGACGCGGCCGCACGGCGTACGAATATGCCCCACCACCAGCTCAATCAACGATCCATCGGCGAGCGGCAGTCCAAGCATCATCAAGGACTTCCCGAAACTTGGTCGCCCGACGATGAGGGCTCGATCATGGTCCTGTAGTGCACCGGCTACCAGCTCCGACGCCGAGGCCGTGCCACCATTCACCATCACGACCATCGGATAGGTTTTCTCCGATCGCCAGAACGAACGCTTCACGCGGCCGGTGTCGATCAGCTCAGCCTTTCGGCCTTCCGCCGTGTAGACGATGGCTCCCGTCGGTAGAAATTCGCCAACAACTTGCGCCGCCTCACGTACACTTCCGCCGCCGTTGTCCCGAAGGTCCAGTACCAGCCGCTGCATCCCCCGCCCCTCGAGGTCACTCAGCGCCGTATGGAGCTGCTCGGCGATCTTCTCTGCCATGAAGGTCGTGATCCGCACGTACCCAGTGGAACCGTCCAGCATTTCGCGGACTGGGATGGCTGCGGTCTCTCCCGCCCGTTCACGACGCACCTCCCTCACAAAGCGTGAGATGGTTCCATCCATGCGCCGTCGCTCGAAGCCTAGCGAGACGGCGCTCTTTTTATCACCCGACAGGGTGAACACCAATTCACCTTCGCTTTCGGCGCGGACAGGCTGGCCGTCGATGCTGACCAGTTCATCGCCAGGCAAGATGTCTTGCTGGGCTGCTTCGGACCCGGCCGATACAGCCGCAACGACCGGCGAGCCGCCGACGAATCCGAACTCGAGGGGAACGGGATACAGCTTTCCCTGCCGCCAGAGCTCCTCCTTACCGGGAGATAGGCGTGTCGCCGGAATCACGAATGAATGCGGGTCTGCGGCGTGGACGATCCCCTGAATCGCCGCCATGAGTAACTCATGGGTGTCCAGCGAGTCGGGGTGATTGGTGCGAATCTGGTTCAGCACCTGGCTGAACATCAGTAGGTCTTCAGCGGCGGTACGAGGTCGCACCGCGCGCCCCGGATCGTTCTGCGGCGAGGCCACGCCGACATTGCACAGCAGCAGGGCGAGTACCAGGGCCGGGCGGCGGCTCCTCGAACCTCGGGACCTCATGGCGCTCTCAGTCAGGGCCGCGTTTTGTAAGCGCGCCAAGCCGCGCCTCGATCTCACTGCGCATCGGCGCGTTTCTCGTCGCACGAGCCAGATATCGTTGATAGGCCTCAATCGCACCGGATGGATTCTCCTTCTCGAGCAGTTGCCCGATCGTGGCGTTCGGCTGCGCCCAGTAGGGCTCCAGATCCACAGCGGCCCTCAACTGTGCCAACGCGTCTGCTGAGCGTCCGGCATACGACAGGGTCACTCCATACATCTCTCGAACCCAGGGTTCTTTGGGTGCCACTTGAACCGCCAGATCCAACTCTGCAAGCGCGGCAGTCGTGTCTTTCTCCGTGAGCGAGAGCAGGCCCAGACGGAGGTGTGCCGGCCAATAGGACAGGTCCTCCTGAAGGGCGCGGCCATACGCCTCACGTGCGCCGCTGTTGTCGCCTCGTCCCTCGAGCAGCACGGCGATGCTGTGCTCCAGCACTGCGCGGGAATTGTACAAGACAACGACCTTCTTCTCATCGCGACGCTTCAGCTCTTCGATTGCCAACTTGAACTCAGAGACTGCGCTGTCCACATCGCCGCGCATGCCAAAGATGCGGCCGCGCATAATGCGGTAGGACGACTTTTCCTTCGTCGCCTTCACCGCGTCGGCGTATCGCTTCAGTGCGAGGTCGAAGTCTCCATCGGAATATGCCGTCCAAGCACGGGTCCCCTGATCGGCCGCCTGCATGGCACGCTCGATATAGTGCGTGATCTCGCCCGGCGAGACATCGTTGATGTTGACGCCATTCTCGCGGAGGTTCCGCTCGATGGACTCGCGCCACCACTGCGTGAACATCGGCCGGTCGAGTCGGCGGTAGAGAAAGGGACTGGCGATGACGGCCCGCAGGTAGAGCGAATCCAGGCGACGCATGTCCTTGGACGGATTGTTGTCGTTGCCCGTGAAATACTCGCGTCGCAGGTTGGGCATTCGCATGATTTCGGCCGACCGGTAGCCGTAGAATGCCTCGCCTAACGTTGGGTCGATCCGAGAGGCCCAATAGAATGCGCTGGCGGCGTCGCTGGGATTCCGCTCGAACTGATCCAAGCCGTAGTTCAAATAGGCGCGCGCATCGTTTGTGTCGGCGACCGCACCCACCCGTGGGCGAGGCAGCGCCTTGGGCGCCTGAGGACGTACCGGCCGGCTGTTCATCGTGAAGCTGCAAGCCATGGCCACACCCATCCACCATTTCCGCATTATCCCCCCCGCCCAATACGTTCGCCATCGCGCGTCGCCTCACCCTTGGGGCATCCGCGTCTTCCGTGCGCTCGGCTGCAACGCATAGAATAGGATCTTCCGGGTCGGATGCAACCCCTGTGCGAGCCGTCGCGCGGACTGGTCGTAGCCGACTGCTCTCAGGACTCCCCTGACACCCATTCCTTTTTCATGACATCACGCCGCCACTTTGTCCGCGACATGGGCCTTGGCCTGGCTTCTGCTTCCGCCGCCGCCCAGGCACTGGCGGCCCAGCAGCCGCAACGCCGCTCGCCCTCTGAGCGACTCCTGGTAGAGAACCCGAACCATCCCACACCGGCACCGGTCGGCGTGGACCGGTTGCCCCTGGCGTGGTATCAAGCACAATCGCGCCGGCTCCGTGCCCAGGCGAAGGCGCGTGGGGTGGATGCCGTGCTCCTGCAAAGCGACGTGAACCTGGTGTATTTCACCGGATGTTTCCGTAGCAGCGGCGAGCGGACCACTTGGGTGCTTATGCCGGTGGATGAGAGCGATACCGCGTACTGGTTTTCGCCAGCCATCGACCGTGACCTCATCACCACCTGGTGGTGCACAGCCAACGACTACTACTTCTGCTATCCGCACGCCGAGGGCGGTTTCCCCAACCGAGGACAACTCGTTAGGCGTGGACAGCGCGTCGACCTGTGGGAGTGGGTGTTAGGCAAGCTGGCCGAACGGGGCCTGCGCGGCAAGACGATCGGTGTTGACCGCGAGTTGACCCCGTCGGCTCAACGCACATTCGACCGCGTGCTCCCGGGCTCGAAGGCGGAGGATATCGGCGACCTCTGCCTGCAGATGCAGATCATCAAGACCCCGGAAGAGATCGCGCTGACGCAGCGGGCCTACCGGTACTTCGACCACGTCCATGCCTTTGCCCGCGACTACCTGCTGGAGCACGGCACCAGCACCACGGACTATCAGGTCGGCCAAGCCTTGGCATCGTACGGCATCAACCTCATGATGCGCGACGTGAAACGAGATGGCAAACCACACAGCGCCGTGGGTATGGACGTGACGGGCAATTATGTGCGGACCGGCGTGGCCACGGCGTATCCGCATCCCAACCAGTTCTTTCACGCCCCCATTCGCCGCGGACAGCCTGTCTACGTGAATTGCGACATCTTGTTAGGCGGCTATGGCGGCGAAGGATACCGAAATTACGTGCTGCTCCCGTCCACCCAAGCCCATGACAAGATGTGGCAGGTAGTGGCAGACACCGTGCAAATCATCGTAGAGGAAACGAAGCCCGGTGCCGTCTGTTCGGACATCGCGTACAAGGTGCACGAGTACCAGGTCAAGCAGGGGATGCAGGAATACATCTATCACCGGCCGGGGCATGGCCAGGGGCAGAACTTTGTCGGTCACCAGGCGCCGTTTCTGGCGTTAGGCGACCACACCGAAGTGCAGGAAGGGATGACGTTCTCGGTCGAACCCGGGCTGTACGACGAAAAGCACGGCATCGGGATCAATCCCAGCGATCGGCTGATCGTGCTCAAGGACCGTTCCGTGCTCATGAGCCAGATCCCCTTCTCCAAGGAGTGGAGCTACCTGAAGGTGTAGCGGCGCTTCGCGCGCGCCGTCGGCGCCAACGGGACCGCGCGCGGTAACGCGCTGCCGCTGCCCTTGGCGCCCTACTCCGTCAGCGCGGATCCGGGACCCGACCTTCTCGCCGGACGTATCGCCAATCCGCAGGCGCGTTCCGTCCACATCTGCATGGCGTGTTTGCACGCCGCTCGGCATTAAGTCCACGCCGGCGCGTTCGGATTCATGGCCCCTTCCCCCTCCCTCTTCCACTCCCCTCCCGTCGAGCTCCCATGCGTCACTCGCTGCTGACCGCTCGTTCCTTCCTTGCGATCCTGACGGTGCTTGGCCCGGGATGCCTGGGGGCGCAGGTTGCTGGCAAGTTCCCACCCGATTCGCTCGTCAACGTTCAGATCATTCCGCGCACCACGGATGTGTCGACCGTGATTGGCATGATGCGGAATTACGCTGGCTGGCTGGGGGTTCGCTGTCAGTTTTGCCACGTAGGTGAGGAAGGGCGCCCCCTCGACAGTTTCAACTTTTCGAGTGACGAGAAACGCACCAAGCTGGTCGCTCGCCAGATGATGCGTCTGGTCGCTGAGATCAATGCCCGCCTGGATACCCTGCCCGGGAGGGCGAACCCTGGGTTGAATGTCAGTTGCATGACATGCCATCGCGGTGTAAGCCGTCCAGTTCCCCTGTCGTCCCTGGTCGCGGAGATGGCTACGACCGCTGGTGCTGACTCGGCGATCCGCGGTTATCGCGCGCTGCGCGCGAAATACTACGGCGGCGATTCCTACGACTTTCGCGAGTCATCCCTGAACATCGCCGCCTTTCGACTCGGCCGCGCCGCCAAGTTCAACGAGGCCTTGGCACTCCTCGACTTGAACGAAACGCTGTTCCCTGGATCGTCCGGCATGTACGTGTTTCGTGGGAACATCAACGTGATGAAGGCGGACACCGCGGCGGCGGCAGCAGCCTTCCGGGAGGCGATCCGGCGAGATCCCGCAAACGAGGAAGCAAAGGGCAGACTGCAGTCGATCGGACAAAAGCCGTAGGCGCCACACTGGCGCGTAGCCGAGTGAAGGTGTCGTTTCATGCCTCTTGGCGTGATCGCGACGTTGGGAACCTTCACTGAGCCGCGCATGCATCCGATTCAGCTACTGGCGAATGAACTGATTGGCTTCTTCGGGTTGAACGCGTGGATCAAGATGATCGCCAGCGGAGACTACAGTGTGCTCCGCACGTACGACGGATTCACCGGCGCCATTGGACCGCTCCTTCCGTTGTTGCTGGTGATCGAGGTCATTCGCGCGCTGGTACATAAGAACTTCAAGGCGCGTGAGTACAAGGTCATCTTCATGACCTACGTCGCCAACCGCGTCTTCTCGGCGTTCATCTCCATTGCCGCCGTTGCGTTCTGCATCGGGTTGTTTGAGCCGCACGCCATCCTGAAAAGCCGCATGACGTGGTATTGGCTCCTGTACGGGTACGTCGTGTGGGAGCTGGGGCACTTCATCTATCACTACCTCGCCCACAAGGTGCGCCTGCTGTGGTGCCTGCATTCGACGCACCATTCTGCGGAGAGCATGAACCTGTTCGTCAGTCAGGCGCACTTCTTTCTGGAGGCGCCTTACGCGGATGTCATCCGCACCACCGTCTGCATCCTGCTAGGTGTGAGCCCGCCGCTGCTCTTCGTGATCATGTTCATCGACGGCACGTGGGGAACGTTCATCCATGCCGGAGAGCACCTGCTGCGCGACGGAAGATTGGGCGTCATGAACCGGTTCATCCTGACACCCTCACACCACAGGGTACATCACTCCAGAAATCCGCTGTATATCGACACAAACTTCTGCAACCTGCTAAATGTGTGGGATCGTGTGTTTGGCACGTTGCAGGATGAACGGGAGACGATCCCGCCGGAGTATGGGGTGACGCGCCCGATCAACGTGGGGAACTTCTTCGACTTCTATTTTGGAGAACTGCGCGTCCTATGGCAGGACGTTAGGCGCGCGCCGGGGGTGATGAACAAGCTGGCGTACTTGGTCATGCCCCCCGGCTGGAGCCACACCGGACAGCACAAGACGGCGAGTGATGTGCGCCGAGCCTATCTGGCGACGGGCTCGAACGAGGGGCGGGGAGCGGCGGCGTAAAGCGTCGCTCCGGAGTAGTCGGCCCTTGGCGCCCGTTGCCTCGATGAACGCTGGCCGCGCAGCCCTGGACTCCCACCCACAACGACTGCCGGCGTCGATACGTACTCCTATTCTGTAGCACGAACCATTGGTTGCACCCGTTCCCGCCCTGGGCCTCCCTGCCACACCACGGTGTTGGCCCAACTCGGCTTCTGACCCCGGAGAGTCGAACGATGCGTGCCTTCATCCCCCTTGGCCGACGGTGCGCACGCCGCATCGCGGTCGGCGCCGCTGCCCTCTGCCCCGCCCTGATCGCGCGACCCTCGGCGCAGGCACAGGAGGTGTCGGCCAAACCCACGGACGCGCCGCACGCCAATTGGGCGCTTGCGGCGAAGTTCTCGACGGACGCCATGAAGCGCGTCACGTACACCGCCGCCGTACAACCGCATTGGCTGGGAAAGACGGATTCGCTGTGGTACAACTGGAAGGACCACACGGGGTCCACCTTCTTTTTGGTGGTGCCGCCGCTCAAGGTGAAGCGCCCGCTCTTCGATCATGTGAAGCTGGCCGCAGAATTGGCCGCCGCGCATCACAAGCCATACGACCCCGGGCAGTTGCCATTCACCACCGTGACCTTCACCAAGGATCACAAGGCGTTTCGTTTCACG
Source organism: Gemmatimonadaceae bacterium (assembly GCA_046327745.1). Lineage (GTDB taxonomy): Bacteria > Gemmatimonadota > Gemmatimonadetes > Gemmatimonadales > Gemmatimonadaceae > JABAQJ01. Next base: position 14,031 of record JAXLXV010000041.1, on the reverse strand, counting down.
GTGGATAGCTCGCGGTACGAGTGGAACCTGGCATCCGAGACCATCAAGAACCTGGGACGCCCATTGCGCCGCGATTCCGTGCCGCCTGACGAGGAACGCGAGGTGCAGCGCGGACAGCAGGGCGGAGGCGGTGGCGGGGGCGGTCCCTTCGGGCCGCAGGGCGGCGACTTCCGCAACTGGTCCCCCGATAGCACGGCGTTCGTCTTCGCCCGCGATCACAACTTGTATCTGGTAGAAAAGTCGCGGGGCGACACGGTACGCATTTCATCGGACGGCGAGAAGAACCGCAGCTTCGGCTTCCGTGACACCACGCTGTTTCAACTTCAGGACTCTACGCAGCTCGAACAGCAGAATCAGGGTGGGGGTAACGCCCGCAATCGCGATCCCCGGGTGCGGGCGGCCGCGGTCTGGTCACCTGATTCCAAGGCCTTTGCCATCACTCGCCAGGACCAACGGAAAGTCCGCGAGTTGTACCTGGTGAACGTCCTCTCGCAGCCGCGCCCAACATTGATGTCGTACGCCTACGGAATGCCGGGAGAAGAGAACGTCGCCCAGACGGAGCTGTACATCTATCGCCGCGGTGACAAGGACATGACCCCGGTGAACGTCAAGAAGTGGCGCGACGAACGCGTGCTGAACGTCCACTGGACGACTGGGTCCAGCAAACTGCGGGTAGTTCGGCGCGACCGGCCGCAACGGAATCTCGAATTGGTCGAGATCGACTTGGCTAGCGGCGCCACCCGCAGCCTGCTCACGGAGTCCGTGGAGAACGCCAATCTCGAGTCGCAGGCTCCGCGTTACGTGAAAGGCAGCGGCGACATGATCTGGTGGTCCGAGCGCTCCGGCTGGGGCCATTACTACCTATACGACAACAACGGCACCTACAAGAAGCCGCTCACGCAGGGGGCCTGGCGCGCCGATCAGGTGGTGGAGATCGACTCGGTGGCTGGCGTGTTGTGGCTGAGTGGGGTGGGACGCGAGCCCGGCGAGAACGTCTACCAGCGTCACTTGTACCGCGTGAATGCGGACGGCACCGGCTTCCAGTTGGTGGACTCTGGCAATGGCGATCACACCTCGGCCGTGTCACCCACCAAACGATATGTCGTCGATTCCTACTCCCGCCCCGACGCCATTCCCAAGAACGTGATTCGTGACGCCGCGGGTCAGGTCGTCATGAACCTGGAGGACATGGACGTCAGCGGGCTGAAAGCGTTAGGCTGGACAGCCCCTGAGCCCTTTGTGGTGAAGGCAGCCGACGGTGTCACCGACATCTATGGCAACATGTGGCGGCCCTTCGACCTCGATCCTAAGAAGAAGTATCCGATCATCGCCAACGTCTATCCTGGCCCGCAGACGGAGCAGGTGAACGTCGGTTTTGTGCCGGGAGGTGTGCAGCAGCAACTGGCCCAGCTGGGCTTCATCGTGATCCAGATCGGCAACCGAGGCGGTAATCCGCTCCGGTCGAACGCTTACCAGAACTTCAGCTACTACAACCTGCGCGACTACGCCTTGGCGGACAAAAAGGCGGGGATCGAACAGCTAGCGGCGCGCTATCCGTACATCGACTTGGACAAGGTGGGCATCTTTGGCCACTCTGGGGGAGGCTTCCTCACCGCCGCTGCCCTGCTCCTTCCGCCCTACAACGACTTCTTCAAGGTGGGCGTGTCGTCATCGGGCAACCACGACAACAACATCTACAACCAGAACTGGAGCGAGCAGTACCACGGCCTCAAGACCATCGTGAAGGGCCGTGCCGACAGCGTCGGACGTGGCCGACGCGTGATCGGACGCGATGGCGGTGGCGCGACGCCGGTGGCGCCGAGTGACACCGGGTATGCGGACGATTCCTTGCGGTACGAGATCCACGTGCCGACGAACATCGAACTGGCACCCAACCTGAAGGGGAAGTTGTTACTGACGACGGGCGACATGGACAACAATGTCCATCCGGGGAACACCATCCGGTTAGTCAACGCCCTCATCAAGGCCAACAAGCGCTTTGACTTCATGTTGATGCCGGGAAAGCCGCACGGGTACGGTGACTATCAACCGTACTTCACCCGCCTCATGATGGAGTACTTCGCCGAACACCTCATTGGCGACAGCCAGGCGATCCTCGGCGGACATTCGGTAGCAGGGGGAATGTTTTCGGCATCGGCGTTGCACCTGCCAGGTGCAGGTGCAACGCCGCCCCGTGCTCACCTCACATGATCACGGTCACAGACCGCTAGATTGATCCTTGTGAGCGGAAGGCTGCAACCTCGCGCAAACGACACTTGGCCGCTCGGCTATCCGAACTGGCTTGCGTTACGGGTAACGGGTCGAACGCGCAACCACGCGACGTAGCGCGCCTTCGGGATCGGACCCGGCACCGTTGGAATCGGTCGCAGAGCCACCAGTCGATACTCCCGTCCGCCTAGCGTATCCGCGCGAGGCATCGCGTCGGTGTGCAGCGTGAGCGTGAGGATCGGTACCGAGCATGGTGGCGTGGACAGGGCGCACGCGCTCGTCACGCCGCCCACCACGGTAGCGTCGCCAGCCACACCACATTGAACGGTCGTCGGGCAGCGCGAATCCTCAGGCACGTCGTCAAACGTGAGCAGCATGGTCCCGACCACGGCCATGTCACCGTACCGGATGGGAATGGAGTCCGCGGCTTGCTCCAGCGTGTACGTCGGCGGCGTCGATGGCGATGACGGCGAGGCACAGCCGGCGAGCAACCCGAGCACGATCAGCCAATGACATTTCGACACGTTCACCACCGTTCCTCCAAAGTCCGCGAACAGGACATGGGCTGTGATACTGACGTGTCGCGAACCTCTCCTCCCTGACGCCAACGCACGTCGAATGCAGACATGCTGTACGCAGCCAGGGTATTTGACCGCCGGACCTTACCTTCGCACCGACGGTGGCAACGAGCCGACGTAAGCCGCAAGGGCGACCATGTCGTCAATGCTCAGTTGCTCCACAATCCGCACCATCGGCACGCTAGTGACGTCATGCCGAGCGCCTGATCGAACGTTGATCAGTTGCCGCAGAATGTAGGATGGCGAGCGGCCGGCGATGGGCGGCACGGGGCCCACGCCAAGCAACTTCGGTCCATGGCATGACGCGCAGACCGTCGTGGGACCTTCCGGACCGGTCGTGGCGATATGCTTGCCACGCGTTAGGCTGCCTGGCGGCACGTAGGTGACGTACTGCACGGTCGGGTCATGCAACTCGTGCCGCTCTGTGTCTTCTGGCACCTCAATCAAGCGTCCGGCAATCGGTTCTGTCCCGTCGCCGTCCTTCACGTACAGGATGGAGGCGATCCTGGTCTTTGGCGCGTCTGTCGTTTCGACAATCCGGTTGCGACGCGTGAGCCGGAGTTTGCTGAAGTAGCGTGCAGCCACGGCCACGTCGCTATCCGGCGCAGCGGAGGCGATCTGGTGCATGCTGTTCGTGTTCGCCAGTGGGTTGGCCGTCAATCGCGTCCCTTTCCGGAACGCGGTCACCTGCGACACGATGTAGTCCGCTGGCAGCCCAGCGATCACGGCATTCTCTGGCCGGCCCTGACCGTCGGGGAGGTGACAGAAGCCGCACGCCCTCCACGCGGGCGCACCGCCATGTTGCACCTGTCGGGGAGCCCGTGGATGCGAGGCGGGAAACCAGTCGACCACGTCGAAGGCATTCTTCGCCTGCGTCAGGGTATACGTGCGCGACGACCCCGGTATGCGATGCGGCGTGACATGATCGTAGATCGTGTCCGCGGGCAACACCGGAGCTGTCGGGTACGCCCACTGCGGAACCGTGAAGTCGCGTGTGCCACCTGACGACTGCGCCGCCGCGATTGCGGGAAAGACGAGCGCCAAGCTCACGAGCGTCGTGCGGACTCCTGGGGTCTGGCGCCAGATACCAATCGGCTGCAACGGTCGCATCTTCATCGGATCGTGCGAGGTTTGTGGGGTCTGACGACAGTCGAGACGGCGAACAGCTCCGCCGGGCGCAGAAATATTGCGCCCGGGTGCAACACGCACAAACGAGCCCTCGACTGCTATCGCACGCGAGCCACCGCGATCGTGCTCCCCTGCTCGTCTTTCCGAACCCAAGCCATCACGGTACCGGTTGCCGTTGTTGCCAACACGGGATGCGCCCCCAATCCCCCAGTGACGGACAGCGGTTGAAACGTGGGGGACTGGCTCCGGCTGTCCAGACGCCCCCGCGCCAACGCGACCTGCTGCCGGCCGTCCTCGCGCTCATCCCACGCGAGAAGGATGGCACCGTCCGGTGCAACGGTCATCTGCACGTGGCCCGCCGAGCCGCGAGTCGGTACCCGCACGCGCGGCGAGAACGCGCGACCGTCCTTTGACTCGGCGTAGAACAGCGCCAGTTGTTGTTCGTCCGCCGAGCCAATGGGGGTGAACCACGCCACATGCGCGTGCTGCTGGCGATCCACAGCAATGGCCGGTCCGTTCTCCGGACAGCCATCGAATTGCCAGTGGTCGGCGCTCACACGCAGGGGCGGCGAGAAGGTCTGCCCATCGTCTCGCGAGACGGCAAACGCGATGTCGCGTTCGCTGCCGGGGAACACATGGCGCCACACGGCCATGACGCTCGAACCCGTCGCCACCATGGACGTCTTGCAGCAGTAGCACACGCCGCGGGCCAGACTCTGCGCGTCGGCCTTGCCCAGTCGCGAGATGACGAGCTGCGACAGTTGCGCCTTGGCGACCGGGTCGGCGGGTGATGCGGTGGTTGCGGCGTCGTGATGCATGCCGGCCGCCGTTTCACGGTGATCCAGCCACAGCACGAACACATGTCCGGCCGAATCCACGGCAATGGACTCCCAGCCTCGGTTGCCGGCCGCTTGTCCGCCGGGCACCATCTCAGTCGCGCCGAAGGTGCGGCCACCGTCCGTGCTACGCGATAGCTGCAACCGGGTCCCTGTAGCGCCCCGGGCCGTCCACACCACGACGATCGCCGGTGTTGCGCCTGCCGACAGAAGCAAGGCCACACGGGGGGGCTGCTCGCCACTCACCCGGGCGTCCCCCTCCGTCGCGTTGACACGAACCGGTGCCGTGAATGTCGCGCCGGCGTCACGACTGGTGGCGACGTAAATGTCTGTGGCCGTGGACGTCGACGCGGACCAGGCCAGCGCCACGAAACCCTGCTGCGCCGCCACGCTCACGTTGTCGCTGGACCGCCCGGCCACAGAAAGGGTCGTCAACGCTTGCCCCTGCGCCACCGAAGCGGCGCAGGTGCAGGTGACCAGGAAAGCGTGTCGAATGCTAGATGCCATAAGCCAGGTTCCCCACGAAGGTTCGCTGCGGGAATGGATGGAAGTAGAAGTATTTCCGGTTGAGCAGGTTGTCGACGCCCAGGGATGCTGACCAGTGCGCGTTCATTCGATAGGTCGCCTTGGTATCGGCGACGAACCACTCGCTGAATCCTTGATAGGTGTTCGGATGGACGTCGGCGTTGTCGAGCGTTGTGTACACCTTGCCGCTGTACCGCCCCGCCAGTGCGAACGACAGTCGTTCGTTTGGCCGGTAGGTCGCGACCACACTCCCACGCCAGTCCGGAATACCGGGGAGCGTCTTGCCCACTGCGGCACTCGGTAGGGACGTGGCACTGGCGCTGCCGGACAGTGCCAGGATGCGCGCATGCAGGTACGTGATGCTTCCCGACAGCTCCAAATTTCGCACCCCGACGGCGCGCGTATCCACGCTGGCCTCCACGCCTGTGGCACGCACATGATCCACGTTGGACACGTACGAGTACAGCGTCGGTGAATTCGGCACGAGGGGCAGGAACTGGGAGATCATGGCGTCGTGCACGTCGTCCCGAAACAGCGCGACTTGTACGTTGGCGCGCTCAAAGCGGCGATTCACTCGCAGCTCCGTGGCCAAGACGTCGTCTGGTTTCAGGTTCGGGTTCGGCGAGGTGAACGTCGGCCCGGTCGTCACCAGCTGATACAGCTCAGACGCCGTGGCAAACCGATACGCCTGGCCCACCGATCCGGTGATCGTCATCTGGGGCGACGCCTCCCAGGCGAGCATGGCCTTCGGCGACACCTTGGAGGACGACACTTCGGGCTGAGTCACCTGCGTGGCCCCATTGACGTTGTATCCGTCGAAGGCACGCCAATCTTCGTAACGGGCCCCAATCGTCAGCTTCAACTGTGGCGTCAGGCGCCAGGCGTCTTGCAGCCAGATCGCCCCCGTCCGCGTCTTACCGTCTCCTTCGGTGGCCACAGCACCGATCGGACCACCAGTCCACTCGGTCGTGTTGTACGTGGGATTGCCCAGCGCGTATCGGTCCCCATGCAAGCCGAAGCTCACCGAGTGTCGTGCGGCCAGACCTCCCTTGTGCCACATCCCCTTCAGGTCCAACGTCCGCCACCCTGTGCCATCGAGCACCGCCACTCGGCCGGCGGACCCGAAGTCCAGGCCCGAGGCAGCCGCCGTTGTTGGGGAGCGTTGTTGATCCTTGTTGAACCGATACGCGGTGGCCACCACCTCCCAATCCCAATCGCCCTTGGTATTCGTGCGCAGAAAGGCGCTGTGTGAGGTATGCCGCTGGACCAGATCGTAGTTGCCGGTGGCGAACCCACCGAGGCCGGCAAACGTCGGCTCACCCGCCCTCTGGAGATACGACTCGGTGCCGGACTCACCGTTGTTCTGCCAGAAGCCGAAGGTATAGCCGAGTTGAACGTGTGGCGTGAGGTCATAGGCCGCCTTGAGCTTCGCGTTCGTCATCGATGTGTGGAGCAGTCCGGTAGCGCCTAACACATTCGCTGGCGCTCCCAGCTTGTTGAACTCCGTGTAGCCCCCGGATGTGCCCGTGGGCACGGTGGAGCCCGTCACATAGGTCAACGGCTGCGCGCGACTGTTCTGGTAGTTGCCGCTCGCCCAGAATGCGAGCCGACCTATGCGGTCGCCGACACTCGCCATCGTTTGGGTGGTGCCGAAGGTTCGACTCGTGCCGTACAGATCAAACGTCTGCTCCGCCTGTGACTGCTCGACAGATCCTTCGAGCCTCTGCGGCCAACGCGTGCTCATCTCCAACACCGCGCCCATGGAATTGCCTGCGTAGGCCGCCGAGAAGGGGCCATACATGATGTCCACCCGTTCGATTTCGTTAGGCACCACCAAGCCCCAGCGCGGGCCACCGATCGTGTTGTTGTTGGCGATCAGTGCCGACAATGGAATGCCGTCCACAAACACCAGACTCCGCGCGCTCGAACTGACGCCCCAGACGCGCGTCCCCATCACGGCCTGAGTGTCCCCATTGTTCCGCTTCCGCAGGAACACGCTCGGGAGGTACTTCACCGCGTCTTCGGTATCCATCACGTTCACCGATTCCCGCACGCGCACCGCGGACACGGTCGCGATGGCCGGCAGCGTCGCGGCCTGAATCACGGTCCGCGGCGCCCCCTCACGCTCGGCCACCACCTTTACACTCACCAAGCGCACCGCGGAGTCTGGAGGTGCGCCCTTCTTATTCTGCTGCGCGGCAGCAGGTAAACCGGCGGCAGTGAGCGCGGCCCAAAGCGCCCAACGCCAGTGTTGACGTATGGTCACAACGCCCTTCCCTATGTGCCAATGGATGGAATGACGGATCGCGCCTGAGGACGCGATTCCACGGTCGCCAGATACAACGTGTGGCGCGCTTAGCGGCGGGCTGCTGCCGTCAGCTGCGCCTTAGGCGTTCTGTGGCGGTCCGTTGGCGAAGGGAAGGACGTAATCGCCGGCTGCGACCTGCGGTCGATCGGCGCGAATCGCTGGCACATACCGCCTAACGCTCGCCGGAAGCCACGACAGGGCCGGGGGTGGCGGGATGAGCGTTGGCGACGCTGGACAGCACCCGCCGAGGCAGGTGCAGCCGTGGTTCCCATGGTGCTGGGAGGGCCCGTGGGATGGGACCGCGGCGCCGTCATGCGCATGGGCTGGCGACTCGGCGCGGGTGCCGGCGGTGGCATGCACGTGGGCGGGCGACTCGGCGCGCACCACGGCGCCGTGCGCGTGCGACGGGACCTGGTCGTGCCCCGTCCCTCCGGCACTATGCACCGCGCAGGTGTGCAGGGCCGCAGGCTCCGCCATGACCAAGGCGAACCACGGCCCCAGAACCGCTGCCAGCAAGCGCGAGCGCATGGAAAACCGGCGCATGACCCACATATTAGTGCCGGTTCCCCTTTTCGTCAGGCCCCAGCGCGTTGGCTCGGCGTTGAGAGATGTCGCGTTCCACATGCGCGCGAAGGCAACGTGACCCGAACTCTTTGCCGCGGTCGACGATAGCCCGCTGACCCGCACCACGAGATCCTCTTATGCGAGCCTCCATCACCGCGGCGCTCATCCTCACCGTTGCCGTCTCGTCTAGTATGGATGGCCAGACCTTCACCTTGGACGACTACGCGAAAGTGGCCCGGGTGAGCGATGTCAGTCTGCAGCCACGAGGGGATCGGGCGGTGATGGTGGTGGCGTGGCCTAACTATGAGAGCAACTCGTGGGAGTCGGAGATCGTGGAGGTCATGCTGGCCACACGAGCGCAGCGCACGTTGACCCAGCGTAAGAGCGCCTACTTTCCTCGATGGTCCCCATCGGGTGATCGACTCGCCTTTCTCGCGGCGGTCGACGGCAAGTCGCAGATCTTCATCATGTCGGTTGCCGGTGGAGACGCCCGGCAGATCACACACTCGCCAACCAGCATCGGTCGGTTTGCATGGAAGCCGGACGGCACCGCGTTGGCCTTCGTTGCCTCATCGGCGCCGGAAACCAAGGGAAAGTTCGACGACGCGTTTGAAATCAACGCCAATGACTACCTCACACTCTCTGCCCCTCGCCCCAATGGCTTGTGGGTGATTGGAGCTGACGGTGGGGACGCGAGAGCCGTGGCACGCGGTGACTGGTCGATTCCTGGACTCTTCGCGACCATCGCGTGGTCCGCTGACGGGCGCTCCATCACCTTTACGAAGCAGGACGGCGCCGGCACGCGGGACTGGGAGAAGCGTTCGCTAGCCATCGCCGATGTGACGACCGGCGCGCTGTCGACCGTGCGCGGCACCGAGTCGCGGAATTGCGGTGCCGCGTGGATGTCACCCGATGGCACACAACTGCTGTTGAACTGCCCCGTGAACGGGCACGTCAAGAACCAGACCGAACTGCTGCTCATTCAACCTGGTGGTGGTGAGCCTCGTCGCCTCACGGCCACCATCGATCGCAACTTCACTTACGGAATCTGGTCGCCCGATTCCAAGACGATCGTCAGCGGTGTCGCTGACGGAACGCGCTCGGTCATTTGGGAAATTCCCGTGACCGGGCCGCCACGACGCAGGGACGTCGGCCGCGTCAGCGTCGCAGACCTGGATGTAGGCTCCGATGGCTCGATTCTGTTCATCGGAGCGGAGCCCAATCGCCCTGCAGAGCTGTACATGCTCAAGCCCGGGGCCACAGATCCCGAGCGCGTGACGGACCTTCACGCGCGGGTCGCCGCCCTGACGTTAGGCACCGTGGAAGCCATGAGCTGGAAGAGCGACGATGGCCTTCCGCTCGACGGCGTTCTCACCTTCCCTCCGAACTTTGATCCTGCGCGACGCTATCCGCTGTTGCTCAATATCCACGGCGGTCCGTGGTCCTCGTCGCGTGAGACCTTTTCCACGAGGAACCAACTACTCGCCGCCAAGGGGTTCTTGGTCTTTGAGCCGAACTATCGTGGCAGCGACAACCATGGCAACGCCCTCTTCTCGGCGGTTTACCGTGACCATGGCGCGGGCCCTGGCCGCGACGTCATGGCTGGGCTGGCCTTGCTGAAGAAGCGCGCTTACGTGGATACGACGCGCATCGGCGTGTCCGGTTGGTCGTACGGCGGTTACATGACCACCTGGCTGATCGGGCACTATGGAGGTTGGAAGGCGGCCATGGCCGGCGCCGCGGTGATCGACCTGGTCGACGACTACAACCTGAACGACCTCAGTCTGTTCATGCGCGCCTATGGTGAGACCCTCACGCTACCCGCGGACCTGGCGCTGATGAAGGAGCAGTCCCCCATGACGTACGTGGACAACATGAAGACGCCACTGTTGTTGCTGTCGGATGCCGGCGACGTCCGCGTGCCGGTGACGCAATCCTACAAACTCTTCAACGCCTTGCGGGAGCGAGGTCGCGAGGTGCGCATGAAGGTCTGGCCCGTCCCGGGACACTTCCCTGGCGACCCATACCGCGCACGGGACGTCGACAGAGAATGGTCCGAGTACTTCGTCCAACGCCTGAAGGACGAGGGCACCAAGCCGTAAACACTCTCGGCCGACCGCGGGTCGGTCACGACGTTGGAAAAATCAACGGCAGCGCCACTTCGGCGGTGAACATGCAGCGAGCGTTATGTCCGCATTCCGGCACTACGATCACGGTGTGGTGGCCGCCGAGTGTGTCGTTGACGTATTTGCCGAAGGCTTGGCCCCGTGCCAGCCGCGTGGGCCCCTGCGCCATGGCTGAACAGGACCCGTCAAAGCCACCCAGCGGAAGGATGTCCAGCTCCCCAACCAAGTAGGTCGTGGGCCGGCTGGCGAGCTGACGTTTGATCTGCGCGTCGCTCTGCGCGGCCGAATAGCCGGTGTGGTTCTGCAGGCCGTAGGGCCATTGGTTGTACGCCGAGCAGCCGCGACCGTCACCTAACGAAACGAAGGGCCGGGCGTCCGCCGCCAGTTCGGGAATGTACCCCGGCGCATTGGCCGTCAGGGCCCACGCGGCAGCGGTCGGCCGCTCGTCGGTGGGATAGGCGTAGCTGGAAGGATTGGAGACGACGTAGCTGACGGGCACCCCCGCGCGGTCGTGCATTTGGTTCGTCATCTCGTAGCGATTCACGACCTGGCCGCCAGCCGAATGCCCGGCCACGACAATGCGCTGGAGGTTGGGAAAGACCTCGCGCCGAGTGACCTTGCGCAGGATCTCATCCAGGAAGTCGAACGAAGTGACACTCGGTTGATTGAGTGAGGCCCCGCCAGATCGCCAGGAATTGCAGTGCCAGCTGATTTCGTTGGGCCCCAAGACATCCTTGCACCCTGCCCCATCGTTCGACGCCATGCGTGGCGCGATCACCACCGTGTTCTCCAGAGCGTTCGCCAGGAACGCGGCGGCTAACGCGTTGCGGAAGTAGTTGTCGGCGTCACGCCCGGCACCGTGGACCATCACCAGCACGCGGGTGATCGCGTCGTTGCGGCTGTCGAGCGGGTACGTCCGATACACCAACGAGCGGCCCGGGCCGGCGCCGACTGTGACATATTCGGTGCACGATGCCGTGGCGGAGATGCACGGGCCGGCGACGGGCGACGCCGTCTGAAGAGTGGCGAACGCGAACAGAATTGGCAGCATGGAGGTCAGCCGGAGGGGATCGAAGTGAACCGAGGGCCGGGGCACCTCAACGTATGGATGACCGAGACGGGAGGCCAGCGTTCACCGAAAGGTCGAGAGCGGTGATGGCGCTCTCGCCGCGGCGACCCGCGTCCTGATTGAGATCCCTACGCGGCTTGGAAGTGCTTCCTGCCTCCGATCACGACGGCTTGGTCGCCGTCCGCTCCCACACCACCGGTAGGTAGTTCACCCAGGGACCGATCTCCGTGCGATACTGCTTGGCCATCACGCGCGAAATTTGGGCGACGTGCCCAAGGTCGTGGACGACATATGCGGCAATGAGTTGACGGAGCGTAACCACACCCAACCCTGGATGGGCGCCGGTGAGGTCGAGCTTTTCCTCCGTCAGCTGCCACGACCGGAACTTCTGGATGTTCCGGGCCCGCAGGCCGTCGAACTCATCCAGCAGGGACGCCAGCGTGCGTCCCTTGTTCCGCTGAAAGTGACGAAAGCGATCGTACGGCGTGAACGGAACCCGCGTCCCCGTCGTGAGGATAAGCTCCATCCGCTGCATCCAGTCCGTCTCTTCCCCGTCCACCAGATGCCCCAGGTTGTCGAAGGGGGAAAAGGTTTCGGGGCCCTCGGTGCAACGGATCCATTCCTCGTCCAGTCCACCGAGGAGCGCGCGGACCGTGGCCGGCGTCCGTTCCAGGATCTGAATGGCGCGTTCGAGCTGAAAGGACATGCGATCTCCCGGTTTGCGGTCCGCGATGACTTCGACGCGGCCCTACCCGAGATCCTTCAGCGAGATCCCGCGCTGCCGCAGTTCGGCGATGTACTCCGCGCCGGGCATGGTCTCGTCCGGCGTGCAGACGCCCTTAGTGCGGACCTGTCCACGCACCTGCATCAGTCCGGTGATAGCCAAGGAATATCCGGTGGTCCGCATCATGGCCGAAATGCCGCGTGCCTCGTCCGCGTAGTCGACCAGCTGCCAGCCCACAGACTTGGGCGCTCCCGCCTTCGTGCCCGTTACCGTCACCCGCAACGCCACCAGGTCGGGGCTCTTCTTCTTCGTCAGGCGCGGACCCATCACCGCCACCGCCACATCGCGCGGCACGACCTGCACACCCTTCACGTTCACTGCCTCCAGCTCCAACAAACCGAGTTCACGGATGGCTTCCATGATCGCCGCGTGTCCGGGGTAGCGCAGCGTCTTGTACTCCATCGTGCGGATCTTCCCCTCATAGCGGAACGCCATGGTCGAAAGGCCACCCGCCGTGTGGAACGCTTCCAGCTTGCCCACCGGTGCAGGAAAGTCCACCGACTCCAGTTCACTCAACGCCTTCACCTGGTGACGCTTGCCGTCGCGCACCACCCACGACAGGGTCGTGTAGTAGTCCAACACGCCTTCGAGCGAGTACACGATCTGGTAGTTGAGCGGCGGTAACGGGTGCTGTGGCAGCCCGCCGACATAGATCTTCACGGAATCGGTGGTGTCCAACTGCTCGATGCCATACTGCGAGAGGATGTTCACCATCCCGGGGGCAACGCCGCAGTCAGGTACAACGCTCACACCTTTGGCGATCGCACGATCGTGCATCGCCTTCTGCTTGTTGACGATTTCCGTGTTGCCGCCCAAGTCGCAGAAGTGCACGCCCACTTCCACCGCCAGCTTCGCCAGGTCCAGGTTGAAGTAGTACGGAATCGCACTCATGACCGCGCGACATTGGGCCATCACGGCGCGCACGGCGTCGAGATCTCGCACATCAAGCACGATCGGCTTTAAGCGATTGCCGATGTACGACTGCAGAAATGCCGGCAGGGTGTCGACCCGAAGGTCGGCAATAAGCACCTCAGTCACGTCCGTCTGCTGCAAGAGATCAAAGGCGCAGGCCGAGCCTTGTAAGCCGGCACCTAACACAAGCATCCGCATGGGTATCGCGTCTCCGAATGGCGTTTGTTGAGAGCCTTCAAACTTAACGTGGGCAGCGGCATCGCGTCATGGTGAGCGAGCAGGGCGCGTTCGTGCCCTCTGCAACCGGTACGGATAGACGCTGAGTAGCCGGGTAAATTGGCGCGCGCTCACCGTCGCTCGCACGCCACGGTTCCCACGCCTCACCCGGGGGCCGCGCGCGGCAAGAATGGTCGACTCGGCTGACAGTGTTCCGCCGGCACCGGCAGACCGCACTCCTACCGCTGGGCAAACACCGAGGCGCCCCTACCGGCGACGTCGATTGGGCCGACGCCGCCGGCGAATTAGGACCTAACGACTGGTGATGGTCGCGAGCAGGCTCACGTCCGGGTCGAAGCGCACGATCTTCGGGGCGCCGTCCAGCGTGGCCGGTACGGGAATGGTCCCCACTCGCGTCGCTGGCACGACTACCTTGCTCCGAACCACCTTGCCCGTGGCCGTGGTGATCTCGATGGGGAGCGTTAGGCGGTACGGTGGCCGCTTGTCTCCCTGGCTCACGGTCACCATCACCGTACGCCGCGCTTGGTCGTAGCGCCAACTCACCCCAAGGTCGGCGTACCCGGGGCGCTCGAACCACTGCTCGAAGAACCAGTCCAGCGTGGTTCCCGACGATACCTCCAACTCGTGCTGCAGATCCTGCGTGAGCGCGTTGCCATGCCGGTACTTCATGTAGTATGACCGGAGCCCTCGAAAGAACGCCGAGTCGCCGATCTCGCGACGCAACATGTGCAGACT
>JAXLXV010000040.1:0-35325 GCA_046327745.1 Gemmatimonadaceae bacterium | reverse complement strand
CCGTCCAGCACGAGCAGTGGCTCACAGGCCACGCTCGGCGAGTTGCCTTCCATCCGCACCGTGGCACTGGACGTTCCGTTCGAGCTCAAGAGCACACCGCGCGTGCTTCGAATCAAGTCGGTGAACTGTTGCGGCAGCCGCCGTTCGATCTGTTCGGCATCAAGAAAGGTCCCGAATCCCAGTTGGCGACGATATTCGAACGATCCCGCGGACAACGCCCGCGGCCGCATGGCCATCACACGCACCGTATCGATCACGGTTGGAAAGTCGCTGATACTGACATCCACGCGTGTTGGCTCACTGCCCAGCACATCCACCGCCAGCCGCGACGGGACAAAGCCGATCTTGCGCACTTCCAGCGTGTGTGTGCCGGCAGGCACATCGCTCAAGGCGTAGGCGCCTTCCTCGTTTGTTACCGTCGCGTACTGACCGCCCCAGATCCGCACCCTGGCATTCGCCACAGGTTCGCCGAACGCTGTTGTGACGACGCCGTTGATCCTGACGTGGGTGCCGGGGCTGGCTGGTGTTGGCCGGACCACGGGTGCGACGCGCTGCGCGGCGGTGGAGTCGGAAGCCGTGACGCTGGCGGTCGTATCGCGGTCGGTGTCATCGGTCGGATCGCGCGCGATGCGCTCGTTGCCCAGGTACAGCGAGCGCACCAGGATCCCATCGTCAGGAACTTCGATCTCCACGTACGAGCCGGTATCGGACTGGGCCGTCACCCGCACCAGAACCAATGCGCCATGCGGAATACCGCAGAGACCGAACCACCCACTCGGTGAGGTGACGGTCGCCGCCTCTCGTGTGGAGGCTCGGGCCCCGCTCTTGTCGATGACGATTTCGCTCCACCGCGCTCGTACGGTGGCCTCGTCGCGCGGGCCGAGGTGATCGGGATGCAGTACATAGCCGGCGACGAGTCCAAGGGAGTCGATCGCCGCGCGCGCCCCGCATGAAGAGGCGACCACCGTGGTGGCTGAAGGCACCGCCAGGTCCACATTGCGCGTGCCGCGCACCGGCATGGCTCCGCGGACGACGGGAGCCTCGATACCTAACGAGTCGAGTTTCGGGTGGAAGAAGCCAATGATGAATGACCCGTCGGGTACATCAGCCACTTCAAAGCGGCCGACGGAATCCGTGGTCGCCGTGCGGCGCGGGGCATGTTCCATGTCCGCGGACAGTCGCATGACCTGCACCACTGCGCCGGCCAGAGGCGCATGGGCGATGCTGTCATAGACGAACCCGCGGATCACACCGGCCCGAGTGTCACTCCCTTGCGCGCGGAGTGACGTCCCGATCGTCGTGAACGCCAGGGTCCCGGCCGACAGCAGCAACAACACGCGACGCGCCTTCACTCGGTCCCATCACCCCATGAACGAGTTCGGTTCGGGGCTTTCTCCGCCGTAGCGGTAAAAGCCCGAGCCATTCTTCCGGCCCAATAGACCGGATACGACCATCCGACGAAGCAGCGGGGGTGGGGCGAAACGCGGTTCACAATACTCCCGGTACATCGACTCCGCCACACGTTGCAACGTGTCCAGCCCAACGTAGTCGCACAGGGCCAGCGGCCCCATCGGATGGCCCGCTCCCAGGGTCATCCCGACGTCGATGTCCCGGACCGATCCCGTCCCCTGTTCCAGCGCCCGGATGGCATCCAGCATGTATGGGACGAGGAGCCGGTTAACCACGAAACCGGGAGTATCGCGCGTGTCGATCGCCACTTTCCCCAAGCGAGTGACGAACGCGTGGGCCAGGCGATGTGTGGCGTCGCTGGTAGTGACGGTTCGCACCACCTCAACCAGTGGCATGGCCGGGACCGGGTTGAAGAAGTGCAACCCGACGAACCGGTCACCCCGCGTCGTCGCGGCGGCTTGAGCGGCGATCGACAAGCTGGACGTGTTTGACGCGAAGAGCGTTGGCGCTGGCGCCACCGCATCCAGCGACTTCCATAGCACGACCTTTTCCGTGAGGTCCTCGACGATCGCTTCCACGATCAGGTCGGTGGCGGCGACCGCCGCCAGGTCAGTCACGAACTGCATCCTGCCTAACGCGGCGTCGCGCAACTCGGACGTCACCTTCCCCTTCTCCACGCCCTTGTCCAGGCTGCGGCGCACCGCGGCGTGCGTCCGCTCGCACTGACCATTGCTCACCTCGCGACACACCACGTGAAAGCCGGCAGTCGCGGCGACTTGGACAATACCTGTCCCCATGAGGCCGCCGCCGACCACACCCACGCGCTGGATCTCGCTCATGGGTGAAACGTGTCCCCGCGGCTTGTCCCCGGAAAGAGTAGTTGACCCTGGTTTCTGGAGCTACTTAGCGGCGGGTCGGCACCAACAGGTCAAGCAACGCCGTCGCCCCGCCGCGCGGCTGCTGAATCTCCCCGCGCTCCAAGCGATCCAATATCTGCTCCAGCGCCAACTGCGACCGTGACGTTCGTTTCCGCTGACTGCTCGCCAGCCCTACGCCAAGGGCGACTCCGGCCAACGACCATACGGTCGCCACGACTCCCGCGACCAAGAGTGAGGCACCGGGAATCGATGCCGCGACGCCTACCAACCCCGCAGCGGTGGTCCACATCCCGCCGGTGCCAATTCCCGTCCAGGTCGCCACGCGGCGTCGCGACACGCTCACGTCGGCATCCAGTCGGACGATCACCCGTTCGTTATCCACCGCCACCGCCGATGCCGCGACTTCCGCTGCCGCGGTCAAGGAGTAGGCGCGACCCTTGATGTTGAACCCTGTCTGCAACGACGAGATGAAATCGCGCCGCGCTTCCCAGGTGAGTCGGTCGGCGAACCGGCGGCGAGGGCGCAGTCCTTCTTCTGTCTGCATCCACTGGTCCAGCATCGCCAAGATCTGCTCCGGCTTGCCGCGAACCACACGCGATGCCGTCACGAACGAAGGGCCAAACCAGGTGCCTACAAACCCGCCTTCCTCGGGAACGGCAACCCGCGTGCGTTCCTCGGCGACCGCCTGCCGGATGTGCTCCTTCGAAATCCCAACCTCGGCGCCTAACGCTTCAAGCTGTGCTTCATTCATCCCTTCCGCTGGCTCGGCGGTGTGCGCTTGCAGCTCCGCGGCGCGAGCCAGGACGCGTTCGAGCGCGGCCCGGTCCAGGGAGACGGGGACGGGGACGGGAAGTGTGGAGGGGTCGGGAGTGGAGTCGTCGGCCATGTACGAGTCAGATGCCACCAAGAATCATATCGATCTGACGCGTGATTGCATCACGAATCACGGCGGGGAGCGGGAAGGTGCGCTCGAAGGCAGACGCCGGATCGCCATCCGGAACGTTGACCCGGGCGACGCCCAGGTAGTAGCGCTGATAGCTCGACACGAGTTCCGGCGCGATGCGCGCCAGGATCGCGGCCCCGCCGCGCACGGCACCAAGACTGGCATAGCGGTCGCTGGTACCGTCACGCTGTTCCGCCGGCGACGTGTTATCGCGAATCGCCAACGACGAGGGCGGGCCGGCCAGTTCGTGGGCCAGCACGAACAGGGCGTCGGTGGCGTGCGCTTCATTCTCCGGAAAGGTGACGGCGACGTAGTTCTCGCGCCGGCTGATTGGGACCGTGCGCCCCTCCCCGCCTAACGGGAGGGACAACAGGAGATCGCCGTCATCCTGTTGGGCGTTCACAAAGAAGGGCCGCAGTCGCGCGCGGTAGTTCTCCTGCCACATCCGTTCAAACACGGTGCGAGCCCCTTCCCGCGCCCGCGTCTCTGCCAACCAGTAGTCGCGGTAGAATCGCACCCGTTCGTCATCCAGTGCCTGCACGAAGGTCCGCGCCCAATCTCGATCCGCGCTGTTCGGGAAGGACGCGGCAAAGGTGGCGATCACCCGAGCCGAATACTCGTCGCGTCCATAGCGTGGATTGCCGTTGGCGCGCAGGAACAGGTCAAACCCCTGGCGCATGGCGTCCCACGTCTCGAAGTACAACGGAATGAACTGCGCCGCCACCAATCTGGGGTTCGCCGCCAGGTACGACGACAGCCGATCGCGATTCGCGTCCATGGCCGTCGTCACGTTGCGTTCGCGCCGAATGCGAAGCATCTGTTCACGGTAACCGGGGCGGTAATACGGCACGAGGGTGGAATCGCCCTGGAGCATCGCGAACCCATGCAGCCACAGATCCACGTGATCTCGCGCGTACACGCGCCACACCACGTCGCGCACGCTGGATCTTGTAGCTGGCGGCGCCGAGTTGCCCGGTGAGGTCGCGGGCTGGTCGGTACCGGCGGGGATCGCTTGCACGACTACCGGCCCTCGTGGTGCGCAGGCGAGGGCACAGAGCACTCCCGCGAGTCCGGCGGATCGTCGGGCAGACGTGGCGTCGAGCATAGTCTCTACAACGGGCCAGAAGTGGACGTGTTTCGGCACGTCAGCATACCCGCCGCGGAGTCGTCAGGTTCGCGGACTACTCAACCCCACGGCCGCAGGTGATGCAGAACTTCCAACCGACTTCCAATTCCGTGTTACAGGCCGGGCAGTGCTTCACGGTGAGATCCTGGCCACAGTGAGGACAGAACACGACGTTCTTGCCCTCAGGCAACGTTCCTGCACAGTACGCGCAGCTTGCCCCGGCGGGCGCCGCGCTCGCGGAGACAGTTGGTGGAGCTGGCGCCGGACGTTCGGCGCGGCCACGTGCCCCGAGTGGAGGCGACGTGCTGGCGGTGTGCGCCGGCGCGACGTCACCGGCGCGTCGCGTGACGACTTCTTCCGTCGCTCGCGAGGCGAGCCGCGCCTGATCGAGCGCCGAACGCGCGGCCGGTGGCAGCTCAGTGGCTGCCGGTGTCGGACGCATCGCTGGTTGCGCATCCAGGGCACGGAGCGCTTCCGGAGCGAGCGTTACCATCGAGGTGGCGAACGCACGATACGCAGAGAGATCGGGATTCGGCGATTCGAGTTCGCCACGAAGTGCCGTCTGCATTTCGTCATCACCCATCAGAAGTCCGCGCGCTCCGGAGAGCAGCTGCGTCAGGGTGAGCTCGTAGTCCTCGTTGGTCTCGAACCCGAGTTCCCGTCGATTGGTGCGATAGGGAATGATCTGCTGGTAGATCTTCGCGACCTCGAACGGTCGCGAGAGCAGTTCGGGAAATGCGGCCCGGATATTCTGTACCAGGCGTCGGTAGACTCTATCGAGTTCGTCCATGGCGTAACATACCCCGAAATCGGGGGCGAAAGGCGAGAGCAGGGCAGGCGATCACGGACGCGCCTCCGCTGCGCTCGGTAACCGTGACGAGGCGCGAAAGGCAGAGGGGTCAGGGAATGGGTCCGGGACGAGTTTGGTCGCCCGCGCGTTCAGCCATTCGTCGAATCCACTGTCTACCAATGACTCGGAGTGCGTTCGGGTTTCGGCGGCACGCACGGCCAGGTCGTTGGCGTATTCGTTCTGCGCGTGTCCGTTGTGGCCTCGGACCCAGCGCCACGACACCTCGTGTGGCTGTGCAACGGTCACTGCTTCCTGCCACAGCGCCAGATTTTCGATCGCGCCACTCTTTCGTCGCCAGCCGCGCCGAGCCCAGTCGTGGACCCACTGCGACATGCCATCCACGATGTAGCGGGAGTCGGTCGTGAAGACCACGCGAAGCCCGCGTCCCTTGCGTGAGAGGGCGCGAAAGGTCTCGATCACCGAGCGCAGTGCCATGCGGTTATTCGTCGTCGCTGGTTCGGAGACCCACAGGTCAAACCGCAAGCACTGTCCCTTCTGGAGATACTCGACCAGCACACCGGCACCGCCAGGATTTTCACCTTCGCGTCCGTTGCCAAGGCAGGACTCGTCCGCATACACCGCGACCAGCGGACGCTCGGCTACCATCGGACCACCTCGAAGGATTCGATGTGTGCCAGCTCAAACACCACGCGCTCACCCGTGGATGGGTGGCGCGCTTCCAGCGCCTCGCCTCCACTTCTGGTGAAGATGCGGACCGGAAGGACGACCAGCTCCATGCCGTGACGCACGACGGCGACGCGACGTCCGTCGCGAATGGCATTTTCCAAGGCGTCGTAGTCCGACGGCGTCAGCCTCGCCACGGTGCTCCCTCACTGCACCAGGTCGATGCCAGACGGGTCAGCACCCTGGTCGCGCGTTCGATCTGGTCGGTCTCCACCCATTCTTCGGCAGCGTGGGCCTGGGCGATGTCGCCCGGGCCAAAGAGGATGGCCGGAATGCCTGCGGCATTGAGCAGGGCGGCGTCCGTCCAGGCGGTCATGCCCTGCACGGCAACCCGTTCCGACTCACTGCGCAGCGCCGCGCCTAACGCCATGACGATGGGCGCATCGGTGGCAACGTCGGACGGTTCCTGCGAAAAGACGTGACGGACGTCGGCCTCGAAGGCGTCGGTGCGGGTCCCCACCCGGGCGCAGGCCTCCCGAATCTCGCGCATCACGTCGTCGGTGCGCTCTCCCGGCAGCGTCCGTCGTTCGATGGTGACGGTGCAGCTGTCGGGATAGGTGGACCAGGCAACGCCACCGGCGATGGTCGCGGCGTGCAACGACGCCCGGCCGAGCAGCGGGTGCGTGCGGCGTGTCAGCTCCTCCAGTTCGTACCGTTGCAACTCCGCCAGCAGCAACCCGGCATGGCGAATGGCATCCACGCCGATCTCGTAGCGACTGCCGTGCGCGGCGCGGCCACGCGTTGTCACCTCGACCCACGTGAAGCCCTTGTGGGCGGGATCGATGGCCAGGGACGTTGGCTCGGTGACCACCGCGGCGTCGGCGCGGATGCCCGCTTCTAGTAAGGCGCGTGTACCGATGCTCTGGAACTCTTCGTCCACCACCGCGGCCACGATCACTTCGCCGGTCAGTCCGGCGTCTGCGGCGCGGACCGCGGCGGCGCACATCGCCGCCACGCCGCTCTTCATATCGGCGGCGCCACGTCCATAGATGCGTCCGTCGCGCGACTCGGCGGCAAAGGGGGCATGCACCATCCCCTCCACGTCCACCACGTCCATGTGGCCGTTGAACATCAGGGTGGGCGCCCCCGCCTTGGCATGCCCGACGCGGGCAATCACGTTGCGGCGACCGTCCGCGACATCCTGCAGCTCCACGCGCATGCCCCACGCGCGCAGCACCTGCGCCAGAAAGTCGCCGACCGCCCCCTCGCCCGGTCCGCCGCGCACCAAGGTCGGATTGCGGGAATCGATACGCACCAATGCGCGGGTCAGCGCGACCGCATCGCCGCGCGGAACGTCCGTCATGTATCCTCCACTCTCACGTTAGGTATTCCCACTGGAATCCGGCGGTGTCGACATGATACGGCAGCAACGTCGCACGGCGCGCCATGGCCTGGCGTACGTTGTCGGCCCGGCCGGGCGCCGCGATGGCCAGCACACAGCCACCCCCCGAGGCGCCTAACGCCTTGCCACCGATCGCCCCCGCCTCGCGGGCATCGGCCAGCAACGCGTCGATCGTCGGCGTTGGAATCGCCGGGTGCAACGACCGCTGACACACCCAATGCTCCGCGACCAACCCACCCAGCTCGTCCAATTGCTCCGCCTTCAATGCGTCGATCATCGACGCGGCGAGTTCGCGCATGCGGGCCAAGGACGTCCGCACTGTTCCGCGATCTTCTTGAAAGGCGGTCATCACGCCAATGATCGTGTCCGCCGATACACGCGATTCTCCGGTGTAGGCCACCACGCAACGCTCGGCGATTTCTTTCGCGAACGTCGCAGATAATGGAATAGGCTCACAGCGTGTAGTGTCGCCGAACCAAAGACCGAGCGCGCCACCGAAGGATGCCGCGTAGTGGTCCTGCCTTCCCCCGGCGATGCCCAAGTCGCGCACTTCAAGATCACGACTCGTCTCTGCTAAGGCGGCGCGATCCAGGGGCGCGCCGTGGCACCATCGGTCGAGCGCGCCAAGCATCGCCACACCAGCGGCACTGGATCCCCCCAGCCCAGCGGATACTGGAAAATCGTTCTCCAGGGTCGCCTTCACTCCCGTGACGCCTGTCCGCGTGAGTGCTGCCTGGGCCAGTGAGGTGTCTGCCTGCCGACCACTCACCATGGTACTTCCACCCGGTTGCTCGCTCAGCGTCACCGTGGAGTAGAGGGAGATGGCGACGTTGCACACACAACCACCCATGTCCGTCGAGTAGGGGGGAACGTCCGTCCAGCCACCTCCGAAGTCGATGCGCGTCGGTGCGCGGGCTTTCAAGGCTCGTGGTGGGGCGGTGACAGGCATCAGCAAAGAAAATGGGCGGCGTCACACGAGGTGTCACGCCGCCCAGATCTTCGCGATGCGCTGCTACTTCTTCTTTGGTGCGGCCGCTGGCTTTTTCGCAGGCGCAGGAGCGGCCACTTTTTTTGCCGCCGGCTTCGCTGGTGCAGGAGCCGCGACCTTGGCGACGGGTTTGGCTACCACCTTGGCCGCAGGGGCGGGAGCTGGCGGCTTACTGGCAGTTGGTGCCGGCTTCGGCGCCGGTGCAGCAGCGACAGCAGGCGCCGGTACTGCGGGCTTTGGAGGAGCGACCGGCTTCGGCGCCGGCTTCTCCACCGGCTTCTTGGCTTCGGCGGCCTTCGGCGTGATCGGCTTCGGATTCTTGGCGTGCGCTTCCTCTGCCTCGCGCAGGAGCTTGTCCGCTTCATCCTGCGTCATCTGCCCGCGGCGCACCATGAACTGCACCAGGTCGCGGGCGCTTTCGATGGCGAAGGCGGAGAGACCGGCCGCAGCCCCGATGACATCCTTCATTGCCGCTGCCATCTTCGAGCCGGCTTCGAGGCTTATCTCATGCGCTCGCGCGGCCATCTCGGCCACGGTGTCGCGCATGTCTTGACCTCGGTGACCCGGACCACGTTTGGGAGGCGTGGGTGGAGTCGGCGGGGCTTCCTCATCGCCCTTCTCGTCGATTTCTGGGGCCATTTCGGTCATTGCGGGGAAAGCTCAGTCGGGTGGGCCGCTACAACTGGGACCGCGTCGATCGCGTTCCCCCAGTCATTCGTTGGCGCCATCTGGGCGCCTTGGGGACGCGGCTGTGGCGGCAGGCTCGTTTGGCGGCGGTAAGTATATGATTTTTCGGGTCATATGCAAGTCGTGCTGATGCCATTTGGGCGGTGTCCGAACAAATTTCGCCAGAGTAACGACCATAGCAGACTTAAGACGTAATAGCGACACTAACGCCATACTCATGCTCAAAGGCTACAAAGTTCTGGACCTGACCAGAGTTCTTGCAGGGCCGGTCTGCACCATGGCTCTCGGGGACCTGGGAGCGGACGTGATCAAGGTGGAGCGACCCGGCACGGGCGACGAAACACGTGGTTGGGGGCCGCCGTTCGATGCCGAAGGCGAGAGCGCCTACTTCCTGAGCGTGAACCGCAACAAGCTCGGGATCGCTTTGGACCTGGATACGGGGGGTGACCGTGAGGTCATCGAGGGCCTACTGGCTGAGGCCGACGTGGTGTTGGACAACTTCCGCCCTGGCACCCTCGAGCGTCGCGGCATTGAACCGCTCGCCTGGCTTCGAAAGCGTCCTCGGCTGGTCTGGTGTACCCTGACCGGCTTTGGGCCGGAAAGCGGACGTCCCGGCTATGACTACGTGGTCCAGGCCGAATGCGGCTGGATGGCGATTACGGGCGAACCCGCCGGCGAGCCGATGAAGGTCGGGGTGGCACTCGCGGACGTCACCGCGGGGAAGGACGCCGCCATCGCCGTGTTAGGCGCTCTGGCGGCGCGCGAACCGTTGGCCGCCGCCGATCGGCGACTCTTCGTTTCGCTGGCCCACTCAGCCACCGCCGCCTTGGTGAATGTGGCGCAAAACGTGCTGGTTTCTGGCCGAGAGGCGGCGCGTTGGGGCAATGGTCACGCGAACCTGGTGCCCTACCAGCTCTTTTCTGCGAGCGATCGTCCGCTGGTGGTGGCGGTGGGCAATGATGGCCAATGGCAGGCGTGTTGCCGAGCGTTGGAGCTGTCGGATTTAGCTGGCGAAGAGGCCCTGCGGACGAACGCGGGGCGCTTGGCGCAGCGCAGCCGAGTGGTGGAGGCGTTGCAGGCTCGCTTGCGTGAAAAGGCTGCGGCCGAATGGATCACGCGGCTGGACGCGGCGGGGGTGCCCTGCGGTGTGGTGCGCAGTGTGCGTGAGGCACTGGCCGATGTTGCTTGTTCGCCGCGCACAGGCGTCGCGCCGTCGATTCCGGGGAGTGTGCGTCTTCCGCCACCAAAACTGGACGAACATGGTGCGTTGATTCGCGCGCAGGGCTGGCGTGCTTTCGAGCGTTTTGCCGGGGAAAACACCACGTCGTAGGGTGTTACTCCCTCACAGGGATGCTCGTCTTGCACACGTGACTCAACTCCTGACCCAACCGGGCGCGTCCAAAGGACTGTCGAGAGGCCGGAAAAGCGGTTACCATAGCACCGTGAAGACGACGGTGCCCACCGCCTCATCGATGGACCAATTGGAGGCCGACCAAGAGATCATCTCGCGCGTCCTGGACGGACATCGCGAGTCGTTCTCGATCCTCATCCAGCGTTACAGCGACCCGCTCTATCGGCATGCCTTGGGCATGACGGGGAGCCCGGACGTTGCGGAAGACATCCTCCAGATGTCTTTCATAAAAGCGTATCATCACCTGTCCGAGGTGCGTGGTCGCTTTGACGCTTGGGTCTTTCGGATCGTCGCCAATGGCTGCAAGGACTGGCTCAAGAACATTCGTCGGACGCATGTCAGCTACGACGAAGATGACCAGCCGACCGGCTACGCGAACCCGGAAGAGGAACTGGACCGCACGGAGTTGCGTGACGATCTAGACACCGCCCTCGCGAAGCTTCCGCCATCATTGCGTGAAGCGTTCGTGATGAAGCATGTGGAGGGGCGGTCCTATGAGGAGATGGCTGACTTTTTGAATACCACCGTCGGGGCTCTGAAAATGCGCGTCCATCGCGCACGTGAAGCGCTCCAGGCTCTTTTAGAGGAGAAATACGCCTAATGCCCGACAAGCATATCGAGCGCGGCGGCCATAACGAGCCTTCTCGTGAGCGATCGAATCGTGGAGATTCGGGGCCCATCAGTGATCGAGAGGTGCCACTGGCGCCGGTTGCCACGTCAGACGTAATCAATCGTTGGTTGGACGGCGAGTTGCCGGAACCGTCGGACCTGCGCGGCGAATCCGCCCGCTCGGTCGAGTTCTGGCGCCGCATTGGGGAAGAGACCGAGCGTCGTCGGCACATGATGACGCCCGCGCACATTCCCGCGAAGATCATGGCGGCGTTGCCGGCTGCTGAGACCTCGCGTGCGGCCACGTCCACCTTCAAGAAGCCTTTGCAGATTTCGCCGGTGACGGCGATCGCCGCGGCTGTGGGGATCTTTGCCCTCGGCATGCTGGTGATGAACGCCTTGGCCTTGCGATAAGACGAAGCCAGCGTACCCGCGCTTGTCTTCATGACGGCCGGTTGCTCCTTGTGAGCAGCCGGCCGTTTTCGTTCCGTCGGCTTCAACGCCGCGTTGTTGCGCGAGCCGGCATGATGCGGCCTCAGGCGTGCGTTCCCCGATGTCCACATTCCGTCTCGCAGGGCGCCTCCCTCTCGTGACGATGCCTGGCGCGTGCGCATGGGGCGCACCCAGCGCGTCGCATCTTGCAAGGAGGACGTATGCGCAGCATGACAAGGGAATGGGTGGGGGCCGGGTTGATCCTGGCGGGGATGATGGCCTGTGCGGACGCACCGTCCGCTCCACGGACGCCGGGCCCGGACGCCGCGATCTCCGCGGATGAGGGGGCCAGTATCTCTGCGTTTGTTCCGCTCAACTTGGGCGTGATCCCAGGTCGCAACAACAGCGTGGCCAACGGCAACAACATCAATGGCGATGCCGGCGGCGTCAGCTACAACGTCGATCCGGTCACTGACGGCCGCGTCACGGTCTGGCCGGTCGGTGGCGGACCGGTCGACCTGGGCGTACCGGCCGGCTACACGGCCGCCGTCGGCAACGCGATCTCGGACTTCAACGCGGTGGTCGGGTCTGCCTACAACGCCGCCGGCCGTCGCGGTTTCGTCTGGCAGGTGGGTGGCATTGGATTCAACGTGCTCCTCGGGCCGGCAGGTACAACGGACCTGGACGCTCGGGACATCGAGGACAACAACCTGGTAGTGGTGGGAGAGTTCACGAATGCCGGCAATGTCCACGCGTTCCGCTGGCAGCTGGCCACTGGATACCAGGATCTGCACCCGGCGGGGTACCTCAGCAGCCACGCCGAGGCCATTGGGCCAAACGGCGACATCACCGGATGGGCCAAGATGTTCGGTGGGCCCGAGCACGCCGTCATGTGGAGTGCCGCGGGCGGATTCGTAGACCTGGGTGCCTTGCCCGGTGGCACAGACTCCCATGGATTCGACATCAACCGATTCCGAACGACTGTCGGTGAATCGACCACCGGCGCAGGCACCGTCGTGGCCATCGCCCGCCGACCTCCGGGTGCCATGCAGGGGGCTCCCGCGGCAGGATCGCGGGGCATGGGGATCTCCGACCTGAACCGGATGGTCGGTTGGGCACCGCTCGGCGCCAATCGTCGCGCCGTCACCAAGCGCGGGCCCGGCGGATTCATCTACTTGCCGTTCCTCGGCGGCACACTGAATAGCGATGCTCGCGAAGTGAATCTCTGCGGCGAGGCCGTCGGCTCAACAACCTTCATCAACGGTTCGGTTCGCGCCACGCGATGGCAGAACATCCCATGTGACTGAGCGTGATCAGCGTGGGAGTGGCCGTCGGGGAATCGATGGCCGCTCCCACGCGTTGGTGCGGTCTCTACATTCCTCGCATCACTTCGAGCGTTCGGGAATCGTATGCCGCGCCGTTTCCATACCACCGCCATCGCAATCGCGGCGACCTTGGTCGCCTTCTCGCACACGCTGCTGGCCCAGGAGCGGCCCGGCACGGTGCGATGGTTTGACCTGGGGCAGTCACCGATTGCACTGAGCGGCGACGTCCGGCCGGGGATGTACCTGGCTGCTCCCGGGCGGCGCAGTATTGCCATGGGGACCGAGGACGGACGGTTGGAGCTGTGGTCCTGGCCCATCAAGTGGTTGCACGATCTGCAACTCTCTTTTCGCGTTCCAAAATACAGCGCGCCATTGAACGGGCGCGACGTCGCCCGTCATGTGGTGGTCCGCCCGGAAGGGTTCACCATCGAGTACTCGTACGAAACGTTCACGGTGAAAGAACACGTCTTTACACCGTTGAACCTGCCGGCGACGATCATCCTGCTGGAAGTGGACGCGATCCGCCCGATGGAGATCATCGCGTCGTTCACTCCCGACATTCACTTTGCCTGGCCGGCCTCGCTAGGTGGCCAGTACGTGGCGTGGAGCAACGAGGACAAGGCGTTCATATTCTCGGAGAGCCGCCGCAAGGTGAACGCCTTCCTCGGCTCCCCTGCCGTGACGCAAGCGTCGGATGTGCCCGCGCACATGCTGGCCGCGGCGCCGCCCCAGTTCGTAATCGGCGTTGGGAGTTCCGATGAGCGGTACACGGAGCCGCGGTTGGGAGAGCCGCCGGGCAAGAATGTGAATGTGCACACGGCCTACATCCCCATCGTGCTGGCCGGGGGTGAGATGTCGCGCGACTCGGTGCGCGCCCTCTACGCGGCGCTGAGCGCGCCACGTGCCGCCGAACGCGAGTGGCTACAGCGCGTGGCCCACGCCGATTCCCTTCGCACCCAAACGGTGGCCGTTGTTTCACCTGACGAGCGCCTCAATCGCGCCGTGGAGTGGGCCAAGGTGAACCTGGACGATGCCATGGTCTGCAACCCGGACCTGGGCTGCGGCTTGGTGGCCGGCTATGGTTTGTCGGGGGGAGCGAGCGATCGTCCCGGTTTCGGCTGGTTCTTTGGCGGGGACGCGTCCATCAACTCGTTCGCGATGTCGGCCGTGGGGCAACATGACCTCGTGCGCGACGGGGCGTTCCGCTTCTTTGCGAAGTACCAGCGCGCCGATGGAAAGATCACGCACGAGATTTCCCAGGGCGCCGGCAAGATCGACTGGTTCGGCGCCTATCCGTATGCGTTTTACCACGGGGATACCACGCCGTTCTGGATCCTGGCCTTTGGCGAGTACTGGCGTCAGAGTGCAGACACGGCCTTGGTGCGCGAGCTGTGGCCGAACGTGCGAAAGGCCTTCGACTGGTCGAAACGCGCCGACAGCGATGGCGACGGGCTGATGGAGAACACCTTGGCTGGTGCCGGCGCGTTGGAGCTGGGAGACCTTCAGGCCGGCATCGTGTCAGACGTGTACCTGAGCGGCGTTTGGATCGCTTCCCTGGAGCGTTTCGCCCGCATGGCCGAGGCGATGCGTGAGCCGGCCCTGGCGGCAGAGGCGCGCACGATTCGCGGAAAGGCGCTGCGCACGCTGGAGCAAAAGTTGTGGCTGCCAGACGCGCGTCAGTATGCCTTTGCGATCCTGGAACGGGGCGCCGTCAACGACAACCTCACGGCGTGGCCGGCCACCGCCATGTCCTTTGACGTGTTCGATCGAACGCACGGTGCGGAGATGGCGGCGCGACTTGCCAGCTCCAACATCATGACCGACTGGGGGGCGCGTCCCTTGTCGGCGACCAGCAAGCTGTTCGACCCCCTGCACTACAACAATGGCGCGGTGTGGCCGTTCGTGACCGGATGGGTCTCGTTGGCGGCGTATCGCTATCATCATGCGGCCGCCGGACGTTTTGCCCTGGATGCCATTGTGCGCACGGGGTTCGACGAGTCGTTAGGCCGGAATCCAGAGGTCCTGTCCGGTCGGCTGTATAAGCCGCTGGATACGGCGGTGCCGCACCAGTTCTTTGCCACATCCATGGTGCTTACGCCGCTCCTGCGCGGGTTGGTGGGGCTCGATGTCGACGCCCCGGCCGGTCGCGTCACGGTCGCGCCACACCTGCCACCGGAGTGGGATTCGCTGCGTGTGGATCACGTGCGCGTGGGTCAGGAGGTGGTCTCGCTCCGCCTGACGCGCAAGGATCGTTCGCTGGCACTGGAGGTCTGGCGTGAACAAGGCTCGGGGGCGCGACCGATCGACATCGAGTTCGCACCGGCCTTGCCCTTGGGCGCGGACTCGATCGCCTTGTCGTCGGCTGCATCAGGACCGACGGAGACCCTGCCGGGTGCTGTCATTCCGCACGTAAGCGGGCGACTCCGCGAACGACTTCGACTCATCGTCACCTGGTCCGGTGGTTGGGAGTTGCGGCCCCCGCCAGCGAAACCACAGATCGGCGATCGTTCAGCGGCGTTGCGGGTGATCTCCGAGCGATATGACCAAGGGCGCTACGTGGTGCAGCTGGAGGGGCTGGCGGGGGCGCACTACGAGCTCGGAGTCCGCGGACCGGCGGCTACGCGCATGAGTGTGGACGTTCAACCGAGTACGGTGGCCATGCCCCCACTGGTGCCTCATCCACCCGATGCCCGAGGGTTCGCGTCCCTGGGCATCACCTTTCCGACGGCCGACCCTAACGCCGATGGCTACGTGCCG
This sequence comes from Gemmatimonadaceae bacterium, assembly GCA_046327745.1. Lineage (GTDB taxonomy): Bacteria > Gemmatimonadota > Gemmatimonadetes > Gemmatimonadales > Gemmatimonadaceae > JABAQJ01. Next base: position 19,883 of record JAXLXV010000040.1, on the reverse strand, counting down.
TTGACGCTGGTCTTCGCCCGGCAGCGGGATTGAGGGAGACGGCCCAGATGGCAGGGCACTCGCCCGCTGATGCGATTAATGACTGAAGGCTACGGCCAGCGCGGCCCGAGTTCGCGTCGCACGTAGCGCATATCGACCCCGGGGCGCACCAGTTCGGCGGCGCGCGCCTCTTCGCGGAAGTCGTGGGCTTCCAACAGGGCCCACAGGAACCGGGCCTCGGGCTCGTCCGGCAGCTCCACCAACACAAAGCGGGCACCGACGGCCTGCAGCTCGCGGCACGCGGCTGTCAGCAAAGCGCGACCGACACCTCGTCGCCGAGCGAGCGGGGCAATCGCGATACCGCGCAGACGTCCGGCGCCGATCGTTCCGGGGACAATCCCAAAGAGCGCGAACCCAGTCACCGCACCGGCCGGCCGATCGCGGCTCACCAGCAAGTGCTCCTCGCGATCGGTACCAATCAGCGCTCGCTCGAGGTGCTCGTGCAGAAGCGATCGGTACGACGCCGGCACACCGGTCGCCAGCAGTGCTCGTACGGCGTCGGCATCGCTCGGCAGCGCGGGGGTCACGTGCGATTCGGTCACGATGTCAGTTGGTTCCGCGCGTGTGGTTGCAGGTGAGTGGACGGAAGATACGCGGCGGGCGTATGTTGGCGCGCGTCAGGTGCGAGGCCTGCGTTTGTAGCCGAGGAAGGCCCTTCGCCCGCTGTCAGGCGATGGCTTCCCTGATGCCGAATACTTCGCCGCGTCTGGAGGAATCAACGTGAAGAGCGCTGCCAAGACCGTTCCCGAGTATCTCGCGAGCCTTCCGGCGGAACGCCGGAAAGTCATCGCCACGGTTCGACGGGCCATGAAGGCCAGCATGCCGAAGGGCTATGTGGAAGCGATGAACTGGGGGGCGATTTGCTACGAGGTGCCGCTCAAGGTCTTCCCGGACACCTACAACGGTCAGCCGTTGTTGTACGCGTCGCTGGCGGCCCAGAAGAACAACTACGCCATCTATCTGATGTCGATTTACGGCAGCGAGAAGTTGGCGAAGCGGTTGAAGGAGGGGTTCGCCGCGATCGGCAAGAAGCCGGACGTTGGGAAGTCGTGCATTCGGTTCAAGAAGTTGGAGGACATTCCCCTCGACACGATCGGTGAGATCATCTCGACGCTTCCCGTTGCTGCGTGGGTTGAGATCGCCCAGAATGCGCGCCGTCGATCTTAATTTCCCCGGCCAGCCCTAGTCGGGTTGGCTCCATCGCGGCACGGCGATGGTGCGGTCGCCCACATGCATTGCGTGTATCGAGCTGACGGATCAATCGCAGGGTGACTGGCGCCAGATGACCGGCACGGAGTTACCGTTGGTCGGCTGGGGGCTGGCACTGGAACCGACGGCCGTGCCGCAGCGATTCACCGACGTGGCCGCGGAGAAGGGGCCCTTGGCCGGGGCGAGGTCAGGGAGGGTAGCGGCCGCACCGTGGAAGAGCGTCAGCCCCAACACGCCGCTGCTGGTTTGCTTACCCACGACCCGATTGAGGTCGCTCACGGCATAGGCTTCGGAATTCGGGCCCATCGGGGTGATGGCGCGCATGCCCGTCGACGGAGCCCAGGCGAAAGCAATCGGCGCCTGCGGCGAGGGCCGCTCGGCCACACCGACGACCACCAGGTTGTTGTTCACGCCGTTCGCGAAGCTGTGCCGACCCCCGAGCGTTCCCAAGTCGATGTTCACGCCGTCGTGGCGCCACAGGTACGCGTGCTCGGCGGCCGGCGGAATCAGGGCGAAGCCGACAATGTCGCCGGCATCGTTCACGCCGGTGGCCTCACTGGTTGCGCCTGGCGGATTGAGGTCGACCACCGTCCCACTAGGCGTCCACTTCACAGCGTGAATCGTTCCCACGGCATCGGACGCCCAACCGGCGATGGTGCCCGACGCGTTGATCGACAACGCGATGCCTCCCGTGCCGCCGAGGGTGGCCAAGGGCTGCATGCCCCCACTCCGCGTCCAGCGGAAGGCGCGCGAGCTGGCAAATCCGGCGCTGAGGACGTATCCGACAATGCTGCCGGAGGCGTTGATCCCCTTGGCTAGGGCGGACTGATATCCGGCCAGCTTCCCCAGGTCGAGCATTTGGGTGCCCGCGGCGTTCCAGGCGACGGCCGACCAAATGTTGCCCGTCGTGTACCAGCCGGCGATGAGGCCGGCGTCGTTGATAGAACTGGCCTCGCCGTACAGCGCATTGGCGGGAATGGGAAGGGCCTGAACGTTGTAGCTGGCGATGCTGGCCATGGACGCCGACAGCGCGGGGCTAACGGTGTGGATGCATCGGCGCAGGCCGCGAGACCCGTCACGCCCACCAAACGAAGTACGCACTTTGCGCCGCGACTCCTCATCGTCCCTTCCTCCTGGCTCGTTGCCCACTGGCGACCCTTGGATGCGGCTTCGATACTTATTCAGCCGCACGCCAAGCTAGTACGTGGGTCACCGCGCGCAATCTTCCGCCCGTTTAGGAGGCGCGTGGTGCTATAGCTATGTTGCCCCACGTTCGGGCGTTCAGTCCTTGGGTTTGAGCCACCGATCCCAAGGGTGGCGAAGTGCCCGAGTTACCGCTTGATCTGCTCACGCTGCTCTTCTTCCCGATCGCCATGCCGCCGGAAAAGGTCAGTCTCTCCGACAAGCTCTCGCGAATCTCCGAACATTGGCGCCCCAAGGTGGTGGGAGAGCTAAACGGACAGGAAGTGAAGCTTGTGAAGCTTCAGGGCGAATTCGTCTGGCACCACCACGAGCAGGAGGACGAGCTGTTCTTGGTGCTTCACGGGCACTTGCGCATCGAGTTCCGTGATCGTGCGGTTGACCTGGCGCCGGGTGAGTTTCTCGTCGTGCCCAAGGGGGTTGAGCATCGCCCCGTGGCCGAGCAGGAAACGCACGTCCTGTTGTTTGAGCCGGCGGCCACACGGAATACGGGAAACGTGGACCACGACACACTGACGGCGCCCGACGGTGTCCGCATCTAACCGCCGAGTCATGGCATTGGTATGAAGAGAGAACTCACCGCGCCGCTCACTAAATCCCGTGGCGAAAACAGATGACCAAGATCATCGTCTTGCTCGGCTCAACGATTGGCGGCGCCATCGGATGGTGGCTGGGGGATTTCGTCGGACTCTACACCGCCATCGCAGTCAGCGCGGTAGGCACGGGAGTGGGGGTCTATTACTCACGCAAGTGGGCCAAGGAATACCTGCCCTAGGGTCTACTGACGCAACTCTGCCAAGGAATTCCTGCCCCAGGGTCTACTCACGCAACTCTGCCCTAGGACCTACGACTCAGGCAACTCTGCCTTAGGTTCCACGACTCACGCATGGGCAAAGGAACTCCTGCCCTAGACCGCCTCGACAGCTCAAACGTCCTTTCCTTCCTCCGCACGACGAAATGCCCACGATCGACCCCGTTCCCACCGCCCTTGTGCCCGTGGACTCGCCGGCTGCCGATGCCCTCGGCGCGCCGAACTACGACGAATTCCAGAGTGACGCCGAGGTGTGGGAGCTGCTGCAGGCGCGGCCGGAGTCTGTGTTGCGCGCGACGATGCCGCACTGCCATGTGGCGTCCGTCGACCAGATTGGCGACGACGGGTCACCGGCGTCACTCGCCCACGCATCGACGGAGATGAAGGCGCTCATTGCCAGTCCCAGGACGCGCCAAGTGCACAATCTCCTTTGGGTGTACGAGATCGTGCGGCCGGACCATCCCAATGCCCCGCAGATTGGCATCGGCGGCATGGCCCTGACGTCAGAAATCCGGACCGACGCGAACCCCTCGGGGACGATCATTCGGAACGAGGGGATCCGCGAGCCCAAGGCACGCGGTCGCGCCGACCTGACGGCAGCGACTGGCGCCGACATGGGAACGGTGAACCTGGCGGTGGACGATGCATCGGGAGAACTGCAGAGGGCGCTCACGGCGCACGCACGCTCGAACCGGCCATCGTTCGAGACGGATGACGAATTGGGCAATCACCACCGCGTGTGGTTGGTCACCGACGCCGCGGCGGTGAGCCAGTTTCGTTCGCTGGTGCAGCGCGAGCCGCGCGCCTACGTCGCCGACGGCAATCACCGCAGTGCTGCTGCCGCCATGCTCGGCTATCAGCACTACCTGGCGGTGTTCTTTCCCGCCCAGACCATGACGATTGCCCCGTACAACCGGTTGGTGGATCGTGACGGCGTGCCGGCCGGGGACCTGCTGCCCCGCATCCGCCAGTACTTCGATGTGGAGGCGCACACGGGTCCTGCGTTGCAGCCGACGACCACCCATGAGATCGGGCTGTACGACGGCGCCAAGTGGTGGCGTCTTCGCCCGCTGCCGGGAACGTTCGACCCGACGGACGCGGCGCAGGACATTGACGCCGACGTCTGCCAACGCCTGCTCTTCGCCGGCGTGCTGGGAATCACGGACGCGCGAGACGATCGCCTCACTTTCGTCGGCGCCAACCGTGATGCGGACTGGCTACAAGCCGAGGTGGACTCGGGACGTCAGGCGCTGGCCGTGACGCTACCGGCGGTGACCATGCGGCAGTTCATTGACGTCTGCCTGCAGGGCCAACTGATGCCGCCGAAATCCACGTGGTTCGTTCCGAAGATTCGGAGCGGACTGGTGATGGCGCTGCTGGCGGCGGCTCCGAGCAAAGGGAGCACCTGACGGACTCCAGACGGCGCGCTGATTCTCGCACCGTCTGGATCTGTGGCGACGCGCTACTTCCGGTTGCCGATCGCCTTCGCGTTCACGGCGGCTGACACATCGCCGTGCAGGAGCACATCCCGGATCACTTCGGCAATTTCGATCGCCACCTTCTCCTGTGCTTCGGAGGTCGACGCGCCCAGGTGCGGCGTGAGGACGACGTTGGGAAGGGTGCGGAACGGGTGTTCGGCCGGGAGTGGTTCCGATTCAAAAACGTCCAACGCGGCTCCGGCGATCTGCTTGTTCTGCAGCGCCGAAAGGAGCGCGGTTTCGTCCACCACGCCGCCTCGCGCCACATTCAGCACGAGCGTCGTGGCCTTCATCCGAGCGAACTGCGCGGTGCCGATGAGCCCCTTGGTGGCGTCCGTGAGCGGGACGTGCACCGAGATGACGTCGCCGCGACTGAGTACTTCATCCAGCGTGGCGGCTTCGGCGTCGAGTTCGCGGGCGTGTTCCTTGGTGATGTAGGGATCGAAGATGAGGACGGTCATGCCAAACGCGCGGGCGCGCTTGGCCACCTGCGAGCCAATCCGACCGGCGCCGACCAGACCTAACGTCTTTCCATACAGCTCAATCCCCGAGAAGCTCTTCTTGTCCCACTCGCCGGCGCGCATCGAACGGTCGGCGGCCGGCACCTTGCGAGCCAACGACAACAGCAGGGCCATGGTGAGTTCGGCGGCCGAGATGGTGTTTCCGCCCGGCGCGATGAGCACGGGGATTCCCTTCTCGGTGGCGGCCGCGACGTCGATGGTGTCGACGCCAACGCCAGCGCGCCCAATCGCCTTCAGACGATCGGCCTTGGCCAGGGAGTCACGGGTGATCTTGGTGGCACTGCGGACCAGCACCGCGTCGGCGCCACTGATGGCGTCGGCCAGATCGGCGCCCTTGAGACCGGGCTTGACGGTCAGCTCAAACCGTGCATCATCGCGCAATGGGGCAAGACCATCGACCGAAATGGCATCGGCGACTAGAACCTTGAACGTGGAGCTCATGCCGACATTACCTCGCGGAGTGCGCCCAAGAGAACATTCAGCTCGTCCATGGTGTGGTCGCCCATGTGGCCGATGCGCACCATGTCGTCCTTGAGCTTCCCGTAACCCGAGCCAATCACGAATCCCTTCTTCTTCATGTCCGCTGTGACGGCCGAGCCGAGCTTTCCTGGCGGCATGCCGATGCAGGTGACGCACGGCGAGCGGTAGCCTTCCGGGGCGAAGATGGTGAGCGGAACGCCCGCGCCCTGCATCTCCTTCACCCAGTCGTAAGTCCGAGTGGCCATGGCGGTGTGGCGTGCCCAGCGCGCTTCGATCCCTTCCTTCTCGATGTGTTGGAGCTGAACATCCAGCGAATAGAGCAGGGAAACGGCGGGGGTATTCGGCGTCTGGTTCTTCTTGTAGTAGTCGTCGAGTTCGAGAATATCGAAATAGAGCCCGCGACGGTTGCTGCTGCGCGCGCGCTCGAAAATGCGCTCGTTGCCCGTGCAGAAGGCGAGGCCAGGGGGAACGGCGAAGGCCTTCTGCGAACCAGTGCAGACGTAGTCCAGCTCCCACGCATCGCACTCGACCTGCGCGCCGGCCATGCTGGACACCGTGTCCACGATGACCACCACGTCGCCTGACGCGTGCGCGACTTTCGCGAGGTCACGGATCGGATTCAACACGCCGGTCGACGTTTCCGAATGCACCATCGTGACGGCGTCATACGATCCCTTCTTGAGGGCATCGGCCAGCATCTCTGGCGAATGGTAGGCGCCGTACGGCACCTCCAACTTGTCGCACGGCACGCCGGAGTTCTTGGCGGCCTTGTAGAAGCGCTCGGAGAATGAGCCGTTGATCAGGCACAACACGCGTTCGCGCACGGCGTTCCGTACGCCCGCTTCCATCAGTCCGGTGGCGGATGATGAAACGCTGTACACCGCGCGCGACGTGCGAAAGACCTGCTGCAACCGGGGTGAAATGCGCCCCATCAATTCTTCAATGCCTTTTCCGCGATGACCGATCATCGGCTTCGTCATCGCCTGCAGGACATCCGGGCGAACTTCGGTGGGCCCGGGAAGAAAGAAGCGACCGAAGGCGCTGTCGGACTTGGACCCGGCGCTGGTCTGAGGATCGATCACGGTAGACATCAACGGACTCCACGAATTTGGGTGTACGGCTGTGATGATGTGGTGCGCTGCTGCATAACGCTAGATGTGAATGGCTCGGCCTAACACGGCCAAGGCGGCCTCTTTCACGGCCTCGGAAATGGTGGGGTGCGAATGCACGGTGATGCCGATGTCCTCCGAGGCGCCACGATATTCGAACGCCAGGACGACCTCGGCGATCAACTCCGACACGTTAGGGCCGATCATATGGCAGCCCAGCAACTCATCGGTTGTGGCGTCGGCGATGAATTTCACAAAACCGGCATTCTCGCCCATGGTTCGCGCGCGGCCGTTCGCGCTGAAGGGAAACTTCCCCACCTTGTATGGCCGCCCGCTGGCACGGACCTCGTGTTCGGCCAGGCCGACGCTGGCTACTTCGGGCCAGGTGTACACCACGCTCGGCATACTATGGTAGTGCATGTGGACGGGCTTTCCGGCGATGACTTCGGCGGCCACCACGCCTTCCTCTTCGGCCTTGTGCGCCAGCAGCTTGCCGCCCACCGCATCGCCAATGGCGTAAACGTTAGGCAGGTTCGTGCGCATCTGGTCGTCCACCTTCACTTCGCCACGCGGGCCAAGGGCCAGCCCCAGCGCCGCGGCGTCCACGCCTAACAGTGCCGGCCGACGACCGACGGAAACCAGGACGCGATCGGCATCGAGCGTTTCTGTCACGCCGTCCTTCTCGATACGAACGAGCACACGATCTGGCTGGACGTCCGCGCCAGTCACCTTGGTGCCGACCCGCAGCTCCAACCCCTGCTTGCGGAAGACACGATCGGCTTCGCGCACGACATCCTCGTCGTTCCCTGGCAGGATGCCGGGCATCAGCTCAACCACCGTGACCTTGGCGCCTAACCGGCGCCATACGGAGCCGAGTTCCAGGCCGATCACCCCGCCACCAATGACCACCAGGTGTCGCGGGACCTCGGGGATCTTGAGCGCACCGACGTTCGACAGCACGCGCTGCTCGTCGAATCGCAGAAAAGGGAGCTCGATCGGCACCGAGCCGGTCGCGAGGATGACATGGCGCGCCTGGTATTGCTGGGCGCCCCCGTCGGCGGCGGTGACCTCGACCACGTTGCCGGGGAGCAGCGTGCCCTTGCCGCGCGCCCACGTCACCTTGTTCTTCTTGAAGAGGAACTCGACGCCCCGGGTGTTGGCGGCGACGACGTCGTCCTTGCGCTTCATCATCTGGCGCAAGTCCAGATGGAGTTCGTCGTAGCCGAGTCCATGCTCGTGCGCGTGCAGCCGCGCGAATTCGTAGTGCTCGGAGGACTGGAGCAGCGCCTTGGAGGGGATGCAACCGACGTTCACGCACGTGCCACCGAGCGTCTTGTCCATCTCGACGCACACGGTAGAGAGTCCGAGCTGTGCCGCGCGGATGGCGGCCACGTAGCCGCCCGGCCCGCCACCTATGATGACGACGTCAACAGCCGACATAGGAGAACTCACGGTGGGTCCCTGCGATGGGAGGGGACCGGAAAAATAAGCGGGTGTGACCGCCAGAGGCGACCACACCCGCTCCCCCACACCACGCGTTGCGTGGTGCCCCACTTGGAATGTCGTGCTACTCGCTAGGCCGCTCGAGGTTCCGCAGCCACGCGGTTGGCGAGAAACGTCCCCGATCTCAAGACGTCGTGCCAGGAAGAACTCCGCGTGTAGAAGGAACCGCTGATTGAGCTGCCGTCCCTGGTCCCTTCGAAGACCGTGACCACATCCGCATTCTCGCGCGGGTCGAAGTACGGGCCGATGAGGGCGACAAAGGAGCGTTGGCTGGCTTCGAGCAGTCGCACACCGGTCGGCGGTACATCGGCGGTGGCGAAGAAAAGGAAGCGACCGGTCACCGAAGCATCCGGCGTGTTGTCGCGCAGCAAATGAAAGGATGTGCCAGCGCCGGTTGCATCAAACAGCTGTCCACGCCACGTACCAGCCAGCCCGGCGATGGAATCCGGCCGACGGGCCGCTTCGCTGCGGGAAGGTGGGATTGGCGTGAACGCAAATTTCGGTGACATCTGAGACTCCGTTGCTTCTTCTTACGGGGTGGTTCGCGGAAAGATTCGGCTGCGATTTTCGTTCTCTCTGGCTTGCACGGGATTGGATGCCGGAGCGGGTGAAATGGTTTGCTCAGTTGCTGGTGATTACAAAAACGAAACATCCCGGCCGTCGAGCGGTCCGGGATGTCATGAGCGCGAGCCCGCCGCTAGGCGTTCGATCTATCCTTGATTGGGTTCTATCGTGTTGATCTACGCAGGTGTGGCTCGATCAAGAGGGTGGAGCAATGAATTTCCGGCCCCTCGGCGGCAGGCAATCCATTTCAAGTCGCATGCGACGGTTTGGCAGGCTACAATCTGGCCGCGAATGGCGCGGATTGAGTGCGAGAAATGCTCTTGAATCGGTTACGTCCGAATGGGGACTCACCTGAAGTGTTTCTTCGCGCGTTCCATGTCCCCACCGATTGGATCGCTTTAGGCGTCGTTCTTAGGCGGCCGGAGAAAATTGAGAATGTAGATTTCCAAGGTGCGGAACAGGTGTTGCAAGCCCTCTGCGCCTTTTGTCGCCAATGACCCGCTACTCTTGAGCCCAAATTCTGTCCCGACGCATTCAGGCGAACGCGCGATGAAATGGCGGGAGTTTGCGCGGGAAAGCTGGAGGCATTCAATGTTCGCTTCTAGAACGAACACGGACCATGGCACACGTCCGAGGCGGACCATTCGGATCGTCCTCATCGGAGCGGCACTAACGTTCAGCTGTACTGCTCCGCGATCCTGCTTAGCGACTTCCGCTCCCGCGGCCTGTCGTATGAGGCCGTTCAGTTCATTGTTGCGGTCATTGTTCTGTTTGCCATTGATGAGGCGTCGCCGGCTGACATATGCGCGGGCTTCCGGGCGCACGTGGGCACCTACTTGTCTGGGGTGCTGCCGGCGCGGTAGTGGGACTGCTGCCTCACGGAGGCACGCGCGTATCTCTACATGTCAAATGCGGCTGCGAGCGAGCTGCTGATCTACCTCAGCCGCGTCATTTCCTCTTTGACTCCGTGCTGGGCGCTTTGCTTACAGTAGCGGTAGCGTGCCGGGGGCTCGCGCGCGCACGCGCGCTCACTAAAGAGCCAACGCGTTAGGCTGTTTAGGTACTGGACATGAGCACCAGGGAGTACGCCGGGCCTCGCTTGCCGCATGGGTGCTACGAAATCGCCATCAGCGCCGGGTCTTCCATCAGCTCCTTCACGCGTACCAAGAAGAGCACCGCCTGCTGCCCGTCGATGATGCGGTGATCATATGAAAGGGCGATGTACATCATGGGCCGGATCACGATCTGGCCATCCACGACCACGGGTCGGTCCTGGATCTTGTGCAGGCCGAGTATTCCTGACTGCGGGAAGTTGATAATCGGGGTGGAGACGAGCGAACCGAAGACGCCACCGTTGGTGATGGTGAACGTCCCGCCGGTAAGGTCGTCCATCGTCAGCTTGCCGTCGCGTGCCTTCTTGGCCACTTCGCTGATCGCGCGGCCAATGTCGACCAGGCCCAGCGCGTCGGCTCCTTTGACGTTGGGGACGACGAGTCCCGCGTCTGAGGCGACGGCAATCCCCATGTTGACGTAGTGATGATAGACGATGGCATCGCCATCGACGCGCGCGTTCACCGTGGGGAACTGCTTGAGTGCCATGCACGCGGCCTTCACGAAGAACGGCATGAAGCTCAAGCGGACACCTGTTTCCTTCTCGATCTTCTCCTTCACTCGGCCGCGCAACGACTCGACCGCGGTCATGTCGACTTCGTTGAAAGTCGTTAGGTGCGCGGTGGCATGCTGCGATTCCAGGAGGTGTTCGGCGATGCGCTTGCGGCGCGTCGTCATTTTCTCGCGTGTCTCGCGACCGGGGGCGGGGGTCGCTGTTCCCGTCGCGGGCGCTGCTGCTGCGGCGACCGGTGCCGGACGGGGGACGGTCGGCGGTGGTGCATCCGTCGGAGCGGCGGGCGGCGCTGCAGCGCTTGCTGGAGCGGCGGGGGGCGGGGTAGCACTCGTTGGAGCTGCGGTGCTTGTTGGAGCTGCCGGCTTGCCGAGGTAGTCCACGACGTCGGGCTTGCTGACGACGCCGCCGCGGCCCGTGCCGGCGACCGCGGAGAGTGGCACACCATGCTCCGCGGCGACACGGGTCGCGGCAGGAGACGCGCGAACTTCGGATGGCGCGGCTGCGCTCGGGGCGGCTGCTGCTGGTGGCGCAGCGGACGCGGCTGCGGCTGGCGCTTGAGCGGCCGGGGCCGGCGTTGCAGGAGCCGGCGTGGCGGCGGCCGCTGCTGGAGCGGGCGTACCAGCGGTGGCCGCATCGTCCAGGACGCACAATTCCTCGTCCACCTTCACCACGTCCCCTTCGTGCTTAAGGCGACGAGTCACGACGCCTGCTTTGAGTGCCGGAACTTCGACCGTTACCTTATCCGTCTCCAGTTCCACGAGCGTTTCGCCCGCGGCGACTGTGTCCCCCTCCTTCTTTCGCCACTGTGAGACCGTGGCTTCGACGATCGATTCACCGAGAGGCGGGACCTTGATCGAGAGCATGCTTCGCGATCGAGAGTTTGAAGGCCAGCGCGTCCGCATCCGGGGCGCGCCGCAGCACGCGTCAATATAACCGGCAGGAGAAAGGGTGCGAGCACTCACCATAGATGCAACCGGCGGGCTCGAACAGCTCCGCTTTCGCCAGGACCTCCCAGAGCCCCCGCTCGCTGGCGAGCACTCGGTGCGCGTTCGGTTGCGGGCGGCGGCGCTGAATCATCTCGACCTGTTCACACTGGCCGGACTGCCGCATTTGACGCTCACGCCGCCGTGGATACTTGGTGCGGACGGAGCGGGGGTAGTGGAGAGTGTCGGGGCGAGTGTGCGTTCGGTGGTTCCGGGTGACGCGGTCTTGATCAACCCCGGCGTCTCATGCCGACAGTGCGAGTACTGCACCTCCGGCGACCAGCCGCTCTGCCTGCAATACGGCATACTCGGCGAGCATCGGCCGGGTACACTCTGCGAGTTGGTGGTTGTTCCCGAGCCTAACGTGTTGCGGATTGCCACCCCGACCCCAGAGGGATGGGATGCCGCGGCGGCCTACCCGTTGGCGACGCTGACGGCGTGGCGGATGGTGCACACGCGCGCGCAGGTACGCGCGGGAGACGAAGTATTGATCTGGGGGATCGGCGGCGGTGTGGCGCTGGCGGCGCTACAGATCTGCAAGAACCTTGGCGCCCGCGTCTGGGTGACGTCTGGCAGCGAGTGGAAACTCGAGCGGGCGTTGGCTCTGGGTGCCGATGTGGCCCTGCGTCACGGGGCGGGGATCGACGTGGGCAAGGAGGTCCGCGCCCGAACCGGCAAGCGTGGCGTGGATGTGGTCATCGACAGCGTGGGGCGAGCCACCTTCGCTCAGTCGTTAGGCGCGTTGGGAAAGCGCGGCCGATTGGTGACGTGTGGAGGAACGTCGGGGCCGGAATTGCAGATGGACGTGCGCCGCCTGTTCTGGAATCAGTGGACGATCATGGGTTCCACCATGGGGAGTGAGAGCGAATTCGCAGCCGTTGTCGAGGAGTATCGCGCGGGTCGTGTGCGAGCGATCGTCGACTCCACGTTCCCGCTCGAGCAGGGGTGCGATGCCTTTGCGCGCCTGGAATCGGGGGAACAGTTCGGCAAGGTTGTCGTGAGGATCGACTGATGCGATTTCCGATCGTTACGCGCTACGCGGATTACGACACCAAGGGCCACGTGAACAATGCCGTGTACCTGACGTACTTCGAAATGGCCCGTCATGCGCTGTGGAGCGATACCTGGAACAAGGTCCCCGACCCGCCGTTCATCGTGGCGGAGGCGCACCTCAAGTACCACGCGTCGGCGCGTATGGGCGTTCCGCTGGAAGTCGATATCACGGTGCCGGAGATCCGAAAGAAGGCCTGGATCTTCCACTATCGACTGTGCGACGGACGAGATGGCCGCTTGATCGCCGACGGGGATACCGTTCAGGTGATGTACGATTATTCGAGTCGGACGCCCATCGCGATTCCCGATGACGTGCGAGCGCTGCTGGAGAGCGTGCGCACCCCGCCGTCCGCGGAACCGGGGGGCAAGGACCCTGGCGGAGCGTAATGGAACGCGCGCAGTTCACTCCTGAAGAGGAGAAGGCAATACGCGAGGCGTTCGCCGCGACGTCGGCCGCGGAGTGCCCCCGATGTCAGGTGGCCATGACGTCCCGCGAGATCGGGGGAGGGTCGTTTGGGCTGGGGTACGCTCGTCACCGGGAGTGGTTGATCTGCCCACAGTGCCGGCGGTCGGCGATTTTCGACGTTCGGCGGGGCACGCGGAATTAGCTGGTCCGGCCGGCTGAAGCGGTGCTGGGCACACCGCCGAACTGACTGAGCGCCGCCTTTCTACTGGACTTGGCACAGGCGTCGACTGGATTGGGGACCGCCGTCGACAGGACATAGAAAGTAGGCAGCAAGCCTGCCATGACTCCGTCCACGAATCGCTCTTGGCCTGCTAGATTTCGGGGACCTTACACGGGACTGTCGTGAACTTCCTCGAGCGATTGCAGGAGAGTTTTGCCCAGCTGGCGGAGATCGTGCCCGCGCTTTTGGGGGCGCTGGTCATCCTGTTTGCCGGATATCTGCTGGCCAAGCTGATCGAGAAAGGTACGGAGCGGCTGTTGCGCCGGTTGCACCTGAACCGCGTGCTGGAGCGCGGCGGGGTGCTGGAGGCGGTCGAGCGGACGGGGGCGCATTTCAACCCCACGCGCGTCATCGGCAAGACGCTCTTCTGGTTCACGATGTTCGCGGTGATCATCGTGGCGGCCAGCGCGTTAGGCATGGAGTCCCTGGCCGGCGTGTTCACGGAGCTGGTCGGCTACCTGCCGTCGCTGATGTCGGCGGTGGTGATCATGATCGTCGGGATCGTGCTGGGTCGGTTTACGGGTGGACTGATCATGGCGTCGGCGGGGGCGGTGCAGGGCGGGCCGACGCTGGCGCGTATCGGACGCTGGGGGGTGGTGACGCTGGCGGTGTTCATGGCGCTGCAGGAGCTGGGCATTGCGACGGACATCGTCACGACGGCCTTTGCGATCCTGTTTGGCGCCTTGGCGTTAGGCATGGCCCTCGCCTTTGGCCTGGGGAACCGCGAGCTGGCCGGAGAAATCACGCGCGAGTGGTACAGTCGCTATCGCGCGGAGCGGGAAGCCATCGAGCGTGAGGTCGCCGAGCGCGAGCAGGAAGAGGAAGCCGAACTGGCGCAGGAAGATGCGGCGCGCGCTTCCAAGCCCGCGCCGGAGCCAAAGACGGCGACCGTGCCGCAAACTTAGAAACACTTCCAGTCATTCGACTGATTCTGCCATTGCGCTGACCGTCATTAGCGCGCAAATCAGTCCGAGACGCCGTTCACCATCCAACGTCCACCGGTCCCTCCGCCATGGCCACCACGCTCCCCCTCGCCCCACTCACCGCCGCCGACATGGAGTCGCACTGGATGCCGTTCACGGCAAACCGGGCGTTCAAGGCGGCACCGCGGCTACTCGCCTCTGCCAAGGGGATGTACTACACGGACGTGGATGGCAACCGCATCCTGGACGGGACCGCGGGGCTCTGGTGTGTAAACGCTGGCCACTCGCGCGAGCCGGTGGTGGCGGCGATCGCCGAGGCCGCGGCGACGCTGGATTACGCCCCCGGGTTCAACATGGGGCATCCACTGTCCTTCGCCCTGGCGAATCGGCTGGTGGAGATCATGCCCAAGCCGCTGGACCACGTGTTCTTCGCGAACTCCGGCTCCGAGGCGGTGGACACGGCGCTCAAGATCGCCATGGCGTACTGGATCTCGAAGGGGCAGCCGCAACGGGTGCGATTCGTGGGCCGCGTGCGCGGATATCACGGCGTGGGCTTTGGCGGCATTTCGGTCGGTGGGATTGAGAAGAACCGCCAGGCCTACATGGCGCAGCTGATGCCCCATGTCTCGCACATTCCGGCCACGCATGGCCTGCCCGAGAACTTCTTCTCCAAGGGACAACCAGAGCACGGCGCGAACCTGGCGGACGCCCTCGAAGAAGTGGTGAAGGCGCACGGTGGCGACACGATCGCCGCGGTGATTGTTGAACCTGTGGCGGGATCGGCCGGGGTTCTGGTGCCACCCAAGGGCTACCTGGACCGTCTGCGCGCCATCTGCGACAAGTACGGCATCCTGCTGATCTTCGACGAAGTGATCACGGGCTTTGGACGACTCGGGACGCCGTTTGGTGCGGACAAGTTCGGCGTGGCACCGGACATGATGACGGTGGCCAAGGGGATCACCAACGGCTCCGTGCCCATGGGAGCAGTGTTCGTTAGGCACGGGATCTACGAAAGCGTGGTGACGGCGGCCGAGGCGGGGATCGAGTTCTTCCATGGCTACACGTACTCCGGACATCCGCTGGCCTGTGCCGCGGGGTTGGCCACGTTGGACCTGTACCGGGACGAAGGGTTGTTCGAGCGCGCCAACGAGTTGTCCGGCTACTGGGAAGAGGCAGTGCACTCCCTGCGCGCCAAGCCGCATGTGATTGACGTGCGCAACCTGGGCTTGGTCGCCGGCATCGAGCTGGATTCGCGCCCGGGAAAGGTGGGAGCGCGGGCGATGGAGACCCACATCGATTGCTTCCGCAACGGGGTGCTGTGCCGGTTCACGGGCGACATCATCGCCCTGTCGCCGCCACTGATCATCGAGCGGGCGCAGATCGATCGCATTGTGGAAGCGATCGGCGACGCGTTGTTACGCATTGCCTAACGCCAAGCGTTGACTCGCACGATCGCGGGGCGCCGGCTGGCGATGTTCGCCGCCCTGACCACCGGGGCGGCGTTGGCGTGTCACAAGCCGGCGCCATTGATCACGCCCGATGCCAAGGCGTATCGGGCCACGGCCCCCGACTCGTTCGATGTGGAAGTGATGACGACCAAGGGGGCGATGCGCGTGCGCGTCCATCGCCCCTGGTCACCACATGGCGCTGACCGGTTCTACGTGCTGGTCCGGAATCGCTACTTCGATTCCGTGGCGTTCCACCGCACCATGCGCAACTTCGTGGCGCAATTCGGCATTCACGGTGACTCGGCGGTGAACGCGGCGTGGGAAGGGAAGACGATTCCCGATGATTCGGTGGCCGCGGTGAACCGACGTGGTGCCCTTTCGTTCGCCAGGAGCACACCGAATACGCGTTCGGTGCAGCTGTTCTTCAACCTGGTGGACAACACGCCGCGGCTGGACACGCTAAATGGCATCGGATTCCCGCCCATCGGCGAGGTGGTTCAGGGCATTGAAGTGCTCGATTCCCTGTACTGGGAGTACACGGGCACACGGGGCGGAAAGACCTTTCCCGGCCCCTCGCAGGATTCCATCGGCTTGCAAGGCAACGCGTACCTGCGCCGGGAATTTCCGAAGCTGGACTACATCGTTCGCGCGCGGGTGGTGAAGAAGTACTGACGGTGTGGCTGGCGCCGTGGGGAATTTCGCGGCCTATTTCCGGGGTCCCATCCCTCCTCTGACCCCGGGCTCTCCGCATGCGCACTGCCGTGTTGCTTTCCCTGGCGACCACCCTCGCCGTCTCCTCGTCATCGCTGGCGCAGAAGCCACGCGAACGTGACCTCAAACTTCCCATCGGCGGCACCCCGGGTGCGCTCGATGCCATCACCGACGTTGCAGGTGTCGAGGTAGGCTCGACCACGCTCATTGCCGGCAGTGGCAAGCTGGTGGTGGGGAAGGGCCCCGTTCGCACCGGTGTGACGGTGGTGCACCCTCGTGGGAAGGCGAATCCAGATCCCGTGTTCGCGGCCTGGTTCACGCTCAACGGCAACGGCGAGATGACCGGCACCACGTGGGTGCAGGAGAGCGGCCTGCTGGAAGGTCCGATCGCGATCACGAATACGCACAGCGTTGGGGTGGTGCGCGACGCGATCATTCAATGGGAAAATTCACAGAAGAACGCGTTGCAGCCGTGGTGGCTCCCAGTGGTGGCGGAGACGTACGACGGTGGGCTGAATGACATCAACGGCTTTCATGTGAAGCCGGAGCACGTGGTGGCGGCGCTTGATGGAGCTGCCGGTGGCGTTCCGGAAGGAAGGGGCGGTGAGGCACGGGGATGGTGTGCCATGGCTTCAAGGGCGGGATCGGGGACGGCGTCGCGTAAGCCGACAGAGGCGCAAGGCGGGTACACGGTTGGTGTGCTGGTGCAGTGCAACTACGGTCTTCGTCGCGACCTCTCGCATCGCCGGTGTGCCGGTGGGTGAAGAGATCCCCGACCTCGCGGGGTATCGTCATCAGCGATCCATTGCCGGCGCACTGCTCGCGCAAGCACTGCGTGATGCCCCCAGCGGCGGCGCGGGCGCGACGTGCGCGGAGCAGCGCGGTCGGCGCAGGCAGCGGCGATGCAAGGAGGAGCCGCCAGAGCAGGGATCGATCATCGTCGTGGTGGCCACTGATGCCCTGCTGCTCCCGCATCAGCCCGCAACGTATCGTCACCCGGGTCTCGCCTCGGCATTGGGCGTAGGGTGGGTTTGCGGGAATGGATCGGGCGACATCTTCATCGCCTTTTCCACGGCCAATCCGCGCGCCTGGTACGACGATCCACCCGTGAAGTCCCTGCAGATGTTGGCCAATGATCGCATCTCACCGCTCTTCCAGGCCACGGCGCAGGCGACGAGGCGGCGATCACCAACGCGCTGTTGGCCGCCGAGACGACCACCGCGAATGACCTGCGCATCTACGCCATGCCCGTCGACCGCATGTTGGCGGCGATGAAGAAGTACGGTCGCCTGCCCTAAGTGCTGCCGATTCGCACGGCGCTCCGCTCGTTAGGGCGCTCCCCGAGTTTCACGATCACGGCGGTGTTGTCGCTGGCGCTGGCGATCGGCGCCAGCGCCGCCGCGCGTTCAGCGTGGTGTCCGCGGTGCGCTGGCGCGCTGCCATTCCCCGAGCCCGATCGACTGGTCCTCATCACCGAAGAACCGGTGGCCACTGAGGGCCAGACGACGAGTCGATGCCCGAGTTCGTGCGACGTGCGTTATGACACCTTCGCCCAGCTCCTGCACGACCACGCGTTCCAATCGGTTGATGCTGTCGCCGCCTTCTCATCAGGAGGAAAGGCGTTAGCCACAGGCGGCGAACCGTTGTTGCTGAACGGCGGGGTGGTGTCCCCGAAGGTGTTCGAGATGCTGCACGCCGGAGCGACGTTGGGACGCCCGCTCACCGCCGACGACGATCGTTTGGGGGCGCCCTTGGTCACGGTGCTGAGCTACGGATTGTGGCAGACACACTTCGCCGGTGATCGAGGGATCATCGGTCGGGATGTGAAGCTGAGCGACTCGCACTACACCGTCGTTGGCGTGATGCCCCCGGGATTCTCCTTCGAGGTGCGTTCGGACTTCTGGTTGCCGGCGGTCCCGACGCTGGACCCCAGCACTCGGCCGTCCATTCGGTCGGTGAATGTGTTGGCCCGCCTGGCACCGGGAAAGTCACCCCGGCAGCTGCAGGAGGAGCTGGCGGCTTTGACGCCGGCGCTACGGGCGCTGGCGCCACGCGACGCGGAGATGAAGCTGACGGTGTTGCCGCTGCGAGACCGCTATGTGGCGGCGACGCAGTCGCACGACCTGATCTTCGCCGCTGTGGTTGGGTGCGTGTTGTTGATTGCCTGCGCCAACCTGGCCAGTCTGCTGTTGGTGCGCACGCTGCGACAACAGGATGAACTCGCGTTACGCTCGGCGGTCGGGGCGTCGTCGCGCAAGTTGATCGAGCACTTGCTGGCCCAGAATACGCTCCTGGTGCTTGCGGGGGCCATGGGTGGGTTGGCGGTGGCGACGATGTCCCTTGGTGTCTTGCGCAGTCACCCGGCGCTGGCGTCGTTCCGGCCGGAAGGGATGGACTATCGCATTGATCTTTGGGTGGTGCTCTTTCTGGTTGGGGTTTCGGCGGCGGCCGGTGTTCTCCTGAGCGTGATCCCCGCCCGCCTGATTTCACAGGTGAATGCACAAGCTCTGCTGCGCAGCGGTGCGCTCTCGCTGTCGCGCAGTGGGAGCGTATCGCAGCGCGCGCTTGTCGTCATGGAGGTCGGTTTGGCGGTGGTGCTACTCGTCGGGGCCGGGCTGCTGGCTCGCACCGAGTGGCACTACGCCAACGTGGACCTGGGCTTCGATGTCGCGCACTTGGTGAGCACCGTGCCGAGCTACCCGCATCCGTGGCGCGTGAAAGAGACGTATGTGCCGGTGACCGAGCGCATCGCCCAGGAGTTGAGCACGGTCCCCGGTGCCGCATCCGTTGCGGTGCAGGCGACGGTCTCGTTGCTCACTCAGGGAACGGTGAGGATCACGAGATCTGGCGACGCCGAGCCGTTGGCGCAGAGTGATGTGCCCAAGTCCGTGGTGTCCGTGAGCCCCGGATATTTCTCGACCGTTGCCGTGCGGGTGAAGAGCGGCAGGGAGTTCACCACGCAGGACGATGAACACGGACTTCCCGTGGCGGTGGTGAACGATTGGGCGGCCAAACGCTGGTGGCCGTCCGGCGATGCCATCGGACAGATCGTGCGTGTTGATACTGGCGGGGCAGAAATTCCGGTGACGATTGTTGGGGTGGTTGCCAACAGCAAGGCCAGCGCGACGAACCTGCTCCTTGGCGAGGACGGGCCGGAACTGTACCGCCCCTACCGTCAGGTTCCATCGGCGTTCCCGCAGTTTCTGGTTCGAGCCGTCGGGAATCCGGCGTCGTTGCTCATCCCCGTTCGCCAGATCACGATCCGTCAGGTTCCCGATCGCCCCTCCTTCACTGGCTTGCTGCGCGACCAGGTGGAGCAGCAGCTCGGCGGGATGCGCGACAACGCGCAGCAGATCCTCGGCTTCGCGGTGGCGGGAGTGTTGCTCGCCGTCCTTGGCATTTACGGGTTGCTGGCGTACGCCGTCAGCCAGCGAACGCGTGAACTGGGGATCCGCGGCGCGTTAGGCGCGAGTCGCCAGTCCTTGGCCGGCATGGTCGTCGCTGACGGCATGCGGCTGGCCCTCATCGGCGTGCTCCTTGG
>JAXLXV010000004.1:0-1217 GCA_046327745.1 Gemmatimonadaceae bacterium | reverse complement strand
CGGCACCTATTGGCAGTCCCCCCGTGCCGGTCAGCGGAGCGATCAGTGGCCTGGTGATTCCGGTGACGCTGGAGGTACCGATCGGGGCCGACCGGGTATTTGCCGTGGCGGCGGTCGATGCCGCGAACCGGCCCATTTTCCAAGGGCAGAGTGAACCAGTGACCTTAGTCGCCGACAAACCGGCCACGGTCGGGATCCAGTTGAGCGATACGACGATTCGCATTATCACGAGCAGGTTGCCCGATGGTACCGAGGATCGATCATATACGGCAACTTTTGAAGCGGAGCGCGGCACCGGCGTGATCTGGACGGTGCAAGAGGGTAAGTTGCCCCAAGGGTTGGAATTGAATGCAGCGACGGGAGCGCTGACCGGCACCTCGACGGCAGCCGGGGTGTTCCCCATCAGGATCCGGGTGACCGATGCCGTGGGATTGTTTGATGAGGTGCCGGTCACCATTCGGATTAATCCGGCACCGCTCCCGCCGAAAATCACCACCACGACGGTCCCGGATGGGACGGTGGGGGCGCCGTACCGCGCGATTCTAGCAGCAGTGGATGGGACCGGGGCGCCCACATGGAGCGTGGTGACGGGTGCGGGGAGGTTACCGGATGGGCTGCAACTGATCGAAGCCACCGGGGTCATTACCGGCACACCTACGAAGGAGGGAACGGCGACGTTGACCGTGCGTGCCACGGATACGACGCCTCTGTCGGATGAGCAAGTGCTGACGATCACCATCAATCCTGCGCCGGTTCCGCCGACCATTACGACGACGACGCTGCCGGACGGCACGGCGCAGGCGCTGTACAGTGCGCAGCTGACGGCCACTGGAGGCACGGGGGCGGTGAGCTGGAGTGTGGTGACGGGCAAGGTCCCCGACGGGCTGCAGCTGATCGGTGCGACCGGGGCGATTACCGGTACGCCGACCAAGAACGGGACGTTTGGGTTTACCGTGCGGGCCACAGATACCATGCCGCTGAGCGCGGAGAAGGCCTTGAGCATCACGATCAAGGAGGCCCCGAAGCCGCCGGTGATCACCAGCACCACATTGCCGGGCGGGCAGGTGGGGGACGCGTACAACGCCCAGCTGACGGCGACAAGCACCAACGGAGCGGTGACGTGGAGTCTCGTCTCGGGGGGCGATCCAGCGCCGGGCCTGAAATTGCAAGGGGCCACCATCAGCGGCACGCCATCGACAAAGGGGACGTTTGACTTT
>JAXLXV010000039.1:0-39877 GCA_046327745.1 Gemmatimonadaceae bacterium | reverse complement strand
ATGCCCTTGATGGACGAGTTGGTGCGGGACAAGCACTTGCTGATGTCCGAACACACCTTGGCCCACTGGCCCGAAGAGTTGTACCTGCCGGGGCCGATGGTCGATCGCACCAACTGGGATCAATGGGAAGTGCAGGGCTCGCGCGACTGGCGCGCTCGTGCGCTAGAGGTGATTGACGAAACACTCGGTGCGTACGACCTGGAGCCGCTGCCGTCGGCGATCACCGCCGAAATCCAGGGACTCATCACCAAGACCTGTCAGGAGTCCGGCTTTGCGGTTCCCGCTTTTGATGCGATCCGATGACTGACTACGCCGAAATGAACCAGGCCCTGTTCGAAGGGCAACACGAGACGGTCAAGCGAATGACCGAGGCCGCACTGGCCGAAGGGCGAGTGCCAAACGAAGTACTGGAAGAAGGGCTAATTGCTGGCATGACCGTGGTGGGCGAAGACTTCAAGCACAACCGCATCTTTGTGCCCGAGGTGTTGTTGGCCGCCCGCGCCATGAAGGCGGGGATGGCGGTGTTGCAGCCGTTGCTCACCGATCGATCGGGCGCCAGCAGTTCGGCGGGTACCATCGTCATGGGCACGGTGAAGGGCGACCTGCACGACATCGGGAAGAACCTGGTGGGGATGATGGCGGAAGGAGCAGGCTTCACGATCGTCGATTTGGGCACGGACACCTCGGCGGAGCGCTACATCGAGGCCGTGCGAAAGCACAACGCGAATATCCTGGGCATGAGTGCCCTGCTCACGACCACCATGATCTACATGCGCACGGTGGTGCAGGAGATGAAGGCGGCCGGGCTCGCCCACGTGAAGATTTGCGTCGGTGGAGCGCCCGTGACCGGCGACTACGCCACGCAGATTGGAGCTGACGGATACGCGGCGGATGCGGCGAGCGCCGTCGAGCTGTTCAAGCGTCTGGTGTCGCAGCAGACGATGCCCGCGTCGGCGTGAACGCGGCCGGGCCTTCCGCCGCCGCGCTTCCGACCGTTCCCGTCACGATCGACGGTCGGACGGTGGTGGCCCAAGAAGGCCAGAGCTTGTTCGAATGCGCCGAGGCGATGGACGTGCGCATCCCCACCTCTTGCCTCAAACTCGGCAAGTGTCGGGAATGCCTGGTGGAGGTGGAAGAAGGCATGGAGCGGCTCACTCCGCCCAGTCCACAGGAAGGCCACCTGGATGGCAACTTCCGCCTGTCGTGCCGTGCCCGGCTGGTGGCTGGCCCCGGGATCGTGCGCTGCCACACGCTGCGGCGTGGCGCCCTGCGCATCGAGACGGAGACACGCGGCTTGGACGGCGGCCGCCGACTGGATCCGGCGGTGCAACGCGACGGGCGCCGTGTCTTATGGCAGGGCACCCCGATCGCCGAGGTTGACCCGGACGTTCCGCTCCACGGGATCGCCATTGACGTGGGAACCACCACCGTGGCGTTGCGGCTGTACGACCTAGAGACCGGCGTCTTGCGAGCCACGCAATCGTTCGAGAACCCGCAGCGTTTTGGCGGATCGGATATCATGGCCCGCATCCGGTACGATGGTGAGCATCGTGGACGGCTCCTTCGGCGAACGTTGCTGGCGTACCTGGGTCATGCGATTGAGCGACTTCCGGCGGCGAGCGAAACCATCTTCGAGATCGTGGTCGTTGGCAATTCGACCATGCGCGACCTGTTCTTCGGGCTGGACGTGCAGCCGATTGGGCAGATGCCCTATCGTTCAGTCACCGAGGCTCAGGTGTTGGAAGGCGCGGCGGCCAGCACCAGCCTAACAGCCATGGCTCGCAAGCTGCGCCTGCCGGTGCACTGGGAAGCCCGCGTGTACGGATTGCCGCTGATCGGGTCGCATGTTGGAGCTGACGCGGCCGCGTGTGTCTTGGCGACCGGCCTTGCCGAATCGGACGAGGTCACGGCGATCATGGACATCGGCACCAACACCGAAGTCGTGTTCGGCAATCGCCACAAGATCCTCGCGGCGTCTTGTCCGGCGGGACCCGCGTTTGAAGGTGGCGGGATCTCTTGCGGCATGCCGGCCCTCGATGGCGCCATCGAGCGCGTGCACGTGCGCGACGATGGCTCGGTGGAGATTCGCGTGATCGGCGACGTGGCACCGGTGGGGATCTGTGGCTCGGGGCTGGTGGACCTGATCGCTGAGTTGCGTCGCACCGGCCGGCTGAACGAGCAGGGGCGATTCACGGATGACAGCCATGCCTTTGTGCTCGACGAAACGCGACGGCTGCAGCTGACGGAGCCCGACATCAACGAGCTGGCCCAAGCCAAGGGAGCGAACGTCGCGGGGCTTCGCATTGTGGCGGATGCCTGGGGAATTCCGTTGACGGAGGTCGCGCGCATTGACCTGGCCGGTGGGTTCTCGCGACACCTGGCGGTCGAGGGGGCGCAGCGCATTGGCCTGCTGCCCGATGTGTCGCGCGACCGCCTGCGTCAGGTAGGGAATGCCGCGCTGGAGGGGGCGTCGATCGCCCTGCTCTCTGCTTCGCGACGCGCCCAGCTGGAAGAACTCGTCAGGCGCATACAGCACGTTCGTCTGGAGACCGACCCCAACTTCTTTGATGTCTTTGTGGATGGGTGTCAGTTCGTCCCGTTCGGGGGAACCCTCGCATGACGGAGCTGCTTCAGGCGACGCCGTCGGCGTCGGAGCTGGCGGCCGCGGTCACCGATCGGGAACTGGCTCGGCTGCTGTCGTGGCCGCGCGAGCGTCCGTTCGAGGGCCTCATCGCCGAGCGCGTCGCTGCGTCGCGTGCCTGGTACGCCGCGCATGGTGATCCATGGGTGGCGACGCGTCGCGTCGGCTTGCGCCAAGTGGAGCCGAACGCAGTGACGTTGGAGACGGGGGCGATCTTCCACGGTGTCGACTTTGCGCGCCGGGTGCGCGAGGGTGAAGCGCACGCGGTCATGGCCGTCGCCCTCACCGCGGGACGCGCGGTAGAAGAGGAATCGCGGCGGCATTGGGCCGAGGGTCGGCCGGACGAAGGCTATTTTCTCGATCGACTCGGTGCGGCCGTGGCCGAAGAACTACTTCGGTGGGCGTCGGTCTGGGCGTGTCGGGATGCCGAGTCGTTGGGCGAAACGGTACTTTTCCACCTGAGTCCCGGATGTGGTGGCTGGCCCTTTGAGGAACAGCCGACGCTCATGGGGATGCTGACCGGCGGCGCAACAAGCCTCGGTCGCGTCACCATGCTCGAGTCGGGAGGGCTGACACCGGGGCATTCCCTGCTTGCGGTCTTGGCGCTGACCAGGAAGCCCGTCGCGCCGGAGTCGGCGCGCGACGCCTGTCGCAGCTGCGATCTTTTGCGGTGCACGTTCCGACGTGCGCCGTTCCGGAGGATGTCATGAGTGGCAAGGCGTTGCTGGATGCACTCGCCCAACGAGTGTTGCTGAGTGACGGGGCGATGGGCACGCAGCTGCAAGGTGCCGGCTTGGAAAGTGGCGGCTGCGGCGATGCATGGAACATCGATCATCCTGACCGGATCATGGCCATCCAACGTCGCTACGTCGAAGCGGGTTCAGACTGCCTGATCACGAATACGTTCGGCGGCTCCCGCGTCATGCTGGAGCGCTACGATGAAGGGGGGCGCGTCGAAGCAATCAACGAAGCCGGCGCGCGCGTGGCACGGGAGGCGTTTGGTGGGCGACCGGGATTCGTGTTAGGCGACATTGGGCCCTTTGGCGGGCTGATGGAGCCGTATGGCGACATTCCCCGGGCCACCGTGGCGGCCGCGTTTAAGGAGCAGGCGCGCGGACTGGCCGCGGGGGGCGTGGACGCCATCATCGTGGAAACGCAGACCTCACTCGAAGAATTGCAGCTGGCGATCGAGGCGGCGCGCGAGGCCGGGGTGCAGGTGGTCATCGGTTCACTGGCCTTTGACAAGATGCTCGATGAGTGGGACGTGCGCACGATGATGGGGGTGAGTCCGGAAATGGCCGCCGAGTTCCTGACTGAACAGGGCGCGGATGTTGTGGCCTTGAACTGCGGGACCGGGTTGGACATGGCGCTCGCCGCCGACGTCGTCCGGCGCTACCGCTCCATCACCGGCCTTCCCATCATGGCGCAGCCGAACGCTGGGAATCCGGAGTTGATCAACTTCGAGGTGGTGTACCACGAAACGCCGGACCAGATGGCGGCCGGCGTCCCTGGACTCATTGACGCAGGGGCTCGCATCGTGGGTGGATGCTGCGGCTCCACGCCCGATCACATCCGGAAGTTTCGCGCGATCATTGATGCTCATGAAGCCGCTGTGGCGGCGCGGAGGAACTGATGCGGGTGATCCTGCCGGTCGATGCCGCCAAGGCAGAGACCTTGTTGCCGGAAAAGCAGTCGGACGGATCCGGCGTGGGCATCAATTACGCGGATGCCATGCTCAAACCCGTCAAGCTGACATTGGAGGATGGGCGCAAGGTGGCGGTGAAGCGCCGTGGGTTGAAGCTGACGATGACGATTGGCGACAAGACCGGTTCGGCGTTGCTTCGACGATTGGAGCACGGGCCAGACGTGAAAGCGATCTTCCGCGCCGCCCTGCGCGAGGCCGCGGCGAATGCTGGCGCCACGGCCGACATCGACGACGGTGGTGCCTGGGTCTTGGAGTACTAAGGTCCGCCGGGTGGCCCGCGTCAGTCACTTCGTAAGGCGCGGTGCCTGGGTCCTGGAGTGCTAAGGCCCGCCGGGTGGCCCACGTCAGTCACTTCGTAAGGCGTGGTCCCTGGACTGGAGTCGGCGCGTCGAACGCGCGTCGGGTGATACGTACCGAACGTCGGCGTTAGGCAAGGCGCGTCGAGAAGATCTGGCGAACGTCGTCCCCGACGCGAGTCAACTTCCCCGTCGACCGGCTGATCGGGCACCAGAGGGTCCGCCCCTTGGCCAGCACCCGCCCGTCGGCGACGCGGATGATCTCCGTGAAGCGCTCGAATTTCAGCGCCTCCGCGAAGCCCACCCAGGTTCGGGCGACGACGGCCTCACCCAATCGCGTCTGGTGTTTGTAGTCGATCTCGTGCCGAATCGCAAACCAGACCAGCTCCTCCTGTTGCTGCGGAGTTGCAGCTGAACGCCAGTGCGCGATGGCGACATCCTGGATCCACCGGAGGTACACGATGTTGTTGACATGTCCCAACTCATCGATGTCCTCGGGAAGGACGTCGATGGCGATCTCAAACGGTGGATTCGCGGGTTCCATGGTCTAGCAGGGAGGGGCGGGCCGAAAGATACGCGCACCTTCAGGCCCGTGCGCTCGTCAGCCGAACGTCGGCGACGGCTGATGCGTCGCAGCTGTTCCAAGGAGCTGCGCGCCCGAACAGCCGACTTCCGGCGGTTCGGGCGTCAGCGTCCGGGCGTTACTTCACGCCGAGCTGCTTCTTGAGGAAGGCGACCGTCTTTGGCCACGCATCCTTGGCCGCCGAGAGGTTGGCTTGCTCCTCAGCCTCGTCACGGGTCTGCTTGGGGTCGTCCTGCGCCCGAAGGAATCCGTGCACGGCGCCCTCGTAGTTGACGCCCGTGTATTCCTTGCCCAGGGCCTTCATCAGCGAATCCAGCTGCGGCATGGCGGCCGCGATGCGGGCGTCCTTTGACCCGTTGAGCAGCATGACCGGGACCTTGATCTTGGCCAGTGAGTCTTTGACGATGGTGGCTGGCACCGCCGCGGCCGTCGCGGTCGCGGGCGAACCGCCGCTGGTGTAGGGCAGGCCATAGAACGCCACGCCGCCGGCGAATCCCTTCACACCGCCGTTCACGGCGTGGAAGAAGGTCGTTTGACCTCCCCAGCAGTACCCGATGACGGCGTACTTCTGTTGGGCGGCGGGTTGCATCATGGCGTAATTGGCGGCGGCGATGATGGTGCGATTGCGCTGGGCGGCGTCCACACCGCGAATGAGTTTGACGGCGGTGTCGGACTTGAGCTCTTCCGTGCTGGGCCCGCCGCGCACGAGGGACAAGAAGTCCGGGGCGATGGCGATGAAGCCGTCAGCCGCAACCTGATCGGCGACGCCGCGCACCCAGGTCGACAGCCCGAAGATCTCATGGACCACCACCACGACCGGGGCCTTGCGGTTGGAGGACGGGTACACCACCCAGGCCATCAGTGAATCGGACGATCCTGGCTCGTACGCGATCTTGACCCACTCGCCGTGACGGGGGCTCGCCTGCAAGCGGGCGGGCGCCGTGGTGTTGCTGGCGGGCAGTCCCGCCACGCCCTGCTGTGTTGCATCTGACGATCCACCCATCGGTGGACGCCGGTCCGCGGGCGACATGTGCGCGGTGTGATCGTCCATGGTCATCATCGACGACTGCGACGTGCGCTGCAGCGTGCAGGCCGACAGTGCCGCACAAACGAGAACAAACGAGCGACGTAACATGGTAGGGCTCCTCGGGTCCGGTCGGGACGGGCTGGATGACAGTGCGATGGCCGTCGAGCAAATCACCCATCTCGCCGGCCGGATTCCAACCAATGACATGTGTGGGGGAAGGGCAAGAGCCACGGCGCCTGACGACCTGGCCAGTCGACACGCTGGACCAGCGAGGGGCTAGCCCTCACGAGCGATTTGGAGCCCATCAGCAGGGCTGCGACAACGCAACCGATTGCGGAGGCCGCGAGGCGCGACGAGATGAGGCGACACACACGATAAAGGGATGTTCGTACACAGGTTCCTGTTGCCGCCGCCGCATCGACGGTCAATCTTTGCGCGCGTAGCGACGGCTGTGGTCGTCTGTGGCGCTCCGACCTTTCGCACTGCCTCAGGAATCGATGTCTTTTCCGCGTAACGCTGGCGTCCTCCTCCATCCCACATCGCTTCCTGGAGCCAATGGTATCGGCGAACTAGGGACGCAAGCGCTCAAGTTCCTCGACTTCATGTCGGCGACCGGGCTCAAGATCTGGCAGATGCTCCCGCTGGGTCCCACCGGCTACGGTGACTCGCCGTATCAGTGCTTCTCGGCGTTCGCCGGAAATCCGTTGCTGATTGAGGTGCCGTCTGGGGACCACGAGTTCTCGCCACGCACCGTCGATTTCGCCTCGGTCATTCCGTGCAAACGGACATTGCTCGATCGCGTGATTGCCAAGTTCGTGCCTGACGAGCGCTTTCATGCGTTCGTGGCGGCGAACGCGAGCTGGTTGGAGGACTACGCGCTGTTCATGTCGCTGAAGCAGGCGCATCACGGAGTGGCGTGGCCGGACTGGGAGCCAGGCGCCGCCATGCGCGATCCAGCGGCGCTCAAGGAGTGGAGCCAAAAGCTCGGTCCCTTGGTTCATCGCTTTCGTGTGGAGCAGTACCTGTTCTTTGCGCAGTACCACGCGCTCCGTCGCGCCGCGCATGAGCGTGGGATTTCGCTGATGGGCGACCTGCCGATCTACGTGGCGCACGATTCGGCCGATGTGTGGGCGCATCGCGGATTGTTCAAGCTGAAGCCGGATGGCCGTCCACTCGTGCAGGCTGGGGTGCCGCCGGACTACTTCAGTGCCACGGGGCAGTTGTGGGGAAACCCCATTTACGACTGGGAGGCGCTGGCCCGCCGCGGGTACGACTGGTGGATCGAGCGGATGCGGGCCTCGCTGCAGATGTTCGACATCGTGCGCATCGATCACTTCCGCGGCTTCGAGGCCTATTGGGAAGTGGCGGGTGATGCCACCACCGCGGTGAACGGCCACTGGGTGAAGGGGCCGGGCGAGGCCCTGTTTGTCGCGATGCACGCCGCGTTAGGCTCGTTGCCGATCGTGGCGGAGAACCTGGGCCTGATCACGCCGGCGGTGGAGGCATTGCGGGAGCGACTGGGCTTCCCCGGCATGAGCATCCTGCAGTTTGCGTTTGGCGGCGATGGCCAGGCGAAGGAGTTCAAGCCGCACAATTTTCCGCGCGACCGTGTGGTGTACACGGGCACGCACGATAACGACACGACGGCGGGTTGGTGGGCGTCGACGGGTGAGGGGGATTCGACACGGGCAGCCGATGAGGTCGCGCGTGAGAAGGCCTATGCCCTGAGATACCTGGGCACCGACGGTCGCGAGATGCACTGGGTGCTCATCCGGGCAGCGCTGGCCTCGGTGGCGAATACCGTGCTGGTTCCCATGCAAGATCTTCTGGGTTTGGGCAGTGACGCACGGATGAACCTGCCGGGGCGTCAGTCCGGCAACTGGGGATTCCGCTTCACCTGGGATCAAGTGACGCCAGCGATCACGACGCGACTGAGGGAATTGATCGACACTTACGACCGTTAGGCATCCGAGGTCATCATGGCGGAAGACCGTACGCGTTTCTGGGCCATCTGGAACATGAGTTTCGGGTTCCTCGGCATCCAGTTCGGCTGGGCGCTGCAGATGGCGAACATGAGCGCCATTTACGAATACCTCGGGGCCAGTGCCGACCAGATTCCGATGTTGTGGCTGGCGGCGCCGCTCACGGGGCTCATCGTGCAGCCGATCATCGGCCATTTGAGCGACCAGACGTGGTCGCCCACCCTCGGGCGCCGGCGTCCGTATTTCCTGGTGGGCGCCATCCTCAGTTCCGTCGCGTTGATCGTCATGCCCCACGCCAGTGCCCTGTGGATGGCCGCCGGCTTGCTGTGGATCCTCGACGCCTCCATCAACATCTCCATGGAGCCCTTCCGGGCGTTTGTGGCCGACCTGCTGCCAGAGCGGGCCCGAACGCGCGGCTTTGCCATGCAGAGCCTGTTCATCGGTCTGGGGGCCGTCATTGCCTCGGCCTTGCCGTGGATGTTGTCCAACTGGTTCGGTGTTGCGGCTGGCGAACCGGGAAGGATTCCGCCGGCGGTGCGGTTTTCGTTCTTCATCGGGGCGGCGGCATTCCTGAGCGCGGTGCTCTACACGATTTTCACCACGCGTGAGGATCCGCCGGCGGACCTGGCGGCGTTCGAGCGACAGAAGGCGGCGAATGCCGGTCCGGCGGCCGCGGCGCGCGAGATTCTCTCGGCGTTTCGCGAGATGCCGGCCACCATGCGTCAGCTCGCGGTGGTGCAGATCGCGACGTGGCTGGGACTGTTCTGCATGTGGCTGTACTTCCCCGTGGCGGTTGCCCGGAACGTCTTTGGGGCCGCGGATGCGACGGCACCGGAGTACCAGAAAGGGGTCGAATGGGCAGGCGTGTGTTTTGGCGCGTACTCGGCCGTGTGCTTCGCCTTCTCCTTCTTCCTGCCGCAAGTCGCCAAGACGCTGGGGCGCAAGGGGACGCACGCGATATGCCTGCTGGCTGGAGCCGCAGGCCTGCTGTCAGTATCCGTGATCCACAACCCGACATTGTTGCTGCTGTCGATGGCGGGGGTCGGCATTGCGTGGGCCAGCACCCTGTCCATGCCCTACTCCATGCTCGCCAACGCGCTGCCGCCCGGCCGGACCGGCGTGTACATGGGCATCTTCAATTTCTTCATCGTGATTCCTGAGATCGTGGCATCGCTCGGATTCGGATGGGTGATGTCCCACCTGCTCCAGAACAACCGCATGGCCGCGGTTGTCGCTGGCGGGGCCTTCATGGCACTGGCGGCGGTGCTGGTCCTGCGCGTCAGGGACACGGGGGAGGCGCCGGCATGACGCGGCTCGCACGCTTTATTGGCGTCCTCGCGTGCGCACTCGCTACGCAAGCAGGCGCCCAGACGCCGGCTGTCTCTCGCGTGGAGCCGCCGAACTGGTGGCCGCGCCACTCCATCAATCCCGTTCGACTGCTGATCCACGGCGAGCACCTGACGGGCGCCAAGCTGACCTGTGGCCAACTTCGATGCGGCCCAGTGCGCACCAACGCCGCGGGAACCTACGCCTTCGTCGACGTCACCGTTCCGCCCACCGCTCGGCCGGGCAACTACCCACTCTCCCTGCGCACGCCGGCGGGAACGGTGCAAGTGCCGTTCTCCCTCCTCGCCCCACTGCCGCGCGCCGATCGGTTCAAGGGATTTGGCCCCAACGACGTGATCTACCTGATCATGCCCGATCGTTTCGCCAACGGCGACGCGAGCAACGACAATCCCCCCGCTTCACCCGGGCTCGTGGATCGCACCAAGGGCCGCTACTACCACGGCGGGGATTTCGCCGGCATCCAGGCACGATTGCCATACCTCAAGTCGTTAGGCGTGACCGCGATCTGGCTGAACCCCATTTACGACAACAACAACCAGCTGAACCGCCGCGAGATGTACGACGGCCAGCCGATCACCGACTACCACGGGTATGGCGCCATCGATTTCTACGGGGTGGAAGAACACTTCGGGGACCTGACGCAATTCCGGCAGCTGGTGGATGCCGCGCATAGCGCCGGCATCAAGATCATCCTGGATATGGTTGCCAACCACACCGGGCCATACCATCCGTGGGTCACGGACTCTCCAAAGCCCACGTGGTATCACGGCACGGCGGAAAAGCACCTTGCCAATACGTGGCAGACCTGGACTCTGGCAGACCCCTACAGCACGCCGGCGATGCGCGAGGCCACGCTCGATGGATGGTTCATCGATATCCTGCCGGACCTGAACCAGGACGACCCCGACGTCGCCAGTTACATCATCCAGAACACACTCTGGTGGGTGGGCGTGAGCGGCATGGACGGCATTCGCCAGGACACGTGGCCCTACGTGCCGCGGCGTTTCTGGCGCGACTGGATGACGGCCATCAAGAAGGAGTATCCGGCCTTGAAGGTGGTTGGCGAGGTGTTCGATGGAAATCCGAACATGATCGCCTTCTTCGAGGGGGGACGTCCGCAGTTTGACGGATTGGACGACAAGGTCGACCACCTCTTTGACTTCCCGCTGTTGTTCTCGGCGCGTCGGGCGTTTGGCGAGGGGCAATCCCTGCGCGACGTTGCTCAGCTGTTGTCGCACGACCGACTCTATCGCGATCCGTCGTCCTTGGTGACGTTCCTTGGGCTGCACGATGTCGCCCGGTTCATGAACGAGCGAGGCGCGACCCCCGAGGGGCTTCGGCTGGCGTACACGTTGCTGCTGACGATCCGTGGAACCCCGATGATCTACTACGGGGATGAGATTGGTCTTCCCGGTGGCGGCGACCCGGACAATCGGCGGGACTTTCCCGGTGGTTGGGCGGGCGATCCCCGGGACGCGTTCGCCGCGTCGGGGCGAAATCCCGTCGAGGCGTCGATCTTCGAGCACGTCCAACGACTGTTAAAGCTCCGGGCCGAGCGTCCCGACCTGCGAGGGGCGAGCACGGAACACCTAATCGTCGGGGATCAGCTCTTCGTCTATCGGAGAGGGAAGACCGTGGTCGCGTTGAACAACGACGTGAAGCCCGTCGAGGTGACCCTGCCGGTGTTGTCGCTACCTAACGACGCACTCGGCGTCTGCGAGGCGCCGGTGCGTACATCGACGGGTGTCACGCTCCGAATACCCGCGCGTTCGGGATGCGTATTCTAGCCGACGCCTGACGGCCGGCGCCTCCCGGCGCCGGCGCTGCCCGGGGTCGCGTGCATGGTCCGCGGCTTGGTGCGGGTCGGAACGACACGGAGGGTGGGTCAGGACCATCCGTGGCGTCTGGCCAGCGTTCCGGCCTCACAGACTGCCCTTTGTATCCGATCTGTTGCAAAAGCGTTTTCGTTGCCATGTTTTCGACCGGTACGAGAGCGGGCGTCCGATCTGTGTAGCCTGAGTGGTATTCCACGTGGGTTCCACGCACTGGTTGTGGCGCGCGATTCTCTTCCCGTTGGACGCTTTGTGGACACTGAGAGTGCTGACCCGAAGCCAACTACCAACAACCTGGGGGAGTAAATGCTTGGTTCAGTCGCAGGTCGTCTAAGGTTCCTGGCCGTTGCCGCGGGGTTCGTGGCCGCGAGTGCCGTCGCGACGCCGTTGGCTGCGCAGACGGGCACCGTGCGGGGCAAGGTCTCTGACAGCACTGGGGCGGTGGTGGTGGGTGCAATGTTCACGGTGGACGGGACGGGGCTGCGCGCGGTATCGGCGGCCCGCGGCACGTACCAGCTCTCCGGTGTACCTGCCGGTCGCCGGACGGTGCGCGTTCGAGCTCTCGGGTTCAACCCGGACTCGGTCGGAGTGACCGTCACCGGCGGCAAGATCACGGACTTGGACATCGTGCTGACGCGCTCCGCGCAACAGCTGGCGCCCGTGGCGGTGGTCGTGGGATCGCGTGCGCGACACACGGCGGCTGAAGAACTCGCGGTGCCCGTGGACGTCTTCACGGTGGAAGAGCTCAAGATGACAGGCACCACGGAGACCACGCAGATCGTGGCCGCGTTGGCGCCGTCGGTGAACTTCCCCAAGCAGGCCGTCACCGATGCCACCGAAGTCGTTCGACCGTTCACCCTACGCGGTCTGTCGCCTGACCACTCGTTGGTGCTGGTGAACGGCGTGCGCCGCCACCAGACGGCGCTCCTGAACATCTTCTCCAACGGATCGGCGCCAGGATCGAGCGGCGTGGACTTGAATGCATTCCCGTCCAGCGCAATCGAGCGCATTGAAGTGCTGCGCGACGGCGCGTCCACGCAGTACGGATCGGACGCCATCGCGGGCGTGGTGAACCTGGTGCTCAAGGAAGGCCAGATCTCTCCCTTCCTGAACACCTCGTTTGGCCAGTATCGCCCGGGCGCGCCCTACACAAACGACGGCAACTCCTCAGACGTCTCGGGTGGCGTCGGCTTCAAGGTCGGCCGCGGTTCGCTAGGTCTGTTCGGGCAGTACCAGAAGCATGAATCGACGAACCGGGCGTGCCCGGACGGGTCCTTCCCCGACCTGAATGGTCTGTCGGACTCGGTCGCCAACTGCCGTGTCATCATTCGCCGGGCGAATGTGCCGCAGCCTAACGTTCACTGGGGTGACGGTCTGGAACGAGATATTCAGACGTTCGCCAACCTGCGCCTTCCGCTCAATGCCAGCGGCACCACCGAACTGTACGCCTTCGGCGGTTACGCGGATCGCGACGGCACGGGCAATGGCTTCTACCGCAAGCCACAGAACGGCCGCAACTGGCCGGAGATCTACCCGACGGGCTTCCTGCCGCAGTTCCGGCCCTCCGTCGTCGACTACTCCGCTGCCGGTGGTATTCGCGGCAACATGGGCGGATGGGCATCGGACCTTGGCATGTCCTACGGCTACAACAGCTTCAAGTTCAACCTGGAGCACACCCTCAACTCGTCGCTGGGTCCCAGCCTGACGGAAGCGACGGCACCGGGCAAGGACGGGGTGCTCGGCACGTCCGATGACCCCGGCATTCCGAACCAGACCAGCTTCAAGGCCGGTGAGCTGGCGCGTGGCGAGTTCAATACGAACCTGAGCTTGTCGAAGTCGATGGAGCTGGGCTTGCCCAAGCCGGTGAACGTGGCAGTCGGTGCCGCCTTCCGCCGTGAGACGTACGATGTGGTAGCCGGTGAACTCGCGTCGTACATCAACGGGTACCACCTGACGCGTGACAGCTCTGGCGTCGCGACAGCCGGGTCCTCGGTCTTCCAAGGATTTGCGCCGAGTGATGCCAGCTCGCACAGCCGCACGAATTTTGGCGGCTACGTGGACATGGAAACGAACGTGAATGACAAGACGCTGTTGAACGTCGCCGGTCGTTTCGAGAATTACAGCGACTTTGGCTCGAAGGTTACCGGTAAGGCGGCCATTCGCTTCCAGCCGCGCAAGGAATTCGTGTGGCGCGCCGCAGCCAGCACTGGCTTCCGTGCGCCTGGCTTGCAGCAGTCCTGGTACAGCCACACCACGACGGCGATCCAGAACAGCGTCCTGGTGGAGATCGGCAACTTCCCGGTGACGAACCACGCCTCACGCGTCTTCGGCGCCAAGCCGTTGAAGGAAGAGAGCTCCATCAACCTCAGCACCGGTATCGCTTGGACGCCCACGCCAGCCTTCACGGCTACCCTGGACTACTACCACATCAAGATCAACGATCGCATCCTGCTCGGCGCGACGTTTGACGGTACGTCAGATCCTGTGGTGGCACAGATCCTGGCCGACTCCGGCGTGACCGGCATCGTCGGTGTGCAGTTCCCGACCAATGCGCTCGACACCAA
Source organism: Gemmatimonadaceae bacterium (assembly GCA_046327745.1). Classification (GTDB taxonomy): domain Bacteria; phylum Gemmatimonadota; class Gemmatimonadetes; order Gemmatimonadales; family Gemmatimonadaceae; genus JABAQJ01. The sequence continues at coordinate 25,900 of JAXLXV010000039.1, read as the reverse complement.
GACCAACGGTGTTGACCTGACGGCGAGCTATCGTGTGACGCCGGGCCCGGGGACGCTGGATTTCAACCTCCAGCTCAACTACACCAAGAACGCCATCACCCGCATCGATGGCCTGCCGGCCGTGTTGCAGGGAACGCCCACGATCTACACCAGCCTGCTCGATTCGCTGACCTACAACGCGATCGTTGCCAACCGTCCGGATAGCCGCGCGACCCTAACGACGACGTATACCCAGGGCCGCTGGCAGGCGATGGGGCGCGCGTTGTACTACGGTAAGTACCGCGACGGCTCGAACTTCCCGGGTCTCGAGGACTTCGGCGCCAAGACGCTGTTCGACGCCGAGACGGGTTATCGCTTCGAGAACATCAAGCTGGCGGTCGGTGCACGGAACCTGTTCAACGTGTATCCCGATCAGTTCAAGCTCGGCCCAGACCAGACGAACAACGGCACCTTCATTTACCCAGGGGCCTCTCCGTTCGGCTACAACGGTCGGTATGTGTACGTTCGCACGGAAATCCTGCTGAGCCGCTAACGCGGTACTCCGCAGCATCGCGACGGGCCCGGACTTCGGTTCGGGCCCGTCGCCTTTCCCACCGGCCAGGCGCAAGGGAATTCCCGTTCCCACCGGCGCATGGTTGCCGGAGCCAGAGAGCACGAGCAGTTTTTCTGCCGCTATTCGTTGCCTACCAGTGGGTTCGGAGGGTTGGTCATGTCGAGACGTCGAGGTCAGGGAATGCGCGGGACCGCGGGCCGATGGGTTCTTGTCGGCTTGGGACTCTTGTCCCAGGCGACCGTCGCCTGGGCCGGCGGGGACTCAACTCGCGTCCCTTTGCGGCTGGATCGTGAGAGCGCCGCGTGGTTGGTGTCGTTGCCACTGGCCTGCGTCGACAAGTTGCACGATGCCCCGAAGGGAAAGGGGTACGTCTGGGAGTCCACACTCGCCGTGCGCCCTGATTTTGCGAAGTCGCGGGCATTTTACGGCTGCTCCGACTGGCACTCGGCGGTGAATTCCACGTGGACCATGGTCCAGGTGCTGAAGTCGTACCCAGACATGCCACTGGCTCGCTTGATTCGCGAGAAGCTGAACGACCACTTGTCGCAGGGAGCCATCAAGGGTGAGGTCGCGTTCTTCACGGAAGACGGCGACAAGAGTTTCGAGCGTCCGTATGGGTACGCGTGGCTGTTGCGGCTGTACGGTGCCCTGAAGTCCTGGGACGATCCCGATGCGAAGAAATGGGCGGCGAACATCGAACCACTCGCAAAAGTGCTTCAGGAGCGCCTGACGCCGTATCTCAAGACGCTGGCGGCACCGATGCGGGTGGGCACGCATGCCAACACCGCGTTCACGCTGCAGCTGCTCCTGGAGTACGCACGCGGCACGGGCGACAGTTCACTGGCAGCGACGGTCGCGCAGCAGGCGCGGAACTTTTTCCGCGCGGACGCGGGGTGCGCGCCTAACGTGGAGGTCTCTGGGTCTGACTTCTTTTCTCCGTGCCTGATGGAGGCGGCCCTGATGGGGCAGGTGCTCACGTCCTCTGAGTACGCTGCCTGGCTCAGTGCCTTCCTTCCCGACCCGTCCTCGGATGGTTTTCGGGCGCTGCGCGAAGTCGTGCACATGGAGGGGGACAATACGGAACTGGAAAAGTCCAACATGCTTGGCGCCAAGGCCCACCTGATCGGGTTGGCGGTGACGCGTGCCAAGGCCATGGAGGACATTGCCGCGGCACTCCCAGCCGGCGATCGCCGAGTGGCCGCCTACCGGCGGATCGCCACACAGCAAGCGCAGGGTGGAATCGCCGCCATGCACGAGGCGGACTATGTTGGCACCCATTGGATCGGCACTTTCATCGTGGATTACCTCGTCAGTGCCGGGCGCCGGGCCGACCGGTCGTGATCGCCGTGGTCCACCGAGCGTCGATCGTTAGGCTGGCCACGTGCGCCCTGCTGGTTCCGTTCGGTGGCCTCGCGGCTCAGGAGCAGGCCGCGGAAGTGCGACAGATCGTCACTTTCCTCTTTCAGCCCAACCGTGCGGCCGAGGCCCAGACGATCTATGAACAGCAGCTGAAGCCCATCTATGCCGCGATTCCTTCGCTGCAGCGGTTTCGAGCGTACCACGAGGCCGAGAGTCCGGAGCCGCTGGACCTGGTGGTGGTGAGCAGCTACGCCGGCATGGCCGGCATGGACAGCGCCAACGCTTCGCTCAGGCGCGCCACGTGGAATGGCGGGCCCGCCGTGGCTCTGTACGGTGTGCTCTCGGGGATCTCGATTTCGCACCACGACCAGTTTGTCGAGATGCTCCCAGCGCTTGGCGATCGGGCGATCACGGCGGGTGGTCTTACCGTGTTCGAGTACGTGCGCGTGGTGCCGGGAACTCAGGGCGCGTTCGAGGCGTTGTTACGGTCGCAGGTGCGGCCGTTCGAGCAGGAGGCTGGACTGTACCAGTGGTCGGAAACCGGGCGTCTGTTGGTGAGTGACGGGTGGGATTACCTGCGGGTGATCAACATCCGATCGTTAGGCGCGTGGCAGTCGTATCGCCGCCGGTTGCGCGAGGCGCCCTTTGCCGATGCGTGGCAGCGCGTGATCGCGGCGCAGAAGACCCTGATCCTGCGGGACGACGAGCGGCTGGCCATCCGGTGACCGGGGGAGTTGAAGGTCGGCCGAGCCCGGTCTGCTGTCTTTGGACGCATCCTGCGTGCGGCCGGCGTTGCACGGCTTGGCAACCCATCGCACGCGGTGTACCCTCAGCGCAGCCACCTTGTTGAGCTACTCATGACCGACGCCTCCGCGGCCGAACATTCCCACGCCAGCAGCTCAAGCGCCGCCAGGCCCTTCGTGCCGCCGCCACCCGCCCCACGGGCCGCGCCGCGGTACGACCGTTCGATCGTGGAGGGCCCGCTACAGGCCGCGGTGTGGAAGATCGCCTGGCCCACAATGCTGACGAACATCATCGGTGGGTTGCAGGGCATGGTCGACCACGTCCTGGTGGGGCATCTCGTCGGCTTCAACGGTAACGCCGCCATCGGCGTCTCGTGGCAGATCTTCCTGATCGTGATCGCCTTCATTTCGTCGCTGTTCACGGGGATGAGCGTCCTGGTTGCGCGCTTTGCCGGCGCCGGGGAGACGGAGATGGTGGATCGCGTCGTGTACCAGTCGTTCATCACGGCGATCGGCATCTCGGTGCTGATCATGGCGCCCATAGGGTACTTCCTGTCGCCGTGGCTGCTGGACCTGGTGAATGCCGCGCCGCACGTGAAATCCGAGGCGCTCCCGTTTCTGCGTATCATGTTCATGTTCAGCAGCGGCATGCTGATCTTCTTCATGTTAGGCGGTGCGCTGCGCTCGGCCGGCGATGCGCGCACGCCGATGACCATCGGGATCGCACTCACGGTGTTGAACCTGGTGTTCAACATTGTGCTGATTCGTGGTCTGGGTCCGATTCCGGCGTTCGGCACGGCCGGGGCCGCGATGGGCACGTGCCTGGCCAGCGGACTCTTGGCGGTGTATGCGCTGTACAAGTTGTGGCACGGTGGCTGGGTCGTGCGCTTTCCGCACGGCCACGGCTTTGGTCCCGACTGGGCGATCATTCGATCACTCTTTCGGTTTGGGCTGCCGAGTGGCTTTCAGGGGATTGCCATGAACGTCGGCGGGGTGTTCATGCTGTCGTTCATTGGCTCATTAGCGCAGAGCGCGGCGGCGCAGGCCGCCTTTGCGGTGTCCTACTCGCAGCTCTTCTCCCTGATCACGTGGACGTCGTCTGGCTTGATGGGTGCGGCGGCGGCCGTGGCGGGCCAGAACTTGGGTGCCAAGAACCCTGAGCGCGCAGCGCAGGCCGTGCACGCCGCGGCTCGTGTGGGATTGTTGGGGGCGTCGGCGCTCGGCGTGCTCTTTCTTTTCCTGCCGGCACAACTGTTGGGGCTCTTTGGCCTGAACGATCCGGCCGTCACGGAAATTGGGACGCTCCTGCTGCGCGTCCTGAGCGTGTCCGGGCTGTTTATTACCGTCGCGCTGACCTATACGGGTGGACTGCAGGGCACCGGTGACACTAAGAGTCCCCTGTACATCTCGATCATATCGCAGATTGTGATCCCGTTAGGCATCTGTTCCATTGTGCGTGCCACCGGCACCTTGGACCCGATCGATATCTGGTTGGCGATCTTGGTGGGCCACATGACGCGCTGCGGGTTGAGCGTGTGGCGCTTCCGCCAAGGGCGTTGGCGCTCGATTGCATTGGGGATCGACGCCCGGCAATAGGTGCGTCGCGGCTCGCTTGCCGCGAATCAGGAAATGCGTTCCGGCGTCATCACCTGCTCGACGACCTTCCCGTCCTGCAGGCTGACCTGGTAGCACTTCGCGCCTTCGCGCGACGTAACCACACGCTTGACCTCATTGTCCTCGAAGTAGATCCCGGCATCGTTGTCGCAAGCGTACCCGGCTTTCATCTGGCCCGACTGGATCAGCCGGTGGTAGGTCGGACGTCGCGCAGCCTCGGCGTCGTAATGCGGCGAGTGACTCCCCTTCAGGAATCCCAGGCATTTCACGATCGTGAGTTCCTTCGGTCGCGAGTCCGTGGTGCCTTCCTCGAACCAACAGAGCGAGCCAGCGCTAGCGCCACCCAGCACAATGCCGCGATCCCACGCTTGGCGCAGCACGGCGTCTATTCCCTGCGCCTTCCAGATGGCCTGCTGATTCAAGGTGTTGCCGCCTGAGCAGACAATGCCGTCCATCGACAAGAGCACCTCGTCCCAGCCTTGTAATTGGGTGGTGCTTTCGATGAAGCTCTCCTGAACGTGCGGTTCCACGTCGAGTGGGGCACAGGACTTATACCAGCTGATGATTCCGTCTGGACTGTCGGCCGATGCCGTGGGAAGGTAGCAAAGACGCGGGCGCTTCTTCCCGGTAAGCGCAGCCATGTAACGGATGAACGCCGTGCCGTATCCACCACCGGCAATGAGGATCTTTCGCGTTGCGGCTGTTCCCGTCGCCGACGCGGCGCTGGAGGTGGGAGCGGATTCGGTCATGGCAGTGGTAAGCGCGGGGTTCACAGCAGACAGCCCGAAGTTGGCGCTCACGCCAACCGAGCCAATGGCCGACGACACGATGAATTCACGTCGCTTCATTGATGCGCCTCAGGTTCTGGTGACGAGCGATGGCGTACACTATCCGCTGGTGGGCGCCCGCGATAGTCGGTGAGACACGGGAGTGACGGGGGTGGAGTGAGTAGGTGGCCGGACGCCAGTTGGAAATCGTGTCTCGCCAGTGATTCGTGCACGGCCACCGGTTGCATCCATTCGTTCGGACCTGCACGATTCCAGCACCATGAATCCGTCGACTTCTTTCACCCGCGCTGACAAGTTGCGCTGGGGTGTGCTGAGTACCGCGAGTATCGGCCGCCGGTCCGTGAACCCGGCGATCCGGCAATCGAAGAATGGCGACCTGTTGGCGGTGGCAAGCCGCGACGCCGAGCGTGCGCGTGCATTTGCGACGGAGACAGGGATCGAGCGGCACTACGGAAGCTACGAGGCGCTGTTGCGGGATTCGGAGATCGATGCGATCTACATTCCACTGCCCAACGCCCTGCACCGCGAATGGAGCATGAAGGCCGCCGAGCACGGCAAGCACGTCTTGTGCGAGAAGCCGTTGGCGTTGAATGCGGCCGAGTGCCGGGAGATGGAGGCGGCAGCGCAGGCGAACGACACGCTGTTGATGGAAGCGTTCATGTATCGCTTTCATCCGCGCATTCAGCACGTGGCCCGACAGGCCCAATCAGGCGCGTTAGGCGCTGTCCGGTCCATCCGTAGCACCTTCACCTTTCGTCTCACGCGACCGCACGACGTGCGTTTTGTACAGGAGCTCGGCGGCGGCGCCTTGTACGACGTTGGTTGCTACTGCGTGAACGTGAGCCGCACGTTGGCCGGTGTTGAGCCAGAGGAGGTTCAGGCGCTGGCGAACTGGGGACTCAGCGGTGTGGATCATGAGCTGGCCGGCGTGATGCGATTTCCCGGCGGGCTGTTGGCTCACTTCGACTGCGCCCTGTCCATGGACCGGCGAGAGACCGTGGAAGTGGCCGGTGTGGAGGCAAGCCTGGCCATGGACGCCGTGTTCGTGCCGGGCGTTGCCGCCTCCACAGTCACTGAGCGCCGCGGCGGTGCCGTGACCACGCATGAGGTGGCTGGTGCCAATCAGTACGTGCTTATGGTTGAGCATTTTGCTGACTGTGTCATGGGCAGGGAGACGCTCCGGTATCCGGCGTCGGAAGCTGCCGCGAACATGGCGGTGATCGACGCGCTCTACCGATCGGCACGCGCCGGCGGCGATCCCACTCCTGTCACGCCTCATTTGTCGTCGAGCGTCACTTCATTCCGGTGAATCCATGCGCCTAACGAGTCGTTTGACTTTTCTCACCATGCTTGCCATGTCGACTTCCCACGTGACGGCGGCGCAGCGTCCCTTGTCGTTGGCCGGTCGATCGGTCGTATACGCGCCGCACGGCATCGTCTCCACCTCGCAGCCGCTGGCGTCGTCCGCCGGTTTGGCGGTGTTGCAGCGAGGGGGAAACGCGATTGACGCCGCCGTGACCGCGGCCGCCGTACTCTCCGTTGTTGAGCCGATGATGACGGGTGTGGGTGGCGACCTGTTCGCGATGGTGTGGTTGGCCAAGGAGCATCGCCTGGTCGCGCTCAACGCCAGCGGCCGCGCCGGTGCGTTGATGACGCGGGACGCTATCCTGGCGAAGGGACATACGCGAATGCCCTCGCGCGGGCCGGAAACGATCACCGTCCCCGGCGCCTTGGCGGGCTGGGACGAACTCCTGCGTACGTATGGCACCATCACCTTGGCGCAAGCGATCGAGCCCGCGATTCGTTATGCAGAGGAGGGCTTTCCGGTCACGCCAATTATCTCGGGTGACTGGACGCCGTGGCAGGAGTTGCTGGCGAAAGACGACGGAGCCCGCGCCACCTTCCTGATCGATGGGCACGGACCTCGCCCCGGAGAATGGTTCCGCAATCCCGACTATGCGCGCACCCTGCGCGAGATCGCGAAGACCGGTCCCTCCACACTCTACGGCGGGCCACTCGGCCAACGCATCGTGCAACGTGTGGCAGAACTCGGTGGGTACCTCACCCTTCCTGACTTGAAGGCGAACAAGCCAACGTGGGTGACGCCGATCTCCACCATGTACAAAGGGTACCGGGTGTGGGAGCTGCCGCCGAACAACCAGGGCATTGCCGCACTGGAGATGCTTCGCATTCTGGAGCCTTATGACCTCAAGTCCATGGGCCTCAACTCTGCGGCGTATCTCCATCACCTCATCGAAGCCAAGAAGCTTGCTTATGCCGACCTTGCTCGATACGTCGGCGATGCGGATCACCTGACGATGAAGCCGACGGCGATGTTGTCCGACAAGTTCATCGCTGAGCGGCGGAGCCACCTGGATGACCACCGCGCGCAAACGCAGGTGGATCCGGGCCCCGAACTCACCTCGAGCGAGACGATCTACCTGACGGCAGCAGACAGTGCAGGCAACATGATCTCGTTCATCAACAGCATTTACGACGAGTTTGGCTCCGGGATCGTGGTGCCGGGAACGGGCTTTGCGCTGCACGACCGCGGAGCAGGGTTCACGCTTACGCCCGGGCTGCCCAACACCGTGGCACCCGGCAAGCGCCCATTCCACACGTTGATCCCTGCTTTTGTCACACGACCGGGCGCAGCTCAAACACCCGACGGATCCGGCGACACGCCGTGGATGAGCTTTGGTGTCATGGGTGGCGCGATGCAGGCCCAGGGACATGTGCAGGTCCTGCTGAACATGATCGACTTCGGGATGAATGTGCAGCAGGCCATCGACGCTGCGCGCTTCCGGCACCTGGATGGTGCGCGAGTGGCCCTGGAGTCACCGATCACTGACGACGTTCGCGCCGCGCTGAAGGCCATGGGGCACGAGATCGTCGACGAGCGGCCCATCGGATTTGGCGGATCACAGGCGATTGTTCGACTGGCCCGTGGGTATGCCGCGGGATCGGACCCGCGGAAGGACGGCGCAGCGGCCGGGCACTAGTCACGCGCATGATTGGCGTGTGGTCGGCCACGGTCGTTGTTAAGAAACAAGGGTAGGCGCCTAAGAAACGTCAGCTGTTAGGCACCGGGGCACGCGGTCGAGAGTGCCCCTGCTGCGAGAGTATCAGTTGCGGCCCGTGCCAACAGGCGCCGCTGGGCGTTCCACGATATCCCATGGCGCGTCACCACGGGCGCGATCGTAGCCAAACTGTTCCACTCGCCGGATGAACGGTCCGTTAAACAATGCCTGCGCTCCGTCTTCAGTCGCCATGGCGTTTGGCACGTATGTCACGCGCAGCTCCATGCGTAGACCCGGCACCTCGCGGCTGGTCACGTGCGCCAACAGGCGCAGGCGTTCGATCTGCTGCTGTTGCAGCGAGAAGAACAGGGTGACCAAGGTGCGCTGCGACATCGCCGAGCGGCTGGATGGCTTGACGACGAGCGGAGGGGCGAGCGGCCAGATGTTGAGCATGAGATAGACGCGGACCACCAACGGCGTCGTGTCCCCCATGCTCTGGCGCCGTCGGGCGAGTTGTTCGTACTGCGCCAAATCGAGCACCGGCATGATATTGCCAAGTACTCCACCGTCAGCATGAACATGCCGATCCAGGATTACCGGCGGAAAGATGGTGGGGATGGCGGCAGAGGTCAGGAGTACCCGGTGCAGGTCGGCCAGTCCCGCCGCGGTCGTTCCGAGCACGTCAGCGGCATCCCAGGCGTGTTGCGTCCCCAAGTCCATGTCCGACGTCCCGATGAGTAACTGACGTCCTGCACCGAACTCTCCTCGCATCGCCGTGGCCATCGTGTCGTCCATCACGGTCTCGATGGTGCGGCGCAACCGGTCGGCCTTGACCAGTCCGCCGGTTCGGCGCAACCAGAAGAACCAGTCGATGCTGGGCGCGATCCGCTCGGCGGATTGTCGATAGAGCAGCGCCAAGGTATCCAATGCCTGTGGCGTGCCCAATAACACGAAGGGTGCCTGCAGGGCGCCCGTGCTGACGCCGCTGATCAGGTCAAACTTTGGAAGCGGATCACTGGTGCGTTCGCGCCATCCGCGAAGGAAGCCGGCGCCGTAGGCACCCGTTTGACCCCCACCCGACAGGAGGAGGATGTCCAGTGTGTCGCGCCGAAGGGAGCGTCGCGCCAAGCGTTCGACCACGCTATCCAGGCTCGCGCGTACGCCGGCCTTCGCTGCCTCAGCGTCGGCAAGGAGCGACGGAATCGTAGCTGGCGGTCGATGAATAGCCGCGCACGCGTTCAGGAGGACGACGCCAGCCAAGGAGAGGGCGGCGCGTCCACGGCGTCCCGGTTGTTTCATCGCTTCATGTCAGGGCAGACGAACGGCTCGTTCAAACGCGCATAGTGCTGTTCATCCGTGCCATCCCGGAGCGCCACGCGCAGGACCAGCTTGTCCGGCGTGTCCTGCCGGACGACCGCGTTGAGGCTGTCCAGATCCTCTCGCCAGGTGACCGTAGAGTCCGACGTCCGATGCCACTGTGCCACGCGGTAGGTCTCCCAACAGGAGTCCATAAGCAGAAGTCCATCGCTCAGGAACGCGAGCATGACGCCCGGCCGTCCCGTGGAATCACTTCGCACCCAAACATGGTCGCTGAGCCCAGCGAGCGGGGTGGCGGCCCCATTGGCCGGCGGCGCCGAAGCCTCGGCGGGTGGCGTGGAGCTCTTTGGTGTGCTGCAGGCAATGGTGAGCACGAGGAATCGCAGTCTCATGCCGCAATATCTGGCGCGTGCCGGGTGATTGAAAGCTCAACTATGGCGACCCCCCGCCGACACTCCATAGATGGAGCACAGGGGAGGACCCTCTGTGCGATTCGGCTTTGGTCCCAGCGATCTGGCAGTCTCACACATCGGCCTCGGGGTACGTGTGCACGATCCTCAAGAGTTTGACCTGCTCTGCATAGGCAGCGGACCGGCCGGCCAACGCGCGGCGGTGCAGGGCGCCAAGCTCGGATATCGCGTCGCCATGGTGGAGCGACGCCGTTCGTTGGGGGGCGTGTGCCTGGACACCGGCACAATTCCGAGCAAGACCTTCCGCGAGGCGGTGCTGACCTTCGCCAAGGGGCAGGGGGCCTTTGACCGTCGCTTGCAACAGCTGGAGGCCAAGCCGTCCGCCCAGCAATTGCTGGCTCGCGTCGATGAAGTGGTCCGTCTGGAAGGCCGGGTGATCGATCATCAGCTGCGACGTAACGGCGTTGAGGTCATCCCTGGCGAGGCCTCGTTCCTTGATCCGCATCGCGTTTCCATTCGAAGTGATGCTGGACCGCGTGTCGTCTCGGCGCGTTCGATCATTGTGGCCGTGGGGACCGTGACGGCCAGCTCGCCCGGTGTGACCACCGATGGCGAGGTGCTCATTACCAGCGACGACATCCTGCAGCTCAAGCGTCTTCCGCGGAGCCTGACGGTGGTGGGCGCCGGGGTGATCGGCACGGAGTACGCCTCCATGTTTGCGGCGTTAGGAGTGGAGGTCACTCTCATCGAGCGCCGTCGTCGGCCCTTGGAATTTCTGGATGAGGAGATCGTCGACGAACTGATCCACCAGCTGCGACAACACAACGTGACCTTCCGTCCTGGGGAGGGCGTTGCGGGAATCAGCGTGGTGGATGGCTCGCCCCGGCAGGCGGTCATTCAGCTGGAATCGGGGAAGCGTATCGTGTCCGACATGGCCCTGTTCTCCGTTGGGCGAGTCGGAGCAACGCAGACGTTGAACCTGTCGGCGGCCGGCCTCGACGCCGATGACCGTGGGCGCCTGAGCGTGGATGACACCTTTCGCACGGCGGTCCCGCACATCTACGCGGTTGGGGACGTGATCGGCTATCCCAGCCTGGCCGCGACATCAAGTGAACAAGGACGACTGGCTGCCTGCCACGCCTTGGGCGCTCCGACGCCGCGCATGGCGGCGCACTTTCCCGTAGGCATCTACGCGATTCCCGAGATCTCCATGGTTGGCCAGACCGAGCGTCAGTTGACCGAGGCCAAGATCCCCTACGAAGTCGGCGTGGCGCGCTACCGCGAAATCGCCCGCGGGCAGATCCTCGGTGACGACTCAGGCTTCTTCAAGATGCTCTTCCATCGCGATGATCGCCGCTTGCTGGGCGTCCACATCATCGGTACAGGTGCGACGGAACTGTTGCATATCGGCCAGACGGTGCTTGGCCTTGGAGCGGGTCTCGACTACTTCTTGGAGACCGTCTTCAACTACCCGACGCTCGCCGAGTGCTACAAGGTGGCGGCGCTGAACGCCGCGAATAAGCTCGCCGCCTGACGTCGAGCGCGCGGCCACGCTCGCGCCGCTGCAATTCGGGCCGTTGCTTCCCACTGCCGAGATGGCCATTCTGGTGCAGCTCGCCTGTTGATGGCCGACCGTACAGGACGTGATCGGTCTGGGGCGCTTGAAGGGAGATTCGCGCGATGCAGAGACGATGGGCGGTGCTGTTCCTGGCGGTCAATGCGTGTACCGGGCCGCGGGTGAACGCGACGACCGACGGGCAGGAGGTTGAGCGCATCGTCCGCGAGCGAATCGCGGCGGCGCGGGCTGGCGACGTCGCCACGTGGCACCGGCATATCTCCGACTCTGCGCAGTGGATTGGGCCGGGCTTGGCTGTCGTCACCACCAAGTCCGCGCAGGACGAGATCTCGTCCAATCGGTCGTTACCCTCCGCCGCCTCCACAATCCACGACATGCAGGTGCGGGTGAACGGAAACTGGGCCCTGGCGACGTACTACGTCATCGACAGCGTCACGAATGCCGGTCCCGTCCTAGGCAAGCGATTTCGAAAGGCAGATACCTACCTGCGGGAGAACGGCTCGTGGGTACTGCACGCGGCCGTGGAGATCGCCGTGCCCCGCCGTCCAATTGTGCAGCTGACGGAGGCGGCGTTCGCGGGCCTGATCGGAACGTATGCCATTGACGCCAACGTGCAGCTGAAGGTGTGGGTCACGGATGGGAAGCTGCACTTTGGAACGGGCGCCGATGATCAACAGGAGCTGTGGGCGCAGGACAGCACGACGTTCTTCACCGACGGCGACCCAGGGGACTGGATCTTCGAGAGCGTTGGAGGACGCGCATCCGCCTTGATCTTTCGCATGACGGGGAGTCCGGACATCCGGCTCAAGCGCATCGACTGAGCGGGACAACGGGGCGGCCGTCGGATGCGTATTGGCCTGTACAATGCCCAAGCAAAGCGCCGGCCTTCTCCTCTATCGCTCGTCCCCCTCGTCCCTCGAAGTACTGCTCGTTCACCCTGGCGGCCCGTTCTGGACGCGAAAGGACTTGGGCGCGTGGTCCATTCCTAAGGGCATGATCGAAGACGGGGAAGACGCCCTGTCGGCTGCGCGCCGGGAATTCGCCGAAGAGACCGGTGGCGTCGCGAGCGGTCCGTTCGAGCCTCTCCAGTCGGTAAAGATGCGCGGAGGCAAGGTGATCCAGGCGTGGGCGGTGGAGGGGGACTTCGACGTCACCACCCTCCACAGCACCGAGTTCTCCATTGAATGGCCGCCCCGTTCTGGGCGACAGGCAACTTTTCCAGAGGTCGACCGCGCCTCTTGGTTCACCGTGGACGACGCGCGCCGCAAGGTGAACCCGGCGTTGGTGCCGCTACTGGACGAACTGGTCACCCGCGTGCACAGCGGGCGTGGTTAGGCGGCTACTTCAGCCGACGCAACTCCGCCTCGGAGGCCATGAATCCGAAGGCCGGCCACCCGCCTGACGCGACCGAGCGCTGGAACAAGGTCTTGGCGCGTGGCGCGTCTCCTTTGATCAGGTACCAGTTGCCGAGTCCGAAGGCGAGAGTCGCCAGCTGCACATCGGCCGTGTCGGCGGGAGTGATCACGGCATCGGGTGACAAGGCTCCCTTGTAGAGCCGCAGCCGCTGGGCGTACGCGTTGGCCGCCGCCACGGGAACCGAGTCTGGCATCGCCTTAAGCAAGGCGGCCGCCTCGTTCGATCGACCGGCTCGTTGCAGCGACATCCATCCCCAGTCGTACGAGCCAGCGAGTTCGCCGGGATTGGGGGCGATGGGGCGCGCATGGGCGAAGGCATCGGCCGCAGCGCTGAACTCCCCCTTCACGAAATGGAGGACGCCCAAGTGATACCAAATGCCGTAGATCGTGCTGTCGAGTTTGAGGCCGTGCTGCAGGTCGGCCAATGCGCGGTCGAATTCGCGCACCGAGAGGTACCGATGGCCACGCCACCGATAGAGGATTGCATTGTTGGGCGCGATGGCGATGCCGCGCGTGTACGTCGCGATCGCTTCGCGCATCTGCCGAGCGCCAGCCTGCGCCGTACCTAACGCGAGAATCGCCTCAATGCTCTTTGGATTGGCCTTGAGGGCCTGCTCGGCCTTCGCCACGGGGCCCGTGTCAACCTGGGACCGATAGACCACACCAGCCGGCGACTTGTACTGCTCGGTTTGAGCCACGAGCGTGCCCGCGTACGCGGGGAGCACGGCGATCACAGGGAAAAGCCAGCGTGTGCGCAGACCCACGGGTTTGCTCCGTTTGGGGACCTCCCAATGTTCGCGCCTGGCGCGTCAGAGGGAAGTCGCTGTAGGTCGTTTATGACCTACTCGAATTGCTTCCGAAACGCCTCCAGCTGAGCGCGCAAATCCGCCACTTCGTCCTTCAACTCCTGAGTCGCGGTCTCCAGGGCAGAGATGCGGTCGTCGTCGGCGGCCTTGTCCGTCGGAACTGGATCCGGCTCGTCGTATGTAACGTCACCCCCCAGCAGGTGCGCGTACCGACCCTCCTTCTGTCCGGGTCGCCGAGGCAGCCGAGTCGCCAGCGCGCCAGCCGCACGCTCCATGAGCTGTGTGAGCACACTCTCGACGTCGGAGAGACCGCCAACATCCGTAAGACGGGCAGTGCGTGTCTTCAACTCCGCTACTGTCTGCGGCCCTCGCAACATCAAGGTGCAGAGCAACGCCATCTCACGCGCGTCCAGGTTCAACGTTTCCTCAATGAGGTGCTGAAACTTCGTGACGCGGGAGTCGGCCCGCTTGATGGAGCGGACCAAGGAGCGCCGTCGCAAGTCATCCAGCGCGTGTGAAACCGTCGCCTCTTCGTAGGCCACGATCGGATCGCGGTTGGAGGACTGATTGCAGGCGTTGGTGAGGGCGTTGAGCGAGAGCGGGTAATAGTCTGGCGTGGACATCGCCTTCTCGATCAGCGCGCCCAACACACGGATCTCGACGTCGGAGAGAGGTGCGTTCAGCGCAGTCATTCCTGAGGATTGATTGCTAGACGGGGGTGCGCAACGTGGCACGACATTTCCAAAGATAGCCTGATTCGGCCCGTGAGGGCCGCCCGCCGTGCATTCGATCGTTGCACGGGTGCATCACGTCCCGTGTTTGACGCCCCATCGAACGGGGCTCATGTTCCGCGAGCCATCAACTGCAATCTTGACGTCCACCGCCACAGTTACCGGCCACACGCAGGGCCTCGGCGAGTCACCGAGGGACACTGTGCCGTTGGTGGTGGCGATCGTTGCCTGCGCCACGACGTTGATCCTGGGCCTCATCTGGGACATCTCATGGCACCAGAGCGTTGGACGTGACACGCTGTTCTCCCCACCGCATGTGGTCGAGTATGTGTCTGCGGCGCTCGCCGGTGCGATCTGCGCAGTGGCAATCATCCGCATGACGGTGTCGAGTACCGCCGCCGATCGCGCGTGGTCGGTGCGCGTATGGGGGTTCCGCGGACCGTTAGGCGTCTGGATCACCTTGTGGGGGGTCCTGACGCTTCTGTGTGCAATTCCACTCGATGATTGGTGGCACGCGGCCTATGGACTAGACGTCAAGGTGTTTGCGCCAGCCCACGTGATGTTGAACACCGGCATCACCGCCATCCTCATCGGCGCGGTGGTGCTGACGGCGGCGATACAGAATCGCGCCGCAGAGGGGCACGGTCGTGTGCGCGAGGCATGGCTCTACGCCATTGCCGGAGGAGCGCTGTGCAACAGCAGCGCAGTGCTCTCGCTCAATGTCTCGCTGCCGATGTACCAACACTCGGCGATCTTCTACATCATCTGGGCGCTGCTCTTTCCTCCGCTGTTGGTTTGTTATGCGCGCGTTGGCCGTCAGAAGTATCCGGCCACCGCGGCCGCTGGCGTGTTCATGCTGATCTGGTTTCTGATGGGTCAGGTGCTCCGTCAGGTTCCTGCAACTCCGCATCTTGGTCCGATCTACAACCATCGGACGTACATGTGGCCGCCGTTCTTTCCCAACCTGTTGATTGTCCCCGCCCTGGGCATCGACCTGATACGTCCTCGCCTGAAGGACCTTGATTCGTGGTGGGCCGCAGCGGTCATGGGCGTGTGCTTCCTGGTCATGCTGTTGGTGGTGCAGTGGCCATTCTCGCGTTTCATGATTGGAGCAGGTGCCGAGAACTGGTTCTTCAATGGGAATGAACACTCGTATTTGTACATTGGGACGGATGTCCATCGCTTTCGACCCGTGGGTAGCACGCCACTGATCCCCGGTTTGCTGCTGGCGACGTTCGTCAGTATCGTGACGTCGCGTGTTGGTCTGGCGTGGGGTGCGTGGATGGGGCGCATCCGCCGATGACGATGGGGCGGGCGTCTTGGAGCACATTCGGCCGTCTGTCGCGAATCGGCAGCGGTGTCCTTGTGTTGTTCATGCTGACGACAGGGCACGTCGGCAACCCGGACACCGTGCAAGATGGTCAGGCCGGACCTTTTCGCGTCCGCGTGATCGTGCGTGCGCCCACGGTCATCCCGCAGCAAGCGGAGGTCATCGTGCGCGTGCTGGACGGCGCCCCCGTGCGCCGGATCACGGCGAGCGCGCGGTTCTGGGACGCCGGTGAGAAAGGCGCTCCTCCGCCCGATGAGGCCCAGCGTGTCCCTGGAGATTCCGCCCTGTGGACGGTGCGACTCTGGCTGATGCGTCAGGGTTCCTACGCGATCACGGTCCACGCGGAAGGTGATGCCGGGAATGGGAGCCTGCTGGTCCCGCTCACCGCGACGGCGGTCGTCATCAAGCCCATGACGCCAGGGTTGGGGGTGCTGCTGGCTGTCCTGGTCACCTTCCTCGCCCTCAGCCTCACGTCGATTGTTGCAGCTGGTGTGCGCGAGGCCAGCCTGGAGGGAGGAGAGGCGCCGACCGCGCTGCACCGCGCAGCCGCCGTCCGTGCGCGCCTGGTGACCGGTGGAATCGTGTTGAGCGCGCTGGTGGGGGTCGGATTCTGGTGGCGCGACGTCGACCGACAGCATCGCGCGTTCCTCTTTCGACCGTCGCCCATGACCGTGACCACACAGGTGACGTCAGCTGCGACCACCCTTCGAGTCTCGTTCAAGGCGAACGTACCACGGCGTCGCGCCAAGATCCTCACCCGACCGGACGAGGGAAGCGAGGATGGCGCCCCGCCGGACCGCACCGAGCCACTCATTCCCGATCACGGGAAACTGATGCATCTGTTCGTCGTTCGTGCAGACAACGGATTTCTCGCGCACCTGCACCCCGTTCGCAACGACTCGGGATATTTCGAGACAAACCTCCCACCACTCGCGCCTGGTCCTTATCTGCTGTTCGCCGACGTGTTGCAGCAGAGTGGCTTTACTCAGACCCTGGTGGCACGCGATTCCTTGCAGGTGACGACCGCGTCGTGGGTGCCCACTGATCCCGATGATGCAATCGATGACCCGACCCATGCGGCATGGCCTGCCGGGCTGCGGATAGAGAGCAACAACGACTCTACCACTCTTGTGGCGGGTCGCGATGTCACACTGGCGTTCACTGTACGTGATGCGTCAGGACTGGTAGCGCAGTTGGACCCCTACTTAGGGATGGCGGGCCACGCGGTGATTGTGCGAGCTGGCGGCGATGTCTTCGCCCATGTGCATCCGTCGGGGACCACTTCCATGGCTGCGCAGCAAGCGCTTTCGCTCTCCGCTCAAGACACCGGCCACGCGATGCCCGAAGTCACATTCCCAGGGGTTCTCCATTTCCCATTCGTCTTCCCGAAGGCCGGCGCCTATCGCGTGTGGGTGCAGTTTCGCGCTGCCGGTGGCATACGAACGGTCCCGTTTGATCTCACCATCCAAGAGCGCGCTCCATGAACCGTCCCGGCGATGGCCGTTATGTCCTGGCATTCGATGGCAGTCGAGGATTGGGTTCCCTCTTCGTCCTGGTCGCCCATTTCGGATTCCTGCAGACCGGCTGGGTGGGCGTGCAGTTTTTCTTCGTGCTCTCGGGCTACCTGATCACGTCCATTCTTATCACGCAGCAGGACCGCGCGCCGTCGCTCGGGGCACACTTGAAGGTGTTCTACCAGCGCCGCATGCTGAGAATTTTCCCGTCGTACTTTGGGTATCTGGCGGTGTGTACGGCGACGTTGCTGCTGTTTGGCAAGCCGGGAGTTCTGCGGCGCGTTTGGGTCTACCTGGTCACCTACACCTACAACATCTACCTGTCACTCCCCGGGCATCCCCTGGAGAGGTACTTCTCGCACCTGTGGTCCCTGTCGGCTGAAGAACAGTTCTACCTGATCTGGCCCTTTGTGATCTACTTTCTGCGCGGCCGAGCACGCGCGATGGCCGTGGTGGCGGTGTTGGTGGCGGTACCGATGCTGCGTGTTGCCGCGCACGTATACGCGGGGAGTCATGGGGTTGCGCCTAACGCGTTAGGCCAGGCGTTGTATATGGGCACGGTGTTCCAGTTTGACGCCTTCGCGGCCGGCGCGGCCATCGCCGTCTTCCGGTGGGAACGGTTCACATGGGCGCCTCGGGCCTTCATCATCGGCGCCAGTGCGGCATTGGTCTACGGCCTAGCGGCCATGTGGCTTTATCCAGAACCGGTCGTTCAGCGGGTTGACGCGTTCTCACTCGTACGGCAGGGGCTCAGCCTAGGCTTCCCCGTAATGATGGTCCCGCGCGCGCAGTACCTCTGGGGCTACTCGCTGGTGAACCTGCTCTCGGTGCTGCTGGTGATCACCATGACGCAGTCGCACTGGATCACGCGCTTCCTCAGCACACCTGTGCTGGTGTGGATGGGCCGGCTCTCCTACACGACCTACATCATCCATCTGCCGATCCAGGCCATTCTCCAGGACCACTATCGTGCGCCGCTCCACACGCTGAACGGCTTCCTGCTGATGTTCCCGTACATCGCGATCGTGGTCCTGCTGTCGCACCTCTCGTATAAGTACTACGAGTCGTGGTTCCTCAAGTTGAAGGATCGAATCGCCGCGCAGCCGCAACGACCCCCGGACCGAGCCGCGGCCTAGGCGGCTCGGTCCTGCAGGCCCGTCATCACGGCACGAACACCTCGATCGGTTTCAAGCGGCGACCGGTCAACAACGCGTTGATCGGTCCGAGGTCCGTGGAAAGCCAGCCATTGAACTGCTTGGTCACGTCACCGAGTTCGCGACCGATGGCCGTTCCGCGACTGACCTGCGTCTGCGACGGCCGTCCTTCGTAGTTGGTGACCGAGCCATACAGCTGCACCAGATTCTCGCGCAGGCGTTCCTCGCCGGTGATCATGCCACCCTCCTTGGTGGCGACGATCTTCTTGCGCATCTCCTCGACAGCGTCCGACGCTTTGCGCAGACGAGCCACCAGCGTGTCCGTCTCGGCGACACCGGCCCCACGCGATTCCAGCTGACCGCGCACGGAATTCATGCGGTCCACCAGCGCCGTCATCTCGTTCAGCATGGCGTACAACTTCAGTGACAGCTCAAACTGCGCCTTCCGGTCGGCGGCGGTGTGGGTGACGCGGGCATCGCTGACCACGCGCAGCGTGGTGGTATACTCGTTGTCGCCGTCGATCAGCTTCACCGAGTATGGGCCAGGTAGGAAGCGCGGACCAACGCCGAAGCCCGCCGTGGCCGCCGGCGGGATGCGCGGCGGTGGCATGGTCATGGACCACGCGACGCGGCTCAAACCACGGCGCTTGCTGGTGGGCAATGTGGCCACAAGCTTTCCTGTCGAATCGCGTACCTCCAGCTTCATGTCGCCGAAGATGTGGCGCTTCTGCAGGAAGTACGTGATGATGGCATCCGTGGGCGGGTTCTCGCCAACAAACTCGGCGTCACCGTTCACCCAGCCGCCACCCGCGGAGAGCGACTGAACGACTGGCCTACTTTGGAAGAACGCGGCGCCCTTGGCCAGGGTGGTTGGCGTGAGGGCACGGAGTGGAGTGATGTCGTCGATGATCCAGATCCCGCGGCCATGCGTCGCGATCACGAGATCATCGTCGCGCGGATGGATGGCCAGGTCGCGAACGGCCACATTCGGCAGGTCGCCTCCTTTGTAGCGCGCCCATTGTGCCCCACCGTCGACGGAGATCCAGAGTCCGAACTCCGTCCCCAGGAACAACAACTGCGGGTTCTTCAGGTCTTCCTTGATGACGTGCGCGTACCCGCGTACCGGTGAGCCGGCGCCGATGAGTGGCGTCCACGTCTTGCCGTAGTCTGTGGACCGGTAGGCGTACGGCCGCATATCGCCGAAGGTGTGCAGGTCGAACGTGGCGTAAATGGTACCCGACGCAAAGTGGCCAGGTTCAACGGACGTGACCCACGCGTTCTTTGGCAGGCCGCCGATGTTCCCTACCACATTCGTCCAGGATGTGCCGCCGTTGCGTGTGACCTGAAGGTTGCCGTCGTCGGTGCCCACCCAGATTTCCAGCGGATTGCGTGGAGACTCGCCGATGGCAAAGACCGTCGTGTGGGTCTCGGCCGACGAGTTGTCGACCGTCACGCCCCCCGACTGCTCCTGCTTCTGCTTTTCCGGATCGTTCGTGGTAAGGTCCGGCGAGATGCGATCCCATGTCTGGCCAAAGTCACGCGAGCGGAACAGGAACTGCGCGCCGATGTAAATGGTGCCGTTCTTGGTGGGGCTGATGTGAATCGGCGTATTCCAGTTCCAGCGGAGCTTGCCCTCGCCGTAGTTAGGCAGCGGTTGGATGTCACGGACTTCGTGCGTCTTGCGGTTCACGCGACCGATGGAGCCGCCCTGCGCTTCCGCGTAGACGTAGTTCTGGTCGGTGGGATCTGGAAACATCCAGAAACCGTCGCCGCCGTACATGTTCTCCCAGCGGCTGTTGGTGATGCCGCCGGGGAACGCTGACGGGCCGATCCATGACGAGTTGTCTTGTAGGCCGCCATACACGTTGTAAGGACGGTCCATGTCCACCGACACGTGATAGAACTGCGAGATCGGGAGGTTGTTGCCCTTCCACCACTTGTCGCCGCCGTCGGTGGAGAACCATAGGCCGCCGTCGTCACCGGCAATAAGGCGATCGGTGTTCTGTGGATCTACCCACAAGTCGTGGTGGTCACCATGCGTTCCGCCACTGATGACGTTGAAGCTGGTGCCACCGTCGGTGCTCATGATCAGCGGGCCATCCGGCTTGAAGACGCGATTTTCGTTCTTCGGGTCCACGATCAAGTTCGCGAAGTAGAACGGACGCCAGATCATGTTCTGGCTGCGGTCCTTCATCTCCCACGTCTTGCCGCCGTCCTCCGAGCGATAGAGAGCGTTGCGAGGTGGAACGGCCTCTATGAAGGCATAGACAACATTCGGCTTTGATGGTGCGACCGTGACCGCCACTCGGCCCCAAGGCTTCGGTGGAAGTCCCTTGGCACTTTGTTCGTCGAGCGGGGCCCAGGTCGCGCCGCCGTCCGTGCTCTTGAACAAACCACTGCCGCTGGCGGCTTCTGGGCCATCGCCGCCCGACCGGAAGGTCCATCCCTTCCGGCGGAAGTCCCACATTCCGGCGTAGAGGGTGCGAGGGTTCTGCGCGTCCATCGTCATCATGGAGCAACCCGTGGACGCGTTGGAGCCGGCGAGCACCTTGTTCCACGTCGTACCGCCGTCGGTGGTCTTGTAAACACCCCGATCGTTAGAGTCGCTCCACAGCTTCCCTGGTACGCAGACGTACACCGTCTTCGTGTCCGACGGGTCGATCAGGATCTTCACGATGTGTTCGGACTCGGGCAGCCCCATGTACGTCCAGTTGTCGCCGCCGTCGGTCGACTTGTAGATGCCATTCCCGATGGAGATGCTGTTCCGCATCCACGACTCACCGGTGCCAACCCAGATCGTCTTGGGATCCGTCGGGTCAATCGTGATGGCGCCGATCGACTGCACGGGCTCCTTGTCGAAGACGGGACGGAAGGTCGTACCACCGTTCGTCGACTTCCACACGCCGCCACTGGCGGCACCGATATACAGAGTTAGCCGGTCTCCTTCATGCACAGCGGCAATCGCTGCTACGCGCCCACTCATGGCGGCCGAGCCGATGTTCCGCGCTCCGAGACCCGAGAAGGTGGTGGAGTCCACGCGGACGGCCGTGGATGCGGCCGGCATCGAGGGCGTGGCCTTTCGTGCTGCAGCGCGTGGCGCCTCGGGCGTGGCGGGGCGCGGCGGCTCCGCTGGTGAAGCTGCCGGCGGCGTTCCCACGGGTTTCGTAAAGCGCCCGTTGTCCAGCGGCACGTTCACGTCAATGCGCTCCCACCCAATTTGCTGCTTGTTGGCACTGGAGCTTCCCTTGGCGCCAATGGCGACCGCAAAGGGCAGGTACCATCCGTTCACTTCCTTGTAGTCTCCCAGTTCCACCTCGAACTCGCGCTCCGCGCCGCGGACGGTGCGTTTGATCTCGATCTTGATCGGGACGTAGGAATCGGCGTCCAGGTAATAGGTGCGCACGTCGCCATTGGCGGCCATGGTGGCCTTCAGCTTGAACACGTCGGTGCCTTCGATCTGGTCATTCCCGAGCAACTCGACGGTGTTCCCCTTCTGTTTGTAGTCGAAGAGCGGGTCATCGAACCAGGACTCCTCGATGATTCCCTTGAGCTCCTCCTCACCTAACGATTCGGCGTCCTTCTTCCCCTGCCACGGCTCGATCTTCCAGCCGGTCTTGCCATCATAGGCATTGACACCGGTCATTCCGCCGAACGAAAACTCCTCGCGCACCAGGTTCGGGCGCTTGTTCTCGTAGCGCACCTCTGCCTCAAAGCCGCCTCCGCCGTAGAACTTCCCGGTCCGCCGGATTGACTGGGCACTGTGCAGGCGTTCCGGTCCGCCGACGCGTTCCATGTACTTGCCGATAATGGCATCCACCGTCTGTTGGCCGCGGACGGTGGTCGCCGGGAGCAACGCGGCGAGCGCCAGCAATACGAGTCTTCGCATGAGAGATCCTTGCCGGGTGGGCGAGTGCGTGCAACGCCCTCAAGCTAGGCGGAATCGCTCCGGCGACCAACTCAATGGGGATGAAACGTTGGGGGGCGCCAAAGGCGTGGCGGCCCTCAACGAATCGCGTCACCAGTCGTACTTTAGGAGCGAAACTCCCACCGTCATCCTCCCTCCCGTGACTCATTCCCGACGCGAATTCCTCAAGACCACGGCGGCGGCCGCGACCACCGCCGCGCTTGGTGCCAAGGTGCTCTCGGCTGGCGACGCCCGTGCCGACGTCGGACGCCCGACGCCGGGCGATCCGGCCATCCGTGAGCTGATGCAGGTGGCCCTCGATGTCGCCAAGTCAGGCGGCGCTTCCTATGCCGACGTACGCGTGGCCGCCCGCCGGCAGCAGAACGTGGGCACCCGCGACCGCATCGTCACCGGGGTCGGTGACACGGATACGTACGGACTCGGGGTGCGCACCCTGGTCGACGGCTCGTGGGGTTTCGCCGCCACGTCGAACCTGACGAAAGACGCGATCGCCAATATCGCCCGCGCTGCGCTGGATCAATCCAGGGCCAACCGGGCCTCACAGCTCAAACCCGTGGTGCTGGCGCCCACGCCCGGCAATCAGGTGGGTGAGTGGAAGAGTCCGATCCAGGTGGATCCCTTCACGGTGCCGATCCCGGACAAGGTGGCCTTGCTGCTGGCCGCCAACGAAGCAGCGGCCAAGGTCAAGGGCGTGCGGAACGTGGTGTCGGCGATGTTCTTCCTTCGGGAGGAAAAGACGCTGATGACGTCGGATGGCTCGTACATCGTGCAGACCATCTACCGCACGTCGCCGTCGATGTCGATCACCGCCGTGTCGCCGGACTTCACGGATTTCCAGACGCGGCAGTCGAATGACATTGCGCCCATGGGCATTGGCTACGAACACGTCCTGAACGCCAAGCTTGGTGAGAACGCCACGCGCTGGGCGAATGATGCCGTGGAGAAGCTCTCCGCCAAGCCAGTAGAACCAGGCCGTTACGACCTCCTGCTGCACCCATCAAACCTCTGGTTGACCGTTCACGAGACGGTCGCACACCCGACGGAACTGGATCGCGCGTTAGGCTTCGAAGCCAACTACGCCGGCACCAGTTTCGTATCGCCGCCCGAACAAGTGCTGGGCAAGCTGCAGTTCGGCTCCTCGATCATGAACGTGGTCGGTGATCGCGAGCAACCAGGATCCCTGGGCGCCATTGGGTGGGACGACGAAGCCGTGAAACCCACCAAGTTCGACATCATCAAGGACGGCGTGTTCGTCGATTACCAGACCACGCGCGAGCAGGCGTCCATGCTGGACTGGTACTACAAGAAGATCGGCAAGCCGGTGCGCAGTTACGGCTGCTCGTACGCCCAGAGCTGGGCCGATGTGCAGTTCCAACGGATGCCCAACGTTTCCATCCAGCCGGGCAAGAACGACTACACCTGGGAGGACATGATCGGCCAGATGGACAAGGGGATCGCCATCGTCGGCGACGGTTCTTTCTCGATCGACCAGCAGCGGTACAACGGCCAGTTCGCGGGTCAGGTCTTCTATGAAATCAAGGGAGGCAAGATCGTCGGCATGCTGAAGGACGTCGCCTATCAGTTCAAGACGCCGATCTTCTGGGGCTCCATGAAGGTGATTGGGGGGCCGCGAAGCTACCATCTTGGTGGCGCGTTTGGTGACGCGAAGGGGCAACCCGGCCAAAGCAACGCGATCAGCCACGGCTGCACGCCATCGCTCTTTACGCAGGTCAACATCATCAACACCGGGCGGAGGTCCTGAGCATGTCGCCGCGATCTCTCTACGCCCCCGTGGAACTGCTGTCGCGCGCTGAGGCAGAGGACATTGCCAAGCGTGCGCTGAAAAACTCCCCGGCTGAGGAGACGCGCGTCAGCATCAACAACGCCGCGCGCGCGGACACGCGCTTTGCACTGAACCAGGTCACGACCAGCGGTGAGAATCACGACACGACGGTGACGATCACCTGCTACGTTGGCGGGCGCGCGTCCAGCATAACGACCAATCGTCTGGACGAGGCGTCGCTGGCAGAGGCGGCCAAGCAAGCGACGGAAATCGCCAAGCTGGTGCCGCCGAACCCCGAGCGAATGCCAGAACTGGGTCCGCAGGAGTATCCGGCGCCCAAGCAGCGGGTGATCTCAATGCCGACGCCTGCCGAGCGGGCCGCGGCTGCCAAGAAGGTGACCGAGCAGGCGCGGGCCGCCGGACTCGTCGCCACGGGTTTCATCGAATGCCGGGCCGGCGCGACGGCGCTGGCGAACTCCAAGGGGCTGTTCGCCTATGATTCGTCGGCGGTGGTCACGATGACCGCCACCGTGCGCACCACGGATGGGACGGGGAGCGGCTGGGCCTGCAGCGACGGCGATAGCTTCGCCGATCTTGACCCCCAGCGTGTTGGAGCTGTAGCCGTCGAGAAGGCGAAGAGTTCGCGGAACCCGGTGGCCATTGAGCCGGGCAACTACGTGACGATTCTCGAGCCCACCGCGGCGGGGAACCTGATCCAGCTGATCACGCAGGCCATGCAGGCTCGCGCGGCCGACGAGGGGCGATCGTTCTTCTCCAAGCCGGGTGGTGGAAACAAGATCGGCATGAAGGTGGTGGACGAACGTGTGACGCTGCTCAGCGACCCGGACGACAGCACCAGCACCAACGGCGGCTACGATGGGGACGGCATCCCACTGGAGAAGGTCGTCTGGATCGAAAATGGGATCGTGAAGACGCTGAACTACGACCGCTTCTGGGCTCAGAAGAAGGGCGTGCAGCCAACGCGGAGTGGAGCTGGCGGGGGAGGATTCGGCGGTGGTGGCGGCGGCTTTGGTGGCAACCGCAACCTGCGCATGTTAGGGGGTGACACCAGCGTCGCCGACATGATCAAGAGTACGGAGCGCGGGCTCCTGGTCACGCGCTTCTGGTACATTCGAAGCGTGGACCCCCGCACCTTGGTGAACACCGGGCTCACGCGCGATGGGACCTTCCTGATCGAGAACGGCAAGGTGACGCGCGCGGTGAAGAACTTCAGGTTCAACGAGTCGCCGATCTTCTTCCTGAACAACCTGGAAGCGCTCGGTCCGGTGGTACGGGTGAATGCGTCGGAGAACCTTGGGGCTGGCGGGGCGATCTACATGCCCACGGTCAAGGTCAAGGAGTTCACGTTCAGTTCCCTCTCAGACGCGGTCTAACCGGCGACATCGCCTCTCGTCGTCATGCGCATTATTTCCGGGACCTATGCCGGTCGCGACCTCATGTCGCCCGGGCAGGGACGTGTGCGGCCCACGGCCGAACACGTCCGCGGGGCCATATTGGACGCAGTGGCCGCCGATCTGCCGCGGGCCAAGGTGTTGGACCTGTTCGCTGGAACGGGTGCGTTGGGGCTGGAAGCCATCTCCCGTGGCGCGGCCAGCGCCGACTTCGTGGAGTTCAACCCCTCCGCGCTGCATGCGCTCAAGGCCAACATCGCGCGGTTGCGGCTGGTGAAGCGTACGCGGGTCTTCAAGAAGGACGCGCTGCCGTTTGCGGCCACGCTCACCGCCAGTCGCTACGACGTGGCCTTTGTCGATCCGCCGTACGAATCGCGGCAGCTGGACCGCGTGATTGCCTCGTGGCTGGCGGTCCCGTTCGCGCGCGTTCTGGTGGCCGAGCACGCGCGC
>JAXLXV010000038.1:0-40548 GCA_046327745.1 Gemmatimonadaceae bacterium | reverse complement strand
CTGGCCGACGAGCCGTCCGGCAACCTAGACCATGGCACGGCGGAGATGTTGCACGACTTGCTGGCGCAGCTCGCGCGCGACCTCGAGATCGGGATGGTCGTCGTTACCCACAATCGATCGTTGGCCGCTCGGGCAGACCGCACCCTCCTTTTGGAGGACGGCTCACTGTCCGAAACTGATGTGCGAGGAGTCGTAACCTGATGATCTGTGACGTGTGTCGCGAAGGAGAAGCCACAGTGCAGCTGACGCACGTCGTCAAAGGCGATGTGACGTTGCTGCACCTGTGTTCGCGATGTGCTGCTGAGCGTGGGGTGGAGACAACGGTTGTTCCGCCGAAAAACTTGATCGGGGAGTTCTTGCACTCGGTTCAGCAGCAAGCGGCCGCTCAGCCCATCGAGGCGACGGCCTGTTCGTTCTGCGGCATGACGCTGCGTGACTTCCGGTCGACCGGCCGACTGGGTTGTGCTCGCTGTTATCAAGCGTTCGAAGGTCCGCTGCGCGAACTCCTGCGACGCGTCCATCACAGCGCCAAGCACGTCGGACGCGGATATCATCCACCGGCGCCTGACGTGCTGCAACGTGCCTCAACGCTTGGCGAATTGCGTGACCAGCTGCGCCGCGCCATCGAGAATGAAGAGTTTGAGCTGGCCGCATCCCTGCGCGACAAGTTGCGGGTGATGGAATGACCTTGGACCTGTCGCTGCTGCCCGATGGCGGCATCGCTTGGCTGGATGCCTCGGGAGAACATGCGGACGTCGTTCTCTCCACGCGCATCCGGTTGGCCCGGAACGTCGACGGGTACGCCTTTGCGACGCGCGCTCGGGAAGGCGAACGCTTACGCGTGCTTGCTCAAGTCCGCGATGCCATTCCGCGGGTCGCCAGTTTGAGCGGTAGCGCCGTCTTTCGATTGGATGAACTGCCGGCCACCGACCGTGCGCTTCTCCACGAACGTCATCTGGTAAGTCGAGATCTGGCCGGTCTGGAAGCGAACGGACTCCGCACCGGGGCGGCCTTAGCCTTGGGAAGTGGCGTCGGCGTGATGATCAACGAGGAGGATCATTTGCGCCTTCAGGCCATGCGCTCCGGTTTCGACGTCTCTGAAGCGCTGGACGCGGTGACTCGTCTCGATAAGGAGCTTGGTGGGGTAGTTCCGTACGCCTACCATCGCGAATTCGGCTTCCTCACGGCCTGTCCCACAAATACCGGCACTGGAATGCGGGCTTCTGTGCTGATCCATCTGCCTGGGCTGGTTTTGACGAAGGAAATCGGCAAGGTGCTCAACGGGTTGCAGCAGATGGGGTTGACGTACCGCGGGCTGTACGGCGAAGGCAGCGAGGTAGTGGGCAACTTCTTCCAAATCTCAAATCAGACGACACTTGGAAGAAGTGAGGGCGAACTGGCCGAGGACCTGACGCGAATTGTTCGTCACGTGATCCAGCGGGAGCACGAGGCGCGGCGGGTGCTCTGGCGGGACGCGGCTTATATTATCGAAGACAAGCTTTGGCGTGCCTACGGGACGTTACGGTACGCGCGAAGTCTGACGTTTGAGGAAGCAATGAACTTCCTCAGCGGCGTACGGCTTGCAGTTGGATTGAAGCTGGTCACCGGGCTTAGTGTATATACGCTTAACAAGCTCCTGATCTTCTGCCAGGCGGCCCATTTGGCATATGCGGAAGGGCATGTCCTGACTGAAAGCGAGGCGAACATAGCGCGGGCGCGTTATGTCCGTGAGGCGCTTGCTGCCGAGGCGGGGCCGCTCGCATGAGGCGCCGCGGACCCGACATGAGGGAGTCATGAACGGCTACAACTTCACCGAGCGCGTGCGAAAGGTCCTCCAGATGGCGCGGGAGGAAGCACAACGTCTTCACCACGAGTATGTGGGTACGGAGCACATCCTGCTCGGCCTGATTCGCGAAGGCGAAGGGGTCGCTGCGGCGGTGCTGCAAAACCTGTCCGTGGATTTGGAAGAGGTGCAGCAGAAGATCGAGGAGACCGTGAAGAAGGGGAAGGCCGCTCAGACGGCAGGCCCCGATCTTCCGTATACCTCGCGCGCAAAGAAAGTCCTGGAACTCGCCATGAGTGAGGCTCGGGAGCTCAATCACTCCTATGTCGGCACCGAGCACCTGCTGCTTGGCTTGTTGCGCGAGGAAAAGGGCATAGCGGCGCAGGTCCTGACCGATGCAGGCGTGAACCTGGACGCGGCGCGCGCGGAAACGTTGCGATTGTTAGGCACTGAGATGCCGCAAGGCGGTGCGGCGCCGACCGCACAGCAGGGAAGCGGTCCCGCGCAGCAGGCTGCACCCAAGGGCGAGAAGAAGTCCAAGACACCCGCGCTCGACCATTTCTGTCGCGATCTCACGCAGCTCGCCTCGGAAGGTCAGCTCGATCCGACCATCGGTCGCTCGAAGGAAATCGAGCGAGTGATGGAGATCCTGACCCGACGCAAGAAGAACAACCCGGTGTTGATCGGGGAGCCCGGCGTGGGAAAGACGGCGATTGTCGAGGGGTTGGCGCAGCTGATCGCAACGGGCGAATGCCCGGACGCGCTGCGAGATCATCGCGTGCTGTCGTTGGACATGGCGGCCGTCATCGCTGGGACAAAGTACCGCGGTCAGTTCGAGGAACGGCTGAAGGCGGTCATGAATGAGATCGCGCAGAATCGCAATGTGATCCTGTTCATCGATGAGTTGCACACGCTCGTTGGAGCTGGTGCGGCAGAAGGCGCGATCGACGCCAGCAATATGCTCAAGCCCGCGCTGGCTCGCGGCGAGCTGCAGTGCGTCGGGGCGTCCACCCTGAATGAATATCGGAAATACATCGAGAAGGACGGCGCGCTGGAACGCCGCTTCCAAACGGTGATCGTCGACCCGCCTTCGATCGACGAGACGGTGGAAATCCTCAAGGGCCTTCGGAAGAAATACGAGGACCATCACCGCGTCTCGATTCCCGACGACACGCTCGTGGCTGCGGCCAAGCTCTCCGAGCGATACATCACGGACCGCTTCCTTCCCGACAAGGCGATCGACGTCATCGACGAAGCCGGGGCGCGGGCTCGCCTGGCGGCGCAGGTACCGCCGGCCGAAGTGTCGCAGCTGAAGGATCAGCTCGAAAAGGTCAACACAGAGAAGGAAACCGCGGTCCGCGACCAGAACTTCGAACGAGCGGCATCACTTCGCGATCGCGAGCGTGAACTGCAGGGCGAAATTCGCAAGATGCAGGAGGAGTGGGAGGCGCGTCGTCAGTCGCACCGGCCCGTGCTGAACGAGGAAGAGATCGCCTTCATTGTGAGCCGCTGGACAGGCATTCCGGTCACTCGGCTTCAAGAAGCAGAAAGCGCACGCCTGCTGCGAATGGAGGAAGAGTTGCACGCTTCCGTCGTCGCGCAGGACGATGCCATCAAGGCCATCTCTCGATCGATCCGCCGTAGTCGTGCGGGCCTGAAGGATCCGAAGCGCCCCATTGGTTCGTTCATATTCTCCGGCCCAACGGGCGTAGGAAAAACAGAGCTCGCCCGTGCCTTGGCCAAGTTCCTTTTTGCCGACGCCGCCGCGTTGATTCGCGTCGACATGTCCGAGTACATGGAG
The DNA here is from genome assembly GCA_046327745.1 of Gemmatimonadaceae bacterium. Lineage (GTDB taxonomy): Bacteria > Gemmatimonadota > Gemmatimonadetes > Gemmatimonadales > Gemmatimonadaceae > JABAQJ01. Next base: position 36,964 of record JAXLXV010000038.1, on the reverse strand, counting down.
AAGTTCTCCGTGTCGCGCTTGATCGGTGCCCCACCGGGGTACGTCGGCTACGAGGACTCCGGCACGCTCACCAAGGCTGTGCGTCGCAAGCCGTACAGTGTGGTGCTTCTTGATGAAATCGAGAAGGCGCACCCAGATGTGTTCAACATCCTGTTGCAGGTGTTGGACGAGGGGCACCTGACGGACAACTACGGTCGCGTGATCGACTTTAAGAACACGGTCGTGATCATGACCTCCAACGTTGGCGCAAAGGATATTACGAAGAACCGGAGCCTGGGCTTTGCCTCGCCAGACTCACGTGCGTCGTTCGAGCGCATGGCAGAGAAGGTGAAGGAGGAGATGCAGCACACCTTCAATCCAGAGTTCTTGAACCGTCTGGACGACGTCATCGTCTTCCATCCGCTCAGCAAGGACCACATCAAGCAGATTGTGGGCGTGTTACTCCGCGAGGTACAGAAGCGGCTGGCAGAGGAGGAGCTGTCCCTGCGACTCAGCGAACCCGCTTCCGACTTCCTGGTGAAGCACGGGTTTGACGAGCAGTACGGTGCTCGGCCACTTAAGCGAGCGATCCAGCGGTACATCGAAGACCCGCTCTCCGAGAAGATCCTCATGGGAGAGTTTGCCAAGGGCGAGGAGATCGACGTCGACGTAGCCCCCGAGGGCGATCGTCTGGAATTCAAGGTCCCCTCAGGATTGCCGAAAGCGTAAGCCGTATCGGGGGCTCACGTGTCAAATTGCCGGCCGGGTTGTCTGAACCCGGCCGGCGTCGTTTGTGTATATTCTCCCGGCTATGTCGCGTCCGATCTTCTACTTGCTGTCGAGCGCCCTACTGGCGACTCCCGTGTTGGCCCAGGACGTCGAGTCCGGAAGGTGCGCCAGCCCTGACTCAATTGCCGTCCGCGGAAACAAGCGGGTGGATGCGGCGACCATCCGCAACGACGCCGCCCTGACGGCTGGGACGCAACTCAACTTTCGGCTGGTGCAACGGGCCATCCGTTCTCTCTACGCCACGGCGAACTACGACGAGGTCTCGCTGACGTGTGAAGTCACGCCGGCCGGAGACCATGCGGTATTGATCGTCAGCGTCAAGGAGCGGCCAATCCTAACCGAGACGAGCGTCGAGGGGATCAATCGCTTGCGGTCCGGGGGTGTGCGCGAGAAGGCAGAACTGCCGTTAACCAAGCCTCTGGACCCGGCCAGCGTGGCGAAGGCCATCGCTCGCATCGACTCGACGTACGCCAAGAACGGCTACTATCTGGCGCGCGTGAAGGCCGAATCGACCATGGTTGGCGACGACGCGATCCGAGTCGTTTTCAAGATCGAAGAGGGTCGGCGCCTTGCCATATCAGGCATACGGATCAGCGGGAATAAGTCACTCAGGGCCGATGCGATCGCGGGCGCCATGAAGACCCAACCCGAGGGCTTCTGGTGGTGGAAGAAGGGCGAGTTCAACGACGACAACTACGCGGGCGATCTCTCCGAGCGAATACCGCAGCTGTACGCGCGGCGCGGATTCATCGACTTCCGGGTGGGCCATGATTCGCTCATCGTCGATCGCGACCGAGGAAAGGCCTTAGTGGACCTGAGCGTGGTGGAGGGTCCGCAGTACCGGTTGGGGGAGTTCGAGGCGTCGGGAAACAAGCATTACGCGTCCGAGGACATTCGTCTTTTCTATCCCTTCGACGATCAGGCACGGCCATTCACCTCGCGGATAACGGACTTCATCCTGCGTCGGTCGCCGTTGCCCACCGGTGTGTTTGACCAGGGTCGTTGGGACGACGCGACCAACAAGGTCCGCACCGCCTACAGCAATGACGGCTACATCTACGCCAACATTCGGCCCGTGGTGGAGCGGCGATACGCCGCTGACTCGACGCCCTTTGTCGACTTGCGATGGGAGGTCGATGAGCGTTCGCCGGCCATTATCAATCGCGTAGAAATCATCGGCAACGACTACACCAGCGAGACGTGTATTCGCGATCAGCTGGTGATCCTGCCTGGCGACGTCTTCAACCAGGATCGGCTGATTCGAAGCTGGCAGAGCATCGGGAACATGGGCTTCTTTGAGACGCCGTTGCCGCCTCCCGATACGCGCAATGCCAATGAGAACGGCGACGTGGACATTGTGTTCCGCGTGAAGGAGAAGCGAACGGGCAATGTCAACTTCGGCGCTTCCATGGGGCAGGGAACTGGAGTTGGCGGCTTCATTGGCTTGGACCAGCCCAACCTGTTCGGGCAGTGCAAGCGCGGGTCCCTGCAGTGGCAGTTCGGTCGCTATTTCAACGATTTCAACCTGACGTATTCTGACCCGCGCATTAAGCAGTCACAGATTTCGGGTAGTATCTCAGCTTATCGGACCCAGACGCGCTACGTGATTGCCGATCTGGGGCGTTCATTACGGACAGGCGCAACCATTCAGTTTGGGCTGCCGGTGCCGAGGTCGCGGTTCTCGCGGGTGTTCGTGTCGTACGGCGGCGAAACGGTGCGGTTCGGCACGGGCGGGTTGTTAGGCACGACCGCGGCCGAATTCGGCAACGGCGAGTTTCGGTCGACAGTCGGCGCCAATTTCCAACGGGACACGCGTGTAGACCTGCCATTCCCGACGGCGGGCTCCATGCAGAATTTTTCGACCTCGTTCAACGGCGGTCCGTTGGGAGGTTCGTCGGCTTTCCAGCGCTACACCACCGAGCAGTCGGTATACGCGCCCCTGGCCACGCTGGGAGGCAAGAAGCCCGGGCAGCAGCCGATCGTTATTGTGGCCGGCCTCACGTCGCGTGCCGGGGCCGTGTTCGGCAACACGGGGCCGTTCTTCTTCACGCAAGAGTTCGCGTTAGGCGGTGTGCAGTTCGGCGAGCGTCTTCGCGGGTATGAAGAGTTCTCGATTTCACCCGACGGCTACGTTACCGGTACCAGCACGTTCAACGCGACCAGAGCCTCGTTCGGCAAAGCCTTCTTCGCGACCACCGCGGAGATCGGCATGCGTGTAAGCCAAGCGTTGTACCTCGACATGTTCTACGATGCCGGCAACGTCTGGCATCACCCGCGCCAAATCGACCCAACCCGCCTGTTCCGGGGTGCCGGGTTCGGCGCTTCCACTGTGACCCCCCTCGGACCATTAGGCGTAGACTATGCCTATGGATTTGATCGCCTGGATGCCCAGGGGCTGCCGAAACCAAAATGGCAGCTACATTTCAGACTCGGACAGCTGTTCTAGGATTGGAGACCTCATGACTCTTCGCTCGTTCGCCGCCGGTTTCTCGCTGGTCCTGGCCGCCGTTGCCCCCCATGGGATGCAGGCCCAGAGTGGCTCGGCCGCCGCGCCGGCCGCTGGCCCAATCAAGCTCGCCTTTATCGATTCCCGCGTGGTCATCGATAAGGCGCCCGGCCGCGCTGCCGCCGAAAGCACGTTTCAGAAGGAGTACGACGCTGCGCGCACGCAGATCCAGAAGATGCAGGATACCCTGCAGGCGATGATTGCCGCCTACCAAAAGCAACAGCCGACGCTCACGGCGGTGAACAAGGAGCTGCGCGAGAAGGAAATTCAGGACAAGCAAAACCTGTTTGAGACGCGCGCCAATATCCTTGACCAACAGATGCAGAAGCGTCAGTCCGATCTGGTCCAGCCGATCATGACTCAAGTACGCGAAGTCTTGGACGCGCTGCGAGCAGAGGAGGGCTACACCTTCATCTTCGACGTCGGGACGCAGGGGGCGGTGATCGTGGCGGCCGATAAGGCCTTGGACATCACAGATAAGGTCATTGGGCGCCTGAAGCCCGTGCCAGTTACGGCCATGAAGCCAGACAGCGCCAAGACGCCAGCGGGTGCCAAGCCTTCCCCCGCCGGGGTGACAAAGCCGATTAAGCCGTCGGCGTAAGTTCTGGTGACAGGCGTGGACGACTCCCCTCAAGGGAGGGGGACATCAGCAAGCGGTGAGGGTGTTCGCACTCTCACCGCTTCCGACATTGTGGAGCTGGTCGGTGGGACGCTGGTGGGGGACCCCGGCGTTTCCGTGCACCGAGTTGCCCCCATAGATCGAGCAGCGAGTGGGGAGATCACCTTTCTCGCCTCTGGTCGCTATGCCGGCCAACTGTCGAAGTCAGGCGCGTCGATTGTGCTGATTGCACCTGAACTGGCAGAGACCGCCGGCAGCGTTCCCACTCGAATCGTCGTGGCCCGGCCCCACGAGGCCGTACTCAGGTTGTTGCCGAAGCTGCACGCGATGCCCGCCGTCCGCCCTGGCATCCACGAGACCGCCCGTTTGGGTCGCGGTGCGACGATTGGCAAAGGGGCGACGATAGGTCCATACGTCGTTGTGGCGGATGGGGCGGTTATTGGCGATGGCTGCCAGTTGGACGCGCACGTGGTGGTGGGCGCCGATGTGGTGATCGGCTCGGGATGCCATCTGTATCCACACGTGACTGTATACTCTGGCACCCGATTGGGTGACCGCGTGGTGGTGCACGCGGGAGCCTGCCTTGGGTCGGACGGATTCGGCTACGTGTTCCGGAACGGCGTTCACGACAAGATCCCGCATGTCGGGCGGTGTCTGATCGGCGACGATGTGGAGATTGGCGCGAATAGCACGATCGACCGCGGCAGTATCGATGACACCGTTGTAGGTGCCGGGACGAAGATCGATAACTTGGTGCAGATCGGTCACAACGTTCGCGTGGGGCGCCTGTGTTTGCTGATGTCCCAGGTGGGCCTGGCTGGATCGACACATGTTGGAGATGGCGTAATCCTCGCCGGGCAGGTCGGGGTGGCGGGGCACGTTGGGATCGGGGATGGTGCCCGACTCGGCGCGCAGGCTGGGGTGATTAGCGACGTGCCGCCAGGTGAAACATGGTCGGGCTATCCGGCACGCCCGCACCGTGAGCAATTGCGCTCGCAGGCGGCCATGCTCAAGCTTGGGGCATTCTGGCGGAAGCTCGAACGATTACTGGAGGAGCGAACCTAAGTGTCCGAGATTCGACGTACGATTGCCCGCGAGGCGACGCTCGAGGGAGCAGGGTTGCACCTTGGCCAACCGTGCCACTTGTCGTTTCGTCCAGGGCGGGTGGGTGAGGGCATTGTGTTCGTGCGATCCGACCTGCCAGGGAACCCGCGCATCCGCGCTCATGTTGACCAAGCGGTCGAAACTGAACGACGCACGCAACTGGGTGAGGGCGTCGAGGCGATCCACACGGTGGAGCATGTGCTCGCGGCGGTCGCTGGGCATCGACTGGACGACCTGACGATCATGCTGGACGGCCCAGAGCCACCGATCATGGACGGCAGCGCGGGGGATTTCTTCCGGGCGCTCGAGGACGCTGGGATCGTACAGAACGGTGGCAAGCCGGACTTCCTCACTGTATCGGAGCTGTTCACGCTGGAAGTTGGCGAGTCGCGGTACGAAGTCGCGCCTGCCGACAAGTTGCATCTGGACGTACGCATTGAGTTCCCGCACCCGCTGATCGGCGCCCAGCAGGTGTCCTTGGACGTCACCACGGACACGTTTGCCAGCGAGCTGGCGAATGCCCGCACCTTTGGCTTTGTGGCGGAGGTGGACGCCCTGCGGAGCCGCGGGCTGATCAAGGGTGGGTCGACAGCCAATGCGTTGGTACTGGACGCCCACGGCGTGGTGGACAACACGCTTCGCTGGCCCGATGAGTTTGCTCGGCACAAAGCGTTGGACCTGGCGGGAGACCTCGTCCTGACTGGACGCCGCGTCCGGGCGAAGATCACCGCATTCCGTCCGAGCCACCGAGGCACCGTGGCCCTTTCCCGCGAGCTGCTCAAACGCGCCCGGTCGTCAGCCCTCCGTACCATGGACATTACCCAGATCCTGGAGCTGTTGCCGCATCGCTATCCGTTGCTGCTCGTGGACCGCGTGCTCGAAGTGGAAGAGGGGAAGCGGTTGGTCGCGATCAAGAACGTGACGTACAACGAGAGCTTCTTTCAGGGTCACTTCCCCGGAAATCCCGTCATGCCTGGCGTACTGATCGTGGAGGCGATGGCGCAGGCCGGGGGCATTCTGCTGTTCATGGGACTGGAGAACCGCGAGCGCAAGGTGGTGTTGTTCACCGCGGTGGATGACGTGAAGTGGCGTCGCAGCGTTCGACCGGGAGATCAGCTGGTGTTCGAGCTGCGCGTCATTCACATGCGCGGCCCGTACGTGCACATGCATGGAGTGGCGAAGGTCGATGGAAAGGTCGCCTGCGAGGCGGACATGGCAGCAACGCTGCGCGACCGATGACCGTCGACATTCATCCCACCGCGATTGTCTCGCCGAACGCGCAGCTCGGCGACGGCGTGCGCATTGGTCCGTATGCGATTGTTGGCGACGCCTGCACGTTGGGTGATCATTCGGTGCTGGAGGCGCGGGCCGTCCTCGAGCGAAACGTGCGGCTCGGGACAGACGTGATCGTCGGGATCGGATCCGTGTTGGGCGGTGACCCGCAAGATCTCAAGTTCAAGGGCGAAGAGACTTGGGTCGAGATTGGCGATGGCACCCGCATTCGGGAGTACAGCACGATCAATCGGGGCACGTCGCATTCCTACAAGACGAGTGTCGGGAAGAACTGCTTCCTGATGTCGTACGTGCATCTGGCCCACGACTGTCATGTTGGTGACGGCGTCATAATTTCCAACGGCACGCAGCTGGCCGGTCACGTGACGATCGAGGATCGCGCGATCATTTCTGGCCTAGTGGCCGTGCATCAGTTCGTGAAGATCGGGAAGCACTCGTTCACGGGCGGTTGTTCGCGCGTAGCCAAGGATGTACCGCCATTCCTGAAGGCCGTCGGGAATCCGGTGAAGCTGTACGGACTGAATAGCGTCGGGCTGCAACGCAGCGGGTTCGATGAAGCGGTCCTGCGGGAGTTGAAACGTGCGTATCGGTTGTTCTTCCGGTCTGAGCTCAACGTGTCACAAGCCATGGAGCGGGCGCGCAATGAACTGCACCCGTACCCAGAGGTGGAACATCTCCTGCGTTTCCTGGAGGAGAGTGGACGTGGAGTCGTGATTTGAGTCGCGTGCCTCCGCGCATCGGGGTCATCGGGGCCGGTGCCCTGGGATTCCACCACGTGCGCCTGCTCCGGGACCTTCCGGGTGTGACGTTTGCCGGTTTTCACGACGCTCGCGCAGAGCGCGCGTTGCAGGTGGCGAGTGAACTGCAGGTGCGCGCCTTCGACAGCCTCGACGACCTGATCGAGTCGTGCGATGCGCTCACCATTGTGGTGCCGACGCCGGCGCACTATGCCGTGGCTCGCGCCGCGCTGGAGCGCGGGCGTCACCTGTTGATCGAGAAGCCGCTGGCCACGACCCTCGAAGAAGCCGATGAGTTGTTGCAGCTGGCAGAGGCAAAGGGGGCGCTGATCCAGACCGGGCACGTCGAGCGTTTCAATCGAGCTGTCCGGGCGGCGCTGCCGTTTGTGGATCATCCGCTGTTTATCGAGAGCGACCGTCTGGCGCCATTCAACCCGCGTGGTTCCGACGTGGCGGTGGTGCTGGACCTCATGATCCACGACATCGACCTGGTGCTGACGCTGGTGGGTGGGCCAGTAGCGTCGGTGGCTGGTGTTGGAGTGCCGGTGCTTACCCCATTCGTCGACATCGCCAATGCCCGGGTCACGTTCGCGACGGGTGCGGTCGCTAACATCACGTCGTCCCGGGTATCTCGCGAGCGCATGCGCAAGCTGCGCGTGTTCCAGAAGAGCGGATATCTGTCGCTCGACTTGGGAGCGGGCGAGGGCGAGTTCTATCGCTTGAAGCGCGACCTGGACTTGTCGGAGCTGACGAGGTCGCCCCAGCAGCTCGAGGCCTTTGTCGAACGCATCGTGCTGACGGCACCGGAAGGGGAGCCGCTGCGTTTGGAATTCGAGGCGTTCGCCGCGGCCCTTCGTGGCGACGCACCGGTCGTCGTCGATGGTCGGGCCGGGCGCGAGGCGCTGGCAGTCGCGCTGCGTATTGTCCACGACATCGAGCGAGCGCTACCGGCCCTCGCGAGCCGGCCGAGCGCTGGGCGTGCGTGAGGTTCTGATCCTCGCGGGTGAGGCCTCCGGTGACCTGCACGCCGCCGGTCTGGCCAGTGCCCTCGGTGCGCTGCGTCGCGACCTGGTGCTCACCGGCATGGGTGGGCCTCAGATGGAGCGGGCCGGCGTTCAGCTCTTCGAACGCATCGATGCGCTCGGCGTGATGGGATTTGTCGAAGTCCTTCGACAAGTCCCCCACCACTGGGCGTTGCTACGTGAGCTGCGTCGTCGGCTGCAATCGGGTCGCGTCGCCCTGCTCATCGTGATCGATTACCCCGGGTTCAACATGCGCGCGGCCGAGGCGGCGCGTTCAGCGGGCGTTCCGGTGTTGTACTACATCACGCCGCAAGTGTGGGCGTGGGGAGCGGGGCGACTGCCGAAATTGGCGCGCCTGATCACCAAGGCCGCAGTGATTCTCCCGTTTGAGGAACCCCTGCTGCGCGCACACGGGATCGACGCGACGTTCGTCGGGCATCCCCTTCTGGATCGGGCGTTGCAGCTCCCCTCCAAGGCGGACGCTCGCGTGGCGCTGGGACTGGACGTGGATCGGCCGCTGCTGGCCCTGTTCCCAGGAAGCCGGGGACAGGAAATTCATCGACACCTGGGACCGTTCACGGCCACGGCGCTCGAGCTGCAGCGTCGCCTGCCGCAACTCCAGGTCGTGGTAAGCCTGGCGCCCGGCATCCGGTTGGATCCTAACGAGTGTCCCTTTCGTCAGGTGGCCGAGGCGTCGTTCACGGTGCTGCGGGCGGCGGACGCCGGGTTGTGCAAGAGCGGCACGACGACGCTCGAGGCCGCAGTGGCTGGATGTCCGTTAATCGTCGCCTATCGAACCTCGGCGTGGACGCACGCCATCGCGCGCCGACTGGTGCGGATACCGCGGATCGGTTTGGTGAACATCGTGGCGGATCGCGAGGTCGCGCGCGAATTCGTTCAGGATGCGGTCGCCCCGGGGCCGATGGCCGACGCCCTGCAACCGCTGCTCCAAACGCCGTCGGCGGATGCGGAATTGGTTCGGCAAGGGCTAGAGGATGTGCGCAGCCGATTGGGAGAACCAGGCGCTGCGCGTCGCGTGGCCCAAATGGCCAGCGACCTGGTGCCGTGAGCGCCGACGGACCGAGCGTCGCTCGACGCGCCCGCGTGTGGATTGCCAGCGTCGCTGGCGGATTGCTCTATCGCTTGCTCGCTACGACGTGGCGGTTCCGGGTCATTGGCGGTGAACCCTTCGAGGCGTGCATTCGCGAGGGCAAACCCGCTGCCTTTGCGCTGTGGCACGGAGAAATGCTGCCGCTGATCTGGTGGTGGCGAGGACGTAGGATTCGCGCGTTGATCAGCACGCATTCGGATGGCGAGATCATTGCGCGCATTGTGGAGGGCATTGGCTATCGGACCACACGTGGCTCGTCCACGCGCGAAGGCACGCGGGCCCTGCGGGAACTGATTGGCGCCCTTCGAGACAGTGAACAGATCGCCGTGACCCCCGACGGACCACGGGGTCCACGGCATGCGTTCGCGCCAGGGGTCGTGCTGGCGACACAGCGGCTGCACGCGCCGATCATTCTTGCTCGTGCGCGCGTACGCAGCGCGTGGGTCCTTCATTCCTGGGACCGGTTTGTCATCCCCAAGCCGTTTGCCAGGGTGGAGCTCTTTCACTCGCCACTCATCTGGCCTGATCGCGAGGGCGCACCGGACGCCGATGCGCAGGCGGGAAAGCTCGCGGACACTCTGAACGACCTGACTGACGATGAGTACGCCCTAACGTGAGCACGATCGAGCGAGCGTGGGGAGACGCTGGGCCGATCGCGAGCGGAATTCGTGCATTGCTCGCGCCCTTTGGCTGGTTATACGGCTCGATCGGACGCGCCCGGAATTATGCGTACGATGTGGGGTGGCTAGACGTTCACGCGTCGAAGCTGCCGGTGCTGAGCGTTGGCAACCTCGCAGTCGGGGGCACGGGGAAGACGCCAATCTCTGCGTATTTCGTCCAACGGCTGCTGGCTGCGGGAGCGCATCCGGGAGTGGTACTGCGCGGGTATGGCGGGGACGAGCCGCTTGTTCATCAGCAGCTCAACCCAGGCACGCTCGTGGTCGTGGATGCGGACCGCGTGCGCGGCGTGTCGCGCGCACACGCCGAGGGATGTGACGTGGCAGTGCTGGATGACGCGTTTCAACATCGACGGATCGCGCGGGCCGTTGACTGCGTTCTGGTGAGTGCTGAGCAGAGTCCCAACGTACCCCGGTACTTGCCCGCGGGCCCGTGGCGCGAGCAATACGGTGCGCTGGCGCGCGCCTCGCTGGTTCTCGTGACCCGCAAGTCCGCGTCCGTCGAGCGCGCCGCCGCGGTCGCAGAAATGCTGTCGGGGTATTCGTCGCGCGTTGGAGTCGCGGCATTGCCCGTGGACACGGTCCGCACACTTGGCGTCCCCGGAGAGCGGCCGATGATCGCCATGCGGGACGCGCGCATCCTGGCGATTGCCGGAATCGGAAACCCGCAATCGTTCGCCGAACAGTTACGCGCCGCAGGGTGGCGCGTCGAACTCCGGACGTATGGTGATCACCATGCGTACACGGAGCGGGACGTCGCCCAGCTATCAGCGGCGGCTCGGTCATTCGACGCCGTGGTGACGACGTTGAAGGACGCCGTGAAGCTGACTCCGCTCTGGCCTCGCACTGGGCCGCCGTTGTGGTATGTTTCTCAGCGCGTTGTCCTGGAGTCTGGCACCGAGTTCGTAGACGCGTCGATCGAACAGATCCTGCGGTTGCGTCATCAAAACCAAACCATCTAGCCGGCCCCGCCGGAATACACACAGTCCGCATGCCAACCGAACTTCGCCTTCCGACCAATGCCATTGTTCAACCGGATAAGGACCGGTTTCTGAACGAAGAGAACCCGTTTGAGGCGATGATGTCGCGGTTCGATCGGGCAGCCGAGTTGCTCGATCTGGAACCCGGGCTTTACAAGGTTCTTCGCAAGCCAGAAAAGCAGATCATTGTCGCCTGTCCTACGATGCTCGACAACGGCGAGATCGAGGTCTACACGGGCATCCGCGTCTTGTACAACACGTCGCGTGGCCCTGCGAAGGGCGGCATTCGATTCGACATGAATGTCACGCTGGATGAGGTCACCGCCCTGGCCGCGTGGATGACATGGAAGTGCGCGGTGGTCAACGTGCCGTTTGGTGGCGCGAAAGGGGGCGTGATTTGCGATCCGCTCAAAATGAGCGTCGGCGAACTCGAGCGCCTTACGCGTCGCTACACGTCGGGAATCATCGCGACTCTGGGGCCGGACTCCGACGTTCCCGCGCCGGACGTCAACACCAATGAGCGTGTGATGGCATGGATCATGGACACCTATTCCATGCAGATGAAGCACACGGTAACGGCGGTCGTCACTGGAAAGCCGATTGAGCTGGGCGGATCGTTAGGCCGCCGCGAGGCGACGGGGCGCGGGTGCATGTTCGTGACCAAGGAAGCCCTGGCACACCTCGGCATGACGGTGAAGGGCACGACGGTGGCCGTTCAGGGATTCGGCAACGTTGGGTCGGTCAGTGCGCAGCTATTGGCGCGCGAAGGCTGCAAGATCGTGGCGATCAGTGACCGAACGGGCGGTATCCACAACGCGAACGGTGTCGACGTCGACGATGCTCTGGCCTACGTCAAGAAGCACAAGACCCTTGAAGGCTACGACAAGGGTGATCGCGTGACCAACGAAGAGCTCTTGACGTTGGACGTGGACGTGCTGGTCCCTGCCGCATTGGAGAACGTGATCACCACCAAGAATGCCGCGAAGATCCGTGCGAAGATCATTTGCGAAGGGGCGAACGGTCCTACCACCGCCGCCGCAGACGCGATTCTGGACGAAAAGGGCGTGTTTGTGATTCCAGACATTCTGGCGAACGCCGGGGGCGTCACCGTTTCGTACTTCGAGTGGGTTCAAGATCGCGGTGGATATTTCTGGAGCGAAGACACGGTGAACGAGCGCTTGCGCGACCTGATGGTGCGTTCATTCCGCGATGTCCTCGAACTGTCCAAGCAGCACAAGGTGAACATGCGAACGGCGGCGTACATGCTGTCTATTTCGCGCGTTGCCACCGTGCATCGATTGCGTGGCATCTACGCGTAGCGCGAATGCCAGACAAGCCGACGGGAGCCGATTCATCGGCTCCCGTTTGACTTTGCACGCATGCGATTTCGACTTGTAGCTGTCGGTAGACCGCGCGATGCTAGCATGGCCGCGGCCATTGCGGAGTACGAACGCCGTGCGAGCCGGTACTGGCCGCTGGAGGTGGTGGAGGTCCGCGAAGGGGGATCGGGGAGTCGCGACGCAGCCGACGTGATGAGGCGAGAGGGCGAGCAGCTGCTCACCCGCGCAGGTGCTGGGATCCTGGTTGCGTGTGATGAGCGTGGTGAATCGTTCGGCAGCGTCCAGTTTTCCGCGATGATGCAGCGTTGGCGCGAGGACGCCCGAGACGTCTCCTTCGTGCTAGGGGGGGCGCATGGGTTGTCGGAGGAGGTGCGCCAGCGCGCCGATCGGCGGATTTCGGTTGCGCCGTGGACCCTTCCACATGACTTGGCCCGTCTAGTGCTCGCCGAGCAGCTGTACCGTGCGGGTACCCTTCAGCGCGGGGAGCCCTACCACAAGTCGTAACCGGGCCCTCCCGCAAAGAGGGCTCGCCCGGCGAGATTGCAACCGCGGCGCCAAGGCCGCAAAGTCTCGAACCGCCGCCATGACGCCTGACGACTGTTGTAGCCCCATGCCATCCATGCACCTCGCGTACGTCGCGTCGTGCCTTGGCTGCGCGTCCGCGCGCGAGCGACACGTATGACGACATTAGGTGGTCAGTTGCGCCTGATGACGGTGCCAATTGGCGGCGGACCATTGGCACGTTCCGGTCAAGCGGATGACGCGCCTCCCGGCTGGTTCACCCCGGCTCCAACGACAGTAGAGGCTTGGCGCGAGCGCGCCAATGCCGTCCGTGACCAAGTACCCACGTCTTGGCTTCAGGCGCTCTCGCCGGCCTTCGACGCGACGGGCGCAGCGAAGGCGCGCCTAACGAGCGCCGCCGAAGGACGGGGCGTGGTGGTGACCACCGGACAGCAACCCGGCCTGTTTGGGGGACCACTCTACACATGGACCAAGGCCGTGACGGTGCGGGCCTTGGCCGACGAACTGCAGCAGTCCTTGGGGATTCCCGTGGCCCCGGTCTTTTGGGCGGCGACCGACGACTCGGATTTCGCCGAGGGGGCGGCGACGGTGGTCAACGTGGCGGGTGGGTGCCGCGAGTTGCGGCTGACCAGCGCCGCGCCGGCCGGTGTGAGCGTCAGTCACATTCCGATTGGCGAGGTGCAGGGGCTTGTGGACGAGCTGACGCGCGCCTGCGGGTCCGGAGCCGACCCGCGTGCGCTCGAGGCGGTTCGCCGCGCGTATCATCCTGGCGCCACGGTTGGCTCGGCGTACCTCGCGTTGCTGCGGGAACTCCTCGAGCCGTTAGGCGTTGCCGTGCTGGATGCCGCGCATCCAGCAACGCGGCTTGCTGCTCACTCGCTGTACGTTCACGCGTTGCGCCGCGCCGACGACGTCCAGGCGGCCTTGGTGGACCGTGTCGCGGAGATCCGGTCGGCGGGGTTCGAGCCGCAGGTCTCGGACATGGACGAACTCTCCCTCGTGTTTGATCACCGTGAGGGTCGTCGAACGCGAATCCCGCGTCGCGACGCCGCTGAACGGGCGAGTAGCGCGGTGCCCGGATCGCTGTCACCCAACGTGTTGCTGCGTCCAGTGGCCGAGCGACAGATCCTGCCAACAGTCTCGTACGCGGCTGGTCCGGGGGAATTCGCGTATTTTGCACAGGTCAGCGCGGTGGCCAAGGCCTTAGATGCGGCCGCCCCGCTGGCCGTGCCACGTTGGAGCGCGACGATCATTGAGCCGCACGTCGACCGGCTCCTCGCGCGATATGAGCTGACGGTCGAGGCGCTGGAGAATCCGCATGGAGTGGCGCGCCGTCTGTCCGAGCGCGCCACCCCCTCGGACTTGTCGCAGTCCGTCGAAGCCATGCGGGAGCAGCTGACGGCGTCGGCGCAGTCTTTGCGCGCTGCCCTTCGAGGGCATGATGGGTTGGTTCCTGAAAACACGGTGGATGCGATTGAACGGGCGATTGCTTGGCGACTGGACCGTTTTGAGCGTCGCTTGCGGGCTGGGGTTCGACGACACGACGCGACACTCGCTCACGATCTCGGCACGTTAGGGGGAGCGCTGTTCCCCAATGGAACGCGTCAAGAGCGTGCGCTCAATGTGGTGCCGTTGCTGGTACGACACGGGTTGGGACTATTGGATCGGATGACGGAGGAAGCGCGGGGGCACGCCAGGCGACTCGTGCAGGGGTCCAATACTCGCGGCGCGTGACTGAGCACTCTCAGCGTTCTACCGGGCGCAACGCGACGCTCGTTGCCGCTGGTATTCTCGCCAGTCGGATCGTCGGCCTCGTTCGGCAGCGTGTGTTCGCGCACTACTTCGGAGTTACGGAAGTCGCGGACGCATTCAACCAAGCGTTTCGCATCCCGAACCTCGTGCAGAACTTGTTCGGCGAGGGCGTGCTCTCGGCGTCGTTCATTCCCGTGTACGCTGCGCTCCGCTCGCGCGGAGAAGATGACGAGCGACGACGTGTGGCCCATGCGATCTTTGCGCTGCTCGCGGTCGCAACGTCTACCGTCGTTCTCCTGGGGGTGCTCTTCGCACCGTGGCTGACGCAGGCGATCGCTCCGGGGTTCCACGGTGCGAAGCTGGAGCTGACGATCCGGCTGGTCCGCATTCTCTTTCCGGGCGCCGGGCTGTTTGTCCTGTCGGCGTGGGCACTCGGCGTCCTGAATAGTCACGGACGGTTCTTCCTGTCCTATGCGTCGGCCGTCTTTTGGAATGTGGCGATGATCGCGACGATGCTCGCCATGGGTGGACGCGGGACGATGGCCGACCTGGCGGTCTGGCTAGCGTGGGGCTCGGTCGCGGGCGCCCTGCTGCAGTTACTCGTCCAGTTGCCAGGCGTGCTGTCTCTCCTTGGAGGGCTAAGGTTCGAGCTGACGACGAAATCCACGGCCGTGCGGACGGTGATCAGCAATTTTGGCCCGGCCTTTGTGGGCCGGGGCGTCTCGCAGATCAGCGCATTCGTGGACGCCATGATTGCGTCGCTACTCATCGATGGTGCGGTGGCCACGCTGAACTACGCGCAGCTGCTGTACATGCTGCCCGTGAGCCTCTTTGGCATGTCCATTTCCGCGGCTGAGCTGCCGGCGATGGCGGGGGACCGTGCGGCCAACGCCGATGGCAGCGCTGCGCTCCGCGTCAGGATCGAGACCGGCTTAGCGCGATTGGCTTTCTTTGTCGTGCCTTCGGCTGTGGCATTCCTCACGTTGGGTGATGTCTTGGCGAGCCTGTTGTACCGCACGGGACGCTTTGGCGCTGCAGAGGCGCAGTGGGTGTGGTGGACGTTGGGAGGCAGCGCCGTTGGCCTATTGGCCGCGACCTCGGGGCGTCTGCTCTCATCGGCATTCTACGCGATGCACGATACGCGGACCCCGCTGCGATGGGCGGTGGTGCGGGTGGCGCTCACCATTGCGCTGGGACTCTTGTTCGCGCTCTGGCTGCCCAAGGCGCTTCACCTCGATCCACGGTGGGGAGTCGCCGGCCTCACCTCGTCGGCGGGAATCGCCGCCTGGGTGGAGTTCGCCTTGTTGCGTCGATCCCTGCATCAGCGCATCGGCGGGTTCAGTTTGGCCATGGCGCGAGTGCCGGCGTTGTGGATCTGCGGGTTGGCCGCGGCGGCGCTGGCGTGGGGGGCACGCCTAACGATCAGTGCATTGCCGCCATTTCTGATGGCGGTGATCGTCATTGGTGTCTACGGCGTGGGCTACTTGCTTGGCACGCACCTGTTGGGCTTTCAGATGGCGGCGGCGCTCTGGCGACGGCTTCCCGGCCAGGGGCGGACCACGCCCTGACTTCCGCCCCGTGATAAATTTCGAGGGTGTTTCCGGTCCCTGACGCCGTCGCCGCCAAGCTGCCGCACCTTCCAGAGTCCCCCGGGGTGTATCTCTGGAAGAGCACTGACGGCGTGGTCCTGTATGTGGGCAAGGCAAAGCGCCTGCGCTCGCGAGTGCGCAGCTATTTCGGCAGCGACACCGCGCACAGCCTGAAGACTATGGCGCTGGTGCGCCAGATCGCCGAGCTCGACACGATCGTCGTACCGACGGAGACGCATGCCCTGATCCTGGAGAACAACCTGATCAAGGAGCATCGTCCGCGATTCAATGTCACCCTCCGCGACGACAAGTCCTATCCGTATGTGAAGGTCACCGTGCAGGAGCCCTTTCCACGGGTGCAGGTGACGCGGCGCCTGGTGAACGATGGGGCGCGGTATTTCGGCCCGTACACTGACGTCGGCGCGATGCGCCGGGCGCTGAATGTGGTGAAGCGCATCTTCACGGTGCGCTCCTGCAATTACCACCTGCCTGACGACGCCCCCGAGCGACCATGTCTCGACTATCACATCGGTCGGTGTAAAGCCCCATGTGTGATGTTGCAAAGCATGGCCGAATACCGCACGATGATCGACGAGGTCACGCTCTTTCTGGATGGACGGGCGGATGAAGTCGTCCGCCGCGTGCGCCAGCGGATGCAAGCTGCTGCCGACGCGCTGGACTATGAACGAGCGAGTGAGCTGCGGGATGCGCTGCGGCACTTGGAGCGCATGGAAGAGCCCACCGTGGTGCTGCAGGTAGAAGGGGGCGACAAGGATGTCGTTGGCTTCGCGCGGGACGGCGACGACGCCTGCGTAACCATCCTGCGGATTCGAGACGGCAAGTTGCTCGCGCGCGACCAGCGATTTCTGGAGCACGTCGAAGGCGAGCAGGATGCGGATATCTTGGCCGCATTTCTTGGGGGCTCGTACTTACAAAGCGCTGAACGTGCGAGCGAGTTGCTCATACCGCTGGATTTCGAGGACCGCCCGCTGGTCGAGGAATCGCTCGGTCGTACGCGCATCCTTATTCCTCAGCGCGGCCCCAAGCGTGAACTGATCGACCTAGCGGAGCAAAACGCGCGTCACTTGCTGGAGGAGTTCAAGCTGTCGGCGTTGGAGGCTGAGGAGCGCGCGGCGAGCCCCGTGTACGAGCTCCAACGCGAACTCGGGATGGCAAAGCTTCCGAGGAGTTTGGTGTGCTTCGACATCTCCACCACACAGGGGACGGACACCGTCGGCTCCTGCATTTGGTTCGACAACGCTCGGCCGCGTCGCGCAGAGTACCGCAAGTTCAAGGTCAAGACGGTCACGGGAACCGATGATTTTGCGTCGATGCATGAAGTCGTGACCCGCTACTTTACGCGTCGACGTGACGAGGAGAAACCGATGCCGGATCTCGTTGTCATCGATGGGGGCAAGGGGCAACTGCATGCCGCCCAGGATGCGCTCGTCGCGCTCGGCCTTGGCGAACTGGCGTTGATCAGCCTGGCCAAGAAGGAAGAAGAGGTGTTCGTGCCCGGGCGCGCGGAGTCCGTCCGGATTCCGCGGCGCTCACCAGCCCTGCGGTTGTTGCAGCAGGCGCGTGACGAAGCCCATCGCTTCGCGGTCACCTACAACCGTGCGCGGCGCACCATGCGCACGATCACCTCTGAGTTACTGAAGATTCCCGGCATTGGGCCAAAGAAACGCGGGGCGCTACTTCAGGCGTTCGGTAGTCTCGAGCGGATTCGACAGGCCACGCCGGAAGAGATCGCGGCCGTGCCGGGGTTCTCGTTGTCGTCAGCGACCCGATTGTTGAACGCCCTTGGCGTGGCGGTGCCATCCGACCCGCCGGCAGCGCCCGACGCGCCCGAGGCGTTGCCAACGGAGACCTAACGAGTAAGTTCATCGCACTCGTCGGGGGCACAGCGCGGCGTGATTCTACCTTGGAATACTCATGTCTTTGAACGATTGGTACCTCTCGTGTTCGGTCTGCGGCGGCCGCGACTCAGTCGACGCTCCGGTTGGTCTCTGTCCGGCATGCCATGCGCCGTATCTGGCGCGGCATGAAGGCGCCGCCCCCCCGCGCTCATCGATTGAGGCGGGACGATGGGACATGTGGCGCTATGCGTCTGCCATGCCAATGGGGACCGACGAGTCGCCGGTGGCGCTCGGCGAAGGCTGCACCCCACTGACCGAGTCACCCGTGCTGGGGCGCGCGGTAGGCGTGCGAAAGCTCTGGATCAAGGACGAGGGGGTGAATCCTACGGCGTCATTCAAGGCGCGCGGGCTGGCGGCGGCCGTGACCCGGGCCCGGGCAAGGGGAGTGAAGGGGCTCGTGGTACCGACCGCGGGGAACGCTGGCGCGGCGCTGGCCGCCTACGGTGCGGCCGCAGGTGTCCCCGTGCGGGTGTACGCGCCGGAGACGACGCCGCGGCCTATCCTCGACACCATTCGCGCCATGGGCGTGCAGCTGGTGACGATCGCCGGACACATCGGTGACGCGGGCCGGATGTCGGTCGCGTTCGCTGCGGAGTCGGGCTATTTCAATGTCGCCACCCTCCGCGAGCCATTCCGGGTGGAAGGGAACAAGACCCTCGGACTTGAACTGGCCGAGCAAATGGGATGGCGCCTGCCGGACGTACTGGTCTACCCCACAGGCGGTGGCGAGGGTGTCGTTGGCATTTGGAAAGCATTCGCCGAGATGGTGCAGTGGGGCTGGCTGCCCCGGGACACACGGCTCCCGAGAATCATCGTGGCGCAGACGACGGGGTGCGCGCCGTTGGTACGAGCGCTCCAATCAGGCGCCGAAACGGCCACACCCTGGGAGAACCCGGTGACGCATGCTGCGGGGCTGCGTGTCCCAGGCCCCTTGGGTGATCGATTAGTGCTGCGCGCGATCCGAGAGAGTGGCGGCGATGCAGCAGCGGCGGACGAGGACACGATTCGCGATTTCACGCGCCGCGTGGCGGCCGCGACTGGGATCGATGCGGCACCGGAGGGTGGATGTGCCGTGGCCGTGACGGCGCAGTTGGTGCAAAGCGGAAGCATTCGTCCCAGTGACGAGGTTGTGGTCTACAACACGGGCGCTGGGGCGTCGTACCGCGCGTAATCCGGGGGCATTCTCGACTAGCCTCAACTGCCCCGTCCGCAGTAGTTTACCACGCTGTGCGTGTCGCGATTCTTGAACCTTTCAGCGGCATTTCGGGTGACATGACACTCGGTGCCCTGATCGACGTCGGCCTTGATCCGGACTGGCTGCGCGGGTTGCCCGCGCGGCTTGGCTTGGACGGAGTCGGCGTGCGGATTGAGCGCGTCCGCCGGGCCGATATTTCTGCGTGGAAAGTTGATTTCGACATACCGCCCCAGCCACACGGCCGACACCTCAAGCAGATTCGGGAGATCGTCCAGCGGTCGCCCGCGCCGGATGCGGTGAAGGCCCGCGCCGATGAGGCGTTTACCGCCATTGCCACGGTGGAGGCGCAGATACACGGCGTGACCGTGGAGAAGGTGCATCTCCACGAGGTTGGGGCTGTGGACGCGATCCTGGATATCGTTGGAGCGATTTGGGGGTTGAGCGAACTGGGAGTATCGCGCGTTTACTGTTCGACGATTTCCCTGGGCGATGGATTTGTCGATGCGGCGCACGGACGCCTCCCGGTCCCGGCACCTGCCACGCTGCGGCTGCTCGAAGGTCATGTGGTTCGTCCGGGGCCGGCTGGCTCAGGAGAGCTGGTGACTCCGACAGGCGCTGCGCTCGTACGTGTGCTCTCGATTGGGGCACCGCCGCCAGCTTACACGCCCGTGGCCAGCGGCTACGGTGCGGGCACCAAAGAGTTCGCGGGTCGTGCGAATGCCCTTCGGATCACGTTGGCCGAGCACGCCGACGTGGAGGGGGCCGATGTCGAGACGCTGGTGGTGCTGGCGACCGACATCGATGACATGACGGGCGAACTGGTCGCTGGTGCAGCTGACGCGTTGCGGCAGGCGGGCGCCTTGGACGTGGTGCTCACTTCGACGCAGATGAAAAAGGGCCGGGTCGGTACAAGGATTGAGGTCTTAGCTAAACCTGAAGACAGCCAGCGGCTGGAGCGGCTGCTGTTCGCGCAGACGACGACGCTTGGCGTTAGGCGCTCCGTGGTCGAGCGTCGGACGCTGCCGCGTGCGGCGTCGACCGTGCACGTCTTGGGGCATGAGGTCCGCATGAAGATTGCGGCCCTCCCCGATGGCGGCCGTCGTGTGAAGCCGGAATTTGACGATGTTTGGGCCGTGTCCACCGCGACCGGCCGCTCGCTCGGTGACGTCACGTCGCTGGCGCTGGCGGCCGCGGAACGCGAGTAGACCTTGCAGGTACTACCACCGCGCGCGAATGCCGCGCCGCATTCACCAGGAGAAAGAGGAATGACCGTTACTCGCAAGTCCACTCTCGTTGCGCTGCTCGTCGTCGCGACCGCGTCGCGGCTCGCCGCGCAGGCCGCGGCGTGTGCCGTGGATGACGGTAAGCCGGGCCAGGTTAAGGACGCCCGGAATGCCATCGTCAAGGCTGAGCTCCTCGGCAAGCCCGAGGACAAGATGAAGGCGTTTGTTGAAGCTGTCGGGAAGCTGACCAGCCCCAAGGACGAGGCAAAGGTCGTTGCCGCCAACGCGCTGGGTCGACAGATGGTACTCGGCCGTGCCTTGGCGAACATCGCGTCCATGCCGAATCAGGCCGCTGTCGTGAAGCGTGGTTCCGTTGGCTATGGCTCTGAACCAGACGGCATGATCGATATTATCGCCGCGGCGGACAGCGCCTTCGACGCCATTGAAGCGGCGCAGCCAGCTTGCCACAACGACCTCGAGGAGAATCGGCGCCGCATCTACGCCGGCCTGGTGAACGCCTCTGTGAACCTGTACAACGATCGGCAGACGGATTCGGCCGAAGTGTTGGCTCGGCGATCGCTCTCCGTCTACGACGATTACAAGCTGTCATACATCGCGTACAACATCCTGGGCAGCATCCAGCAGACGAAGGGTGACACGCCGGGCGCTATCGCGACCTACAAGAAGATGTCGTCGCTCATGAAGGGCGATACCGCGCTGACCGATGAACGGAAGAACACGATGGTCATGGTCGCGCAGTTGATGACGCAGGAAGCTGAAGGAAAGGACGGCGATGCCAAGCTCGCCGGCATGAAGGGCGTCGTGTCGTATATGGAGGAGATGCTCAAGGAGTATCCGGGCGACGTGAAGGCGCAGGCAGCGATCGCGCGCGCGCAGATTCTCTCTGGCGATACCGCTTCGGCGAACAGACTGTTTACGGAGATGACGTCCAATCCGGACAAGTACACGGATACCCAACTGTTCGAAGCCGGCGTTGGTGCTGCGCGTGCGGATCAGATTCCGGCCGCCGCCGGTTTGTTCGAGGCGGGCCTGAAGAAGAATCCTTATTCTCGCGACGGGCTCTTCAACTTGGGTGCGACGTTGGCTCAAGGCGAGTCGTGGGACAAGCTCCCGCCGGTTCTCAGCCGACTGATTGAAGTCGATCCCGAGAACCCAGACAACTACCGTCTGTGGGCGCTCTACTATCAGGGCAAGGCGAAGCAGCTGAAGCCGCTGGCGGAAAAGAAGCCAGATACCGATCCGAACGTGAAGGCGTTCACATCGGCGAACGACTCGCTGCTGAAGTACTTCAAGCGCTTCCAGGAGGCGCAAGTAAAGGTGGCCTTCTCACTGTTCTCGCACGACGGTGCCAAGCACGTGTTGTCGGGCATGGTCGAGAACATGACGGATGCTGCCAAGCCCTACTCGCTCAAGTTTGATTTCCTCGATGCAACTGGAAAGACAGTCGCTTCAAAGGAAGTTGCCGTTGCTGAAGTGGCCGCCAAGGGATCAAAGTCGTTCCGTTTGGAGGTTGAGGGTCCCGGTATCGTCGCCTTCAAGTACGCGCCGTTTAGCCCGTAAGCGAACGGAACTCAACTGCTCGTTATGCGGCGCCATTCAGCTGAATGGCGCCGCATTTGCTTGTGGCCCCACGTGAGGTGAGCCACCGGAAGTGCTGAACTCGCATTGATATCGGCGCCTTACGCGCCTACATTCCGAGGTCGAAACGCCCGGATATGTGCCCCGCAGATTCGCCCGTTTCCCGCTCCGCCCCCGTATTCGCAGATGGTGCGCGTTTCAAAAGTCCTCGCTGGCTCAATTGCCGACGAAACCGGGATTACGCCCGGGACAGAACTCCTCTCGGTGAACGGGAGGGAGCTTTCGGACTTCCTGGACTGGGAATTCTTGTCGGCTGACGACGTGATTGTGGTGGCGGCTCGCTTGCCGGATGGTCAGGACGTCGAAATAGAAATTGAGCGCGACGATGCCGAGCCGCTCGGACTCGAGTTGGAGCCGCCGAGCGTCCGTCGATGCGCGAATCGGTGCGAGTTCTGCTTCATTGAAGGTCTGCCGAAAGGACTTCGAAAGAACCTGTACATTCGCGACGACGACTACCGACTCAGTTTCGCGTATGGGAACTTCGCGACCCTGTCCAACATGAAGGAGCGCGACGAGCAGCGAATCTTGGAGTACCGTCTGTCGCCACTGTACGTGAGCGTGCATGCCACGCCGTGGGAAGCGCGCAAGGTGCTGCTGAACAACCCGCGCGTGCCGAACGTGTTGGAGCAGATGACGCGACTGGCCGCCGGCGGCATCCAGTTCCACTGTCAGATGGTCATCGTTCCAGGACTCAATGATGGCGAGGTCCTGGAATCCTCTCTGCGGGACCTCTGGAACTTGGGCGACGCGGTGATGTCCGTGGCCGTTGTGCCGGTAGGCCTGACCCAGTTCAACCATCTCTACACTGGCCAGTCCATGGATCGGCAAAGCGCCCGGGCTCTCTTGGAGACGGTTGGGCGCTGGGCGGATCGCGCGCGCGGCGAGCGAGAGACGCGTTGGGTCTTTGCGTCGGACGAGTTGTACCTGCTGGCGGAGGTGGCGTTGCCCGATGCCGAGTTCTACGAGGATTTTCCGCAGATCGAAAACGGCGTGGGCGCGGTGGCGTCCCTGCGGGCGCGCGTTGCCGAGGGCCTAACGTCGCTGTCGCGACTCGACGGACGCCGCATCGGCGTCGTCACCGGTACGGCCATGAGCCACGTGATGCCGGAGTTGCTACGCGACCTGGCGGCACGCACCGGCGCCCAGTTTGAGCTCATCACCTGTGCGAACTCACTCTTCGGCTCGACGGTGACCACGGCAGGCCTGCTGGTTGGTGCGGACATTCGTCGCGCGTTGGAAGACCGTCGTGATCTGGACGCCGCGCTGATTCCCGCCGAAACGATTAACGACGCCGGTGTGTTCTTGGACGACGTCGTCTTTGCCGACCTAAAGTTGCAGCTGCCGATTCCAACCTTTCCAAGCTACGATTTTGTGGACGTACTGCCGGAGCTGGGGCACTCGTCGTCCCGATCGACCCTGGTTCACGCATGAAAATTCCTGTCGTTGCTCTGGTAGGTCGTCCGAACGTAGGTAAGTCGTCGCTCTTCAACCGCATCGTCGGCGAGAATGCGGCTATTGTCAGCGATGAGGCGGGGACCACCCGCGATCGCCACTTTGCGCGTGCCGAGTGGGCCGGGCACGATTTCTGGGTGGTGGACACGGGCGGTGTGCCGGAGCAGACCCGCCTTCCCATGGACGCCGAGATCGCGCGGCAAGTCGAACAGGCAATCGGCGAAGCCGACCTGTTGTTACTCGTGGTCGATGCGCGCTCTGGTGTGCACCCGATGGATGCGCGCGTCGTCGAGATGCTGCGCGGTAGCGGCAAGCCATTCCTGCTGGTTGCGAACAAGGTGGATGATCCGACAACCAGCGATTACTTCGAGTTCTACTCGCTGGGCGCCGGTGACCCAGTGCCGGTGTCGGCAACCAATGGACGGCAGTCAGGCGACCTGCTGGATCGCGTGGTCTCGCTCATTCCCGAAACCGAGGCCCCGCGCGACGAGCAGTTGCAGGTGGCGGTGATCGGCCGACCCAATGTGGGCAAGTCCTCGTTTGTGAATCGCCTGCTTGGCGAGGAACGCTTGGTTGTTTCGGACGAGGCCGGGACCACGCGTGATGCCGTAGACGCCTCCATGAAGTATCACGGCAGGGACATCGTCTTCATCGACACCGCTGGATTGCGGCGTCAGTCGCGCGTGGAGGACGGCGTGGAATTCTACTCCACGCTGCGATCACGGCGGGCCATTGAGCGCGCCGACCTCTGTATCCTGCTGATCGACGCGGTTGAAGGCCTACACAACCAGGATCTCAAGATCGCTACGCTGGCGTGGGAGCAGGGGCGGGGACTGCTGATCGTCGTGAATAAGTGGGACCTGGCCGAAAAGGACGACAAGACGGCCGCGAAGTTCGAGAAGGAATGCCGAGAGAAAGCGCCTTACTTGTCGTTCGTGCCATTCCTGTTTGCTTCCGCCAAGACGGGACAGCGCGTCGTGAAGGCGCTGGACCTGTTGCTGGAAATCGCGGAGGAACGGATCAAGCGCATTCCGACCGCCCGCGTAAACGACCGATTGGGCGAACTGTTGGCGCGGCGCCAACCGCCACAGGCCGCCGGACGCGAGGTGAAACTGACGTACGCTACACAGGTTGACGTGGCACCGCCCACGATCGCCGTGTTCGGGAATCATCCGGACCTCGTCGAAGAGCATTACATCCGATACCTGCACAATGGCTTTCGCGAAGCATGGGGCTTCAAGGGAAACCCCCTTCGTATCCTGATGCGAGGCAAGGCAGCCTAGCATGCATCCAGCGATCGGGTTGGTGATCTCCTACCTGCTCGGCTCAATACCCGCGGCACTGATTGCCGGCCGCGTCACCAAGGGGATCGACTTGCGGGAGCACGGGTCGGGGAATCTTGGCGCCACGAATGCCCTTCGCACGTTAGGCGCTCCGGTCGCGGTTGTCGTGCTGGCCTTTGATTTGCTGAAGGGTGCGCTCCCAGTCCACTTTCTTCCCCTGTTCTTGCCGACTCCACAGCCTACGTGGTGGGCCATTGGGTACGGGATCGCCGCGATCGTCGGTCACGTTCGACCGATCTTTCTTCTTGGTCGAGGTGGAGGAAAAGGGGTGGCGACGGCGGCGGGCGTGATTGCGGCGTTGGCACCGGTGCCCTTCCTGGCTGCCCTGGTGGTGTTTGTCGTGGCCGTGGCTGCCAGTCGGTATGTGTCGTTAGGCTCGATCCTTGGCGCGGTCGTGCTGCCGTTTGTAACGCTCCTGCGATACCCCGCCACCTCGCCGCTTCTTGTGCTCGCGACCTTCACGGCGGTCTTTGTCGTGTGGACCCACCGGTCGAACATTGGCCGGTTGCGGCGCGGAGAGGAATCACGATTGGGACGTCGCCAGGAGGCCCGGTAATGCGCGCGACCGTCGTCGGTGGTGGCGCATGGGGCACTGCGCTTGGTGACCTGCTGGCGCGAGGCGGACACCAGGCGATGGTATGGGCTCGCGAGCCCGACGTGGCTTCTGACATCGCTAGCGGCCACGTGAATCCGCGATTCCTCCCAGGGATCGCGCTGCATGCCGGGTTGGCCGCGACTGCGGATCTTCGCGAGGCGGTGCAGGGCGCCTCCCTGGTGGTCTTCGTCGCACCGTCGCACGTGTTGCGGGATGTCGTCCGTGCCGGGGCGGAATGGGTGTCTTCGGACACCGTGTTGGTGGTGGCCACCAAGGGGATCGAACGAGGGACGCTGGCCCTCATGACCGATGTCGTGTCGTCGGAGCTGCCGGGCCGTCCCGTGGTCGCGCTCTCTGGGCCAAGCTTCGCCCTCGAGGTAGCTCAGTGTCATCCCACGGCGATTGTCGCGGCGTCCCGCGATGCGGCGGCGGCCGCTTTGGTTCAGCGCGTGTGCTCCGCACCGACGGTGCGTATCTATACGAACGATGACGTCTGCGGTGTGGAACTCGGCGGTGCCCTGAAGAACGTGATGGCGGTTGCGACAGGGATCGCCGAAGGGCTCGATTTGGGCCTCAACTCACGGGCCGCTTTGATCACCCGCGGGCTGGCTGAGATGTCGCGGTTGGGCGAGTCGTTAGGTGCCCGCGCTAGTACGTTTGCCGGATTGGCCGGCATGGGCGACCTGGTGCTGACCTGCACGGGCGCCCTGAGCCGCAACCGGGCCGTCGGGCTGGAAGTCGGCCGTGGCCGCGCCCTGGCCGAGGTGTTGGCTGGCCGCGAGAGCATTGCCGAGGGCGTCTTGAATACCGAAAGCGCGTGGGCACTGGCCCGGCGACAGCAGGTGGAGATGCCGATCGTGCACGCGGTGCACCGGATTCTCTTCGAAGGCCACTCACCACGACAAGCGATGAACGATTTGATGGCACGAGAGCTTCGTGCGGAACACGACCAATGAGTGACGATCCGGTCCAGGAGTTCTTTTCAATCGGCGAGGTGTGTCAGCTGACGGACCTGAAGCCCCACGTCCTTCGTTACTGGGAGAGCCAGTTCCGCTTCCTCAACCCGGCGAAAAACAGGTCGGGAAATCGTGTGTACCAGCGTCGCGAGGTGGAGTTGATCCAGCTCGTGAAGCACCTGTTGTACACGGAGAAGTACACGATCGATGGGGCGCGCCAGAAAGTGGATGCTCACCGCAAGACCGGTCAGCTGCGACAAGAGGCCCGCTCAGCGTTGCAGCTGGAATCCCTTGTGGATCTCGAACGACGCCTTCAGCAGGTGGTGCGCGTCCTGGATGGTTCTGACCCAGTACCACTGGGCGATCCCGCCGACGACGGGGGTGCATAGCCATGCGCGTGCTTTGCACGAACGACGACGGGATTCTGGCCCACGGGCTGGATTGCCTGGTTCGCGCGGCGGAACAGATCGCCGAGGTCACGGTGGTGGCTCCCGATCGCGAACAGAGTGCGACCAGCCATTCGCTCACGCTGCATCATCCGCTGCGGCCCGTGCGTCGCGGAGAGCGACGTTATCAGGTCGACGGGACGCCCACCGACTGCGTGATGCTGGCCGTGGAGTCGCTGATGCCCGAGCGCCCCGACTATGTGTTCAGCGGAATCAATCATGGCCAGAACATGGGCGAGGACGTCCTGTACTCGGGGACGGTCGCGGCGGCCATGGAGGGACTCGCCTTGGGTATACCGTCGATCGCCATCTCGTTTGCCGGCGGCGACCTTCGCGCCGATATCGCGAAGCTGAATGAACAGGTGGAAGCGCTGGTGCCGCTGCTCACGCACCTAACGAGCTTACCGGAGTTTCCACCGCACACGCTGCTGAACGTGAACCTGCCGCCGCGGCGTGCCGACGAGATTCGTGGCGTGAAGCTCACTCGGCTCGGGCGTCGCGTCTATTCCAATTCCATCCAGCCCATGAAGGATCCGTGGGGGCGAAGCATCTACTGGATCGGCGGCGGTGAAATTTCCTGGCATGGCCCAGAAGACAGTGACTTCCAGGCGATCCACGACGGCTTCATATCGGTGACGCCGTTGCACCTGGACTTGACGCACCGCGATGTCCTCGAAGCCCCGGAGCACTGGTGGCGAACCCCCTAGCCCCGGAATTTCGCGGCGCCCGCCGCCGGCTCATCGAAACGTTGCAGACGGCGGGTATTCGCGACCTCGCTGTCCTGCGCGCGTTCGAGTTGACCCCGCGACACCTCTTTGTCCCAACAGGCCAGCGTCATCGAGCGTACGAAGACTCGGCGCTGCCCATCGGAAATGGGCAAACGATCTCGCAGCCGAGTGTGCACGCCCGTTACCTGGAGTTGTTAAAGCTGACGGGGAACGAACGAGTCCTGGAGGTGGGTACCGGCTCGGGCTACCAAACCGTCTTGTTGGCGCACCTGGCTGCTCAGGTCTTCTCCGTCGAGCGGGTAGGTTCCCTCATGGACATGGCCCGATCCGCAATCCGCGAGAGCGCCGTGCGCAACGTCTCGTTGCTCCTGGGCGATGGCTCGATCGGGTGGCGCGAGTACGCGCCCTTCGACGCTATCCTGGTTAGCGCCGCGGCGCCGGACGTGCCCCGACCATTTGTCGAGCAGCTCGCCGAAGGGGGGCGGCTGATCATCCCACTCGGGGGGCGCGACGAGCAGATGTTGACGGTGATCACCAAAAGAGGTGAGCAACTCGAACGGCGTGACATCGTACCTGTCCGATTCGTCCCGCTCTTGGGAACGCACGGCTGGTCGTCCTGAGGCTCATGCCCGCCGCCGCTCGTTCCGGACTCTCTCTGGAGCGGAAGCAATGGCGGAAAGCCCGAACAATTCGAACCCGCGGTCGCGACCCCTAGCACGCCCGTTTGTTGGCCCTGGAAAGACGGGGACCACTCCGGCCCTCTCCAGGAGCATCTCCGCTCCCCGACCAGCTGCTGGCTTGTTTGCTCCCCGGCGACGAACGGACGAGCACCCGGCCGTGGGCGAGTCCGCTTCGGTTGAGGCAACATTCCTGGCCGAAACCAGTCCCGCCGTCGCAGTCGTCCCATTCTCGGTGTCGGGAGAGGATCTCGCGGCAGGAAGCGCGGTCTCTGCGCAGCTGGAAGCGGTGCTATCACCCATTACGGAGTCCATCGACGCGGTGTCGGCTCCGGAGACCATCGACGCCGTGTGGGCGCCGGAGGCCACTCACGCCGTGGCGGCTTCGGAGGCCATCGACGTCGCGTCGGGTACGGAAAACATCGACAAGATGTCGGCTACGGAGTCGGTCGACGCCGGGTCAGCCACGGAGTCCATTGAAGTCGTGACCGCGGAGCCCGGTGAGGTCGATGAGCTGTCCCTGAGCCCCCAATCGCAATGGACAACGCCCTCATTGGAACCGCTCCCAGCGCCGCAAGACTTCGGGACGATCCAAGAGGACGGCGGGGTGATCGAAGCCGAGCCCGCGGCTCCCGAGACCTACGTCGCCCCTGAATTGTCGGTTCGGGAATTCTCGTCCTACGGCGTCGATTCGGAGGCACCCTCGTTGGCCTCGTCAGAAGGCCCAGTAGCAAACGAATCCTCGACGGTTGAAGCCTCCTATCAGGCTACGGTCTCGGATGCGGCTTCCTCGGCGCCTGACGATAGTGAACCGCAGGTGATCGTCCCGCCCGAAGCCATCAGCGCGTTCGACGACTTGGCTACCGTCGAGCCCGTCGCGATGCTCACGGCGTTGCTTGCCGACGAGCGCGAGGATCCAGCACGAGAACGCATCGCGAATGTCCTTGAGCGGCTGGCGGCTCGGGTACGCGCCGGCGAGATTTCGCTCGGGCACAGCGCCAACGTTGCAAGTGAGACCGCCGTGCTCGCGTCAGTATTGACCACGTTGCTGTCGGAAGCGCTCTAACGGGAAGCCACGGTCATTGCCGGCGATTCGTCTCCGCGTCGAGGGAAGGGTACAGGGCGTTGGATTTCGCTGGTATGTGCGGGAGAACGCGCGACGGCATGGCTTGTCTGGCTGGGTTCGGAACCTGACCGACGGCTCCGTGGAGCTAATCGCCGATGGGCCAGCAGAAACGCTGGCCCAGTTTGTTGAGCGGGTAAGGATTGGACCGGCCGGCGCCAGCGTGCGGAACCTGATGAGCCAAGCCCTCGAAGACGTTGAGGAGCTTCCGTTTCCGTTCACCGTACTGAAGTAACGCTACAGGAGCGAACCGAGGAATTCATGTCTTCGAATGAGCTGCGTGCTGCCATTCGCGATGTTCCGGACTATCCCAAACCCGGGATCGTCTTCAAGGACATTACGCCGCTTCTGGGAGATGCGCGCTTGTTCGCGCAGGCCTGCGAAGTCATGGCGGCTCCATTCTCGGACTCCGGCGTCACTCATGTGGTAGCCGTAGAAAGCCGCGGATTTGTTTTCGGGGGAGTCATCGCCACGATCCTCGGCGCGGGGTTTGTACCCGTACGGAAGGTCGGAAAGCTCCCGTTCAAGACGGAACGAGTCGAGTACGCGTTGGAATACGGGAGTGACACACTGGAAGTCCACGTGGATGCGCTTGGGTCCCAGGCGCGCGCCTTGGTTGTGGACGATGTGTTGGCGACCGGGGGGACGGCGGCTGCAGCGGGGCGACTAGTCTCTCGGTTAGCCGCCGAGGTTGTTGGCTACACCTTCCTGATCGAGCTGACGTTCCTAGGTGGCGCCGCCGCGCTGGCGCCCGCCCGAACGAACGCGCTGGTGACCTACTAGCGGGGGCAATCCCGCGAACGTCTTCGCTTTACGGCTCGGGCAGCGACGGCTACATTGCAGCGCCCAACAGCGCGCGGAGCGGGATCGATCGCTTCGTGATGGCGGAGCGCGACGCCCCTGTAGCTCAGGTGGATAGAGCAGCGGTTTCCTAAACCGTTGGCCGCGTGTTCGAGTCACGCCAGGGGCACCTTTCAGCGACTGGTCAAAACCTCCAGCACAGCACTAATGACGAAGACTGGCGAAGCAGCGAAGCCACCAATGGATATGGAAGAGCACGCCGACAATGCCTTGGCGTGGATCCAGGCGAACAGCCGGCAGGCTTCAATTGCTGGCATTGTGTTGGCCGTTGTGGTTGCGTCGGGGCTCCTTTGGCGATCGGCAAGCGCCAAGAAAGAGGGCAACGCCGGGCGCGCGTTGAGCGAAGCGCAACGATCCTTCGTCGCCGGGAACCTGCCGCTGGCCCAGTCGGATCTTCAAAAGGTGGTCCAGCAGTACGGCGGTACGGTGTCCGGCGATCAGGCCAGAATTCTCTTGGCCCAGGTCTACTTCGATCAAAAGAAGGTGGATGAAGGCATGAAGGTCCTGGACGGCGTTGACGCGTCGGGGCCGTTCAAGGCGACGCTTCATGTGGTACGCGCGGGCGGCTACGAGCAGGGCGATAAGGAGGCGGAGGCCGCCGCCGAGTTTCTGCGCGCCGCGGATGCCGCGGTGGCGGAGGCTGACAAGAGCTCCTATCGTGCCGACGCGGCTCGAGCGCTTGGTCTGGCCGGCAAGAAGGACGAGGCTCTGAAGATCTGGAAAGAAATGGCCGCGGACGAGAACAACCCGTTAAGCGCCGAGGCGAAGCTTCGGATGGGTGAACTCATGGCAGCGCCAGCCAAGGGCTAAAGCGTCCAGACCGCGAGGTCGCGCGGGGGCTTTGGTTCAGGCAGGACTTGAGGCAGGCCCAAGCCAGCGGAATGCAGAGCGTAGGGGCGAGTGCGCGGACGAAAGGCGAGCTCGCCCTTCTGTTCTGTTTCCTGTGAAACTGCGCATAATATATGTTATGTAAACTCAATCCACGGGGAGCTGTGGAAAAGGGTGGGATTTCCCCATCGGCTCCGACGTCCCCTTCTGAACTTCCTAGTTGGAATCGTTTGACGGACGCCGCTTCCAGGTATGGCTGGGGACAAGTCGGTTGGCTCGTGAGTTCAGAGCGCCGCCAGCCGTGGCGACAGTGATGCTCGATTCTTGTGATTGTAGAAGGTCCTGACCTCGCCCCATTGAGGTAGCAGCGTTTAGGTCGGCTCGCGTAGGCTCGGCGCCTGCCCCGTGGGAAATAGTTCGCCTGTCGAGTGGCGCGATACTGAAATGCGACAGTGCCGAGCCTTCGCTTGTCTGGAAATTGTCCAGCTATTTGCGGTCAGGGCTAGTCAGGTCAGCGATCTGGCCGGCATAAACCAAGCGCCCTTCACCTGAGAGTGTAGGTCGGTCGGCGCCGGATTTCACCCCAGCCAGCAACGTGGAACCCGAGCGTGTCCGTAGGGCGACGGAGCCTGGCACCAAGTTCCAGGTGGAGAGCAAGGCACACGTAGCCACGGCGCCCGTTCCACACGCCAACGTCTCCTCCTCCACGCCCCGTTCGTAGGTACGAATCGCCCATCCATCCGACGTCCGGGAGACAAAGTTGGCATTCGCACCGTCTACCAACGTTGGCCAATGTCGGAGCTCCCGACCCCGGCGATCCACGTCGACAGTTTCCACGTCGTCGACCAAAATGACCATGTGCGGGACGCCCACACGAGCGAACCCTAGTCGCTTCTCGCCCGGTCGGCGCGGAACATCGCTCTCGTCGACTTGTTCGGTCACGCGGGCCATATCTAGCTCTGGCCTATCGTTCGAGATGCGACCAGTCAACGCGCCTGAGGAGGTCTGGAAGGTGAACGATCGGACCCCCGACACCACCCCAAGAACTTGGGCCAAGGTTACACTGCACAGCGAGGCGTTGCCGCACAGCTCGGCCAGCGACCCATCTCGGTTGTAGTAACGAATGCCGAAAGCGTGGATTGGGTCGCGCTCGAACAGGACGATTCCGTCGGCGCCGACGCCGTTTCGCCGATCGCAGATCGCGCAAATGATTTCGGGAGATACGAGTGGGTTGGGGTCCTCGTCCCGACAGTCGAAGAAGACGAAGTCATTTCCCGATCCGGTCAGCTTCCAGAACCGGCGCCCCTTGATCGCGTCCACTTAGACGCGCCCAGTGACCGACCAGAATCGAAGACGCCAGACCATCCACACGGCCTCACGCACGATGCGCTTCGACATCTTGCTCTCACCCTCCGTGCGGTCCACAAAAACAATCGGGATCTCCACGATGCGGAACCCCTTCTTCCACGCCCGGAAACTCATCTCGATCTGGAAGGCGTAGCCATTTGATCGCACGTCGTCGAGGTCGATGGCCTCCAGAACGCGTCGCCGAAAACACTTGAACCCACCGGTCGCGTCAAAGAGTGGCAGCCCAGTCACCGTACGAGCATAGATGTTCGCGGCGTACGAGAGCATCAGTCGGCCAATAGGCCAATTGACGACGGTGACCTTCCCATCGCGATAGCGAGAGCCAAGGACCAAATCCGCGTCCGAAGCACTGCTCAAGAACTGCGGAATGTGCGCGGGGTCGTGCGAGAAATCAGCGTCCATCTCGAAAACGAACTCATAATCCCGCTGGAGCGCCCACTTGAAGCCAGCAACGTAAGCCGTTCCTAATCCAAGCTTTGAAGCACGGTGGATGACGTGAACTCTTGGATCCGTTCTGGCGCGGTCCTCGACGATCTGGCCGGTGCCGTCTGGCGATCCGTCATCCACCACCAAGACCTCGATCCGCGGGTCTTGGGGGAGGACCGCGTCGATGAGTCGAAGGATGTTCTCTCGTTCGTTGTACGTCGGAACGATTACAAGGGCGCGTTCAGGCAAGCCTGTTTCGTCCTGCGAAGTAGCCACCTGCCCAAGCTAGCAGCGAAAGGGCCATGGCCAGAAGGGTGATGGTCTTTCCCGTTTCGAAAGCGGAGTCGGTGAACGTAAGCTCAACGCGTCGTGCACCGGCTGGGAGAGGTACACCAATCAAAGTCATGTCGACGCGCGAAGTGGTTGCCGGTTTGCCGTCGACTGTGGCGAGCCACCCCGGATAGTAGTTCTCAGACACGACCAGGGCCGAACCCTCGGGTGCAGCATCGGACAGCTCAAGCCCGATCTTTCCCGGCTCGTACGACAGGACTCGCACCTTCGTGGCCAAGGGTGCGGGAAGCGTGGTAAGAGCCTTCCCCTGCACCGTTGCCGCCGAGTCAAAGAGGGCGGCGGTACGAACGTCGAATCTCGGATCCAGCACGGTGGCGAGGACTGCATCGTCTCCAGCCTTCACAATCGCTGGCGCAACCCAAGCCAGCGGATTTTCATCGGTCACCTTGAACAGGGTGACGTCATTGCCCGACGCGTTCCGAACCGGGCCGACGACTTTCTTGAGCGATGGGATGCCGACGCTGTCCGTGTTCGTCAGGAGATAACGAACGTTGGCGAGACGCCAGAAGTTCGGATTTCCGATCTGTCGCCAACCGTTCGGAAAATCGCCGAGCAACTGATATCGACCGAGTTCATTGCCGTGGTAGCCCAGCACGTTGCGAACCCGATGCACCATCAGCGCGTCCCGCCCGAGATAGGCATCGTACGGATTGACCATTGGCGCGAGTTGGACAGCGAGCACGCGCCCCGGTACGGAGTCTTTCATCACAGCGTCCACCGCCGCGTCCGTGGCAAAAATGACTTTGGCCGGCTCAGAGAACAGCCAATAGCGGCGCACGACGGTCCACAGATCGGTAGCAACCAGCGCCGCCAGCAGGGCCCCCTGCATGTCCCTGGAAAGGCGATCGGTTTGGATCAGGAACAGCGTGGTGATCCCAAGGGCTGCGAACACGAACATGCGGAAGGCGCCAATTCGCACCGCCCCGCTGTTCGCCATCACTCGATCCGCGGCATCTGGGCCAGCGATCGTGAGGCCCAGGTTTCCAAGGGCTCCGACGATGCCCAATAAGGCAAGGACGCCGACGCCCATGAGGACGGCCATGAGCGCACGCTTTGTCGTCTCTTTGCGAAATGCGCGCTCCGCGCCTAACGCGGCGAGCACCGACGCGGCGAACGATACCACAAACAGCATGGTGCTGGGTGCGCGGAAGAACTTCGTGCCAGGGATGATGGCGTAGATGAGCTGATAGAACGGCGTGTGGCCGCCAAAGGCCCAGAACAGTGAAACCAGAAAGGCGATTCCCCAGAAGCGGGTCATGAGCCGCCGATCATTCGCGCCGGTCCTTCCGAATGCCATCAAGGCCAACACCACGACCACAACGCCGATGTACTCACTGTGGTAATGAATGCCATTCCGGCCCCAATACTGCTCCAGGATGCCGCTGAATTCAGGGAGCGCAAAGTTGATCGCTTCCTCCGGCGGCATCGAGAACTCCGTCGCGGCCTCCCATCCCTTCCCCGTGGCCCGAGGTGACCATGGCGTGTACTGGCGAAGGGGAAGGAACTGGACGGCGCCGATTGTAAGGCCCACCGCAATCGCTACACCGGCAATGGATAGACGTCGGACGATGACGGCACGAGAGCGCCCTTGGCCGCCGAGCGAGGTGAACGACAGCATCAACGCAAACGCGCCGGCGACCAGCAGCATGTATTGCAAGAGCTGCGGATGCGGTGACAGCACTGCCAAGCCAACAGCAAACGCGAGTGCCCCTGCGGCCCACCACTTTCCGTCGCGGATCAATCGCGTGACACAGATCAGCACCGCGGGCAGCATTGCGCTCACGAACACTTTGCCGTCGTGGCCAGGAGCCACCAGCGCGGCGACGTTGCCACCCATCATGTACGCCACGCCGCCCACCAAACTGGCGAAGAACCCAAGGTTGAACGCGCGCAGCAAGTAGTAGGTGAACAGTCCGGCGAGGAACAAGTGGATGATGAATCCCCACGTCATCGCAACGTCCGTCGGCAAGATCAGACGCAGGAGAAACGTGGGATAGAAAATGTCGCCGTGCATGGCGTCCACGTATGGCATGCCACCGAACAGATACGGATTCCACAGCGGGAAGTGGCCCGTTGTCTTCAACGTCGTCGCCGCGAACTCGCGAAACGCGTACCCCGCCTTGTATTGATCGCTGAGTGGATTGACGAGGAATTTCCCCAGGAGCGCTGGGTAGCCTAGGGCCAAAGCGCAGGCTGCATATGTCAGCGCGGCCCAGAGTCCGGCCCGCCGAGGGACGGCGGCGTAGTCTGCATCGGGCGTTGTGGCTGTAGCGGCCGTGTCAGGAGTCTGTGCTG
The DNA here is from genome assembly GCA_046327745.1 of Gemmatimonadaceae bacterium. Classification (GTDB taxonomy): domain Bacteria; phylum Gemmatimonadota; class Gemmatimonadetes; order Gemmatimonadales; family Gemmatimonadaceae; genus JABAQJ01. The sequence goes on along the minus strand of JAXLXV010000038.1, from coordinate 1,499 downwards.
CCATTGTTCCTCAGAAGGGGTCTTTCGCCACGCACCGCACTCAACGCCAACAGGAGAATACCCGGTACGACCTCCAGCACGGTGAGCCAGAGTCGGGACGTCAACGCCACGATGCCAGGAGCTCCAGGGGGAAGGCCCAAGTGGTTTAAGGAAGCCACCAGGCTTTTCTCACGGACGCCAATTCCGCCCGGCGCGAAGATGGCAATGTAGCCGACCAGGTACGACCCCGTGAAGGCAGCAATGTACGAGGCAAGCGGTCCCGTGGCGCGTCCTAACGTTCCCGCCACCAGCAACCAGAATGCGATGCCGTAGAGCACCCATGCTGCGATGCAACCGACTGCGGCGGTCCACAGCGCCGAGTGCGGCAGTCGTGGCAGCTCGATGGGCCGCCGAAGGACGACACTTGCCAAGCGTGCGATCAGTGGAAGGATCCACGGCGTGGCCACGATGGCCGCGACGAGGGTCACGGCGAGCCCCACCGCTGCCTCCCGCGCTGCCAGGTATTCGGCGCCCGTTACGGCTACGACGCCAACGCCGGCCAGGAGGTTGACCAGATTCACGACGATCGCCGATCCGGCAGCTGCAACAGGGCTGACACCGCGGGCCTGGGCCATCGCGCTCATGGCACCTAGCTGCCAGATCTTCCCGGGCAGATAACGCCCGAGGTTGGAGATGAACCAGATACGCGCCGCCTGGCCCCATTCGATGCGTTCGCCCCAAGCTCCGACGGTGCGTCGCCAAGTTTCGATCAGGATGGCATACGCGAGGAAGACGACGAGGCACGAGACACCGATCGTGGACCACACGGGGTGCCAGCCCGTCCCTGAAGCTCGGAATTGGAGCCATTGCGCGAAAATGTCGCGCCCCGCGAGCCAGACGGCCGCGCCGGCCAGCAGCGCGAAGACGGCTCGGACGATTTGCCTACGTTGCGGCGGCACGGTAGAGCTTGGCATAGTTGGCCGCAACCACCTCGGGGGCGAAGTGCGCTCGGGCCCACTCGACGCCGGCCCTCCCCATAGCGTGCGCCGCTCGAGGATCCCCGAGAATCGACTGCAGTGCCTCGGTGAAGGCAGCGACATTGCCCGAAGGCACGAGGCGTCCTGTGACGCCATTCTGGAGCGTCTCGCCTATCCCGCCTGAATCAAAGGCGACCACTGGTGTGCCGCAGAGTTGGGACTCAACGGCGGCCAGACCAAGCCCCTCGTCGAGCGATGGGACGGCAAGGACGGACGCCTGACGATACAGATCAGGGAGCGCCTGCTGTGGCAGGGCCCCGAGCCATTGAACGCGGTCAGCGAGTCCAAAGCGTTTCGCCGCCTCACGAGCTTCGCTGCCGAGTGGGCCTTCGCCCACGACGTCGATGGTGGTACGCGCCGGCAACGGCGCGGCGGCTTCCAAGAGCCGCAGGATGCCCTTCTGCTCGTTGAGTCTCCCGACAAAGAGAATCCGATTCGCGTCGCGGGAACCTTCGTTAGGCGAGAAAAGCTCCGTAGCCGCGG
>JAXLXV010000037.1:0-40624 GCA_046327745.1 Gemmatimonadaceae bacterium | reverse complement strand
TCGGTCCCCACGACGAGTGCCCGGCGACCGGCGAGCGTAAACGGCGAATTCGGGTCGCCGGCACTCCGGAGGATGGGTCCGTCGTTCGAGGCCCGGCGCGACGGTGGAGCGATGACACGGGGAGCCAAGGGTGCGACGGCGACGGGACCCCTCCGCGTTGGCCAGACGCCGTCCGTGGCCTGTGGCGGGTGCGGCCGAGCCACGAGCGCCAACGCGTTGCCCAAGAGTCGGTCACGTTGGGCAGACAAGTGGTGCTGGCCCGTCAGCTCCACATGTGCCCCCAGACAAAGCACTCGACGATTCCCCACCGCGTATTCCCACGCCACCGCACGCTCACTGTTCAATCGCACATAGGCGCGCTCCACGGCAATGACGCGCGCGCGCGCCGGCCAGGCGGGCCACACGTGCCCCGCGTCGACCAGGAGATCACCCTCGTGGAGCTGACGGCAGAAGGTCCCATTGACCAGGCCCTCGAACAAAGGGTGGCGACCACCACTCCACCCCTGCATGCCACGAATGTGCGGGAAATCCGGCCACGTCTTGAACGCCGGATCCCACAGGGGATCGTCTTCCTCCGAGAAGCGTCCGGTCATGAATTCGGGCGTGAGGTCGTCGAGGCCGAACATCGCAGGGAGGGCGCACGCCAATTGGCTGAGCAGCACCCCGCCAACGTCGGTCACTCGGTGACGCAAGGCGACGGACGGCATATCCACAGAGGGTGGCACGCCCGCGTGCCACCAGACCACGTCGGCCCAGGCGTCGTCTTGCGATGTCACTTCGCTGGCTTCCTGCGCGCGCCAGACAAAGCCGTGTCCTTCGAGCCATCCTGCGGCGGCCTCGCCCTCCGCATCACGGAGACCGCGCACCAGCAGGACGCGCATTACCAGTCGAGCAAGAGCGCGTCGCCGAGCGAGCGTTCTTGACGCTCGCCGTCCATATCTACCACGTAGGTCGTCCCGGTCACGGACACATTCACCGAGCGCCCACGCACGCGAACGCCCGTCAGCTCCACCAAGTCGAGCCCGAATGGCAGTGGATCGACCAGTAGTCCCTGCGCCGTGGGTCGGAGCCCCGCCACGTACTGAATCAACAGGTCCACGACCCACGAGTGCTGGTAGTCGTCCACGCCGCGGTAGACGGAAGCATGTCCCGTGTGCGGGTTATAGTGCTCGAAGCAGTTGGGGCGATCCAGATCGCCGTCGTGGAACATCATGCGCACAAACTGGTGGATGAGGCGCACCAAACCGTGTCGGATGTCGGGTCGGTCTGTCGTCGCCCACCGGCCCATGGCGTCCGCGACGTGGCTATTGGTCATTGGCCAGACACGGCCATTCCACGGGCACACGTGCCGCTTCCCTTTCCACTCGGCCTCGGCGTTGAACAGCGGGTCGTCCAGCGACGACGACGGGACCGGATACTGCGTCCAGAAGCGGCTTGGGTTGAGCAGGTTGCGGACCAAACCGTCGACGTGCGACGCATCGGCCACGTCGGTGAAGTAGGGATAGAAGCACACGGCAGCTGCAACGTTCGTGCGTTCGCCACTTTCCGGATTTACGTCGGAAAACATGCCCTGCGACGGATCCCACATCCGTTGACGCATGGCGTCGGCAATTTGCTCGCGGCGCAGTCGCCATTTGGGAGCGTCTTGCTCGTGGCCAGCGCGCGTCGCCAGTTGCTCGAGGGCCGCGGCCAGAGCGTAGGCATACACGGTGACGTCGATGCCCTTGAGGCGGATGCGATTCTCCCAGCCATATGCGTCGGCTCGCGGATCCACGGCCTGATAGCGGGACATGTACTCCTGCCCAGTCTCGTACTGGTCAACCACGTCGATCATGCCGGTGCCATCGGCGTCGCGAGACTCGGTGAGCCAATCCGAGTGACGGGCGAGCGCAGGATAGAGCTCGTGGACAAATTCGTCATTTGGCCACACTGCGTCCAATGCCAACAGCGCGTCACCCCAGTTCGCGTGGTAGAAGTCCGTGCCCGACAGATGATTCACGTAAATGCGGCCGTGCAGGCTGCCGTTAGGCTTCTGAAGCCGGAAGAACGATCGCAGTACGCCTTGGGCCCACGCCGGATCGGAGAGCCAACGCAGTTCTCGCACATGGCACTGGCCGGAGTACGTGATCGGCTGGTGGAAGAATCCGATCCCTTCACACATCGTCGGGCCTTCGAAATTCCCGACCCCGCCATCCACGGCATTCAGCCACAGGCCGTACCATCGATACCAGTAGTACCGTTCGAAGTAGGGATCGGAGCAACGAAAGTGCGGGGCCATGGCAAACAACTCGGTCCACCGACGACGGCTCGCCGCGCCTAACGACCCTGGCGTCGGGGCTGCGCCGGCGACGGCAACGTCGCGCGGGGTTCCCGGCGGTCGTCGCGGACCGGCATGGCGTCCACGTCCGTGACGCATGTCGGCGTCCGCCGGTGTCAGGCGCATGGCAAAACCCGCGGATGACTCGCGCACATTCGATGGCAACGCGTGGTGAATCGCCGCGTACAGCAAGCCGTCCGGCGAGATCCCTTCCTGTCGCACCCGCCGCGGGAGCCCTTCGCCGCGCCATTGCTCAACGAACGGCGTAAAACGCCAGTGCGGGTGCACCGCGCTGCGCTCACTCAACGACGCCGCCCAGCTAGTGGCCGGACCGCTCGCGCACGCCAACTCGGCGCGCACCCGAAAGCGGACCTCGCGACGATCACTGAGCGTCCGGTTGAACGCCAGCGTTCGCTCGAAGGCCAGGCTACCCTGCTCCACCGTCGCGGCATCCTGCGCCGTCCACGCCACCAGATGCAGCTGCCGAGGGTGCGGGCTTGAGATCTTCCATTCGGAAACGAAGACCCCGCCGATATGCACGGAGCGCGTTTCCAACGCCTGAATCCCCCCGTCCCCTTCGAATTCGACCGTCAGCTCCGACGGTGTCCACCGGCGTCGCACGGCACGCAGCGGTACTTCCCGTCCGTCTTCTGCAAGCAACGACACGGTGTACAAGGGCGCGAACGCGTACTGATAGATGGTGCCCTCGTCCCAGAATCCCGGTGCATCCAGCCACACCGGGAATGGCGGCGCGAAGATGATGCCGTCGCCGCAGCCAAGGAACCACTTATCTGGGCGAGCGAGGAGGTCGACGGGATCCAGCGGTGTGGTAGCGGTGGCAGATGTGCTCACGAGGCCAGCCGCAGGCGCTCGATCTGCGCCAGAATCTCCGCGTCGTCGCGTCGCTCACCGGGCGTCGACTCGACATGCGACCAGCGAATCACGCCCCCACGATCGATCAGAAAATAGGCGCGTTTGGCAAAAAAACGCTCCGGATGCAGCACGCCATACGCTCGCGCCACGTCTCGCTTGAAATCACTGGCGAGGTCAAGGCTCATCTGATGCTTGGCCTTGAATTCCTTCAACGACCAAGTGGAGTCCACACTGATGGGGACGACAGCGACATTCGACGACGCGAACCGATCCACGTCGTCCCGAAACGCACACATCTCCGTCGTGCAGACTGGAGAGAAGGCGAGCGGAAAAAAGGCGAGCAGCACATTCTGTCGCCCGCGAAAGTCCGCTAGCGCGATGGGATGTTCGCCGGTAGACGGTAACGAGAAGTCAGGAGCGGCCTCGCCAACGCCGGGGACATGATCTGACATGGGTCGTGGAGGTTGAGTGGTCAGTGCGGGAAGCTACCCGACGCCGACGACACTCGGCAACCGATGTCTGTTCGCAGTGGCGACCCTTCGCGCTCAGTCACGCCTCTAGTCCATTCCTCGCTTGGTGCGTTTCGCCGCACCACCGTTTATGGCAAAGGCCGAATCAAGGGTCGCGCGCATTCGAGGCAGCATGGCTTGAACGTCGCTTTCCGCAATCAGATTTCGTTCTTCGCGCGGATCCACTACCACGTCATACAGCTCTTCCACAAAGGTCCCTTCTTTCCCCTTCTTTCCATTCTTGATGAAGTGTTTGCCGTCTACGAACACCGACCAGATCCCGCGTTGCTTGGGCGCGTATTCCTGGATCAATTGGGCCGCCTGACTCAGCTCGGCAGCGAGCGCGGACGGCGAGGCCACGAGACTGCTGTCGCTCCAAAATCTCGCGAGGGATTTTCCAGGGAACGGGTGACGGGATCCCGGCGACGCCAGATCAACGATGGTCGGCGCGAGATCCTGCAGGCTTACGGGATACGGTACGCGCTTTCCCGAAGGCACACGCGACCCACCCACGACGATCAAAGGAACACGCAGCAGCTGAGTGTACAGCGTATTCGCATGATAGAACATCCCGCGCTCGCCGAACTGCTCCCCGTGGTCGGCAGTGATAATCACGACGGTGTTGCGAAGTGAGTCTCGCTTGGCCAACTCGCCGATCAGCCGCCCGATGCGATCGTCCAAGTACTGGAGCGACTCGTCATATGCGTCGATAAAGACCTCCGGTGCATCCGCCGGAAACTTGGACGAGGCCCCTTGCCGGATGTAGCGAAGCCTCGCGTCGCGGCTTGCCGAATACTTCCGATCGTAGGGTGCAGGCGGCAGGTACGGCCGATGCGCATCCAGATAGTTGAGAAACGCGAAATACGGCCGGCCGTTCGTGGAGGGGAGCCACTCGAGAAACTCCTGATTCACCTGATCGGCGGACTTGTCGTAGAGCCGCGCGCTTGCTCCCATCAATCCCATCAGTTTGGCTGGACCGGTCACTCGAAGGATGGCCGAGTTGTGAGCGAGCATGGCTCGACTCAAGGCAAAGTCGGCGTAGTGCCCGAAGCCCCGATTCAGACCGGATTCAGCCAGACAGTACCAGTGGTTGGCTACGAAGCCTGCCGTCAGATACCCACGGTCTCGCATCTGCTCGGCGACCGTCGGGAAGGTCGCGTCTAGTGCGACCGTGACATCAGCGGAAAGCTCGTGGGGCAAACGCCCCGTGAACATGCTGGCGTGCGATGGGAGGGTCCACGGCGCGGTAGAGTACGCGTGCTCAAACAGCGTTCCTTCGCGTGACAGCCGATCGATGTTCGGCGTCGTCTCGCGCTCGTAGCCGTAGGCGCTCACGTTGAAGCCGCGCACGGTATCCAGGATGATTAGGACGACGTTGGGGGGGGTATCCACTGGCGCGGCGTTGGCATGCATAGCGCGCTCGGGCCGCTGGTGACGCCAAGCGGCGAAGAAGGCCGCCGCCACAACGGTGGCGGTCATCCACACCAGTGATCGTCTCACGAAACGATCGAATGTGACCAGACGCGGCGTCGCCAACCGCGCGCAGACGACTCCGACCCCGACGGCCAGCGCGAGCCCCGCGCCCTTGTGTAGCCACAGGAAGTTGAGGAGTACACTCCAGGACGCGACCGCGGCAAGAATGGCGGTCGTCGCGAACCCGCCTCTTTGCGAAGACGTCCAGCGCACGGCCAGCGCGAGCAGCAACCCGGGGATGAGCAAGGTGAGCGCTTCAGCGAGCGGCACCGCCCAGACGATTCGGTAGTCCGCGATCAGCGAGAGTTTCTGATCCATGCCGAACGAGGGGCGCCCGAGGATCAGCTTTCGAAAGAACAGCAGCGCCAGCTCGAGTATACCAGCGAGCATTCCGAACCACACTGAGAGCAGAACCGTGGTGAAAAAGCCCCGATTGCTCGACGGCGTCGACGCAGCGTGTGCCATGCGTTTCACCCCCCAAGGGTGGGGATGTTGACCGGAGAGATAACTTCACCTCACGCGACCAACTCATTCCCCCGCAATGTTTTGAACCTGTCGCCTACAGTGCACTCCCACACAGGGTGCACTGAGAAGGGCCGCCACAGGTGCAACTTTCCCTCACCAAGCACCGTGCAGAATTGAGGCCACTAGCGCTGCGTCCGCTAGGGGGCTCGCGTCGACCGCGCCGCCGGGCCGAGCCACGCGACGGGCGGGACCAAAAGGGGAATGGAGCGGACCGGGATCGAACCGGCGACCCCCTGGTTGCAAACCAGGTGCTCTCCCAGCTGAGCTACCGCCCCTTGGAAGAGGCGAAAACTAAAAGCGTTCGGGTTTGCGCAGAAGTGCGACCCCTCGGGGGGTGATGCCGGACGGTAGATCAGGCGGGTCCGCACATGCGCGTGAGGGCAACGTCCCGCCATAATTAGTTGCCATCGACTGGGAGACTTTGTGTCCGAACCATACCTCACACTCCGCTGCCAGTTCTGCGCGACCTGGAATCGTGTCGAGGCGTCGCGCATCGAGGATCGGCCAAAGTGCGGAAAATGCGCCCGACCGATGTTGTTGGACCGCCCCTGGTCGCTGCAGGAAGACTCCTTCGCGCGAACGATTTCCGAGAGTACCCTGCCCATTCTGGTGGACTTCTACGCGGACTGGTGCGGCCCGTGCAAAATGATGGCACCGGCCGTGGATGAATTGGCGCACCGTCATCGCGGCCGCGCCCTTGTGGCGAAGCTCAACACCGATCTTGCTCCCTCCACGTCAGAGAAGTACCAGATCCGCAGCATACCCACGACGATTGTTTTCCGCGGCGGCGAGGAGCTCACGCGAGTGAGCGGTGCCATGCCGCTGCCGGCGCTTGAACGGCTCCTGGAAGAGGGAGCGCCGGCTACGTAAACAGTGAGTCGCAGCCCAAGCGGGCAGGCGACGAAGCAACGACAGCATGTGTTCCCATCGCCGGATGCGCGGCGATAGGTTCTTTCGACCCCCCCACCACCGAGCATCGAATGCCTAACGATCTGTGGCCGCTCCAGCGGCGGTCATTCTTCGGCCGACTGGCCGCGGGCGTGGCCGCTTTTTCGGGCGCGACGGCGGCACCAAGTACGCGTAGACCTTCCGCGTCTACGAGCTGGGAGCCCGCGCGACATTCTCAGGATGATTGGTTCGAATCGCTCCCAGGAAAGCACCGGTATTTCTTTGATACCAGCAGCGCCAACGGGGCTGGCGAAGCCATCACGTTCGCCAGCAACTACTTCGTGGCGAACAAGGGTGCCTATGCTCTGGAGCCCTCGGATCTGGCCGTCGTGATCTGCCTGCGCCACTGGTCCACACCATTTGCCTACGGTGACCAGATCTGGGCAAAGTACGGCGCCGTGTTCGCCGAGCGCATCAAGTTCAACGATCCCAAGACGAATGCCCCGCCCACCGTGAACGTCTTCAACCAAGACGGTTACGGGATGAGCCTTCCCAACCGCGGCACCACCCTCGACTCCATGGTGGCCAAGGGTGTTCACTTCGCGGTCTGCGACATGGCCACGCACGCCTACGCCGGCATGGTCGCCGGCAAGATGGGACTGAAGGCAGATGACGTGTATGGTGAGTTGAAGGCGAGCGCGATTGGTAACGCGCACTTTGTCCCCGCTGGAATTGTGGCGGTGAACCGCGCACAGGAACGAGGCTACTCCTTCATCTCGATGCACTAGGCGACGAACTGTATGGCGCTGTACCAATCGTTCGCTTCGGCACGGTTGGACGCACTACCTCGCCATGGTAGTCCACGGTATATCGACTTAGCTGCTGTACCGGGCACTGGCCGCAGTGCCGCGCCCGAGCGACGTACCACAGGAGACGCAAAGAGGGGCCGCGATCATCGCGGCCCCTCTTTCATTTGTCGCCTGCCAAGCCTTCCTACTCGTGTGCCGGCAGCGGCTCCATCGTCTTGGGGTCCACTGGCACCTGCATCTCGTCCTTGTACGGCGACGTCATGAGCACCACGCGCATGCGCGGGAATGCGTTCATGAACGCCAGATAGAGATAGACCCACAGCCCAAGGAAACCGAGGAAGATCCCAATCTCCCAAAAGCCGAACGGCATGGACGCCGGATTGCCGTAGATGCCCGGATACACCTCGAGATAGCGATGCAGCCAAATGCCGATGATGCTGCACAGGGCAAAGAAGGTCATCGTCGGCGTGTAAAGCTTGGGTGCCTTGCCCAGTAAGCCGAAGAACGGGGCAATGAAGACCAGCAACCCGACCGTCACCGACATCGACGTCCACGGCGCGCTCAAACGCTTATGGAACCAGAACGTCTCCTCACCCATGTTCCCGTACCAGATGACGAGCAGCTGGCTAAACGTCAGATAGCCCCAGAACGCCGTGAAGGCGAAGCAAAGCTTCCCGATGTCGTGCAGGTGATTTTCGGTGATGATGCTGTGCGCGTGCAGGTGATTCCGCCACAGGCGCACCAGTAGCGAGAAGATCATGAGCGACACGATCCATCCGCCCATGAAGTACTGCCAACCGTACATGGTGGACTGGAAATCGGGATCCATGGACATGGAGTGATCCCACGCCATGACGACCCAGCCAAAACCAAAGGTGAGCGCAAGAAAGACCGCCAGCTTCCCCTGCAGGGAGTGCGTGGAGTGCAGTTCGCGCCGCTCTTCTCCAAAGCCGGCCCGCATGCGGTCGCGCCAGCCCTTCGCCCACTTGGATCCCCATTCCGGCAGCAGGGCGACGTCGATGCGTACCGACGTGTACACGTACCAGAGGCTGAGCGCAGTGATGAGGCCAAAGACCACCACGCTGCGCAGGCTCCAGAACGTCACGCCCAGCCAGACGGCCTTCTCATGCTTTGTCGGCGGGTGGGCCACCCATGGATAAATGTGTGACTTGCCCACAAAGACGGTAATCATCAGCATCACGAAGGCCACCGGCAGCCACAACACGTAGCCTTCCATGAACCGGATCACGGGGCGCGACCAGCGCGCGGTCGTAATGCGCTGGACGGCGGCGAACATCACGCCAGCCGACGACACCACCGTGAAATAGAGCCAGCTGACGTGCCAAGCCTGCCAGGCTCGGTCGTTGCCCGTGACGACGCCGACCAACCAGATCGCGAAGCCGAGGACGGCGAGGGCCAGGCTGGCTTGTTGCAGCCGCGCCGGCACCGGCGCGCCGATCAGCCGGACCAGTTCATCGCGCGTCGGTTCGTGCGAATCGTGATGACTGCTCACTTGGGTTCTCCCGATTTCGCGGAATCCGCCTTGGTTGTCGCCTCTTCCCGGACCTTGAGTGGCGCCGCGGTCGGCGACAGTTCGGGCAGCACCGGAGCAAGTTCACGGGACGGTCCGAGCCGTGTCGGGCCCGGCAGCATGGCGCCGGTGACGCCTGGCGGCGCCAGCGGACCTACTTGGAACGTCACGTCAGTCACCTTGCCCTGGAGGGCCCGGATGTAGTTCACCACGTCCCATCGATCCATTTCGGGGATGCGGTTGTAGCTGGGCATCAAACCGCGGCCGTTGCGGATCATGCCGTAGATGTAGCCGTCTGTTCGCTGCGTCTTCATGATGTCCGACATCAACGTCATCGGCACCATGCCCCACTTGGTGGCCAGTCCGTCACCGCCCGCGTTGTTCCCGTGACACACCACGCAGTTGATCTGGTAGTATTTGCGTCCGTTGGCCAGCGAGGCTTCGCTGATCGGCGTCGGATTCGGAATGGAAGCCAGCGAGTCGATGACTCCGGGCAGCTGTCCGTACGACACGGCGTACGCCGCCTTGAACGTGCCCGTGATCGGCACAGATCCCTGTGGCGCGCCGCGAACCACGGACGAATCGCTGCGCAAGGACTCCCACGTGACCACGTCGGGTTGGCGCTTGAAATCGGAGAACCACTCGCACGCGCCTAACGGCAGGAGCATGGCCGCGAGAGCTGCGCGTCGCCACAAACTAGCGTTCATTCCGCACCTCCACCGCCCCATGGGCGCGCAGCGACGCTTCCACTTCCTTGAGTCGTTCAGGCGGCGCCTCCACGTAAATGCCATAGTGGCCGCCCGTGAATCGCGGATCAAACCCGACGGTCTGAGTGATCTTGGGCACGCGCGACAGGATGAACATCCCATAGACGGTCGACAGACCGCCCACCAACACCATCAGCTCAAACGAGATGATGGTGTACGGAATCCACGACGCGATCGCCTTGCCCCCGACCACCATGGGCCAGTAGTCACTGGTCCAAATCGCGACCCAGTACCCAAATGTCGCGCCGCACAACCCGCCAATGAGGGTGAAGCGCCGAATCTTGCTGATCGGCGGCGCCACGGCGTGCTCGATCTCGTGACGCGGCGTTGGCGTGTAGACGGTGAACGTCTCGATCTTCTTGGCCTTCAAGTCCTCGATCGCTTCACACGTCGCGTCGAGTTCCCGAAATGCGGCCACCAGTCCGGTTGCCATCAGTCGAACTCCCCTGGGGTCTCGACGCCGTAGTCCCGGTGGTGACCGGAGGAATCGACGCCCACGGCCAGCGCGTGCGAGCGCAGGCGTGGCGGAACGATTTCCTTGACTTCGGCGATCGCGACCACCGGCAGGTTACGGATGAACAAGAGGAACCACATGAAGAACCAGCCGAACGACCCGACAAGGATGGACGTGTCGACCCAGCTGGGCATGTAACCGCTCCACTGCCACGGCTCAAACTCGTGCGACAACGTGGGCACGATGATGACGAACCGCTCGTACCACATGCCGAGGTTGATGAAGATCGACAGGATGAACAGCCACGTGGGATTGCGACGCAACTTCTGCGAGAAGAGCGACAGCGGGAAAATCATGTTGCAGGTGAGCATGATCCACGCGGCCCACCACCACTGTCCGAACACGCGATTGATGAAGTAATCCTGCTCGAATCCGTTGCCGCTGTACCACGCCACCCAGAACTCAATCAGGTAGGCGCATCCGACCACCATGGACGTGAACAGGCACAGCTTGGCCGCCGCGTCCAAGTGATTGATGGTGACGTAGTGTTCGAGCTTGAAGAACTTCCGGATGGGGATGATGATCGTGAACACCATCCCAATGCCCGAGAAAATGGCGCCGGCGACGAAGTACGGTGGGAAGATCGTCGTGTGCCACCCGGGATTGATGGCCATGGCAAAGTCGAAGGACACGACGGAGTGCACGGACAACACCAGCGGCGTACTGAAGGCCGCCAGGAACAGGTACATCCGGGCAAAGTGGCGCCACTCGGGTTCTGAGTTCCGCCAGCCGAGTGAAAGCACCGCCAGAATGCGCTTGCGCGTGGGATTGGTGCACCGATCGCGCAGCGTGGCGATGTCGGGAATCAACCCGACGTACAGGAACGTGCTGGAGATCGTGAGGTACGTCGAAATCGCGAAGACGTCCCACACCAACGGGCTCTTGAAGTTGGGCCAGAGCAGTCGCCAGTTGGGATACGGAATCAACCAGAAGAACTTCCATGGCCGCCCGATGTGAATGATCGGGAACAAGCCCGCTGTCATGACGGCGAACACCGTCATGGCCTCGGCGCATCGATAGATCGTGGTGCGGAAGCCGGCCCGGAATAAGTACAGAATGGCGGAGATCAGCGTCCCGGCGTGTCCAATACCGACCCAGAACACGAAGGTGATGATGTACACGCCCCACATGACCGGCGGGTTGTAGCCGGCGTTGCCGAGCCCCCAATAGATCTGGTAGGTCCAGGTGCCGGCGCCCCACAGAAAGAGGAGGATCGCCAGGCCTAACGCGGCGAACCATCCCTTGCTGGGTTGCAGGGTGGCGGAGATTTCACGATCGACTTGATCGTAGTCTCGAACGCCGGGCAGCTGGACTGCCGCTGATGCGACGTTCGGGCGAACCGGCTGGGCTGCGGAGGCCATTAGTGCTTTCCTCCAGCGTCAGCGGCTGCGGGCTCCGCGGCGCGGGCCGCGCCGGCCTGCTCCGCGGTGTGATTCACCTTTCGCAAGTAGACCACCGCCGTATAGGTGTTGAGCTCTGCAAAGACGTGATAGCCGCGCTTATCGCCAACCTGCTTGGCCACTTGCCAGGCGGGATCGGCGGCATCACCGAACACGATTGCACGCGACGGACACGCTTCGGCGCACGCGGTCGTGAACTCATCCGGACGCACCTCGCGACCTTCCAGCTTCGCCAGGCTTTCCGTCTCGCGGATGCGCTGCACGCAGAACGTGCACTTTTCCATGACGCCCTTGCCGCGCACCGTGACGTCAGGATTGAGCTGCAGGTGCAACGGATCGGGGAACGCATACTGCCGGCGTCCAGGTTCGCCGTACCCGTGCCAATTGAAGTAGCGCACCTTGTAGGGGCACCCATTCGAGCAGTAACGCGTGCCCACGCAGCGGTTGTAGACCTGGACGTTGAGGCCGTCGGGAGCGTGGTAGGTCGCAAACACCGGGCACACCGGCTCGCAGGGCGCGTTCCCGCAGTGCTGGCACATCATCGGAACAAAGCGCGCCTCGAACGGCGTCTGGCCGTCTTCGCCACCCTCGAAGTAGCGCTCGATGCGAATCCAACTCATCTCGCGGCCCTTCAGAATGTTCGCGCCCGGCCGTGTATCCCAGCCAGCTCCATCAGAGGTATGGAAGGGACGGAGCGACCTTCCCTGCCAGCGCGCCCCGACCGTCGGCACGTTGTTTTCAGCATGACAGGCGGTGACGCAGGCTGAGCAGCCGGTGCAACGCGCCAGATCAATCGTCATGGCCCAGCGCCGCTTGGCCATTCCGGTCGGATGATTCGGATTGTACAGGCCTTTGTCCTTGGAACTTGGATCACCCAAGTCACCTTGGACGTCATTGGCCACGGGCGAACGAAGTCCCGGCAGGAACTCGTGGCTGGCGTCACCGGGCGGAGCGTGCTCGACTTCTTCACCAAACTCACCGGCCGCCAGCTGCGTCGCTGTCACCGCCTGGGCGATGCCGCGACCATGTTGTCGCGCCGACCCTTCCGTGGTGACCAGATCCGACTTCTCCGACGTCCGAGTTACACTGGCTTTGGACTGCGTGAGGGCCAGCCCTCCGGCGCTGTTCAACGTGGCACCTAACGCATCCAGCGCGTTCACGCCAAGCTGCTGCGCGTAACGTCCGTAGGCGGTGTGCCCCTGACCTAACGCGATGCCGACCGTGTCCGGGCGAATCCCCAGGTACAGGTATGCAGGCGCCGTGATGGCGCCGGCGGCGGTCTGCACCTTCACATGGTCGCCCGCAGCAATGCCGAGGCGCTTGGCCGTCGCGGGATGGATATCCACCCACGACTGCCACACGATCTTGGACACCGGGTCAGGAAGCTCTTGCAACCAAGGCTTGTTCGCCCCCGCACCGGCTCCCAGAACGGCGTGCGGATAGACCTGCAGGTAGAACTCGCCGGTTCCCTCCACCGCCTTTGGCGCCGTCGCCGAGATCGTTGGCTTGGCGGCCGCCGACGTTCGACCGGCCATACTCCCAGAGGCCACGCCTTTGGCCAGCGCGGCCGTAAAGGCGCTTTCGCCACCTGGCGTACGCGCGATCAACCAGTCGCGATAGTTCTTGGTCGTGAACTTGGCCGCCGCACCGTTGGCCTGCGCAGCGGCGATCAGCAGATCGGCCGTCGGGCGAGTGGAGAAGACGGGTTCCATGACCGGCTGCTGCAACCCGAGCACTCCAGGAACCGGCTCGGCGTCTCCCCAAGACTCCAAGGCGTGCGAATCAGGGAGCACCAGGTCGCACAACTCCGAAGTCTCATCCGGATAACTGGAGAACGACACCTTGAAGGTGACTTTCTTGAAGGCATCGGAGAAGCCCAAGGCCTTCGGCGTATCGTACGCCGGATTTGCTCCGCGTACAAAGATGAGCGGCACGCCGCCGGCGTTCAGCTTGGCGGCCACGGCAGCCATCGCATCGGCGCCGACGCTTCCAGCGAACGACAGCATTGGCGCGGCCGGCTTGATGGTGACGCCGACATTGCCCGCGACCTTGTTGATGCTGGCGACCACCGACGCCACCTGCATGGCGTTCGCGGTGGTCACACCGGACAGCACCATGCTCGGCTTGGTCTCGCGAAGTTCGGTGGCCAGCGCTTGCAAGGTGGCCTCGCTCACGCCGCTGGCCTCGGCGGCCTGGGCGATTGTCGTCGAGCCCGCCCCGCCTAACGCCGCCAGCAACGCCGCGGCAATGGTCTCTTCGCTGCCAGGCTTGCAGGCGATCCATTCGTCGGCATTGAGGCCGGTCAGCGACCGCCGGGCGCCCACATACACGAACTTCGGACCGCCCTGCAGTTTGGCCCTGGCGTCGGCAAAGGCCAGCTGCTGCGGCACGTTCGCCTGCCATGTCTCCAGGAAGTCAGCCCCGAAGGAGACGATGAGGGCCGCCGCGCCAAAGTCGAGCGTCGGCGCCATGGCCCCGTACGCCTCCTGATTCGCGGCGCGCACCGCCAAGTCGGCTTCCGGATCGTACTGATACGCGGCACCGAAGCCTAACGACTCCATCCAGGTGTCCGTGACCGCCCCAAAGCTTCCGGCGTCGTGGCGCCCGATGAACACCACGTCACGCGCCTTGGCATTCCCCTTGGCGCTGGCGATCTGCTGATTCAGCGTGGCGATGGCCTTGTCCCATGTGGTGGGGACCAGCTTGCCGCCCTGACGCTCCATCGGCGTGCGGTAGCGATCGGGGTTGTACAATCCCTGCAGCGCCGCCTGACCACGCGCGCAGAGCGCGCCGCGATTCACCGGATGCTCGGGATTCCCCTCGATCTTGATCGCTCGACCGTCGCGCACTTCCACGACAATGCCGCAGCCCGCTGAACACTCCCGGCAGGTGCTGCTGTAATACGTGGAAACGCCGGGAATGGTCTGGTCCGGCGACGTTAGGTACGGAACCAGCTTCTCGACATCCTCCTGAAAACAACCGACCGTGCTGGTGGCCGCGCCGGCCACGCCTAACACTTTCAGGAAGTCGCGTCGCTTCACGCGCGTCGTGCCTGCAGCGTCCATTGGCTCACTCATTCAGTTCGTCCTCACCGTCCGGAAGTCGCCGAGCAGGCACTGCCTGCGCGCACGAACGAGGGCATGGCTAGTAGTGGCATACGGCGCAGTCGTAGCGGGCCTTCTTTGCCGGCTCTGCATCCTGCTGCGGCGTGGGCGTGACCCCGGCGGCTCGCAGCCCATCGCCAAGCTTGTAGCCGTTCACGTGGCAGTTGACGCACCACCCCATGTTCAGAGACGCATACTGGTAGACCGGACCGGTGAACGTCTGAACCGGCCCGTGGCAGGTCTGGCAGGTGACCCCAGCATTCACGTGGCGCATGTGCGGGAAGTGCACGTACTCCGGCACCTTGTGGATGCGCACCCATTCGATGGGCTTCCACTTCTCTGGCTGCCCAATCGGGGCATACTGCTGCAGCTTCTTGATCTCCGTACTCGTCCTCGCCGGCAAGCCGTTCATGGCCGGGCGCTGGGGCCCAATCAGCGTGTGGCACCCCATACACGTGCCAACGGCGGGAAGCCCGGGATCAGGGGATTGGCTGGCTGAATAGTGGCAGTACAGGCAGTTCATGCCGAGATCCGTGACGTGCCTGGCATGAGGGAACTGCACCGGCTGCACGGGGGCGAAACCCTGAGACGATGAAGCGCCACTGTACGCGGACAGCGCCACGGCGGCGAGTGCGATCGCAACAAATCCAGGGACCAACGCCCACTTTCGCCTACTCGTCATCGAGAGGAGGAGTGAAGGGGGAACGCAGACCTGCACTTGTGAAACTATTCACAAGACGCACAATCAGCGCGAAAAATGGACGGGTACGTGAAAGCGCGCAAGAGACGATGCAAAAACGAGTTGGAGGCCGGCCAATGGGTGCAATGCCTCGCCCCCGCCGCCGCCCGAGACCGGCGGAAATCCCGGCACGTCGGCGAACGTTTCTTCTCGTTAGGTTCCGCCGGCTAGTCGCCCCACGACGACACGTCGGCCAAGGGCGTGCCACGCAGGTCATCGGGCAGCAAGGCCAGGTTGGCGCGTGGCACCTGGGTCAGTCGGAGCGGCCACATCGTACCATAGAGCAGCTGCGACGCCCCGATATGTCGTAGCAAGTGCGCCAGGTGATCCTCGGGCGGCCCCCAGATCCACGAAATGTCCCAATACACCTGACGGCATTCGTCAGGCGTTAGGCCGCCGTAGACCTCATCAATGAAATCGCGGCTGGCCGCGGTGACGATGAGGCGCACGCCGGTTCGTGCCCGGGCGAGTTGGCGCACCGCCGCCGGCTGCAGGTCCCCGGCTCCGTCCAAGGGATGTCGCTGACGAAGATCCTCGAACTTCACCGTCAGGATCAACGGCAGGTCACATTCGGCGCAGGCCCCCGCCAGTTCCTTGAGTGCCGCATCGTCCGGACCCAACCCCCACTGGGGTGGGTAGGCCCGGATGGCGGCGACGCCCTGCCCCGCCATAGCGTGCAGCTGGTCGCACCAGTCTGGCCAGTCCGGCCGAATCGCAGGTGCTGCCCGCAGGCGTTGGCCATACGGCTGCAACAGCTTCAACAACTCCGTGTTCGCCGCCGAAGGGTCGCGATGCCAGACCGCGGGCAGCGACCCGACCCACGCCCGGTCGATGCCCTCGCGGTCCATCACGCGAAGCAGGGTCTCTGGGTCCGGGTGGGGGACGTGTCGGAACGGGTAGGCGCCGACGAAGGCGTTGACGTCGGTGCGGAGTGCAGGTCGGGCGTCGCCGTCGGCCATCGTCGTCACGCTGCGGGGAGCGAAGGAAAGGCGTGTGGCGGAAAGACGCGGCGCGCGTTCCGCCAACGGACGTCGGCGAGGTCGTCGGGGGTGAGTCCGATGAGGTCGAGCGCCCAGAGCTTCGCGAGGCCAGTGTCCAGGGTGATGTCCGCCCCCCAGATCAACCGCCTTGGTCCCACGGCGGCCGCGGCGGCGTCCAGCATCCCGCGATCGGCGCCACTACCGGACAGATCGAGCAAAATATTCGGAACGTCGCGAACCGCGGCGAAGGTGTGCTGATAGTCGCCGCCACCACCGATGTGGGCCAGAATGAACCAGACGTCCGGATTGCGCGCTGCCAACAGAGAAAGATCACGACCGTCGCTGATGTCTTGGGACGGCCAATGGCGACGGCGGTGCTGCCAGATATGGTGGAGCACGGGAAGGCCGTGCGCACGCGCCCGTTCGATGACGGGTTGGACGACCGGATCATCGGCGCGGCGTGCCGCCGCCAGCTTCAACCCGACGGCCCCCGCCGCCACGCACCGGTCGACCTCCGCCGCGGCGGCCTCTCCGTGGTTGGGGTTCACGGCGACGTAGCTCCGGACGCACGAGTCATGCTGTGCCTGCAACGCGAGCATTGCGTCGTTGCCGGCGATCGTATCCGGCAGCGACTGGAAGTACGTGGGCGATGACCGGCCCCAACTTCCAAGGATGGATGCGACGTGATAGGTGATACCGATGGCGACACCGGCTCGAAGACGCGCCGCGTTGACATCGTTCCAGTCCGCCCGTGGACTGGCGGCGTGAAAGAAGTGCGCATGAACGTCGATGAGCGGCTCCGCGCCGGCCAGCGGATACCGGCTCACCGATCCAGTCACGCGTTTTGCTCCTCTGCCAAGCCCACGAAGACCGAGCTGGCCACTCGTTCAATCTCCACGAGAACCTCCTCCTCACCGTGCGCCAGCGAGGCGTAGTTGTAGGCCCCCCGCTTGAAGAGGACGCCTTCTCGCGCCGACCGCACCAGGAACTCTCGCTCAATGGCCGGATCCTCGAAGTGCAGCATCCACATCGGGTCCAGTCCGCTGACACGCACGCCACGAATGCCACTCGCCTGGATTGCAGCTTCCACAGATGAGCGCATCGAGCGGCCAATCTCCGCCAGTTGTTCGCAGACGTCGTCCTCACCCGCATACCGATCGAGTACCGCACCAGCCGCGGCCAACGCCGTCCCCTCGCCGGCTAGGGTCGACGAAATCCAAGTCTTGGCGGCGGCTTGCATGATGCGTTCGCGACCGACGACAACAGCGAGAGGATATCCATTCGCGAGGGCCTTACCGAAGGTCGCCAAGTCGGGAGTGATCCCGGACAGCACCTGATATCCGCCAGCGCGCACGCGGAACCCCGTCTTCATCTCATCGAAGATGAGCACTGCGCCGCTGGACTCGCATAACGAGCGCGCCGCTTCCACCCACGCTTCCGACGGTTCACGCTCGACGATCGGTTCCAGAATGATCGCGGCGAGGTTCCCGCCGGCGGCCTTCACCGCGCGCTCCAGGGCTGGGAGGTCATCGAACGGCACCTGCGTCGTTTCGGCCGCCACCGCGGCGGGAACGCCGGCGCACGTATTCGACCAGTCGTGCCATCCGAAATATCCAGAGGCGACGACGTGCGTGCGGCCGGTGCTGGCCCGCGCGATGCGAACCGCCGCGGCCGTCGCCTCCGCACCACTCTTGAAAAAGCGCACCTGCTCCGCGCACGGAATCAGTTCGCACAGCCGTTCCGCGATCTCCACTTCCAGGTGGTGCGACAGGCCCGCGACATGGCCGTTGGCGGCGGCCGCCATCACGGCGCGTGTCACCGCATCGTCTGCGTAGCCTAACGAAACGGCGCCCAAGGCCATGGTGCAGTCGATCAAGGTCGACTCGGCCATGGTCACCACGTGGCACCCCGAGGCCCGTGCGAAGTGCGTCGGCGCATCGGCGTCGGCCGCTCCATACATCGCGTCCGGCCGTTTGCTCCCCGTGGATGCACCGCCTGGAATCAGCGCGGCCGCACGGTCGCGCCAATCGCGGTCGATTTCCTCACTGCTGGCGTCTCGCTCGGGACCATCGCCTTCGGACCACGATTCATCGTCCACCGACTCCTCGTCGGCGGGCGCTTCGTCAACTGGTGGCGGCGGTTGTTGGGAGCGACCGAAGAATCGTCGAAACGGCATGAGCAGAAAGTAGGTGAATGGGGTGGCGTCGGCGAGCGGGGAACGCGATCAGCTGGTTTCCTCGCGGGCAAGTTCCTTACGCAAGCGCTCCTGTTTCTTCACGACTTCAATCACCATCGCGCGCATCAGCTCGAGTTCGCGCGCGTTAGGTTCGGCGCGCATCGACAAGGAGCGAACGGCCCGCATGATGTTCTCACGGAATCTGGTCTTGAAGAAATCAATCGCTTCCAGGGCACGTTCGGTATCGGCGAAGTACCGCTCGAACTGTTCGGCCGAGGCTGGCGGGGCGTGTTTTCGCGGGAGCTTCTTGGCCCGGGTGGCATCCCCGGCGGCGACGTGAAGCTCGTACAGCGCGACCATGACGGCTTGTGCCAAGTTGAGCGAGGCGTGATCGGTGGTGGGGATGGTCACGTGCAGATGTGCGCGGTCCAGCGCCTCGTTTGGAAGACCGCGATCTTCCCGCCCGAACAGGAGGGCGACCGGTCCCTCGCGGGCCCGATCAAGGAGGGATTGTGCCGACTCCCGTGGTGTGCTCAATGCCCAGTTGGCGGTGCGTCCGCGGGCCGTGAAAGCGGCGACAAACAGGCAGTCGGCCAAGGCCGCGTCCAAGGAATCGTGGACTTGCACGCGTTGCACAATGTCCGAGGTGTCATGCGCAATACCTTCCACGCGCCAGGCATCGAACTCCGCCGGTCGGACCAAGTGCAGGTCCAACACGCCCATGTTCTTCATGGCGCGGACCGTCGCGGCGATGTTGACCAGGTCCAGTGTTTCGTACAGGACGACGCGCACGCCGTGTAAAACAGATTCAGTCATCGACAAGCATCAGGGTAAGGGCGCGAGCGGGGTCCTCCCGATCGCCGCGAAGATAGATCCATTCGTGGGGCGAGCCGGAAAGTACCAACTGCCCGCGTCGTCGTTCGCGGATTGGAGGGCCCGGCGACTCATTGACCACCAGATTGAACGCGAACGGAGAACGCCCTTGGTTGGCCAGATCGGATCGCCGAATGGAAAGGTGTGTTTCCCATCCATCGTGTGACAGATGGGCGTCCGCCTGAAGTGGGATACGCTCCGCCGGCGCTGACCGCGGCGTCACTCGCATGGTGCGTGTGTCTGACTCGGGAACCAAAAGCCACGAGGCCATCGCCTCTTGGGTGCCGATGTACAGCTGCAACCCATCGCTGTTGATATCGGGGTGCTCGTTGTCCAGCGGATTCTCGACCGCGGCAGGGGCAAACCAGGGCGATGCCTTTGCGACGCGCACATCGATCACGAAGTGCTCGTCCGTCGCGCGCAGCTGCACGGTCGCCTGTGGCGCTCCAGCCTCGCGCCAAGGAAGCTCCGAGCGTCGGTACGACGTTTCGCCCAGCTCGAACCTTGCCTCCCGCCCGTTGACGTTCGAACGCAGGAGGATCGGCCACGTGGGCGGTGCCTTCCGCGGCGGACGTGACTCGGGATGTCGCCGACGGACGACGGGGTTGAGCTGACGAACGCTCCCTCCGCGTCGTACCTCAATCTGCCACCCATCCGATACGGTGCGCACGTGGTAACTTTGCCCGATCGCGGCAATCGAGACGGCGTCCTCGAAGGTGACCACTTCTTGTCTGGGCTGCCACGTCCAAACGCCGCGCAATCGTCCCGATCTCCCAACAGCGCGCAACAACAGGAAGGGGCGCGGCTCGCGTCCCGGCGGCCCGGGCGCGGTCGCACGGAATAGTTCACAGCCAGCGACGTCGAGGTGCGCGACAACCCCTCCCGCGCCCTGCACTCGAATCATGGGAGCAACATCGTCTCCCTGCTCTCCTTCTGACAGATACGAGAATCCATCTTCCGGCGTCGCGCCACCGCGAAGAGCTGACGGCATCCATCGCGCCACCCCAGTGATGTCCCCTACGACATGAATCGGCAGCTCCAACCGGATGGACCGGTCGGCGGTCCATTCCACGGTGTCCACCACGGCGTCGACGAACACCTGGATCGACCTCCGGACCGTGACGCCCGCTGCGAGGTGCGCCTCGGCCGACACGGTGGTCACGTCCACATCGTCGTCGAACGCGAGAAGTTCGCCGTCGACTCGTTCTTGCGATACGCCGTCCACCAACGGCGCGTTATGCGCCAACGTGGACCGGTACCAATGCAGGCTTGGCGCTGTGTACGACCCCGTGCCGACGTCTTCGAGGACGCGATCGGCCCCTTTGACAAGCCACAGGTTCAAGCGATCAGGGTGGCCGTGTCCATTGCCGCCGTGTCCGTAGTCGAGCGCCACGTAGGTCTCACCCGCGTCGCGGCGTACGACGGCCAGGCCCTGTGCCGGCAAGAGCACGGACCGCATGGTCGCCTGTTTGAGCGGTGGAAGCTCGGCCTTGGCGCAGAGCAGCGACTTCCAGCCGAGCGACGCGCGAGACAGCCTAACGCCAGGGTGATTCCGTTCGGCTTCTGCCGTAGAACTGGCTCGCCCGGTGTCGCCGTCAGCCACGGTGGCCGGAGGATCGTATAGGGCGCGCAGCGCGCACTGCAGCGCTTCGTCATCCGGCTGGCGCGCCAGCCCCAGCTCGCACGATTCCGCAATTCGCCACTGACGCAGCGACACGCCGTATTGGGAATCGCGCCGAGCCGGGAAAGTGAGATCGGGGAGCGCGGTGAGAAACGGCGTCGCAAAGCCGGCCTGAAACCGCGATGTCAGCGCGGCGGGGAGCACGTGACCAGCGTGTTCCGCGATCTGCACGCCGTACCAAAGGCCGCGGTGGGCAAAGAGGTGGTAGTTCTCTCCTTCGTACCACGTGCCGTCACTGAGCAGGGCGTGTTCCAGATGGTAGCGCAGACCGCTTGGACCGTGCACGGCGTGTTCGAGCTGTCGCGCGTCGCCCAGCGCGATGGCGGCGGCCGCAAGGGCGGCATTGTTCCAGACTTGCCGATTCGAGTGCGCTTCGTCGTACGACCGGATCAGGTCGGCGCTCGGGGCGATCAAGCGAGCCCGTACGGAGTCGCCGAGTGCACGATCCGTCGTTCGACATTCCAGGAGGTCCAGAGCGACCGTCAACTGCAACAACCAGATCGACTCCAAGTAGGTGCTGAAGAACGGCCGCGTGGGCCCGAGGACGTTGTCATTGTTGGGGTAGGTGAGATAGTGATCCGCGTACGCGGTCAGGATGGCGACTGCGATGGACGCAGAGCGCTGGTCCTTTAACACGGCCGACAAGGTCGCCGCGTGGACCGCCCGCTCCGCCAGCCACAACTGGTAGTTCATGATCCACCAGCGGTAGTCGTCCGGCTCACTGAAGACGGCGCCGCAGGCCGGACAACGATGTGTGTGCGGGGAGTCCGGAGCGAAAGACAGCAAGGTGCCGTCGATCCGACAGCGACCGCCCTGCCGCGATAGCCGCGCCTTCTCCGGCGGGATCCAGATATCGAGCGAGGGAATCGCCCGGTACAAATCGTCACGCAAGGACGTCGCCAAGCCTCGGAGCGGGCCCCGCGCGACCTGCGTCCGAGCGGCCAAGGCATCCCGGGAGAGCAGCAGGCTCACGGCGACTTTTCTCCGGCGACCGCGTGCCGCGACCACTGCGAGACGGTCACCATTTCCCCACGCAGGTCCATCTGTACACCATCCAGCGACCGCGCCACGCCTTGCACCCCGCGAGAGTGATACAACCAGGCCACGGGAACCTCGGTGCGGAGTATGGACTGGACATCGCTCCACGCTGCCCGCAGGTCGTCCGCGTTGCGGCTGACGCGAATGCGCGCAAAGGCGCTGTCCAGTGACGCCGTGTGGTATCCCGTGTAGTCGATGGCGCCTCCGCGTAACGCCGAATCGAACATGCCTCGCAAGTGGGCAAGCGCGAGATCTCCAGGGATCCCCGTGATGAGTGCGTCGAAGGATTTGTTCGGCGCACGGGCCGCCGTGAGAAATGCACCGAAGTCCATCTGCCGGATGCGCATCTCAATGCCGTGCTGGCGTAGATCCCCCTGAATGAGCTGCTCCACCGTGTTGTCGCCGCTCCCCACCGTCAACAGCTCAAACGACAACGGCTTCCCTTCCCGGCTGCGGAGCCCGTTGGCGCCGAGAACGAATCCTGCCGAGTCCAGAAGCGAGTCGCCAACCGAAGGCACGGATCGTTTGGCCGGAACCCAGAGCGGATGCGTGGAGGGCACGGGCCCATCCGCGGGGGTCGCGTAGCCCGCCAACGCGACGTCGGCGATGCGGACTCGATCGATCAACAGGTCAATCGCGCGACGAAGTCGCTGATCGTTGAACGGGGCCCGCGTGGTGTTGAAGACCAGTGCATTGGAGAACAGCACGGGGTACGAGAGCACGCGCAATGCGGGATCGTCGGCGATGGTGGCGGCCATGGTCGGGGCAACGCCCGCAACGTCCAGATCACCAGCCACCAGCCCGGCGAACTTTGTGGTCGGTTCATCGACCAGCGTGACGACCAGCCGCTGTGCGCGTGGCGGCCCACCCAAGTCCGCGGGAAACGCAGGATTACGCACGAAGATCCAACGTCGGCCGGCATCGCGCCGTTCGAACCGAAACGGGCCGTTACCGATGGGAGCCGTGTTGTAGCTGGCGCGGCGAAGTTCCGCCCGCGGGACGCTCCCCAGCAGGTGCTCGGGCGCGAGTGCCAACTCAGCGAAGACCGTGGGAACGCCCACGGTTGGCACAGCGAAGTAGAATCGCACACGCGCTGGCGACAGCACCCGCACGGAGTCCAGCGTCGACAGCTCCGCGGCACGCGGCGAACCACTCGCCGGATCGCGCGCGGCTTCGTAGGTAAAGGCCACATCCTGCGCCGTGGTCGGCATCCCATCGTGCCAGCGTAAATCCTGGCGGAGCGTGAAGGTCAGGGCGCGCTGGTCGCTGGACCATGCCCAGTCAGTCGCCGCGTATGGCACCGGACGCAGGAGCGAGTCAAGCCGAACGAGAGTCACCAGCAAGACGTAGCGCTGCACCTGTCGAGACAACGGGTGCACCGTGGTGATGGGATTCGCACCCTCGAGGTCTGCCCCCGTGGCGTACACGATGGTTGACGCTCGTTCAGTAGCCGCGCGACAGCCGACGGCCAGCACACCAGCGGCGAGCGAAAGCACGCAACGAGCCGTTGACGTTCGTGTGCCCCAACGCATTATCACCGGGTGCGGTACCTCGTCAGGCGCGCCGTGGACGCGCTCGTCCTGTTTTGGCTGGTCGTCTCCGTCACGTTCGTCCTTGTTCGTGCCGCGCCTGGCGACGCAGCGGATCTACTCGTGCCCCCGTCGGCGAGTGCCGCGGACATCGCGCGCATTCGCGCCGAGTTCGGTCTGGATGCTCCCGTCGCCAAACAATATGTGCAGTGGGTCGGTCGCGTGTTCAGGGGCGATCTTGGGGAGAGCTTTGCGTTGCGTCAGCCGGTTTCCTCGGTGCTCGCGTCGGCGCTTCCTGTCTCACTGTGGTTAGGGACGTCTTCACTCGCCTTGACGTTCGCGCTTGGACTCTCGGTGGCCATGTGGCAGGTGAGGCGCAAGCGATCGCGCGCGGACCGCGTGGCCACCGCCCTGACCGTGGCCGCGTATGCGTCACCGAGCTATTGGTTGGCGCTGGCCCTTGTCGCCGTGTTCACCTACGGTGCGGCTCGCGCTGGCTTGCCGTTTTGGGCGCGACTCCCCGCGTTTGGTGTCACGGACCCGGCCAGCATCGACGTGGGAATCCCGTGGTTGTTGGACGTGCTCCGGCACTCGGTCCTTCCCGTCTTCGTGCTGACCGTGGTGGGCGCGGCCGGCATCGCGCGCTACGGACGGTCGCGCCTGTTGGACCTGGAACGCGACGACTGGGTGCGCACCGCGCGGGCCAAAGGAGTTTCGTCCGCGTCCACCCTGCGTCGCCACATGCTGGCCAACGCCCTTCCGACCATGATCATCCTGCTCGGACTCTCCTTGCCGGGCGTGGTTGCCGGCTCAGTGTTCGTGGAGAGCGTCTTCGCATGGCCCGGGCTGGGGCGCGTGATGCTGACGGCGATCGGCGCACGGGACTACCCCGTCGTGATGGGCGCCACCATGGTGTACGCGGCGGTGGTGATTATCGCGAACTTGGTGGCGGACGCCTGCTTGCCCGTGGTTGACCCTAGGCGACGCCAATGAGCGCGTCGGGGCGCCGCGCCGTGTGGACGCTTGGCGTGTTGCTGCTGGCGGCGTGGCTCGTACCGCTGCTGGCTAGCCAAGACCCCCTGCAGATCGGCGACGTGGTCGCCGCGCGGCTGGTGCCTCCCTTGGCGCACGACGCGTCGGGCCACTGGCATCTGTTGGGGACGGATCGTTTCGGCCGGGACCTGCTGGCGCGTATGATGCTTGCCGGCCGCCTGTCGCTGGCGATCGGCTTTGGCGGATCGCTCCTGGCATCCACGTTAGGCGTCCTGATCGGTGCGGGAGCGGCCTGGTGGGGAGGACTCTTCGATCGCTTCGCCATGGCCTTCTCGGATGCACTGCTGGCGATGCCACGTCTGATCCTGCTGCTCCTGGTCGCCGCGTTGTGGCGCCCAGGTGCTGGCGCCGTGGTTTGGGTGCTGGCGCTCACGGGTTGGATGGGCGTCGCTCGTCTTGTACGCGGCGAGGTGCTGGGCGTCCGCCAATTGCTCTACGTAGATGCGGCCAACGCACTCGGCGTTAAAGGCTGGCGACTGGTGTGGCGTCATGTCCTGCCCAACGCGCTGGGACCCGCCATCGTGGCCACCACCCTTGGGGTGGGAAACGCAATTCTGCTGGAGAGTGGCCTGGCCTTCCTGGGGCTTGGCGTACAGCCCCCGCATCCAAGTTGGGGCAATATGATTGCGGGAGGACGCGACCTGATCGTTACGGCGCCGTGGGTCGCCGTGGCGCCTGGGCTCGCACTCATCGTGACGGTCCTCGCGACGACCGTGCTTGGCGATGACCTCCGCGACGCGCTCGCGGGCGAACGCGTGGCCGTGCTTGCCGATCGCACATAAGCAACCTCGACGTTGCAGCATTCCGTCTGGTGCAACGCAGGTGCGGTGACGATCATTCACCTGCCGTTATGTATTCCATCGCGCCCGACTCTCGCGACTCGCGCGCCTAACTTCTGAGGAACGATCCAATGGCTGTGGCCAAAGTGACGGAGATCATCTCCAGTAGCTCGAAGAGTTTCGACGACGCCATCCAGACAGGGCTCAAGCGCGCCAACAAGACGCTGAAAGGAGTGAGCGGCGCCTGGGTCAAGAGCATGAAGATCGAAATGAAGAACGGGAAAGTCTCCGAATACCGCGTGGCCATGAAGGTCACCTTCGTTCTCACCGACTGACGCGACGTCATCACTTTCTTGGTGGACCGCATGGGAAATCCTAACGAACCCCTCCCAGACTTCTCCGACGTTCAGGGGGGCAGCTCATCGACCTCTATGCCCGAGGCCGAAGCCAAGGCTCAGGAGCAGACGTACACCGTCAAGTCCGGCGACAGCCTATCTAAGATCGCCCGTCACTTCTACGGCGATGCCATGAAATGGAAGGCGATCTGGGAGGCCAACAAGGACATCGTCAAGAACCCCGACCTGATCCATCCCGGACAGGTCCTCAAAATCCCGCAGCTCTAGCGGCGAAGGAACTCGTTATGCAGCGTCATTCATTCCGGCGCGCGGCCGCCTTCGCAGTCTGTGTGGCAGCCGTCGCGTGCTCAAAGAAAGAAAGCGCCCCGCCCGCCGAGACTACGCCGGCCGCGGCCCCCGCTCCAGCTCCACCTCCTGCCCCGGCGGTCACAGCCATCGACCTCGGGCATACGCTCGGTGCCAACAGCCGGGTGACGGATACGGCGTCCGTGTTCAAGGTGCGCGATACGATGTACGTCTCGGTCGTCACCGAACATGCGACGTCTGCCTCGTCACTTACGGCCAAGTGGACGTTCCAGACTGGCCAGCTGGTGGATTCCACCACGCAAGCGCTGGCACGCACAGATTCGGTGAACACCACAGCCGTCACCGAATTTCACATCACCAAGAAGACCCCTTGGCCTGTCGGGAAGTACAAGGTCGAAATTTGGTTTGACGGCAAGTCGGCGGGGTCGAAGGATTTCGAGGTCAAGAAATAGACTTCACCAGGGAGCTTTAGGCGCTCCGGAACGTTCGGCCCACTGAGCAACTCGCGCGATGCACCGCGGAGTTGAATTGCGTGGGATTCACCAGCGGCGGCGCGGCACATTGGTGTCGCGCCGCCCGTGTATTAGCGCACGAGGATGGTAGCGACGGCTCGGGGGGGCACATGGATTTCGACAACCCCGTCGACCACCGGTAACGCGCCAATTGGCGTCTCGTCCAGGCGAGCCACTTTCGCCTCACTGATGCTGGAATGCCGCCAGCGGCCGGTCGTCCAATCGTCAGACAGATTGAGGCAGCGAAGGACGGTCCAGCCACGGTCCTCGCTGGGCTTGACCGCCAACAGGGTGAGGCTGTTCCCCGACAGCTCAAACCCTTCGACGGACGCCGGCGGCTCGATCGCCGATCGCCACGTCGACCCGGTGAGCGGCAGCAGGATGTCTTCGGCCAGCGCGTGGACGAAGGCCACGTTGGCCGGCGTCCGCGGGCCGTGCAGGGCGAGAGCCAGTGTGGCCTCGAACGGCCCAAGGCACTGTGCGCGGGGCGTGGGTGAAGGCCAGCCCGCGTGCCCTGGGCGTTCCGCCAGATCGGCACGCGAGAGTTCGCCAACGGAACGCACGAGCGTGACCGTCACCGCACCGTCAGCCGTCGATTCGTATTCGGCCAGGCCGTCTGAAAAGACCGTCGCGCCATCCCACGCGTTGTACCTGGACACGAAACGATGGAGAGGCGCCGTCGCCACATACCGTTCGTTCTGTTGGTCCGCCAGTGGCGGTTCGGTGGCGGAGCGACGGACGTCCCCAAACATGGCGTCGGCCCACGTGTCCCCCTCGCCCACTCCCGTGCGCACGATGCAGCGCAGACGCGCATCCGGTGCCTCCCAGTCGCCGCTGATCCGCAAGCGCAGGAACGGCGCTCCCGCATCCAGCTGCAACTGTACCTGCACCTGTTGCGTCGTCGCGCGATGCTCGAGGGGCGTGCCCATCGCAGATCGGAGGCTGCGAGCGCCCACCGGCACCTTCCACCACGTGGTCAATTCAGCGCGGAGCGGTCCACGCGCCGTCGTACGCCATCGGGCGAGCGTGGCACGGCCCGAGGTCCCTGGGATCTCCGACGGCGTATAGAGATCCCCTTGCTCTCCACGAGTCTCGAAGCCGATCACCGACTCAACCACGCGGTCGCCAGCTCGAACCCTTACCGACCCGTCGACCACTTCGACCGCGAGCCATCCATTGGAGATTCCCGATCGCGTGGCGCGCGCACGTGCCCCTGGCGGCACCGTCAGTCGTGTCGACTTTCCCTGAGTGAGCGTAAGCAATCCCAGGGGTGGCGACGCATCGATCCAGACCAGCGCGCGCTCTCGAGTGACCAGCACATTCTTGGGGTAGTGGCGCGGCGCTTCCTCGCGCACGAAGTGATCGTCGGCGCTGAGTCGCTGCGGCTTCGCGACGCCGGCGAATTGGACCTCATTCGCATCGTGTCCCTCCGGCATCGGACGCGCTGACCCCGGACCCACGGGAACGTCGGCCACGTGACGATCGATCTCGATCTCGGCCACGCCACCGCGTGGCCGCGCCGCGCGATTTCTCAGGACGATGACGGGGGACCACTGTTCGCGGCGCGCTGCCGCGCCGTCTGCGTCATGCCCGAGGAGCAACCGCGTTGCCGAATCGCGCAGCGCTGTTCCTTGCGACATCACACTCGTCAGGCGCGCGTCCACGGCCTCGGCGACGTCGTCCGTGGAGCATCCGCACAGTGAATCGTGTGGCTGGCAGGCAAGCAACTCACGCCAGGCCGCGTCGAGCAGCGACACGACCGCCGATCCATGCTGGTGACTGAGAAGGGCTAGCCATGGCTCCACGTCGCGCAGCAGGAGGCGCTCCGCCATCGCATGACGACGCTTTTGGGCCGCGCGTGTAGCGAGCGTGCCGCCCAATGTCCACGTGTATCCGTAGGAGTCGCGAAGCTCGCCCGAGACCCGGGAAAGGGACCTGCTGGCGACCCGGGACCGAAGCGTATCGGCAAGTGCCGCGAGTGTGCTCTGATGCACCCGGTGTGGTAGCGCCGCCTGCGCCAAGACCTTCACCGCCGACTGGAGTTCAACCTGACGAGCATGGTGATCTGCGCCGTTGGGGAGCAACGCAATCCCCGTTGTGGCACGCGGACCCAAGACACGCTCAACGACGCCCCATCGTGCACGCGCTGCAGCTTCATCGGTCGGCAGCGTCGCCCCAAACTCGTAGCCGCCGGGAGGAAGGTGCAGGAGCAGAACCTCGGCGCCATCCGGACCGCGCCAACGCGCGACGTCACCGGTGGGCCAGCGCGCCCCGCCATACCCTCGCCACACGACAGCAAGTGCCGCCCCGAACCCGAGCGCCAACGTTGGGAGGCCCGCGGCGTGCCCGAATGCGTCGGGTGAGTACAGCACGCGCGGAGGCGTCGCGCCCACTGGGCGCAACGTGCGCCTGCCGGCAAGCAGGTTGCGCACGAACGACTCGGCGCATGGTATCAGCTCGTCGGCGAGCACGTACCACGGTCCGGCCTCCAGCCTCCCTTCCCGGAAGGCGGCGCGCAGTTCAGCGGCCCGTTCCGGCCTGATGGCGAGGTAGTCTTCGAGCAGGATGGTCTGTCCATCCAGCAGGAACGAGGAAGTGCCGGGATCATCCAGCAGTTCGTCGATCAGGGGCACAAGGAGCTGCCTGAACTCGCCGGCGGTCCGGTACCACTCCCGGTCCCAGTGTGTGTGGGAAACGACGTGAACGTCCAGTAGCTCGTGCGCTGACATCGGGTTGGGCATCGGCGCCGAGTCTGACGATGAGTTACGCTGCCCGCAAGGGAATGTGGCGTTGACCTTGCAGAGTGAACGTCGACATTTTTGCTGCGCTGTCCCTCTATCCTTCTGACATGTC
Source organism: Gemmatimonadaceae bacterium (assembly GCA_046327745.1). Lineage (GTDB taxonomy): Bacteria > Gemmatimonadota > Gemmatimonadetes > Gemmatimonadales > Gemmatimonadaceae > JABAQJ01. Next base: position 11,039 of record JAXLXV010000037.1, on the reverse strand, counting down.
AATCTTTAGCGAGCTTTTTGATCGACTGCGGGACCTTCCGGCGCTGGTGCAGTGGGCCGGCTACTTCGGGCTGACGGCCATCATCTTCACGGAGACCGGGCTCTTTTTCGGGTTCTTCCTTCCGGGCGACTCACTGCTGGTGACCGCCGGATTGCTGGCCACGCAGGGCTTCGCGCTGGACGTCTACAAGCTCGGCATCCTGCTGAACCTGGCCGCCGTGCTCGGCGACAACACGAACTACTGGATTGGTCGCCTCACCGGACCTCGCATCTTCAATCGGAGTGAGTCGATCTTCTTCCACCGGAAGCATGTGGACCGTGCCCATATGTTCTACGAGAAGCACGGCCCTAAGACAGTGGTGCTTGCCCGTTTCATGCCTATCATCCGGACGTTTGCACCGCTGGTGGCTGGCGTGGCGCAAATGAATTACCGGGTGTTCCTGACATACAGCATCCTCGGCGGTACAGCTTGGATTTGGAGTATGCTCTTCACGGGCTATTTCCTCGGGCAGTATGTTCCGGGCATCGACAAGCACATTGAGCTCGTCATCATTGGCGTCATCTTCCTATCGATTCTGCCGGGCATCATCGCCTGGCTGCGCGAGAGAAAGGCCGCGGCGCAGGTCGTGGCGGAGTGACGCATACGAGCATCCGTTCCTCATCACGAATTGGAGAGTCCACGGATGGCCCATGTACTTCCCGCGCTTCCTTACGCGCCCGATGCGTTGGAGCCGCACATCGACACGCAGACGATGCAGATCCATCATGGGAAGCATCATCAAGCGTACGTTAACAACCTGAATGCCGCGTTGGACAAGCACGCGGAGCTGCACCAGAAGTCGTTGGATGCACTGGTGAGCGACCTGAGTGCCGTGCCGGACGACATCCGCACGGCCGTACGGAACAATGGCGGCGGACATTGGAATCACTCGCTGTTTTGGCAGCTCATGGCGCCAAAGGCCGGCGGTGAACCGGGCGGCGCGTTAGGCGACGCCATCAAGGCATCGTTCGGTGATTTCACGAAGTTCCGCGAGCAGTTTGCCGCCGCAGGCGTGGGGCGCTTTGGCTCCGGCTGGGCGTGGCTGCTGAAGAGTGGATCGGGTCTCTCGATCACCTCTTCGCCCAACCAAGACAACCCGCTCATGGAAGGAAAGCGACCGTCGGACGTCCTACTGGGACTCGACGTGTGGGAGCACGCGTACTACCTCAAGTACCAGAACCGCCGACCAGACTACATCGGCGCCTGGTGGAACGTGGTGAATTGGGGCGAGGTCGCCAAGCGGTTCGGCGCCTAACACAAGGGCCGGGGATTTTCCCCGGCCCCTTATTCTATCAGATCCATCGCGACCTTATTTCGCCTGTTCCCCTTCCAGGTACGTGTACCCTTCCAGCCCATACACGTACTCGGCAATGAACGTGTTCGCTTCGGGGCGTGACAACTCCGGGGCCGAAGCCACCTTCCGCCGGAACGTGGTGAGCAGATCGCCGGCGTTGAACTGCACGTACTTCAACACCTCGGTGACCGTGTCGCCTCGCACCATGTGCGTGATGTCATAGCCGCCGTCGCGCATGCGGATATGCACGGCGTTGGTGTCGCCAAACAAATTGTGCAGGTCGCCGAGGATTTCCTGATACGCGCCGGTCAGGAAGACGCCAAGGATGTACTCCTCGTCCTCGCGGTACGCGTGCAGTTCGAGACTCGGACGTCCGTGCTTGTCGCCGACGAACCGGTCGATCTTGCCGTCGGAATCGCAGGTGATGTCCTGCAGCGTGCCTCGCCGCTCGGGGCGTTCGAGGTGACGGTGCACCGGCATGATCGGGAACAGCTGGTCGATCGCCCATGAGTCGGGGAGCGACTGAAACAGGGAGAAATTGCAGAAGTACCGATCGACGAGCGCCGCGGCGACGTCCTTGGCAATTTCGTCAAAGCCGTTGGGACTCTCCTGCATGTGCTGCGACACTCGATTCACGCTGGCAAAGTAGATCGTCTCTGCCATCGCTCGCTCGCGGAGCGACATGACGCCGGCGTTGAACAGCTGCTGGGCGCGCTCCTTGTCGAAGGTGGCGTCGTGGTAGATCTCCACGATCTTGCGCTTGGCGAGCTTCTTTTTCCCCAGCGCCCGATAGTCCTCCATCATCTCATGAAGGAGCTGGGCGTGATCGTCCGTCAGGTCGGGGAGCGTCGGTTCGGCCTGCGACTCCACGTCAATGACCTTCAGCAGCAACAACGCGTGATGCGCCGTCAGGGCGCGGCCCGACTCGCTGATGATGTGCGGCATCGGTAGATCCCGCTCACGGCACATCTCGGCGATCGTGTACACGACGTCGTTCGCGTACTCCTGTAGCGTGTAGTTCACGCTGGCATGAGACGTGGAGTTCGTACCGTCGTAATCGATGCCCAGACCGCCGCCCACGTCCACATGGGTGATGTCCACTCCTAACCCGCGCAACTCCGCGTAAAACCGCGTGATCTCCTGCAGGGCGGCCTTGATGAAGCGGATGTCGGTGATCTGCGAGCCCAGATGGAAGTGGATGAGCTTGAGGATGTGCAGCTGGTTGGCCTCGCGCAGCTTGTCGATGAGCTTGATGAGTTCGGCGACGTTCAATCCGAACTTCGACTTCTCGCCGCCACTCTCCGCCCAGCGCCCTGCCCCTTCCGACGCGAGCTTGATGCGCACTCCCGCGGTGGGGGTCACTCCCAGCTCGCGCGCCGCGTCCAGCAACACATCGACTTCACTGAGCTGCTCCAGCACGACGAAGACGGTGTGGCCGAGCTTCTGACCCATCAGGGCCAGCCGCATGAACTCCTCGTCCTTGTAGCCATTGCAGACGATGAGGTGCTCGTTGGATTCGGACAGACCAAGCACCGCCTGCAACTCCGGCTTGGACCCGCACTCGAGACCGACGCCGTGCTTGGTCCCGAACTCCACGATCTCCTCCACCACGTGCCGTTCCTGGTTCACCTTGATCGGGTACACGGTGGTGTAGCTCCCGGTGTACTCGAACTCGCGGATCGCGGAGTGAAACCGCTCGGACAGCTGCTGGATCCTGGTCTTGAGGATATCGCTGAAGCGGATGAGGGCCGGCAGCATCACCCCCTGCTGCTCCAGGTCGCGCGCCAGCTCAAACAGATCCAGCGAGGCGTCGGGGCGCTCCGGATCCGGGCGTACGGTCACATGGCCAAGCTCGTTGATGTCGAAGAAGCCGACACCCCAGCCGTCGATGTTGTACAGCGCCTTCGACTGCTCCACGGACCACCCGTGCGGCACAGCGGGCGTAGCGGGAGCTGCCTCGGGTGGCGGCGCGTTCGGGGCCGGCGTTGGAATTCGGGTACTGGTCATGCGGCGAAGTTTATCATGGCGCAACTCCCCGCGCGAAGGGCTGCCCGCGTGTGAGCGGCGCTCACGGGCCGGCCACTACGCACAGCGAGACGGCGGGAGATGAATCCGATACACGGCACCCCGCGTAGACATTCGGGTCAACCCAACCGTGGGCGGCTGGTGTTGCCCTGCGCAGCCGCGTCCGCCGACGTGATTTCATAGACCCGAACTGATCCGATACAATGCGAACCCTTCTACGAATATCGGCGGCGCTGGTGATCGTGCTGGCGCTGTCGCTCGGTGCTTTTGCGCTGGCGTCCAAGCAGAAGTTGTCGCGGCAATTCGCCATTCAGGATTCTGCCCCGACGATCCCTGCCGATTCCGCCTCGATCGCGCGTGGCCGCTATCTGGTGCGGGCGGTGGCCAAGTGCGTGGACTGTCATGGCGAAAACATGGCTGGGAAGTTGTTCATCGACGCTGGCCCACTCGGCAAAGTGTGGTCGGCCAACCTTTCCGGGGGACACGGAAGCGTTCGTGACTCGCTAACTCCGGAGCAGTGGTCCACCGCGGTGAGGCACGGCGTGGGGCGCCCGGGGCGTCCGCTCATGGTGATGCCAGCCACCAGCTTCAACGCCATGTCCGACGAGGACCTGGGAGCCATCGTTGCCTACTTGAGGACGGTGCCGCCGGTGGACTTTGTCCCCGAGCGTTCGTTCCTTCGTCCGCTGGGTTGGGTGCTGTACACAACGGGCAAACTGCCGACGCTCACCGAGGCGGACCTGATATCGCACACCGAACGCCGCGCCCCTGCACCACCACCAAGTGTCACCGTCGAGTACGGGCGGTACCTCGCCACGATCGGCGGCTGCAACGGGTGCCACGGCCCAACGTTCAGTGGCGGCCCAATTCCCGGCATGCCCCCGGACGCCAAACCCGCAGCCAACCTGACCCCCGCGGGCATTGGGCACTACACCGAAGCTGACTTCTTCCGCGCGCTACGTGAGGGCAAACGGCCAAGTGGCACCGCGATCGATAGCCTCATGCCGTGGCGATACACCCGCGAAATGACGGATGACGACATCCGGGCTGTCTACGCGTTCTTGAAGACCCTCCCGCCGCGCGACTTCGGGAATCGTTAGGTCCGTGCGTCGAATACCAAGGAACCTCGTCGCGCCATGAGTACCGGCGCAGACCACCCAGCTACTCATCGCCGCGTCTTTATCACGGGCGCGACGGGGTACCTTGGATCGCGGCTCGTGCCTCTACTGATCGAGCGCGGGCATCAGGTCAGGGCGCTGGTACGCGAGGGTCGTGCGAATCGACTTCCCGCTGCGTGCGAGCAGGTAGTGGGCAATGCCCTGGATGCGAACACGTATGCGCATCACGTATCCAAAGGGGTCACCTTCGTTCACTTGATCGGCACTCCAAAACCGAGCCCGAGCAAGGCCGCCGAGTTCGAACGCGTGGACTTTGTCTCGGTGCGTGAGGCGGTGCGCGCCGCCGCCCACGCGGGCGCGGGACACTTCGTCTACCTGAGCGTTGCCCAGCCGGCGGCGATCATGCAAGCGTATGTCGACGTGCGTGCTCGCGGTGAGGCTCTTGTGCGAGAATCAAATCTGCCCGCGACGTTTCTTCGCCCCTGGTACGTATTGGGTCCCGGGCATCGCTGGCCCTACGCGCTGCTGCCTATGTACTGGGTGATGAAGGCCCTTCCCTCTACTCGAGAAAAGGCCAGACGGCTGGACTTAGTGACGCTCCCTCGCATGCTCGGGGCGCTCGTGCAGGCAGTTGAGCAGCCGCCTGACGAGTCACCCCGCGTGGTCGATGTCCCGCAGTTGCGCCGAGCGCCGGCGCTACGGCCGGCTACCCGTCGGTGAAGTCGGTGCCGCCTTCACCGGCGTCATCTGGTCGCGGCCCTTCTGCAGGTACGGAATCCCGTGGATCATCCACTCCGGCGCCGCTTCGCCCTTGAGCTTGTTCCCGAAGAACTGTTGCATGCGCATGTCCACGTCCTTCTGGTTCGCTCGCTTTCGCGGATTGTGCACGTCACCGTTGTACGTGATGAAGTACACTTCCTTGCCTAACCGTCGTAGCCCGACGAAGAGCTCGATGCCCTGATACCATGGCACTGCGTCGTCGGCGTCGTTCTGCATGAAGAAGACGGGCGTGGTGACGCGGTCCAGGTGAAACAGCGGCGAGTTCTCGATGTAGCGCACCGGGTACTCCCAGATCGATCCGCCGATCCGGCTTTGCGTATGCTCATACTGAAACGCGCGCGCCAGCCCGGATCCCCAGCGAATACCGCCGTACGCACTGGTCATGTTGGCGACTGGGGCGTTCGGCACCGCCGCAGCGAACATGTTCGTCTGGGTGATCAGATACGCCGTTTGGTAGCCACCCCACGACTGTCCGGCCAATCCGATCGCCTTGGGATTCACAAACCCGCGCGCCACCAGCGACTGCACACCGGGAATGATGGACTTGACGGCACTCGGCCCTGGCCAGCCCAACTCGTACACGATGTCCGGGAAAAAGACCAGGTAGCCTAACGACGTGTAGACCGTCGGGTTGATCACGTTGCGCCCGGTCGGCGCTTGGTACGAGTACATGCCGTCGGACAGCCGTTCGTAGTAGTAGACAATCATCGGATACTGACGCGACGGATCAAAGTCCTCCGGCTTGTACAGCAGTCCCTGCAACGGCACGTTGTCCGAGCTGCGCCACGACACCAGTTCCACCGTGGGCCAGCGATACTCTGCCTGTTGTGGGTTCGCGTTGGAGATGCGCGTCAGTGACGACACCGAGTTCCCGGTCCAGAGATCGGGGAATTCAGAGAGTGTCTGTTGGGTCAAGAGCAGCCGATCAGCGTGCCGCGCCTTCTGCGGCATGCCAAAGCTGCGGTTCGCCATCACCAGGCGCTCTGGAGGCGCGTTGCCATCGACGTGGTCGCGGTAGAACCCGCTGGCCTTGCTGCTATCGTCGAAGGCGCGCAGCAGCAACGGCTGCGTGGGATCAATGAAGCGATCCTCGGGATCCAGATCCACGACCCGCAAGGCGATATGGGAGCGCGTGCCTGCGGAATCGGTCACCATCCGGGGTGCCCGCACGCCAGCCGGATCCAGCTCCCAGATGTCGTACCGATCGTATACGAGCACACTCCGGTCACCGCGCGTCCACCCCGCGACGCCATAGGCCGGCGGCACGTCCGGCTCATCGAATAGCTCGTTAGAGAAGCGAACCCCCTTCACGGCGCCCGTCAGGTCAACCGCCTTGCCTGTAGCGAGGGAATAGGCGTGCCAGTGGTCTTTCTGAAACCAGAGCACGTAATGCGCCCCCGGCGACAGGGTGGCGCCAAAATCGACCTTGTCGGCGACGCGCGTTGAAGCGCCGGTCGCGATGTCCGTGACGTACACGTCGCTCCCCCCTTCACCCCACATCGACTCGACCATGTACGGCACCGGCGTCACCTGCAACGCCACACGTCCGTCGTCACTCACCTGAGCCGACGGCATGCTGTCGTTGGCCAGCTGACGGATGCGGCGGTTCTTGATGTCGTAGACACTCAGGAACGTGCGATCGCGGTCGCGGGCCGCTTCCAGTCGCTGTTGCGGCTGCAGACGCGAATCCTTCCAATGCCACAGGTCAAACACCGCCTTGTCCGCCAGCGAGTCGGCGGGAATCGAATCGAGCGGTGGAGGCGCCACACCAAAGGTCAGGGCGCTTCCATCGCGAACGAACTCCACGCGGCCCTTGTCGCTGGCGCTCAGCCCCGCCATTTGTGCGGGCGCGCTGATGATCTGGGCCATGGGCGCGCGCGCGGTCGCGTAGTATGCCGCGAACCGCGGTTTCTCATTGCGGAATTCATCGCGATTGGACAAGAAGGCGAGCTGCCCTCCCGCCCGGTCGACGGCCATCTGCTTGTAGTCACCCTCGCCGGCCATGATGGTGGCCGTGGTGCCGTTGGAAAGGCTCCGCAGGTACACGCCATCGTTCGCGGGAGTGCGCGACGTGACCGCGTAGAGCAGCACGTGGGCCGTGTCGTCCACGACGTAGGAGCTGACGTCCGCAATTCGCGTCTCACTGGCGTCATTCAGGTCACGCAGCACCAGCGTGGTGCCGTACTCCCGCTTCTTCACGCCGGGCACGGGTCGCTGCGTATTCGCCGTGTCTCGCGATTCCTCGGCTTCCAGCAGGTACACCAGATATCGCGCCGACTCCCGCGCCAACCGGAAGGACCTGACGCGAGGCACGGTCGTGACCTTCCCTCCCGCCAGCTCAATCATGGTCAGGCTGGCCTTCGGCTGCTGCGCCGCTGGCTTCTTCTCGCGGCGCGCGCGGTCGAAGTCCGCCTTGGGCGCATACGACAGGAACGCCACCAGCTTGGAGTCCGCGGAAAACTGTGCCGCCGGGGCAACAAATGGAGAATCCACCGTCACCGACATCACCGGTCGTCCGGTCCAGCCCCGCGCCGCTCGATACTCGGTCGCGCCCTCCGCCGAGCGAACCACCACCTCGCCGTCACCTACGACGGGCGACAGGGTGTAGGCGACCCAGCGACCATCGGCGGAGACCGAGGAGCCCGAGATCGTGCGCCAGATGTCGTAGGTATCCTGCGTCAGGACTTTCTTGGTCGTCTGCGCCTGCAGCGTGACGGACGCCAGGCAGGCGAGGCTAACGACGCGCAGTGCATGGTGGAGTCGCATAAGCATGGGTGTGAGGGCAACATGCGGCGCCCACAAGGGCTGGTCACGCCACGGAAGATCTGGCAGCTTTCTACGGACTACCGGCGGGCTACGCATGCCCGCCTTCTCACGTTGGAGATACCGTCCTTGCTGATCAAGCGATTCTACCACGAAGGACTGGCACAAGCGAGCTACCTGATTGGGTGCCAGCGGAAGGGCGAAGCCCTGGTCATTGACGCCAACCGCGACGCCGACCAGTACATTGCAGCTGCAACAGCCGAAGGGCTTCGGATCACGCACGTCACGGAAACGCACATTCACGCCGACTACCTATCCGGGAGCCGCGAACTCGCGTCGCATACAGGAGCCACGCTGCTCCTGTCCGCCGAGGGCGGACCCGATTGGCAGTACGCGTTTGCCACACAGAGTCGCGCGACGCTGCTTCACGATGGGGACTGGTTCATGGTGGGCAACGTTCGCGTTGAGGTCGTGCACACACCGGGTCACACGCCTGAGCACCTGACGTTTGTCGTCACCGACACCGCGGCCACGCCGCATCCGGTGGGCGCGTTCACCGGAGACTTCATCTTCGTCGGCGACGTCGGCCGCCCCGACTTGCTGGAGCGCGCTGCCAAGGTCGTTGGCACCATGCGGATTGGGGCCGCGCAGCTGTACGCCTCGCTCAAGCGATTCGCCGAGCGCTTTCCGGATCATCTGCAGCTTTGGCCCGGGCATGGGTCAGGCTCGGCATGCGGCAAGGCGTTAGGCGCGGTGCCGCAGACGACGCTGGGCTACGAGAAGCTCGTCAACTGGGCGTTCCAGGTGCCTGACGAGGCCACCTTCGTGGAGTCGGTGTTGGAGGGACAGCCCGACCCCCCACTGTACTTCGCCACCATGAAGCGCCTGAATCGGGATGGTCCACCGATTCTTGGCGCCGCCCCGCGCCTGACGCACCGCGCCGCCCCGGAACTGGAGCGCATCCTAAACCATGGCGGCATCGTCATCGACGTGCGCCCGTCATCCGAGTACGCGTCCGGCTACGTCCCCGGCACCATCAGCTTGCCGTTCAGCAAGTCGTTCGTTGGATGGGCCGGATGGATCCTGCCGTATGATCGTGACGTCTTTCTGCTCTCGCGCGACATCGACGACGCCTCAGTGCGCGCGGCGGCCGCCGAGCTTGCCATGATCGGGATCGACCGCGTGGCTGGCTGGTTCGGGTCGGACGCCGTCTCCGCGTGGATCTGGAAAAACGGTGAGCTACCGAACGTTCCTCAAATGGCCCCCAGCGAGCTCGCGGGCGTCCGAGGCCAGGATCGCGTGGTCGTCATTGACGTGCGAAATCAGGATGAGTGGGACGCCGGGCACATTCAGGGCGCCTCACACGTGCCACTGGGACACCTGCTGGAGCGTTACTCCACGCTGCCCGTTCACGGAGCTTCACGAGTGATCGTGCAGTGTGCCGGGGGCGGGCGTTCGAACATTGGTGCGAGTCTGTTGCGGGCGAAGGGCGTAGCCGCCGAGAACCTTCGGGGCGGGCTGGCCGAGTGGGAGCGCGACGGCTTTCCGGTGGTGCGCGACGGCGTCGCCGCAACCCGTTAGGCAGACGGCATGCGGAAACTTCTTGGCTACTTCCTGCGCGGCCTAGTCTTTCTCGCGCCGGTAGCCCTGACCGTCTACGTCTGTTACCTCGCCTTCACCACGATTGACGGATGGTTAGGCATTTCCATCCCGGGCGTCGGCTTTGTGGTGACCATCGCGTTGATCACCCTGTTCGGCTTCCTGACGTCGAACCTGCTGACGCGGGGTGTGCTGTCGCTGCTGGACGACGCGCTGAATCGCCTGCCCTTCGTCCGACTGCTTTACTCGTCGACGAAAGACCTGGTGGGGGCGTTCGTTGGGGAGAAGCGGCGCTTCGACAAGCCCGTCCTCGTTCAGATGCAGGAGAACGGCACCGGCCGCGTGTTGGGCTTTGTGACCCACGATTCCATCGATCGGTTAGGTCTGCCCGGCTACGTCTCGGTGTATCTTCCGTTCTCCTACAGCGTCGCGGGACGCGTGTACCTTTTCCCTCCGAACGCCGTGCAAACGGTGGCGGCGAACAGCGCGGACGTGATGGCGTTCGTAGTCTCTGGCGGCGTCACCGAAGTGCCGCTTGCCTTGGGGAGTTCTTCCACGCCTGAACCACCCCGCTCATAAGTCGCGGCGACGTTCTTGCAGCACCGCCGGCATCTCCTTCCGTCCGTCACATGAATCGACTTCTGACGTCCGCTACTCTGCTGCTCGCACTCGCCGCTCCCCTGACGTCACAACAGCCCACCGCGACCACGGTGCTACTCCGGCCGGCCCGGGTCTACGACGGCGCGAGCGACGCGACGCAGGATGGCCTGGTGGTCCTGGTACAGGGCGAGCGGATTTTGGCGGTCGGTCGTCCCAACGAGATCACGGTCCCCAAGGACGCGCGCGTGGTGGACCTGCCGGGTATGACACTGCTCCCGGGTCTGATCGACGCCCATTCCCACATCCTGCTGCATCCGTACAATGAAGCGTCGTGGGACGACCAGGTGCTGCGCGAGCCGTTAGGCATGCGCGTCGCGCGGGCCACCGTGCACCTGCGTAACACGCTCATGGCGGGATTCACCACGCTGCGCGATCTGGGCACCGAAGGCGCAGGCTACGCCGACGTGGGGCTTAAGCAGGCCGTGGCCGAAGGGGTGATCCCCGGCCCTAGGCTCTACGTCACCACACGCGCAATCGTCGGCGCGGGCAGCTACGGCCCCAAGGGCTTTGTGCCAGAAACCAGCGTGATGCAGGGAGCGGAGGAAGCCGGGAACGCCGATGAACTGGTGAAGATCGTTCGCGACCAGATTCGCCGTGGAGCCGACTGGATCAAGGTGTACGCCGACTATCGTTGGGGCGCCGACGGACGGACCCGCCCCGCCTTTACAGAAGAAGAGCTACGACGCGCGGTGGAGATTGCCGAGAGCAGCGGGCGTCACGTCGTCGCCCACGCCAGCTCCGCCGAGGGCATCCGTCGGGCC
>JAXLXV010000036.1:0-44361 GCA_046327745.1 Gemmatimonadaceae bacterium | reverse complement strand
GCGAACACTTTCCGGCACCTCCAACCCGGCCAGATGACGCAGCTCGAGCCAGAATTGCTGCCGTTCTTCCGCCAGCCCGACGATTTCCATGGCCACGCTCAGTCGTTTGAGACGACGGTCGCCTGTCGTGGCATAGATGAACGGCGTCTTCCCTTCCCGTTCCTCCGGCGCGAGGTGAACGAATTCGTGGAAGGGCACCTGGTCGTCTGATGCGTCGCCCTTGAGCGGCTTGAAGTGCTTCTTGAATCGTCCTTCCGTCGCCGCCCAGTCGGCCGTAGTCAACGGCAGCTGCATCGACTGCTCCGCCCCGTCACCGTCGACATAGTGCAGCGTGTACTCTGGCCATTCGGTGTCCAGTGACGGATTGCCGTCCAATGACAGACAATCGGCGACAGACGACCCAGCCCCCGGGTCGTAGGTCAGGAACGGGAACGCTCGTGACTCCAGGGCCAGACGCGCCGAGTGTTGTGACCAGTCGTCGCCGAGGCCGTGCTCCACCGGACATGGAGTGTAAATGTTGAACAGGGCCGGCCGTCGCAGCTGCAACCCCTTGAGTACGCCGGCGATCAGGTGCGAGGCGGAAGCCTGCGACGTCTGGTGCACGTACGTGCCGCGATGCGCGATCGCAATCAGCGCGAGCTCCTTGCGCATTTCCGTCTTGCCGTGCTGCGCTGCTCCATACGCCGACATGTCGGCCACTTGGCCGGTGAAGCCGGACGTGCACGCCTGTCCGCCAGTGTTCGAGTACACCTGGGTGTCCAGCACCACCACTCGAATCGGTTTTCCAGACGCCAGCAGTCGCGACAGGTTCTGGAAGCCGATGTCCAGCATGGCGCCGTCGCCGCCCATCGAGATGATTGGCGGACAGAGATGGAATTCCTCGTCGGTGAACTGCTGCCAGCCGAGGGCGCGGAATTCGGCCTCATGTCGTTCGGCGTTGTACTCGCCACTCAGCAGCAACTCCGCTCGCCTGACCTGCACGAAACCGTCTGCCATCTTCCGCATGTGCCCTTCGAAGACGCCGATCGCGATCGACGGGGCATCCTGGAACAGATGGTTCACCCAGGGGAAGGGATACGGATTGTAGGGGTAGGTCGCGCCCCACACCGAGGAGCATCCCGTGGAATTCGCCATGCCCAGGCGAGCGCGTCCCTTGCCACTCGGACCGTCTACATAGCGCCAGCGCAGGTCTTTCAGGCCATGGAGCGTTCGCGCGATCGCATCCAACCGTTCGCGCTGAGCGTCGTCGAGCGCCAGACGCACGCCACCAGATTGATGTGCGGCCGAATTGACAGCCTCGATGTCGGCACCTGACGACAGCACGGACCGCGCTTGCTCATCCAGTCCGGCAATCAGGCGGTCCAAGTTCGCCACGTGTTTCTCGATGCGCGGACCCATGAGCGCGTGCACGGCAGAGACCACCAGGTGCACCGCGGTCTTCTCGCCGCAGCCCATGCAGGCACCGTCGCCGCCCACCATGGAGCGGTAGTTCTCCTTCTTCAGCAGCAACGATGACAGGACACCGATGCCCTCATCAACATTCTTCACGTTGACGTACGCATCATCGGTGTCGGGGAGCGTCTTCCAGAACGCCCAATTCTTCCGCAGGCGATCGACAATCGTTGCATCCTGCTTCACCGTCACTAGCGCCTCATCTGGGCACACGGTGACGCACAGGTTGCATCCCTTGCAGGCCTCGGGGTTGATCGTGATGGAGAGCAATCCGCCACTTCCCTTGGCCCGTGACTCGGGCATGTCGTAGAAGGGCTTGGTGCGCGCGAGCGGGAATCCCGCCGCCACGGTGCGCATGCGCTCGAACTCGCCGTCTAGCGCGTGTCGTTTGTCGGCATCGTAGCCCAGCTTGCCGGCGACGATGGGATACGCCGCCGCCAAGGCGTCGCCGAAGAGCAACGTTGGCGACGCATCGAGCTGACGGCGTGTTTCCTTGGCCAACGGCTTCGCGATCTGCCGCACGCGGTCCAGGGCGCTCCCGTTCCGCGCCGCATCGATCGCGGCACCGATCACATCTTCCACCTTGTTCACCAGCCCTGGGATCGCCGCGTCTGGACACTGCACCCAGCACTGCCCGCACCCGGTGCACTTGCTGGCAATGAAATCCGGGACCTCGAGCCTAACGCCGGTCATGTCGCGCACCGCGCCAGTAGCGGCGGGGATTGCACTGACCGCAGCGAATGGATCGGCTATACCGTCTTGGCCAAGCTTGCACAGAGCGCACACCTGCTCCCAGAAGCGACCCGGGTTGCCCAATCCCGCTTCGGCATCAGGCTCGTCGAGGAGATCCGGTATGGCGGGAACGTCGCCCATCACCTCGGCATCGCCGCGTACTGGCGTCGGGGTCACCGCCTTGAATTCCGTGAACCCTCGACGAATCACACGGATGTTGTCCTCGACGACCTGCGCCCCCTTGGAGCCGAACTTCTTCTGCAGCTGTGTGCGTATCCCTTCAAAGAGTGTACCCTCATCACCCTTCTCGCGGGTCAACAGCGGTGAGGTGGCGAAGAACGCTCCCATGAAGGCCGCACCCTGCATGCGGTATCGCAACTCCACGTCCGACGCCTCGCTGGCAGCGATCTTGAATGCATCCAGCACATACACCTTCACCTGCTTGTCGACGATCTCCTGGCGCGCCCACACCGGCAGGGATTCCCAGAAGGCCTCAGGGGGCAGGTCACTCTGCACCACGAACACACCGCCGGCCGACAGCCCACTAAATGGATTGGAGTGGCGGAAGACGTTCGGATCAGGCGAAAGCACCGCGTCTACATGACGGAGCTCGCAGTTCAGCTTGATCGGCTCGTGCGCGAATGTCGCATAGAACGTCGTCGGCTGGCCCTTCTTCTCCGATCCGTATTTCGGGTTTGCCTTGATGTGCAGTCCGAACAGCTCAAACGCCGTCATCGCGACGTTCTTGCCCATCGTGATGGCGCCCCAGCCACCCACCGAGTGGATGCGCAGAGAAATGGCGCCTTCGGGCATCAGATTGAGGTCGCCCGAAGACGGCAGGGCGAGATCGCCTATATGTGGATAGGCCTCTTCCAGCTGTTCCTGCCAGATCTGAAGCTTGGGCAACCGCGTTCCCTTGCGGATGAAGTCGATGCCCAGATAGAACTGCCGCCGGTTCGTCCCCTGCGGCAGCATGTTCTCGATCGCTGCCACCAGGTCGCCCGGTTGCAAGTCGCGACTACCCAGCCCGAAGCACCCGGAATAGAACGCCGGCATATCGTCAGCTTGAACCGGCGTAACGCCAGCGAACGGCGTGGCGGCCCCCTTCGCGGCACGCGCATTCTCCAACCCTTGCGACATCGCCGAGCGGATCTCGCGCAGCAACGGCGGATCGACAGCCAACGGTTGGTCCAGTCGTTCCAGGACCACCACCCCTCGCTTGCCTTTCAGCATGCGCGTGACGAGGTCGGCGGGGAACGGGCGGAACATCGTTAGGTTCAACACGCCGACCTTGAGCCGGCGCGTCCGGCGGAACCAGTCGGCCACCGCCTCTGCATTGGCAACGACCGAGCCCTGACCAAGGATCACGTACTCCGCGTCGTCAATCCGATACCCGCTGGCCCGGGCGTACCGCCGTCCCGTCAGGGCGGCGTACTCCGCCATCGCCTGGTCGGTGATCGCCGCCACATGGTCGAAGTAGAAAGGCCGCTGGGCCGCGACCCCCTGGGCATAGCTGTCCTGGTTCTGGACGACGCCCAACATGGCGGCATAGTCCAGGTTGAACATTTCCGGGATGCGGCGACGTCGTGGACCAAAGACCAGGCGTTGCGCCGGCGTCGGCGATTCGATCTCGTCCGCGGGATCGCCCAGGTATTCCCGTACAAGGGCCCGTTCCGGCAGCTGCAATGACTCGATGACGTGGCTGGTCAGGAAGCCGTCTTGCGCGCAGATCCCGGGATTCAGCGAGAGTTCGGCGATACGATGGGCAATCAAGTTCAGGTCCGCCGATTCCTGCACGTCCTTGGCGAACAGCTGAAAGAACCCGGTGTCATCCACCGCGTGATAGTCGTCGTGACCGGCGTGCACATTCAGCGCGTGCTTCGTCATTGCTCGCGCCGCCACATTCAACACATACGTCAGTCGCTTGCCCACGGCCGCGTACAGCGACTCGTGCATGTACGCGATGCCCTGCCCGCTGGAGAAGTTCGTCGCTCGCAGCCCCATCATGCTCATGCCGGCGGTCACTGCCGCGGCGGCGTGCTCACCCTCTGGCTCGAAGAACAGCAAGCGGCGGCCATTCACGTTCGCCTTGCCCTCGGCGACCGCGGCCGCCCACCCCTCACCCATCTGCGTCGACGGCGTGATCGGGTAGGCACCCGCGCCCTCGCTGGCTGCGGTCTCCATCTCCACCACCGCCGCACTGCCATCCATGGCTTCCAGTACGCCCGGATACCGAACGGTGGGAGCCTCTGGCGTCGGCTCGTCTTTCTTGCCCCAGATCTTCATGCGACAGCGCTCCGATGGGCTGGCGACGCGTTGGCCGCACGCACGGCCGCAAACTGCATCCCCTCCAGCCACACAATGGAATTCGTAGGACAACGCGAGATTGCCCGCGCCTCCTCTTCCTGAATCCTCGAGTAGTCGATCACGGCAAGCCCGGTGGACACGTTGATCAGCCCAGCGGCGCTGTCCTGCACGCAGCGCCCGCACGCGGTGCACGCGACTTGGCACTGCTCCAACACCTCATCGCCGGCCACAAGATTCCGGCACTGTACCAGCAGGTGATGCGTCACCGGCTGCAACACGAACAGATCCTTCGGACAGGCTTCCAGACAGTCGCCGCAGGCCGTGCACTTGTCGGGGTCGACGACCGGCAGGTGAAACTCGTTCATCTGGATGGCGTCGAAGTCGCACACCGCTTCGCAGTCGGCCAGGCCCAAGCAGCCCCACGCGCAGCCCTTCCCGCCACCTGCAACAGCGGCCGCGGCAGCACAGGTCGACAGGCCGCGATACTCCGCCTGCTGCACCGCGACGTTCGTTCCGCCACCGCACTGCAACCGCGCGACGCGCCGGACCGCCGTCCCCCGATCTACTCCCAGAAAGTTGGCGATCGCTACCACGCCATTTTCACTAGAGACCGTGCATTTGACCGGCTGAATAGTCCCCGCCACGACCTGCTCGGCGAACGCTCGACACCCCGGCAGCCCGCAGGCGCCACAATTGGCGTTCGGTAGCATCCCCGCCACCACATCAATCCTTGGATCATCAACCACCTTCAGCTTTCGGTAGGCGATCGCGATCAGGACCGCGAACACCACACCGACGCCGCCAAGGATGAGGATCGCGTCGAGGATCATGCGCGACCATCCGGCACAGCCGAGGGTTCGGTTTGACCCAGCAGCCACTGCGCCAGGCGATCCACCGTCGCCGGACCGGCTGCCACCAGCCCGCCACTGGTCGCTGGCTCAACGGAGGGAGCCGCCGCCAGCGCGGCCAACTGTCGCAGGTCCTCACCCATCTGCCACACCGACGCTCCGCCTAACGCTTTCCGCGGAGCCTCTGGCAGGTGCCACACGGTAAAGCGCTGCCACGGTTCCTTGCCACCACGCGGGTCATGCAGGAACTGGGCGGCCGTATCCGGCACGATGGCGGCGATCGCCGGACCATCGGCGGTGGCCACACGATCCAGGCCGGCCCCATCCGTCGTCTGCAACACCAGCGTGCCGGGGGTGATCAGCCGGGCGAGCGCCGCCGGAGCGCCATCGCCACGCACGACCAGGACGATCTTCTGACGCCCATCCGTGAAGTCGGCCAACCCGCCAACGTGCAGGTCCGCCCCGTCCACCCCTACCACGAGCGGTGGCGCAAACCGTCGCTCGTCGCGGGTCCAGGCGCGAAAGTCTAGGCGATCCAACAAGCCGTCGTGCTCCGCGGCTTGATAGCGATCCCCACGAACGAGTTCTACCAACAACATCGCGCCGAACGCTCGGCCAATCCGTGCCAGCGCTTCTCCCACCGCGGTCGACAAGACTGTGCCTGACGGAACGTCGACTTGGAACAGGTCTTCGCCCTGAGCCAGCACCTCGTCCAAGACTTTTACCGCCCGCTCAACCTGCGCGACATGCTCAGGCGCGAGCGTCCCCGCGCTGGCGAAAAGCGCCGAAAACTTCGCGGCGTCCAGCCGCCCATTGGCAAATGAACCGAGTTCGCGTGAGGCGATGTCGGCGCGCGTGGAAGGATCGGTTCGTTGCGCGGCCAGAAACGAGTTGGCCTGCGCGAGCGCGCCCGCAAGCGCCGCACGGAATTCGGCGATCGGGCGTTCCAGTGCGCGCAGCGCGAGTTGGATGCGATCGTCAGACGGCATACTTATCGAGCTCCTCGTTAAGGAGGCGAACGCGCTCATCGGCCGTACGCGGCGCCACCCGACGCACGTCTTCATAGCGTGGGCGCGCAACGTCCTTGAAAAAGATCCCGAGCTTCACGTTGCTGGTGTCTTCTGCCAGGGTGCGGGCCGCGTCGAGGTTCCGCGGGTCGTGCCGAGTGACGTGGCTGTAGATCCCCTCTAGCTCTGGCACCACGACGCCATCGTCGTGGACCAGCAGCTGCACCATGGACGGCTTCTTCACCGCCTGGGCGTAGATCTCGGGTTGGTAAACCGGGCATCGCTGCAGGATGCGCACGAACGACAGCCCCTTGTGGTGATAGGCAGCGCGGAGCGTGGCGTAGAGGTGCGCCGGCACGAACTCGGCCGTCTGTGCCACAAACGAGGCGTTCGTGACACCTAACGCGACCGTGATGGGATTCAGCGCCTGCAGGACGGAACCGTGCGGTTGCGTATTGCTGTGCACGCCGCGAGGGGTCGTGGGGGACGTCTGGTTCTTGGTCAGTCCGTAGATGCCGTTGTCCAGCATCATCACGGTGAGGTCCGGGTTGTACCGCAGCGCGTGCAGCCAATGACCGGCCCCGATCGAGGTGCAATCCCCGTCGCCCATGACCACAAAAACGGTCAGGTCCGGTCGGTGCAGTTTGATACCTGTCGCCACCGGCAACGCGCGTCCGTGAATGCCGTGGAACCCGTACGTCGTCAGGTAGTGTGGAAAGCGCGAAGAGCAGCCGATCCCGGAGACGAAGACCGTTTCCTCGGGTTTGAGCTGTTCCGTGGTGAGTAATCGCTGGACGGAGGCGAGCACGGAGTGATCGCCACACCCCGGACACCAGCGGGCCCGCGCCCCTTCGTAATCGCTCAGTTCGAAGTGGCGATCCTCGTCGTTGTCCAGCACGTGTAACCCACAGGCGTGGCTCACGCGGCACCTCCCGTTGCTAGCGCCTCGCGAATGCCTTCAAGGATCGCCCGCGGTCGCAGGGGCTCACCCGGGATTCGCGTCCAGCAGTCCACGTCAACCAACGTCGCGGCGCGCAACAGCCACGACAGTTGGCCGCGACGCCGGTTCAACGGCGTCACGAAAGGATCAGTGGAGCGGTCACTGTAGTTGATCTCCACGGTCATCACCCGGCCAAAGCGGGCGAAGATCTCCTCCAGCCCGGGCTCCAACGGTGACAACGTCCTCAGGTGCAACGACGACACGTGCAGCCCCTCGGCGCGGGCCCGATCCACCGCTTCCTCGATCGCTCCCTTGGTGCTCCCCCACCCCACCACCAGTAGATCGCCCTGCTCTGCTCCGTACGTCATTGGCGGCTGCAACATCGATTGCAGCACGTGCAGTTTGCGGGCGCGCATGGTCGCAGCACGTTCATGGACGCCAGAGCTGTATGCGACCTTGCTACCCTCGTCGTGCGACAATCCAGTCAGGGTGTGCATGCCACCGGGACGCCCCGGGACAAATCGCTCGGACAGGCCCGTCGCTGGATCCCAGGCGTATGGCTTCAGCCCCTTCGGGACCGCAGAGAAGTCGATCGGTTGTGCCTGCCACCGCTCGTCCAGCGTCGGACGCGGAAACGGCTGTACACCGGTGGCCAAGTTCGCATCCGACAGCACGATCACCACGCAGCGGAAGGCCTCGGCGATTCGCCGCGCCGTGACCATGACGTGGAAGCACTCTTCGATGGTTGCGGGAGCCAGCACCACGCGTGGCGCGTCCCCGCCCTGCGCATAGAGCGCCGCCAACAAGTCAGACTGCTCCACCTTGGTGGGCAGGCCCGTACTGGGCCCTCCGCGCTGCACATCGACCACGACCAGCGGTACCTCGGTCATGATCGCCAGCCCAATGAACTCCGTCTTGAGCGCCAGACCAGGACCCGAGGTGATCGTGAAAGCCACCTTTCCCGCATACGATGCCCCGATGGCCACTCCGGCAGCTGCAATTTCGTCTTCGGCTTGGTGCACCACGCCACCGAACCGATCGAAGACTTCGCTGAGGTAGTGTGAGACCGATGTCGCCGGAGTGATCGGGTACATGGCGCACAATTCCATGCCGGCGGCGATCGCCCCCATGCCCAGCGCCTCGTTGCCATTCATCACCACCATCTCGCGATCCGACGCAGCGGGCGGAACATCGATACGGAAGTCGATGTGCTCTTCGGCCCACGCGTACCCCAGTCGCACTAGCTCCACGTTCCGCTGGTAAACCGCCTCGGACTTCTTGCGGAAGGCATGGGCAATCTGTTCGTCGACGCGCGCCAGGTCTCTACCGTAGATGGCAGCCAGCATACCCAGCGCGAACATGTTCTTTCCCTTGCGCGGGTTGTCGACCAGCGTCAGGCACTGCTCCTCCATAGGCACCTGAATGATTCGGTACGCCGAGGCCGACAGCTCGTGCAATGCGGCGTCCCAAGCGGCCCGGATCGACTCGTCATCATCGGTCGCCCACCGGTTCTCCAACAGGATCGTCGCGTTAGGCGCCAGCGCGCCCAGTCGATGCCGCGCCAGCAGGACTTGCTCGTTGAACGCCACAATCAGCTGCGTCTCATCGCCCCAATTGGTGACGGGACGCGCGCCAATACGGATCCGATATCCACTGGCTCCTTCCGGCACCCGTGGCGGTGGCTGGATCTCGGCGGGAATGATCTCCACCGTCCACACCCCGTTGCCCATCTTGGCCGACACGGCGCCGAACACCTGGCCGCATTTCTGGGCGCCTTCACCAGAGTCGGACACTACCTCCAGCGTGTGCTCGCCGAGGCGATGAACCTGCGGGGGCGCTGACGGAAAGGCGCGTGACGACACGCCTGCCCGATCCGCGGCAGTTGTCATGGTACGTTGACCTCCGGAGGTCACGCCGCAAGTCGCCGAACGTCGCGATCGAGACGGCCTCGTTTGGTGGTTCGCGCTCCCGCCGGCCGACTTCGCTCCTACTGGCCGAATCGGACGACGGGAAAAGGTTCCGATGGCCCCAAGGTTTCCCCGGCGCGACGGGGAGTCTGTAGGGAGGACCGCTACGGGACGCGGGGTTTTGGACCACGCCGCGCCCTGCAGATGTCGGACGCCGCGGCCATCGGGCCGGCGCGACGCGCCGGCGGCCGGCTATTGTGAGTCCGGTCTTACTTCAACCCACGAACAAACGCGAGATAGCCGTCGCGTTGGGCGTCGACGGCAGCGAACGGGCCATAAAGCTGGAAGAACAGAGTGCCCTTTGGCGTTTCAACCACCGCCGCCACCAACTCCTGGTTCGGACGAGCATCCGCGGCGCTCGAACCCGCGCCGATGCCGCGAGCATATGTGCCACGGTACGACGCCACCGTGATTGGGAAAGGCCCATCGGTCAAGTGTTGCACCTGTTCGCTGACCGGGCTGCCATCGGGATTCGAAAACTGGCCCTTCCAACGCTTCAGATTCGCGTCCGCACTGCCGCCCTGCCCCTCCCCGAAGAAGTAGACGACGACGTTGGCAACCGTATCGCGCACTGCAGGCGTGTCATACTCCGCCAGCCGCATGCGAGAACTGGGCGTTTTGGCCGTCCAGCCGGCCGGCACGCTCGTCGTGAAGCCGAGGAATGTGACGTCCTGCGATGCCGCGCTGCGACCGGGAATGACGACGAGTGTTAGTAGCGAAGCGAAGAGAACAACGGGTGTATAGCGCATGGCGTGGACAACGGTGACAGGTCCGCTTTCGGTGTGGACGGTGCTCAAGCATCGCCGCAGGCGATTCTTTCGACGACGCGGGATGACGACGTATCCCGACGTACCGAGCGTTCAGGAGGTTGGTAACGGGCGCCGAGACGCCCACCACAGCTCAAACACTTCGCGACTCGTCATCGTTGGCGTGAATCCGAAGTCGCGCTTGAGGCGTTCATTCGACAATACCGGCCGGTACCGCAGGAAGGCAACCTGCTCCGGACCATATGGCGAAACATGGCACACGCGCAGGGCCCAGAGCCCCATGGCCAGGACGTCCGCCGGCACCTCCAGAAAGTGCGCACCGGTTCGGGTGGCGATCTGGCGTAGCGTCACGACGCCATCTCCCGTCAGGTTGAACACGCCGGTCCGTCGCTCGTGAATGCCCTTGATGATGCAATCCGCCACGTCGTCATCGCGGACGAATCCAAAGGGGCACTCCGAACCCGCAACACCAACGATCACTGGCTTCATGAACAACGCGGTCACCGCGTTGGAGGTGCGTTCGCCCAGAATCATACCTGGGCGCAACACCAATTGCGCCAGTTCCGGATGCGCCTCGCGATAGCGCGCAAGGAATTCCTCGACCAGTCGCTTATGCCGCGCGTGCGCAAAGGCCTCATTGCCGCGAAGGGGCGCGGCCTCCGTGATGGGAACGGGGTTGTCTGCATGGTAGCCGTACGCCGCGCCGCTACTGACCACAATCACGTGCCCCACATCCGCCGTCAGGCATGACTCGACCAGATTGTGCGTGCCGTCCACATCGGTTGCGTACTGATCATGGACGGACATGTCCGGTGGCGGCGACACGACACTGGCCAAGTGAACGACACAGTCCACGTTGTGTTCGCGGAAACGCTCGGAGAGTTCGGCCGAACGGGCATCCAGCACGTCGTACACCACGTCGGGCTGCTGGAAGGCGATCGGCACCTCGCGCACGTCGATGGCGACAATCTGTTCGACCTGGCGACGATCCTTGAGCAGTCGCTCGATCACCTTGCTGCCCACGTACCCGGCGGCGCCCACCACGGCCACTCGGCGTGCTCCCACGTGTGCGGACGTCGCCTCAGGCATCACGGGCGAACCATGACAAACGATGGGGTCCTTTCATTAGGAGCGCGTCCCTTCAGTCGGTGCGTGATCGGCCATTCTAGTCCGCGCCACGCTGGTTGGCTACAGCCTGCGCGCCCATCACGTGAGAACGACGCCTTCAAGCTTGGCCCGGGTCGCGCACACAGTTTGGATCGGTCCGTCTGTGACAGGTCGAGCGATCACCCGCGGACCCGCGCAGGAACGCTTACGCCGAAACGAGGTTCCGGCCGTTCTGCTTGGATCGATACAAGGCGCGGTCCGCATGTTCGATCAGCGATTCCAGGACAGTCACTTCGGGAGCGATGCTCCCTACCCCAAGACTCACGGTGATGGGTCGATCGATCCACTGGCCCTGCTCGATGGAGGCACGCAGGCGTTCGCCCAGTTGGTGCGCACCCTCTCGGTCGGTGTCCGGAAGTAGGATAGCGAATTCCTCGCCGCCGTACCGTGCGGCGTAGTCCGTGTCGCGAAGGGAACGCGTGATGTGTCGCGCCACTTCGCGCAGCACCTCGTCACCTCGCGGATGGCCGAACGAGTCGTTGAACTGCTTGAAGTGATCAATGTCCAGCAGCATGACCGACATCGGACGGCCGGCGCGGCGCGCGCGCGCGATTTCATCACGCGTGCGCTCCTCGAACGCACGGCGGTTCTTGAGCCCCGTCAGGCCATCCTGAGTCGCCAAGGCTTCCAGACGCATGTTGGCGTCCATGAGACGGTCCTGTTGCACCGTCAGCTTGCGCTGCGCCTCTTCCAATTGCCGCTCGTACTCCTTGCGTTCGGTGATATCGCGAGCGCTGGCCTGTAGCCGCACGATCTTGCCGTCGTGACTGGCAATCGATCGCCACATGGTCTCCAGCCACACATGGCGCCCGGACTTGTGGAGCATTCGGCAGCTGATGGCCGTCACCGGCTCACCGCGAATCAGGGCGTCGATGTGCCGTCGCAGCTTCTCGCCATCGTCGGGGTGCACGATCGCGAACGGCGTCATGCGTTGCAATTCCTCGGGCAGGAATCCCAGCACGCGTTCGCAGGACGGGCTCACGTAGGTTACCCGGCCACTCAAGTCGTGCATGGTGACCACGTCGCTGCCATTCTCCGCCAACAGGCGAAAACGCACTTCACTTTCCCGCAACGCTTCCTCGGCCCGCAACCGCTCCAGGTGACTTTCGTGCAGCTGCACCGCGTTCCAACAGATCAACACCACAAAGACCACCGCCACCACGATCACGAACAACATGTTCGCCACGTCGGGGGCCATGATCGCGGCCCGCTCGGTCAGCAGCTTCAACCAGCCGAACAACGGCGGGACCAATAACCCAGCTGGAAGGAGACTTCGAGCCAGCGCTCCGCCCGGCCCTTCACTGAGCAGCACGGCCAGCAAGCTGCGCGGTCCTTGGAGCGCCATCGCACCCACGGACAACGCCGCAAAGGCGATGGCGGAGGGACGAGCCATGCGATTGAACGCCCCGATGGTTTCGAACCAACCGCTTTGGAACAGGTAGGCAGCGAAGGCCACACCGCTCGACAGCAGCACCAACCCAGCCAGCGCTTGCGCAATGACCGCCATGCGGGACGTACGCCGCGACGTCGCCAGCAGGGCGATGGAGATCAGGATGAAGTTGACGGCGGTGTTCGGCGCCATGCTGTTCTGCCGGCCGTCCGGCGTCGCATGCATCGCCTTGCCAAACAGCATGCCGTCCACAGTGACGGTCGACAGCGCCGATGCGGCGGCCAGCCGCACCAAGCCAACGCTGAGGATCAACAGGGCGATGGCGTGCAACCCAGCGCTGGCACGCAAGTCGTTCGGGCGCGACAAGAGCCAGAGAGCCGCCGCACACAGGACAAAGAGCGCCGCTACCGTCGGGTTCATCGCGCCGCTGGTGGCGGGCCCCAAGGCACGCAGGGCCTCACTGTCAAACGTCCATCCCGCCAGCACCAACACGCCGATACTCGCGGCCACCGCGGCGCACCACAGCGCGATTCGCGGATGCTCAACCGATTTCAGCTCCTCCGAGACGGCGAGGAGCGAAAGGGGCGAAGGGTTTGGGGCGCTCGTTTGGGGGACAGTCATCTGGTGAACTAAAGACGCCCCCCACGTGACCTTGGTCACCTGAGGGGCGATTCGGCGCCGGTGGCGCCAAGTGCTACGTTGGCAACGCGTTAGCCAACGATATCTGTGTCCGTTTGACCGGAAAGAGTGCGGCTAATGTGCGACCAACTCATCCCAATGGTCAGGACGATTGCCGCCACCACGAGTCCCAGATGGGTCAGCACGGTGCTGTTCCCGGCGTTCAGCACATGACGTTCCGCCAGGAACCAGATCAAGCCGGCGCATACGGCAATCACCAGCAGCCCGCCCACCCAGCCGATCGATCGTCGTGTAGCCTGCAGGAAGATCACCCACCCGACCACCAGAACAATGCCAGCCAGGAACTTCACCGCGTCGAAGGAGCTGAGCTGGCCAACCAGCGGCGCCAGCGCCCAGTGGTAGTAAGAGACGCCGCTCGGGTTGAACGTCGCGTAGACAAGCACGATCGCGGCGACAAAGCGCAGCAGGATTCCTTTCCAGGACATGGGAACGTGGGACGGTGGTGAAGGGCGCGGCAGATCGAAGGATGATCGCCGGACGCCGGACCGAACGGAAGTCCGCGCTGCCTACAACGTCGCGAGAAAACGGGGCTTCTTGCGGGAGCTGGTCGTTTGCTCGAACGCGTAGGCGAACCTAACGAGCTTCCCTTCCTGCCAGGCACCTCCAATGAAAGAAAGGCCAACCGGCAGACCGTGCACCCAGGCACATGGCACCGTAATGCTCGGGTAACCAGCCACCGCCGCTAACGTCGAACTCTCCCCGGTGAAGTGATCCCCGTTAATGAGATCGGTGGTCCATGCCGGGCCGCCGGTAGGTGCAACAACGGCATCCAGTCGGTGCTGCGACAGGGCCGCGTCGATCCCTTGCGTACGCGTGAGCAGCAGGCACTTGGCGCGAGCGGCCGCGTACGCCGGCGTGTGCACTCCCTTCGTCGCCTCCGACGCCAAGAAGGTCTCCTGGCCGAAGTACGGCATCTCCCGATCTCTCTGTGCCTCGTTGAATCGGATGAGGTCGGCCAAGGTCTTGTGCGGTGCCCCGGAGCCTAACGACGCGAGGTATGCTTGCACACCAACCTTGAACTCCGCGCGCAACACCACAGATTCCGCGTCGCCGAGTCGCGCCAATGACTTGAAGGTCACAGGATCGACCAGCGTCGCCCCGGCCGATTTGAGCGCCGCCAGCGACTCCTCGAAGGCCGCCGCAACGGCTGGCGTGGGCTCAAACAGATCCCGGGCCACCCCGATCCGTGCCCCCTTTAACCCGCCGGCGTCCAGAAACGTCGCGTAATCCGTGGCGGCCTTACCGCGCAAGCTGGCGGTCGCCGCGTCACGCGGATCGTCGCCGGCCAAGGCGCCTAACAAGATGGCGGCATCGGTCACCGTGCGACACATCGGACCCGCGGTGTCCTGAGACGCTGAGATCGGGATGATCCCCGCCCGGCTGACCAGTCCCACCGTCGGCTTGATGCCGACCAAGCCGTTGGCGTTCGATGGACACACGATCGACCCATCGGTTTCCGTGCCCACGCCCACCACGGCCAGGTTGGCGGAGATTGCCGCCCCGGTACCAGAACTCGACCCGCATGGATTCCGATCCAGCGCGTACGGATTCCTCGTCTGGCCGCCGCGACCACTCCATCCACTGCTCGAATGCGACGAACGGAAGTTCGCCCATTCACTGAGATTGGTCTTGCCAAGGATCACCGCGCCAGCGTCGCGAAGCCGCCGTGCAACGCCGGCGTCCAGCGGCGCGATCGAGTCGGCCAACGCCAGCGATCCGGCAGACGTGCGCATGCGGTCCGCCGTGTCGATGTTGTCCTTGATCAGTACCGGCAGCCCGTGCAGTGGCCCGCGCGCACCCTTCGCCCGACGCTCGGCGTCCAGCGCGTCGGCGATCGCCAAGGCGTCAGGATTCAACTCGATGATCGAGTTCAACGCCACCCCGCCCGGCCGATCAATCTCCTGAATGCGCGCGAGATACAACTCCGTCAGGCGACGGGCCGTCAACTCTCCTGTAGCCAACCTGCGTTGCAGCTGCTGAATCGTCGCCTCATCCAACTCGAACTCTGGCACCGGGCGCGTCGTCGCCTGCGGTGGCGTGCCGAGCGAAGCCATTCGTGATCCGCTACCGGCGAGCATCGCTCCCGCGACCAATCCATTCCGAAGAAAGTCCCGGCGCTGCATCTCCTCCGTTGGGACCGACCCACCCGTACGATCACGTGTCGCTGACATAGTCCGTCTGCTGTTTTGGGTTTGATTTCGCCGCGGACGCTATCGCCCAACCACGAGAGACGCCAGCACCCGGGCCCGCGACAACGCGCCCGGTTTAGCCGCCACCGCCGCCTTCACCGCGACGTACCTTTCGTCGTATGACGCCCCTGCACGTGGTCCTTGGCGCGCACGGTAACGCCGGGCAAGCCCTCGTCCGAGCCCTGCGGACCCGCGGCGAACGCGTGCGCGGCGTGTCACGCCACGACGAGCCCGATCCCCCTGAAGGCGTCGAATGGATCGTGGCAGACCTCATGAACCCCGCCGACCAGCGTCGGATCTTCGACGGAAGCGGTGTGGTGTACCTGGCGGCACAGCCCCTCTACACACGCTGGTCTGAGGAATTTCTCCCGCTGGTGGAGCGCGTGCTCGCCGGCACGCAGGCCTGCGGGGCGCGCCTGGTGCACGTGGACAATGCGTACATGTACGGCCAGGTGGCGGGTGAACTCTCCGAGACTCTTCCTCCGCGCCCCGCCTCAGCCAAGGGGCGCATCCGCGCGCAAGTCGCCGATCGATTGCTCAGCGCCCACGCCGCCGGTCAGACACAAGTCGCCATCGGGCGTGCGTCGGACTTCTTCGGCCCCCGCGTCGGCGGATCTGTCGTGGGCGATGCCTTGTTCTCTGATGTGTTGGGCGGCCGCACGCCGCGATGGCTCGGGTCCCTCGACGTTCCCCACACCCTGTCGTACATAGAGGATGTCGCACGCGCGCTCGTCACGTTAGGCACCGACGAGCGGTCTTGGGGTGAGGTGTGGCACCTCCCCGCCGCCCCGGCCATCACGGGGCGGGAATTCCTCCGGTTGGCCTGCCTTGCGGCCAATCGGCCAGTTGCCGCCGGCGCCCACAGCCGGCTGGCGATGACCGTTGCCGGTTGGTTCTCGGCGATCGTCCGCGAAGTGTCGCGCGAGCTCTACCAATGGGAGCGACCCTGGATCCTGAACGCCGATAAGTTCCAGCGCGTCTTCGGGCCGTTTGCGCCAACACCGATCGAGCTGGCGATCGAGCAGACCGTGGCGTGGTACCGCGACGCCTGGGACGATCAGGTCACGGCTAACGTGTAGTGCCGGAATCCGCGTTCGCGCGTCCATCCGCGTCGCTCGTAAAGTGCCTGGGCCTTCCGATTCGTATCCGCCGTTTCCAGTACGAGGTACGCGGCCTTGGTGCGGCGCGCCAGAATCTCGGCGCGTTCCATCAGCGCGGATGCGACCCCGGACTCACGTGCGTCAGGTGACACGAAGAGATCGTTCAGCACCCACGCCCGCGCCATGCTCAACGAGGAGAAAGTTGGATAGAGCAGGGTGAAGCCGAGTGCGCGCCGCGAGGCGCCGCGTCCCTCGATCGCCAAGAACACCGTCGCTTCGCCCGACGCCAACCTGGCCGCGAGGTAGCTACGAACCTTGGATCGCTCGGAGGAAAGCCGATAGAACGTTCGGTAGCCTTCGAAGAGCGGAACCAGGAGGTCGAGATCTCGGACGGTGGCCTTGATGATTCGCATGCGCATTCCCGGCAGCAGGAACGGCGGAGCGGGGCGCGCCGCCGGCGAATCAAATCACCACGTGCGGCAGCTGGAGATCAAGTCCGTCAGCTCCTCTGCGGGCCGAGGTGCTGAGAAGTAGTAGCCCTGACCCAGGTCGCAGCCCATCGAGCGCAGCAGGGCCAGTTGTTGCGACGTGGTGATCCCTTCGGCGACGACGTCCATTCCTAGTGCGTGCACCAGTCCGATGATCGAGCGCACCACCTGCAATGGGCGATCTTCGGAGTCGATGACGCTGGTGGTCGCGCGGTCCACTTTCACCGCGTCTAAGGGCAACCGGTGCAGGTAGCTGAGCGCGGAGTATCCGGTGCCAAAGTCGTCCAGGTGAATGGCGACCCCCAGCTTGCGGAGCTCGGCGATGGTATGCAGGGCGGGGTGACCGTGCCCGATGATGGCACTTTCGGTGATCTCCAGCTGCAACGTGCTGGGTTGCAAGTCCGTCTCGCGCAACACAGCGGCCACTTGGGTGGCTAGGTCGGGCTGGGCAAACTCGCGCACCGACAGGTTCACCGACAAGCGCAGGTTGGTCGCCCCGGTTTCCAGCTGCCACCGGCGCACCTGACGGCAAGCGGCGCGTAGCACCCAGCGGCCCAGTGGTACGATCAACCCGGTTTCCTCGGCGACGGGGATGAACTCACCCGGCGCGAGGGCGCGGCCCTCGGCAATCTGCCATCGCACCAACGCTTCGACGCCGGCGACCGCTCCGGTTGTGAGCGAGACGATGGGCTGGTAGTGCAACACGAACTCCTCGCGGTCCAGCGCCCGGCGCAGGTCCTGTTCCAGCTGCAACCGTGCCAGCGCATCTTCGTGCATCGCCCGGTCGAACATCTCAAAGCGCGCCCGTCCGGAGTTCTTCGCGCGATACATCGCCATATCGGCGTTGCGCAGCATCCCTTCCGGTTGGGCGTGGCCAGATGAGCTCAGCACCACACCGATGCTCGCCGTCGCGCGGTAGCCGCATCCGCCAACGGTGAACGGCTCGCGAAGCGCCGCCTGCACGCGCTCGGCGACCATCGCGCTGTCACGGGCGTCGGCCACACGTTCCAGCAAGATCGCGAACTCGTCGCCGCCCAGCCGGGCGACCAGGTCCCCTCCACGCACGCAGTCTTCCAAGCGGCGCGCCGTCGACACCAGGATCTCGTCGCCCGCCCGATGGCCAAAGCGATCGTTCACACCCTTGAAGTCATCGAGGT
This sequence comes from Gemmatimonadaceae bacterium, assembly GCA_046327745.1. Taxonomy (GTDB): domain Bacteria; phylum Gemmatimonadota; class Gemmatimonadetes; order Gemmatimonadales; family Gemmatimonadaceae; genus JABAQJ01. The sequence goes on along the minus strand of JAXLXV010000036.1, from coordinate 26,151 downwards.
CAAGGAAGAGCACCGCGAACAGGCCGTCGTCACCGCGTTTGGCGCGCATGGACGCATCGGTCAGGCGTCGCATGAACAGCGTGCGATTCGGCAGTCCGGTGAGGGCGTCGTGCAGCGAATCGTGTTGCAGCTGTCGTTCGCGCGTCTCGCGGTCCGCTAAAGCGCGGCGCAGCTGGATTTCCGTGGCGGCCATGTCCGCCACGTCCCGCAGCATGCGCATGTGCGTCTCCGACCACTCCCGCGGCTCCGCGGAGAACACCGACAGCACGCCCAGCACCGTTCCATCAGCGCGCGTCATGGCCGCCGAGGCCATCGCCACAATCCCTAACTCGCGCGAGGCACCTCGCAGGGGATCTTGCTCCGTCACATGGCGGGCGTCGCGCACCGACAGGGCGCCGTCATTCTCGATCGTCAGGGAGAGGATGCCGGAGCGCACGATGGCTCCACAGTCGTGCGACATCCACGGCAGCAGGTGGTCGCCATGTTGAAAGCAGCGTCGATCATTGCCTAGTAATGCAATGACCCCAGATTCCGCGCCGGACGAATTCACGGCCATGCGCGCCATGCGCTCCATCGATGCCGCCAACGTCCCACCCAGCAGGGTGCGATCTGGCGGGCTCGACGGAGCCGATAGCGGGAGGTCCCGCGCGGTTAGCAGGGAGATCACTGAGGGTTGACGCATGCGAACAAGCACGGGTCACTCGGGGGCGAGGGCGTTCTCCTGTAGGCGAAGAGTGTGCCACAGCGCCCTCGCTCGAGCCCGCTACACCACCTATTATCGGCATCGCGCACCTGGAATCGGACTGTGCGCTCCACCGCTTTTTCCCGAACCCACCTGCTCATGACCGCTCCTTACGACGCCATCATCATCGGCATCGGCGGGATGGGAAGCGCTGCCGCCGCCCATCTGGCAGGCCGTGGGAAGCGCGTTCTCGGCCTCGAACAGTTTTCCCTCGCCCACGACCTTGGATCGTCCCACGGCCTGACGAGGATCATTCGGCTGGCCTACTTCGAGCATCCCTCGTACGTGCCCCTGCTCCGCCGATCGTTTGAGCTGTGGCGCGACCTGGAACGGGATACCAATACCACCCTCCTTCACGTCACCGGCGGACTGGACATCGGACCAGAAGGCGGCCGCATCTTCGAAGGCTCCTTGCGCTCCTGTCTCGAGCATGCCCTCCCGCACGAGGTGTTGTCGGGCTCCGCCGTCGGCGACCACTTTCCCGCCCTGGTTGTTCCTGACGGAATGCGAGCCGTCTACCAACCGGATGCCGGCTTTCTAGAACCCGAGCGCTGTGTGCAAGCCCATGTGGCCCGCGCCAGGTCCCTCGGCGCGAACATCCGCGAGTATGAACCGGTGATCGCTTGGGAACCTACCGAGCGCGGGGTCCAAGTCATCACCAGCCACGGCACGTATGAGGGCGCACAACTCGTGATGACCGCAGGGCCGTGGGCTGGCGCGCTCGTTCCGGAACTCGCCCAGCACCTTACCCCGGAACGCCAGGTCCTTGGGTGGTTCGAGGTGACAAACCATGACATCTTCGCGCCCGCCAAGCTCCCCGTGTTCTGGATCGAGAGCGATGTCGGTGCCTTTTACGGATTCCCGGAGTTCGCTGTCCCAGGACTCAAACTCGGACGGTACCACCACCTGAATGAGCGGGTCGTGCCAGACCGTATCGACCGCGAAACACATCGTCGCGACGAAGCGACGCTCCGTGCCTGTGTCGAACGCTATTTTCCTTTAGCCAACGGGAAATTGCTCTCGTCGAAGGTCTGCATGTTCACCAATACGGTTGATGAACACTTCATCGTCGATCGTCATCCGAACCATTCACAGGTGCTCCTCGTTTCTCCGTGTTCGGGACATGGCTTCAAGTTCTGCAGCGTGATAGGTGAAGTAGTGGCAGACCTCGTGGATGCCGATCGCACCTCACATGACATCTCCCTGTTCCGGCTCTCACGGCTCGGCTCGCTTGGCGGGAGCACCCTGTCATGACGACGCTCACCTTCGTGGCCCGTGCACTCGTCGTGGCCGCCCTGGTCGGCGCGGAACCGCTCAGCGCGCAGCGAGCGCCTAACGCCCCTCCGCCCCAGCAATCCAGCGGCGCGGCACCGCAGTCGGGCATCTCCATCGACGAACTCGGTCACGACATGGGAAGCCGCGACGCCCCAAACTGGATTGCCGAGTTTCTCGATATGGGCTGTGGATACTGCGCGCGCTTTGCCACCGAGACCTTCCCCTCCTTGGACAAGGAGTATGTCGCCAACGGGAAGATCCGCTGGAAGTTCGTCCCGTTCGTCACCGGCCTATTCCCCCACTCCGAGGACGCAGCTGTGGCGGCCGAATGCGCGGCCCAACAGGGAAAATTTCTGGAGATGCACGACTCCCTGCTGGTCGCGCGGAAGGAGTGGATCCAGGGGAGTAAGCCACAGGCGGTGTTCTCGCGCCTGGCCAAGCGCCTGAAGCTGGATCAGGCGGCGTTCGACGGCTGCTCGCGTGGCAACGAAGCGCGTCTGCGCATCAAAAAGCAGACGATGGTCGCCCAGCAGGTCAGCATTCGCGGGACACCGACGTTCTTCATCAACGGACGACGGATCGAGGGGGCTATTCCCCTACCGCTCTTCCGTCAGGTGCTCGCCGAAACCACCCACTAAGCGCCGTCCGTCGTACCAGCTACAACAGGAGCGCCTTTAGGTCGTCGGAACGGTGCTGTGCTCGCGCGTGACGGCGGTCTCCAGCATGCGTTGCAGTGTGTCCGCGTCCACGGGGTGGCTGAAGAGGTACCCCTGACCCAAGCCACACCCCAGCTCCTTTAGGCGATGGTGCTGCTGAGAAGTCTCCACGCCCTCGGCCACGGTGCGCAGGGTGAGCATGTTCCCCAAGGCGATGATCGTCTTGGTGAGCGCCGCGCTGTTGGCGTCGTGAGAGATTCCCGCGGTGAACGACCGATCGATCTTGAGGACGTCCACCGGGAATTTCTGCAGGTGGCTTAACGACGAGTAGCGCGTGCCGAAGTCGTCGATCGCCAAGCGCACCCCAAGGGCTCGCAGCTGGCGAAGGCGCTCCATCGCCAATTCAGAGTTCTGGACGATGACGCTCTCCGTGAACTCCAGCACCAGCAATCGGGGCTCCAGTCCACTGTCGTGCAGGGCATTCGACACGTCGCCCACCAGCGCGATGTCCGTCAGCTGCGACTCGGAGATGTTCACCGTCATCGTCAGCTGCCGCCCGGGCCGCTCGGCATTCCACTCCGCCGCTCGCGCGCATGCCTCGCGCAGCACCCAACGGCCGAGTTCCACGATCAGTCCCGTCTCCTCGGCAATGGGGATAAAGACCGACGGCGGAACCGTCCCGCGCTCCGGGTGATGCCAGCGCATCAACGCTTCCACCCCCGTGATCCCGCCAGACTCCAGGCCAACGATCGGCTGATAGGCCACGGCGAGTTGTGACCGCGCCAAGGCCTGCGCGAGGTCGCCCTCCAGCGACACGCGATCCACAAGCGCGGCGTGCATCGACGGGTCAAACATGACGTAGTCGCCGCGCGCCTGGCTCTTGGCGCCGTACATGGCTACGTCCGCGTTGCGCAGCAACTCATCGCTCCCTTCATCCGCGCAGGCTCGTGCGATGCCTATGCTGGCCGTCACGGTCACGGTGCGACCGCTGTCGAACTCAATGGGGTTGCGCAGCGACGCCTTGATGCGCTCGGCGACGATCGTGGCGTCGGCGTCTGTCCGCACGTTCTCAAGCAGGACCGCGAACTCGTCGCCACCCAAACGCGCCACCGTATCGCAACCGCGCGTCGCGTTCAACAGTCGACCGGCAACGGCCGCAAGCAGACGGTCGCCGGCTCCGTGACCCAACGTGTCGTTGACTTGCTTGAAGTTGTCGAGGTCCAGGAACATCACCGCGATTTCCTCGTGCGCGCGAACGCCGCGTTGCAACGCGTGCTCCACGCGATCGCGGAAGAGCGCGCGATTCGCCAAGCCAGTCAGTGGATCGTGGAACGCCTGGTGGACCAGCTCCGCCTCCAGCGCCTTACGCTCCGTTACGTCCTGCACCATGGCAATCATGCGAACGCTGGGCGAGGCATCGGCGCGCGACAGCGTCACGCTTCCCCATGCCGTACGTCCGTCGCTGCGTACATAGCGTAGTTCGGCCGCGGCAGATTCTCCTGTCGCGCTGGCCACGTTCTCTTCCAGCTCGCGCGCCGCGTCGACTTCCTCTGCCATGGCGAAGGCGTGTGCCGGACGCCCGAGCAGCTCCGACGTGTGATGCCCCAAGAATCGCTGGAACGCCCCGTTCGCTTCCAGGATGCGGCCACGCTCGTCCAGCATCGCAATGCCAACGGCTGATCGCTCGAACACCGTGCGGAAACGCGCCTCCGACGAACGCATGGAATCCACCGTCGCCGTGAGGGTCCGGTCAATCCATCCGGTCGCATAGCTGGAGATCACGCCACCGACGGCGATCAGCAAGACCTTCGCGATCTCATCCAACGTGGACGTGCCCTGCGACTGCAAGGCCGCCAGCGGATCCGCCAGCAACGCCAGCTTGCCGGACTTCACGAAGTACATCACCACCGCGCTGTATTGACCAGCTGCAACGAACGCCGTCAGCCCGGCGCGGCGCGCCGATCCCGTGAACGGGCGCGCAGCCAACACTAGGAAATACGCCGCCCAAATCGGCGTCTTGACCGCCAGATCGGGCTGACCGAACATCCCGTACGAAAGCAACAGCACGCTGATTGCCGTCGTGTCGATCATGGCGTTCAACAGCGAGAGCGACGACCACCGCCGCTGCGGACGATGGAAGACGAAGTGCTGCAAGATCGCCCAAGCCAGAACAGGGGCGATGACGGCGACGTTCGTGGCGTTGAGCGCCCCCGTGAGATGGGGCGCGTACAGAGCCGCCGTAATGGCCAACGTCCCGATCACGAGGATCCGGACGCCGTTCACGAGACGTTCCGCATTCGCGTATTGCGCCTGTAAAACGGCGGAGCGATCGGCGGCGGGCTCGGAGTCGAAGGTCAAATGGGGCTCGGCAAAATAATGATGACCCCCCGGAATCCTTCCGGCGGGAGACTCACATTCGAGACGCCCGAAAACCGGCGATGGTCACGGCATTCGTCCCACACGCGAACCCCTCGTCAGGCGACGCCGGAACCCTCATGTTTCCCTATGGCTTACAACCCTGAGCGACTAGTGGTCGCCGGCTGCTTGGCCTCGCTACTCGCCTGCCGCGCCGAGGCCCCCCGACCAGCCCCTCGCGCGCCATCCATGCCGCTCTTTGCGGCGGCCGACTCGACGATCTATGAGCTAGCGGCGCTGGGAAGCTCCAGCGCACGGATGGTTGGGATTCACGCGCTCGGCGACAGCGACGTAGCAATTGTCACGTCGGCACCTGGTGGCATTGCGCTCAGCCACTTTGGCGGGCAACTCAATATTGTAAAAGGACTTAACGGACTCATCCCCGAACACTCCGCGGTCTGTACGCAAGGAGGGGTCGTCGTCATCGGTGGACACGATCGCGCCGTCGTTCACGTTGGGGTGGACGGGTCGGTCGCTCCGGCAGGCGCGCTACCACGCACGATCGGGCGCGTTTTAGGGCTGCAATGCGAAAGCCCCTCGGATCTGCTCGTCCTGGCGGAGGGCTCGATCCCAGACGTCAAAACTGCTTCCCTGGTCCGGGTCGGCTCGGCCCTCGTGAGGGTCAGCCGGGACCGAGACTCCGTGCGAGTCGACACCCTGGGGGCGTTTTCGGGCCACGAACTGCTCCGGCTCTCCCCCAACGATCCAGGGATCGACCCACCTTTTGGCGTGACCGTCCAACTCGCCTCAGGCCCTACGCGCCTGTATGTCGCCAGCACCGACGAGTCGATGATCACCCAGATCCAGACCAATGGCCGGCGACTGGGCGCGATCGATTTCGTTTCCGATGATGTGCCGATTCCCCGCACCCGCGTCGATTCCGCCGTCCGTGCCACGCTTGGCGCGCGCCTGACGACACTGCCGCCTAACGTTGCTGACGAGATGATCAGTGGTCTGGCCAAGGACCGAAAAGCGGCTCGTTGGGTGGGGCTGGCGGTCGATCCCGGTGAGAACGTCTGGCTGGCGCTGAACGTCCCCCCTGACCGCGACGGGGACCGCGTCTGGACCATCTTCCGGACCGATGGCGCGCGACGGGCCAAGGTCTTTCTTCCGTTCGATTTTGTGGTCACGGACGTGCGACCGCAGTTCGTCTTGGGCTACCTGAAGGGTCTGCCCGCCGCGCGCTCAGCGCGGAAGTTCAAACTGCAACTGCTCGGCGGTTGACGTCGCGGTCTAGCGAGACGCCGGTGTTGTACCTGCCGCGACGCCAGACGGAATCGGGCGGCGACCCACGAGATCGGGCGGGATGACAGAATCGAGCGTGGCCCTCAGGCGCAGCAGCCACGCCTGACCTGCGTCCGTTCGGGCGATGTCCTCACGCTCCAACGGATCCTTCGACACGTCGTAGAGCTCCTTGCGATATTCGTCGCCCGTTAGGCGATTCTTGCCGCTTCGGATGTAGTGCATATCGGCCGACAGCACCGACCACATGCCCTGCACCGCCGGCGCGAAGTCGGCAATCTGCTGGGCGCTGCCGCCAAGTTCGGCGCCAACTGTTCTCCGAACTGCTCGCCATGGTCCGACGTAATGATCACCATCGTGTTCTCCAGCACACCGCGCTGGTCAAGCTGATCGATCAGTTTGGAACGCCGTCACAAGACGCGCACCTACGATAGCAGGCCATCACACGCTGGCGTAGGTGCCTGCGGCGAGTATCTGATCCTACATCCGAACTGAGACGTCGGCCTGACGTGCAACACCACCGGTGACAAGGTGCAAGCACCGTGCGCGATCAGGCCTTTGGTAGCCGCGATCTATCCCCGTCGGAACTACCGCGTCTTGCCCTCCAGCTCGTCGGCAATGCGCCCGGCGTCATAGATCGCCCGCAGGGCAGCGGGAATGGCTCGCGAGTGCACGCTGACGGAACGCGCGACGTCATCCGTGAAAATGAAATTGTTCGGCAGGGATTCGATGTTGGAGTCGAAGATGAGGCCGACCACCTCGCCAGCGCGGTTGACGACCGGACTGCCCGAATTGCCGCCGATGATGTCGTTGGTGCTGACGAAATCGTACGGCGTGCTCAGGTCCAAACGGTCGCGTCGGTCGACCCATCGTTTGGGCAGGGTGAATGGGGACTGACCGTCGAACTCCGCGGCGCGGCCGTAGAGGCCGAAGAACGACGTCTTGAACGGCGCCAGCGTGCCATTCATCGGGTAGCCCTTCACGATGCCATCAGAGATCCGAAGCGTGAACGTTGCGTCTGGCGGAAGCATCGTCCCATACGCGGCGTAAATCGCTTGGCCGATCTTTTCCCCGTTCGTCGCCAGCACGGCTGCCAGGGACGCCGTGCGGACCGCGTGGACGCGATTCAGCGGGTCGATGGCGCGTGCCAGGACCACCATCGGATCCGTGCTGGCGGACATCGCCCCTGCACCACCATCAAGGAGCGCCTTTCGCGCCGCCGGATCCATCATCTTAGTTCCGGCGAAGAGTGCCCGCACAGCCTCGGCGGGACTTCGGTCACCCATCGCTGCCTTCACGAAGGGATCGCCGCGGCCCAGTGCCGCGAGGGCGGCGTCCCATTGGGTCGTCAGGAACGCTTGCTCCTGACGGAGGTCGAACGGGAGGGCGCGCCCTGCAGCCGCCTTCACCTGGCCAATGACCGCACCGCGCATCGCCGGCAGCCGCAACGAATCCGGCTTTGCTTCCTCGGCGGGGATCCGTACCATCTGCAGGACCAGGCCCAGCAACTGCGATCCACCAGGGCTTTGGAAGCGCGCCTGGGTTGCATACGTGCTGCGCTCCGCATTCGCCGCCGCAATCGCGTCCCACGCTCCACCAAATCGCGTCCTCGTCTCCGGATTGCCGTTGATCCGCGCCCGAAAGTCCCGCTCGAATGCGGCCTTGCGGGCCATCAGGGCGCTATCAAGCAGCCCGCTACGATACCCAGTGATCGCCTTGATCGAATTCTCGTACGAGAAGATTGCGTCTTGATACTCGCGCTTTTCTGTTTCACCGCCAGCAGCAACAATCGCCTTCAACGCAGCATTCTGTCGCTTCAGTTGATCCAACTGGATCGGGTATTGTACGTCGCGCAAAAAGGCCAACTGCGCCATGGTGTTCAACCGCCCCGTCGATCCAGGATTCCCCACGACAAACGTCAGTTCCCCGTCCTGCGGTCCGTTCGCGCTCCACTTCAGGTAGTGCGTCGCCTTGAGCGGCGCATCGTTCTCGTAGATCCGAAGCAACGTGAGATCGAGATCGTACCGTGGGAAGGTGAAGTTGTCCGGGTCCCCACCGTAAAAGGCAATGTCGCCCTCCGGGGCCATCACCAGTCGGATGTCCGTGTAGCGCTTGAAGCGATACAGGGAGTACCGACCTCCCTGATAGAACGACACGACCTGACACACCATGCCGCTCGATTGCGCGCACTCCTGCTGGATCTGCGCGACCACCGCAGATCGCTGTTGCGCCTGGGCGGCGGCGTCGGTCCCGGTCACCGCGACTTGCACTCGATTGGTGACGTCCTCGATCGACTGAAGCTGATCGGCCGTTATCCCGCGACACTTCTTCTCGTCGGCCAAGGTGCCAGCCACAAAACCAGTCTCGATGTAGTTCGAGTCACGCGGCGATGCCTCGGTTGTGCACTCGCGCGCGCAGTGGTGGTTAGTCATCACCAACCCGCCGGCCGACACGATAGACGCCGAACACCCCGGAATGCGCACCGCCGACAGCCGCACATGCTCCAGCCATGCCGGCGTCGCGTCAAAGCCATAACGGGCTTTCCAGTACTGGAGCGGTGGCGCGTCAAACGTCCACATCGTCCCGAACTCCTTGATCGGTGACGTGGGCGATACCGTTAGGGGCGACCCGACGGTTGCAGCTGGCGCGGGCGACACCGTCACGGGCGCAGCCCGCCCAGCACAGGCGGCGGTGGCGCCAAGGCACGCGACGGCAAGAACGGAGTGAGCGGAAAGACGGCGAAAGACGTGCATGGGAGGGCTCCCCTCGGATCAGGATGGTCGGCAGGCCTGCGCGCGGTGAGCCACAAACTATCGCCGAACGGTAAACCGTCAGTGACAAAAACGACTTGTACCCTGTCGGGGATTCCCGGGACTGAGCGAATGGTGCCCCTCTGCCGCCCGCGAAGCGCCAACACGATAAAGCGGCCGACGCGCATGGGGCTTAAGCCCCACCACGTCGGCCGCTCTCTTTCCACGAATTCCCAGCAGGGCCCTCGGACTGGCCTATGACGCCTTGGCCAACGCCTTGATCGCGTCCGACATGGCCTTCACCCGATCCGCGTCCTTTGCGCCGCTCACGTCCTTGTCGACTTGCTTGGCCAGCGCGTTCAGTGCGTTGCGACGCGCCTTGCCACTCTGCTGCTCGGCAGCGTCCAGCGCACTACCGATCGCCGTGGTGCGTTCCGGCGCGAGCCCGTTCCAGCGAACGAGCTGGTCGAGATACGAGCGTACCACCGGGAAGGCCGCCGGCCACTCGATCTTTGGCTGGCTCTGCGGATTGTACTGTGCGAACCTAACGAGCTTTGCCGCCTCGATCTCGTTTTTCGACAGCTGATCGCTCGGCTGCAACTCGAGGATGTCGAATCCACGGTCGAGTTCCGATGAGTAGATCATCCCGTTCCAATAGTAGGCCCCCCATGAACCGCCAATCGTGCCGCGATTTCCACGACCCCCAGCAGGCGGCGGTGTCACCGGCACGTCGACGCCCGGCGGCGGATCGATCGGCCCACGGTCGAAGTACGCCAATTCCGTGGGATGGTCAGGATCCGAGAACTCCATCACGCTCACACCACCCTGGTACCACCCCTGCACCATGATGTCGCGCCCCGGAACCGGAATCAGGCCGCCGTTGTGCGAGACACAGTTCTCTTCGGCGGTTTGAGCTGTATTGATCTTGTAGTAGGCGTGTTGCGTGTACTTCCGCTCGCGATCGATCGTGAGGATCGTGTTGCCACCCATCTCCATCATCGAGTTGGCCTGACACATCGGCGACGTGCCGCCCCCCCACTCGTCGGTGAACACCACCTTCTTGCCGTCATTGCTGAACACGGCGGTGTGCCACAACGAGAAGTTGGTGTCGGCCCTCGCATCCAGTCGGACCGGCTTCTCGGGATTCGAAACGTCAACGAGCAGTCCATAGCTTCCGCAGGCTCCGGCTAGCAGCTTCGCCGCCGGATACGCGGTGACGTCGTGACAGTTACGTGGCCCCGTCGGCGGCGGCGGTGCCGGTCGAGTGGTCGTATCGCCGGGAGCGCGTGGCCGGCTAGGCGCCTGACGTCCGGCCGCGCGCGGCGCTGGATCAAGACCCGTGAAGATGCGCGCCCCTGTCACCACTTCCGATTTTTCCGGATGGTCCAACGGCACTTTGATCACGTCCAGCCGAAACAAGGAGTTCGACTCATCAGCCGGGTCCGTTCCGTTCACACAGCCTGCGAGTTCGGCCTCTGGGCGCGCCCCTTGGCTTCCCGAGACGTAGATGTAGATGATGTTCTTGTCCTTCGGGCTCGGGATGATCGTGTGCGTGTGCGAGCCCTTGCAGGTCTGCACGTTCTTCACGAGACGCGGCTCGGCGGGGTTGGATACGTCGTAAATGCGCACCCCTGCCATGTGATCCTTCGGGTCCTTCACTCCCCCTTTCGCGCAATCATTGCGATTGCCGCCGCCTTCGGCCGAGATGAATAGCAGGTTGCCGTAGACGGAGGGATCACCCTGCGACGTGATGCATGAAACGACCGAGACGATCTTCGGCTTGGCCGGTTCACTGACGTCCCAGATGGCGAAGCCGGCGAAGTTGCCTTGATAGACGTACTTGTCGCCGAACGCGAGATCGGAGTTGATAAACGTTAGGCCGCGCGCGGTGTCGAATGCGGCCGGCTTTGGTGTGAACGACACCAGCCGCATGTTCTTTGAGGCCGTGTCGGCGTCCAACCGCCCTGGCTTGAGCTTGCTGCGCGGATCCGTCTTGCTGGGATAAGTCTGGGCAGCGGCGAGCGTCGGGAAGGCGAAAAGCGCGATGAGCGCGAACGCCCTGCGAGAACTGTGCATCGAGTTTGACTCCGGGTTGCGGCGAAGTGGATCTACTTTTCGGGCAAGAGGGACAACATCTGGCGCATGGCGCCGATTTCGGCAGTCTGGACAGTCACCACATCGTTGGCGAACACGTTGACGTCCACTTCCTGCCCAGCGCGCGGTGTAGCGAAGAGATCCTTCACCATGGTCAGCGCGCCTTCATGGTGCTGGATCATGAAGGTGAGAAAGTCACGGTCGAACGCGACGCCACTGGCCGCGTCCAGCGTATTGAGCTGCTGAGGGGTGAGCATTCCCGCCATGGTCATGGTTCGCCACGACGACGTGTCTGGCGCGAACTGCCCATTTCGGCGCAGCCACTCCTGCATGATGCGGATTTCCGCAACCTGGGACTGGTCGATCTTGTTGGCCAGCTTGAGCAGCTTGGGACTCGCACCGTGGGCCTCCGACATGCGCGACATATAGATCGCCTGCGCATGGTGCGCGATCATCCCCTGCATGAACTCGACGTCCGCCTCTGTATAGACTGCGCCGGCAGGAATGGAGATGTGGTTCATCCCCGCCATGGAGTGCTGAGCCCTCACCGGGGCGGGGCGAGAAACCAGCAGCGCAGCGAGCGCGAGCGCCTGGGCGACGTTGGGGCGACAGGACAATTTCACGGGGTTCGTAGTAGAACTGAGCTGATGGGGCGCACGCCACACCATCCCGACGATACGCTACCGAGAGCCTTGGCGTTGTGTCGCTCCTAACCCGTGGACCAAGACTGGGCGCCACCGGCGGGTGTCGGCCCCCTTCGCGGCGCGGCGCGCGGGGGCCGTGGGCTCGACGCCGCCGCGCCAGCAAGGCGCCGACGCCCAGTCGGGACAACAAGAACGCCGCTCGAGGGTGTCGCTGCCGCTTCACGCCGAGGCCCGGGGCTCGACGCCGCCGCGCTAGCAAGGCGCCGACGCCCAGTCGGGACAACAAGAACGCCGCTCGAGGGTGTCGCTGCCGCTTCACGCCGAGGCCCGGGGCTCGACGCCGCCGCGCCAGCAAGGCGCCGACGCCCAGTCGGGGCAACAAGAACGGCCGCCCAAAGGCGGCCGTTCGCAGTGCCCCTCTGGAGCTCGAACCAGGACTCTTCTGATCCAGAGTCAGACGTGTTGCCAGTTACACCAAGGGGCAGTAGCCATCAGGCGCAATACCACCGGCCATGACGGGGGAACTAAGATACCGAGTGCCGAACGAGCCGGGCAACCCCTGCGCAAGCAGTGTCGTCGGCCTAAGCCTTAGCCATTTCCGGTTTTGCGACACATCCTGCCTTTTCGGTCGGCCGTAGGTACGCTCACCATCCTTGCCAGTTTGACCGCCTGCCGCCCCTCGGCGTCGGCGCTCGGCTCGTCTCCAGACGCTGTCGCGAAAAACGGCGACGCCCTCTTCGCGGCCTTTGCGTACCGCTTCGCCAACGTGCGTCGCGATCCCAAGTTCGCGCACGCCCGGCCAATCATGGGCAAGTATGCGCTGACCCCCGCCAAGCTCTTCGGCGACACCTCTATCTGGACGGTCAGCAACACTTCCGATTCGACACGCGCGCTGTACCTGGTCGGCAGTTACAACAATGGCCAGTACACCTTCGAGGCGCGCGGCAACTCGCCGTATCCCACGCGACTGGGCGATGAACGGCATTTCATGCAGCTGCAACAACTGGCCGAGGACGACTACGAGTGGTACACGCTGGTGGACCATGCCGTCGGCAGCGTGCGACCGGCGCAGGCCGGGGCGGCGATGGGCGCCCTGTTTACGTCGTTCGAGGGCCGTTCGGGCACCGAAGCCAGGGCGGAAGCGCGCGGTCTGTTCCCGCGGACGGCCCGCCACCTCGTCCAGTTGCTGCGCATTGACTCGCTGGCGACTGCCGACCTGCACGACGGATCCACGGTCGCCCGGCTGCATCTGCAGATCACCCCCGACTCGGTTCGACCTCGCTACCCGAACTATGCGCAGTATCTCGAGAAGTACGTCATGCCCAGCGAGTTCCGCGTGCAGCTGACGGATCGGCAAGGCGTCCGGTACTTGGACATCACCGGGCGCGATGGCCGCGTGGCGGCGCAGGTGCGAGCCCGCGGGGGCCATCTGGTGGCACTGGAGGGCGCTCCGCAAGTCATGCCCGACTCGCTCGAGATGCGCATCGACTTCACCGCGAAGTTCAAGATCTTTCGCGTCGGTTACACCGGATTGGTCGCCAGCTTCAATATTGAGCGCTCGGAGCATGAGCGCGCCTGGGTCTGGCACTTCACCAAGGAACCCGACTGGCGACTGCCACTGGCCGTGGACAAGCTGATCAAGACGCCGCTCCGACGACCATTCGCCGGGCGCGGCGCCGAGCTGCGACTTGGGATTCGGGACGACATTGGTGCCACATCGCTCAGCTTTCGCCAGGCCCGGATTGCGGTGCACGAGAGCGCGATCATGCGGTTCCTCGGCGGACTTGGCGCAACGGCATACGGCGACTTCGCCGACAAGACCGAGATCGAGGAAAATCGTTTCCTCTCGGAGTTCTTCACCGCCCTGCGGCAGGATATTTCGGCGCTGCGTTAGCGCAGCTCGTACGGCCCACTGATCGGCAAAGAAAAAGCCGCTGACCATGTCAGCGGCTTCAGCAGATTGGGGAGTCTCGCGCTACATCGACATTGGAACTCTACGTCCTACCGATCGATGTCGGGATTGCCGCGCGCGCCGTCATTGGAACTCTACGTCCTACCGACCGGCGGCGGGCCAACCTTCCGCGGCGAAACTTCCGCCAAATTTATGGAGCTGAGGGGGATCGAACCCCTGACCTCTGCAGTGCGATTGCAGCGCTCTCCCAGCTGAGCTACAGCCCCTAAAACCCAGAGCGCGCCACAAAAGTTCCCACCGGTCGCACCCCGGCAAAACGTACGGCCCCGCAGCTGCGGGGCCGGCGTTGGATCGAAAGCTACCCCGACCCATCGCGAAGTCAAGCCGGACACCGGTGACGTTCCGGTAACAGACGACCCATCTTGCACGTGGTCACAACCCCGCAAGCATCGCTCTACCAACGGACTCCAGACCACTGAGGTTTCATCTGTCGGCACACTCGCTTGAGTCATCGTACGTCCGCGACCAACTCGAGCTTCGCGCACACCACGCCAACGACGTACGGGTGCAACCAGAAGGCGAGTACGTGCTGTACTGGATGCAAAGCACGCATCGCCTAGAGGAAAATTGGGCGCTGCGATTCGCCGTCCGCGAAGCGGATCGTCTGAACAAGCCCCTGATCATCCATCAGGGATTGGATCCCACCTACCCCCACGCGAATGATCGCATCCACACGGCGATCCTTCAGAACGCGAGGGAACTTGCCGCGCGCGCCGACGCGTTAGGCCACGCATATCACTTCGTCCTGCGCCGCCGGCGAGATGATGACCGCCGCGTTGTGGACCGGCTGGCCGCGCGGGCCGTTCAAGTCGTCACGGACGCATTTCCCACCTGCGGGATCGCCGAGCGGACGACACGCTTCGCCAAACGTGCACCGTGCCGCGTCGTCGCGATCGAATCACACGGCATCGTTCCGTCCGGCAGCTTCGAGCGCGAAGAGTACGCGGCGCGTACCATACGCCCCAAACTGAAGGCGTTGTTGTCGCATGCGCTGGAGCCGGTGGAGGACCGTCCGGCCCGGAAACGCCCCACCCGCTCGCTGCTCGCCTCTCTGGAGATCGAGCCCCTCTCGCTCGCCAGGTTAAACGTCGCCGCGGCCGTCGCCGGTTGCGAGATCGATCACGACGTCCTTCCCGTGGAGTGGCCTAGCGGACTCAACGCCGCCCGGGCCCGACTCGCTGACTTCTGCGCCGACGGGCTTCGCCGCTATTCCGAACGTCGTCCAGATCCGAACGACCCTGAAGGAACCAGTCACCTTTCGCCATACCTGCACTTCGGACAGATCGCCTCGGCCGAGGTCGCGCGGACCGTGATGGCCTCGACCAGTTCGGCCCGGGCCGATGCATTTTTGGGCGAATTCCTGGTGTGGCGAGAGTTGGCCCTCAACTTCTGCCTTCGGAACCCTCATCACGCGACCATCAAGGGTCTTCCGCAGTGGGCCCGGACGACACTTCGCGCGCATGCCACCGATCCTCGCACCCACACGTACTCCCTCCGCGAGCTCGAACAGGCGCGCACACACGACGACCTGTGGAACGCCGCACAACGGGAGCTCGTTACGTCGGGAAGCATGCACAACTACATGCGCATGCTTTGGGGCAAGAGCGTCGTACTGTGGACGCGCCGCGTCATGGACGCGTTAGCGTGGATGATTGAGCTGAATGACAAGTATGCGCTCGACGGACGCGACCCGAATTCCTACGCTGGCATCCAATGGTGCCTTGGGAAATTCGACCGGCCCTTTGCCGAGCGTCCAGTACTGGGGATGGTTCGTCCCATGTCACTGGAGCGCGCCCGACAGAAGTTCGACGCGCCCCGCTACATCCAGCGGTGGGCGCCAATGGCCCACCTACCGGATGCGCAAGTCGACCTGCCGCTGACCGAAGTGGTCAGCGCTAGAAGGCCGCGCGCTCGTCCCGAGTTGTAGAACGCTGGGACGGACGCGTCGCCGTAGGCGGCATGCCTTCGCGACTGACGTGTACCGCTGACTCGCGTTCTATGGAATTCCCGGCACGCGCGACTGCGTTGTTTCGTCCACGCGCCTCACCACCCTCACGACCGATCGCAGACATATGCTCGCGATCGCGACTGACGACTTCGCCACCTTTTCTTCCGGCGACGCGCGCCTCGTCTGGCGTCCATTCGTGAGCCGTGCCTTTCTCGTGGGCGGCTCGACCGCCCCGGCTGGCGATTTCCCGCTGACGCGCGGGATCCATCGACGCAAAGCCGCGTTTACTCTTCCCCGACATACGGCGACTCCTCCCCTCAGCGGGTTTCCGCGCCTAACGCCGACGGTGACACACGTTCGTGCGCCCCGCCCGGCGCCGTAACAACCTCTGCATTTCTCCTTCCATTCCCGCAAGAGCGCGGCATGGACGCCACGCCCCTCAGTGACACTTTTCGCGGGGTCTGCACCCTGTACCGGAAGCAGTCTCGACTATAAGATGGCCGTCGGCTGTTCCTCGGTACTGTGGTCGACGCGGGAATGTTGGAGTGCACCAATTCGTCGCGCTGGAATGCAGGTCACAGACGGGGCTGCTGCACTAACTTTCGCCCCCTATGCCTCTCACCCTCCGATTTCTGGGCACATCAGCCTCGCGGCCAACCGTGGAACGTGGGGTCGCGAGTGTTGCGTTGATTCGAGAGGGCGAGACCTTTCTGTTCGATTGCGGGGAGGGGACCCAACGCCAGATGATGCGTTATGGGATCTCCTTCAACCTCGAACACATCTTCTTCACACACTTTCACACCGACCACTTCCTGGGTGTGATTGGCTTGATGCGCACCATGTCGCTGCAAGGTCGCACGGAATCGTTGCACCTCCATGGGCCTCGTGGCGCGGTACGCCTGCTTCGACGGAATGAACTCCTCGGCGCGGACCGCCTGACGTTCCCGCTCGAGGTACATGAAGTGGCCCCCGGAGACGTGTGGCCAGGGAAGGACTATGCGATTCAGGTCTTCGACCATGACCATCGCGGGACGCCTTGCGTTGGCTATGCGTTGGTGGAGGACGAGCGCCGCGGACGATTTCATCCGGAACGGGCGCGCTCGTTAGGCATCCCAGAAGGCCCCCTCTGGGGTCAGTTGCATCGGCGGCAACCGGTCACACTCGCCGACGGACGCGTTATCACCCCAGACGACCTCGTGGGCCCCCCGCGACGCGGCCGCCGCATTGTGCTGACTGGTGATACACGCCCGCATCCGGCGACGGTTGAAGCTGCCGCTCAAGCGGATGTCCTCGTGCACGAGGCGACGTTTGGCGAGGAGGAAGCGGCCCGCGCCGCAGAGACAGGCCATTCCACCGCCCGCGAGGCGGCGCTCGTCGCGAGTCGTGCCGGCGCGCGACGCCTGGTGCTTACGCACATCTCCGCGCGCTATACGCGTGACTTCTCCGACCTCGAGCGGGAGGCACGGGCCGTCTTCCCAGAGACCGTCGTGGCTCGCGACGGCATGGAGGTCTCCGTCAGGTTCGACGACGAGACGGACGGTGACGCCGACGAGGCGTCGCCAGCCACGAGCCGCTAGGCGAAAATCTCCCGCTCCGTGTGCACCGGCATGGCTCGTCGAAAGAGCCGAGCCAGCGTGGCATCGTCGAGGGTCGAAAGCACGGCGGCTGGCTTCAGTCGCGCCTGGGGATCGTTGGCGTCCGCCGTATGCGAGTTGAGCCATGCATAACGGTCGCGTCGTGACGTGTGACCGTCGGGATGCGCAAACACGATCATCGCGCTGCTGTGGCTCGGGCACTTCACGGTGACACCCCACCACGTGCCGTCGGGTGATCGATAGGTCTTCATGGTCTCATGACGTTAGGGAGCGCTGGAAACAGGAGTGAGTGGCTGGCGCCCCGCAAAGCCATCCTCGCGCGCATGCCAATGCGCCACGGCAGGTTCGTTCAACTTCCAACACAGCAACACCGGCTGGCCGTCGCGTTCACTCGGAAAATCGACGAGCCCAAGGTCAAAGCCCTTGAACTCCACGCCGAGTGCACTGAGCTTGCCGATGAAGCGCTCGATATCACCGGCCAGACGCTCGGCGTGCTGTTGCAGCTCAATGGCACGCGGCGTTGCCGGCACCGTGGCGCTCGCCACCTCAAACTCGCCCACCACCTGCTGCCAGTCCGCATGATGGCTCACGATGTCCTCCACAATCCGGCGGACCAGCGGCAGCATGCGATTCGCCTGCTCAACAGTGAAGGTGCGCGACATGGCAGGAAGGCTCGCCATGGTAACGACGCGGGTCAAGGCATCATCCCTGTCCCTCGGCCTGGCGCTCCTCCAGCCGTCGGCGACGGCGCTCTACTGCGGCGCCGAAGCGGCGTTTCTCATCGGCTGTTTCGGCGACCACCTCCGGCACTTCCACCGGTCGACCATTCCGATCCACGGCCACGAAGGTCAAATAGCAGGAGTTCGTGTGGCGACGGCTGCCCGTGACCATGTCCTCGGCTTCAACACGGACGCCAACTTCCATCGAGGAACGGCCGACAAAATTCACCGACGCCTTCATCAGGACCAAGTCGCCGACGTGGATTGGCTCGCGAAAATCCACGCGATCGATGGATGCAGTGACACAGGTGTTTCTTGCGTGCCGAATGGCTGCCACGGCCGCCGTGGTATCCATCATGGCCATGATCACGCCACCAAATACGTGGCCGAGGTTATTGGCATGCTGCGGCATCATGAGTTCGGAACTCTCATGTTGCGACGCACGACATGGCTTGCTGGGACGTTGGGGCGAAGACACGACGTCGGGGTCAGGACGTAGGGAGTCGCGATTGGTGCGGCGACAGCGAGACCGATGCCGTGCGCGCGTTGCCTGAATAAAGTACTGCGTCGTCGAAGGCGCGACGCAGGGCGCGCGTCGTGGTGTCCCCCGCTTGAGTCACCACACGCAGGACGCGCCGAACGGGCCCTTGCACGCGTGCCACGTGCACGGCGTGTTCGCTCCCTCCAGGTCGCACGTACAGATCAGCGGCGCCGTCGATCGAGTCGTATCGCGCCACCACGTCATAGTCGCGGCCGTGCCAGATATCGGACCCGCCCGGTTCGGCGACGGGAAGCGTGCCTCGCACGTCGTTCCACCACGTTCCAGCGGGAATGTCGATCGGATCCAGCGGCAGCGCGTACCCGCCAGCTCGAAGCCCATGGCCAGGGACGTAGAAAGCGATCGCTGGAGCGCCCGCGCTTTCAATCACGGCGAACGAGCTTGAGTCGAATTCGAAACCGCCCATCGCTTCCTTGGCGCGTGCTGCCCGCGCGTCGGCCATGGACCCGATGGAATCGCGGGCCGAGCCAAAGAGCGAGACGCCACGCGTCCACAATGTCGCCGCGGTCCCTTCACCCACCAGCGAGGCGAGCGTGACGGGTTCCTTCGTGCGCAGGTTGATGACGCCACGCCGTGTGGTGTGAGCTGGACGAAGCCAAGGACCGTCGAGATCGAGGTGCTGCTCGTAGGTCAGATACGGACCCAGCACCTCGATGACCTGCGTATCCGTGGACGCGATCGCTTCGGCGTCGGGGTTTTCCTCTTCATCCTGGTCCAGTGGGCGCTCGTTAGGGTGCGTGCGCTGGTATTCGCGCGCCACTCCGCCCGTCAGCTCGTCGTCCAGCACCAACGACGAATCACCGGTGACCAGGTCGCGCATGTAAATGCGCTGTCCGATGATGACCGCGTTGTAGAACGACTGGTCGTCGTCGGTGACGAAGATCTCCTGGAATCGGCCGTCTAACGAAACCAGAAGAAACGGCGCGCTACGCACCTTGGCCTGCGTGGCCGACGTCGTCACCCAGTACGTCGAATCCCCCGCACTCACCACGAAGCTGGTGTTGGGGGCGGACGCGGTGTTGGTGCGGCATCCTACAGTCGCCAGCACAGCAAGAGACCACGCAGACGGACGACGGAAGAACATCAGGGGGCTGGAAAGGAGCGGCAGGCAAACGGCTTCCACAAGATACGATTCACGGGCACCATCTGGCACCCCAGAACCCGCCATACCCTGCTGATGCAAGTTCCTCGCCTTGCCTACCCGGCGGCGATCTCCGAGATGGCGGACACCAACCGATCCACTTCCTCGGCCGTGGTATAGCACGCGCAACCGGCGCGCACGACACCGTCAGCCGCATGACCAAGCCGCTCGACAATCGTGCTGGCGTAGAAGTCGCCATGGGACACGAACATGCCGCGTGCAGCTAACCGCGTTGCCACATCACTCGAGGAAATTCCGTCGACCACAAACGACACCGTTGGCGTTCGTGGTGACGACCCGGGCGGTGGTCCATACAGCTGAACACGTGAGTTCGCGGCGAGACCGCTCCACAGCTGTTGTACGAGTTCGTCGCCGCGTTCATGCAACGCTGTCAGGACGCGCACCAGCCGTTCGCGGCGACTGCCGCCGGCCGTGGAGAGTGAGGCCAGAAAATCCACCGCCGCCCCCGTTCCAACGATACCTTCGTGATTCTGCGTCCCGGTCTCCAGCCGATCGGGAATCTCGTTAGGTGCCGGGTCCAGTTTGGGGACCGCCAGTGACAACAGCAGATCGCTGCGCACGTACGCCACCCCCGCGTGCGGACCATAAAACTTGTAGGGCGAGCACACCAGCAAATCGCAGCCGATGGCGCGCACATCGGTCACCCCGTGTGAGGCAAAATGCACCGAGTCCACGAAGCACAGCGCGCCGACGGCATGCGCTAGTCGGGCTGCCTCTCGCACGTTGTTGATCGTTCCAAGGGCGTTGGACGCCGCACCAATGGCGAGCAATCGCGTCCGAGGGTTGATCGTGCGCTCCAGTTCCTCCCAGTCAAGCAGGCCGGTCGCCGGGTTGAAGGGTACGGTTCGCACAGTCACGCCGCGTTCCCTGGCCAGATCGCGCCACGGCGCAATGTTGGCGTGATGATCCAGTTCGGTGACAATCACCTCGTCGCCCGCACCCCATTGCCTACCTAACGATCGGGCAATGTGAAAGGTCAGCGTGGTCATGTTGTTGCCGAACGCCACCTCGTCGGACCGCGAATTGAAGAAATCCGCCATGGCCGTACGGGCCTCGGCGATGAGCACATCCGTCTCCGCCGAGGTCGGATAGTTCCAGTGCGTGTTGGCGTTGTGATGCAGCAGGTAGTCGCTCATGGCGCGGACCACCTCACTGGGTACCTGCGTACCACCAGGTCCATCGAAATACGCCACCGGGTGGCCGCCGTGCTGGCGCTTGAGCGCCGGGAACCGGCTGCGGATCTCTTCGACGGTCTTCATGCCTGAAAACACCTCAACCGGTGTGGCCATGCCTATCTCCCGTATCAACCCGAAATTTCCTGGCGCGCGTGGCGCTCGATCAGACGAACCGCCTCTACGTGGTCTGCTTCTTCACCTAACTCGACGCGTGCCAAGCGAAAGAGTTCAGCGATCTGCTGCAACACCGGCGACGCCACCTTCTGATCGCGCAGGAAATCCGCGGCAATCGCGACGTCTTTTTCGAGCAGTGCCAGTCGAAACGTCCGAGGGAATGCCCGAGTCAGGACGCGCTGCGGAATGAGGTTCTCGGAGGCGTTCGAGCGCCCGCTCGACGCGTTGATCACGTCCAGCGCCGCCTTCGGAGACACCCCGGCCTTGGCCAAAGCCGCCAGTCCTTCGCCGGCCGACCAGATGTGGACGGCGAGCAGGGCATTGTTGACCGCCTTGAGCGCGTGACCAGCACCCACGGGGCCGGCGAGCACGATCTTCTTACCGTACGTTTCCAACACGGGCATCGCCCGGTCGAGCGTCTGCTGATCGCCGCCCACCATGATCGTCAGTGCCCCTTTCTCGGCGCCCACTACCCCACCGCTCACCGGGGCGTCGATAAACCCGATATTACGGGTCGCGAGAAGTGCCGCGATGCGGCGCGACGACGCAGGGTCGCCACTCGTTGCGTCGATCAGCGTAGCTCCGCTTTCTAACCCGGAAAGGAGATCGGCACCCGGCGGTCCGTGCAGAATCTCTTCGACTTCACGGGACGTTGGGAGGCACGTGATCACGATGGACGCGCCACGTGCCGCCTCCGCCGGAGTGGGTGCGCTCTTGGCGCCATGTTGGGCGGCGAACGCGACGGACTTTGCGCCGGTTCGGTTCCAGACCACCAGATCGAAGGTCTTGGCGACGTGAGAGGCCATCGGCGCACCGATAGCGCCGAGCCCAAGGAACGCGACACGCATAAGAAGAGAGGCAGAAGGTGCGGGCGAAAAGTGGGCACTCGGCGCGTCCGTTGGAAGGGCGCGCCGATTCCCCCTCGGCCTCTCCGTCACTGCGTCGGGCGCCGCTCCTGGCGGCGGCCCCTGCAAACACTACAGGCTAAGCCAGTAGCTCGCCTTGATCAGGAAGGTGTTCATGGGGTGCGACCGGAACAGGTTTCGATAGTCGCGGGAAAACGAAAACGACCCCGGATCGACTCCATCCTGCTGCCGTCCCTGCGCCCAGACAAAGTACAGCGTTGAACCGGGTCGGTATTCCCATCGCACGACGCTGTTGGACCTGAACTCCTTGAAGTTGAAGCCGTCGGGGCTGACGGCGCGGTACGGCTGAAAGCGCTCCTCGTACGTGCGCGCGGTCGGACGCGACAACTCACGCCAGTCCGAGTAGCCCCCACTCGTCGCGAAGGGCTGCGCGTACACCTGCACCGTCAAGGTCGGGGACACGGTGTAATCGACGCGCGACGTGAGTGCCACGAGTTTCTGGTCCAGGTGCGCGAAGGTGTAGTGCGTGGTGTCACTGGTGATCACGCCGTAGTTGTCCACCCATTGCGTGTTGTCCACGTTGTGCATGAACGACGCACCGATCGAGGTGCGGAAGCGTGAGGCAACCCGCAGCGAGACCTCGGGGCTTACGTTGAAGCTCGCGGATCGGCCGGCGTCGCCCCGATTGCCATTCAGGCTCAAGCTGGCGACGACGGGCTTGCGTTGGTCGCTGGTCAGTCCGCCAAAGACAAAGAGTGCGCCCGCCTGTCGCATGGTTGGCCCCCCACGCGTACACGAACCGCACCAGGACGGGATTTCACCGCCCACGCCCCCATAGGCGAACCACTGATTCTTGAAGGTGAGGTTCGCGTTGATGTTGCCACCATGCCCGATCGCCCGGCCGGTTGGCAAGTACATGTTCCACTGGTTGAAGTTGATCTGCATCTGACGGTAGAACGCGCGGGGTTCGTTGAACACGAACGCGAACCAGTTGGACTGTCCGCGCGAGTTGCCTTGGGACGCGAACCCGACATCGTTGATTTCGAATCCCGGCGAGGTGGTCCAAATTCCGGTCCAAAATCGGGTATGCTTTCCACCATGCTTACTCAAGCCTACCTGCGCCCATGTACCGGACAGGCTGGTCCGCGTCGGATCGTACGTTAGGTCGTCATCGGGCCGTTGGTAGTAGTGAATGCTGCTGCGTTGGGTGGCAGCAATCGCCGAGTCTGAGCCACGTACCAGGCTGCTGGCCATCTGCACCGACAAGCTGTAGTCCTGCTTGCTCGAACCGCCAAATCGGTGACGGAACTCTATTCCGGCGCTGTAGGCCTCGCGGCGCAGGTAGGTCGCGCTGGTTGCATCGAGTTCGCGATTGACCGCCGTGAACATGCCGTTCAGGCCAGTGCGCCCCTCTCGGAACTCTTTCTGAAGCGAGGTCACCAAGTAGTTGGTGCGCGGCTCGAGGGTCATGCTATCGCCCGACGCCTCGCGGGCCGTCACAGCGTTCAGCAGTCCAACGGAAAGTCCGTTCCGCAGTCGGCCCGTGAGCTTAGCAGCGCCAAGAATGGACGTCGCGACGGGTACGTCATTCCCGTCAGGCGCGCGCCATCCCAGCTGAGGCGACCGCCCAATCCGCCGGGAATAGAACAGCCCCGTGCATTGCCCGTCGTTGCAGCTGATGTCGTAACGGAAGATGCCCGATCCTTCTAGGAAGAAGGGTCGCTTCTCCTGATAGAACTGCTCGAATGCGCTGAGGTTCAGCACCGATGGATCGGCTTCGACCTGGCCGAAATCCGGGTTCACCGTGGCATCGAGCGTCAGGTTCGACGTGAGGCCGTATTTCAGGTCGGCGCCCAAGGCGTTTTGGAAGGGATGGTCGTAGCCTGTCGTCGTAGCCTCGGTCACGCTTTTCTGTACCGCGTAGGGAAGGACCTCCAGCCGACGGGGCGTCGGGACGCCATCAATACCGCGCACCTCGCCGAGCTGCGAGGCAAAGCCCGGGGCGTTGCGGCTGAATCGCGGCCAGGCGATGCGCTCATTCAGCCGAGCGATCTCTCGGTGGATTCCCAGTCCGAAGGTGTGCGAAGCCTGCGACGCGAATCGCAGCTGACTCAGCGGGATGCGGAATTCGGCGATCCACCCGAGTGAATCGATCGACGTCTTGACCTCCCAGACCGCATCCCAGGACTCGTCTTCATCGCCGTCGTTGTACATGTAGATGTCGCGCTTCACGCCAGCCGGGTTGACGGCGAATTGATATCCGGTACGCCGGTCGTGGTACGAATCCACCACAATGCGCAGGTAGTCAGACTGTGTGCGTTCATCGCGGCGGCTGAGGAGCGCCATGATGCTGTCGGGATGCGCGTCAAATGCACGCACCAGCACGTACAAGTTCCGGGCATCGTAGGCGACCTTGGCCTCGGTCGCGAAGGTGGGATCGGCGTCTTCCTTGGGCATGAACTGCCGGAACTCGCTGATGCGCGAGGCGCGCGACCACACGTCGTCCGCATCACGACCATCGATCACGACGGGCCGGTCCGCTTGAACGGCAGTGGCCACCACGAAGGTTGGCGCCGTCGGGGAACTGGCGGCATTCCCCCGGGAAACGAGTTGCGCCCTTTGCGCGTGCACGGCTTGGGTCAGCAACACGGAACCCGCGAGTCCGATCAGAATCTGTCGCATATGCAGCCAGGATGAGTTGCGCGCGCCAAGCGACGCCATGACCGATGCATGACGGGGCGCATGGGTCCGACACTCGAACCCCAGGAAAGGTTGGGAGCACGTCGCGCCGTTGGCTTGTTCACCTGTATCCGTGCCGGTAACTTGCGCGCGCACGTCGCGTCGAACGGCGTGACCACTCGTTCGATCTCTGTTGCAGGACGCGATATGATGATCTCGCCGCGAAATCCTGAGCGTCCGATCGCCGCCCTTCTCGCGCCGGACATCCTCGCGCTCCTCGAAGAGTCGCCGAACGACGTGGCGGCGGAGACCGAGGAAATGCACCCGGCCGACCTGGCGGATATCGCCGAGTTGATGCCGCAGGAGAAGGTGACGGAGTTCCTGCGCTCGCTCGGCAATGAGCGCGCCGGCGCCGTCCTCGAGTACATCGATGAAGAGGTGCGGGCCGCGCTGCTCGAGGCGATGAACCCCGAGCTGGCCGCGCAACTCGTCGGCGCCATGACGCCGGACGAGCGCGCCGACGTGCTCGAGGAACTCGAGGAAGAGACCGCCGACGAGATCCTGTCGGACCTGCCGAGTGCGGCACGTCAGGAAACCGAACGGCTTCTGCAGTACGAGCCGGATACGGCCGGCGGGTTGATGACGACGCAATTTGTCGCCGTCTCCCGGAGCCTAACGATCGAGGACGCCCTGACGCGGGTGCGCGCCGCCGCGCGTTCGGGGCAGCGCGAGTCCATGCACGCGATCTACGTCACGGACGACGATGGCGTGCTGCTGGGCGTGATGTCCTTACGCGAACTCGTGGCCGCCCCCGAAGGCAGTGTGGTCGCTGACGTGATGACCAGTGAGGTCGTGCGGGTCGCGGCCAATGCGGATCGATCCGACGTCACCAGCCTCACCTCCGAGTATGACCTGGTCGCGGTGCCCGTGGTCGATGGATTCGGCAAGCTGGTGGGCGTCATCACGGTGGACGACGTCATTGACGCCATCGTGGAAGCCCAAACGGAAGACGTCCAGCGACTGGGTGCTGTGCAGCCGCTGGAGGAACCGTACTTCAGCGCTGGCTTTTGGAGTGTCGCCAAGAAACGCGTGGGATGGCTGGTGTTCCTCTTCGTCGGTGAGATGTTCACCGGTACCGCGATGCGCTATTACGAGGACACGCTCGCCGCGGCATTGTCACTCACGCTGTTTATTCCGCTCATCATCTCCTCTGGCGGCAATTCCGGGTCGCAGTCGGCCACCTTGATCACGCGCGCCTTGGCGGTGGGCGACGTTGAGGTGCGAGATGCCATGCGCGTTTTGTTGCGCGAACTCGGACAAGGCGTGGCGCTGGGATTGCCGCTCGGAGCCATCGGGTTTTTGAGGGCGCTGATGTGGGGTAGTCCAACACCGGTGGCCCTGGTCGTGGCCAGTGCCCTGATCGCCGTCGTGCTGGTCGGGACGGTGGTTGGCGCGATGCTCCCGCTCATCTTCCAGCGGCTGGG